>CAWDTW010000081.1:0-211232 GCA_963805295.1 uncultured Alphaproteobacteria bacterium | reverse complement strand
GGGATGATCTTCTCGATGCCGATCGAGGCGATGTGCAGCTTAGGCACGTTGGCCGAAAGATCGGCGTTGCCTTCATTGGTGCAGACGACCACGCCGCCAGTCTCGGCGACAGCGAAATTGCAGCCTGTCATGCCGGCGTCGGCTGCCAGGATCAGCGGTCGGTTCGACTCTCGCTGCGCCTCGGCCAAGTAATGCACGTCGCTGTTGTCAGGATCGGTGCCGATCGTCCTGGCGAACACCGCGGCGACGTCGGTGCGCAGCTTGTGCACCGCCGGCACCACGACATGGCTCGGGTCTTCGTTGTCGAGCTGCTGGATGCGCTCGCCCAAATCGGTCTCGATCACCTCGATTCCGACCGAGGCCATGTAGTGCCGGAATCCGCACTCCTCGGTGAGCATCGACTTGCTCTTGATAAGCGATTTGGCGCCGTGGTCGTCGAGGATCCGGTGGACGATATGGTTGTGCTCGGCGGCGTCTTTTGCCCAATGCACCTGGATGCCGTTCGCCTTGGCATTCGCCTCGAACTGTTCCAGGTATTCGTCGAGATGGACGAGCGTATGCTCCTTGATGGAGGACGCGAGCGCCCGCAATTCCTCCCATTCGGGAATGCCGTGCATTTCCCGATCGCGCTTCTGCCGCAAGTCCCAGAGGCGCTCGTCGTGCATCCTCTCGTGTTCAGGCGCAGCAATGAAGCGTGCGGACGCCTCCACCTGATCGATAGGGCGATTGCCGCGGACTATCGCGCCACGCGGCTGTTCCTCTGGGCGCCCCGGAGCGGTTTCGACGCCCCCTCGGCGTGATCGAGACGGTGGCCGCCGCGGTAAATGGCATCAGGGTCGTCGTGATCTAATAGCTCGGGATGCAGCATGGCACTTTGCTCATCCGGCAGGACGGGTTGCGGACTCATGCGCTGGCTCCATTCAAGACCTGAGCGATGTGGATGAACTTGATCGGCACGCCGATGCGCTCGGCGCAGCCTTTCTGATGCATCAGGCATGAGCTGTCGGCCGAGACGATGTACTCGGCGCCGGCGTGCGCGTGATCGCGGACCTTGTCGTAGCCCATCTTGGCCGATACGGGCTCGTCAAATACCGCGAATGTGCCGCCCATGCCGCAACATTCATCCGGCCGCGCCGGCGTGACGAACTCGATCCCCTCGACCTTGGAAAGCAAATCCATCGGCTTGGAGAAGAACGGTTCATTGAGCTCGGACGGTTTGGCATGCTTGAGCCGGCGCAGCGACACGCATTTGTTGTGGAGCCCGACGCGGTGCGGGAACTTCGCCCATGGAAAGGCGTCCGCCTTCTCGATGTCGTGCAGGAACTCGACCAGTTCGTAGGTTCGCGCGCGAACCTCCGTGACGGCTGCGGTCTGCTCGACCGCATCGAAAATGTCGCGCACAAAGTGGACGCAGCTGCCCTCTGGCGCCACGACGTAATCGAAGCCGGAGAAGTTGCGCACGAACAGCGCTTCCGTGGCGGCGGCCTCGGCGTTGAAGCCAGTATCGGCCATCGGCTGCCCGCAGCAGGTCTGGTCGCGCGGATATACGACCTCATGGCCGAAGCGCTCCAAAAGTTCGAGGGTCGCGACCCCAACTTCCGGGAAGAAGGCGTCGATGAAACAGGGTATGAAGAGGCCAATGCGCATTTGGAACCCATTCGTACGATGACTTCGATCAGTCTCAGCCGCGCTCCGCCATCATTTCCTTGGTCTTGGAGATCGCGTGCGCCGGGTTGAGGCCCTTCGGGCAGGTCCTGGTGCAGTTCATGATCGTATGGCAGCGATAGAGGCGGAACGGGTCTTCGAGCCGGTCGAGGCGTTCGCCAGTGTGCTGATCGCGACTGTCGGCAAGCCACCGGTACGATTGCAAGAGGATCGCTGGACCAAGATAGCGGTCGGGATTCCACCAGTAGCTTGGGCAAGAGGTGGAGCAGCAAAAGCAAAGGATGCATTCCCACAGGCCATCGAGCTTGGCGCGATCCTCAGGCGATTGGGGGCGCTCGCGGTCCGGGGGCGGCTGGTCGGACTGCAACCACGGCTCGACCAGCTCGTACTGCGCGTAAAGTCCGGTCAAGTCGGGGATGAGGTCTTTCAGAACCGGCATGTGCGGCAGCGGCGTGATCCGGCTCGTCCCCTTCTTGAGGCTATCGATCGGGGTCAAACAGGCGAGGTGATTGCCGCCGTCGATGTTCATCGCGCACGAGCCGCACACGCCTTCTCGGCAAGAGCGCCGGAACGACAGCGTCGGGTCGATCTCGTCGTTGATCTTGACCAAGACGTCGAGGACCATGGGTCCGCAATGATCAAGATCGATCTCGAACGTATCCAGCGTCGGGTTGGCTTTCTTCGCCGGATCCCAACGATAGATGCGGAAGCTCTTGAGGCGCTTGGCCTGCTCTGGCACGGGCCAACGCTTGCCCTCGCCGACCTTCGAATTCGCAGGAAGCGTGAACTCGGACATTTCGAAATGCTCCTTCCGTGATGACTCGTCGCGATTTGCGCAGGCAGAGCCCTAGCCCGCTTAATGCAGCGCTTTGGCGGCTCCGTCGTCGTGGGCGGGGTTTTTGGGTGATTTCTTTGGATTTCACCTGCGTTTGGACGCGCCGCGTCGGCTCCGGCTTGGAGCCGGAGTTTGGGGTGGGGAGGGTTTGCGGTTGAAGGGACGATTGTGAATATTCGGGGCGCTCGAGCCCCGCCTGTCAGGTGACGAGGCGCGGTATGCGTCCGAGAGCGAAGCGCAGGATATCCTGCACGGGGCAGGAGGTCGGCAAGTGCACTCGGATCATCGTCTTCATCTCGACGACGCGGGCGGCGATCTTGACGAGGCGCAGGCGCAACGTATCGAACTGGGCGACGCGCCACATCGAACGTTTCGGCATCGACACGCGCAGGCCCCACATCAGCCAGTACGCGCCGGCGTGCAGGAACAGCCGAAGCTGATTGGCCGTGGCCTTGGTGCATGAGGTGCGATCCGCCGCCAGATGCGTCTTGAAGGATTTGATGTGGTTTTCGGCCTGGCCGCGCCGGCAATAGACCTCTTCATAGAGCACGCGAGCGTTTCTCTTGTTCAGGTTGGTGACAATGAAGCGCGTGTCGGGCCCTTCGGGGCCAGCCTCGACGCGGGCGATGATGCGCTCGACGCGGCTCCAGCTTTTGGCGCCGTCGAAGAACTCCTTGAAGCGGCGTATTTTGTCGTCTCTTGGCGCGGCCTCGAAGCGAGCCTTCGTGCTGGCCTCGAGGACTTCGATGTGTCGGCGCAAGGTCGCGGTTGGCGCAACGCCGAGGATGTAATCGAGGCCGTTCGCCCGACACCAGTCGAGAACCTCGGGGCCGCAGTAATGGCTGTCGGCCCGCAGCAGGATCTCAGTGTTGGGCCAGTTGGCGCGGATGGCGCGCACGAGACGGCGCAGGAAGGCCTTGATTTCCTTGCCGCCGGGCCGTTTGGCGGGCCGAAGGACGGCGGTGATGAAGCGGCCCTCGCCGTCGAACACGACGATCGGCTGAAAGCCATACTCGTCATAATGCGCGTTGAACAACCGCAACTGCTGGCCGCCATGCACCGCGTCGAACGTGTCGTCGATGTCGAGCGTGATTCGCTTGGGAACTTTTCCGAAGGACTCGCAATAAAGATCGACCATCGCCCGGCCCATGCGCAGCAAGGCGCGAACGTTGGGCAGATTCTCGAGCCGCGAGATCGTCGATTGCGAGCACAGTTCCCGATCGGACGGCGACAGATCGAGCGCCATCTTGAACATCGGATCGCTTCGCAGACAATTGGCGTCGTTGCCGTCCTCGTAGCCGGCGCCGATCATCAGGAGCCGAAAACGAATGATATCGGCCAAGCTGTGCGTGACTTGATCGGGATCGCGGGGGTCTACGATGCAGGCGGCGAGCCGGTCGGCGAGGCGAAGCCCTTGCTCCACCTCGCGCAACGCCAGAACGCCGCCATCCGACGAAAGCAAACCGCCATCAAATTTGACCACGACCGGCTTCCCGCTCGCCGGTGACAGACCAGGCAATGGCAACATACGATCGTTCATGGCGGGTGTGGCCTCACTGAAATCGCGCGAATCGGCTTCGATAACCAAATTCTACGTGATATCAGACATTTAAGCTACATCCGCCAACCCGCCGCGCATAATCCGGGTTAGTGAGTGCGCGCGGCGGGCGGAAAGCTTTGGATCTCGTTTGAGAGCGTGTCGAGACGGACCGGGCGGTAGCCGAAGGTCACCTTCCAGTCTTCGTCCTTCCATGCCACCGTGTGTTTGAGCCAATTCACGTCGTCGCGTTTGGGGTAGTCCTCGCGCGCATGCGCGCCGCGCGATTTGGTTCGGTTACGCGCGGAATAGGCGATCACGACTGCTTGATCGGCCAGGTTGGCGAGCTCCAGAGCGTAAACTAGTGCGACATTCCAGAGCAGCGAATCGTCGTCGACTGTGACGCGCTCCAGTGGCTCGCGGAGCGCCTCCAGCTTCTTCACGCCCTCCTCCAGCGTATCGGCGCGGCGGAATACGCCGAAGCTCGATTGCATCGCCTCCTGCATTAGCGGACGGACCTCGCCCGGCTTGTTGCCGCCCTTGCTGTGCCGGCTTCGATCGAAGCGCTGGAGCGCGCGCTCCTGCGAGCGACCGGTCGCCTCGCGTACGAGCGACCCCGGCTTGATGATCTCCGCCGCCCGCAGCGCTGCCACCCGACCGAAGACGACCAGATCGAGCAGGCTATTGGTGCCGAGGCGGTTGGCGCCGTGCACGGAGACGCATGCCGCCTCGCCGACGGCCATCAGGCCCGGAACGACAGCTTCGGAATTGTCCTTGGTCGGCGAGACCACCTCGCATTTGATGTTGGTTGGAATGCCGCCCATGACGTAGTGCACGGTCGGAATGACCGGGATCGGCTCCTTGTGCGCATCGACGCCCGCGAAAATGTGCGCAGTTTTCACGATGCCGGGCAACCGCTGATCGAGAACATCCGCGGGCAGGTGCTCCAGATGCAGATAAATGTGATCCTTCTTCTCGCCGACGCCGCGGCCCTCGCGGATCTCGACCGCCTCGGCGCGGCTGACCACGTCGCGCGAGGACAGGTCCTTCTCGCGCGGCGCATATTTGGGCATGAACCGCTCGCCCTGGCTGTTGGTCAGATAGCCGCCCTCGCCACGGGCTCCCTCCGTGATCAAAATGCCCACGCCGTAGACCCCCGTGGGATGGAACTGGATGAATTCCATGTCCTGCAACGGTAGCCCGGCGCGCAGCGCCATGGCGCTGCCGTCGCCGGTGCAGGTGTGTGCGGAGGTGCAGGACTGATACACACGTCCACACCCGCCCGTTGCGATCACGGTCATGTTGGCGCGGAAGCGGTGAATCGAGCCGTCCTCCAGGCACCAGGCGAGCAGGCCGCGGCAACTGCCATCCTCGTCCATCAGCAGGTCGAGAGCGAAATACTCGATAAAGAAGCGCGCCTGGTGCTTGAGGCATTGCTGGTAGAGCGTATGCAGAATTGCGTGGCCGGTGCGGTCGGCGGCGGCGCAGGCGCGATAAGCCATGTCGCCCTTTGCATATTCGGTCGTGTGCCCGCCAAATCGGCGCTGATAGATCATGCCGGCCTCCGTACGGCTGAACGGCACGCCGGCATGCTCGAGCTCGATGACCGATGGGATCGCCTCGCGGCACATGTATGCGATTGCATCCTGGTCCCCGAGCCAGTCGGAGCCCCTGACCGTGTCGAACATGTGCCAACGCCAATCGTCCTTTTCCATGTTGCCGAGCGCGGCGCTGATTCCCCCCTGCGCGGCGACCGTGTGGCTGCGAGTCGGAAAAACCTTGGTGATGCAGGCAGTGTTCAGGCCAGCGGCGACCATGCCGAGTGTCGCCCGCAGCCCGGCGCCGCCGGCGCCAAGGACGACCACGTCGAAGGAGTGGTCGATGATGTCGTAACCGTTGGGCATGGCTGTCTCCTTAACGGCCGAGGACGAGCTTGAGGACAGCGAGCACGCTGGCGCCGCCGAGAATGATCGCGGCGGCGCGGATGAGGAGCTGGGCCGCGATTAGAGCGGTATCCGAACGGACTGAATCGGTTGGGGGATTCCCGAATCAGTTAGTTTCTGATTGATCATTCACGCCGCGAGAGGGAGGCGGCGGGGATGGCTGTTTCCGACGATCTTCGCGAGCGCGTGGTTGAGGCGGTGGTCTTGGGCGGGTTGTCGCGCAATCAGGCGGCCGCGCGTTTCAAAGTGAGCGTAGCGAGCGCGGTGCGCTGGGTGAAGCGGTTCCAAACCACGGGCGAAATTTCACCGGCGCCTTCTGGCGGCGACCGCCGCTCCGGCCGGATCGAGGCGCATCACGACTATCTGTTGGGCCTGATCCGGCGCAGCCCGGACAAGACGCTGCTCGAGATCCAGGAGCGGCTGATCGCCAATTGCGGCGAGCGCTTTGCGGTCTCCGTGCTGTGGCGCTTCTTCGACCGTCACGCGATCACCTTTAAAAAAAACGGCGCATGCCGAGGAGCAACAACGCGCGGACGTGCAAAGTCGACGCCGGGAATGGTTCGCGGGGCAACTCGATCTCGATCCGACGAAACTCGTTTTCATTGACGAGACCGGAGCCTCCACCAATCTCGCGCGCAAAAGCGGACGTTGCCGGCGCGGGCGCCGCTTGCGGGCGGCCATCCCGCACAGTCACTACAAAACGGTGACTTTGGTCGCCGGCCTTCGCCTTCGCGGCCTGACAGCGGCAAAGACTTTCGACGGACCGATCAACGCCGCCCGGTTCGAGGATTGGCTGGAGACATGCCTCGTCCCCACGCTCTCGCCCGGCGAGGTCGTCGTCATGGACAATCTCCCGGCTCACAAGGGGCCGCGGGTCGAGCAACTCATCAAGGCGGCGGGCGCGGAGTTGCGATATCTCCCAGCCTACAGTCCTGATATGAACCCCATCGAAAAAGCCTTCTCCAAGCTCAAAGCCTTCCTGCGCAAAATCGCCGAACGGACCGTCGCGGGCCTCATGCGCGCCCTCGAAACCTGCGCCGAAATCTTCAAGCCCTCGCAATGTACAAATTACTTCAAATCCTGTGGTTATGAGCACGATACAGGATGATCGGATTCCGCTCTAGCCAGGCGCGCGTGTGCACATAATCGAGGAGAACCGAGCGCAACCCGACCAGCCCGTGCGCCAGCCCTGCGAGCACGAACAGAATGACCAGCAGCGCGGGTACAGGCGAACCAAGCCAGGCGGCCGCGGTCACCTGATCAGACTTGGCGAGCCAGAGGATCGACGCAGCGAAATAGAGCGCGAGCGGGATCAGAGCGAGCGCCGTCAACCGCTGCAGCCGCCATTCCCACAGCCCGCTGCGGGCGCTGCCGAGATGCTCGACTCGCCGGAGCACGGAGCCATCGCGCAAGGCGGTCGAGTTCGCTAAGGAAGGAGCCTTTGCCATCGAAGCCTCCTAGGCCAGGAGCACATAGAGCCAGGCGAGCACGGTCAGCACCGCCGTCGCGGCGAGGACCGCGTACCCGCTGCGATACGCGTCGCGAATCTCGAAGCCGTAGCCGGCGTCCCAGGCGAGATGCCGGACGCCGTTGCAGAGGTGGTAGAAGAACGCGATCGACCAGCCGAACAACAGCAGCATCCCGATCGGCGAAGCAATGAAGGCGTGCGTCGCTGCATACAATTGACCGCCCGACGCCACGGCGACGAGCCACCACGCCAGCAGGATCGAGCCGACCGCCAGAGCAATGCCGGCCAACCGATGAAGGATCGACAGCAGCGAGGTGATTTGGAAGCGATACCAAGTCGGGAACATAAAAGGCGAAATCGGGCGTTCCATCATAGGCTGCTCCTGTTTTTGTCGGTTCGAGCTTGTCCCTTCGGTCATTGTCCGCGCTGACGCACGGCGCAAAATTCGCGCAGCAGGCGCATCACATCGTGGTCGTGCTGTCGCGGTGGCGCGAGGCCCTCGATGATCCAGCCGAACAGATCGGCGTCGGAGCAATCGAGCAAGGCTTGGAAACGCTCCAGTTGCGCGCTGTCCAGGTCAGCGAGATGGGCATCGGCAAATCTGCCGAGAATGAGATCGCTTTCCTGCGTGCCGCGATGCCAGGACCGGAACAGCAAACGCCGGCGGCGGGTATCCGAACGATCATTCCGCAACTGATCCAAGACGCTGTGGGAATTGCTCATCACAAGCCCTTTCCGTCTTAATAATCGTCTACCGCCGTTCCCGCCTTGCCTCTAAAGACGCTGTAGCTCACGGCGGTGTAGACAAGCATGAGCGGGAAGACGAACAGACCCTCTCCCCAGAACATGAAGGCCAGACTCGAATGCGGCGCCGCGGCGTCCTCGACGGTGATCGTGAACGGAATCATGTACGGCCAGAAGGAGATTGCGAGAGTGCCGAAGGCCGCGGCGAAAATGAGTACGACCATATAGTAGGGCGGCCCGTCGCGGCGCTGACGAACGCTTGCAGCAAGCACGATTGCCGCAACAATCCCAATCGCCGGAAAGACGAACAGATAAGGCCGTTCGAGCCATCGGCTCATGATCCGGAGATTTTCGACCAATGCATAGGCGAAGACCACAATCAGGAAGACCAATAGGCCGATCGACAGAGGGGAATCAGGCGGTAGGCCGCGTCGCGGACCTCATCTGCGCATTTGCGCACCAGCCAGCAAGCGCCGAGCAGGGTGTAACCGAGACAGAGGCCGATGCCGCAAAGGGCCGAGAACGGACTAAGCCAGCCGAATTCGCCTCCGGCATATTGGGCGTTCGAAATCGGCAGCCCCTCAACAAGGGCTCCGACCATCAGGCCTTGCATGAAGGCGGCAACCAATGAACCTCCGGCGAAGCTTAAGTCCCAGATCCATCGCAGGCGCTCCGTCTTGTAGCGGAACTCAAACGCCGCCCCGCGCAGGATCAAGCCCGCGAGCATAAGGAGAAGCGGGAGATAGAAGGCAGAAAACAGTGTGGCATAGACGATGGGAAAGGCGCCCCAGAGCACCACGCCGGCCACCACCAGCCAAGTCTCGTTACCGTCCCACAACGGCGCGACCGCGGCCAGCATCTCGCGCCGTCTCTGTTCGCTGCGTCGTGAAGCCAAAGAGAATGCCGACGCCGAGATCGAACCCGTCGAGCAAGACGTAGAACAATATGGCAATTGCCAAGACGCCAACCCAGAACATAACCACGGCTATTCTCCTTCCCCAACATGAAGCCGGGTTCGCATTACGGGCTCATCGACCACCGACATCGGACGGTTGGGCACCGCGGCGGCGGGCGTTCGAACCAGGCTCCCCTCGGGCCCCGCGCGCAATAGCCGGTGGATGTAGAAAACGCCGAAGGAAAAAATGAAGGTGTAGACCGCGCAAAAAACAACGAGCGAGGTCGTCGCCGCGCGCGTCGTCAGGAAGGGCGTCACCAAGTCTGCGGTTCGCAGCACCCCATAAACCGTCCAGGGCTGACGGCCGACCTCGGCGGTGAACCAACCCGTCAATATGGCGATGAACGGCAGTGGGAAGCTTAGAAATATTGCCCAGAGCAGTAGACGATATTGCTCAATGTGTCCTTTGACGCTCAGATAAGATCCGACCCAGGCGAGCAACAGCATGACGAGACCGCATCCAACCATGATTCGAAAAGCAAAGAAAGGAATGATCATCGGCGGCCGATCCTGCAGCGGGATACTGTCCATTCCGACCTCTCCAGCGGTTAGGCTGTCGGAGTCGATCAGGCTGCCGAAGGGCGGGGGAAGAGTTATCGCGAAGAGGTTTCGCTGGTTCTGCTCGTCCGGCCATGCGAGCAGGACCTCAGAGGCAGGCTTCTCATCGTGCCAGCGCGCCTCGATCGCGGCCATCTTCGACGGCTGGCGGTGGACCACATATTCCCCATTTAAGTGCCCGAAAAACAGCTGGACCGGCACGAGCGCCGCAGCGAGACCGAGACCCATGCGCAGCATGATGCGCGCCTCGGCGTGGTATTTCGGGCGTAGCAGATACCAGGCGCCGGTCGCGGCGACGCAGAAGGCGCCGGTGATGTAAGAAGCGAGCAGCATATGCGCGAAGCGCACCCACAAAACCGGACTGAAGACGATCTTGGCCCAGTCAGTGGGGACGAATTCGCCGTTCTCGATCGCATAACCGACGGGCGCCTGCATCCAGCTGTTGTTGGCCATGATCCAGAACGCCGAAAGTGTGGTGCCCAGCGCCACCATCGCCGTCGAGAACAAGTAGAACCACGGTGGAACGCGGGGGCGTCCGAAGACAAGAATCCCAAAAAAACTGGCCTCGAGGAAAAAGGCCGTGAAGGTTTCGTAGGAAAGCAGCACCCCTTGAATCGGTCCGGACATTCGCGCCAGCACGTCCCAGTTTGTGCCGAATTGGAACGCCATCACGATCCCCGACACCACGCCAAGTCCGAACGCCACGCCGAAGATCTTCAACCAGAATTCGAACACCACCCGATAGGCCGGACGACCCGTCGCGAGATACAAAGCCTCAAGTATGGTCAGCCACGCCGCCAGGCCGATCGTGAATGACGGGAAGACGATGTGGAACGAGATGGTGAAGGCGAACTGAAGCCGCGACAGAAGGAGAGCGGTGGCGTCCATTGGAGACCTCCAGTCCCGCTCAGGCCCACAGGTTCGTTCGCGCCAGATCGACGAGATCTTCAGCTCGGCCGCCGAACACGGCTTTCACCATGTAGAGCGTGAAGCCTTTGGCCATCTCGGCCGTGATTGCGGGCGGGACGGGGAGCACCATTCGGCTCACCACGGCGTCGATCAGAACTGGCCCGTCATGGGCGAGCGCGTCGGCAATACCCTTGTCAACGTCAGCGGGATCCTCGATCCGGATTCCGCGCACGCCTGAGGCTTCGGCCATGGCGGCAAAGTTTGGATTCTTGAAGCTGGTGCCGAACTCGAGAAAGCCAGTAGACATCTGCTCGATCTCAATGAAACCCAGCGCGCTGTTGTTGAACACCACGACCTTCACCGGCAGGCCGAGCTGCGCAAGGCTGAGAAAATCGCCCATCAGCATGCTGAATCCGCCGTCGCCCGAAAGCGAGATCACCTGGCGCCCCGGAAACGCCGCCTGCGCGCCAATCGATTGCGCCATCGCACTGGCCATCGAGCCATGCCAGAATGACCCGATGAGCCGCCGTTTGCCGTTCATCGTCAGATAGCGCGCGGCCCACACCGTCGGCAGACCGACATCGCAGGTGAAGACGGCGTCAGGAGCGGCATGATCGCTGATCGCTTTGGCGATCTGCTGCGGGTGGATCAGGCGCTTGCCAGGCGAGCCGACCGCCAGAGCATCGAGCTCTTTGCGCGCCTTGCGGTAGTGTTGCGTCGCCTGGTCGAGATGGCTGCGGGAGCGGTTCTCGTTGATGAGCGGCGTCAGCGCATCGAGCGTCGCGCGGACGTCGCCGACGACGCCGAGATCGACCGGCGCGCGCCGTCCGATGTTTTCGGGCCGCATGTCCACTTGCGCAATGCGCACTCCCGCGCCACGGGGATAGAACTGGCGGTACGGGAAGTCGGTGCCGAGCATCAACAGCACGTCGCAATCGAGCATCGCGTAGTAGCCCGATGAGAAGCCGATCAGACCTGTCATTCCGACGTCGAACGGATTCTCCCACTCGATATGTTCCTTGCCTCGGAGCGCATGCACGATGGGCGCCTTCAGGCGATCGGCCAATGCGAGAACCTGATCATGTGCGCCCTGGCATCCCGAACCGCACAACATGGTTACGCGGCCGTCGCCGTTGAGGAGCGCGGCGAGGCGATCGAGATCGGCGCGTTGCGGCGTGACGACCGCACGGCGGGGCAGGAGGCCCTCTGTTTTCGGAGCCGGCGCGTCGGAGGCGGGCTGAAGCGCCACGTCGCCAGGGATCACTACGACCGAGACGCCGCGACTGCCGACAGCCTGCCGGATGGCGATCTCCAGAGTGCGGGGCATCTGGTCGGCCCCGGAAATCAGCTCGCAATAATGACTGCACTCCTTGAACATGGTTTCCGGATGGGTCTCTTGGAAATATCCGGCGCCGAGCTCGGCCGACGGGACCTGCGCCGCAATCGCAAGCACCGGCACGCGCGAGCGGTGGCAGTCGAACAGGCCGTTGATGAGGTGCAAATTGCCGGGCCCGCAACTGCCGGCACAAACGGCGAGCTCGCCCGTCAGATGGGCCTCGGCGCCGGCCGCGAAGGCAGCGACCTCCTCGTGCCGGACGTGGACCCACTCGATTTTGCCTTGTCGTCGCAGGGAGTCGGTGATGCCGTTGAGGCTATCGCCGACAATGCCATAGATCCTCTTGACGCCCGCGGCAGCCAAAGTCTCCGCGAATTGATCAGCAACCAGTTTTGCCATCTCAATCTCCTAAATCGCGACAGCCCAATCGGTTTGCTGCAACCTGGCTTTATTCCCCCCTCACTCGAGTGGCCTCGAACAGGAACCGGACGCGTCGCTCAGCCTCGTCGATCCAGATCTCGAGCAAACTTGCGGTGGCGACGTCACGGCGCTCCTCGCACAGATCATGCGATGTCTGTTGGCGTCTCGAGCGAGGCGTTTCGGAAGGCCACGGCGTCACGAACGTTCATCTGCTGCCTCCTCCGGAGTTGAGGCGCCGCTCGCGTAAATCTGTCGTTGCGCTCGGCGATTAGAGCGCGTCTTCGCGGCGCGCTGATGGCGCTTGCAGCGGCATTGCAGTGACGCTTGCATTTATTATCTAATCGCGGGCGATTGTCTTCACGGCGATGGCCTCTTTAGGAGGCTCCAAGGCGCGCGTGGACCGCGTTGCCGTGGCGGGCGGGTGTCGTCAGAGAGCATTTCGCAGCACGATGGCGTGGATGGCCCGGACAAGCCCGGCATGACGCTCAATGATGTCGCGCCCGCGGAAGCTTATCCGAGGTTCAGCTCCTTGAAAAAATCGTTGCCCTTGTCGTCGACGACGATGAAGGCGGGGAAGTTCTCGACCTCGATCCGCCACACCGCCTCCATGCCGAGTTCGGGATATTCGAGCATCTCGACCTTCCGGATGCAGTCCTGGGCGAGGCGCGCCGCGGAGCCGCCGATCGAGCCGAGATAGAAGCCGCCGTGCTTGGCGCAGGCCTTGCGCACCTCCGCCGAGCGGTTGCCCTTGGCGAGCATCACCATCGATCCGCCCGCCGCCTGGAACGGGTCGACATAGGAATCCATGCGCCCCGCAGTCGTCGGGCCGAACGAGCCCGACGGCATGCCGGCCGGCGTCTTGGCGGGCCCGGCGTAATAGACGGGGTGGTCCTGCAGGTATTGCGGCATCGGCTCGCCGCGCTCGAGCCGCTCGCGGATCTTCGCATGCGCCGCGTCGCGGGCGACGATCATCGGCCCGGTCAGGGCGAGCCGGGTGCGGATCGGATGTTTGGCGAGTTCCACCAGGATCTCCTTCATCGGCCGGCGGAGGTCTATGGCGACGACCTTGCCGCCGAGCGCGGCCTCGTCGACCGCGGGCAGGAAGCGCGCCGGATCGCGCTCCAATTCCTCGAGGAAGACGCCGTCGCGGGTGATCTTGCCGAGCGCCTGCCGGTCGGCCGAGCAGGAGACGCCGAGCCCGATCGGCAGCGAAGCGCCATGGCGCGGCAGGCGGATCACCCTGACGTCGTGGCAGAAATATTTGCCGCCGAACTGCGCCCCGACGCCGAGCTGTTGGGTGAGCTTGTGGATCTCGGCTTCGAGCGCGAGGTCGCGGAACGCGCGTCCGTCCGGCGCGCCGCTCGCCGGCAGGGCGTCGAGATAGCGGGCCGACGCCAGCTTGACGGTCTTCAGGGTCAGTTCGGCGCTCAGGCCCCCGATGACGATGGCGAGGTGATAGGGCGGGCAGGCGGCGGTTCCGAGCGTCAGGATCTTCTCTCTCAGGAAGGCGATCATCCGCTCGCGGGTGAGGATCGACGGCGTCGCCTGATAGAGGAACGTCTTGTTGGCCGAGCCGCCGCCCTTGGCCATGAACAGGAACTTGTATGCGTCCTCGCCTTCGACGGCGATGTCGATCTGCGCCGGCAGATTGTCGCCGGTGTTGGTCTCCTCGAAGGTCGAAAGCGGCGCGACCTGGCTGTAGCGCAGGTTCTTCTTCCGGTAGGCCTCGCGGATTCCGTGCGAAATCGCCGCCTCGTCGCCGCCGTCGGTCCAGACCCGGCGGCCCTTCTTGGCGACCACGATGGCGGTGCCGGTGTCCTGGCACATCGGCAATACGCCGCCTGCGGCGATGTTGGCGTTCTTGAGCAGGTCGTAAGCGACGAACTTGTCGTTGGCGGTCGCCTCCGGGTCGTCGAGGATTTTCGCGAGCTGGGCGAGATGGCCGGGGCGCAGGAGGTGATTGATGTCGATCATCGCCTGTTCGGCGAGGAGGCGGAGCGCCTCCGGCTCGACCACGAGAACCTCGCGCCCCAGCGCCTTTTCGACTCGCACGCCCTCGCCGGTCAATTTGCGGTAGGGGGCCGCGTCCGGCCCTAGTTGAAACAGGGAATGATGCTCCGCGCCCATCCGTCGCTCCGTTGAAGCTTCACCATGTCTTTTCTGTCAGCGGCGGCGGGTTCAGGCCGTCGCCATTCCCTGCGCGTCGATCGCGTCCGCGATGGCCAGGGTCCGGCGGGCCATCTCGGCGTGCAGGAGCTCGACCATCTTTCCGTTGAGTTGGATGACGCCCCTGCCGGCGTTTTCCGGCAAGGCGAAGGCGTCGATGATGGCGCGGGCGTTCTCGACCTCGGCCGCCGTGGGGGCGAACACCTCGTTGCAGATGTCGATTTGGCTCGGGTGGATGAGGGTCTTGCCGTCGAGGCCCATGTCGCGGCCCTGCAGGCATTCGGCGCGGAAGCCGTCGAGGTCCTTGATGTCGTTATAGACGCCGTCGATGATGTCGACGCCGTGGGCGCGCGCGGCGACGACGCAGTTGGCGAGCCAGGCGGTCATGGTGGGGCGGCCGGGGGTGATGCGCGCGCGCGTCTCCTTGGCGAGATCGTTGAGGCCCATGACGAGCACCGCGAGGCGCGAGGCCGAGTTGGCGGCGACCGCGGCGATTTGGCCGGCGTTGAGGATCGCGTTTGGCGTCTCCATCATCGCCCAAAGCCGGGTCTTCTCCGGCGCGGCGTTTTCGCGCATGAGGCGGGCGGCGAGCATGATCGCGCCCGGCCCATCGACCTTGGGCAGCAGGATCGCGTCGGCGCCGGCGGCGGCGGCGGCGATGAGGTCGGTCGGCCCCCAGGGGGTATGCGGCCCGTTGACGCGGATGACGACCTCCCGTCCGCCGAAATCGCCCTTGGCCGCCTCGATGACCTGCCCGCGCGCCGCCTCCTTGGCGTCGGGCGCGACAGAATCTTCCAGATCGAGGATCAGCGCGTCGGCCGGCAGCGTCGCCGCCTTGGCGAGCGCCTTCGCGTTCGAGCCGGGCATATAGAGGACGCTGCGGCGCGGGCGAGCAAGCATGACGATCTCCTGACCACTCGGCGACTATTTAAAGACAAGAACGCCGAGCCGCCAGTATGCTGCGTCGCCGCTGGCGTTGGACTTAGGACGAAGGGCATTAGGCAGTGGGCAGTGGGCAATAGTGCGCTGCCTACTGCCTATCGCCTACTGCCTGCTGACCCCCGTCACCCCGCGAGCCAGCGCGCCATCCGCCGCGTCGCTTCCCCGATCTGGGCCGGATCGCGGGCGAAGCAGAGGCGCAGATGGCCTTCGCCGCCGGGACCGAAGGCGGAGCCCGGCGCCGCGCCGACGCCCGCCTCGTCGATCAGCCGGAGCGCCAGCGCGCGCGAATCGGGAAAGCCTTCGATCGCGCAAAACAAATCCTGATTACGCGCTTGCGTCAGCCTTAAATGTTGGATAGAACAAACAACGAACAAGCTGTTTTCGCAGGGGTTCTCCGATGGCGCGCAATCAGGTGCAGTTCCAGAAAGGCCTCAGCGAGGCCCGTTTCGCCGAGATTTACGGAACCGAAGAGCAATGTCATGCGGCGCTGGTCAAATGGCGCTGGCCGAACGGGTTCGAATGTCCTGAGTGCAATGGCGCCGATCACTGCGTCGTCACGCGCGGCGCGCGGCGTTTATTCCAGTGTAACGCGTGTCGCAAGCAGACCTCTGTCAAAGGGGTGCGATTCAAATCGATGCAAGGTAGGTTCGGTTTGATTGATTTGGCGGGAGACGAGGGATGGCGGTCGGGGAATTGAGCGATGGGGCGCTGGTTGCGGCTTTGCGAGCGCATCCCGAGCTTCGCCGGCGGGTGTCGTCGATCGTGCGGGCGGTCGAAGGCGAGGCGGGGGAATTGAAGGAGGCCGACGCGGCGGAAGAGCGGATGTTCGAGGAGACGCGTCTTCTGGGACGGGAGGCGTTGCGCAGTTGGGCCGAGCGGCGGGTGGAGGCGACGGAGCGGGAGATTCGCCAACGCCCGCAGATGCATCGCCAAGGCGAAAAAAACTGCGCTGGCATACGAAATTCGGCGAAATAGAGGTTCGGGAGCCGCAATATCGGTTCGGGACGCAACGGGTGCGTCCTTTCGTGCTTGGGGCGAAGGTGAGCCCGCTCGGGTGTTCGCGGCCGCTGCAGCGCGCCATTGTCGACTTCGCCGCCGATCAGCCCTTCGCGCAGGCGCGCGCCAAGCTTGAGGAGCACTACGGCTTCGCGATCGGCGAGAGCACGATCCAGCGGATCACGTTCGCCCACGCTGAGGCGATGCATGAAAGCCATCGCCGGGATCTGGAATTTCCGGAAGCGCCGGGCCTTCGCAAGCCGATCATCGTCGAGACGGACGGCGGCATGGTTCCGATCGTCGAGCCGAGCAGCGAGGAGAAGGACAAGCGCAAGGGCAAGACGCTGTCGTGGCGGGAGGCGAAGCTGTCGCTGGCGCACGCGCAAGGGAACTGCACGCCGGTTTATGCGGGCTCGATCGAGGGCGGGGTCGAAGAGGCCGGGCGCCAGCTGCTTTCCTGCGCGGTTCGCGCCGGCTTCGGGGCGAACTCCCGGGTTCACGCGGTCGGCGACGGCGCGCCCTGGATCGTCGGCCAAATCGAGCAGCAGTTCGGCGATCAGGGTTGCTACCTGATTGATTTCTATCACGTCTGCGAATACCTGGGCACCGCCTCGGCGGCGATCGCGCCCGACCCGGCCACGCGCAGCGCATGGATGGAGACGCAGAAGGAGGCGCTCAAAGGCGGGCGTCTCGACGCCGTCCTACGGGCGCTTGTCGGACATAGCGAGCCTCCCGAAGCCGACGACCAGCACGCGCCCGTGCGAACCTGCCATCGTTATCTCGGCGCTCGCGCCGACCAGTTGAACTATCGCCAGGCCCTGGCCGCAGGACTGCCGATCGGCTCCGGCGAGATCGAAAGCGCCCATCGCTACGTCGCCCAGCAACGCCTGAAGCGGCCCGGCGCCTGGTGGCGCGTCAAGCATGCCGAACATATGCTCGCCTTGCGGATAAACCGAATCAACGGCGACTGGGACGCCTACTGGAAAGCCCTCGCCCAAAGCCCAGCCGTCGCCAACGACAACAGCCCGCAAAAATCACGACGCCGTACCGCCTGACTGCACCACTTTGGATCGCACCCTCTGTCAAAGCGGGAACGATCTTCGCTTCGAGTAAGCTGCCGCTGCGCATCTGGTTCAAGACGATCTACCTGGTCACGCAATCAAAGAAGGGCATTTCCAGTATCGAACTCGGTCGACGCCTCGGCGTCACCCAGACGGCTGCTTGGATGATGAAGCACAAGCTCGCTCAAGTCATGCTGGAGCGTAACGCGAGCAAACGCTTGAAAGGCAACGTCCAGATGGACGACGCCTATATCGGCGGCGCCCGGTCCGGCCGCCGCGGGCGAGGCGCAACAGGCAAGACGCCGTTCGTCGCTGCGATCGCAACAACGGACGATGGCAAGCCAGATCAAATCATCCTTCGGCCCGTCAAAGCCTTCAGCAGCTTTGCGATCCGAAAGCTCGCAAGCACCGCCCTCAACCCCGGCTCCAATATCGTCTCCGACGGTCTGGCATGCTTCGCCGCTGTCACCCAGGCCGGATGCCTGCACACCTCAATAAAGACCGGAAGCGGCAAGCAAGCGGCTCGCACCCCTGCTTTCAAATGGGTCAATACCGCGTTGGGCAATATCAAAGCCGCCCTCGTGGGGACCTACCGAGCCGTGCGAGAAAAGCACGTCCCTCGATATCTCGCGGAGTTCGAATATCGATTCAATCGCCGATACGATCTCGGGACCATGATCCCCCGCCTCGCATTCGTTGCGCTGAGGACCGCCCCGATGCCTTACCGCTTGCTAAAACTGGCTGACGTTGCCGCGTAATCAGGAAACAAATAGAACGCCGCTTCGGGTTCGAAGAACTTGACCCGGCCCGTCGCCGAAAGCCCTTCGCACAGAATGTCGCGCGAGCGGCGGCAGCGCTCGATCTGGCCGGCGAGAAACGCCTCGCCCTCGGCGAGCGCCGCGATCGCCGCGCGCTGAGTGAAGACCGGCACGCCGGAAGAGGTGAACTGGACGAGGTTCTCGATCGCGGCGCCCAGCGCCGGCGGCGCCTCGAGCCAGCCGACGCGAAAGCCGGTCATCGCCCAGTTTTTCGAAAGCGTCTGGACGAACAGGACCTTGTCGTCCGGCGCCATCACGTCGTGGAACGAGGGCGCACGGGCGCCGTCATAGGTCATGCGGCCGTAAATCTCGTCGGCGACGATCCAGAGGTCCCAAGCCTTCGACAACGATGCGTCACAAGCCGACCTCCCCGAAAGCGACCCATACGTCCGCTGTTTCTCACTGTAGGGCCAACCCATCGTAGGGTCAGGGAGACGCAAGTACTCGCAGGCAAAAATATAAGTATATTGATAGCTTTTCAGGTCGGCAAAATCCTCTGCCCGTCGTAAATGACGGCAGCGCCACACAGTGAATTGAGCAGCGGCACAAAGAGGTTCATCAGCGCTCTGTCGTCGAACTCGTCGGTCTCTTTCGTTATCGCGCCCGAGAATGAGGGTGCATCCGCCTCCTCTACCACTTCGCCGAGAGCCAAGATACGTGTGTTGACGGTGTCTATGGCCGACGCGAGTGCCGCGTCGGTAATATGAGCTCTGAGTGCCAGCTTTTCCAGCGTGGTCTTTTGTTCTTCTAGAGCTGACTCAGAATCTATATTTGCCACTGTCTGGTCGATCTCGTCGAATTCCCGCCGAACGGCCTCTCTTACAGCCCCAGCGATGTCGGGGCCGAGTGTCTCTTCGGAGTGGATGATGGCGTCTGAAATTCGCTCGAGATCGTCGGAGCCCACCCCGTTGTCCAGCATGGTGATCACGCCATCTTCAAGCGCATTGAGTATATCTCGCTCAAATGGAAACTCGTTGTAGTAGCCGTTCCTGAAGTTTACGATCAGCTCGATCAGATCGGTCCCGTCCCGCCAGGAATCAAAACCGCCGACGGGCTTGATGGTGAGGTCGGTCGCGAGCCGAGCGAACACCTCATCGCCCGTTGCTTCCCACCATTGGATAAGGAGGTCGATCCGGTCCGCGTTCGCAAGGTCAGCAGCGCTATATGCATTTTGAAACTGCGTCGATTTCCTCCATGTTGGGATACGGATGAATTCCCTGGCGACGGACTCAAAAGCTCGGGCGAAACCCGAAAGCGCGCCTTCACCGGCGATCTTCTTCCCGTGCGACCAAAGCTGCCGCGCCCAGTCGGCCTGGCGCGAAGCGTAGGCGAAATTTTTCAGCTGTTCGAGGTCGTCGAGATAGTCGGTCAGATAATCGCGGAAGGATGGGTTGACGAAAGAGGCGGAACCGTTGCTGATCGTGATGAACCCGCCTTCTAGCCCGGATTATGCATTGCGGGTTGGCGGGTGTGGCGTAAATAGCTGATTTCGTGTATAATTTGGTTGTCTAAGCCGATTCGCGCGATTTCAGCGAGGCCGCACCTGCCATGAACGATCCTATGTTGCCGTTGCCTGGGTTGTCACCTGTTTCGGGCAAGCGCGTCGAGGTCAAGTTTGACGGCGGCTTGCTGTCGTCGGATGGCGGCGTTCTGGCGTTGGGCGAGGTCGACCAGCGCCTTCGCGTCGCCGATCGGCTCGCCGCCTGCATGGTGGACCGGCGCGCGCCCGATCAGATCACCCACAGCCTTGCCGACATCATCCGCTTTCGGCTGCTGATGATCGCGGCGGGCTATGAGGACGGCAACGACGCCAATTGCCTGCGGAGCGATCCGATGTTCAAGATGGCGCTCGATCTGACGCCGTCGGATCGCGAACTGTGCTCGCAGTCGACGATCTCGCGGTTGGAAAATCTGCCGGAGGTTCGCGCCCTGTTGCGGATGGGTCGCGCGATGGTCGATCTCTATTGCGAGTCCTTTCACAAGGTTCCCAAACGGATCACCCTCGACATCGACGACACGTTCGACGCGGTCCATGGCGGGCAGCAGTTGCGGTTGTTCAACGCGCATTACGACGAATACGGCTTTCAGCCCATCGTCGTGTTCGACGGCGAGGGCCGCTTCGTCACTGCCGTGCTTCGTCCCGCCAAGCGGCCGAGCGGCAAGGAGATCAAACCCTTCCTCCGCCGGCTGTTGCGCGCGATCCGAGCCCATTGGCCCAACACTGAGATCCTGCTGCGCGCCGACAGCCACTACTGCGGCCCCGAGGTTCTCGACTGGTGTCGGGCGAGCGGCCTCGATTACATCCTCGGCGTCGCGCCGACTACGACGTTGCGCCGGCATGTCGAAAGTCTCGAAGCCAGTGTAAAGGCACGGTTCGAAGCCGCGCCCAGAGACGGCAAGCTTCGTCGTTTCAAAGAGTTCTTCGACGGCGCGCAAAGCTGGAGCCGGGTCGAGCGGATCATCGCCCGGGTCGAAGCGGGCGCGGAAGGATCAGACACGCGCTTCGTCGTCACCAATCTGAACAAGCGCAACGCTCGCGTGCTCTACGAAGACGTCTATTGCCGGCGCGGCCAGGCCGAAAACCACATCAAATCCTGGAAGACGCATCTGGCGTCGGATCGCACCTCATGCACCAAGGCGACCGCCAATCAGTTTCGGCTTTTCCTGCACGCCGGCGCCTACTGGCTGATGTGGGGGCTGCGCGCATCGATGCCCAGGCGTTCGATGTGGCGCGTTGCCCAATTCGACACGTTGCGCCTGCGCCTCGTCAAGATCGCCGCCCGCGTCGTCGAGATGAAAACCATGATCCGCGTCCATCTGCCGACGTCATGCCCCGGCCAGGAAATCCTGCGTTTCGCCCTCCAGCGCATCCCGCGCCTCGTCACTTGAAACACGGGGCGTGAACGTCCCCGAACGTCAAACCCATCCCTTCAACCCGCAAACCCCTCCACCCGTTTCAGGCCCAAAGCCGGAGACGATGCCGCGCGTCCGCGAGCAAGCGCGGTTCCGAAAAATCACCAGAACGCGCCGCCGAAAACGTCACGGCGCTGCATAATGCGGGCTAGGATATGGACCGATTCCTCGAAGTCCTTTGGGTCGTGGGACTGTCCGTACTTCGCGCACAAGTGCGGATGAAGCGACTGGTAAGCCAGTCGGAGGTCGGCGATATCCTCTCCGTACTGCGAGCCGAAGAAGAGTGCATAGAGCAGGTGCCGGCATTTTTCCGGGATATGAGTGCGGAAGGCCGTGTCCCACAGCTTTTTTGGGTTTGCGAGGGCGCTTACGAACGCATCGGCATACTGTTCCGGTGCAATGGCGCTGACATGCAGCGTATCCGTCATCCATTCGATGACGCGCGGGTTGTAATTGGCGTGATCGACAATCTTGGCGATTTTGCCACTTTCGATCAGGGCCCGGATATGCGCAGTCGAGGTCCCGGCGACGAGCAGGTGGTTGTAGAGAATGCGCGCCCTTATGCGGCGCGTATAAACACCGACGTCGAGAACGTACTTGATAATGTCGAGCCGCTCGTCGGCAAGGTGTTCCGAGACGCGTCGCGCTTCCTCGAAGTTGTAGGCTCAAGTCGTCAGTATGAACCGCGCATTGGGCGAATGCCTTACACGCTTCATGAAGCGAGTGAGATCGGAATCTTTCGAGGCGAGAGCGTTCTTATCGAGCGCGACCTTCCGAAGAAAATCGTCGAACAAGAATATCTGCTTGTCCGAGTTGACTATGGCGGCAAACCCGTCGTCGAGACTACGAATTGGTATGAGCTTCCAGCCCTCGCCGACATAGGCGTATGACAACATTTCCGCAAGCGTAGTCTTGCCAACGCCGGGAGGCCCTGAGATTATCAGAACGTGCTCAGATTCCAATGTATCGCGCGCCGACTTGAAACTTGGATTCTGGGCGTAGACACGAACCTTGGCCGCAATATCGTCTTTGGTGATGATGGCATAGGCATGGGCCGCCGCGCGGGTGATCCTTTCGAGAATAGCTGCACTTGAAAGCCAGAGTTTTATGTGGGCTTTTTCGATGTCGGAGTACTTGCGCAGCAGGCCATTCAGATCGTCGGCGGAGAACATGTCGTCCTGAGCTCGCAACGCTGGGCCAATCGCTTTTTCCAGGCTGTTCTTGTTCGCGGGAGTCAGTGGCCGGGACGTCGCCAGCAGGTAGCGGGCCGGCGCGATACGGTCGATGGACGACCGTTCTCGCTTCATCTGGGACAGCAGTGTTTTGAACGGCGAGCCGGCATAATGCTTCGCTTGGAGAATGATGGCTGAACGGCTCACGCATCCCCTCATTCAGGCGGGGCCGAAGGTTTGTGTGAAGACGTTGTTTTGATTTAGGAGTTCTTCGTATTTTTCAACGAGCGGCCTTAAGCGTCGCTCGGGCATGTTGGGAATGAGATCGTAGAGCAGGCAGCCCTGGCGGAACAGCGAATGGACGCGGCGTTTGATCGTGCTGGTTCTGAGCGATCGGTCCATGCCGAGGCTTTCGCCGGCCGCGCCGAGCAGGGTCAGGAGGAGGATCGCCAAGGCGTTGAGCAGCAGCAGACGGTCGCGCCGTTGCGGATCGCCGATGCGCAGGACGCTCAGGCCCATGCCGAAACGCAAATCCTTGGTGTCGCGGAACCCCGGCTCGATCGTCCATCGTTTGGCGTAGAGGTTGACGATCTGGGAGGCGCTCGCGGTCGCATCGCTGGCGGCCAGATGCCAAGCCTCCTTCATCCCCTTGGCGTGGACGCAGACCGCCGCGCCGACCTTGTGGCGCGCGGCGGTCAGTTCGGCGCCGCGCAGAAGGCGCGCGCTCCCTTTCTTGCCGACCCAGTCGGCGGCCAGGCGCGTCTCACCGTCCGCCGCGGTCACATGAACGTTGCCGCGAAAGCGGATGACGTAACCGAAGCCGAGGCTTTCGAGGAATTCGAACAGTTTGACGTCGCCGAAGCCGCGATCGGCCAGGATCGTCACCGCCACGCCCTCGGGCAGGATCGCCTTCAAACGCGTCAGGCAGAGGTCTTCGAAGTCGTTGCGCCGGTCCTTCAGTTCGTCCTTGTCGACCGTCAGCCACAGGAGCGGCGTCGCCCGGCCGTGGCGCGTGATGAGGTTCAAAGCGAGCGTGGCCTGATTGTCGGCGTCGAAATCGGTCCAATCCATCGCCACGACGATCGCCTTGCGCTGGCCCACGGCCTCGCGCGCCCATGGCGCGAACAGGTCCCATACGACGACCCCGGCGTTGCTCAACAGGCGATCGACCTGTTTGATCGCGTGTCTGTCCATCAGACCGCGTGCTTGCGCCAGCGCGTGCCCGATGACCGAAACGGCCAACGACGCCCCCGTCAGAACCCCCAACGTCCCATTGGCCAGCGAAAGAATCCGCTTGGCGTGCAAACTCCCCGCAAACGCGCGCTTCAGAAAATCATGAACCAATTCCATCCGATCGATCGACTTGCGCATCCCCGCCTGCCCGCACGATTCGCCACATCGTCATGCGCGAGAATCAAAAATTCAGGCGTTTTCGAGTCCTTCAAAATGAGGGGATTCGTGAGGCTGAACGGCCCTTGGCATGGCGGCCGTCCATGCCGCCGTCGGGGCCGGGGCCGAATGCCTCAAACCGAATGCCGAGTTCGCGTCCCACAAGATCCCGAACGAGGTCCTCGAAATCCGCAGGCGCAAGGTTGGAAAAATCATAGCTCATTCCAGCGCCAAGCCTTGTTCCTGGAATAACTTGTCGGATACGAATCGAACGCCAGATCCAATATAGGCTTGCGCCGCTCGATTTCGCTAAATTGCGTGCGAAGGGACGTTCAACACGCAAGCTTCAAGGTCGGCTCTGGGGGGAACGAGGTCACTCGCGACTGCAAAGGCTCGACCCCGTCCAATCGACGCGGGAGACAAGCGACAGATTTTGCCCCCTAGACCCAGCCCGCTTCGCGACCCGCCGCTTCGCGCGGCGCCTCAGCGCGAGGGGCGCCGTCCTCGCCCAGCGCCAGATCGTCGAGGATCGGGCAGTCCGGCCGGTCGTCGCCGTGGCACTTGTGCACGAGCTGGCTGAGCGTCTTGGCCATCGCCTGCATCTCGGCGATGCGCGCCTCGAGTTCGCCGACATGCGCCTCGGCGATCCGCCTGACCTCCCGGCTCGGCCGGCTCCGGTCGCGCCACAGCGCCAGAAGGGCGCCGATCTCCCCGGTCGAAAAGCCGAGCCGGCGCGCCCGCCGGATGAATCTTGAGCTCGTGAACCTCGCGCTCGCCGTAGTCGCGATAATCGTTCGCGCGCCGCAGCGCCGGGCGCAGGAGCCCGATCGCCTCGTAGTGGCGGATCATTTTGGCGGTGACCCCGCTCGCCGAAGCCGCCGCGCCGATGTTCATGGGCCCTCCTCTGACCTTCCCTGCGACAATCTTACCGTTGACCTTCCCATGATGGGAAGGTCTAGCAAGGTGCGCGCTGGGTATCAATAGCGAAACCTCAGCTCTCTCCTGAAAAGGGGGTGGTCAAGCCGCCTTCTCATCCATCAAGGTGCGCGCAAGCGAATGAGAACTCATCCGGAGCCGAACCATGCCGTCCCACGACCTGCATTCGTACAGCGCGCGCCGCCAGGCGATGAACGTTTTCGAACCTCCGCCGCCCGAGGGCCATGCGCGCGACCCGGTCTGCGGCATGACCGTCGATCCGGCGACCGCAACGGCAAGCGCCGAATACGAAGGCCGTACGTATTATTTCTGCTGCGGCGGCTGCCGCGAGAAGTTCCTCGCCGAGCCGGCGCGTTTCGTCGCCGCCGACCCGCAGGGCGCCGCACCGGCTTCCGGACGCGTCGCGCATTCGCACGCCGGCGGCGGCCACAACCACGGCGCGACTACGCCCGTTGCGGCGGCCAAGGACCCCGTCTGCGGCATGAGCGTCGATCCCGCCACGGCCAAACACAAGGCCGATCACGCTGGCGCCGCCTATTACTTTTGCAGCGCGCGCTGCCGGGAAAAGTTCGTCGCCGACCCGGTGAAATATCTCGCGCCGCAACCGGCGAAGCCTGCGGAAGCGGCGCCAGGCGTCGTCTACACCTGTCCGATGCACCCGCAAATTCGCCAGACGGAACCGGGGTCGTGTCCGATCTGCGGCATGGCGCTCGAGCCCGAGACGCCCACCCTCGAAACGGGACCGAGCCCCGAGCTCGTCGACATGACGCGGCGGTTCTGGATCGGACTTGCGCTCGCCGTCCCCGTCGTAGCCCTGGAAATGGCCGGCCATTTGCCCGGCGTCCATGCCCTCGTCGGCCCGCAAACGTCGAACTGGATTCAGTTCGCGCTGGCGACGCCGGTCGTCCTCTGGGCCGGCTGGCCGTTCTTCGAACGCGGGTGGGCCTCCATCCGCACGCGCAACCTCAACATGTTCACCCTCATCGCGATGGGGACCGGCGTCGCCTGGGTCTACAGCGTGATCGCCACATTCGCTCCCGGCGTCTTTCCGCCCGCGTTCCGCGGCGCGGACGGTGCGGTCCCGGTCTATTTCGAGGCGGGGGCGGTCATAACCGTGCTTGTACTGCTCGGCCAGGTGCTGGAGCTGCGCGCCCGCGAGCGGACCGGCGGGGCGATCCGGGCGCTTCTCGACCTTGCGCCGAAGACCGCCCGCCGCATCCGGGCCGACGGGACCGACGAGGATATCCCGCTGGAAGCCGTCGCGGTCGGCGACCGCCTGCGCGTGCGGCCCGGCGACAAAGTCCCGATCGACGGCGAGATCGTCGAGGGACGCAGCGCCATCGACGAGTCGATGGTCACCGGCGAGTCGATGCCGGTCGCCAAGACTGTCGGCGAGCGCGTTATCGGCGGCACGGCGAACCAGAGCGGAAGTTTCGTGATGCGCGCCGATCGGGTCGGGCGCGACACGGTGCTGGCGCAGATCGTCCAGATGGTGGCCGAAGCCCAGCGCAGCCGCGCGCCGATCCAGCGCCTCGCCGATCAGGTGTCGGGCTGGTTCGTGCCGCTCGTCATCGCGGTCGCCGCGCTCGCCTTCGTTGCCTGGTCGACGTTCGGGCCGGAGCCGCGCTTCAGCTTCGGCCTCGTCGCCGCCGTCTCGGTGCTGATCATCGCCTGCCCCTGCGCGCTGGGGCTCGCGACGCCGATGTCGATCATGGTCGGCGTCGGGCGCGGCGCGCAGTCGGGCGTGCTGATCAAGAACGCCGAGGCGCTGGAGCGGTTCGAGAAGGTCGACACGCTGGTCGTCGACAAGACCGGCACGCTGACCGAAGGCAAGCCGCGCGTCACCGCGGTTCGCCCCGCGCGGGGCTTCGATGCGGACGCGCTGCTGCGGCTCGCGGCGAGCCTGGAGCGTTCGAGCGAGCATCCGCTGGCCTCGGCCGTCGTCGCCGCCGCCGGCGAGAAGGGGCTCGCGCTCGTCGACCCCACGGATTTCGACGCGCCCGCCGGCAAGGGCGTGGTCGGCAAAGTCGAGGGGCGCGCGGTCGCGATTGGCAGCGCCCACTTTCTCGGCGAGATCGGGATCGACGCGAGCGCGCTCGCTGCCGAGGCCGACGCCCTGCGCCGCGAAGGCGCGACCGCGGTTTTTGTCGCCGTCGACGGCAAACCGGCCGGAATCCTCGGGATCGCCGATCCGATCAAAGCGACGACGCCCGGCGCCGTGCGCGACCTCGTCGCCGAAGGAATCCTCGTGGTGATGCTGACCGGCGACGACCGCACCACCGCCGAGGCTGTGGCGGCGAAGCTCGGCATCAAGGACGTCGAAGCCGAAGTCTTGCCCGATCACAAGGCGGACGCGGTCGCGCGATTGAAGCGCGAAGGGCGGGTGGTCGCGATGGCGGGCGACGGCGTCAACGACGCGCCGGCGCTCGCGGCGGCCGACGTCGGCGTCGCGATGGGAACCGGGACGGACGTGGCGATCGAAAGCGCCGGCGTTACGCTGCTGAGAGGCGATCTTCAGGGGCTCGTCCGCGCGCGCCGGCTGTCAGCTGCGACAATGCGCAACATCCGCCAGAATCTCTTCTTCGCCTTCATCTATAACGGGATCGGCGTGCCGGTCGCCGCCGGCGTGCTGTATCCCGCCTTCGGCCTCCTGTTGTCGCCGATCATCGCCGCGGCGGCGATGTCGCTGTCGTCGGTCAGCGTCATCAGCAATGCGCTGAGGCTGCGCTGGGTGCGGCTGTGAGAGATCACAGCGATGGGGCGCGCAACGCGGCGTGACGGAAGACGAGGAGCGGCGCCAATGGGCGCGGATAGCGCATGGGCTTGCTCCGCCGCGCCCTTGCAGCCGGACGGCGCTCGGATTCGCCAGGATCGACCCCGCGGGGCGCGCACGTCGTCACCCTTGATCTGGATCAAGGCCCGTGGCAAACATTCAAATATTAAAGTGTGTGGGAGGACGACTTGTGGGACGCGCGGATGTAAGCATTCTGTTGCGGCTCGTGGCGGCGGGGGTGGTCCTGCTGGTCGCGTTTGCTCTCAACGGAGAGCTGGCCTCCGCTTCCGGCGCGCGCCCGGCTTGGTTGCCCGCTCAATCAAGCCTGAGGATCGCGGCGGTTCGCGAGTTCGATCACGCGCTTGTCGCCGCCGAAGCGATTTTCGCCTGCGGAGCCGAGAATTGCGCCACGGGCGACCCGGACGGCGACCAATGCGGCGACTGCCACAGCTGTTGCGGTCAATGCCCGAACTGCTCGGGCGGCTTCATCGTTCCCGCATCGACGGGCCTCGTCGCGCCGTCCCTTTCGAGCGACCGGTTGATGCCATGCGCAACAACGGCCATGTCGGGCGTGTCCCGATCGCCCGACGAGCGACCGCCGCGCCCAATCTGAGTCATCGGCCGTTAATGGCCGGCGTTTGCGAGAGGGCGCAGCTGCGCCGCGGACGTCGGTCGTCGGCGTCGGCTTTCGCTTCTCAGGCGCGAAACGCGCTGTGAGGCGCCCTCGAATCTCAACCCGTTAGCATCTCGTCGTTCGTCGTCCGGCCTCTTCGCCGGCGCGAAGACGCTCAAACCAAAGGAACATCGTGATGTCAAAGATCAATCGTTTCGCCATTCCCGCTTTCGCTCTCGCAGCGGCCCTGTCTGTCGGGTCCGCCGTCGGCTTGGCCCAGACGAACATGGCCCCCGCGCAATCGAACCAAAGCCATATGGGCCCCGGCATGATGTCTCAGGGCGGCGAGGGGCCCGGCATGATGTCTCAGGGCGGGATGGGCCCGGGCATGATGTCTCAGGGCGGCATGGGCCCGGGCATGATGTCTGAGGGCATGGGCCCGGCGATGTGCGCCGCAATGGCCGGCCACGTGGACGGACGGCTCGCCTATCTCAAGGCCGAGTTGAAGATCACTGAGGCTCAGGAACCGCTGTGGCAGGCCTATGCGGCGGCGGCCCGAGACAACGCGAAAGACATGCTCGCCCGTTGCACGACAATGATGAATCCCAAGGGCGCGGCGGGCCTCGGCCTGCCCGATCGCCTGGACCGGCGCGAGCAGTTCATGGCGGCGCGGCTCGACTCCTTGCGGGCGATGGACAAGGCTCTCAAGCCGCTCTACGCCGCCTTGAGCGAAGACCAGAAGAAGACCGCCGACCAGATGTCTTGGGGGCCGATGGGGCCGATGGGGCCAATGGGCATGATGGGCATGATGGGCATGATGGACAAGATGTGACGGAGCGACGATGACCGACGGCGGCGTCGTCGGTCATCGTCACCAAGATGCGCGCGTCGCGTCGCGCTGCGCCCTCGCTTGGGGGCCGGCGCGGCGTCGGCTCTCGTCTTCTACAGTCACGGAGACGATGGCGTTCTATGAGCCGCATGGCCCGGATCGCCGCGCGCGGCCTGCGGCATCACGTGACATCAGCGCGGCAATCGCGCCGAGAAGCTATTCTTCGAGGCGGAGGACTATCGTCTTTACAAGGGCCCAACAGTTGGAGGTTGCTATGATGACATCTCGAAAGAACGCCGCGCATCGATGCGCGAGGGACCGCGCCTTGGCGTTCGCTGTCGCCGCGGCGGTCGGCCTAGCGCCCATTCTGACGACCGGAATTCTGAGCATCCATCCGGCGCACGCGATGGGGGCGGGCGGCGGCGGCGGCGGCGGAGGCGGAGGCGGCGCAGGCGGCGGCGGGCCAGGCGGCGGCGGGCCAGGCGGCGGCGCAGGCGGCGGCATGGGCGGCGGCGGCATGGGCGGCGGCGGCATGGGCGGCGGCGGCATGGGCGGCGGCGGCATGGGCGGCGGCGGCATGGGCGGCGGCGGCATGGGCGGTTCGAGCACGGGGAGCTCCAACACGCGATAAAGGCGCGGGACGCCGGCCGTATGTTAATTGCATCGGGCGGGTCCCGAGGACCGCCGCGCTAGGCTACGCTTGGAATGCGGGGCCCGCGCCCCAGACGTCGGGCGCGGGCGCCTTCCCCTGTCGGTTCGAGCGCACCTAGCGCTATGCTCATGCGCCATATGATGATGGATATGGGCGCCCCGGTTGACGCCCGGAAGCTCGCGACCACGCTGCAACGCCGAAGGCAAGGAGGCCGAAAGGCCGGTCGTCAAATCAGCCGCACGCCGGTATCGGAAGCGCCACCATTTCCTCATCTTTCGGGAGGCGTTCTGCGTCAGCCTCGAGATCGACACCGTAGAGTTCTGGTTCATGATGCAGATCGCCATGATGGTCGGTTTCATGACGTCCTATCCCGTGAACTGGTGGCTGATACGGAGCGGGCTCAAGGAGAGAATGTGAGGCTGCGCGCGAGATACGCGCCCAGCGGAAGTTTCGCGGGTCGGGTCCCGTCAGGAGACTCGCGCGGGCCCGTGAGCCTTCAGCGCTCGGCGAGCTGGTCGCGGATCTGGGTGAGGAGGACCACCTCCGGGCTCGGCGGAGGGGGCTCGGCCGGGGCGGCCTTCGGTGTCCGCATAAAGGTGTTGATCGCCTTGATGGCGGCGAACAGCGCGACCGCGACGATTAGAAAGTTGATCACGATGGTGATGAAGTCGCCGTAGGCGAAGACGCCGCCCTGCTTCCTCGCGTCAGCGAGATTGGTGGCGGTCACCGCGCTCGACAGGGGAATGAAATAGTTGGAGAAGTCCGCTTTGCCGGCGATGCCGATGATCGGCATGATGATGTCGTCGACCAGCCCGCTGATGATCTTGCCGAACGCCGCGCCGATGATCACGCCGACCGCGAGATCGAGCGCGCTGCCCCTCATCGCGAACTCTTTGAATTCCTGCCACATGCCTCTTACCCCACGTAGGAATGACGGGTCGCCGCTGTTTCCGGCCGGGTCGAACGCTTTGCGCGCGGGAGGCTAGACGAGAGCGACCGCAAAACAAAGACGCGTCGCGCCCTGGGCGGCTCAACCTTCGCGTGAGACCGGGCCCGATCCGGTCGTTTCAGAGGAGGAACTGAACAGCAGCGATTTCAGCCTGTCCGCGCCGAGCACGAGGCTGAGGTTGCGGAAGCCGAAGAACGGTACGAGCGCGACGAACATGATCACCGCCGCGCTCAGGAGCCCCGCCAGGCCACCGCCGCCGATGCCGGGCAGGCTCGTCGTGACCGCCTTGCCGTGGATCAGGCCCTCGATCACCTTTTCGAGGACGTGAACCGCGATGAACAGGATCGTCAGCAAAAAGGCCTCATAGAGGATCGGATAGATGAGCGGCCGGCGGCGCAGCCAGCGGCCGGGATCGAAGTGCTCGAACAGCAGCATCACTTTTGCGAGCACGAGCGCATTGACGAGAGCAAAGCCCTGCGCGGTGAAGCCGATCCCCTGCTCGCGCAAAACGATGCCCTGGTTCAGAACGAAGACTCCGAACAGCACCCATAGATAGAGGAAGAGAACGAAGAACCTTCGCGCTTCCTCCGCGGCCTTCGCCTTGAGCGCGCGCGTCTGCGGTGAGGCGCTGTGGGGACGCGCATTCGCGTTCGCCGTGGGATCTGGCATCGGACTTCAATCCTTGAAAAGCATTATTGGGCCGCTGCGGCGTCCGGCTTCGGCTTCTTCTTGGCTGTCTTCTTTTTCTCCGCCTTGGCGGCGGACGCCGGAGCGAGCGCTGCGAGCCGGGCCTCGAGAAGCGCCGCCCGCGCCTCGGTGAGGCTCGCGGCGCAATAGCCGTAGGCGGTCTCCTTCACATAGTCGCGGCAGGCGTCGTCGCGCGCGCCGGGAAACCCGCTCTGGTCCCGGAGCAAGTTCGCCGCATCGGGGTTGTCGTCGGCGCGCTTTTCGAGTGCGTGCAAGGCCTTGGCCATCGCGTTTTCGGCCGCCGTGCGCTGCTTCCCGATCGCGGCGGCGTCCTTTTCGAGTTCGTCGCCGTCAGGCCCCCATAAGCCGCCCGGGCTCGTCTGGCAGTCGGCGGCCTTGAAGACGCAGGCGGTGATCTGCGACGGGACGAGGACCGCGCCGTCGAGAACGTCGAAGGCGAAGGGACAGGCCGGCACGTCGACCTCGTAGCGCTCAAGCCCGTCGGGTCGCCCCTCGCTCGTCGCCTCGATGGGCTTTTCGCCGACGATATCGACGATGCAGCGCTGCGAGGGATCGGAGACGCTCTCGCCGGGAAGACGCAGCTTGTCGACCTGCAGCGTCCTGCCGTTGCCGGAGACCTGGAGGAGCCCCGCCCCGCCGTTGCGCAGGAGCGGTCGCCCATCGATCGTCGCGACGCCGGGCGCAGCCGGAAGCGCGGTCTGGGGGGTCTTGGCGGCCTTGGCCGCGGCGCCGCCCGCTTTCTTCGGCTTCGGCGCCGCCCCCGGCGCCCCGGCCGGCGCGGCCGGAGCGGCGCCGGGCAGGACGATCTGAGCCGGGGCGGAGGTCGCAGCGAGGGCCAAACCGCAGACCAGAAGGGCGAGGCGCCAGTTCATCGAGCAGATCATCGGGAGAGTCTAGAAGGCCGGAGAAGAAAGGGAAAGGCGTATGTTCGGTGCGGCGCATCCGCGCGCTGAGGGCGAAAAATCCGCCGTTTCCGCGCCTTGCGCCCCGAAAGGGCGGAACCTATATACGCCGCGACTGGCGGGTCCGGCGCGGACTATGCGGCGGAGCCTCCGCGAATTCACTTTGAACCAAGGGGATCAGAAGAGACGTCGCCGGCCGCTTCGGGCCGATGGAAGTCTTTCTCAAGGTCCGGCCGCCTCGGGGCCGGGCGATCCCGCGAAAGGAGCAGGGGAAAACAATATGGCGAAAGTTATCGGCATCGACCTCGGCACGACCAACTCGTGCGTCGCCGTCATGGAAGGCGCGACCCCCAAGGTCATCGAGAATTCGGAAGGCGCCCGTACGACGCCCTCGATCGTCGCGTTCACCGACGACGGCGAGCGTCTGGTCGGTCAGCCCGCCAAGCGTCAGGCGGTGACCAATCCCGAGCGGACCTTCTTCGCCATCAAGCGCCTCATCGGCCGCTCGTTCGAAGACCCCATGACCAAGAAGGACATGGGTCTCGTCCCGTACAAGATCATCCGCGCCGCCAACGGCGACGCCTGGGTCACCGCCGACGGCAAGCAATATTCTCCCTCGCAGATTTCCGCCTTCATCCTCCAGAAGATGAAGGAGACGGCCGAGGCCCATCTCGGCGGCCCGGTCACTCAGGCCGTCATCACGGTGCCCGCCTATTTCAACGACGCCCAGCGTCAGGCGACCAAGGACGCCGGCCGCATCGCTGGCCTCGAGGTGCTGCGCATCATCAACGAGCCGACCGCGGCGGCGCTCGCCTACGGCCTCGACAAGAAGAAGTCCGGCACGATCGCGGTCTATGACCTCGGCGGCGGCACCTTCGACATCTCGATCCTCGAGATCGGCGACGGCGTGTTCGAAGTGAAGTCGACCAACGGCGACACGTTCCTCGGCGGCGAGGATTTCGACATGCGGCTCGTCGAATATCTCTCGGGCGAGTTCAAGAAGGAGCAGGGCATCGACCTGACCAAGGACAAGCTCGCGCTCCAGCGCCTGAAGGAGGCGGCGGAAAAGGCGAAGATCGAGCTCTCCTCGGCCACCCAGACCGAGATCAACCTGCCCTACATCACCGCCGACGCGAGCGGCCCCAAGCACCTCGCGCTGAAGCTCACGCGCGCCAAGTTCGAGGCGCTGGTCGACGACCTCATCCAGCGCACGGTCGAACCCTGCCGCAAGGCGCTGAAAGACGCGGGGCTCTCCGCAGGCCAGGTCGACGAGGTGGTTCTCGTCGGCGGCATGACCCGGATGCCGAAGGTGCAGGAAGTCGTCAAGCAGTTCTTCGGCAAGGAGCCTCATAAAGGGGTCAACCCGGATGAGGTAGTCGCCATCGGCGCCGCGATCCAGGCGGGCGTTCTGCAGGGCGACGTGAAGGACGTGCTGCTGCTGGACGTGACCCCGCTCTCACTCGGGATCGAGACGCTGGGCGGCGTGTTCACCCGCCTCATCGAGCGCAACACCACGATCCCGACCAAGAAGAGCCAGGTCTTCTCGACGGCCGAGGACAATCAGACCGCCGTGACGATCCGTGTCTTCCAGGGCGAGCGGGAAATGGCCGCCGACAACAAGGCGCTCGGCCAGTTCGACCTCGTCGGCATTCCGCCGGCGCCGCGCGGCGTACCGCAGATCGAGGTGACCTTCGACATCGACGCCAACGGTATCGTCAACGTCACCGCCAAGGACAAGGCGACCAACAAGGAGCAGCAGATCCGCATCCAGGCTTCGGGCGGATTGAGCGAGGCCGACATCAACAGGATGGTGAAGGACGCCGAGGCTCACGCGGCCGAGGACAAGAAGCGGCGCGAGACGGTCGACGCCAAGAACCATGGCGAATCGGTCGCCCACGACGCGGAGAAGGCGCTGAAGGAATACGGCGACAAGGTCGCCCAGTCCGACCGCGGCGCCATCGAGGCGGCGATCGCGTCGCTGCGCACGGCCTTGCAGGGCGAGGACGTCGAGACGATCAAGGCCCGCACGAACGACCTCATGCAGGCTCAGATGAAGCTCGGCGAGGCGATGTACAAGGCCCAACAGGCCGGCGCGGCGGGCGAGACCGCCTCTCCAGGCGGCGGGCAGGCCAAGGACGACGTGATCGACGCGGAATTCCGGGAAGTCGATGACGACAAGAAGAAGTCGTGAGCGAATGCGCGCCGGCCCCGGCGATCGAGGGGCCGGCTACGCCTTGGGAAGCGGAAGCCTGGTAAGGGGAACGCCGCAAGGGATGGACGGCTGAGCTGACGACGGGGCGGCGCGCGATGCGCGGGTTTTTTGCGCGCAACTGCGGAGGCATGCCGCGCGGCTTCGACGTCAGGCGCAGACGCCGATAGCGGCGAAGAAAGAGCAGGTCGAACAGATGAACATTCGCCGGCGGGCGCGCTGACAATGGCCAAGAGGGATTTCTACGAGACCCTGGGCGTCTCCAGGACGGCGACAGAAGCCGAATTGAAGTCGGCCTTCCGCAAGGCGGCGATGCAGTGCCACCCCGACCGGCATCCGGGCGACAAACAGGCCGAGGCCCGCTTCAAGGAGCTCAACGAGGCCTACCAGCATCTCTCGGACGCGCAGAAGCGCGCCGCCTACGACCGCTACGGCCACGCGGCCTTCGAGCACGGCGGGATGAACGACGGCTTCGCGGCCTCGATGTCCGACATCTTCGAGGACCTGTTCGGCGACATGATGGGCGGCCGGCGCGGCCGCCAGTCCGGAGGCCGCGAGCGCGGCGCGGACCTGCGCTACAATCTCGAGATCAGACTCGAAGAGGCGTTCCGCGGCAAGACGGCGACGATCAAGATGCCGACGTCGGTCGCGTGCGAGGCCTGCGCGGGCTCCGGCGCGCGCGCGGGCTCGAGGCCCACGACCTGCAAGACCTGCGGGGGCCACGGCCGGGTGCGCGCGCAGCAGGGCTTCTTCGCCATCGAGCGCACCTGCCCGACCTGTCACGGGCGGGGCCAGACGATCGACAATCCTTGCGACAAATGCGCGGGCGCCGGGCGCGTGACGCGCGAGCGCACGCTGTCGGTCAACGTTCCCCCCGGCGTCGAGGACGGAACGCGCATTCGGCTAAGCGGGGAGGGCGAGGCGGGCATGCGCGGCGGGCCGGCGGGCGACCTCTACATTTTCCTCTCGGTCAAGCCGCACCCGGTCTTCCAGCGCGATGGCGCCGACCTCTATTGCCGCGTGCCGATTTCGATGGTCCAGGCCGCGCTCGGCGGCGAATTCACCGTCCGCACCCTCGATGGAACCGAGTCCCGGGTCAGCATTCCCGAGGGCGCCCAGTCGGGGCGGCAGTTGAGGCTGCGCGGCAAGGGCATGCCGATCCTGCGCTCGCGCGATTCGGGCGACTTGTTCGTGCAGCTCAATGTCGAGACGCCGCAGAGCCTGACGCGCCGCCAACGCGAACTCCTGATGGAGTTCGCGGCCGAATCGTCGCACAAGACCCACCCGGAAAGCGCGGGCTTCTTCTCGAAGATGAAGGAGTTTTTCGAGGGTCTCGGCTGACGCCTTTGCCGGGCGGGAAAAGGCTCGATATAAGTCCGCCGAAGCGGAGCGCGCCTTCGTCGCGGAGCGGGAATGCAGGGTCATACACGTAACGACAAGCGGCCGCTGAAGCTCGGCGACGAAGCGCATTTTCTCAAGTCTCTGCTGGCTGCGCCCCGCCTGACGGGCGCCGTCGCGCCTTCCGGCCGTGCGCTTGCCCGCGCGATGGCGACGGCCGTCGGCGATGTCCCCCACGGCCTCATCGTCGAACTCGGGCCGGGGACCGGGCCGGTCACCAGGGCGCTCATGGAACGGGGCCTCGACCGGCGGCGCCTCGTGCTCGTAGAATATGATCCGTACTTCTGCCGCCTGCTGGAGGACCGCTTCGAACCGGCCAAAATCATCCAGGGCGACGCCTATGACCTGCCGCGCACGCTCGCCGAATTCGCCGGCGAGTGGGTTGCCGCCGTTGTTTCCAGCCTGCCGCTCCTCAACCAACCGCCCCTCCGGCGCGAAAAGCTGATCGGCGACGCCTTCGACCTGATGGGGCCGGACGGCGTGTTCGTCCAGTTCACCTACGGCCTCCTGTCGCCCATTCCGCGCGAGGCCTGCGCCAGCCGCTATTCCGCCCGTTGCGGGGCGACGATCTGGCGCAACCTTCCGCCCGCCCGCGTCTGGACCTATCGCCTCGACGCCCACGCTGGCCGAGCCGAATCCGCGGCCCGAGGCCTCAAACGCACGGCCGCGCGGCTCGGACAGGGCATTGCGGAAAAGAGGGCGCAGGCCGGCGAGGCGATCGAGCGGCGCCGCCAGATCCTGCGCGATCGTCTGGCGAAGCACGCCTCGAACGCTTTGCGCGAGTTCGAGAGCCGCCGGACGGCGCTCGGGCGCTCCGGCAAAGACGATCGATGACGGCTTTGGCGCCGCGCGACCGGCTCATCGTCGCCCTCGACGCCTCCGAGGTCGGCGAGGCCGAGCGCCTCGTCGAGCAGATCGGCAACGCCGCGGCTTTCTATAAGATCGGAATGGAGCTCGCTTACGGCCGAGACGGGCTTGCGCTCGTAGGCCGGCTCGCCGCGGCGGGCAAGCAGGTCTTTCTCGACCTCAAATTGCACGACATCCCCAAAACCGTCGAACGCGCGGCAGTCCAGGCGGCAAAGCTCGGCGCGACGTTTCTGACCGTCCACGGCTATCCCCAGACCATGCGCGCCGCGGTCGCGGGCGCCAAGGGCTCGGGCCTCAAGCTGCTCGCCGTCACCGTCCTGACCTCATACGACGACGCCGATCTCATCGAGGCGGGCTACCGCTTCGGCGTGGTCGAGTTGGTGCGGCGGCGCGCCGAACAGGCTAAGGCGCTCGGCGTCGAGGGTCTCGTCGCGAGCGCGGGGGAGGCGGCTGGCGTTCGGGCCGCCGTCGGCAAGACGATGATCCTCGTCACGCCCGGGATCCGTCCCGCCGGCGCCGCGGTCGGCGACCAGAAGCGGATCGCCACGCCCGCGAGCGCGATTCGCGACGGCGCCGATTATCTCGTCGTCGGCCGGCCGATCACGACCGCGCCCGACCCGCGCGAGGCGGCAAGGGCGATCGTCGCCGAGATCGCTTCCCAAGGCGACCGATCCAAGTGAACGGCAAGACGGCTGCGAGGACCGAGGCGAGCCGGGAGGCATCCCACCCGGCGGTCCTGCGGCGCGGCCTGACGGACCGTTCGTCTTCGGGGTCGCTGGAGGTCGAGGGCGCGGGAGCTGAAATGGCCATGACTTGGGCGACTCTTGGGCGATGCGCCCCGAATCGCGAGGATCCTCGGCTCGGCTGCGCTGATCCGGGAGCGCCCGAAGACGCGACTTCCCCGCCGAATTGGCTTGCCCACGGCTCATGGCGGACGCCGCCCGAATCCGTCCGCCTCACGGGGCAACGCGACCCGCGACCCCCATTCCATTGACCGCCCTTGACTCGAGTTCGGAGCGTTGGAGGCAGGAACCGCCCGGGTTGACCGCAGCGGCGGATCATGCTCAATTTCAAACGCGTCGGCGCCCATTGTGACAATCGGATGACGATTGGCGCGAGTCGCATAGACTTCACCGCCGTACGAACGGGGCGGTCCCTTTCGGGGCGTTCGGCGACCGTTCGCGGTTGACAGAGGAGACAGACTTGAACGACGGCCCTAGACGCCCCGTTGGAGCGCCCCTGTCGCGTCCGGCGGGTTCCTTTTCCCTGAATTCAATCAAGAAAGCCGTCTCCGCCTCCGCGTCGACCCGCGCCGACTGAACGTCGGGGGGTTCGTCCTTGAGCCGGCGACGGCGAAAGGATCGAACCCATGACGATGAACGTTCATATCGCCGAGCCGGTCGAGGCCGCCGTGCTCGACGCCGCCCACATCGGCCACATCCGCGGCGCGTTCGGAACCATCCTCCACGGCGACGTCGCCACCCGCGACACCTGGAGGCGCCGCCTCGCCACCCTGCTCGCCGTCATCGGCCCCGGCCTCATCGTGATGGCCGGCGACAACGACGCGGGCGCGTTCGCGACCTACGGCCAGGCGGGACAGACCTACGGCACGACGCTGCTCTGGACGCTTGCCCTCCTAATCCCGGTGCTCTACGTCAACCAGGAAATGGTGCTCCGCCTCGGCGCGGTCGCCGGCGTCGGCCACGCGCGGCTCATTTTCGAGCGGTTCGGCCGGTTCTGGGGCGCTTTCAGCGTCATCGACCTGTTCCTGCTCAACGCGCTGACCATCGTTACCGAGTTCATCGGCATTAGCCTGGCGCTCGACTATCTCGGCCTCAACAAGACCGCCGGAGTCATCCTCGCCGCCGGCCTCATCGTCGCCGCGGCGAGCACGGGCGACTTCCGCCGGTTCGAGCGGTTCTCGATGGTCCTGGTCTTCGGCAGCCTGCTGCTCGCGCCGATCTATCTGGCCGTCAGTCCGCCGCCGGCGCAGGTCGCGCACGATTTCCTCGTTCCGCAGATCCCGGCGGCAGGCAAGCTCAGCGACGTGATGCTCTTGATCATCGGGCTCGTCGGCACCACCGTCGCGCCCTGGCAGCTCTTCTTCCAGCAGAGCTACGTCATCGACAAGCGCATCACGCCCCGCTTCATCCATTACGAGCGGCTGGACCTGTGGCTCGGCATCGCGCTCGTCGTCGCCGGCGCGGCGGCGATCATCGCCTTCACCGCGACGGCGTTCGCGGGAACGCCCGAATTCGGCCATTTCACCGACGCGGGCGCCATCGCGGCGGGCCTCGAGAGATACGCAGGCCGCGCCGTCGGCGTGATGTTCGCCGTCGCCCTCATCGACGCGGCGCTGATCGGCGCCTCGGCGGTGTCGCTCTCGACCGCGTATGCGATTGGCGACGCGTTCTCGGCCCGCCATTCCCTCCACCGCAAGGTCTCCGACGCCAAGGGCTTCTACGCGGTCTATGCGTGCCTCATCGCGGTCGCCGCGGCGATCGTGCTGACGCCCGGCGCGCCGCTCGGGCTCCTCACCGTCGCGGTGCAGACGCTGGCCGGCGTTCTGCTGCCGAGCGCGACCGTGTTCCTGCTCCTTCTCTGCAACGACAAGGCAGTCTTGGGGCCCTGGGTCAACGGGCGATGGGTGAACGCGCTCACCGCCGCGGTCATTGCCGCGCTGGTGGCGCTGTCGGCGATCCTGACCGTCTCGGTGTTGTTTCCCGATTCGGCGGGCACGCGAACGATCCTCGGGATTCTGATCGGCGGCGGGGTCGTCGCGATCGTCATCGCGCTCGTTCTGATGGCGCTCGGCCGAAACGGCCGGGCGACGAACGAGCCGGTCGAAGCCGTCGCGGCCCATCGCAAGGCTTGGCGGACGCCGCCGCTGGCGTCTCTGGCGCCGGCGAAGCTCTCGCTCGCCGCCAGGGCGTGGATGGGGATCCTGCGCCTCTACCTCGTCGTCGCCGGCGGCCTCGTCCTCGTCCGCATCGTCATGCTGGCGATCGGGAAGGGGTGAGAGGGCGCTCCGCGATTTTCGGCGGACCGGAGGGTACGACCCGAGCGCCGTCCAGCGCCGACTTAGCGGCGCGGGTATTCGTTTTCAGAGGGTTAGACCCCCGTTTAGCGTCGCGCGCAAATCTTCCGCTTTTGGACGATTGCGGCGCCTTGGCCACGCCGCCAAACCCGCCCCGCCGCGGCGCGCGGCGCCGGACCTGCGGTCACCACTTCAACGCCTTTGCGGGGATCACCCCGGTCGCGACGGCGACTGCGACCGCGTGGGCCAGATTCAAGCAATGCAGCTTATGGCGAGCGGAATCCAGGTGGGTCTTCACGCTGCCGAAGGTCAGCTCCAGGATTTCCGCAATTTCCTGATAGGTTTTTCCCCTCGCCGCCCAGATCAGACACTGTTCTTCACGACGGGACAAGTTCACGGCCGGCGAAGGGAGTTTGAAATTGATGTTCGCAGCCGAATCGATGAGGACTGACAACAGCTGAAGCTTCACCATGTTGTCGAATTTGTACTGAACCCACTCCCGCTTCGACTGATCGCTGGAAAAGGAGACCAGAGCATAGATCCCTCTTCGGTTTCGAACCGGGATCGACAGGCCGTTGCGGCCGACGCCGTGGTTCATCGCGTCCTCGAAGAACCCACCCACCGCCGGATCGGCGTCAACCAAAATCTCCCAGTCAAACGGAACGACGGCGTTCCGTCCATGCGTGATGACCGGATCCACATGGACGTATTGTCTCGCGAAATAGCGTCGCGTCCAATCGCTCGAATAGGTGACGATCGCCGTCAACAAGCTCGTGTCTGCGCTCTTATCCGGCGAAAACCGTAGATACGCAATATGACTGACGCCGATCTCCGACGCGATCTCCCTCAACGTATCGCTCAGATCCTGTTCGTTGTACCCGAGAATCGTGTCGGTCAGTCTAACGGCGGACGGCTCAATATTGAGGGCGCGTCGGTCCTCGACATCGGGTGCGGACTCGGCGGCATGGCGCTCTATCTTGCGGACGTCGCGGGAGCGACGGTGACCGGCGTCACCCTGTCTGAGACGCAATTCGCCGTCGCCTCGAAGCGGGCCCGGCAATCCGAATTCGGGGACCGTCTCGACTTCCGCCTTCAGGACTATCGCGACGTCGGCGTTCGTCTCCATTATTACCCGACTTGAACACCTGATTTTTGCAAGTGGTTGATTGTGTTGGCGTTCCGGCGAAATTCAAGTCGACGTGGCACTACGCCTTGGGCGGCCGCGGCGTTTTCGGGCGCGTTCGGGCGGGGGCGGCGGCGGACGGGCCTGACGGGCGCGCGGCGGCAGGGCGACGCGGGCGTATTTGAAGAGGGAGGTCACGCTAGGCGCAGCGTCGGCGCGCACCAGCCAATCGGCGCCGCGGTGGCGGATGCGCAGCTGTTGCAGGCGGTCGAGATCGCGCAGGAGGTCTTTCCATTCCTGGACGAGGCCGGCTTGGCGCGCGAGGTCGTCGAGATGCTTCTGCATCGACAGCGCCAGGAAGGAACAAAAGACATGCCCGCGGATGGCGGCGTCGGAGGAATGGAAGATCGGCCGCGTGCGCATGATCGCCTTGGTTCTGCGGAAGAGGTCCTCGACTTGGAGCAGATCGCGGTAGCGCAGGACCGCCTGCAACGGCGTGACCTTGGCGTTGGTGCGCAGGACGAATACGCCGTCGAAGCGCGCCTCTTCGGCGAGCTTGCCGGCGTCGATCTCGAATGACCGCCCGCCCTTGGCCCCGACTTTGCGCAGATACCGCCGATAGGCGGAGTTGCCGATCAGCGCCTTGTCGCCCTTCTTCAATTGCGCATCGAGCGCGGCGACGATCGCTTCGCGATCCTTGCGGTCGTTCTCGGCCTCTTTTTCGTTGCGGCAGACGACATAGCGAACGCCCTCGAGCTTCACTTGCTTGACGAAGAGCTGCGTCTCTCCCCTCTTGCGCTCGATCAGGAGGGGCACGAAGGGATCGTCGTCTTCGAGCACGATTTTGCGGACGACGGCGTCGGAGCGCTCGCGCGCGCCCAGGATGTATTCCAGCTTGCGCTCTTCCAGCCCGGCGATGGTCGCGGCCGAGATCATCCCGCGGTCGGCGACGACGCAGACCCGGCCGATCGAAAAGCGCTGGCGCAAGCGATCGACGACCGGCAGCAGCGTCGTCACGTCGGCGGTATTGCCCGGCCACATCTCGGTGCAGATCGGCCGGCCGTCGCCGTCGACGATGAGGCCGAGGATCATCTGCTCCAGGTCGGGCCGGTAGTCCTTGGAATAGCCGTGCTCGCCCAGCGTCTCGCCGCCCTCGCCGTAGAACGACAGGCTCGTCGTGTCCATGAACACGGCGGAAAGGTCAGTGAACAGATCGCGGCGGCGTTCGAACAGCTTCTCTTCGATCAGGTCCTTGACGCAGCGCGGCGCCAGCGCCCCGGCCGGCTTCTCCTCCAACTCCTCGCCGAGCCAGGCCATGGCTCGATAGAAGTGATGCAGCTCGAGCCCCTCGGCGCCCGGGATGTCGTAATCCGTCATCCACGAGGCGCAGTCGCGGTCCGAGCCCGAGACGAACAGCCGATGCAGGGCGGCGACGAACGCCGCCCGCTCGACCGCGAACTCGAACCCGCGTTCCTTCAGCAACTCGGCCAGCACGGCGTCGATCCCGAGCCGCTCCCAGATCCTGCCGAACAACAACGGCCCGCCGATCCGCTTGGCCGCGACCGACAGCGCGCCCTCGGCGTCCTGGTCGAGCGAGGCAATGAGCAACACCTGATCGGTGAGCTTGGCGCCCGAGGCAAGAAGCGAGGCGAGCGCGCCGGAGGCGACCAGGTCGTCGGCGCGGCCGAGATTGGCGATCACCCTCTGGCGCACGGCCGCGCCTTCGCGTTTGTTCTCGACGATCTGGACGTAGCCGCGGTCGCCAGACTTCTTGAGGCGGAAGAACATGGGGCTCTCACAACAGAGCACCACACAAAGCGATTCGTCGCCAAATATCAAGCGGTAATGCTGCGCACACGCGGCACTACATTTTGAAAAATGCTTGACCGCCCTCAATAATATCAATGCCTTGCACGCGCGAGGGCGAGTTTACTGTTCAAGTCGGGTATTACGTCTCTGAGCATTTTATTCCCCCCCATTAGGGTCGAAAATCGAACATTTCGATAAGCACCTCGTCACGCGGGTGAGCGACCAAGTGACCAACCGCAGGATCGATCTTGCCGGACACCTTTGAACACAGGTCAATCAACTCGACACAAATCGCCAGCAGGCGACGCGACTCGAACGCCGACAGCGTCAATTCGCCGATCTTCGGCTTCGGTTCGGTCTCTTCCTGTCTCCACGCCTTGGAGCTTTTGGCCACCTTAGCCTCCATATTGGTCATGCCAGTTCGGTCATGCCCTAACTGCGAGTTAGCGACGACTTGGAACAACTGACAACGCGCAAATCTGGGGAGATCAGAACGTGAACGATGCTAACATCCTATGCACGGAAGCGGTGAACATGCAAGCGCGCCTTCCGGATGGTAGTGGGCGCCCACTACCTTCCAGGTCGACGGTCCGAGTTCTCCACAGGAAAGCGCCGGCATGCGCGCCCGGCCTCGCCGCCGCGGCGCGGCGAGCAGCTCATGCGAAGGCGAGTTCTCCTGCCCCCGGCGCCAGCACCGAATCTCCCATGCCGAGCTCGGCCCGGAACGCCTTCAGCCGTTCCTGGTCTGGCTCGAACAATCCGGCGAAGGCGGTGACGGACCCGATGCGCTGCGGCTTGCCGATGATCAGAGGTTTGCAGCCAGCGGTCTTCAGGACGCGGTAGATGCGCGCGTCGAACACGGAGGCGATCTGAGTCAGTCCCGCAAGGAGCGCCACTTCTCCGATGCCCGCGATCAGTTCGCTGAGAACGTAGTTGACGCTGTTCTTGCTGCGCTCCGGCCGCCCGCGCGCGGCGACGGCGCAGATGCGGGAGCTTTCCCAGATCGTCGCGCTCTCGACGACCTCCCCCTCTTCGAGCAGTTGCGGAAAGACGTCGCGCAGCATGTTCGGGCCGGTCGTCGGCAGGAGCCGCAGCGAGCCCCAATACTGTTCCGTGTCGGGATCGACCGACACGAGATAGAGAGGGTTCAAGTCGTCGAACCGGTCTCGCTCATAGCCGTTCTTCACCACGACGTCCCAGCCGAACCGTTGGGAAAAAGTTTCCGCTCGATTGCGGAACATCGCATCGATTTCCCGCGGGAAAAACGACGCATAGGACCCTTCGATAAGCTTCAGCATCGCAGTGCTCCTCCAACCGGTTCTCCGATCTCGCGGCCCCACGCCGCTGCGATCGTCGCCCTCGCGTCGCCCTCGCGCAGCAGCGGCGCCCCTCCGAGCGGTGGGTGAGCTTCCCGAAGGGAGGACGAGGAGAGTTCTTGCTTTGTTCAAGTCTGGGTAAATCGGACGTCGTTGTCAATTTGTACTGCTGAACAACTTGGGTTTCCCTAAGGTAATGGTTAATCGTGAATGCAACGCGGCCGACAGAAAACCGGTCGCTTTTGAACCAGCGCCGATATCATCTTGCTTGTCGAAACGCTTCGGGCATTGCAACTTACAGTTCGTCAGATTGTTCTATTAGGTTGGTTCAATATTGTGGAAATTTGAATGGATTGCCTTGCCGAATTGCGCCCCGCTGACGAGCTCCTCGCCTTCCAGGAACTGGATTTCGATCGGCTTCCTCATATCCGTCAGCAAGTCGGCGGGCAGGAAGAACTCGATGACGCGAAATTGGCCGCGCCCGTCTCGGTACACCGCGGATTTCTTGACGCCGACTATGGCTTTCGGAGCCGCCGCGGGCGACCCGGCGCCGGCGCGCGCGCCCCGGCGCCACCATGCGGATGAACCCGCGCCACCCCTTCGAGAACAACCCCGGACCGCGTTTGGCCGGTTGCCGTTGCTCCCCCGCGACCGTGCTGTTCGCGCTCATGAGAACCTCCACTCACTCGAGCCTCACCGCCCCTGTTAGGCATGCTGAGAGCTGTGTATTCCTTGCGCCTGCCGCCGATTGCGGGCTCCTCTCGGCTCAGCCCGCTAACGCGCCCGACGGCTGCAGCGTCGTCACCCCCGCCTCGGCGTCACCCCCATCAGCTCGCCGAGCGTATCGAGCGCGACCCGCAGGCGGTCGGCGACGACGGCGTCGGCGCGCCAGGGAGTGGCGAGTTCAGGGACGAAGCCGCGGCACTCGCGCACGCCCGCGCCCTCGATGACGATCCGGGTCACGATCGGCCAGGCGGCGGGGCCCACTCTGTCCTCCGCCTTGCGCAGCTTGTCGCGCGCGTGGAGCGCGGCCTCGGACTGCGGTAGGCCGGGGCGCGGGCCGAAGCCGGGCGCGCTGATGGGTGCGGCGCAGCGATTCGCCGATCAGCCAGCGGATGTCGTTGAGTTTTGCGTCGTGCGGGGCGAGCACGCGGTTGGCGCGCATGGTGTCGAACGGGTCGAGGATGCGGCGGAGCCGGTCGGCGTCTCGGGTCGGCGCCTGCCGGAGTCCCTCGCCCGCGCGAGCCGCTCCGGCGTCGCGTCGAGCCTCTCCCGGGCCGCGTCGGCGAGGTCTCGCGGCTTGCGGACGCCGCGCTTCGTTGAGGGGGTCTTGGTCATCCGGCGAGCTCCGCACAGAGTTGGGCAGGCGAGGTGCAATAGGAACCGTGCGGGACGGGCGCGATGAAGCGCGGCGTGCTGGTCATACGGACTTTCACGTCCGCCGGCGGGCGGCCGTGCGCCCGCTCGAGGTCCTCGAGGTGGCGGGCGCAGGCGCGGATCGCCTGCCCCCGCGCCGTGTCGGTCTTCGGCGGCTTGCGGGTTGGAGGAACGGACGCTGTCATCGACTACCTCCTCGAATATGCCGGGGAACGGCCCGCGGTTGGGCCGGCCAACCCAACCGCTGTCGGCAAGACCGACGGCCGCGGGTCAGCGAAGGGGAGGACGGGCTTTAACCGGCCCCTGATAATCTGTTCTTGTTATGTTCTACCGATCAGGCGAAGGCGAGTTCCTTGGCGCCGGGGGCCAGGACGCTCCCTTCGACTCCGAGCGCGTCGCGGTGCGCCTCCAGGCGGTCGAGGCCGGTTCGAAAGAGACCGGCGAAGGCCATGGCGGCGCCGATTCGCTGCGGCCTGCCGATGATCTCGAGCTCGCAGCCGGCGGCCTTCAGGATGCGATAGATGCGCGCGTCGAACACGGAGACGATCTGGGTCAGTCCCGCCAGGAGCGCGACCTCAGCGATGCCCGTGACGAGTTCGCTGAGAACATAATTGACGCCGTTCTTGCTGCGCTCCGGCTGCCCCTCCGTGGCGACGGCGCAGATGCGCGAACATTCCCAGATCGTCGCGCTCTCCACGATCTCTCCCTCCTCCAGCAACTGCGGAAAGACGTCGCGCAGCATGTTGGGCCCGGTGGTCGGCAGGAGCCGCAGCGAGCCCCAATATTGTTCCGTGTCGGGATCGACCGAGACGAGATAGAGAGGGTTCAAGTCGTCGAACCGGTCTCGCTCGTAGCCGTTCTTCACGACGACGTCCCAGCCGAGCCGTTCGGAAAAGATTTCCGCTCGATTGCGGAACATCGCATCCATTTCCCGCGGGAAAAACGACGCATTGGAACCCTCGATAAGCTTCAACATCACCAATCCTCCTCCAACAGGTCCTCCGACCTCGCGGCCCCATGCCGCTGCGATCGTCGCCCTTCCCTAGGCGTTGCGCCCCTCTAAGCGATCGGCAAGCCTTCCGAGGGAAGAAACGCTGTTCTTTCTTTGTTCTAGTTTGCGTAGATCGGCCGCCGTTGTCAATTTGTTCTGCTGGGCAACTTGAGTTTCCCCAAGGTGATGGTTAATTGTGAATGCAACGCGGCAGATGAAATATTCAGTTTCTCTTTAACTAGCGCCACTATCGTCTTGTTCTTGGGAACGATTCAAGCATTATAACGTACATTTCATCAGATTTTTCTATTAAGTTGATTTAATAAATTGGAAATTTGAATGGATTGGTTTGCCGAATTGCTCCGCGCTGAGGCGATTAGCGCCATCCCAGAACTTGATGTCGCTCGCACGCGTCCGCGTCAGGACTTCGGACGCAGGCGAGGGATCGCCTCGCCCCGCTCCACGTCGCTCCCCGACGGCTTGCGACGCGCCGCAACGGACGCTGTCATCGAAACCCTCCTTTGCAAGGCCAGGGAAGGGACGGCGGCTCGGTCGGCGAGACAGGACGGCGCGGCGGAAGGGATGGCCGGCTCTTGCGCCATCCGTCATCGTCTATTCCCATGATATTCATATTCTGCGAATCCAAACCGTCTGTCAATTTTCTGTTTTTCGTAATTGCGGGTTTTCGGAAATCGTGGTTAATCCCACAGAGTGATGGGCCTTCCTGAGGCCGCCAAGCCGGGCGCACGCGCCAAGCCACCAACGCCCGGTCAACAAAGGGATGGAACACATTGACCGTCGATTGGATTCGCGCCGGGCTCAAGCACACCGGCAAGACCCGCAGCGGCCTCGCCAAGGCGCTCGGCCGTTCGCCGTCCGCCGTGACCGATCTCTTGAACGGCCACCGGCGCCTGCGCGCCGATGAGATCGCCATCGTCGCCGAATATCTCGGCATCGAGCCGCCGCGGCTGCTCGGCGGCGGCGGCAAGCCGCTGTCGCCGAAAGCGCCGCTGGTCGGCTATGTCGGCGCCGGCGCGGTCGCCCATTTCTACGCCGACGGCCAGGGGCCGTTCGACGAGGTCGACGCACCGATCGACGCCAAGCCCCAGACCGTCGCCGTGCAGATCCGGGGCCATTCGCTCGGCGCGCTGTTCGACAACTGGCTCGTCTTCTACGACGACATCCGCAATCCCCCGGACGAGAGCCTCGTCGGACGCATGTGCGTCTGCGGCCTTCCCGACGGGCGCGTGCTCATCAAGGCGCTGAAGAAGAGCCCTGCCACCGGTCTCTGGAACCTGCTCTCCAACACCGAGCCGCCGATCTACGACTGCGGCCTCGACTGGGCGGCGCCCGTGCGCGAGATGCGGCCGAGGTAGATGACGAGTGGCGAGTTGCGAGTAGAACGTCTCCATTCGCCACTCGCTATTCGCGATTCGCATTCCCCGCACCGGACCCTTTCATGTCCTCCCTTCCCTCCGCGCTCGACATCGCGCGCGCCCTCGTCGCCTTTCCCTCGGTGACGCCGGCCGACGGCGGCGCGCTGCCCTATCTCTGCGAGCTGCTCGCGGGCGCCGGTTTCGCCGCCGAACTCGTGACTTTCGCGGCGCCGGGAACGCCGGACGTTCTCAACCTCTACGCCCGCGCCGGAACGGGCGCGCCGAACCTCGCCTTCGCCGGACACACCGACGTCGTGCCGCCGGGCGACGCATCGCGCTGGCGGTTCGATCCGTTTTCGGGCGAAGTCGCCGACGGCCAGCTCTGGGGACGCGGCGCCTGCGACATGAAGGGCGGGCTCGCGGCGGCGGTCGCGGCTTCGCTCCGCTTCATCGCCAGGGGGACGTTCCCCGGCTCGATCAGCTTTCTCGTCACCGGCGACGAGGAGGGCCCGTCGATCAACGGCACGGCAAAGCTTCTCGACTGGGCGTTGGCCAAGGGCGAGCGTTTCGACCATTGCCTCGTCGGCGAGCCGACCAGCGTCGCGGCGCTCGGCGACACGATCAAGAATGGCCGGCGCGGCTCGCTGACCGGGCGGCTCGTCCTGCACGGCCGTCAGGGCCATGTCGCCTACCCGCGCATCGCCGACAATCCGATCCGCTCGCTTGCGCCCGTTCTCACGGCGCTGTTCTCGCCGCCGCTCGACGGCGGCAACGCCGACTTCGATCCCTCGAATCTCGAAGTGGTGAGCGTCGACGTCGGCAACCCGGCGGCGAACGTCATTCCCGGCGAAGTCCGGCTGGCGTTCAACGTCCGCTTCAACGACGTCTGGACGCCCGAAACCCTGTCGGCGGAAATCGCCCGGCGCGTCGCCGCGGCGGCGGGCGCCATGCGCCACACGTTGACCTTCGATCCCACGAATGCGGTCGCCTTTTTGACCAGGCCCGGACCGTTCACCGACCTCGTCGCCGGCGCGGTCGAGGACGTGACCGGCCGGCGGCCCGCGCTCTCGACCAGCGGCGGCACGTCGGACGCGCGCTTCATCAAGAGCGCCTGCCCGGTCGTCGAACTCGGCCTCATGAACGCGACCATCCACGCGGTCGACGAGCGGGTCGCGCTCGACGACCTCGAGGGGCTGACGCGCATCTACGAGCGGGTGCTCGAGCGCTATTTCGTCGCGTTCGCCTCGTAATCGACCCGCGCGAGATAAAGGCCGCAAGCCGGGGCGACCTGGCCGCAGCGGCTGCGGTCGGCGGCCTCGAGCGCGGCCTCGAGGTCGGCGGCGCTCCAGCGCCCCGTCCCGACGTCGACGAGCGAGCCGACCATCGAGCGCACCTGCCGGTGCAGGAACGACCGTGCGCCGACCTCGAAAACGATCATTTCGCCCTCGCGCCGCACCTCGAGCCGGTCGAGCGTGCGGACGGGCGATTTCGCCTGGCACTGCACGTCGCGAAAGGTGGTGAAATCGTGCCGTCCGAGGAGGGCGCGCGCCGCCTCCTGCATCGCGTCGGCGTCGAGCCTCGGCTTGACCGCCCATGCCCGGCCGCGATCGAAGGTCAGCGGCGCGCGGCGGTTGACGACCCGATAGAGGTAATGGCGGGCGCGGGCGCTGCGGCGGGCGTCGAAATCGTCGGCGACGCGCTCGGCCCCCAGGACCGCGATCGGGTTGGGCGCGAGATGGGCGTTGAGCCCCTCGGAGAGCCGAAAGGGCGCCCACTCGCGCTCAAGATCGACATGCGCGACCTGCCCGGTCGCGTGGACGCCCGCGTCGGTCCGCCCCGCGCCATGGGCGACCGGCGTCTCGCCGGTCATGGCGAAGATCGCGCCTTCCAGCGCCTCCTGGACCGAGACGCCGTTTTCCTGACGCTGCCAACCGACGAACGGCGCGCCGTCATATTCGAGAGTGAGCTTGAAGCGCGGCATGCGGCGCATTGTAGACGCGGTCGATGACCGCGTCAGCGCGCCGCCCTGTGGACGCGGTCGATGACCGCGTCGGCCGCGGTCAGCGACCGCGGCTACAACCTCAGAACAGGCTGAGCTGCGCCCCGGCCTCGCCCGCCGCCGGGGCGGGCTTGCGGAAGAGGTCGGTGCGCAGGTTCCGCGGCGTCTCGCGGTAGCCGAGGCGGCGCGCGGCCATCTCGAAGCGGCGGCCGATCATCCAGGCGTAGGGCCCGGAGCCCGCCATGCGCCGGCCCCATCGGGATTCGTAGTCCTTGCCGCCGTGCATCGACTGGATCAGCGAGACGGCGCGGTTGAGCCTGTCGGGATAATGGACCTGCAGCCATTCGCGGAACATGTCGCGGATCTCGAGCGGCAGGCGCAGCACGACATAGCCGGCCTCGCGGGCGCCGGCCGCATAGGCGCGGGTCAGGATCGTCTCGATCTCCTCGTCGTTGATCGCCGGGATGACCGGACGCCACCATCACCCCGGCCGGAACGCCGGCGTCGTTCAGCGCGTCGATCGCCTCGAGCCGCTTCTCAGGCGTCGGCGCGCGGGGCTCCATCTTGCGCGCAAGCGCGCGATCGAGCGACGTCACCGAGAGGAACACCTTGACGAGCCCGTCGCGGCCCATGTCGCTGAGAATGTCGAGATCGCGCAGGATGAGATTCGATTTGGTGACGATGCTGATCGGATGGCGGGCTCGATGAAGCGTCTCGATCAGCGAGCGCGTGATGCGATATTGCCGCTCGATCGGCTGATAGGGATCGGTGTTGGTCCCGAACGCGATGGTCGCGGGGGCGTATTTGGCGGCGGCGAGTTCGCGCTCGAGCAGCGCCGCGGCGCCTTGCTTGGCGAACAGCCGGCTTTCGAAATCGAGCCCGGCCGAAAGGCCCATATAGGCGTGAGTGGGCCTTGCGAAGCAGTAGAAGCAGCCGTGCTCGCAGCCTCGGTAGGGATTGATCGAGCGGTCGAAGGGGACGTCGGGCGAATCGTTGCGCGTGATGACGCCCTTCGGCTTCTCGAGCGTCACTTGGGTGGCGAGGGGCTCGGGCGCCTCCTCGCGGGTCCAGCCGTCGTCGAAATCCTCGCGGCTCAGAATCTCGAAGCGGCCGGAAACGTTGGTCCCAGCGCCCCGTCCGCGCCGCCGCTCGGCGGGCGCGAGGCGTTCGGCGATCGCGGCGGGGCTATGACGGGGATCGTGGGATGAAACGGCTGCTCTCACGGTCATGGCGGCGTTCCAGGTTGGAGGGACTAGAACAAAGCATGAACACGTAAATAGCCCTCGGTGGTTCCTCCGTCAAGTCCTGATGCCTTCGAGGGTGCTCGTGCTATCTTGCGCGGGCCATGACAGGGAGACGGGAGATGCAACGGAGAAAGCTCGGCGCAAGCGGACCTGACGTGGGCGCGATCGGCCTCGGATGCATGGGCATGTCGGACTTCTACGGTCCCGCCGACCGCGCCGAGAGCCTGGCGACCATCCATGCGGCGCTCGATTCGGGCGCGACGCTGATCGACACCGGCGACTTCTACGGCTCGGGCCACAACGAGTTGCTCATCGGCAAGGCGCTCGAGGGGCGGCGACGCGAAGACTACGTGCTCAGCGTCAAATTCGGCGCGCTGCGCGATCCGGCCGCCGGCTTCATCGGCTATGACGCGAGGCCGGAGGCGGTGAAGAATTTCCTCGCCTATTCGCTGAAGCGGCTCGGGGTCGATACCATCGACATCTACCGCCCGGCGCGGCTCGATCCGGCCGTGCCGATCGAGGACACGGTCGGGGCGATCGCCGACATGGTCGCCAAAGGCTACGTGCGGGCGATCGGCCTCTCCGAGGTCAACGCGTCCACGCTCCGCCGCGCCGCCGCGGTCCATCCGATCTCAGACCTGCAGATCGAATATTCGCTCGTCATGCGCATGATCGAGAGCGAGATCCTGCCTGCCTGCCGCGAGCTCGGCGTCGGGATCACCGCCTACGGCGTGCTGGCGCGCGGCCTCATCTCCGGCCACTGGTCGAAGGATCGGGCGAACGGGCGCGATTTCCGCGGTTTCTCGTCGCGCTTCGCCGGCGAGAACCTCGAGCACAACCTCGCCCTCGTCGAGGGCCTGCGCAAAGCAGCGCACGCCCGCGGCGTCAGCGTCGCGGCGACCGCGGTCGCCTGGGTGCTGGCCCAAGGCGCGGACATCGTGCCGCTGGTCGGCGCCCGCAAACGCGGGCAATGGGCGGAATCGAGCGCCGCCGACGCGATCCGCTTCACCGACGCCGATCTCGCCGCGATCGAACAGGCGGTGCCGAAAGGCGCCGCCAGGGGCGAGCGCTACCCCGCCCAGGCGATGGCGCACCTCGACAGCGAGAAGCGCGACTGAACCCGGGCGCGGCGCCCGTCAGCGCCGCTTCTTCGGTCCGATAACGCCGGATCACTGGGAGAACGTGTCGCAGGAGGCGATCTGGCCGCTCTTCAAGCCCGCCGTCAGCCATTTCGCCCGCGCCGCCGACGAGCCGTGGGTGAAGCTGTCGGGCACGGCGTAGCCGCGCGCGGCGGTCTGGAGCCGGTCGTCGCCGATCGCCTGCGCGGTCGCCAGCGCATTTTCGACGTCGCCCTCTTCGAGAATCCGCCACTTCTGGTTGGCGTTGGCGGCCCAGACGCCGGCGAGGCAGTCGGCCTGAAGCTCGACGCGGACCGAAAGGGCGTTCGCCTGGGTCTGGCTGACGCGCTGCTTCGCCGCGTCGACCTTGTCGAGAATGCCGAGCAGGTCCTGCACGTGGTGGCCGACCTCGTGGGCGACGACATAGGCGTAGGCGAAATCGCCGCCGCCGCCGTATTTCGTCTTCATGTCGCGGAAGAAGGAGGTGTCGAGATAGACCTTCTTGTCGAGCGGGCAGTAGAACGGGCCCATCGCCGCGCGCGCTCCCCCGCATCCCGACCGCGTCGCGCCGTCATAGATGACGAGCGTCGCGGGCACATATTTGACGCCCGCCTGCTGCGGCAGCACCGTCGCCCAGACGTTCTCGGTCTGGCCGAGCACATGCGAGAGGAACTTGCGCATGGGGTCGTTCGGATCGGCGGCGGGGCCGGTCGACGCGGGCTGGGTGTACGAGGCGTTGCCGCCGCGCGTCACCATCTCGGCGCCGCCCATCAGCACCTGCGGAGAGATGCCGGTGAAGTAGCTGATCGCGAAAATGATGATGATGGCGCCGATGCCCAAGCCCCCGCCGCCCATCGGCAGGCCGCCGCCGCCCTGGCCGCGGCGATCCTCGATATTCTGGGAAACGGGGGTGTTTTCGTATTGCATGGCCAACTCCGAAGGAGCGTCGCAAGCCTGATTTCGCTTCGAACCTAACAGTTCCGCCCCAGCATGAGTAGCGCCTGCGCGCGCTCGCGCGCGGCGTCCGCGGCCGGGAAATCGGCGCTAGTGAATCTGCATCGCCGCGTCGTCGCCGCGCGCAAGGCCGATGGTCGTGATCGCCACCAGCATTTCCGCGCGCGCCCTGAGGTCCGCCGCCTCGAGCAGCGCCTGCTTTTCCTTGGGCCCGCACGGGCTCATCATGGAGAGGCCGTTGACCAGAGCCTCGTTGGAAGCCTTCTTGATGTCGCTCCAGACGACCTTGATCTCATTGACTTCCGCGAAGCGCCGCAACGTCGCGAGCAGCGTCTCGCGATCGACCGCCGCCTCGCCCGCGCCTTCCCTGAAGTCCTCGGCGAAGGGCGCGTAATCGGCTTCGGCGACGCGGTAGGGGGTGGCATAGTCCATTTCCGAGACGAGACGAAACCGCGCCACGCCGATCAGGGTCAAGAAGCAGCGCCCGTCGCCGATCTCGGCGTATTGGACGATCCGGCCGGCGCAGCCGAGGGGATACAGCTCGGACGCTGCGGACGACGTATCCTCCGCGCCCGCAGGCTGGATGATGCCGATCAGCCGGTCGCCGCTCAGCGCATCGTCGAGCATGGCCAGATACCGCGGCTCGAACACCGTCAACTGGATCGGGCGGCGCGGCAAAAGGAGGGCGCCCTCCAGCGGGAACAGCGGGATGGCGGCCGGCATGTCCGCCGCCGCGGCGTAGGTGCGGTTGAGCTTCATCGCTCTCAACTCGTTCTTTTTTGCTCACGGCGCCGCGGCAAGCCGGTCCTCCCGCTCAAAACCAGATCGACGACAGCTTCCGGCGCGCGGCGACCGTCGCCGGATCCATCAAGCCCCAGGCTTCGAAGAGCTGCAACAATTGCTTCCGCGCAGCCTCGTCGTTCCACTTGCGGTCCCGCTTGATGATTTCGAGCAGCTGGTCCGCCGCGCCCTCCCGGTCGCCTTTGGCCGAGAGCGCCACAGCCAGATCGTATCGCGCCTTGTGGTCGTCCGGATTGGCGGCGACGGCCCGTTCGAGCGGCGCGAGTTCCCCGACGTTCGAGGCCTGCTCGGCCAGGCGCAGCGCCGCCCAGGCGGCCGCGACGGCGGGGTCCTGGTCCTTGCCTGGCGCGGGCGCGGGCGCGGTCGCCAGCAGCGCCTTGGCCTGCTCGAGCTGGCCGGCGGCGACCTGAAGTTTTGCGAGGCCGCCGATCGCCTTGGCCTCGGCGGGGTCTTCCGCCAGAATTTCGGCGTAGATCGCCGCCGCCCCGGCCGCGTCGCCCTTCGCCGCGGCCTCGTCGGCTTCTGCGAGGAGCGCCGCCGATCCGCTCTCGAGGGGTCCGACGAGACGCTCGATGAACCCGCGAATCTGGCTCTCCGGCAGGGCGCCGACGAAGCCGTCGACCGCCTGGCCCCTGTCGAAGGCGAAGACGGCGGGGATCGACTGAATGCCGAGTTGGGTGGCGATTTGCGGATGCTCGTCGATGTTCATCTTGACGAGCGCGACCTTGCCGCCCGCGTCCGCGACCGCCCGCTCCAACGCCGGCGCGAGCTGCTTGCACGGGCCGCACCACGGCGCCCAGAAGTCCACCAGCACCGGCTGCCGCTGGGACGCGGTCAGCACGTCCGCCCGAAACGAGGCGGTCGTCACCTCCTTGACCGGGTTCGCCGTCTTCGCCAGGGGCGCCGCCGCGCCGCTTCCATTCGCCATAGTCTTCATCTCCAGCCCATTGCGAGGCGGACACCCCGCGAAATCCTTGTTTCGCGGCCCTAGATGGAGGTTATGCGCAACTTATTCAACCTGCGCTTCCTCCCGCCCCAGAGCCACGACCATCGGCTCGTGCCCGGTCGCCCGCAGGAATTTGACCAGATCGGCGCTGGCGAGGCCGGTGGTGCGGGTGTTGACGAGGGGATGAAAGTTGAGCCGCTCATGCCGCATCATCGCCTCGTCCAGGACGACGCTGACGCGGCCCGCCGTGTCGTTGATCGCCCCGAACGGCGTCACCGCCCCTGGCAGAACGCCCCAGACCTCCTCGAGCAATTCGGCGGAGCCGAAAGAGACCCGCCCCTGCGCGCCGATCGTCTCGTGCACGCGCTTGAGGTCGACGACGGTCTCTTCCCCGAGCACCAGCAGGAAGAGCCGGCCTTTCTTGTCCTTGACGAACAGGTTCTTGGTGTGGCCGCCCGGAATGTCGCCGCGCAGGGCCTGCGAATCCTCGACCGTGTGAAGGGGCGGATGCTCGACCGTCGAGGTTTCGATCGACAGGTCGGCAAGGGTGGCGATGAGGTCTTCGGGCGATCTCGGCATGGGTCGTCGGGCGGGAAAGGACGGCTTGGTAGCTCCATAAGCCACGCCGGGCAAGCCGCCGGGCGGCCGGCCAAAGCCGCGCGCGCGAGGAACGCGCGCGAGAAAACTGTGGCGCTGCGGCGCGAAACCTGTATAAGCGCGCGATCCGCGACGCCGAATGCGCGTGCGGATTCTCACGTTGCGACCAACCTGGACGACATCCCGGCTCGGCCGTTTTTCGAACAGCCGGCATCCGCCGGCGCGGGATTAAGGAACAGTCCGATGTCGATTACCGCCGAGCGCAAGACCGCGCTCATCAACCAGTATGGCTTGAAGGTCGGCGACACCGGGTCGCCCGAGGTCCAGGTCGCGATCCTCACCGAGCGGATCGCCAACCTGACCAACCACTTCAAGACCCATGTGAAGGACAATCACTCCCGTCGCGGCCTTTTGAAGATGGTTTCTCAGCGCCGCACCCTCCTCGATTACGTCAAGAAGCAGAACGAAGCGCGCTACAAGGCGCTCATCGAGCGTCTCGGCCTCCGTCGCTGAGGCGGAAGCCGCGCGGCGGCGCTTGCCTTAAGCGCTCCGCGCTCACGACCGGGCGGCGGCTTTGGCCGGCGCCCAAGAACCCATGCGAGAGCCTCGCGTCATGGCAGGATCGCCAGGGGCTGGCGCTTTGAAAAGCCCAACCCCTCGCCGTCTTGCCGATGACGGGCCCGAACCGCGGGCGGCATGGGCCGCAGGCTTTCGCATCCTCGAACTTGCAGGATGAAGAAAGATGTTTGACATTCAACGCGAAGAAATCGACTGGTGCGGGCGCAGGCTCGTGCTGGAAACCGGCCGCGTCGCCCGTCAGGCCGACGGCGCCGTGCTCGCCACATGGGGCGAAACCACCGTGCTCGCGACCGTCGTCGCGCTGAAGGAGGCCAAGTCAGGACAGGACTTTTTCCCCCTCACCGTTCACTACCAGGAAAAGGCGTTCGCCGCAGGCCGCATTCCGGGCGGCTATCTGAAGCGTGAAGGGCGCCCGTCGGACCGCGAGACCCTGATTTCGCGCCTCATCGACCGGCCGATCCGCCCCCTGTTTCCCGACGACTTCCGCTGCGAGACCCAGCTCATCGCGACGGTGTTCTCCTACGACCTCGAATCCGATTCGGATATTCTGGCGATGATCGCCTCTTCGGCGGCGCTCACCCTTTCCGGCGTGCCGTTCATGGGTCCGATCGGCGCCGCGCGCGTCGGCGTCATCAAGGGCGAGGTCAGGGTCAACCCGACGGTCGAGGAGATGAAGGACTCCTCGCTCGACCTCGTCGTCGCCGGCACGGCGGACGCGGTCCTGATGGTCGAATTGGAGGCCCAGGAGCTGTCCGAAGAGACGATGCTGAAGGCGGTCATGGCCGGCCACGCCGGTTTCCAGCCCGTCATCCAGGCGATCATCCGCCTCGCCGAAAAGGCCGCCAAGGAGCCGCGCGAACTGGCCGCGAGCGATCGCGCGGCGGTGGAGAAGGCCGTCCTCGAGATCGGCGAGGCGGATCTGCGCGCCGCCTATTCGATCATCCAAAAGCAGGAACGCTACGCCGCCGTCGACGCCGTCAGGGCGAAGGTCATGGGCGCGCTGGCGCCGGAAGGCGCCGAGGCCAAATTCCCGGCCTCCGAAGTCGCCGAAGCGTTCCACAACGCCCAGGCGAAGGTGGTGCGCTGGAACATTCTCGACCATAAGCGCCGCATCGACGGGCGCGACCTCATGACCGTCCGCCCGATCCTGGCTGAGGTCGGCGTCCTGCCGCGCACCCACGGCTCGTCATTGTTCACCCGCGGCGAAACCCAGGCGCTCGTCGTCGCGACGCTCGGCACCGGCGAGGACGAGCAGTACATCGACTCGCTCGACGGCACCTACAAGGAGCGTTTCCTGCTCCATTACAACTTCCCGCCCTACTCGGTCGGCGAGACGGGCCGCATGGGTACGCCGGGCCGGCGCGAAATCGGCCATGGCAAGCTCGCTTGGCGCGCGATCCGTCCGATGCTGCCGACCGCGGCGGAATTCCCCTACACGATCCGGGTCGTCTCCGAGATCACCGAGTTCGAACGGTTCGTCCTCGATGGCCACCGTCTGCGGCTCTTCGCTTGCGCTGATGGACGCCGGCGTGCCGCTGAAGCGCCCGACCGCCGGCATCGCCATGGGGCTCATCCTCGAGGGGTCGCGATTTGCGGTTCTCTCCGACATTCTCGGCGACGAGGACCATCTCGGCGACATGGACTTCAAGGTCGCCGGCACCAGCGAAGGCGTCACTTCGCTGCAGATGGACATCAAGATCGCCGGGATCACCGAGGAAATCATGAGGGTGGCGCTGGCTCAGGCGCGCGACGGCCGCATGCACATCCTCAACGAGATGAGCAAGGCCATCACCGGCGCCCGTTCGGAGCTCGGCGAGTTCGCCCCGCGCATCGAGACGATGAAGATCCCGACCGACAAGATCCGCGAAGTGATCGGCGCGGGCGGCAAGGTCATCCGCGAAATCGTGGAAAAGACCGGCGCCAAGATCAACATCGAGGACGACGGCACGGTGAAGATCGCCTCCAGCGACGGCGCCAAGATCAAGGCCGCCGTCAACTGGATCAAGTCGATCGCCTCGGAGCCGGAGGTCGGCCAGATCTACGACGGCACGGTGGTCAAGACGGTCGAGTTCGGCGCCTTCGTCAATTTCTTCGGCTCGAAGGACGGCCTCGTCCATATCTCGCAGCTCGCCAAGACGCGCGTCGCCAAGACGACGGACGTCGTCAAGGAAGGCGACAAGGTCAAGGTCAAGGTTCTGGGCTACGACGATCGCGGCAAGGTGAAGCTCTCGATGCGCGTCGTCGATCAGCAGACCGGCTCGGACCTCGACAAGGTTCAGGCCGCGGAACCCGCGGCGGCCAGCGAATAAGGCCGGGAGCCGCTTTCACCGAAACGGGAGCGGCGCTGACGGCGCCGCTCTTTCTGCTCTCGCGCCGACCCCGTTCAGGCGAATTTAACCAACTTTGATACGGTTTCTTAACCGGCTGGAAACGCGCTCGGCGTATTCGTCCGCCGTCTGAAAGCGCAAGGGATCGAACCCAATGCATGTCAGCTTCGCAAGCGGTCTCGACGACGGGCGTGCGACGAGCGTGATCGGACGCGTCAAGGCGACGACCCGCTGGCGCGCGGCCGATGCGCCGGGCTCGGAAAGCGAACGCGAGGCGGCGATCGAGGCCTTGAAGCGGGAAGCCGCCGAATACGGCGCGGACGCCATCGTCGACGTACGGCTCGAGGTGGACGACGTCAAGGGCGTCGACATCGACGGCGTCGCCCTGCAGCGGGTCACGGTCACGGGCCTCGCGGTTCGCTTCGCTCGCGCGGCCTGACGGGTTTCGACGCCGACCGCCAGCGCCGCTGAGGCCGTTTCACTCCGCCGCCTGACGCAGCGCGGGCGGCGCCGTCTCGCGGCGGCGCAACTCCGCCTCGCGTTCGAGGATATAGTCGCGGGTGAGGGGAACGGCGTCCTGCCGCTTGGCGAGCTGGATCTGGAAGACCATGTGCCCGTCGACGCGGAACGACGTCTCCGACCCGGCCAGATAGAATTCCCACATGCGGCAAAACCGCTCGCCGTAGATCCGCGCCGCCTCGCCCCGGTTCGCCATGAAGCGCTCGCGCCAGGCGCGCAACGTGTCGGCGTAGTGCAGGCGAAGGATCTCGACGTCCGTGACAAAGAGGCCCGCCCGTTCGATCGCCGGAAGCACCTCGGAGAGGCTCGGAATGTAGCCGCCCGGAAAGATGTATCTGCGGATCCATGGATTGGTCGCGCTCGGCGCGGAGTTGCGTCCGATCGAATGGAGCAGCATCACGCCGTCGCCCTCGAGCTGGCGGCGCACGGTCTGAAAATATTCGTCGTAACCGCGTGCGCCCACGTGCTCGAACATGCCGACCGAGACGATGCGATCGAAGGTCCCGCGAACGTCGCGATAGTCCTGAAGGCGGAAATCGAGCCGATCCGCGAATTCGCATTGCCGGGACCGCTCCGAGGCGACCGCGAATTGCTTCTCGGACAGCGTGACGCCGGTCACCTGCGCTCCTGCGACGCCCGCGAGATAGAGCGCCATGCCGCCGAATCCGCAGCCGATGTCGAGCACGGACGCGCCGTCGTTCAAGAGGAGCTTTGCGGCGATATGTCGCGTCTTCGCTTTCTGCGCGTCGTCGAGGGACTGGCCCGGACGCTCGAAATAGGCGCAGGAATATTGACGGTCCGAATCGAGGAACAGGTCGTACAGGCGTGCGTCGTGGTCGTAGTGATGAGCGATGTTGCCCTTCGCGCGATTGCGGTCGTTGCGCTGATGCAGGCTTCGGAACGCGACGCGGGCCTTTTCCAGCGCCTTGACCCACGGCAGCTCTTGGACATCCGCGAGGTTGCTGGCTCCAAGCTCCAGAACGTCGTAAAGGGAGCCTCGGGTGACGACCAGGCGGCCATCCATATAGAGCTCGCCGAGCGCCAACGCCGGGTCGAGCAGCAACTCCCGCTCCGCCGCGCGATCGGCGAGCCGGACGCCGAACCGCGGACCAACGCCGTCGCCGAGCCTATGAGTTCGCGCCGTCCACCGTCTCGACCTCGAGATCGCCCTTGCGCACGAGCTTCCCTAACATCGTCGCAAACGAAATCGCCATAGGCCAACACTCCGATTGCCTGATCTGCCGATACGGCCTGGCGGAACGCTCCCTGCGACCTCAGTTAAGAAAAGTTCGACGCATATTTCAAGGGCAACATCCGTTCACGCCGGGCGCCGTGCGGTCGCACCGCGGCGTCTTGGTTTGGCCCCAATCGTGAGACCATGTCCGCCGGCATTTTCCTTTCGCGCTTTTCGCGATAGACGACGAGCAAATCGGCCAAGGATTTCCTGTTCGTGCAATACATTTCGACACGCGGGGCGGCGCCGGCGCTCGGCTTCGCGGACGCGCTCCTGGCAGGCCTCGCGCGCGACGGCGGCCTCTATGCGCCCCTGTCGCTACCCGAGCAGCGGCCGGAAGCCATCCGGGCGCTCAGCGGCCTCGCGTACGCCGACGCGGCTCTCCGGGTGATGACGCCGTTCATCGCCGGTGATTTCGGCGCGGCCGAACTCGAGGCCATGACCGCGGACGCTTATTCCGGCTTCCGGCACGCCGCGACGGCGCCGCTCGTGCAGATCGAGCCCAATCTTTTCGCGCTGGAGCTCTTCCACGGGCCGACCCTGGCGTTCAAGGATTTCGCCATGCAATGGCTCGGCCGCGCCATGAATCGCTTGCTCGCCAAGCGCGGCGCGCGCGCGACCATTCTGGGGGCGACCTCGGGCGACACGGGCGCGGCGGCGATCGAGGCGTTCGGCGGGCAGATGCACACCGACGTCTACATCCTCTATCCGCAGGGGCGCGTGTCCGACGTGCAGCGGCGCCAGATGACGACGGTCGGCAAGCCCAATGTCCACGCGCTGGCGATCGAGGGCGCGTTCGACGACTGCCAGCGCATCGTCAAGGACTTGTTCGGCGATCTGGCTTTCCGCGACGAGATGAGCCTGTCGGGCGTGAATTCGATCAACTGGGCCCGCATCCTCGCACAGATCGTCTATTACTTCGTCGCCGCCGTGGCTCTGGGCGCCCCTGACCGGCCTGTCTCGTTCTCCGTTCCGACCGGGAATTTCGGCGATATCCTGGCCGGCTATTACGCCAAGCGCATGGGCCTGCCGATCGGGCGGCTGATCGTCGCGACCAACGAGAACGACATCCTCGCCCGCGCGCTGGCGAACGGCCGCTACGAACCCCGGGGCGTCAAGGCGACCCAGTCGCCTTCGATGGACATTCAGGTCTCGTCGAACTTCGAGCGTCTGCTTTTCGAGGCCTCCGGCCAGCGCGCCGAAACCATCTGCTCGCTGATGGCCGATTTCGCCAGCGAGGGGCGGTTTGCGATTCCCGCAGCAATCTTGCAGCGCATTCGAGCCGACTTCGACGCCGAGCGCGTCGAAGAGGCGGCGTGCACGGCGGAAATGGGGCGCGTCCACCGCGAAAGCGGGCTCGTCATCGATCCGCACAGCGCCGTCGGCGTCGCCGCGGCCCGAAGCGCGCTCGCCGCCGCCCCGGCGACCCCGGTCGTCGCTCTCGGAACCGCCCATCCGGCGAAATTCCCCGACGCCGTCGAGCGCGCGACCGGCGTGCGCCCGCCGTTGCCGCCGCACATCGCCGATCTCATGGATCGCGGCGAGACGATCGTCGAGCTGCCGAACGAGGCGAACGCCGTCGCCGATTACCTCCGTCAGACCGCGCGGGCGCTGGCGTGAGCGTTCGGGTCACGACCCTCTCCTCCGGTCTCGCCGTCGTCACGGACCCGACGCCGCATGTGAAGACGGCGGCGGTCGGCGTCTTCGTCGCCGCCGGCTCGCGGCACGAAAGCGTCGGCGAACACGGGCTTTCTCACTTGCTCGAACATATGGCGTTCAAGGGCACGCGCAGGCGAAGCGCCCGCGACATCGCGGAAGCGATCGAGGACGTGGGCGGCGACCTCAACGCCGAAACCGGCGTCGAGCGCACCGGCTATTTCGCGCGGCTCATGGGAAGCGACGTCGGATTGGCGCTCGACGTCATCGGCGACATTCTCACCGACAGCCAGTTCGACCCGGCCGAACTCGAGCGGGAGAAGAACGTCATCGTGCAGGAGATCGGCGCGGTCGAGGATACGCCCGATGATCTCGTGTTCGATCTTCTCACCGCGAGCGCCTGGCCGGACCAGCCGATCGGACGGCCGATTCTAGGAACGCGCGAGGGGGTCGGCGCCCTCGACCGCGACGCGATCGACCAGTATCTCCGCACCCACTACAGCGCCGCCGCGATGGTGGTCGCCGCGGCCGGCGCGGTCGAGCACGAGGAGGTCGTTTCACTTGCCGCGTCGCGCCTCGAGGGACTGCCGCGGCTTTCCGCTCCCCCCCAGACGCCGGCCGACTATCGAGGCGGAGAGACGAAGCTGCGCAAGCGGCTCGAGCAGACGCATGTGGCCATCGGGTTTGAAGGCCGGCCGGTCGGCGCCCCGGACCACGACGCCGCGCAGGTTTTCGCCGCGGCCGCCGGCGGAGGCATGTCTTCCCGCCTGTTTCAGGAGGTGCGCGAAAAGCGCGGCCTCGCCTATTCGATCTACTCTTTTCATTTGGACTATTCCGACACCGGGCTGTTCGGCTTTTACGCCGGCTCGGCCGACCGCGACGCGGCGGAGGTGGTCAGAGCCTCGATCGATTGTCTGGCCGAGGCCGCGCACGGGCTCGGCGAGGCCGAAATCCGCCGCGCCAAGGCGCAAATGAAGGTCGGGCTTCTCGCGGCCCTCGAGTTCGCCCGGCGCGCGCGCCCAGCAGCTCGCGCGCCAGATGCAGATCTATGGGCGACCGCTCGCCGTCGAGGAGATGATCGCGCGGGTCGACGCGATATCGGTCGAAGACGTTCGCAAAACCGGCGCGGCCATGCTTAGATCGCCGCCCACGATCGCGACGGTCGGCGCTGTCGCCAGGCTCCCCGGCCAGGCCAAGGTCGCCGAAGCGTTGAGAGGAGTTCTGATGGCGCTCTTCGGGCTCACCCGATCCGTCAATCCCGAGCCGTTCGTGCGCGGCGACGGACTCTATCTGCGTCCGGCGACGCCTGCGGATTATGCGTCCTGGTCACGGCTCAGGGCGGCGAGCCGAGCCTTTCTCGAGCCCTGGGAGCCGACCTGGCCGGACGACGACCTGACGCAGGCGGCCTTCCGCCGCCGCCTGCGCCGGCAGGACGAGGATATGGCGCGCGACGAGGCTTATGCGTTCCTCATCTTCGATCAGACCTCGGATCAACTGCTCGGCGGCATCACGCTCGGCGGCGTGCGGCGCGCCGTCTCCCAAACGGCGACGCTCGGCTACTGGATGGGCGCTTCCCACGCCGGCAAGGGGCGCATGACCCGCGCCGTCGCCGCCGCCGTCGATTTTGCGTTCGCAAGACTGAGGCTGCATCGCGTCGAGGCCGCCTGCATCCCCGACAACGCGCCCTCGATCGCCCTTCTGGAGCGCAACGGCTTCCGGCGCGAGGGATATGCGCGAGGCTATCTCAAGATCGACGGCGCCTGGCGCGATCACGTTCTTTTCGCGCTGCTCGAAGGCGACGCGACCGCGCGACGGACGGCGGCGTGATTTGTCTCAGACCGATCTGCGCGCCGCCGAGCCGACCCCTTCCTGTGCCCGTCCCGCCGTCCGATCGGCCGAGGGCGCCGCGCGCGCGAGCCTAGTCTTGCCCCTCCTCGCCCGCCTCGCCGTGCTGCTCGCCCTCGTTTTCGCCGGCTGCCCGCCCGCCCTCGCCATCCAGTCGGTCAGGGTTTCGCCCGACTCCGACGCGATCGATCTCACCCGCGCCGTGGAACGTTACAGCGCCCAGGGCGACCGAATCCAGGTTTCGACCGCGCCCGGCGCCGACGGCATCGTGCGGCGAATCGAGGTGAGCGCGCTCGAGGCCGGCGCGCAGCCGTCATGGATCGTTTTCGCGCTGACCAACGATTCCGACGAACAGCTGACGCGCCTCATCGTCGCGCCGCACTTCCGGTTCGTCGGCTCGGGCGTCGTCTGGCCCGATCTCGGCTCCTCGCGCATCACCACGATCACCGCCAGTCAGGGCCTGGCCCCCGAGCGCGACGACAACCCGCAGGCGGACGTCTTCCGCCTGACCCTCGACCCGGGAACCACGGTGACCTATGTCGCCGAATTGCGCACGCCCTCGCTCCCCCAGCTCTATTTGTGGGAGCCGGACGCGTTCAAGGACAAGTCGACCAGCCTCACGCTCTACGAGGGCATCCTGATCGGCATCGCCGGTCTGCTCGCGCTCTTCCTCACCATCGTGTTCGTCGTGCGGGGAGCGATGATCTTTCCCGCCGCAGCGGCGCTCGCCTGGGCGGTGTTCGCCTACGTCTGCATCGATTTCGGCTTCTGGCGAAAAATGTTCGGCCTCGAGGACGCGTCCGAGCGGATCTGGCGCGCAGGCGTGGAGGCGACGATCGCCGCGACGCTGATCGTATTTCTGTTCGCCTATCTCAATCTGCGCCGCTGGCACGTGCGCTACATGCATTTTGCCCTGGCGTGGCTCGTGCTGATGGCGGCGGTCGTCGGTCTCTCGGTCTTCAACGCCCCGGTGGCCGCCGGCGTCGCGCGAATTTCGATCGCGACCGTCGCCGGCGTCGGCCTGCTGCTCATCCTGAGCCTCGCCGCGCGCGGGTCCGACCGCGCGGTGATGTTGATCCCGACCTGGTATCTGCTGGCGGTCTGGGTCGTGGCGGCGGGAGCGGCGGCGCTCGGCTATCTGACCAACGATCTCGCCGCGCCGGGCCTCGTCGGCGGGCTGGTGTTGGTCGTGATGCTGATCGGCTTCACGGTGATGCAATTCGCCTTTTCCGGCGCCTCCGGCGCCGCGGACAGCGGCGTCGACGCCGCAAGACGCTCCCTCGCCATGACCGGTTCGGGCGAGGCGATCTTCGACTGGAATGTCGTCAACGACGAGATCAGCGGCGCCGAAGCGCTCGAAAGCCAGCTCGGCTTGAAGCGCGGCGCGCTCGAGGGGCCGGCCGCCGGCTGGCTCGACGTCCTCCACCCGCTCGATCGCGACCGTTACACCCTGGCGCTCGACGGGCTCCTGCACCAGCGCTCGGGGAGGATCAACCACGACCTGCGCCTGCGCGGCTCTGACGGCCACTATTTCTGGTACGTGCTGAAGGCGCGGCCCGTGGTCAGCGCCGACGGCGAGGTGGTGCGCGTGATCGGCTCTCTGGCGGACGTCACCGAAATTAAATCGGCCGAGGAGCGAATGCTCCACGACGCCGTTCACGACAATCTGACCGGCCTTCCCAATCGCGAGCTTTTCTACGATCGCCTGACTTCGGCGCTGTATCTGGCGCAGAAGCCCGGCGCGAGCGCTCCGGCGGCCCTGATCGTCGATATCGACGGCTTCAAGGCCGTCAACGATTCGTACGGCCTGTCGATGGGCGACTCCGCGCTGCTGGCCGTCGCTCGGCGTCTGGCGCGCGACTTGAAGCCCGGCGACACGCTCGCGCGGCTGTCGGGGGACCAGTTCGGCGTCATCATCCTGGCCGGACTTTCCGCGGGCGACGTCATGGCCAAGCTCGACGCTCTGCGCGGCGCGATCGCCGCGCCGATCAGCTTCGGCGAACGCGAGATCGCGCTGACCGTCTCGATCGGGGCGGCGGTCTACGACCCGAAACTGCATGTCAAAGGCGGGGAACTACTCGCCGACGCCCAGCTCGCGCTCGCCAACGCGAAAAAGGGCGGCGGCGACCGGGTCGCACTGTTCGCCCGAATCATGCGCTCGCAGCGTTCGGACCGGCAGACGCTCGAAAACGACATGCGCCGCGCGCTCGAGCGCGGCGAGATCATGGTGCTGTTCCGCCCGATCGTCAGGCTGGAGGACCGCACCGTCGCCGGATTTCAGGCGCTCACGCGCTGGCGTCATTACAGACACGGCGTTCTCGAGGAGGACGAGTTCGTTTCCATCGCCGAATCGACCGGCTTGATCGTCGACATCGGCGCCTACGCGCTCGAGACGACGGCGCGCGAGCTTGCCGCGTGGCAGAAGGCGCTCGAGGTGAGCCCGCCGATCTTCGCCACCGTCGCCGCGTCTTCGCGCCAGGTGCTGAGCCACGATCTGCTGACGGACGTGCGCGCCGCGCTGAGCCGGCACTTCGCGCAGCGCGGATCGCTCAAGATCGCGATCGCCGAAAGCCTGGTGATGGAAAACCCGGAATACGCGGCCGTGCTATTGCGCCGCGTGCGGGAAATCGGCGCGGCCCTCATGCTCGACCGGTTCGGCGCCGGCTACACCTCGCTCGGCCATCTCCCACAATTCCGGTTCGATGCGGTGCGGATCGACGCCTCGCTGGTGAGGCCCAACGCCGTCGGCCAGCGCTCGCCGATCCTGCGCTCGATCGTCTCCATGGCCCAGGAAATCGGGATGGACGTCATTTCCGAAGGCGCGGAGACGGAGTCCGATGCGGTCGAACTCGCCCAGATCGGTTGCCAGTTCGCCCAAGGGACGGGCTTCGGCCAGCCGATGAGCGCGGCCGCCGCGCGCAAACTGATGGGCGCCGCGCCGGCCTGACAGCGATCTCTTTTGCCCTTGCGCTCGGCGGAAAACGGGAATATCCTACATCACAGGTGGGATATCCTGTGCCGCTCTATATCAAAGACCCTGAAGTCGCCGAAATGGCCGAGAAGCTGCGAAGGCTCACCTCCGCGCCCTCGAAAACAGAGGCCGTGCGCCGAGCTCTGGCAAGCGCCATCAAGGAGGCTGCCGACAGGCCGCCGCTGGCGACGCAATTGCTGGAGGCGGTCGACATCGCTCGCCGGATTGGCCCGCGCGATCCCGAGTTCGATCAAAAACGGTTCAGCGACGGCATGTGGGGCGCGTGATGGTCATCGACGCGTCCGCCATCGTTGCAGTTCTTGCCGAGGAGCCGAAGGCGGGCGAAGTCATTGCGGCGATCCAAGATCATCCGGGTGCGTTCGCCGTCTCGCCGATGACCGTTTTCGAAGCCGCGCTCGGACTGGCGAAAGCCCGCACCGGGCGCAAGCGCGCCGCCGCCGGCGAGGACATCGAAATCGCGCTTGCAGCGGTCCAGAAATTCTTGGACACGGTTGCGGCGGAGGAAATCGCCATTACGCGCGATCTCGGTCGGGAGGCCGTTGCCGCCGCCGCCCGATTCGGGCGTGCAGTCGGTCACCCCGCCGACCTGAATTTCGGCGATTGCTTTTCGTACGCCCTGGCTCGACGCAGAAGCGCGGCGCTGCTGTTCATCGGCGACGATTTTGTTCGAACTGATGCGCGAAGCGTGCTCGACGATCCGCGGCCCGGGCGGTAGCGGCCTAAAGCGCGATGCGATTTCGTCGAATCGCATCCCGCTTTTGAGTGCTTGAAAACGCGGGATCATTGCGAAAAACCGGCATCCACTTTTTCGCATCCCGCTTTAGCCGGCTCAGCTTCGCGTGGGGAATCGCGGGGCGACGCGCAAAGGGCCTCGGCGCGTCGGCGCGAACCTTGTGAAAGGCGGGGACAACCCCGCCCGCCGCTTGCCAAAGCGCCGGGAGCGGCCAATCTGACGGCCATGAGAATTCCCGCCCGCCTTCCTCGACGAGATCCGGGCCCGGCTGCCGGTGTCGGAAGTCGTGGCCAGGCGGGTCAAATTGCGCAAGCAGGGACGGGAATGGGCGGGCCTTTCGCCCTTCAACGCGGAAAAGACGCCCTCGTTCTTCGTCAACGACCAGAAGGGCTTCTTCCACGACTTCTCGTCCGGCAAGCACGGCGACATCTTCACCTTCGTGATCGAGACCGAGGGCCTGAGCTTCCCCGACGCGGTCGAGCGGCTCGCCGCGATGGCGGGCGTGTCGATGCCGCGCCCGACCGAGGCCGAGGCCGATGAGGAGAAGCAGCGGAAAAGTCTACTCGAGGCGCTGGCGATGGCTGCCCGCCTGTTCGAGGCCAATCTGCACGGGCCGATCGGCGCCAGGGCGCGCGGCTATCTCTCCGATCGGGGCCTCGGGCCGGCCGTGCAGCAGCGCTTTTGCCTCGGCTTTTCCTCGCCCGAGCGCTTTGCGCTGCGCGACGCGCTGGCGGGGCAGGGCGTCGGCGTCGACCAGATGATCGAGGCGGGGCTCCTCGTTCACGGCGAGGGAATAGCCGTCCCTTACGACCGCTTTCGCGACCGGGTGATGTTTCCGATCCACGACCGCTCGGGCCGGGTCATCGCCTTCGGCGGCCGGGCGATGGAGGCGGGCGCCAAGGCGAAATATCTCAACTCGCCGGAGACGCCGCTCTTCCACAAGGGCGCGCTGCTGTTCAATCATCACCGCGCCAGGAGGCCCGCGCACGACAGCGGCGAGATCGTCGTGGTCGAGGGCTACGTCGACGCGATCGCGATGAGCGAGGCGGGTTTCGCCAATGTCGTCGCGCCGCTCGGCACGGCGCTGACGCCGGACCAGTGCGCCCTCTTGTGGGCGATGGCGAACGAGCCGATCCTCTGTTTCGACGGCGACAGCGCCGGGCGCAAGGCGGCCTTCCGGGCGATCGGGACGGCCTTGCCGCTGATCGGCGCCGGCAAGAGTCTGCGGTTCGCGCTGCTGCCGGAAGGGCAGGATCCCGACGACCTCATCCGCGCGAGCGGGCCGGCGGCGATGGCCGAGGTTCTCAAGGGCGCGCGGCCGTTCGCCGACATGCTCTTCGCCCGCGAGAGCGAAGACCAGCGGCTCGATACGCCGGAAAGCCGCGCCGGGCTCGAGCGGCGCCTCGCCGACGCCGTCGCGACAATCGCCGACGAAACGCTGCGCAGGCACTATCTGGCGGACATGAAACGGCGCCTCGGCGCCTTGTTCGGCGAGGAGCGTCCGGCGCCCGGCCGGCGCGAAGGCGGAGCGAGATCGTGGTTCGTCGCGCGGCGGAGCGCTCCCTTTCCGCCTCGCGGCCCCCGGATCGGCATCGCCGAGGCGCCGCTGCCGCCGCCCGGCAAGCTCGCCCGCAAGGCGCGCGAGCCGGCGCGCGAGATCACGATCCTGGCGATCGCGCTCGGTCATCCGGCGCTGCTCGAGGCGCACTGGGAGGAACTGGCGACCCTGGATTTCGCCGGTGCGAAGCTGGCCGCGTTCCGCGACGCGCTCCTCGCGGTGCCGGCCGAAGCGTTGCAGTCGCCGGCGGGGCTCGCCGCAGCGCTCAATGCGGCGGGACACGGTCAAGAGCGCGACCGCATCCTCGCGCAGGCGGCCAGGATGGCGAACTGGTGGTGCCTGCGCGCCGAAGCAGCGCCTTCCGACGCCGAGCACGTGCTGAGGCAGAGCCTGGCCTTGCATCGGCGGGCGGGCGCGTTAAATAGGGAGCTGAAACTCGCGGAGCGGTCGCTGGCTGCCGAGCCAAACGAGCAGAATTTCGCCCGGTTGCTGGACATCAAAGCGCATTTGGCCGATCTCGCGCACGCGGAGGCGGCGATCGACGGTTTTGGCGATCAGTCGGGGCGGACCTCGTCGACGATCTGAGCGGGGACGCGAGGGATGAGGATCAGCGCGCGCTCGAGGGGGCCGGCGTCATCGGAGGCGCCGCCTTCGAGCCTTGTCCGGGCCGGGGGCCCCAATGAACTCTTGAACCGGGCCGCGCGGCGCGCCGCGGGCGCCTGCCGATGAAACGCAAAGCCCCGCGCCGCTCGCGGGATGAGGGAGATCCCGACATGGCGAAGAAGGACGAGGCGAAGGGCGAAGGCGAAGCTGCGGCCGTCGAAACCGTCGACAGCCCCCTTCTCGATCTGAGCGACGCGGCCGTCAAGCGGATGCTCAAGATCGCCAAGAAGCGCGGCTGGGTGACGCAGGACGAACTCAACGCGGTCCTGCCGTCCGAAGAGATTTCCTCCGACCAGATCGAGGACATGAACGCGATGCTCAGCGAGATGGGCATCAACGTCGTCGACAACGAGGATGCGGAGGAGGCGGAAAAGGAGAGCCCCGACAGCGCCGACGAGGACGAGGGCGAGAGCGGCGAGATCGTCGAGGCGGCCCGTTCGACGGCGGTGGCGACCCGCAGCTCGGAGCCCGCCGAGCGCACCGACGATCCGGTGCGCATGTACCTGCGCGAAATGGGCTCGGTGGAACTGCTCTCGCGCGAGGGCGAAATCGCCATCGCCAAGCGCATCGAGGCCGGCCGCGAGGCGATGATCGCGGGCCTCTGCGAAAGCCCGCTGACGTTCCAGGCGATCATCATCTGGCGCGACGAACTCAACGAGGGCAAGATCCTCCTGCGCGACATCATCGACCTCGAGGCGTCCTATACCGGGCCCGACGGCAAGAAGCCGCCGAAGACGGACTACACCGCGCCCGGCGCGCCGCCCGCTCCCAATCCGGTCCGCGACCGCGTCGCTCCCGCGACCGCGCCTCAGGCGCCGCCGGACGGCTTCGAGGGCGAGGGCGCGGCCCCGGCGGAAGGCTTCGACGACGACGACGATCTCGAGAATTCGGTCTCGCTCTCGGCGATGGAAGCCGATCTGAAGCCGCGCGTGCTCGAAACCTTCGACCGCATCGCCGACGCCTACAAGAAGCTGCGCCGGCTGCAGGACCAGAACGTCGAGAACAAGCTGAAGAGCGAGTCCCTCTCGCCCGCCCAGGAGCGCAAGTACAAGGCGCTGAAAAAGGAGATCGTCGGCGACGTCAAATCGCTGTCCTTGAACCAGAACCGCATCGACGCGCTGGTCGAGCAGCTCTACGACATCAACAAGCGCCTCATCGGGCTCGACATCCGCCTCATGCGGATGGCGGAGGCCCACCGCGTCAGCCGCGACGACTTTCTCAGGAACTACCAGAATTCGGAGCTCGATCCGAAGTGGCTCCTGCGCGTCTCCAAGCTGACGACGCGCGGCTGGAAGGAGTTCGTGGCCCTCGACAAGGCCGCGATCAAGGAGATCCGGGCCGAGATCCAGTCGCTGGCGACCGAGACGGGACTCGAGATCCAGGAATTCCGCAAGCTCGTCCAGATGGTCCAGAAGGGCGAGCGCGAGGCGCGGCAGGCGAAAAAGGAAATGGTCGAGGCCAACCTGCGCCTCGTCATCTCGATCGCCAAGAAATACACCAACCGCGGCCTGCAGTTCCTCGACCTCATCCAGGAAGGCAACATCGGCCTGATGAAGGCGGTCGACAAGTTCGAGTACCGCCGCGGCTACAAGTTCTCGACCTACGCCACCTGGTGGATCCGCCAGGCGATCACCCGCTCGATCGCCGATCAGGCCCGCACCATCCGCATCCCCGTCCACATGATCGAGACGATCAACAAGATCGTGCGCACCTCGCGCCAGATGCTGCACGAGATCGGCCGCGAGCCGACGCCCGAGGAGCTCAGCGAGAAGCTCGCCATGCCGCTCGAGAAGGTGCGCAAGGTCTTGAAGATCGCCAAGGAGCCGATCAGCCTCGAGACCCCGATCGGCGACGAGGAGGACAGCCACCTCGGCGACTTCATCGAGGACAAGAACGCGATATTGCCGATCGACGCGGCGATCCAATCGAACCTGCGCGAGACGACGACCCGCGTGCTGGCCTCGCTCACCCCGCGCGAGGAGCGGGTTTTGCGCATGCGCTTCGGCATCGGCATGAACACCGACCACACCCTCGAGGAAGTCGGCCAGCAGTTCTCGGTGACCCGCGAACGCATCCGCCAGATCGAGGCCAAGGCCTTGCGCAAGCTGAAGCACCCGAGCAGGTCAGCGGAAGCTGAGGACTTTTTGATAACTAGCCAGCGATATGGCCATTTCCGAACGCGAGCTACAGGATACAGTCGCCGAGTTGGCCAGAAGGCCAGGTCATGAGAAGGTCAGAACACTCATACACAAGCTTTTGACCGATGCCTTGGGTGCTAAGAGTGAAGATATTACTTATGAGCACAGGCTTCCCGAGGTAAATGGCCGTATTGACGCACTCCTTGGTCGTACTGTTATCGAAATAAAGTCCGATTTGCGCCGAGAGCAGGCAGACGCCGAGACTCAGCTTGCTCATTACCTTCCGGACCGCGAACGAGCTACCGGACATCGTTACGTTGGTGTTGCAACCGACGGCGCTAAACTCATCGCATACGAAATGCGTGATGGAGCGTTGGTGCCGCTGACCGAGCAGGAAGCCCGCCCCAACGAACCACGTAGTCTTACCGCTTGGCTTGAGGGTGTTGTTACCGTTCAGGATCGCCTTCCGGCCGATGCCCTAAACTTCATCAATGAACTTGGCAGGCAAAGCGCTGCGTTTGCGCGAAGCTTGGGCCTGCTAGCCAAAGCGTGGCAGGCCGTTTCGGCTCGACCTGAGATGGCTCTAAAGCGCCGGCTTTGGGCGCGCCATCTCGGGCTCGTTTATGGCAAAGCCATCGAGGACGATGAACTTTGGTTTCAGCACACATATCTAGTCGTGGCAGCGAAGGCGATCGCTGCTGGCGCGATGGGCTTTTCGAATTTGCCGCCCGATCAACTCTTGTCGGGTACGCCTTTCCGGGCGGCCGGCGTTCACGGGGCAGTCGAGGAAGATTTTTTTGGTTGGGTACTTGAGGCCCCCGGTGGCGCGGAGATCATATTCCGTCTTTATTCCCATGCAGCACGATTCGACCTAGGGTCTGTCGATGTCGATCTCCTGAAGGTACTTTATGAATCTCTGATTGATCCCAAGCAGCGCCATGATTTGGGCGAATATTACACACCAGATTGGTTAGCCCGCAAGGTTGTGCGGCGCGCAGTCGACTGGCCCGCCGAAGAGAGCGTGCTCGATCCGGCTTGCGGTTCTGGTAGCTTCTTGTTCCACGCGCTGCGACTTAAACGAGAGGCGCTCGCGTCAACGCAAAATGTTGCTGCTTCGGAAGTTGCTGCGCGCTGCTGTTCGAGTGTAACCGGCATCGATATTCATCCGGTCGCCGTCATCTTCGCGAGAGTGACATACCTTCTCGGGCTCGGAGATTCCTTGCTCAAACGCAACGGAGATGTTTCCGTGCCCGTCTATTTGGGCGATGCGCTGCAATGGAACGTGCGACGCGACACGGAACAGGACCTTGTTGTTGAGGTGCCTCCTGATCCTCTGGGCGAATTGAAAGGTTCGCCGGTCCTCAGGTTCCCTCTTGAGCTTTGTGCGGATCCCGTCCGTTTCGACCGTGTCATAGAATTAATGCATGATGCGAGCCAATCGAATCGCGAGTCGACCGCGTTCGTTCAAGCCCTGCGAGGGATCGGTGTTCAGTCCGAGCAATTGGAAACTCTCGCCAAAACTTACATTACTTACGACGAACTACGCCGCGCTGGACGCGATCATGTGTGGACTTTCGTCGCTCGCAATTTGAGTCGGCCGGTCGCCATTTCTGATGGAGCCCGCGCTGATGTCGTTGTGGGCAACCCGCCATGGCTCTCCTATCGCTTCATGTCGAAGGCGATGCAGGCACGTTTCCGGGACTCAGCACGAGCTCTAGGCGTCTGGGTAGGTTCCGACGAAGCGCGGCTTGTCACACAGACTGATCTCTCGGCGCTATTTTTCGCGCGCGCAGCGCAGCTTTATTTGCGATGCGCGACGCCCGAGAGAGAGGGCGGCCGCATCGCGATGGTCATGCCCTTGGCGGCACTCACGCGTGGTCAGTTCCGCGAATTTCGCGGAGGAGCCTGGCACAGTGCGACTGTCCGGTTCGAGGAAGCGTGGGTACTCGATAATCAAGAAATTCAGCCGCTATTTCCGGTGCCAACCTGCGTGCTTTTCGCTCAGCGAACTTATGCTCTTGCGACAAGAGTGCCGTCACGCGTCACGGCGTTCTCAGGACGCCTGCCCTTCAAGGACGCGCCGGAAGAACTGGCGGACCGGCATTTGACCCTATTCGACGTGCCCGCGCCAACCGAGGTGAGCTTTGTCGCTGCATCGCCATATCGCGGCCGGTTTCGGCAGGGTGCGACGTTAGTGCCAAGAATGCTGTGCCTAGTCGAACGCGCCGACGCCGGCCGTATTGGCAGCAGCGCTAATGCGCCCCTTGTCCGAAGTCGCCGTTCCACTCTTGAGAAGGAGCCATGGATTAATTTGGAGCCGTTGCAAGGCGCTGTTGAATGGAGTTCTTGCGGCCGGTTTACCTCGGAGAATCGATCGCGCCGTTTCGCGTTCTCCGCGCATTCGAGGGCGTTATCCCAGTGCTGCCGCAAGGAGATGTGCTTGACGCCCGCCAGGCGGTAGATCGAGGATTTACGCGGCTTGGGGCTTGGATGAACGAGTCTGAGGCGCTTTGGACAAGGTATAGCGCCGGTGCGAGGACGCTGAAGCAACGGTGGAATTTCCATAGTGGACTGGGGGTACAGTTTCCGATATCTCGTTTGCGAGTTATGTTTGCCGCGTCCGGAACCCTCCCCGCTGCTGTCCTCGTTCGCGATGGTCGCGGCGTTGTCGAGCACAAGCTCTACTGGGCGGTTGTCGCCACCGAGGACGAAGGCCACTACCTCACGGGCATTCTTAATAGCGAGAATGCGCGTATTCGCGTGGCGCACATGCAGTCACGCGGTGAACAGGGCGCTCGGGATTTCGACAAGTTGATGTTTACGCTGCCGATTCCCCGCTTTGACGCTCGTGAATCATTACATTCTGAATTGGCAGCGGCCGGGCGCGACGCTGAGAACGCTGCCGCTGGCGTCGGTATCCCCGAAGGGACTTCATTTATACGTGCCCGCACCGCTGTCCGCGCGGCGCTACAGCACGAAGGGATCGCGGCTCGTATCGACGCGCTCGTGGATAATTTGCTCGGCCCTGATCCGGACCGCCCCCTTGCGCCGCAGGTGCCGCGCCTTCGCGCGCGCGATCGAGAGCGCCTTCTTCGCGCAGGCCAGGAGAGCTCTCGGAAACTGCGTGATGATCCGCGCGAGCAAACACTTCTTGACGAGCTTGAGAGCATCCAGGCCGACAACGCTGATAATGCCGAATGATCCATCGCGGCGATGTTGTCATTATCGCCCAGAAGGGAGTGTATGACCCGACTTGAACACCTGATTTTTGCAAGTGGTTGATTGTGTTGGCGTTCCGGCAAAATTCAAGTCGACGTGGCACTACGCCTTGGGCGGCCGCGGCGTTTTCGGGCGCGTTTGGGCGGGGGCGGCGGCGGACGGGCCTGACGGGCGCGCGGCGGCAGGGCGACGCGGGCGTATTTGAAGAGGGAGGTCACGCTAGGCGCAGCGTCGGCGCGCACCAGCCAATCGGCGCCGCGGTGGCGGATGCGCAGCTGTTGCAGGCGGTCGAGATCGCGCAGGAGGTCCTTCCATTCCTGGACGAGGCCGGCTTGGCGCGCGAGGTCGTCGAGATGCTTCTGCATCGACAGCGCCAGGAAGGAACAAAAGACATGCCCGCGGATGGCGGCGTCGGAGGAATGGAAGATCGGCCGCGTGCGCATGATCGCCTTGGTTCTGCGGAAGAGGTCCTCGACTTGGAGCAGATCGCGGTAGCGCAGGACCGCCTGCAACGGCGTGACCTTGGCGTTGGTGCGCAGGACGAAGATCCCGTCGAAGCGCGCCTCTTCGGCGAGCTTGCCGGCGTCGATCTCGAATGACCGCCCGCCCTTGGCCCCGACTTTGCGCAGATACCGCCGATAGGCGGAGTTGCCGATCAGCGCCTTGTCGCCCTTCTTCAATTGCGCATCGAGCGCGGCGACGATCGCTTCGCGATCCTTGCGGTCGTTCTCGGCCTCTTTTTCGTTGCGGCAGACGACATAGCGAACGCCCTCGAGCTTCACTTGCTTGACGAAGAGCTGCGTCTCTCCCCTCTTGCGCTCGATCAGGAGGGGCACGAAGGGATCGTCGTCTTCGAGCACGATTTTGCGGACGACGGCGTCGGAGCGCTCGCGCGCGCCCAGGATGTATTCCAGCTTGCGCTCTTCGAGCCCGGCGATGGTCGCGGCCGAGATCATCCCGCGGTCGGCGACGACGCAGACCCGGCCGATCGAAAAGCGCTGGCGCAAGCGATCGACGACCGGCAGCAGCGTCGTCACGTCGGCGGTATTGCCCGGCCACATCTCGGTGCAGATCGGCCGGCCGTCGCCGTCGACGATGAGGCCGAGGATCATCTGCTTCAGGTCGGGCCGGTAGTCCTTGGAATAGCCGTGCTCGCCCAGCGTCTCGCCGCCCTCGCCGTAGAACGACAGGCTCGTCGTGTCCATGAACACGGCGGAAAGGTCAGTGAACAGATCGCGGCGGCGTTCGAACAGCTTCTCTTCGATCAGGTCCTTGACGCAGCGCGGCGCCAGCGCCCCGGCCGGCTTCTCCTCCAACTCCTCGCCGAGCCAGGCCATGGCTCGATAGAAGTGATGCAGCTCGAGCCCCTCGGCGCCCGGGATGTCGTAATCCGTCATCCACGAGGCGCAGTCGCGGTCCGAGCCCGAGACGAACAGCCGATGCAGGGCGGCGACGAACGCCGCCCGCTCGACCGCGAACTCGAACGCGCGTTCCTTCAGCAACTCGGCCAGCACGGCGTCGATCCCGAGCCGCTCCCAGATCCTGCCGAACAACAACGGCCCGCCGATCCGCTTGGCCGCGACCGACAGCGCGCCCTCGGCGTCCTGGTCGAGCGAGGCAATGAGCAACACCTGATCGGTGAGCTTGGCGCCCGAGGCAAGAAGCGAGGCGAGCGCGCCGGAGGCGACCAAGTCGTCGGCGCGGCCGAGATTGGCGATCACAGTCTGGCGCACGGCCGCGCCTTCGCGTTTGTTCTCGACGATCTGGACGTAGCCGCGGTCGCCAGACTTCTTGAGGCGGAAGAACATGGGGCTCTCACAACAGAGCACCACACAAAGCGATTCGTCGCCAAATATCAAGCGGACATGTTGCGCACACGCGGCACTACATTTTGAGAAAATGCTTGACCGCCCTCAATAATATCAATGCCTTGCACGCGCGAGGGCGAGTTTACTGTTCAAGTCGGGTATGAGGGTAAGCCGCGCCCGGCCGTTGTGATCCAAAGCGAGGCCCTACTCGCGGACCATCCCTCAATATTGGTATGCTTGATCTTTACCACGGACGAGGGCGCGGGCGACGCATTCTATCGCGTTCCGATCGCGCCGTCCTCGAAGAATGGCCTCAACAACCTGTCACTGATTTCATGTGGACAAGATCGCCGCGATTCGAAGAAACAATATCGGAAAGATCGTCGGAAAGCTTGAGGAAGCAGCTATCGGTCGTCTGAACACCGCCCTGGCGCTATTTCAGGGTCTTGCCTAGTTGGCTCCCGTCACTCTTCAAGCAACTACATGCGCACGAGAAGGCCGCAATCAAGGAGGGTCGGCTGTTGCGCAACGCCGAGCGACTCGTCCGGGAGTGGGTGGCGAAACACCGCGGGGGACTCAGATCAAATTGGCGGCGTGCGCACAGTCGGGATTCGCGCCGGAGAAGATCACAGGGCTCGATGCTGACGAAGGTCGTTGAACTCGAAGTGATGGCTCCATACGCCTTGCGCGTCCGATTCAGCAACGGCCAGGCGGGGACGAACGACTGCTCCAACCTCGTGCTTGAGGCGGGTCCGATGATCGAACCGTTGCGCGATCCAGACTTCTTCGCGCGAGCGATTCTGGAATTCGGGGCGCCGACGTGGCCAAACGGCTTCGACATGTCGCCCGAATGGTTGCGCCGCGAGATGCAAGACGCGGGCGAGCTTTCGGCCAGCGCCGCCTGAGAGGCGGTCTTGAACAGCATCGCGAAGCAGGCTGGTCTTAAGGAGATTCAGCGATGCGTTACGCCGTCGTGATCGAAAAGGCGGGCGACAATTTCTCCGGCTACGTGCCCGATATGCCCGGCTGCGTCGCGACCGGCGAGAGCGTGGAGGCGGTTGAACGCGAGCTCTGCGAGGCGATCCGCTTCCATATCGAGGGTCTCAAGGAGGACGGACTTCCCATCCCCCCGCTGAGCGCGGTGGCAGACTATGTCGAGGCTTGATGCGATGGAGCGTATTGCGGGGCCTGAGCGGCGGCCCAATGGTCGAGCCCCTGCGCCAACCCGACTATTTCGCTCGCGTTTTCGTCGAAACGGGCGCGCCGACCTGGCCGAACGGCCTCGATCTCGACCCGATCAACCTCTCCATGGAAATGAAAAAGTCGGGTCGCTTGCAGCGCGTCGCCGCGGCGTGAGGCGGTCGGCGGCCGACCAAGACGTCGGCGCGCCGTCACCCTCTCCCTCTGGCCTCGATCGCGACCGCCAACTCTCCTGCCTCAGAAATCTCCGGCAGCTCCGGCGTCGGCGCGAAGCCACCCAGCGCCGGGGCGAGCACGGCATGGGCGTCTGCGTCGCGGCCGGTCGCGCGGTAGAGTTTTGCGAGCGAGAGCGCGGCGCGCAGTTCGAAGCTGCGCGTGCCTTGCTTCTTCGCGACCGCGGTGGCGGTCAGGAAGGCGTCTTCCGCAGGCGCGGGATTGGCGGGGTCGTGCTGCAGCAGGATTTCGCCGCGCACCCGATGCAGTTCCGCTTCGAACGCGCGGTAGCCGTTGCGGTCGCATGTCGCGAGCGTTTCGTCGAGGATCGCAATGGCGCGGCCCGGATCGCCCGCCCGGGTCTCAGCCTCGGCCAGCGCAATCTTCACCATCCCGTCGAAGACCAGAGCATGGGCGGGGAAGACCGGACCTGCGGCCCTTGAACGATTCGAGGATGAACGTCTCGTCCGCCTCGACAATGCCTCTCAGCGTCTTGGGCTTGTCCAGCGCGGGCGAGCCGAGAAACCGGTGTCGCCAGCGGAAGGCCGTGGTGGGGTGGACGTGGCAACGTTCGGCGGCCTTCGCCACGCTGGTTCCCTCGATCATCGCCTGGGCGTGGTCGAGCCATTGCTCCTTCTTGCGCAGCCCCGCCATCGGCGTCTTCGTCAGGGCGTTGAACGTGCGCCCGCAGCTCTTGCAGCGGGAGCGCGCCAGACCGTTCGCCCGTCCCCAGGCGACGATGTCGCGCCCCGCGCAATGGGGGCAACCCCGGCGTTCCACCTTCGCCTGGCCGATGTCCCCCAGCGCGTCCTCGCGAACCCGGCGCTGCTTGCGCGCGTCCCCCTCGGCAAGCGCCGCCGGCGCGTCCTCCGATCCTCGAGCCGCCGCCTCGACCGGTTCGCCAAAGCCCGACGCAACGTCCTCATCGGCCTCCTCGGCCTTGCAAAGCGCCTTCACCGCCTGTCGCCGCTGCGCTGGGGTCAACCTACCGATCCCGCCCAGCCAATCCTCAAATTCCGGGCTCTCCACCAACGCCTCCTCGAATCAGACGCGCCAAGAATAGCCCAATCAATACTAAACGCCAATAGAGCCAAGGTCTTCTTTCTGAAAATCAAACTCGGTGTTACCATGCTTTTCATGGATGCGATCGAGATCGGCGATGCACGGACAGCGGCCGGCGCCGTCGGAGAGGCTCGACCGGGGCCTATGCCGGGTTCGGAGGCGGCTCCGGCTCGCGGATTGCAGCGGCGAAGGCCTGGTCTGCTGGAGTTGGTCGTAACCCATTGAAAAGCCTAGATTCGCTATTTGGATTTTGTTCCGCCGGATTTGGAATTCGTTCCGTCTGGCTTGGATTTCGTTCCGCCCGGTTTGGAAACCTTTCCTTGCGGCCTGGAGGGTCGGAGGCGCCTCGGCCGCCTTTCGGTCCCGGCGGGAGAGGGGCGCCCAAGAGGAATTTGCAGAGTTTGGCGCCCGAGCCATTGAAAGGATTGGATCGACGACAAACCGCGCGCAGGGTTCCCCCGTCTCGCGCCCATGACGAAGGGACTCGATCCGCCAAGCCCGTCGAGCCGGCCGGAAATGGCGCCGCAAGCCTTTGGAATCGCGCGAAACGCGGCTGAGAATGGCGGGCCCAGCGCCGCGCCCCTCCTCGCAAGCGGCCGGGGCTAAAACTCCGCCGCGCCGCCGGGGTCGGCGAGCCGGTGCAGCCGGTCGGCGGCGGCTAAGGCGAAGCGTAAGAGCAGCGCGCGGCGGCTCGCCGAGGCGATGCGCTTGAGCTCGGCCTCGCGCAGGATCTCCGCCCCGTAGGAGTCGGCGACGATGAGGCCGGCCTCGAGCGGCACGATCTCGACCGGGGTCGCCTCGGAAACGGCGAAATAGAGCCGATCGCAGCAGGCGGCGTAATCGCGCCACTTGCGGTCGGCCCTGAGATCCGCGGGCGAGGACTTGATCTCGACGATCAGCACCTCCCCCTCCGCGTTGACTGCGACGATGTCGGCGCGGCGCCCGTCGACGAGCGGCAGTTCGGTCAGGCTGGAAAAGCCGCGCGCCCTGAGGAGCCGCCGCACCCCGCGGGCGATCGTCAGCGCGGTCTCGGACTGGCGTCCGTCGGGCGGGAGGGTGAGCCGTTCGCCTCTCATCTCGAGGCCTCGACCGCCCAGCAGGCGACGTCCCGCCCCTTCTTCCGCTCGACCGGGGGCTTTTCGACCCGGCAGCGGCCGAAGGCGAGCGGACAGCGCGGATTGAACGGACAGCCGGGCGGGGGCGCGATCGGCGAGGGCGGTTCGCCCGTCAGCAGGATGCGTTCGCGTTTCGCCCCGGGATCAGCGACCGGCGTCGCCGAAAGGAGCGCGCGCGTATAGGGGTGCTGCGGGCTCAGGAAAATCGCGTCGCGCGAGCCCATCTCGACCGCATGGCCGAGGTAGATGACCAGAACCTCGTCGGCGATGTGGCGCACGACCGAGAGGTCGTGCGAGACGAAGACGTAGGCGAGCCGAAATTCCTCCTGCAGGCCGGCCAGCAGATTGAGCACCTGGGCGCGGATCGAGACGTCGAGCGCCGACACCGGTTCGTCGAGCACCAGGATCTTCGGCCTCAGCACCAGCGCGCGGGCGATGGCGATGCGCTGGCGCTGGCCGCCGGAAAACATGTGCGGATAGCGGTGATAATATTCCGGGCGGAGGCCGACCTTCTCCATGATCGCCAGCGCCGCCGCCTTCCGCTCGGGCGCGCGCATGCCGGTGTTGACCAGCAGCGGCTCCTCGAGCGCCTTGCCGATCGTCTGGCGCGGATTGAGCGAGCCGTAGGGGTTCTGGAACACCATCTGGATTTCTCGCCGCAGGCGCTTGCGCGTCGCGGCGCTCGCGAGGGCCACGTCCTCGCCGTCGATGAGGAGCGCGCCGGCGGTCGGCTTCTCGATCAGGGTCAAGAGCCGCGCCAGCGTCGATTTGCCCGAGCCGGATTCGCCCACGACCGCCAGCGTGCGCCCGGCCTCAAGGGCGAACGAGACGCCGGCCAGCGCCTTGACCGTCGCGGGCGGGCGGAAGGCGCCGCGCGAAGCGGAATAGTCGCGCGCGAGGCTTTTGGCTTCGAGCACCGCGGTCACGAGAGGGCTCCCTGCATCGCGCCGGCCCGCGGAACCCCCCGCTCGAGCGGCGTGTGGCAGAGCGCCGAACCGAGGTCCGGCGACGCGCGGCGGGGGGCGAGGCGACGGCAGGCGTCGAAGGCGAAGGCGCAGCGCGGCGCAAAGAGACAGCCCTTCGGCCGGTCGAACTGCCCCGGCACGACGCCCGGAATGGCGGGCAGGCGGCGCTCGGTCGCCCGCTCGGGCAGCGCGGCGAGGAGGGCTGCGGTATAGGGATGGTGCGGATCGGCGAAGAGTTCCCGGGTGGCGTTGGCCTCGACCTGTTGACCCGCATATTGAACAATGACCCGGTCGGCGGTCTCGGCGACGACGCCCATGTCGTGGGTGACGAGCACGAGGCCCATGCCGTTCTCGCGCCTGAGCGCGAGCAACAGTTCGAGAATCTGCGCCTGGATGGTGACGTCGAGGGCGGTCGTCGGCTCGTCGGCGATGAGGAGCTTCGGCCGGCAGGCGAGCGCCATGGCGATCATCACCCTTTGGCTCATGCCGCCCGAGAGCTGGTGGGGATAGGCGCCCGCCCGACGGGCGGGATCCGGAATGCCGACTTCGGCCAGAAGCTCGACGACGCGCTTTTCTCGCGCCCGGCGAGCGAGGCCGAGATGGGTCTTCAGCGATTTGCCGATCTGGAAGCCGACGGTGAAGCAGGGGTTCAGCGAGGACATCGGCTCCTGAAAGATCATCGCCATGTCCTTGCCGGCGAGGCGGCGGCGCTGTTGCGCCGACATCGACAGGAGATCGGCGCCGTCGAAAGCCACGCAGTCGGCGGCGACAGTCGCGGTCGGCGGCAGAAGCCCCATCACGGCTAGCATCGCCACCGTCTTTCCCGCGCCCGACTCCCCGACGATCGCCAGCACCTCGTTGCGGCCGAGCGTGACGTCGATCCCGTCGACCGCCGTGAACGCGCCGTTGCGGGTGGCGAACGAGACGGTGAGATTTCGGATTTCGAGGAGGGGCATGGAAGATTTAGCTACGCGCTACATGGAGGATCATTCAGGCAATCCAGCTAATTCCAGTCCTTCAACGTAGAGCTTGGACATGCGAACATTTCGGAAGCCGGTGCTTCGAGCGCTTCGCAGGTTCGAGTTCGGCTGAGCCGCCAAGAGGTCGGCGATCACGACCCTTGCTTCGTCAATGCGGCCCAGATGTCCCAGCGCGGCGGCCCGGTAGCGGCGCGCCACATTGTGGGTCGGCACCTCTGCCAGAATTCGGCCGGTGATGTTCACCGTCTCCTCGAAATGGCCGGCGAAAAAATGTGCGGCCGCAAGACCAAGCAACGGGAAGTAGCTCTTCGGATCGACTGGGCTCAGACGCCGCGCCTCTTCGAACTGCTCGATGGCGCGCAGGTTTTCGCCGAAATAGTTGAATACCCATCCGCAGAACGATCGGACGTGAACGGAATTTGGATGCAGGGCGAGTGCCCTGTTCGCCAGCTCAAGCGACTGCTCGAAGCGGACGCCGAGAGTCGAGTAGGCCCAGGCCGCGACAGCAAGAACAGCTGCGTTCTCCGGGTCGGCGCCGACCGCTCGGCCGGCGAGATCGCATGCCTCGGTCGTGCTCGCCCCTTTGTCTGCGACCCATCCATTCAGAGTCATCCGAACGAGGCATTCAGCCAGGGCAGCGAGGGCATCCGCGTAGGCGCCATCACACGTGATCGCCCTGCGCAGCAAACCCTCAGCTTCAGTGAAGCCTTCCCTCGTGTAGGCGTTGATGCAGGGCAGCGCACGAAGGTAGAGATCGTAAGCGTTGAGATTGTCCGTTGGCTTCCTTTGCGCGCGCTCGATCTCGGCCAGCCGCAGGCTCGGCTCGACAGCGACAACAACGCCTATGGTGATGCGATCCTGGAGTTCGAATATCTCAGCGAGGTCGCCTTCGAATCGATCTGCCCAAATGTGCCGGCCTGTAGCGGCCTCGATGAGCTGCGCCGAAATCCGCACCCGCTTTTCCGCCTTGCGGATTGAGCCCTCGAGAAGGTATCGGACGCCGAGTTCGCGCCCGATCTGACGGGCATCGATTGACCTTGTCTTGTAGATGAAGGATGAGTTCCGGGCGATCACGAAGAGCCACCGGACACGACTGAGCGCCGTGATAACATCCTCGATGACACCGTCGGCGAAGTAGTCCGTCTCGGGATCGCCGCCGAGGTTCTGGAACGGTAGTACCGCGAGCGAGGCCCGATCAGTGAGGGGCCGGCCAGACCCAGCGCGGCTTGGCGCGGTCCCAAGCGCAACTGCCGCCGGGCTCGCCTCGATCTGATAGGCCCTGACGGGACGCCTGATGTTCTTTAGCTCCTTCTCTCCCAGATCGATGACGCGGCAATCGAGCTTGTCGCGGATCTGGTCGTAGGCTGCGCCCGAGAGACGGACGCAGTTCGGTTCGCATAGGCCTTCGAGGCGGGCCGCGATGTTCACACCATCGCCCATGAGGTCACCGTCGGCCTCCTCGATGATGTCGCCGAGGTGAACCCCGATACGAAACTCGATGCGGCGGTCGGAAGATAGACCAGCATTGCGTTCCGGCATCTGGGCCTGAAGCGCTACCGCGCACCGCGCCGCCTCTGTGACGCTGCGAAATTCGACGAGAAAGCCATCGCCAGTACGCTTGAATACGCGCCCGTTATGAGCTGTGATCGTCGGATCGGTGTGTTCGGCGCGCAGAGCCCTCAGCGCCGCCAATGTGCCGTCTTCGTCGGCGCCAGTGAGCCGACTGAAACCGACGACGTCAGCGGCCAAAATCGCTGCAATCTTTCGGGTTTCCGCCAAGGCCGCCTCCCGCATCTAAAGGCAAATTAGCACAATGATCGACCGCGTAACCTTTCTTCGGCTCAGCTCCGCCGCATCTTCGGGTCGAGCGCGTCGCGCAGGCCGTCACCGGCGAGGTTGATGGCGACGACGGTGACGAGGATGGCGAGGCCCGGAAGGGTGACGATCCAGGGGTCGGAACGGATGAACTCGCGCGAATCCGCCAGCATCGAGCCCCATTCCGGGGTCGGCGGCTGGGCGCCGAGGCCGAGAAAGCCGAGGCCCGCGGCCTCGAGGATCGCGTCGGAGACGCCGAGCGCGGCCATGACGATGAGCGGCGCGAGGCAATTGGGCAGCACCGTCGACCAGGCGAGCCTCAGCGGGCCGACGCCGGCGACCCGCGCCGCCGTCACGTAATCCTTGTTGAGCTCGCCCAGCGCCGAGGCCCGCACGAGGCGCACGTAGCGCGGCAGATAGACGATCGTCACCGCCACGATGGTGTTGGCGAGGCTCGGCCCCAGCACCGCGACGACGAGAATGGCGAGCACCAGGCTCGGCACCGCCATGATGAGGTCCATGAGGCGGGTGACCGCCACGTCGACGATCGGACCGGTCATCGCGGCGAGGAGCCCCAGGACGGCCCCGATGACGAACGACACGCTCATGACCGAAAAGCCGATGAACAGCGAGACGCGTGCGCCGTAGATGAGGCGCGACAGCATGTCGTGGCCGTCGCCGTCGGTGCCGAGGATGAAGCGCCACGAGCCGCCCGCCTCCCAGATCGGCGGGGCGCGAACGGCCTCGCGGAACTGCTCGATCGGCGAATAGGGAGCGACGACGTTCGCCGCCAGGGCGAGCAGCGCCACGAGGCCGAAGACCGCGAGGCCGAAGACCGCGCCCTTGTTCTCGCGGAAGGCCGCCCAGAACGCGGCGAACGGCGAGGGCTGCGCCAGAACCTCGGCCGCGCTCCCGTCGGCGGGTGGAACGCCCGCGGCGGCGACGTCAGCGGCCATGGCGGATCCTCGGATCGATCGCGCCGTAGACGAGGTCGACGACGAGGTTGACCAGAATGACGACCGCCGAGACCAGCATCACCCCGCCCTGCAGCGCCGGATAATCACGCCGGCCGATCGATTCGATGAGCCATTTGCCGACGCCGGGCCAGGAGAAGATCGTCTCCGTCAGCACCGCGCCGGCCATGAGGCCCGAGACCGAGAGGCCGATCACCGTCACCACGGGCAAGAGCGCGTTGCGCAGCGCGTGGACGCCGATGACCCGGCTCGGCGACAGCCCCTTGGCGCGGGCGGTGCGGACATAGTCCTCGTTCAGGACCTCCAGCATGGAGGAGCGCGTCATCCGCGCGATGACGCCGAGCGGCACGGTGCCGAGCACGATCGCCGGAAGCACGAGATGGCGCAGCGCATCGAGGAACGCCCCCCGCTGGTCGGACATCAACGCATCGATGGTCATGAAGCCGGTCGGCTGATCGAAGTAATAGTTGATGAGGTCGATGCGGCCCGACACCGGCAGCAGCCCGAGCTTGACCGAGACGAACATGATGAGCAGCAGGCCCCACCAGAAGATCGGCATCGAATAGCCGAACAGCGACACGGTCATCAGCGCCTGATCGAACACGCTGCCGCGCTTGACCGCCGCGATCGCGCCGGCGGGCACGCCGACGAGGACCGCGAACATCATGGCGAAGAACGACAACTCCAGCGTCGCCGGAAACAGCGTCAGGAACTCGGTCAGCACCTTCTGTTGCGTCGCCAGCGACACGCCGAAGTCGCCGTGCAGGAGATTCCACACATAGTCGAAGAACTGCTTCCACACCGGCTGGTCGAGCCCGAGCTCGTGGCGGAAGAAGGCGAGCCGTTCGGGCGAAATGCCGTGCTCGCCGACCCTGACCTCGACCGGATCGCCGGGGACGAGGCGGATCGCGGCGAAAGTGAGAAACATCAACGCCAGAAACGTCGGGATCGTCAGCGCGACGCGGCGGAGAAAATACGCGAGCATGGCCGGTCCGGAAGCGTCGGGCTCCGTCCTTCAGCGGACGGACCCCGAACCGGCCTTACTGGATGTCCACGCCTTCAAACGCATGCGTGCCGAGCGGGCTCTGCTTGTAGCCCTTCACGTTGGAGCGCATCGATTCGAAAACGATGGAATTAGCGATGAGCAGGGACGGCGCGTCGTCGTGCTCGATCTCCTGCATGCGCCGATAGAGCTTGGCGCGCCCGGCTTGAACGGGAATGACCCGCGCCTTGACGAGCAGGTCGTTGAACTCCGCGTTGCACCACTTCGGAATGTTGTTGCCGGCCGGCTTGCCCTCCGGGCACCCCAGCAGGAAGAAGAAATTGTCGGGGTCGCCGTTGTCGCCGGTCCAGCCGAACTGCCCGGTCATGTCCTCGCCGTCCTGCAGGCGCTTGCGGTATTCGCCCCATTCGTAGGTGACGAGCTTGGCGTCGACGCCGATCTTGGCCAGATCCGCCTGCATCATCTCGGCGATGCGCTTGCCGTTGGGGTTGTAGGGACGCTGCACCGGCTGATACCAGAGGTCGATCTCGAGCGGGGTTTGGACGCCGGCGGCGGCGAGCATCGCCTTCGCCTTCTCGGGATCGTAGGGGTAGTCGACGATCTTGTCGTCGTAGGACCACATGGTCGGCGGGATCAGCGTCGTCGCCTTCTCGCCCGCGCCGAGATAGACGTCCTTGATGATGGCGTCGCGGTCGATCGCCATCGACAGCGCCTGCCGCACCTCTTTCTTGTCGAACGGGGGCTTCCGGTTGTTGAACGCCCAATAGGCCACGTTGAGGCCGGGAGCGTGGATCACCTCGAGGGACGGATCCTTTTCCATCTCGGCGAGGTCGGCCGGGCGCGGATAGGCGTTGACGTGGCATTCGCCGGCCTTCAGCTTGGCGTAGCGGGCGGTCGCGTCGGGAGTGATGGCGAAGACGAGGTCGTCGACCAGCGCCTTCTCGCCGTAATAGTCCTTGTTCGCCTTGTAGCGGATCACCGAATCCTTCTGATAGGCGACGAACGAAAACGGGCCGGTGCCGACCGGGGCCTGATCGAACTGCTCGGGCGTTCCCTTCTTGAGCAGGAAGTCGGCGTATTCCTTCGAGCCGATCGCCATGAAGTCCATCGCCAGATTGGCGAGGATGGCGACGTTCGGCGTCTTGAGCTTCATGACGACGGTGTAATCGTCGGTCTTCTCGACCGAATCGAGAAGGTTCGGCATGTCCATGTCGTTGAAGTAGTCGTACTTGCCGCCCGACACCTTGTAGTAGGGATGGTCCGGCTTCCACTGGCGGTCGAACGACCACAACACGTCGTCGGCGTTGAAGTCGCGGGTCGGCATGAAGTCCTTCAGCGAATGGAACTTGACCCCCTTGCGCAGGTGGAAAGTGATCGTCTTGCCGCCGTCGGCAATGTCCCAGCTCTCCGCGAGGCCGGGCACGACCTCGGTCGTGCCGCGCTTGAATTCGGTCAGGCGATTGTAGACTGGGCGCGCCGCGTCGAAGCTGGTGCCGGTCGTGTTGATCGCGGGGGTGAAATTCTCGGGGCTGCCTTCCGAGCAATAGACGAGCGTCTTGGCTGAGGCCCACCCCATGCCGGCGAGCAGCGCCGCCAGCCCGAGGCCGGCGAATGTGATGGCTTTCATGCCTGTCCTCCTCACGACAAAAGCGCGTCTGCGCTCATTGTCCGCCCGCGGTGGCGCGAGCCGAACCTCGCGCGAAAAGAGCCGAGTTATCGAAGCCCTTTTTCGGTTCGAGCGCAATGGCGTCACAAGAGCGCACGGAGGTGACCTGCGTTCAGAGCGCCCTCAGCCGCGCGATCAGCGCATCCGGGTCGCCGGTCACCGCGACCTGCTTCAGCCTGCTCTTGGTCCCCCCCGTCAGCCGAACCCGCGAAGCGGGAGCGTCGAGCTTCGCCGCCAGCAGCGCGCAGAGCGCCTCGTTGGCCCGGCCGTGCTCGGGGGCGCTGCGCACGCGGGCAAGCAGACGCTCGTTCCGTCGGACAGCCGCGCCACGCCGTCGATCGCGTCTCGTCCGCCCTTGGGCGTCAAGCGGCAGGCGACGATGACGCCTTCGAGCGTGGCGCGCCACGGTTCGCTCGTCACCGGTCCGTGTCCTTGTCGTTCATCGGATGCAGATCGCGCACCATCGCCCTGGCCCGCTCATCGAGCACGTGGGTATAGATCTGCGTCGTCGAAATGTCGGCGTGGCCGAGCAGATCCTGGACGACGCGGAGATCCGCCCCGTTTTGCAGGAGATGGCTCGCGAAAGCGTGACGCAGCACGTGCGGGCTGACGCGCGCGGGCGAAACGCCGGCAGCGGCGGCGACGAGCTTGAGATCGCGGGCGAACGCCTGGCGCGTCATGTGGCCGCTGGCGCTGTCGGCGGGAAAGAGCCAAGGCGAGGCGGCCATGCCCGGCGCGGCGTCGCTCAAAAGCGTTCGATAGGCCGCCATCGCGGCGCGGGCGGGATCGGAGAGAGGCGCGAGGCGCTCCTTGCCGCCCTTGCCGCGGATCGTCAGCAGCGGTTCCTTGGCGCGGGCCGCCGACTTCGGCAGGCTCAGAACTTCGGAGACGCGCAAACCCGAAGCGTAGACGAGTTCGATGAGGCAGGCCATGCGCGAGGCGGCGAGCCGCTCGCGAAGCGGCCTTTCCGAGGCGTCGAGACCCTCGCGGGCGGTCGCGATCAGCCGGTCCACGTCGTCGACTGTCAGCACCTTGGGCAGAGGCCGCGCGCGGCGCGGCCCCTCGATCGCCAGCGTCGGATCGTCTCGCCGCCGCCCCTCGGCGTACAGATGCTTGTGAAACTGGCGGACGGCCGAAAGGCGGCGCGCTATCGACGCGGCGCTCAAGCCTTCGCCGCCGCGCGCGGCGAGATACGCGCGCACGTGCGCGGCGCCGGCCTTCAACGCGTCAGTCCCCTGCTCGCCGAGATGGTCCTCGTAATCGCAGAGGTCGCGCCGGTAGGCCTCCAACGTGTTGGCGCTGGCGCCACGCTCGGAGGCGAGCGCATCGAGAAAGCCGACGACGAGACGGCCGGCCTGCGTGGTCATTTGCCGGCCTTCGGCAACTGGATCGTCTGGGTGATCTCGCGCGGCCGCAGCTTGACGAAGTTCGCCAGCGCGAACAGCCCGCCGTAGACGAGGCCGGCCAACACGGCGACGGCGACGAGGAAGCGGATGAGGCTCGGCAAGGCGCGCTCCTGGGGTTGCAAAATGCACGGTTGGTTAGCGCCTTATTCGTCCTCGAACAAGGTCGGTTGCGGTCCCTCGCGCAGCGGCTCGGCGAGGCCGAGATGGCGGAATGCGTGCGAGGTGAGGAGGCGTCCGCGCGGCGTGCGCTGCACGAAGCCTTGCTGGATGAGATAGGGCTCGATGATATCTTCTATCGCGTCGCGCGGCTCGGAGAGCGCGGCGGCGATGGTCTCGACGCCGACCGGCCCGCCGCCGAATTTGATCGCGATGGCGTCGAGATAGCGGCGGTCCATCTGGTCGAGGCCGATCGGGTCGACGTCGAGAAGCCGCAGCGCGCCGTCGGCGAGCGCGCGGGTGACCATGCTCGCGCCCTCGACGACGGCGAAATCGCGCACGCGGCGCAGAAGGCGGCCCGCGACGCGCGGGGTGCCGCGCGAGCGCTTGGCGATCTCGTTCGCGCCCTCCTCGGCAAGCACGAGCCCGATCACCCGCGCGCCGCGCGCGACGATGCTTTGCAGCTCCTCGGTCGTGTAGAAATTGAGCCGCACCGGGATGCCGAACCGGTCGCGCAGCGGCGTCGTCAAGAGCCCGGCCCGCGTCGTCGCGCCGATCAGCGTGAATTTGGCGAGGTCGATCTTCACCGAGCGCGCCGCCGGCCCGGCGCCGATGATGAGGTCGAGCTGGAAGTCCTCCATCGCCGGATAAAGAATTTCCTCGATGGCCGGATTGAGGCGATGGATCTCGTCGATGAACAGCACGTCGCGCGGCTCGAGGTTGGTCAGTTGCGCGGCGAGGTCGCCCGCCTTGGCGATGACCGGCCCCGAAGTCGATCGGAAGTTGACCCCGAGCTCGCGCGCGACGATCTGGGCGAGCGTGGTCTTGCCGAGGCCGGGCGGCCCGACGAACAGCACATGGTCGAGCGCCTCGCCGCGAGCCTTGGCCGATTCGATGAAGATTTTGAGGTTCTTTCGCGCCGCTTCCTGGCCGGTGAAATCGGCCAGCACCTGCGGGCGGAGCGCCGCGTCGTCCTCGGGACGCTTCTCGGCGGAGACGAGACGGCGCGGCGCGTCGACCATCAGGGGGCTCCATGAGGCTCTGCACGCGCCGGCGCCGGCCGCATCGTGAGGCCGATGAGGTTCGCGGCCATGGCCGAGACGAGGCCCGCCACGGCGCCGCTGACGACGAAGGCGTGCGCCAGCGCGCCCTCGATTCCGCCTGAAAACGCCGCGTCGATCCAGTCGGCGGTCGAGGCGTCGACATTGCCTCGAATGGTGACCTCGGCCGACGCGCCGATCGCGGCGAGCCGCAGCAGCGCCACATAAGCCACTGCGCCGCCAATGAGGGCCGCGACGAGCGAACGCGGCCAGCGCTCGGGCGCCGCGGCGTCCCAGAGCGCAAACAGGAAGCCCGTCGCCGCCGCCGGTCCGACGCCAACAAGATAAGCCGCAACGAGCATGATCGTGTGTCCGAGCAGCGCGGCGATCAGGGCGGAAAGGACGAGCGCATCGCCCGCGACCGGCGGCTTCAGGACGACGGCGAGGGGGACGAACAGCGCTCCGCCGACCGGAGGTCCCAGCGCGGCGAACAGCAGGACGAGGCCGATCAGGGGCGCGAAGAAACGGCGCGGCGCCACCGCGCCGCTCACTGCGCCAGCTCCCTCAGCCCCGCCCGGATGAGCGCCGCCGTCCCCGCCTCCGCTCCGAGCCCGGCGGAGCACTTGGCGATGGCCGATGCGGCTTGCGCGCGGGCGTAGCCGAGGCCGACGAGGGCGAGGATCGCGTCTTCGGCCGCCTTCGGCAGGTTCGATCTTTCGGCGCCCAAGTCCGGGCCGCCGAGATCCGCCGCGCCGAGCGCCGGCGCCTTGTCCTTCAATTCCAGCACTAACCGGGCGGCGAGCTTGGGGCCGACGCCTGGGGCCCGCGCCATCATCGCCTTGTCCTGCCGAGCGATCGCGATCGAAAGCGCATCCGCCGTCAGCGCTCCGAGAATGCCCAGGGCGACTTTGGCGCCGACGCCTTGCACGCTCTGCAGCAGGCGGAACCAGTCGCGCTCGGCTGCGGTGAGGAAGCCGTAAAGCTTGATCGCGTCCTCGCGCACGTGGGTTTCGATCAGCAGCTCCGCAGGCTGGCCGGGCGGAGACAATGCGCGAAGCGTTCTCGCTGAGGCGGCGACGAGGTAGCCGACGCCGTTGACGTCGAGGATGAGGCCTTCCTCATCGAGACCGTCGACGACGCCGCGCAGCTTGCCGATCATGCCGACCCCCTCGCGCGCGCGCTGCGATGCTGCGCGTGGCAGATGGCGACTGCGAGCGCGTCCGAGGCGTCCGGGCTCGAGGCGTCCGAGGCGGGGAGCAACATTTTGACCATCATCGCCACTTGCCTCTTTTCTGCGTGGCCGACGCCGACCACCGTCTTCTTGATGAGGTTGGCGGCGTACTCGGAGACCGGAAGGTTCTTCAGCGCGAGCGCGGCCAGCGCAGCGCCGCGCGCCTGGCCGAGCTTGAGCGTCGATTGGGGATCCCGGTTGACGAAGGTCTCCTCGACCGCCGCCTCGTGCGGCCTGTTCCGCTCGACGAGCGCCGTCAAAGCGCAATGGATCGAAGCGAGCCTGTCGGCGAGAGAGGTCGCGGCGCCGGTCTGGATCGACCCGCAGGCGAGGAAGCTCAGCCGCGGGCCGGCGGCCTCGATCATACCCCAGCCCGTGTTGCGCAGGCCGGGGTCGACGCCGAGGATGCGAATCGGGCCCATGTTCATGGAATGTCTCTTATACGAAATTGCGGCCGGCGCGACTTCATGCGTTCACGGGAATTGTTCGGCGGCGGTCACGGCGCGCAATTCCAGCTCCATGGCCCTCAATGCGTCGAGAGCCTTGCCGAACGCTCGTCGGCCGATCGCCCGCCAGACAAACGACGCCTGCTCGGTCAGACCAGGAAGGGCGATCGGAAATCCCGCGGCTCCCTCGAGCGCGCCTTTCTCATTGACAAGATAGCGCCGGTTGAGGGCGAACAGCACCTGCACAACGCACGACAAGGCGCGAATCACGTCGCTGACCGCGTCGGCGCAGCGATAGAGGAGGTCGACCTTCCTTCCGCCGACCGTGAGCCAAGCCCCGCCGACGATCCACGGCCCCCAGTCGCCGACTTCGGTCACGACCGTCGAATTGGGATCGTCGATCAAGCCTCGAGCCGCTTCGCGCAGGGGCGCGGCCTTGGGTTCGGCCCCCTTTCGATAGTAGAGGCCGACGTCGAAATTGGATGTGGGGGTCGCCGTTCCCCTCGCGCGCGATCCGCCGAGCGCGACGGCGACGACGCCCGGCAGAGCGGCGAGCGCGGGGTCGATCGCCCGAGAACCGGATCCTCAATTGCGGGTGCTCGAGGGGAATGCAAGGCGCCGCCTCTACTTCGGCTGCGGATCGACCCCGACGCCGCGATCGACGAATTGCAGCGTATAGGCCTTCTTGACGTCGAGGCCGGATTTGACGACGCCCGCCTTGACCATCTTGGCGTAGAAATCCTGCACCCGCGCGTCTGTGATCGCGCCGATGCCCATCGACAGGGCGTCGCCCGAGTCGACGATGCCGTATTGCTGCATTTTGGCGATCGAATAGGCGATCTCGCCATCGGTGATGTCCGGGTTGGCCGCCTTGATGGCGGCGTTGGCCTTCGTGTTGTCGCCATAGAGATAGTGACGCCAACCGATCGCCGAGGCGTCGACGAAGCGGCGGACGAGATCGGGATCCTTGTCGATCGTGTCGCGGCGGGCGACGATGGTGGTCGAATAGGTCGAATAGCCGTGGTCGGCGAGCAGGAACACGTTCGGCCTGAACCCGCCCTCCTTCTCGATTTCGTAGGGCTCAGACGTTACGTAGCCGAGAAGAATTGAGTCCTTGTCGGCGATGAACGGCGCGAGGTTGAAGGCATAGGGCTTCACGTTTGCGTCGCGGAATCCGTAGGCGCGGCGCAGCCATTGATAGACCGAAACGAGCGCCTCCTCACCGACAAAGGCGGTCCCTTTCGGCAGATCGCTCCAGCGGTCGAACCCGACGCCGGGATGCGAGAGGAGGGCCATCGGATCCTTCTGGAATTCGGCCGCCACGACGACAAACGGCACGTTCTCTCGCACCGCCTCGAACGCCTGAATGAGATTGAGGCCCATGGCGAAATCGATTCGGTCCGCGAGCAGCAGGGCGAGGTTGTTGGCCTGCGGCCCGCCGGGGACGATCGTGACGTCGAGCCCATATTGGGCGTAAGTCCCGTCGACGGCAGCCTGATAGAAGCCGCCATGCTCGGCCTCGGCGCGCCAATTCGTTCCGAACCGCACCCTGTCCGCGGCGTCGGCGGGCGCGGCGGCGGCGAGCAGCGCCAGAGAGGCAAGGGCAATCGATTTCCGCGAGGTCATTGTCGATGTGCGCCTTCGTCCGACCGTCGAAACCGCGGGGTCTAGCCGAAGAGTAGTACCGAATCTCGATGATCGGAACCGATCGGATGTACGCGGCGAGCACGAAGACGCTCAGGTCCGCCGAGTTGCAAGGGCGAGAATCGGTCATGGCGCCTCGAGGGCCCAGGCCCGAGCTTGAGTGGCAAGGCCCGACCGACAATCTCTTGCAGAGCAGAAGAAACTCCCGTATAATGACTTCCGACTGCCAGAAGCACCGGATGCCGATCAACGCGGCCGACGGCGGCACGACAATCGGAGCGCCGGCGACAAGGGCGCGCCCCTGAGAGCAAGACGGCGACGCGACCCGCCCGGGCGGATTTTTCAAGGCGACGCTAAACCGGGTCCTAAGTATTTGAAACGATTGACTGGCGCCGCTAAAGGAGCGCTAAGGGCGGCTAAAGCCGAATTTCGAACGTCGGAGCCGATCGTCGGAACTCCTAGAAAACGCAACCCCGCCGACGCGGGAAAACTCGGCGAACGCGGGTCGCGCTTCGCGGGAATTGGGAGAAGGCGGCGTCGCGCTCCTGCCCGCTGGCGTGGGCGGCGGCGGTGCGCTAAGCCGCGATCCGGCGCGCGGTGAAAGAGAGGGTCGGGCGATGCTGCCGACGAGATTTTGGGCCGACATGACCTGGCCGGACTTCCAGCGCGCCGACATGAGCAGGGTCATCGCCGTCCTGCCGTTGGCCGCGATCGAGCAGCATGGGCCCCATCTGCCGGTCGGCGTCGACGCCGTGATCAACGAAGGCTATGTCCAGCGCGCAGCGCAGAGGATTCCCGACGATCTGCCGGTCCTGTTCCTGCCGATACAGCCGGTCGGCGTCTCCGCCGAGCACGGCGAGTATCCGGGCACGCTCACGATGTCGGTCGAGAGCGCGATCCGCGCTTGGACCGAGATTGGCGACAGCGTCGCCCGCGCCGGATGCCGCAAGCTCATTGCGATGAATTCGCACGGCGGCAATGTCGCCGCGATCGAGGCGGTGACCCTCGACCTGCGCCTGCGCTGGCGGATGTTGGCGATCCACGCCTCATGGCGGCGCCTCGGTTATCCCGACGGCCTGTTCTCGGCCCGCGAGGGGGCGCACGGCGTTCACGCCGGCGACGCCGAAACCTCGTTGACGCTCGCTTTCCGGGCCGGCGCCGTGCGCATGTCCGAAGCGCGCGATTTTTCGAGCGCGGCCGAATCGATGGAGCGCGACTTCACGCTCCTGCGCGCCAAGCCGCCGCTCGGTTTCGCCTGGATGGCGAGCGATCTCAACAAGGACGGCGCCGTCGGAGAGGCCGACAAGGCGAGCGCCGCCAAGGGCGAAGCCGCGGCGGATCACGGCGTCGAGAGGTTCATCGCACTCCTGCGCGACGCGCAGGCCTTCGACCTCTCCCGCCTCGCCTCTGGACCGCTGGGCGCGGCGCGATGAGCCAACCGCACTTCGACTTCGAGCGCCAAGCGATGGCGCAAGGCTGCCGGTGGGTGGCGGGTGTCGACGAGGTCGGACGGGGCCCGCTTGCCGGACCGGTCGGCGTCGCGGCGGTCATTCTCGATCCCGACGATTTGCTGGAAGGACTCGACAATTCGAAGGCGCTCAGTGAGGCCAGGCGCAACGCGCTGCGGCCGGTCATCTTCGCCAAGGCGCTCAGCGTTTCGATCGCCTTCGCCAGCGCGGAGGAGATCGATACATACAACATCCGCGGCGCCGCGCTCCGCGCCATGGCCCGCGCGCTCGGCGCCTTGAGCCTCAAGCCAGATATGGCCCTGATCGATGGGCGCGACATCCCGGACGGCCTCGTCTGTCCGGCGCGCGCCGTCATTGGCGGCGACGCCCTTTCGATGTCGATCGCCGCGGCTTCCATCGTCGCCAAGACGACGCGCGACGCGTTGATGCGCAATCTCGGCCGCGACTTTCCGCAATACGGCTTTGCCGATCATGCCGGCTATGCGACGGCGCTCCACCGCCGGGCGCTCGCGATTTCGGGTCCTTGCCCCTATCACCGGCGCTCCTTCCGCCTCAAAGAGTAGGCTTTTTGACCAAGCGCGGCGACACGCAAAAAGGTTGCAAAAGTGTTGAGGTTAAGAATCTGTTTGGATGACTTCAGACGTACGAAAACGACACAGCGTCAGCCTCGGGCGGATAACCGGACTTTTACTTAAAACCTGCCATCAATGACGCGTCGGCTCGAATGATTCGGCCGTAGCGTCGAGTAGTTGCGTTGATGCGTACCTTGCGTGCCGGAACGTCCCGCCTCCCCGCCCAGCTTCAGGTTTTGCGTACTGGCGCCGGCGAGGCGAGACGCCCGGCCGCAATCGTTCCCGCGCCGCGCGACGCGATCCTGATCGGCGACTGCGTCGCCGAGATGGATAAGCTGCCGCCGGCCTCGGTCGACCTCGTCTTCGCCGATCCGCCCTATAACCTTCAGCTCGAGGGCGCGCTGTCGCGCCCAGACCAGACCCTGGTCGACGCCGTCGACGACGACTGGGACAAGTTCGCGAATTTCGCGGAATATGACGCCTTCACCCGGGCATGGCTCGGCGCGGCCCGGCGGGTGATGAAGCCGAACGCCACCCTCGTCGTCATCGGCTCCTATCACAACATCTTCCGGGTCGGGGCGATCCTCCAGGATCTCGGCTTCTGGATTCTCAACGATATCATCTGGCGCAAAGCCAACCCGATGCCGAATTTCCGCGGCCGCCGCTTCACCAACGCCCATGAAACGATGATCTGGGCGGCGCGAGGGCCGGACGCCAAGGCCTACACCTTCAATTACGAGATCCTGAAAGCGGGCAACGACGACTGTCAGGCCCGCTCCGACTGGTTCCTGCCGATCTGCACCGGGGCGGAGCGGTTGAAGGACGATGCCGGCCGCAAGACTTACCCGACCCAGAAGCCGGAGGCGCTGCTCGCGCGCGTGCTGGTGGCGGCCTCGAACGCGGGCGATCTGGTGCTCGACCCGTTCTTCGGCTCCGGCACCAGCGGCGCCGTCGCGCGAAAACTCCGCCGCTCCTTCATCGGCATCGAGCGCGATCCGGCTTACGCCGCCGCGGCGCGAAAGCGAATCGAGGCGGTCGAGCCGCTCGCCGAGGAGGCGGTCGCGACCGCGCCGACAAGGCGCAGCGAGCCGCGCGTCGCCTTCGCGTGCGTCGTCGAGGCGGGACTGGTTGCGCCCGGCGAACAGGTCGTCGATATCCGCCGCCGCCATTCCGCCTTGGTGCGCGCCGACGGAGCCCTGGCCGCCGGTCCCGCGGTCGGCTCGATCCACAAGATCGGCGCCCTGGTGCAGGGCCTGCCGGCCTGCAACGGCTGGTCGTTCTGGCATGTCGAGCGGGCGGGACGGCTGACGTCGATCGACGACCTGCGCGCCAACCTGCGCGCGACGGTGCGAGAAGCCGCAGAGTAGCGTTCAGGCCTTTCCCCTCTGGCGGCGCTTCGGCGGGGCGAAATCGCTCGCGCGCAAAAGAAACACCTCGCCTTCGCTTTCCTCGGTGTCGAGCCAGACGAAGGGCAGATCCGGATAGTCGCGAACGAGACGATCGCGCCCGCGGCCGATCTCGCAGACGAGCGCGCCTTCCGGCGTCAGATGGCCGGTCGCGCCGCCGAGGATTCTCCGAACGACGTCGAGCCCGTCCGCGCCGCCCGCATGCGCCAGGCGCGGCTCGGCGGCGTATTCCGGCGGGAACTCCGTCAGCGCCTCGGCGTCGACATAGGGCGGATTGGCCAGAATGAGATCGTAGCGTTCGCCCTCGAGCGGCGCGAACAGGTCGCCCTCGATCAGCCTCACCCGATCGGAAAGCCCGTGCTCTTCGACATTGCGCCGGGCGACGGCGAGCGCGTCGGGCGAAAGGTCGACGGCGTCGATTCGAGCGTTGGGAAAGACGCGCGCGGCGAGGACCGCGAGCGAGCCGCCGCCCGTACAGAGGTCCAGAGCGCGGGAGACGCCCTCGGGATCGCCGGTGAGCCCGTTGTCCTCGGCGAAGGCCGTCATCAGCAGTTCGCCGATGAAGCTGCGCGGCGCGACGACGCGCTCGTCGACATAGAACGGCACGCCTTGGATATAGGCGCGATTTAGAAGATAGGCGGCCGGCTTGCGCGTGGTCACGCGCGCCTCGATCAGCGCCTCCAGGCGCTCGCGCTCGCGGCGCAGCAGCTTGGCGTCGAGAAACGGGTCGAGCGCATCGATCGGGAGGCTCAAGCCTTCGAGGATGAGATAGGCGGCTTCGTCGAGCGCGCTCGTCGCGCCGTGGCCGAAGACGAGGCCCGCGGCGCGAAAGCGGCCGATCGCGTAGCGAAGCCAGTCGCGCGGCGTCGCAAAGAGTTCGAGGCGCTCGTCGGACTCGGCCAAGGCCATCCCCAGGACAACAAAACGGTCGGAATGTTATCCGGCCGGTCCCGTCCACGCCAACGAAGTGCTCACCCGCCGTGCTTGCACTCGTGCATGAAATGCTTCCGCGGCTTGTCGTGCAGGTTCTGGGCGTCGGCCTTCTGCGAGCATTCCATCGACCTGGCGGTGCGCGCGCCGGCATCATCCGAGCCGGGGACGACATGCGGCTTCATCGCCGGAGCGGCGCTCGAATCGTCCGGGGCCGCCGCGTCGAAAGCATAGGCGCCGCCGGAAACGAAAACCGAAAGCGCCGCGGCGCACACCAGAGCGTTGATTCGCATTTTCAAAGATTATCCTGGTGTGGTCGATTGTTCGCCCGCACCCGGCCCCCTTATAAGGGCCAGGTCCGGAAATTCAAGCCGAGCACGTCCGCTCGAGGCCGCGCAAACTGCGGCGGGACTTCGACCTCTTCGACCCCGGGACAAGCGCCAATGCCCCAACTCTCGATCGAAGACCTCACCGAACGCTTCCCCGATTTCCGCGCGGCTTTCGTCTTCGCCGAGCCGCTCGCGATCGCGCCGTTGCGCTCGGCCGCGTTGGCCGCGGACGTCGCCGCCGCCGAAGAGGAATGCCGCCGGCGCTGGGCGGCATCGAGCTGTCGGCCATTGCCGAAGTCGCGGCCTGGCGCGCGGCCTACAAGGGCTTCGGCGTCAAGCGCAACGAGCTATCGCTCCTCGGCCGAGCGGCTCATCAAGCGGGTCGTCGCCGGCCAGCCGCTGCCCGAGATCAACGCCCTCGTCGATCTCTGCAACATGGTCTCGCTCGAAACCGGCCTCTGCCTCGGCTGCGACGATCTCGACAAGACCTCCGGCGACCTCATCGTTCGCTTTTCCCGCCCCGGCGACAGTTTCCTCGACATGGGCGCGGAGGCGGGCGAGGACCCGAACGATCCGCCGAAGGAGGGCGAAGTCGTCTACGCCGACGCCCGCCATATCCTCTGTCGGCGGTGGAACTGGCGCCAGGACGCGCGCACCGCCTCGAGCCCCGAAACCCGCCGCGCGGTGCTGACCGCCCAGTCGAACGACGTCGGCGACGTCGAGGCCGCGGCGGCGCGGCTCGCCGCCCTCATCGGTCGCGAATGCGGCGCGGGCTGCCGGATCGAGGTCTTGGACCGGGGGAGGCCGAGGGCCGAGTTCTAACGAGGCCGCCCGGCGGAGCAGGCCGATCGGCCGTTTAGCGCCGACTTCGCCGCAGAGGCCAGAAAACCCTAAGAGTTTGTCCGAGAACATCATGTGGGATTGCATAGCCTTCGTAGCATGAGACGGATGGAGGCGAGGCGCAGGAAGGCGAGCGCCTTGCGGTTGAGGCACTCCCAATCCTTGGCCAGTCTGCGGCAGCGGCCGAGCCAGGCGAGGGTGCGTTCGACGATCCAGCGCTTGGGCAGGGTGACGAAGCCTTTGGCTCGATCCGATCGTTTGACGATCTCGACGTTGACGCGCGCCAGAATGCGTTTCATCGCATTCTGGAATACTGGCCCTTGATAGCCGGCGTCGGCATACAGCTTGACCAGGAACGGAAAGGCGCCGAACAGGCTCGCCATCAGCAGCGCGCCGCCGTCGCGGTCCTGGACGTCGGCGGCGTGGACAATGGCATGCATCAGCAGACCTTGGGTGTCGACGAGGACATGCCGATTCTTGCCCTTGATCGTCTTGCCCGCATCGTAGCCGGGCGGATCGATGCAGGCCGCCCTTTTTCCGCGCTCTTGACGCTCTGGCTGTCTATGATGGCGGCGGTCGGGCTCGCTTCGCGCGAGGCGGCTTGGCGACAGCGCAGGTAAAGCGCGTCGTGGATGCGATCGAGCGTGCCGTCCCAGCTCCACAGATCGAAATAATCGTAGACCGTCGAACGCGGCGGCAGGTCCTTGGGGATCGCCCGGCACTGGCAGCCGGTGCTCAGGACATACATCAGGCCGTTGACGGCTGCGCGCACGTTCACCGTGCGCTTGTTGCCGCCGGGCCTGGCCGGCGGAATGAACGGCTCAACCAGCGCCCATTCCTCGCTGTCAGGTCGCTCGGATAGAGCAACCGGCTCCGGTCATAGCGTCCACGATCTTCGTTCGTCCACATCGGCGACCCCCCGAATCAGGCCGCCTCCCTTGAAACGCAAATGATTCCAACGACTGAATATCTTCCCGGACCGACACTGAGACCTAGGGATTCGACCGATTTCAAACGAAGATTTAATATCGATATTACTGACGAAGAGATCTCCGCATTATATAAGTTGGTAGAAATGAAGGGAGGACCTGCCGATGACAGACGGCTATCGATAGAGCTTCAATTTCCTGATCCAATACCGCTTGATAAAAATAATGTCCTGGCTGTCGTAATTCCGGACGTCTATCTTTTTAGCTCGACTATCATAAAGGCAATTGAAAATGAGACAGACAAGCGACCTCTTAGAATATCCATCCTTACGAGCACGAATAGAGACCGAAAGTTTATCGAATGCAAAAATAAAGGATTATGACGAAATTAAAACTATAAACCTTAAGCTGAAATCATTACGTCGAAAAATTGATAATTGGCGATCATTCGAGCATCGGAAATACTCCGGTCGAAGAGTACAATCTACTGATTAAGATGAAGGTCGGTGGGACTTCTGTCATGTAAATTTCGTCGGGCGCGAGCGCCGTCGGCTCCGCCGTCCACTCCTAGAGTGACGGCAGGATGCTTCGCAACGGCGACCCAGACTTTGTTGCTGGCGACAATTCCCCCTTGCGCGTCCGCCGCCTTAGACATAAAGATATGTTTATGTCTAAGGATCGCTTCTCACCCACCGCGCGGCTGCCCTTCCCCGCCCTTCTCACCGTCCTCGAGGCGGCGGGGGAGGAGACGCGGCTGCGCATTCTCGCCCTGCTCGAGCAGGCGGAACTCACGGTCAGCGAGCTCGTCGCCATCCTCGGCCAGTCGCAGCCGCGCGTTTCGCGCCATCTGAAGCTTCTGGTCGAGGCCGGCCTCGCCGTCCGCCAGCGGGAGGGCGCCTGGGCGTTCTTCCGCCTCGCCGACGAGGGCGGCGCCTTCGCCCGCGATCTGGTCGACCGCCTCGATCCTGCCGACCCGACCTTAGCGGCCGACCGGGCCCGGCTCGAGGTTGCGCGCGAGGCGCGCCGCAAGCAGGCGGCGGCCTATTTCGTCGAACAGGCGGCCGACTGGGACCGCATCCGCGCCTTGCACGCCCCGGAGGAGCGGGTCGAGGCGGCGCTTCTATCGATGATCGGCGACAAGCCGTTGCGCAACCTTCTCGATCTCGGCACGGGCACCGGACGGATGCTCGAACTGCTTGCGCCCCGCGCGGTCCGCGCGGTCGGGGTCGACCAGAGCGCGGCGATGCTGGCGCTCGCGCGCAGCCGCATCGATCAGGCGGGCTTGCGCAACGTCCACCTGCGCCAGGGCGACCTCTACGCCCCGCCAGTCGAGCGCGACGGCTACGACCTCGTCGTCATCCATCAGGTGCTTCACTTCCTCGACGATCCGGCCCGGGCGCTGAAGGAAGCCGCGCGCGCGCTGGCGCCGAGCGGCCGGCTCGTCGTCGTCGACTTCGACGCCCACACGCAGGAATTCCTGCGCGCCGATTTCGCCCACCGGCGGCTCGGCTTCGCCCTTTCGGAGATCGAAGCTTTCCTGATCGAGGCGGGCCTCGTCGCCGTGCGCTCGAAGCGGGTGCCCCCGGCGGCCGGCGAATTGGGCAAGCTGACGGTGGCGCTGTGGCTCGCCGAAGACCCGAGAGTCATATCCGATTCCTTTCCGAAAAGCGACGTGGAGTTCGCCTGATGGCCGTCAAACACATTCGGCTGAGCCGGTCGGGCGCGAGCGTCCACGTTTCCTTCGAGTTCTTCCCGCCGAAGACCCCGGAGATGGAGGCCAATCTCTGGGAGGCGGCGACGCGCCTCGAGCCGCTCGACCCGGCCTTCGTCTCGGTCACCTACGGCGCGGGCGGCTCGACGCGGGAGCGAACCCACGCGACGGTGGCGCGCATCGTGCGCGAGACGACGATGAAGCCGGCCGCGCATCTGACCTGCGTCGGCGCGTCGAAAGACGAAATCCGCGAGACGCTCGCCACCTATCACGACGCGGGCGTGCGCCATATCGTGGCCTTGCGCGGCGATCCGCCGAGCGGCCTCGACGCGCCCTACGAGGCCCATCCCGACGGCTATCAGGAGACCGCAGAACTCGTCGCCGACGCCAAACGCATCGGCAATTTCGAGGTCTCGGTCGGCACATACCCGGAAAAGCATCCGCAGAGCCCGACGCTCCTGCACGACATCGAAGTGTTGAAGCGCAAGGTCGACGCCGGCGCCGACCGCGCGATCACCCAGTTCTTCTTCGACAACAGCGTCTACTATCGCTTTCTCGACGTCGCCGCGGCGGCGGGGATCGCGGTCCCGATCGTGGCCGGGATTTTTCCGGTGCAGAACTTCAAGCAGACGGCGAACTTCGCCCGCCGGGCGGGCACCAGCGTGCCGCACTGGCTCGCCGACCGCTTCGACAGCCTCGAGGACGACCCGGCGACCCGACGCCTAGTCGCCGCCGCCGTCTGCGCCGAACAGGTGATCGACCTCATCGACCACGGCGTCGAGGAATTGCACTTCTACACGATGAACCGCGCCGACCTCGTGTTCGCCATCTGCCATCTCATCGGGCTGAGGGCGAAGCCCAAGGTGGCGGCGGTGGCGGCGTGAGGCTTTTCACGCGCGGGGCCGATTGATCCCATCCAGGCGGAGATTGGGGTTAATGGCGGCCCATGGAATATTTGTTAATGGTGACACAGTCAATGGTGACAGTCAATGGTGATGCATGGATATTTGCAGTCTTATTATTATTCCGGCGAGTTCCAACGAGTTCATGGCGACAGATGTATATTTACAGTATTATTATTTCCCGTAATTCGGGTTTGGTATTCTCTGAAAACGAGCCATGACAGCTCTGGGAAACTCTGAAATAGGAATTAGAGCGGAATCCGATCATCCTGTATCGTGCTCATAACCACAGGATTTGAAGTAATTTGTACATTGCGAGGGCTTGAAGATTTCGGCGCAGGTTTCGAGGGCGCGCATGAGGCCCACGACGGTCCGTTCGGCGATTTTGCGCAGGAAGGCTTTGAGCTTGGAGAAGGCTTTTTCGATGGGGTTCATATCAGGACTGTAGGCTGGGAGATATCGCAACTCCGCGCCCGCCGCCTTGATGAGTTGCTCGACCCGCGGCCCCTTGTGAGCCGGGAGATTGTCCATGACGACGACCTCGCCGGGCGAGAGCGTGGGGACGAGGCATGTCTCCAGCCAATCCTCGAACCGGGCGGCGTTGATCGGTCCGTCGAAAGTCTTTGCCGCTGTCAGGCCGCGAAGGCGAAGGCCGGCGACCAAAGTCACCGTTTTGTAGTGACTGTGCGGGATGGCCGCCCGCAAGCGGCGCCCGCGCCGGCAACGTCCGCTTTTGCGCGCGAGATTGGTGGAGGCTCCGGTCTCGTCAACGAAAACGAGTTTCGTCGGATCGAGATCGAGCTGCCCCGCGAACCATTCCCGGCGTCGACTTTGCACGTCCGCGCGTTGTTGCTCCTCGGCATGCGCCGTTTTTTTTAAAGGTGATCGCGTGACGGTCGAAGAAGCGCCACAGCACGGAGACCGCAAAGCGCTCGCCGCAATTGGCGATCAGCCGCTCCTGGATCTCGAGCAGCGTCTTGTCCGGGCTGCGCCGGATCAGGCCCAACAGATAGTCGTGATGCGCCTCGATCCGGCCGGAGCGTCGGTCGCCGCCACAAGGCGCCGGCGAAATTTCGCCCGTGGTCTTGAACCGCTTCACCCAGCGCACTGCGCTCGCTATGCTCACTTTGAAATGCGCGGCCGCCTGATTGCGCGACAACCCGCCCAAGACCACCGCCTCAACCACGCGCTCGCGAAGATCGTTGGAAAGACCCATCCCCGCCGCCCCCATTCTCGCAGCGTGAATGAGGAAGCAGAAATTAACCGATTCGGGAATCCCCCAACCGATTCAATCCGTTCGGATACCGCTCTAATGCGTGTGACTCTCCACTCGGTCAATGAGCGACGGCGTGCTCGTTCAGGTTCGCCGCAGGGCGAGCACGGTGATGTCGTCGGACTGGGGCGCGCCGTCCGCATGGACTTTGACGGACGCGACAATGCCACCGACCGTGTCTTCGACGCCGTGGCCCGCCAGCGCCGCCAGCGTCTCCCGCAGCCGGGCATCCGAATACAAGACCCCGCCGGGGCTCATCGCCTCGGTCACCCCGTCCGTGTAGGTCACGATCATGTCTCCCGGCTCGAGACGAGCCGTGTCATCGCGGTACTCGGCCTCGGACATCACGCCCAGCACCAGGCCGTCGGGCAGCGCCAGGAAGCGGCACTCGCCGTTGGCGGCCAGGATAAGCGGCGGGTTGTGGCCCGCGTTGGAGAAGCACAACTCGCCCGTTTGCAGGTTCAGGATACCGATGAACGGCGTCACGAACATGCAGGTCTTATTGTCTTCCGACAGGGCCATATTCACCTGGCGCGGGATCCCGGCGGGGGTGATGCCCGGTTGCAGGCTCGCACGCCTCATCAGCGTCATCGTCATGGCCATCACCAGCGAGGCAGGCACGCCCTTGTCCGAGACGTCGCCGACATAGAAGACCAGCCGGGCCGCATCCACGAGACCGAAGTCGTAAAGGTCGCCGCCGACCTCCCTTGCCGGCTCGATGGTCGCGTAGAGCGAGAAATCGCTCCGGTGCGGAAAGGCCGGGAAGATTTTCTTGAGGAAGTTCATCTGGATGTCGCGCGCCACCTGCAGTTCGCTCTCGATGCGCTCCTTCGCGGCGGTGGTTTCCTTGAGGCTCTTGATGTAGGTCTGGATGTCACCGGCCATTCTGTTGAAATCATCGGCCAGTTCTTCAATCTCGTCGCCGGTCCTGACGTGTAGGCGGTAGTCCAGGTCGCCGCTGCCAATTCGCGCCGCGCCCGCGCCGAGTGCGACGATGGGCCCGGTGATCCCCCTGGACAGCCGAATGGCCGCAAAGGTGACCAGGATGATGATGGCGGCGAAGAGGGCCGCCGCCAAATGGAGCGCGAACACCATCCTTGGCTGGACGTCGTCGGCAAGCCCGGTCATCTCCGCTTCAGGCATGGATATGCCCACACTCCAGAACGTTTTTCCGTCGGGCGAGTGAATGGAGCGGATCGGAGCGTAGGCAACATAGGCGGCATCGCCAACGGCGTACAGAATGCCGGTGCCGCCGGCGGCCATTTCCGACCGGATTCCGCCGCCGACTTGCGGGATGAACATGTCGGCTTTCTCCTGACTTATGAGCGCGCCCCGCTCATTCAGCAGAAAAGCATAGCCCTTGAACTCACCAAGGATCGTCCTGCGGATGGAGGCCATGTTGACGGACAACCCGACCACGCCCGCCAAACGTCCTTCGGGATCCAGCACGGCTCGGGAACAGGTCAGGCCATCGATGCTGTAGACATTCAGCTTGCCATGCTCTTTGCTGATTTCATAAACGTCGTCGTTCGCATCCTGTAGCCTCCACTTGCCATCCGCCGGGACTGAAATCCGGCTGTTTTCTTTGAGGATGACCTGGCTGTCCCTGAATGCTCGCGCCAGACCGGGAGAAAGCCTCACGCATCCCCTCAATTAGGCGACGCCGAAGGTTTGTGTGAAAGCGTTGTTTTGGTTTAGGAATTCTTCGTATTTTTCAACAAGCGGTCTCAAGCGTTGCTCGGGCATGTTGGGGATGAGATCGTAGAGCAGGCAGCCCTGGCGGAACAGCGAATGGACGCGGCGTTTGACCGTGCTGGTTCTGAGCGATCGGTCCATGCCGAGGCTTTCTCCGGCCGCGCCGAGCAGGGTCAGGAGGAGGATCGCCAAGGCGTTGAGCAGCAGCAGACGGTCGCGCCGTTGCGGATCGCCGATGCGCAGGACGCTCAGGCCCATGCCGAAACGCAAATCCTTGGTGTCGCGGAACCCCGGCTCGATCGTCCACCGTTTGGCGTAGAGGTTGACGATCTGGGACGCGCTCGCGGTCGCATCGCTGGCGGCCAGATGCCAAGCCTCCTTCATCCCCTTGGCGTGGACGCAGACCGCCGCGCCGACCTTGTGGCGGGCGGCGGTGAGTTCGGCGCCGCGCAGAAGGCGCGCGCTCCCTTTCTTGCCGACCCAGTCGGCGGCCAGGCGCGTCTCACCGTCCGCCGCGGTCACATGAACGTTGCCGCGAAAGCGGATGACGTAACCGAAGCCGAGGCTTTCGAGGAATTCGAACAGTTTGACGTCGCCGAAGCCGCAATCGGCCAGGATCGTCACCGCCACGCCCTCGGGCAGGATCGTCTTCAAACGCGTCAGGCAGAGGTCTTCGAAGTCGTTGCGCCGGTCCTTCAGTTCGTCCTTGTCGACCGTCAGCCACAGGAGCGGCGTCGCCCGGCCGTGGCGCGTGATGAGGTTCAAAGCGAGCGTGGCCTGATTGTCGGCGTCGAAATCGGTCCAATCCATCGCCACGACGATCGCCTTGCGCTGGCCCACGACCTCGCGCGCCCATGGCGCGAACAGGTCCCCTACGACGACCCCGGCGTTGCTCAGCAGGCGATCGACCTGTTCGATCGCGTGTCTGTCCACCAGACCGCGTGCTTGCCCCAGCGCGTGCCCGATGACCGAAACGGCCAACGACGCCCCCGTCAGAACCCCCAACGTCCCATTGGCCAGCGAAAGAATCCGCTTGGCGTGCAAACTCCCCGCAAACGCGCGCTTCAGAAAATCATGAACCAATTCCATCCGATCGATCGACTTGCGCATGAGCCCCCGCCCGGCTGATTCGTGATCTCGCCACGCGGTGACTCGCCAATTCAGGCAATTTCGCGTCGATCAAGAATGAGGGCATTCGTGAGAGCTGCAGGTCGAAATCAACGAAGAAAAGAGTTCAAATCGTGGGCCGAGGCGAGAGCTTCGGCTTTCTGGGGTTCGACTTCCGCCGAGTGCGTAGTCTGCGGGGCGTATGGCGCGCCCACTACACGCCCAAGCCCAAAAAGCGGACGGCGCTGCTACGCAAGCTCAAGGATGTGTTCCGCCGCCACCAATCGCAACCGGTTGATCGGGTCGTGAAGTTGATCAACCCGGTGCTGCGCGGTTGGGTGAACTACTTGGCGGTGGGACACGCCAGCGAGTGCTTCGGCTTCGTGAAAGACTGAGTGGAGAAGAAGATCCGGCGCCATATGCTGCGAGCCCGAAACCGACAGGGCTTCGGCTGGGCGCGGTGGAGTAGGGGATAGCTGTACCAAACTCTGAAGCTGTTCAATGGCTACCAAGTGGTTCGACCAGCGCCGAAAGCCGCTCCGGCAGGATAGGCCCCATAATCCTCGAGGCGAAGCAAACAGGAGAGCGCAGTGCGGGAAATCCGCATGCTGCGTTCGACGAGGCGGGGGCTGGAAACGTGGCACGGCCGAGATGGTGTGACACTCGCAGACGAAAGAGCGAGCCAACAGGGAACACAAGCTTCGGCCTAAACCGGACCGCCAGTCCCCGACCCTACCTGTGCGGGGGGCGCTCAGTAATGGGCGCCCCTACCGCAACGGATTTTGCCGGGGCTTGCTCGTCGATCTCGCATGACGAACGAGAGCCTTGCGCGTTGCTCCCCCGCTCGCGCGGCGATAGGGTTCAAGCCGTCAACCGCCCTCCCTCCGGAGTCTCCATGTCCGCCTTTCTCTCCGCCTGCCGGCGCTCGCCGCGTGCGGGCTTGCGCTTCTCGCCACGGGCGCTATTGCTGAGACCGCCGCCCCGACGCCCGCCTTGACCGAACGCTCGACGCCGAGCTGGCGCTGCCCGACGTCGTCGAGGGCCGCGCCGACGCGCCGGCGACCATCATCGAATACGCCTCGATGACTTGCAGCCATTGCGCCGCCTTCCACAAGGACATCTGGCCGGCGCTGAAGGCGAAATATGTCGAAACAGGCAAGGCGAAGTTCATCGCGCGCGAATTCCCGCTCGATCCTCTGGCGGCCGGCGCCTTCATGCTCGCCCGCTGCGCCGGGCCGGAAAAGCGCGACGCGGTCGTCGACCGGCTGTTCGATCATCAGGCCGACTGGGCCTTCGCCGCCAATCCGGTCTTTCACCTCAAGGAACAGCTGACCGCCGCCGGCATGCCGGCAGCCGATTGCGACGCCTGCCTCGAGAATCAGGCGCTGTTCGACAAGGTCGAAGCGATGCGCGACAACGCCGCGGCCAAGCTCGGCATCGACTCGACGCCGACCTTCTTCGTCGACGGCCGGCGCCTCAGCGGCGAGCACGGCCTTGACAAGTTTGACGAAATCCTTGCGCCTGACGGCCATTGAGACCGTTTCGCACAGGTTTCTCGGCGCACGGGGGTTGATTGCGCCGCGCCGATGTGGCGGCGAGATCCTCCGGTCCCGATTCGGGACCCGTTCGAAGAGGGACGTTTGATGGCCGCGCCCGGGAGCGCGAAACCGGCCGCCGGCCGCCGGACAGCAAGGTCGCCGCGATGAAATTCGAGCGCTTGCGCCTGACCGGCTTCAAGAGCTTCTGCGATTCGGCCGAGTTCAAGATCGAGCCGGGCCTCACCGGCGTCGTCGGTCCCAACGGATGCGGCAAGTCGAATCTCGTCGAGGCCCTGCGCTGGGTGATGGGCGAGAGCTCGTTCAAGGCCATGCGCGGCTCGGGCATGGACGACGTCATCTTCGCCGGCTCCGCCAAGCGCCCCTCGCGCAACATCGCCGAAGTCGGCCTCCTGCTCGACAATGCCGACCGCCGCGCGCCGGCCGCCTTCAACGACCACGAGACGATCGAGGTCACCCGCCGCATCGAGCGCGAGGCGGGCTCGACCTATCGCGTCAACGGCCGCGAGGCGCGCGCGCGCGACGTGCAGCTCCTGTTCGCCGACGCCTCGACCGGCGCTCGCTCCCCCGCCCTCGTGCGCCAGGGCCAGATCGGCGAGATCATCGCCGCCAAACCGCAGGCGCGACGGCTAATCCTCGAGGAGGCGGCCGGGATTTCCGGCCTCCATTCGCGCCGGCACGAGGCGGAGCTTCGCCTGAAAGGGGCGGAGGACAACCTCCTGCGCGTGGAAGACGTCCTGAAGCAGATCGACGCCCAGGTCGAGAGCCTGAAACGCCAGGCGCGCCAGTCGAGCCGCTACCGTAATCTCGCCGCCGACATCCGCCGCCACGAGGCGCTCGCCCATCTCATCGCCTGGCGGGAGCATGAGGCGTCCTTCGCCGGGGCGCTGAAGAGGCTCGATTCGGATCTCATCGACGTCGCCGAGCGCACCCGCGCCCAGGGCGAGGCCGCGCGTCTGCAGGCGTTGGCCGCCGCCGATCTTCCGGCCTTGCGCGAGGATGAGGCGCGCCGCGGCGCGGCCCTGCACCGCATCACCCTCGCGCGCGACGCGCTCGAAGCCGAGGAAAAGCGCGCGAGCGAACGCGAGGCCGAGCTCGAGCGCCGCGCGGCCCAGTTCGTCCGCGACGTTCAGCGCGAGGAGGCGCTGATCGCGGACGCGGCCGGCGTGATCGAGCGGCTCGCCGCCGAGGGCGCTTCGCTCGCTGAAGACCTCGACGCCGCCGGCCTCGTCGCGGCCGACGCGCGGCAACGGGAGGAGGCGGCCCAGGCGAAGCTCGCTACCGCCGAAGCCGAGCTCGCCGAGGCGCAGGCCGCCTCGTCCGACCTCAACGCGCGCCGCCACGCGCTCGGCGCAGCGGCGACCGAGGAGGGGCGCCGGCTCGCCCGGCTCGAGGCCGAATTGGCCGGGATCGAGCGCGAGCTCGCCGCCTTGCGCGCTTCCGGCTTCGAGAACGCCGAGCAACAAAAGCGCGCCGAAGCCGCCGCCGAACTTTCCGAGGCGCTGGAGGCGGCCGAACAGGCGACGCTCGCCGCCGAAGAGCGCCACACGCAAGCGCGCGAGGCGGAGGCCCGTTCGCGCGGGCCGCTCGCCGAGGCCGAGCGCGCGGCGCAGGAACTCGAGACCGAGGCGCGCACCCTCGCGGGTCTCTTGGGCGCGCGGGCGGATGGACGCTTTCCCCCGGCGGTCGACGCGATCGGCGTCGCCCGCGGCTACGAGGCGGCGCTGGGGGCGGCGCTCGGCGACGATCTCGACGCGCCGGCCGACGAGGCGGCGCCCGCGCACTGGTCGCTCCTCGTCCCCGAGGGCGCCGATCCCGAGCTGCCGCAAGGCATCGAGCCGCTCGCCGCCCGCGTCTCCGCCCCGCAGGCTTTGGCGCGGCGCCTCGCCCAGGTCGGCGTCGTTGCCCGAACCGACGGCAAGCGCCTGAGCGCGCTCCTGAAAGCCGGCCAGCGGCTCGTCTCGCCCGAAGGCGATCTCTGGCGCTGGGACGGTTTTGTAGCGGCGGCCGAGGCGCCGACGCCCGCCGCGCGGCGGCTCGCCGAAAAGAACCGGCTCGGCGACCTCGAGCGCGAGGCCGAGGCCGCGCATCAGGCGGTCGAGGGCGTGCGCGCCGAGGCGCTCAGCGCCGCCGCCGTCGTTCGCGAGGCCGCGGCCTCCGAGACCGAATGGCGAGCCCGCGTGCGCGCGGCGCGGGCCGTTTCGGATGGCGCCCGCGACGCGCTCGCCGACTTCGAGCGGAAGCGCGCGCTGACGCTGACCAGGGCCTCGGCCGTCGAGGAGGCCGCAGCGCGGGCAAGAGCTGCGCGTGATGAATCAGCCGAGCGCAAGGCTCAGGCCGAAGCTGCGATTCTCGATCTCGCGCCCGGCGAGGAGCTGACGCTGAAGCTCGAGCGCGCCCGCGCGGCCGCAGCGCTCGAGCGGGCCGAATTCGCCGAGGCGCGCGCCGCCGCGCAAAACCTTTCGCGCGAGGCCGAGGCGCGCGCGGCGCGGCGCCAGGCGATCGCCGCCGAGCGGCGCTCCTGGGACGAGCGACGCGCCCGCGCCGAAGCCCGCATCGCCGAAATCGCCGACCGGCGGGTGAGCGACGAGGCGGAGCGCGAAAAGCTCGCCGACGCCCCGCACGAATTCGCCCGCCGCCGGCGCGCGCTGGCCGACGAGTTCGACAAGGCGGCGGCGGCGCGCAAAGACGCCTCCGACGCCCGCGCTTTAGGCGAGACCGCGCTCGCCGCGGCCGACCGCGCCGCCCGCCAGGCGCTGGAGGCCATGGCTCTTGCGCGAGAATCCCGCGCCGCCTCCGAAGCCCGGGTCGAGGCGGCCCGCGCCCGGCGCGAGCAGCTCCTGCACGCGATGCTGACCGACCTCGACTGCGAGCCCGACGGCCTCGCGGCGCTGGCGAAGCACGAGGCCGGCGCGCTGCTGCCGGAACTCGTCGAGGTCGAGCGCAGGCTCGAGCATCTGCGGCAGGAGCGCGAGCGGCTCGGGGCGATCAATCTTCGCGCCGACGAAGAGCTCGCCGAGGTCGAGGCGAGCCGGGACAGGCTCATCGCCGAGCGCGACGACCTGACCGAGGCGATCAAGCGGTTGAGACAGGCGATCGGCTCGTTGAACCAGGAAGGGCGCGAGCGGCTCGTCGCCGCCTTCGACGTCGTCAACGGACATTTTCGGAGCCTGTTCTCGACCCTGTTCGAGGGCGGCGACGCCGACTTGCAGCTCGTCGAATCCGACGATCCGCTGGAAGCCGGGCTCGAGCTCATCGCAAGGCCCCCCGGCAAGAAGCCGCAGACGCTGACGCTTCTTTCGGGCGGCGAACAGGCGCTGACCGCGCTCTCGCTCATCTTCGCGGTGTTCCTGACCAACCCCTCGCCGATCTGCGTGCTCGACGAGGTCGACGCGCCGCTCGACGACTACAACGTCGAGCGCTTCTGCGACCTTCTCGAGGAAATGCGCAAGCGCGCCGACACCCGCTTCGTCACCATCACCCACAACCCCATCACCATGGCCCGCATGGACAGGCTTTTTGGGGTGACGATGGCTGAGAGGGGCGTGAGCCAGATCGTGTCGGTGGAGCTCGCGGAAGCGGAGAGGCTGCTGGAGGTGGGGTAGGGAGTTGGCGGCGGCGCGCGGGGAAGCCGTCGCCTCTCTCCCGCCGCCGGACCGAAAGGCAGGGGCGCGGCCGACCCTCCAGGCCGCAACGAAGGCCGCAACGAAGGCCGCAACGAAATCCAAGTTTTTCGGAACGAATTCCAAGCCAAACCGGAACGAAATCCAAGCCGGCTGGAACAAAATCCAAATTTTTCGGAACGAAATCAAAATCGATTCCCTTCCGCGAATCGAGGTTGTTCAATGGTTATCCTCGATTCTGACGAATTTCCACTCGAAAACGGCGCCGCCACTCCGTTCCCCCGGGCAGGAACCGCCTCCGAATCCGGCGCAGGCCCCCGGTCGAGCCTGTCCGGCGGCGGCCGCCGTCCGCGCATTGCCGATGTCGATCGCATCCATGGGGACCATGATAGGGCGGGCTTCGATTTTCCCAAAGCAAATGTTCGAAAAAAGTGTCGGTCCGATCCTGCCGGCCAAGCTCGCGCCTTTCCCCTTGAGGCGCATGTGGCCAATTCTCGCCCCCGCGCAACGCACTGCGCTCGGCGGATTTGGGGCCTTCGCGCGCGCCGCGTCTCATCCATGGGTTCCGGTCAGCGAGATTCGGTCTTGCCTATGAAAGCGCCGGCGGCGGCCCGAAGAAGCCGACAATGTGGACGATCCGTCCGGTCGCATCGAGTTCGCCGAAATCGCGCCCGTCGAAGGCGACCGTTCCGTCGGGCATGACCATCCGCCAGGTGAAGTGGGTATTACGGTATTACCGGTATTACGGGGACGTGATACGCATTGCATAATATCGCGGCCCGGTTATGATGCCCCGATGGCCCGTCTTTCCCGCATCACCGTTCCCGGCGCGCCCCATCACGTGACGCAGCGGGGCAATCGTCGACAGGCGCTGTTCACTGAGCCCGGCGATTATGCGCTCTATCGCGACCTCATCGCCGAGCGCTGCCGCGCCTGCGGCGTCGCCTGCTGGGCCTATTGCCTCATGCCCAACCACGTTCATCTCGTTCTGACCCCCGGCGACGCCGGCGCCCTTTCCCGGGCGGTGGGGGAGGCGCATCGGCGCTTCACCGCGTTCGTCAACGCTCGCGCCCGCACGACGGGCCATCTGTTCCAGGCGCGGTTCGCCTCCTTCGCGATGGACGGCGCCCATGTCCTCAACGCGCTGCGCTATCTCGCGTTCAATCCCGTCCGCGCCGGGCTGGCGGCGTCGCCTGAAGCGTGGCCGTGGTCGAGCGTGCGCGCGCATCTTCAAGGGCGCGACGACGCGCTGGTCGAGGTCGGCCCGGCGCTTGAGCGAGCGCCGCGCTTCGCCGATCTCTTGGAACTGTCGCTCGACGAGCAGGCGGCGCTCGACGGATTCGAGACCCTCAGCCCCAACGGGCGCCCGCTCGGCGCTCCGGACTTCATCGCGATGGTCGAGATGAAGCTCGGCCACACTGTCCGCCCGAGCAAGCGGGGGAGAAAGCCGCAAGGAGGGCGGATGGATTGATATGGGGAATCCGTATCATGTCCCCGTAATACATGTAATACATGAATACATGAATACATGAATACATGAATACATGAATACATGAATACATGTAGAATACATGTCCCCGTAATACAATCGTGGAGTTGGCCCCGTCGCAATCCTCCGCCCTGGCGCGAGATGAGATCAAAGGCCCCAAACCCAAGCTTGAGGAGCCCCTCGATGCGTGCGCTTCAAATCTCAGCCTATGGCGGTGACCCGCTCAAGGTCCTGGAACTCGCCGAGATCCTGGAGCCGGGTGAGCCGGGGGCTGGCGAGGTCCTAATCGATGTCGAACTGGCGCCCCTGAATAAGCATGACCTCCTCTTCATGCGCGGCGACTTTGGCGGCCCGCCGGCGCCGACTGTCGTTGGAAACGAGGGGTTCGGGCGGGTTGCAGCAGTAGGTCCCGGTGTCGCCAACGTTAAGGTCGACGACCGCGTGCTTGCGCCCAATTTCGGGCTGACCTGGAGGGAACGCCTGGTCGCTCCAGCGCAGGGGCTGTTTCCACTGCCCGACGGCGATCGGCTGCAGTTCGCGCAGCTCGGCAGCAACCCACCCACGGCAGCGCTGATACTCAGCGAATATGCGGACCTCAAGCCCGGCGATTGGGTCGTTCAAAATGGAGGGAATTCCGGCGTCGGCCGGTCTTTAATCGCGATTGCGAAGCAGCGTGGCATTCGAACGATCAGTCTCGTGCGGCGGCTCGAACTGATCGGCGAACTCGAGGCTACGGGAGCAGACCTGGCGCTCGTGGACGAACCGGTCGCTGTCGAGAAGGCGGCGCGGGTGGTCGGCGAAGGTTCGGTCCGGTTGGCGGTCAATTCAGTGGGCGGCGATGCGACGGCAACGCTCATTCAGATGCTGTCGGACCGCGGCGTGCTCGTCACCTACTCATCGGCAAGCGGAAAGCCAATGGCGGTCAACGCACTTCATCTCATTGGCAAGCATCTGACAGTCAAAGGCTTCTTCCTGGGTGACTTCGATCATATGTCGAAGATCCTCCCAGCGCAGATCGAAGCCGCGCCTCTTGTCGCCTCCGGGGCGCTACGCGTTCCCGTCGCTGCGGTTTATCCGATGTCGAAAATCAAGGAAGCCGTCGCCCATCTGCTCGAGGGCGGCAAGATCCTGATCGACGTCGCCAGCTCATCCAATGGGTAGCATTACCCACGACCGCGCGAGCCTCGCGGCCGCGCAGCTATTTCGACCGCCCGACGACGCGACAGGCGGCCGACTAATTCATTCAGACCGGGAGTCCGACATGGCCAAGACAACACCCGAACAGAACAAAGCCCTTGTGCTCGAAGCCTTCGAGACCCTGTTCAACAAGCGCGACTATTCAGGGGCCGAGCGGTTCTGGTCCGACCCCTACATCCAGCACAGCGCCCATATCGCGCCCGGGCGGGCGGGCTTGTTTGATCTCGTCCGCTCGCTGCCCCAGACGCTGCGCTATGAGAACCAGCTGATCCTTGCCGAGGGTGACTACGTCATCGCTCACGGCCGCTTCTCGAACATTGGTCGTCCAGCCGCCTGGATCGCCGCCGACATCGTCCGCATCGAAGACGGCAAGCTCGCCGAGCACTGGGACGTCCTCCAGGACGAGGCGACGCAGACCGAATCCGTGAGTGGCCTGCCGATGTTCGGCGAGCGCTTTCCATCCTGACCAGCTCGCTGCGGCGACTGTGTGGACCCTTGTCGTCACTGGCGCTCACCATCGCAGCTCCCGGCGCTGTCCGGGAAATCGCGAAAGGCCGCTCACTGACTCGCTCCCGCTCCAAATGGGGGCCGTAACGCATCCCGCGCGGGGCAGTCCTCTTGATCTGATGGCTCATCCCGCGGCAAGGAGCAGTTCATGCATATGGGCGACATCGCCCATAACCCGGTGACAAGCTTGCAGCACCCCGAGTGGACGCCGATCTTCGACTACGACCCCGCCCAAGCGATCAACTCGCGTAAGGCTATCCTGGACCGGGTCGTGACCGACCGGATCATGGCGATGGGCTATCATTCTCCGTTCCCGGCGATCCGACATGTCGTTCCACACGAAACGGCATACCGCTGGGAAGCCGCCCAGTGGGTCTGGTAGCGAGCGGATGACAATCTCTCGGGAGAAACGCGATGTCTTCAAAGCAGGAACGCTTCAGAGTCGCCGTCCTGGACGACTACCAAAATGTCGCTCTGTCGCTGGCGGACTGGTCGGTTCTGGATGCGCGGGCGATCATCACCGTATTTAACGACCATCTCGCGGACTCTGACGCCGTCGTCGACCGCCTGCGGCCATTCGACATCGTCTGCGTGATGCGGGAGCGCACGCCGATGACGCGCACCATCATCGAGCGCTTGCCCAAGCTCCGCCTGATCGCATCGACGGCGGGCCGGAATGCCTCGATCGATCTCAAGGCTGCAGAAGAGCGGGGCGTGCAGATCGTTCATACGGGCTACACCTCGGCGCCAACAATCGAACTGACCTGGGCGCTCATCCTGGGCAGCGCCCGCAATCTCGTCGCCGAGAACATGTCGCTGCGCGGCGGCGGATGGCAGCGGTCGGTCGGTGACGACATGGCCGGGCGGACGCTCGGCATCCTGGGTCTCGGCAACGTTGGGGGCGCCGTAGCGCGGATCGGCAACGCCTTCGGTATGAAGGTGATCGCCTGGAGCCAGAATTCTCACGACCGAGCGCGCGGCTGAAGCGGGCGCGGCACTCGTCACAAAGGACGAGCTGTTCCGAGAGGCGGATATCGTCTCCATCCATCTGGTGCTCAGCGGCAGAACGCGAGGCCTCGTCGGCGCCGCGGAACTGGCGCTCATGAAGCCGACGGCGCGCCTGGTGAACACGTCGCGCGGACCGATCGTGGTCGAGGCCGATCTCGTTGCGGCGCTTAGAGATCAGACGATCGCCGGCGCAGCGATCGATGTCTTCGACCAGGAGCCGTTGCCGCTCGAGCACCCGTTGCGCAGCCTGCCGAACCTGCTGGCGACGCCGCATATCGGCTACGTTTCGCGCGGGCTGTATGAGCGTTTCTACCGGGACACAGTCGAGAACATCTCTCAGTGGCTCGACGGCCAAGCAGCCGGCTGACGCGTCATGCAGCCCTGATGACCGAACGCCGGAAGTTCCCCTGTCGCAGCTTTCCGAGCCTGGTCATGACCGAGCGTGTCTTCGGCGTAGTTGACCAGATGCGCGCGAAACGTCGTCTCGCAGTCCTTCAGACCCGCCGCTCACGCCGGATCGAGCAGGGCGAAGACGCTGACCAGCGCCACGACGATCGTCCCGAGCGCGACTTCGATCATGCTGGTCCAGCGCAGGGCGGCGAGAGCTTTGGCGTCGGCCTTCATTCGAGGCGTAAGCGCGTAGCGGTTGAAGACCGCGAGCAAAATCATGACGGCGACGAGGCCGATTTTCGCGTCGAGCAAGGCGCGGTAGGGCGTCGTCGGCGGCAGCGGCGGGTGGCCCGAGACGAGGGCGACGTTGACGATCCCGGTCGCCACGATCGCCGCGACGACGAATTGGCCGGTGAAGGAGAACCGCATCATCGCCGAGACGGCGTCGCTGCGGAGACAGTTCGCGGCGTAGGCGTCGCGGCACATGACGAAGGGAATGAGGCCGCCGAGCCAGGCGCCCGTCGTCAGCAAGTGCACCGCATGGTTGGCGCGATGCAAGATCCCTTCGAGGCCGGTGTGCATCGAGGCGTGGCCGACGAGGGCGAGACTCGCCAGCGTGAGCCCGGACAGAACCGCGATCGCTCCCCAGCCGTCGCGCGGCGCGAAGACGGCGGCGGCGGCGAGCGCGGCGACGAGCGCGAGATGCGCGATCCACGCCTCGCCGAATTCGGTGTCGGTCAGGACGGCGGCGATCATGCCCGGATCGGCCGCGGCGGCCCAGTCGTCCGCCATCGAGGCCGTCTCCGGCGCGAGCCAGAGAAGCGCGGTCGCGAGGGCGACGAGGCTCGCCGCAAGCGCGAGGCGCCGAATCTCCGGCGACAGCGCGCGCCGGAGATCCTGAGGCGTGTAAAGCCGGAGGAAGGCGCTCGAACCGAACACCAGCATCGCCGCCATGAAGTGGGCGAAGCGGCAGAGGGCGAGAGCCGTCATTGGCGGACGCTCGGGGTTCTCTCGAAAGCCGGGCGTTGTCCTTCCCCAGCTCCGCTCGGGAAGGTGGCGCGTAGCGCCGGATGGGGTGTGGCCCGCTGCTTCAACTGTGAGTCGGATTGCACGAGCGTCCGCCCGAACCAACATCGAGTTATACCTGCTTTCCGCACCCCATCCGGCCCTTCGGGCCACCTTCCCCGCTTCGCGGAGAAGGAGGCGTTCCTCACATCTTCATCCCGCCCATGGCTCCGCCCTTCATCGGCGCGGGTGCCGAGGCGCCGACGCCTTCGACGTTGAACTCGACGGCGACCGGGCCGGCGTGCTCGAAGGTGAGCGTCGCCTCGACCTTCTCGCCCTTGACGAGCGGCTTCGTCAGATGGGTGAACATGACGTGATAGCCGCCAGGCGCGAGCCTGATCGTTCCGTGCGCGGGAATGTTGAGGCCGTTCGTCATTGCAGCCATCTTCATGACGCCGCCTTCCGTCTTCATCTCATGGACCTCGACGGTGGCGAAATCGGCCGAACCGCCGGTCAGCGTGTCGGGCGTCGCGCCGTTATTGTGGACGACCAAGTAGCCGGCGCCGACGTCCGCGCCCTTGGGGGTGGCGCGCGCCCAGGCCTTGTCGATGGTGATGTCGCCGGCCTTGAATTCCTGGGCGAGCGCGGGCGCGGCGGTGCCGGCGAGCGCGAGCGCCAAGGCGAAAGCTGAAAATCGCGTCATGGGTCTTTTCCTTCCTCGCTCCTAGAGCGTTTGCCTTCAGGCGCCGGTCGTCGCCACGGGTCCGGCGCGGGACTTCACTTCACCGTGAATCCAAACGTACCCTGGGTGTGGTGTGTGTCGACCGACACCGCGTGCCAGTGAACCGTATAGGCGCCGGGCGCCAGCGGCTTGGCGATGGGGACGATCAGCACCTTCTGATCGCCGGCTTCGACTTTCGCTTGTCCCAGCGGCACCGAGGCGCCGCCGGCCCCGGTCAGGGTGACGCCGGAGAAGCGCGGCTCGACGCCCTCGCTGAATTCGAGGCGGATTTCGCTCGCCGAAGCGACCGTTCCGCCGACCGCTGGCGTCGCCTTTTGCAGGTGCGCGTGGGCGAAGGCTGCGGTCGAGGCGAAAACGAGGGCGAGGGCGGCGGCGATTTTGACGATGGAAGCGCGTGTCATTGCCTGACTCCTGCGAAGATCGGCTTGCCAAGGGTGTTGGGAAAGATGTCGTCGAAGCGGAAGCGCGATTCGCCGACGAATGCGCCCGCGAGCGGGCGCGTGGGTGGCGAAGTAAAGAAAGGAGAACCTCGAGTCTGAAGGAACGCAGGCCGCGCGCGCCGCTTGGGGCGCAGGCGACACGGGAATCGTCTCAGACGGCGACGGGCGGCGCGCGGGCGCGGTTTCGGCTGGTCGGGTGGGCTGGAACGGCGCCCGGCGCCGGCGCCGCCCCGAGGGCCCGGCTGGCACGGTAGAGCCGCACCGGCAGGGCGGGCGCGTCGGGCGCGATCAGCACCGCGGCCTGCGCGGAAAACCGACAGAACGGGCACTGGTCGTCGCAGTGGCCGGCGGGCGCGCCCGGCGCGCTCTTTTCGTAGACCTGGACGCAGAGCGCCGCGGCGTCGCCGAACGTCGCCTTGAGTTCGGCGGCGGTTGCGGCGGTATCCGAGGCGAAGGCGGGGGCGGACAGCGCCTGGTGATAGGGAATGGCGAGGAGCTGGATGATCAGCGACAGCGCGACGGCGAGCGCCGTCAACGGCGAACGGAACCTCGCGACGCCGGTCCCCGCCCGCCGCCGCGCGATCCCTTTCCTCCGGGCGCCGCCGCTCACCTGGCTCATTCCTCAACCGGCCGAAAATCGGCCGATTTCTCTTGAAGACGTAACCGAACGCGCGCGCCCGCGCAATCGACGCTGCGATCCTTTCGGCCCGGGGACTTCACATTCATTCATCCATTTTGACTTGTGAGGCGCGGCGCCGATAACGATGCTCGCCTGCCATACCGCGCTCATCATGGGCAAAGGCGCCGGCCAGCCGCGCAATCCGGCGAAACCGGTGACGGTGGCGTAGGGCGGGAGCGGACGAAGCCGTGGTCGATGTCATCGAAGCGAGAGCCAAGAGAGCCAAGGAGGAAGTCCAGCGCGCGCCAGCATGTAGACGGCGAAAGCGAAGATGACGCCGGCGAAGACGAAGGTGAGCGCGCGCTGATTGGCGGCCAAGCTCATCGCCGCCCTCATGCCAAGAAAGCCGCCGCCTACGCCGCCGGCGATGAAGAGCAGTGCGATCGTCCAGTCAATCAAGCCGGAAAGCGCGTAGTTGATGGCCGTGGTCAGGCCAAAGCTGCCGACTGAAAGCAGCGACGAACCGATGGCGTTGAGGATCGGCATGCCGCTCGCCAGCATGAGACCGGGCACGATCAGAAAGCCGCCGCCGATTCCGAAAAAGCCCGACAGGGCGCCGACCGCGCTCCCGATCGCGATCAGCCGCATCGCGATCGACGGCGTCATGCGAACGTCCCGATTGCCCTCGGCGGCGCGCGGCAGCAGCATCGCTGCGGCCACGGCGATCATTGCGAGTGCGAACAGGAACAAGAGCTGTCGGCCGTCGACCAGTTTTCCAAGGGTGGAGCCGATGGCGGCGCCGACAATGCCGGCGCCCGCAAAGGTCGCGGCGCCGGGCCATTTTACATTGCCCGCCCTCCAATGGCCGATTAGGTTCGCGAAGGCATTGGCGGCGACGGCAAGCGCGCTGGTGCCGATCGCGACATGCGCATCGCCGACGCCAACGACATAGAGAAGAAGCGGCACCGCCAGAATCGAGCCGCCGCCTCCGATCAATCCGAGCGAAAATCCCACCGCGCAGCCGGAGAACACTGCCAGCGCATCCTGCGCCCACGATAGAGCCATGGCGCGAACCCTGTTTGCCGTGTTTGCTGCGCTTGGTTGACCTGCCGCAATACGCGCGCGCCGCCGCAGTGCTTATATGTCCAGCAAAAAGGGACCGCCCATGCGAAGAATTGATGTGTCCGAACGTCCGATGCCCGAGATCAATCCGGCGAAGGTGTGCTTCGTCATCGAGAAGGCGCGCGAACTGTTGAGCGAGGACGTCGGCATGGCGCCCGACCCCTCCAATCCGACCGACGACGGCGAACGCGTCGTGCTGACCGACGCTAACGACTCGATCCGCAGGGAGCTGGTCGAATCCATCAGGGACCTCGACGTCGACGAGGCCGCCGCGCTAGTCGCGCTCGCCTGGATCGGGCGCGGCGATTTCGAGCCCGACGACTGGCGGAGCGCCGTCGCCGCGGCCTACGACCGGCATGAGGGGCCGACGTGGAAATATCTGCTCGGCGTGGCGCTGTTGCCGGACTATCTGCAGGATGCGCTCTCGGCCTTCGGGCGGTCGTGCGAGGACTAAGGGGCCGGGAAACGAGCGGTAGGGCAGGGGCCAGTTCCGGACAGCGGAGAATCTGTCGGCGGGCGAGGGAATTCAATGCGTTAGGCGCCAAATCTTGCAACTTCGACGACCTGCGATGCGGGAAGCGGCGGGTTTTTGATTGATTTCGCGACGCGCCATTTCCATCGCCGAATCCAACCTTTTCAAAGCTTTGCGGCGCCATTTCCATCGTCCGCACATTGCGGCGATTGATTTATTGCCGAGCCGAGCCTGGCCCATTCCTCCGCGCGGCGGTCTCGCGCGAGTGGGCCACACGATAACCTCATCATTCACGGCGACAATCTGGAGGCGCTGAAGGCGATATTGCCGCGTCACGCGGGCAAAGTCGACGTCATATACATCGATCCCCCTTGCAACACTGGCAATGAAGGCTGGGCCTACAATGATAATGTGAACTCCCCATTGTTGAAGGAATGGCTCGGTAAGGTCGTTGATCGCGATGATCTTGAACGCCACGACAAATGGCTTTGCATTAAGTGGCCCAGGTTAGAAATTCTTAGGGAGCTTTTATCGGATAAAGGGCTAATTTTTGTTGGCATCGATGAAAATGAGTTAAGTAGCCTCTATTCAATTATGAATGAAATATTTGGCGACGGGAATCGCTTTGAAAACGTAATTTGGAAGAAAAGGTATGGACGAGGTCCAATAGTGAAGTTTTGCGTTAACGTCCATGAGCATGTTTTGGTGTATGCAAAAAGCAAGGCAAAATTGACCTCAATTGAGCGGCCATTGACAACGAGTAAAAGTGAGCAATATTATAAGTACGAGGATGAGAAGTGCGAGAAAAGCGGACCCTATCGCCGCCAACCACTTGAGGCGGCGGAAAGTGTAGAGGAGCGAAAAAACTTGCGCTACGTGATACGTGCGCCGGACGGTTCTCAAGTCGGTCCCAATCACCAGTGGCTCTGGGAGGAGGATCGCGACAATCGCGCCCATGCGGCAAACGAAATTGAGTGTTTGAATTCAAATGGCGGATGGTCCGTTCAATACAAGCAATATCTGAACGACGAAAATGGTAAACAGCGTACAGAAAAGCAACAAAGTGTTATCTCTGCTGATAGTAATTGTATAGATGGAAGTTATACGCAAACTGGGCCGAGAAGCCGGCACCGGGAGCTGTCGGCAGATGCTCCCGAAGCCATGAGGTTCCGGATCATCCTTCAAGAGGAGGCCTGGGAGAGCGACCTCCAGGCCGCATTACAGTAATAGCGCTAATCCGAGAGCCGGTTCGATCAGCACTGTTCGCCTTGCAATCGTCTGCGCGAACCGTCATTTTTGCGCCGCATCGCCGCGAGCGCAAGAATGTCCGTCCAGCCGCCGTCAGCCCCGTTCCATCGCTCGCTCGCCCAGCGCCTGCGCTCGTGGTTCTTCACCGGGCTCATTGTGTTTGGCCCGGTCGCGGTGACGGCCTATATCGCCTGGTTCGTGATCGACACGGTCGACAACTGGGTGAAGCCCTGGCTGCCGCAGAGCCTGCTCAAGGACTCCTACCTGCCGTTCCACGTGCCGGGCTTCGGCGTCGTCATTGCGCTGATCGGGCTCACGCTGCTCGGATTCCTGACCGCCAACATCATCGGCCGGTCGCTGGTCCGCCTCAGCGAGGCGATGCTCGACCGCACGCCCTTGGTGCGGGGCGTCTACAAGGGCCTGAAGCAGGTGTTCGAGACGGTGTTCAGCCAGTCCGGCGCCCAGTTCCGCAAGGTCGGGCTGGTCGAGTTCCCGGTCAAGGGAAGCTGGTCGATCGTGTTCGTGTCGTCCGAGCCCGGTCCGGTCGTATCCAGCGTCCTGCCGGGCGACAAGCCGATGATTTCGGTGTTCATGCCTTGCACGCCGAACCCGACGACCGGGTTCTTCTTCTACATCGCCGCCGAGGACGTCACCGAACTGCCGATTTCCGCCGACGAGGCGGCCAAGCTCATCATGTCGGCGGGCCTCATCCAGCCCGAGGGGCAGGCGGCGCTGGCCGCGATGGCGGAGGCGGCGAAATTGGAGAAGCTGCCGGCGGGGTAGGGGTCGGTCCGCCGACTTTCTTCGCTGTCAGAGGCCGAAACCTATGCTAATAGGGCCTCCGGCCGCGGAAAAAAGCGGCCGAGTTGCGTTTCGGCCGCCCTTTCGCGCTAGCGCGGCTCAAAGAATCCAACGTATGGGACCATCATGGCGCAACTGCCTCAATTCGATCTCGAAGAACTCAAACGGCGAATGCAGGCCGCGCACGCCAGCCTCAAGCACGAGCTGGGCGGCTTGCGCACCGGCCGCGCGAGCGCGAGCCTTCTCGAGCCGGTCCATGTCGAAGCCTACGGCCAGCGCATGCCGCTCAATCAGGTCGCCACCATCAGCGTTCCCGAGCCGCGCGCGCTGTCGGTTTCGGTCTGGGACAAGAGCATGGTGCATGCGGTCGACAAGGCGATCCGCGACTTCGAACCTGGGCTTGAGCCCGACCATCGAGGGCACGATGCTGCGCATCCGCATCCCGGAGCTCAACGAGCAGCGTCGCAAGGAGATGGTGAAGATTGCACATAAGTACACCGAGGACGCGCGCGTCGCGGTGCGTCACGTCCGCCGCGACGGCCTCGACGTCCTCAAGAAGCTCCTCAAGGAGCACGCGATCAGCGAGGACGACGAAAAGCACCATGAGGCCGAGGTGCAGAAGGCGACGGACCTCTTCATCAAGGAGATCGACGCGTCGCTCGCGGCGAAGGAAAAGGAAATCATGCAGGTCTAGGCGAAAGGCCTGTCTTCCGAGGACCCTCGCATGTCTTTCGTTCGCTCCCTCGCCGGCCCGGCCTCCGATCATACGCCGGCTCATGTGGCCATCATCATGGACGGCAACGGCCGCTGGGCCCAGGCGCGCGGGCTGCCGCGCTTCGAGGGCCACCGGCGCGGCGTCGAGGCGGTCCGCCGCGCCGTCCGCTCCGCCATCGACCACGACGTGCGCTATCTGACCATCTACAGCTTCTCCTCCGAGAACTGGCGCCGCCCGCCGGACGAGGTGGCGATGCTGATGGGACTGTTGAAGCGCTTCATCCGCCACGATCTCGCCGAACTCAACAAGCACGGCGTGCGCGTTCGCATCATCGGCGAGCGCGACAATCTCGCGCCCGACATCGCCTCCTTGCTGGCGGAGGCCGAAAGCCTGACCAGGGACAATCGCGGTCTCACCCTGACGGTCGCGTTCAACTACGGCGCGCGGCAAGAGATCGTCTCTGCGGCGCGACGGCTGGCGATCGAGGTTCGGGAAGGCCGCTTGGACGCCAATGCGATCGGCGAGGACGATGTCGCCGTCCGGCTCGACACGGCGGGGCTGCCCGATCCCGACCTCGTCATCCGGACATCGGGGGAAATGCGCCTGTCGAATTTCCTTCTGTGGCAGGCCGCCTACGCCGAACTCGTCTTTCTGCCGATTCTGTGGCCCGATTTCGACGATGCGGCGTTCGTCTCGGCGCTGGAGCAGTACGCGGCGCGGGAGCGGCGTTTCGGGGCGGTCGCGAAGCCGAGCGCCGTCATGTCGGCCTCATGAGGACAGGCGCATGGCGGTGAACGACGAGGAGGCGAACGCCGGACCGACGCCTCGCCGGGACGGCTCGCGCATCGGTCCCGATCTTTGGCCGCGAGTTGCCGCGGCCGTCGTTATGGGACTCGCGGCGCTCGTCGTCGCCTGGATCGGCGGCTTCGTCTTCGTCGCGTTCTGGTGGATCGCCTCGGTCATCGTGCTGTGGGAATGGCAGCGCCTCGTGCATGGCCAAAGGTTCGTCGAGCGGGTCATCGTCGGCGCGCTCGCGCTCGCGCTCGCCGCGTTGTTTGCTTTGCACACGTCGGTTCTCGGAGCGGCTGCGACGCTTATCGTCGGGGCGATTGCCGTCGGCTGGTTCGCGGGTCCGGCGGCGCGGATGTGGGCGGGCGCCGGCGGGCTCTACGCTGGCGCGCTGGTCGTCAGCCTCGGCCTTCTCCGCGCGGGCCCGAACTACGGACCGAACTACGGACTTGCCGCCATTCTCTGGCTTTACGCGGTGGTCTGGGGGACGGACGTGGCGGCCTTTTTCGCCGGACGGCTGATCGGCGGGCCGAAATTGTGGCCGAGGGTGTCGCCGAGCAAGACCTGGTCGGGAGCGGTCGTCGGCGCGTTCGCGGGCGCGGCGCTCGGCCTGTTGCTCGGCGCGTGGACGAACCGGATCGACCGGCTGTTCTGGCTCGGACTTGCTGCGGCAGTCGTGTCGGAGCTCGGCGATCTGTTCGAATCCGCGCTGAAGCGGCGTTTCGGCGTCAAGGATTCGAGCCGTCTCATTCCCGGCCACGGCGGCCTGATGGACAGACTCGACGCTTTCGTCGCTGCGTCGGCGTTTGCGGCGGTCATCGCCGCGGCCAACACCCAGTCCTCCTTCATCGCCAGGGGGCTTTTTCGATGGTGAGCGAGTTGGCTGCCATCCGCGCCGAGCCGGCGCCTCCGCGCGGCGCCTGCGTCGAGACGCAGCCCAAGCGGCTCGCGATACTCGGGGCGACCGGATCGATCGGGCGCTCGTGCGCGCAGGTGATCGGCGCGGCGCCGGGCCGGTTCGCGGTCGCCTCGGTGGCCGGCGGGCGCGACGGCGGGGCGCTCGCGCGGCGCGCGCTCGAGCTTGGCGCCGAGTTCGCCGCGATCGCCGATCCGGCCGGCTACGGCGACCTCAAGGCGGGGCTCGCCGGTTCGGGCGTCGAGGCCGCGGCGGGAACCCAAGCGGTGCGCGAGGCGGCGCTGCGCGAGGCCGATCTGGTCGTTTCGGCGATCGTCGGCGCGGCCGGCCTGGAGCCGACTTTCGCCGCGGTCGCCGCAGGACGGACGGTCGCGCTCGCCAACAAGGAGACCCTGGTCTGCGCCGGCGCCGCGGTGATGCAGGCGGCCAAACGCGCGGGGGCGTTGCTGCTGCCGATGGACTCCGAGCACAACGCCCTTTTCCAGGCGATTGGCGCGCGCGATGCGGACACGATCGAGACGATGACGATCACGGCGTCCGGCGGCCCGTTCCGCGAGTGGAGCGCCGAGCGCATCGCCGGCGCGACGCGCGAGGAGGCGCTCGCCCATCCCAACTGGGTGATGGGTCCGAAGGTGACGATCGACTCGGCCGGCCTCATGAACAAGGGGCTCGAACTGATCGAGGCGCATTTTCTGTTCGGCGTGCCGCCCGAGCGGCTCGACGCCGTCGTGCATCCGCAATCGATCGTCCACGGCCTCATCGCCTTCGCAGACGGGTCGCTGATCGCGGGCCTGGCCTCGCCCGACATGCGCACGCCGATCGCGCATTGCCTTGCCTATCCGGACAGGATCGTCTCGGGGGTCCGGGCGCCCGATCTCGCCGCGCTCGGCCGCCTGACCTTCGAACGGGCGGACCTTGAACGTTTCCCCGCGCTCGGCCTCGCCATCGACGCCCTGAAGGCGGGCGGCGGCGCGCCGACTGCGCTCAACGCCGCCAACGAGATCGCCGTCGCCGCGTTCCTGGATCGGCGGATCGGCTTCGGCGAGATTATCCGCCTCGTCGCCAGCACGATCTCGAAGATGGGCGCGGCGGGCGAGCTCGCCGCCCCCAGGGACGTTGCGCAAGCGCTCGCGATTTACCATATCGCAGTAGATCGGGCGAGGCGCCTCTTGGCCTGAGGCGGCGCGTGCTATAACAGTTACGTAACCATTGTCCAACGGTCCGCCGGCGGACGTGAGCCGGGCGGGGCGGAGGTGGTGATGGCGTTTTTGCATACGGTGTCCGACCTCCTCGCCTGGTACGTCGTTCCGTTCGTTGTGATTTTGAGCGCCATCGTGTTTTTCCACGAGCTCGGGCACTATCTGGTCGCGCGATGGTGCGGGGTCAAAGTCGACGCCTTTTCCCTCGGCTTCGGTCCGGAGCTATTCGCCCGGGTCGATTTGCGCGGCACGCGCTGGAGGGTCGCGGCGCTGCCGCTCGGCGGCTACGTCAAGTTCCATGGCGACGCCAACGTCGCCAGTGTCGACGACGGGTCGGCCAACGCTTCGGTCGACCGGTCGCTGACCCTGGCCGGGCAGCCCCTTCCCAGTCGCGCGGCGATTGTGCTCGCCGGGCCGGTCGCCAATTTCATCCTGGCTTTCGTGATCTTCACCGGGATGTTCATGGCCTTCGGTCGCGTCGAGCACACGGCGCGCATCGGGCGCGTCGAGCCGAACAGCCCGGCGGCGGCGGCCGGGTTCCAAGCCGGCGACGTGGTGAAGGCGATCGACGGGGATAGGATCAACAGCTTCGAGGCGCTGCAGGGATCGACGCTGATGAACACCGGCCTGCCGATGACTTTCGTCGTGGTGCGCGACGGTCATGACGTCACCCTGACCGCGACGCCGAAAGTCGCCGTGGTCGACGAAGGCGTTTTCGGCAAGCGCCGCATGGGCCATCTCGGCCTCGCGTCTTCCGCCGATCCGAAGGACGTGCAGATGCAGCGGTGTGGCCTGCCGACCTGCGCCGTCTGGGGGGCGGGGCAGGAGTGGTTCATCGTCAAGGCGACGGGCGCCTATATCGTCGGCATTTTCGCCGGGCGCGAATCGACCGATCAGGTCTCAGGATTGATCGGCGCCGCGCAATTGGCGGGCGAGATGGCCAAGACAAGCCTGTGGGATCTGTTCAGCCTCGCCGCGTGGTTCTCGGTGTCGGTCGGATTCATGAACCTCTTGCCCATTCCGCTGCTCGACGGCGGGCATCTCGTTTTTTACGCCTGCGAGGCGGCCCTTGGGCGGCCGCTGAGCGAACGGATGCAGGAGATCGGCCTCAGGATCGGCATCGCTTTGGTGGCGCTGTTGCTGGTGTTCACCACCTCGCACGATATCCTGCGGCTCGTCTCAGGCGGCAATTAACCAATAGTCGACCATCTTTCCGTGTCCTTTCGGCAACGCCGCCCGGAAATGGGGTAGTGTGGCCGAATAAAGGTTTGCAGGCAGGGGCGGAAACTGTAAAACGCCGTCAATCGCTCGGACCCCTCGCGCGGGGGGCTGGAGGACGTCGCGGCCGCGGCGCCCGCAGACGAGACGCCACGGGCCAAACCGCGGCCGATGATTGGGATCAGGCTGGAGCAGCGCGGGCGTTGGTCGCCTTGAGGGCGCGAAGAGGGACTATGGGCGTTATGCATTGGATTCGCGGCTTCTTCAGCGCCCTGGTTCTGGCGGTGATATTCGGTTTCGGCGCGCTGACCAGCGCGAGCCCGGCTTTCGCGCAGCAGATCGTCGTCGAGGGCGTCTCCGGCGTCGATCCGTCGACCCTCAAGCCCTACTTCACCGGAACGGACCCGGCGTCGATTCAGCGCGGCGTCGACGACCTCAAGGCGACTGGCGTCTATTCCTCGGTGAGCGCCAAGCTCGTCGACGGCAAGATCGTGGTGACGCTCGGCGGAAGCGCGCAAATCATCAATCGCGTCGCCTTCGAGGGCAACAGCAAGATCACCAAGGAGCAGCTTGCAGTCGAAGTGCAGTCCAAGCCGGGCACACGCTATGACGATGCGACGGCGGAGGCCGACATCGGCCGCATCAAGGAGGCGTACAAGAAATACGGCCGCAACGAGGCGAAGGTGACGATGCGGCTGGTGCAGCTGCCCAACGGCCGCGTCGACCTCGTCTTCACCATCGACGAGGGCGAGAAGACCGGCATTCGCGAAATCCGCTTCGTCGGCAACCATGAGGTCTCGGACTACCGTCTGCGCAACCTGATGCAAACGAGCACGATGAACCTCCTCTCGTGGCTCAAGACCACCGATGTTTACGATCCCGACCGAATGGCGTCCGACGAAGAGGCCATTCGCCGCTATTACATGAAGAACGGCTACGCCGATTTCCGCATCACCGACACCGACGTCTCCTATGAGGCCAATCCGCCGGGCTACGTGATCACGATCACTATGGAGGAGGGTCCCCAGTACCACGTCTCGAGCGTGTCGGTAGATTCCCACATCCCGCAAGTGAACGGCCCCGCGCTGCTCCAGTTCGCCGCCCTGAGGCCCGGCGACATCTATGACGCGGGCGCGGTCGACAAGACGGTCGACGCCATGACCCGCGATGTCGCGCGCCAGGGCTATGCTTTCTCCGAAGTGCGTCCGCACGGCGAACGCGACCTGAGCAACCACACCATTGCGCTGCAATTCTCGGTGGACAACGGCCCGAAGGTCTATATCGAGCGGATCGACATCCTCGGCAACACGCGCACGCGCGACTATGTCATTCGCCGGGAATTCGATATCGGCGAAGGCGACCCGTACAATCACGTGCTGATCGAGCGCGCCGAGCGACGCCTCAACGCCCTCGGCTACTTCAAGAAGGTCCACATCTCGAACCGCCCGGGCTCATCGCCCGATCGCGTGATCGTCATTGTCGAGGTCGAGGACCAGCCGACCGGCTCGATCAGTCTCAGCGGCGGCTATTCGACGACCCAGGGCATCATGGCCGAACTCGCCTACACCGAGACCAACTTCCTCGGCCGCGGCCAGTACGTGCGCCTCAGCGTCTCTGACGGCCAATACAGCCAGGGCTGGAAGGCCTCGTTCACCGAGCCTTATTTCCTTGGCCAACGCCTGGCTGCGGGGTTTGACGTCTATCATCAGGTCAACTTGCTGAACCCGTATGCGCTATACGAGAACTGGACCACCGGGGGCACGCTGCGTCTCGGCATCCCGGTGACCGATGATCTGACGTTTCAGCCGAACTATGCGCTGTATCAGTCGAAGATCAACGTTCCGAACACCTCGTCGCAGCCCTATGACGACTGCTCCGGTCCGAACCAGCCCTGGATCGTCGGCGGGACATTCATCGCCCTCACGCCGACGCCGTTCGCCAACTGCTTGACCAACGGCGAAGCGCCGGCCGAAATCAAGCAGGCCGCCGCCCAGGGCGCGCAGGTGACGTCGCTGATCGGATTCTCGATCCTCTACAACAACCTCGATAGCCGCAAGGCTCCGACCAGCGGCTTCTTCGTCAACTACAAGCAGGACTTCGCCGGCGTCGGCGGACAGTCCGAATTCGTTCGCGAGACGTTGGACGCGCGCTGGTACCACGCGATCACGGAAGATTTCACCGGCATTCTCCACTTGCAAGGCGGCCAGATCAACGGATACGGCTCGCAGCCGCTCGACATCATCAACAACTTCAATATGGGGCCGTCGCTGGTGCGCGGATTCGCGCCGGGCGGCATCGGACCGCGCGACATCTCCAGCACCGACAATGTCCAGGGCTCGTCCCTGGGCGGAACGAGCTATTACGGGGCGTCGGCGGAAGTCGACTTCCCGATTTTCGGCCTGCCGAAGGAAATCGGGCTCCGAGGCGCGGTGTTCGCCGACGCAGGCAACCTGATCGGCTACAGCGGGCAGACCAACTTCTCGAACTTCCTCGGCTACACCTATTGCCCGACGCCAGGCACGCTGCTCATCACCCAGCCGAGCTGCGCCACTGTTTGGGACCCGAACCTGATCCGCACTGCGGCCGGGGTGAGCTTGATCTGGGCTTCGCCGATGGGTCCGATCCGCTTCGACTTCGCGCTGCCGATCACCAAGGGCAGGTACGACCAGACCCAGGTCTTCAACTTCTCGGGCGGCGCGACGTTCTAACCGCGGCCGGCCATCCCACATGAAAAGCGGGCGCGCCACAGGCTGGCGCGCCGGTCGTCGCATCCGACGGAACTTGTTGCTTGGCCAAGATCCGCTTCTTTCCGCCGAGTTCCGCGCCATCGCTCGCCGAAGTCGCGAGCTGGTGCGGCGCCGTCCTGGCCTCGGAGGCCGACGCCGGCCGCGTGATCAGCGACGTGGCCGCGCTCGATCAGGCGGGCCCCGGCGACCTGACCTTCCTCGACAATCCGAAGTATCTCGACGCGTTCAAGTCGACGCGGGCCGCCGCCGCGCTCGTTGCGCCGCGCTACGCCGGGGCCGCGCCCGAAGGCTGCGCCGTCCTGACCGCGCGCGAGCCCTATCGGGCGATGGCGGCAGTGATGGCGAGGCTTTTCCCCAGCGCCGTCAAGCCCGGATCGGTGTTCGGCGAGGCCGGCGTCTCGCCGGCGGCCATCGTCCATCCGGCCGCGCGGTTGGAGGCGGGCGTGATCGTCGATCCCGGCGCGGTGATCGGACGCGGCGCCGAGATTGGCGCGGGCACGATCATCGGCCCCAACTCGGTCATCGGCCCCGACGTGCGCGTCGGCCGCGACGGCGCGATCGGGGCTTCGGCCACGATCATGGCGGCGCTGATCGGCGACCGGGTGATCATTCACCCCGGCGCGCATATCGGCCAAGACGGCTTCGGTTTCGCCCTGGGGCCGCGCGGACATCTCAAGGCGCCGCAGATCGGGCGCGTCATCATTCAGGACGACGTCGAGATCGGCGCGGGCGTGACGATCGACCGGGGCGCGAACCGCGACACGGTGATCGGCGAAGGGGCGAAGATCGACAATCTCGTCCAGATCGGCCACAACGTCGTCATCGGCCGCCACGCGGTTCTGGTGTCGCAATCGGGCGTCTCGGGATCGAGCGTGATCGGCGACTTCGCCGCGCTCGGAGGACAGGCCGGCATCGCCGGCCATCTGAAGGTCGGCGCGGGCGCTCAGGTCGCGGCGGCTGCCGGCGTCATGACCGACATTCCCGCCGGCGAGCGTTGGGGCGGGGCGCCGGCGAAGCCCATCCGTGAATTCTTCCGCGAGGTCGCCGCCGTGAAGAGACTTGCCGCCGGGCGCGCCGGCGGGGAAGACAAACCGGAATAGGGCAATGGACTCGACGCAGACGCCGAACGGAAACAGGGGCGGGATGAACGAGACGACGGGTCGCGTGCTCGAGAGTTACGATATCCAGAAGCTCCTGACGCTGCTTCCGCACCGCTATCCGTTTCTCCTGGTCGATCGCATCGTCGATGCGCGCGCCGACGAGTACGGCGTCGGGATCAAGAACGTGACGGTCAACGAGCCGCATTTCCAGGGCCATTTCCCGGACCGTCCGGTCATGCCCGGCGTGCTGCTGCTCGAGGCGATGGCGCAGACCGCCGGCGCGCTGTGCGTGGCGTCGCAGCAAGCCGGCGGCAAGCCGAGCGTCGTCTATCTGATGACGATCGACAAGGCGAAGTTCCGCAAGCCGGTCGTGCCGGGCGATCAAGTGCGGTTCCACATGACCCGCACAGCCAAGCGGCGCAACATGTGGTGGTTTCGAGGCGAAGCGAAAGTCGACGGCGCGCTCGTTTGCGAGGCGGAAGTCTCCGCGATGCTGGTGCGCGAATGACGGTCGGCGTTCATCCGACCGCCATTGTCGAGGACGGAGCCAGGTTCGGCGCGGACGTCGCGATCGGACCGTTCTGCCATGTCGGGCCGCATGTGACGCTGGGAGACGCCGTACGCCTCGTATCGCACGTCAGTCTCGCCGGCGACACCACGGTCGGCGCGCGCACGCGCATCTTCCCCTTCGCCTCGATCGGTCATCAGCCGCAGGACCTGAAGTATCGCGGCGAGCCGGTTCGGCTCATCATCGGCGAGGACTGCCTCATCCGCGAGAGCGTGACGATGAATCCGGGGACGGAGGGCGGCGGATCAGAGACGGTCGTCGGCCCGCGCTGCGTGTTTCTCGCCAACGCCCATGTGGCCCACGACTGCCGCCTCGGCGAGGGCGTCATCCTGTCCAACAACGTGATGCTTGCGGGCCATTGCCAGGTCGGCGATTTCGCGATCGTGAGCGGCGGGGCGGCGGCGCATCAGTTCGTGCGCGTCGGCGCGTACGCCTTTGTCGGCGGCCTGGCCGGCGTCGAGCACGATCTCATTCCCTTCGGCATGGCGCTCGGCAATCGCGCCTCGCTCGCCGGGCTCAATATCGTCGGCCTCAAACGGCGCGGCTTCTCGCACGAGGCGATCCACGAGCTGAGGCGCGCCTACAAGATGATGTTCAGCGGCATGGGCGCTTTGAAGGAGCGCGTCAGCGACGTCGCGGAGGCGTTTCCCGATCAGGAGGCGGTGCAACTGATCGTTTCCTTCCTGCGGGAGGGCGGCGACCGCGCGATCTGCGTTCCGCGCGCCGGCAAGGACGAAGAGGCGTGAACGGTTCCGCCGGCGGCCCGCCAACCGACACCGCTCACCCCTCTCTGGCGATTCTGTGCGGCTCGGGCGCGTTCCCGCTCGAGGTCGCCGCCGACGCGCGCCGGGCGGGGCGCGAGCCGTTTCTGATCGGCGTGGTCGGCGCGTCCGACGCGGCGATCGAGGCCTATCCGCATGTCTGGGTCCGGATGGGCGAGGTCGGAAAGCTGTTCGCCGCGCTGAAACAGCGCGCGATCGGCGAGATGGTCATCGTCGGCGCGATGACCCGGCCCGAATTCGCCGATCTGAGGCTCGATTGGGGCGCGGTGAAGCGCGCCGCCGAGCTCGCGCAACTCTTTCGCCGGGGCGACAACGGCCTGCTCATCGGCCTGGCGGCGATCTTCGAACGCGAAGGCGTCCGCATTGTCGGCGCCCACGAGGCGGCGCCGCGCCTCGTGGCGCCTGCCGGACTCCTCGGCGCCCGCCCGGTCTCGCCGGACGACGAGGCCGACATCGCCTTCGGCGCACGGCTGCTCGAGGCGCTGTCGGGCTTCGACGCGGGGCAGGGCGCGGTCGTCGCGGCCGGCCGGGTGCTGGCGATCGAGGCGGCCGAGGGAACGGACGCGATGCTGGCCCGCGTCGCGGAGCTTCGCGCCAACGGCCGCTTGCGGCGCATGGGGCCGGCCGGGGTTCTCGTCAAGGCGCCGAAGCGCGGGCAGGATTTGCGGCTGGACATGCCCGCGGTCGGACCGAACACGATCGAGGGCGCGGCCAGGGCGCAATTGCGCGGGGTCGCGCTCGCCGCCGGCCGCGTCCTCCTCGTCGAGCGCGAGCGCTGCGCTCGCGAGGCGGACGCCGCCGGGCTGTTCGCTTATGGTTTCGCGACGTGAGCGGCGGCGTTCCAGGGTCCCTGCGGGTCGCGCTCGTCGCGGGCGAGCACTCGGGCGATCAACTCGGCGTCAAGCTCATGCGCGCGCTGCGCGACGCGCACGGCGACGTCGACTTTGCCGGCGTCGGCGGCGAGGCGATGGAGGCCGAGGGGCTGAAGAGCCTGTTCCCGATCAGCGACGTCGCCGTGATGGGAATCCTTCCGGTGCTGGCGCGCCTGCCGAAGCTTCTTCAGCGAATCCGGCAGACGGCCGAGATGGTCGTCGCGGCGCGGCCGGACGCCCTCGTCATCATCGACAGCCCCGACTTCACCCATCGCGTCGCGCGCCGCGTTCGCCAGGCGATGCCGAGGTTGCCGATCGTCGACTATGTCAGTCCGAGCGTGTGGGCCTGGCGGCCGGGCCGGGCGAAGGCGATGCGCGCTTACGTCGATTGCGTGCTCGGCCTATTGCCGTTCGAGCCCGGAGCCTATGTTCGGCTCGGCGGCCCGCGCTGCGTCTATGTCGGCCATCCGCTCATCGAGCGCCTCGACGCGTTGCGCCCGAACGAAGACGAGGCGCGCCGCAGGACGGCCGAACCGCCGGTCGTGGTCGTGCTGCCGGGCTCGCGCCGGTCGGAAATCCGCCGCCTGATGAACGATTTCGGCGGCGCGCTCCAGGCCTTGCGCCAGGCGATCGGCCCGTTCGCGCCCGTTCTGCCGACCCTGCCGCACATCGAGGACGAAGTGCGGGCCCGCGCGGGCTCGTGGCCGCAGACGCCGCGCATCGTGCTCGGGGAAGCGCAAAAATTCGAGGCGTTCCGGACCGCGCGCGCGGCGCTCGCCGCCTCCGGCACCGTGACGCTCGAGCTTGCGCTTGCAGGCGTTCCGACGGTCGGCGCCTACAAGGTGTCGCTGATCGAGGAGCAGCTCAAATACCTCATCAAGGTCCCTTCGATCCTGCTGCCGAACCTCATCCTCGGCGACCGGTCGATCCCGGAGAAACTGCAGCGCGACTGCAACCCCGCTGCGCTCGGCGCGGCGCTGACGTCGGTCGTGCGCGACGGGCCGGAGCGGAGCGCCCAGCTCGAAGCGCTGGCTCGTCTGGACGAGGCCATGCGCCTGCCCGACGGCGGCGCCCCAAGCGCGCGAGCCGCGCGCGCGGTGCTCGAGACCATCGCGGCGCGCGTCTCCCCTCTCCCCTTGCGGGAGAGGGGCCGGGTGTGAGGGGTTCGCGCCGTCAGGCGCGCTTCATCACGGCGCCTGAGGCGCCGAACCCCTCTCCTGAAAAGATCCTATGCGGGTGGACGGCGGCCTGACTTGGTAGGCTGAGCTTCCACACCAGCATGGAGGCAACCGATGCAGTCTGTCAGCTCCGCGACCGCTGTCGCGACCACCGTCCGCGCGAATGATATCACGTTGTTCGCCTCGCTCGAATTGAGCAAATCGAAATGGGTTGTGACGATCAACAGTCCGGGCAGCGAGAAGTTTTCCAAGCATGTGGTCGAGGGCGGGGACGGCGCCTGCCTGCTCGACCTTCTTTCGCGGTCGAGGGCGAAGGCCGAGCAGCGCTATGGCGGCCGGTCAAAACGGTCGTCATTCAGGAAGCGGGATTGGACGGGTTTTGGATTTATCGCTTGCTGCTCGCCAACGGGATCGAGAGCCACGTCGTCGATGCGGCTTCGATCGCGGTCGCCCGGCGGCATCGGCGGGCCAAGACCGATGCGATCGACGGCGAGACGCTGTTGCGGACGCTGATGGCCTGGGCGCGCGGCGAGCGGCGGGTCTGTTCGATGGTTCGGGCGCCGAGCCCGGAAGACGAGGATCGCCGGCGCCTGACGCGCGAGCGCGGCACGCTGCTCAAGGAACGCATTCAGCATACCAATCGGGTCCGGGGCCTGCTCAGCGGCCAAGGCGTCCGGGATTACAATCCGCTTCGGCGCGATCGTTTCGAACGACTCGAGGCGCTGCGAACCGGCGACGGCCGCGAGCTGCCGCCGATGCTGAAGGCGGAAATCCGCCGGGAGCTCGATCGGATCGCGCTGGTGACGACGCAACTGGCTGCGGTCGAACGCGCCCGCGACGCGCTCATCCGCACGGACGCCGAGGAGCCCAACAACCCCGCCGCCCTGCTTCTCAAGCTCAAAGGCTTGGGCCCCGAGTTCGCCTCGCTCCTCTGGCTGGAATTGTTGTTTCGCAGCTTCGGCAACCGACGCCAGGTGGCGGCTTACGGCGGATTGGCGCCCAGTCCCTGGCAGAGCGGCGGCGTCGAACGGGATCAGGGCATCTCGAAGTCGGGCAATCGCCGCCTGCGCAAGACCATGATCGAGCTTGCCTGGTTCTGGTTGCGTCACCAGCCGGACTCGGCGCTGAGCCGCTGGTTTCAGGCGCGGGTCGGCGCCGGGAAGGGACGAATCCGCCGGATCGCCATCGTCGCGCTGGCCCGCAAACTCCTCGTCGCCTTGTGGCGCTATGTCACCCAAGGCGTCGTTCCCGAGGGCGCCGTGTTCAAGACGGCATGACCCGATGACTTAACCCCACTCCAACACTCCAACGATGGCTTAATGACTTAACCCCATTCCAGCGAAGCTGAACGCGACGGCTTCGCCGGATCCGGGCGGGCGGCGACCGCGGATCAACCCCCGGGCTGAAACACGCCGTGAAAAAGGATGGTCCCGCCAACCCGAGCCCGATGCCCTCGAGCATGAGGGATTATGGTCCGAGCCCACAAGCTCGACCGGATGTGAGGTGATGCGGTCGTCAGGGCTGCATGGCAAAGACGGGCTCACGCTTCGGATCCAAACGCCAAAGGAGCATGCACAATGCCGAAATGATTGAGCTTGACTGGAAACGCCCCATGTGAGGGGGTGGTCAAGCCGCCTTCTCATCCATCAAGGTGCGCGCAAGCGAATGAGAACTCATCCGGCGCCATATCCTGTCGAAAGACGGGCGTCTTTCGACGCCCTATGGCGCCACCTTCTCCCGCATGGGGCGCAAGGGGAGAAGGGGGCTCCTGGCGCAAAACGGCCCCGCCCGTTGCCGGGCGAGGCCGCGCGCAAGAAGCGAGGGAATGCTTTCAGCTCACATCTGCGTCAGCGAGCCATGCCCGTTCGGGGTCTTCATGTCCTCGCAGGTCCCCTTGGCGACGTATTTCCAGTGATGCGGATCGTAGTCGACGGTCGAGGTGCCGGCGCAGGTGGTGCCGGCGCCGGCGGCGCAGTCGTTCTTGCCGGCGAGCGCGATGCCGTAGCACTTGTCGGCGCCGGGTTGCATCGGAGCAGGGCCGGCCTTGGCGGCGGTGGCGAGCGCGCCGGCGAGCGAGGCGGCGAGGGCGGCGGCGGTGATGGCGGTCTTGGCGTTCATGGCGTCAAATCTCCGTCTTCAAACAATTGGTTAGCATCGGGCGCGGCGGGCTGCCGGGCCGGTCGGCGGAGCCTCTCGGCCCTGCATGGAGATTTCGCCGTCCCGGGTGCGGTGGTTACCGCGCCGTTCGTTCACGAATTCGTGATCGAAGACCGATTTGTTCTGTAGACGCGGTCGCTGACCGCGCAAGGGCGCTGTCGGAGCGCCAAAGGGACCGATCCTGCCGGGGGTGCGGAGCGGGGCTTGGTCTGCCGGGGCGGCTCGGGCGAGCCAGCGGCCGGGACTTCCCAAAAACAACATTTTGATAGTGGCCGTTCATGGGCAGAATTAGCAGATGCCCATAAACGGCCCACAATTTAGGCTTTTAATCGGCAAAGCCCCTCAGAGGAGACCGGAGACCCTGTCGGCTTCGGGATTGCGCGGGCGCTGGGGGGACCTGCTGGGCAGGCGTGACCGTGCGGCCTTTTGGGGCATTGCGTCCTCTGGACCGTCGTCGCGCTATTTCGTCGGCTTCCACTCACGCGCCAGCCGCTGCGCCTCGGCGATCTGTTCGGGGGTCATTTTGGCGGCAACAAGGTCGCGATACTTGACCGACTGGTCGCGAACCGAGGCGTCCGATGCGCCTGCGGCTGCAATGTTGAACCACATATGAGCGCGAACATAGTCCTGCGGCACGCCTTGGCCTTCACCGTAGATCAAGCCGAGTTTGAACTGCGCGAGAGCGCCGCCCTGGTCGGCGGCCTTGCGATACCAGATGAGGGCCTGGGCATAGTCCTGCGCCATGCCTCGGCCGTCCTCGTACATCGAGCCGAGTTTGAACTGCGCGAGAGCGTCGCCCTGGTCGGCGGCCTTGCGATACCAGATGAGGGCCTGGGCGTAGTCCTGCGCCATGCCTCGGCCGTTCTCGTACATCGAGCCGAGTTTTAACTGCGCGAGAGCGTCGCCCTGGTCGGCGGCCTTGCGGTACCAGACCATGGCCTGCGCGTAGTCCTGCGGCCCGCCTTCGCCATTTTCGTACATCACGCCGAGGTTGAGCTGCGCGTGGGCCTCCCCCTGGTCGGCGGCCTTGCGGTACCAGATGAGGGCCTGGGCGTAGTCCTGCGGTACGCCTCGGCCGTTACGGTACATCACGCCGAGGTTGAACTGCGCGAGAGCGTCGCCCTGGTCGGCGGCCTTGCGGTGCCAGACCATGGCCTGCGCGTAGTCCTGCGGCACGCCCTGGCCGCTGGCGTACATCGCGCCGAGGTTGAACTGCGCGAGGGCCTCCCCCTGGTCGGCGGCCTTGCGGAACCAGATGAGGGCCTGGGCGTAGTCCTGCGGTACGCCTCGGCCGTTACGGTACATCCAGCCGAGGTTGAACTGCGCGACGGCGTTCCCCTGGTCGGCGGCCTTGCGGTACCAGACCATGGCCTGGGCGTAGTCCTGCGCCATGCCTTGGCCATTTTCGTACATCGCGCCGAGGTTGAACTGCGCGACGGCGTTCCCCTGGTCGGCGGCCTTGCGGAACCAGATGAGGGCCTGGGCGTAGTCCTGCGGCACGCCTTGGCCTTGATCGTACATCCAGCCGAGGTGGGCCTGCGCGAGAGCGCTCCCTTGGTCAGCGGCCTTGCGGTACCAGACGACGGCCTGGGCATAATCCTGCGGCACGCCCTTGCCGTTGGCGTACATCACGCCGAGGAAGGCCTGCGCTTGTGCGTTCCCTTGCTCGGCGGCTTTGCGGAACCAAACGAGGGCCTGCGCGTAGTCCTGCGCCACGCCCTGGCCTTGATAGTACATCCCGCCGAGATGGAACTGCCCGGAGGCGTCCCCCTGGTCGGCGGCTTTGCGGTACCACGCGATGGCCTGCGCATAGTCCTGCGCCACGCCATGGCCTTCGGCGTACATCCTGCCGAGGCTGCCCTGCGCTCGTGCGTTCCCTTGCTCGGCGGCTTTGCGGAACCACGCGATGGCCTGCGCGTAGTCCTGCGCCACACCCTGGCCGTTGGCGTACGTTAAGCCGAGGTCGAACTGCGCTCGTGCGTTCCCTTGGTCGGCGGCCTTGCGGAACCACGCGATGGCCTGCGCATAGTCCTGCGCCACGCCCTGGCCTTTGGCGTACATGAAGCCGAGAGCGGACTGCGCCTTGGCGTCGCCCTGTTCAGCAAGAGGCCGACATAGCCGAAGCGCTGCCGCGTAGTCTTGCTGGCCATAAGCCGCAGCCGCTGCGCAGTCCTCTGAGGCCCCCGCGAACGCGCTGCTCGCGGAAAGCAGGACGGCGACGATGACGCCGCTCAATGTGAGGCGGCTGGACAGACGCAGTTCGACCACCATCGAAGCGCACCCTGCTCGCACCTTTTCGTTTGGAGGCGCGGAAGCGGGAGCGGGTGCGATGCTCGTCGCTCGTCGACTGGCCGGTCTATCCGCGGCTGAGGCGCACTATGCGAGCCTCATCGCGTTCGCGCAATGCAGGCCCCCGCAATCCCCCATTGCGTCCCGTCCTCGCGTCCCGCCCCGCAACGAATAGCCTCTCCGCGAACCCGGCGGGCGACGGCAGGGCCGCGCACTTCCAACATCCTTCAGTCGCCCCAGCGCCGTCCCCGGCGGCCCGCCTGCGTCCGCGCCCTGCCGCCGGACGTCCGCCGCCCCGGGCGTCGGAACGCCCATCCTGCGCCCCGCAGGCCCGTTTGTGCGAGGCCGCCCGGCGTCTCGGCTGGGTTGGTCTGATCATGGCTGCGTTCCGGCAATAGCCTCACGCCTTCCCTGCACCAGCCCGCTCGCCTTGAGCAACGCGGCGTTCGGCCTCATCGCCTCGCGGGCGATCTCGTTCGCGCCCGGCGCAATCGCCGACCGGGTCGGCCGCGCTCAGCGAGCGCGGCTACATTCATTCCCGGCCTTGAATGCGTCGCCCGGGCAGCTACATTAGAACTCACTAAACAAAGGCCCGCAAAAATGCCCGAACCGATCCACGCCGTTTGCCCGCATTGCAACGCCGTCAACCGCTTCGCCCCCGATCGTCCGGCCGCGGAGGCCGTGTGCGGCAAATGCAAGCAGCCGCTGTTCAGCGGCCATCCGATCGCGCTGACGGCCCAGACCTTCGACAAGCACATCGAGCGCAACGACATGCCGGTCATCGTCGACTTCTGGGCGCAATGGTGCGCGCCCTGCCGGGCGATGGCGCCGATCTTCGACCGCGCGGCCAAGGAGCTCGAGCCTCGCGCCCGCTTCGCCAAGGTCAATGTCGACGAGGAGCCGGCCATCGCCGCCCGCTACGGCGTCCGCGGCATTCCGACTCTGATCGTGTTCGATCACGGCAAGGTGGCGAAGCAGCACGCAGGGCTGGTCGACATCGAGTTCCTGCGCGGGCTCGCGCGTTGAATGACGACATACGGCGCCGTCCGAAGCCGCCATTGAATATAATGCAATTTTGCATTATCATCGCCGTGCTTCATATTGGGATCTGAGATGACAACCTTGACTGTCACCGCTCGGGGCCAAGTCACGTTCCGAAAGGACGTGCTTGAGCATCTTGGCGTCAAGCCGGGGGATAAAATCCATCTGGATTTGCTGCCTCACGGGCGGGCGGAGCTGACGGCCGAGAAGCCGAATTGATCGTTTCGGGAACTGCACGGATTCCTGAAAGGCAAGACCAACGGCAAGCGTCTCAGCATTGAAGAGATCAACGACGCAATAGCGGGATGCGGCGCAGCCGCCGGCGCCGGAGAAGAATGAGGATAACAGCCGATACGTTCGTGCTGCTGCGCGCGGTCGTGGCCGACGATGAAGCGCAAGGCAGGCTGGCGATCGAGACGCTGGAAAGCGCCGAATTGGTCGCGGTCAGCCTGCAATCCCTTTGCGAGTTCGCTTGGGTCCTGGGCAGGACATATCAGACCTCCAGGGCGGATATCGGCGCCGCGATCCGCCAGCTCATGGAGACGCGCAACGTTGTCGTGAACCGCCCTGCGGTCGAAGCGGGCCTGAGCGCGCTTCATTCCGGCGGCGACTTCGCAGATGGCGTGATCGCCTACGACGGGGCCTGGCTCGGCGGGGAGACCTTCGTTTCCTTCGACAAGAGAGCAGTCTCGTTGCTCGCGAAGCAGGGTCGCCGGACCAGGCTCCTGGCCTGACGGCGCGTCGGTTGGCGCACTTTCCGAGCGCGACCTGCAGCGTTGGGTAGTGTTTCGGAGACGCTACCCAACGTTGGGTAGTGTCTCAGTTTCAATTCCCGCTCTAGGACCCAACGCCGACACTCGTCGCGAGCGATGGAATGTCCGCGATCGACCGGAATCGACGTATTGCGGACGTAGCAGACCGCGGCCTTGGACGCCTCAGTTAGGGCGGGAAGCGGACCTTGCCGCAGGCGCGCAAAGAGAGCACCGAGACGCTCGGAAGCGTCTTCGGGTTCTAACGAAATCCAACTCGATTGCCAGCCGAGCGGCGCTGATACGAAGAAGACAAGCCCCGATTTGGTGTAGGGAGACCGGCGCGGGGCTTTTCGGCTCTCAAGTGGGGGCTGAGGCCGGCACGATTTACCACACCGCCCCCACGATCAGGCGCAAAAAGGGCAGCCGAAATCTTGACGGTCACCGCCTCGCGCACCAGCGGATTGGGATGGCGCCGAGCGCGTCGCGGATGGCGAGAAAGCCCGGGAGCGAGGCGATGACCGCTCTGAAGCCATATTCGTAGGCCGTGTTCGTGGCGGCGAGCAGCGCGCCGCCGACCGCCGCCTGCAGGCGCCGAGGTATTCCTTTGCGTTGAAGGATGTCGCGTTCGATGTCGACGCCCGGCGCGATTTCGACGAGCTCAAGCCCTCCGGGCCTGAGGCGCCAGCATGCAACGCTCGGTGACGTAGAGCACGTTCTCTGCGGCTCCCGGCACAGGCGCCGCTAAAGGTCAGGCGCCGCTAAAGGTCAGGTCCTCGACGTCACGGACGAACTTCATGTGCTTGGCCTCCTCGAGGGGTGGCAGGTCGGCGCACGCTGCCCCGGGGTCAACTGACGTCAAGAGCTGCTTCCGTCTTCCTGTAGGTTTCATTGAGGAACAGGAGGGAGACAACGGTTATCAGCGCCAGGATGACCATGTAGGCGGCCACCGGCCAAGTCGCGCCTTTGTAGATACCAAGCAGCGACGTCGCGACCACGGGCGTGAGTGCGCCAGCGAATATGGAAGCCAGCTGGTAGCCCAGAGATGCCCCGCTATATCTGACGCGCGCACTGAACAACTCGGAGAACAAAGCCCCCTGCGGGCCATACATTGCCGCATGGCCGACCGCCAGCCCCACCGTGACTGCCGCCGCCGTGAGCCAGCGATCGTGGAATCCCATCAACCAGAAGAAGGGGAACGACCAGAGAGCCGAAAACACCGCCCCGAACATATAAACCGGTCGCCTGCCCACCTTGTCCGATATGTAGCCGAAGGTGGGGATGGTAAATGTCTCGATGATCGCGGCGATGATCACGGCATCGAGGATCATTTCCCGACTTTCCTTCAATATCTGTGTCGCGTATGCAAATACAAAGGCGGCATAGATATAGAATAGCCCGTTTTCTGCAAAGCGGACGCCCATGGCAAGCACAAGGTTCTTCGGATATTTGATGATAGCCTCGATCACCGGCAACTTCGCCTGTTGTTTAGTATCTTTGATTTCTTCAAAGATTGGCGACTCGGTGACGGACTTTCGGATGTACAGGCCGACCAGGACAAGAAGAATGCTAAGCAGGAAGGGAATGCGCCATCCCCAGGCAAGGAATTGGTCTTGCGGGAGTCGGGCAAAGAGACCGAAAAACACCGTGCCCAAAACCAGCCCCACAGTCGCTCCCAACTGGGCCAGGCTGCCATAGAAACCGCGCCTGTTTTGAGGCGCATGTTCCACCACCATCAGAATCGCGCCGCCCCAAGCGCCGCCAAGCCCGAAGCCTTGGGCCACGCGGCACGTCACCAGCAGAATGGGCGCCCAGATACCCACTTGAGAATACGTTGGTAGGAGGCCGACTATTGCTGTGCCGATGCCCATGACAAGCAGCGTCGCGACGTAGACCAACTTGCGGCCGATACGGTCGCCATAGTGCCCGAAGAATATTCCGCCAACGGGTCGGGCGAGAAACCCGATGGCGAAGGTCCCAAAGGCAAGGATAGTCCCCACCAGTGGATCGAAACTCGGGAAGTAAAGCTTGTTGAAAACAATAGCGGCGGCAGTGCCATAAAGAAAGAAGTCATACCATTCAATGGAAATTCCTACCATACTTGCAGCCACAACTCTGATTCGCTCTCTTTGCCAATCCGCCTCAGTTTTGGGAAAGTCTACTTTGCCGCTCATGGGCAATCCCCCTTTCGTCAGTTAAGCGCAGGCGCGCTCTTCCCGACAACTTTTCCTTGTTCGCCGGCCGCTTCGTTGCTGCGGCCTCCGACCGTCAGGGTATTAGACGTCGCAGCAGCGGTCAAGCTTGAGAACAAGGTCAGAAAAGCCGACGAGACGTCCGTCAAGGCCGACTTGCACGCCGTCATGAACGCCGACACGGCGATGAAGGCGCGCTCGGCCGCCCGCCGCTTCGCCAACCGCTGGGGCCAAACCTACCCCGCCGCCGTCGCCTGTCTGCGCGACGATCTCGACGAGCTCCTGACCTGCTTTCGCTACAAGACCCTCGCCGAACGCAAGGCGGTGCGAACCACCAACGCCATCGAACGCCGCTTCCGCGAGGTTCGCCGCGCAACCCGCCCCATGGGCGTCTTCCAAGATCGAACCTCCATCGACTGCATCCTCTTCGCCGTCTTCACCCACGAAAACAAAATGCAGGGAATCCCGACCCTTCTCGCCCTGACACAAAACCTTTGACGTCACCACTTGGGCTTGAGAGTTGGACGACGTGGGGCGGCAATTTATTGCGGCTCGGCGATCCGGCTCGCCAAAAGCCGGCCGTCACATCCGCTTGCCCAAAGCCGCAAAACCGCTGAATACAGTGAGCAGACCCTTCATGGAGGTTAGCGTGCGTGGCTCCTCGCCAGGCGCGCGCGCATCCACGGTGGCGCCGGGATGTCTCTCTCAGGGACCACCGGAGACAGCCCAGGCGCTCGGGCAAAATCAGGCACGGTGGCTAAACGGATCATTCCCCGCGATAATACCGGCGACGGCTTGCTTAAGTATCGACAACAGGTTGGAGGAATCATTCATGGACATTGGCGCACTTGCTGCCGCGTCACGCCCGCTACCGGCCTGATCATCTGGCGCTGGTCGTGGGCGGCCAGCGGCTGACCTACCAAAAACTGAACGCCGTAGTTAACCGCCTGGCGAACGCCCTGCTGGCCAACGGCATCACCAAGGGCGAGAAGATCGCCACTGTTCTGCCCAACTGTCTGGAGTTGGTGACCGCCTACTGGGCTGCGGCCAAAACCGGCATCGTCATTGTCCCCATGAGCACTCTGCTGCAGGAAGGTGGACTGGCGACCCTGCTGCGGGATTCCAATTCGGTCTCCGTGCTCGCCGAGGCGTCCTTCGCCCAAACCCTGGACCGGATTCGCGGCGAGCTGCCGGCAATACCGGCCGACCGCTTCGTGCTGGTGGGCTGTCAAGGGGAGGCGCCGCCGGGTTTCCGCACCTATGAGGACTTCACCGCCGGGGCCGCCGAAGATAATCCCCCGGATCCCGGCCTGACTGACGCGGACGTGTACAACATCATGTACTCCAGCGGCACCACGGGCGCCCCCAAGGGCATCGTGCATTCTCACTACGTGCGCGCCATGTACTGCACGCTGTTCGCTTCGGACTGGCGGATGACGCCGGAGAGCGTGGTCCTGCACGCCGGCGCCATTGTCTTCAACGGCGCCATGCTGGATCTGATGCCGTCGCTGTACCTGGGCGGTACGTATATGCTGCACGAGGCATTCAACGCGGAGCGGGTGATCCGGGATATCGAACGGGAACAAGTGACCCATATCGTAATGGTGCCATCCCAGATTGTCGCGGTGCTCAACAGCCCGGCCTTCACTCCCAAGGCGCTGGCGTCCCTGGAGATGATCCACAATGTCGGCGCCCCGCTACTGCTGGAATACAAGCATCGGCTGAATGAATTGTTGCCAGGCCGGTTTTATGAGCTCTACGGGCTGACCGAAGGTTTCGTCACCGTGCTCGACAAGCATGACGCCATCCGCAAAGTGGGGTCAGTGGGAGTACCACCATCCTTCTTTGAGATGCGCATCCTGCGGGCGGACGGCACGGAGTGCGCCGCTGGCGAGGTGGGTGAGATCTGCGGCAAGGGCCCCATACTGATGGCGGGTTACTATAAACGTCCCGACCTAACCGAAAAGGCCATTATTGACGGCTGGCTGCACACCGGCGATGCCGGTTATGTGGATGAGGACGGCTATCTCTTCCTGGTCGACCGGATCAAGGACATGATCATCACCGGCGGAGTCAATGTTTATCCCAGGGACATTGAGGAAGTGGTGATCCAGCATCCCGCGGTGGCCGAAGTGGCTGTGTTTGGAGTTCCCGACGAAAAATGGGGAGAAACACCGGTGGCGGCCGTCGTGCTGCGCCCTGGAGAGACGATCGAACCCGAACCGTTGAAGCAATGGACCAACGGCCGGGTGGACGCCAAGTTTCAGCGGGTCAGCGACGTTATCATCATGAACGCCTTCCCCCGCAACGTCGCAGGCAAAATCCTCAAGCGGGAGATGCGGGACAGTTACGGGCGCCGGCGCAGCTCCTGAACACGGCGAGGTCGCCGATCAATCCGGGATTTGGCTGCCAGGTTCCGGGGAAATTAGACTTATCGAATCAGGAATTGAGCTGCGCCGGTCGGCCGCGGCGCTGCTGAAGAAGAATCCGGTAGGTGATGTTTTCGCAGGCGATGAGCACGACCACGTCGCCTCGACCGCTCGATCGCCTTGGCGTTCTCGTGCACCCCAAAGCGTCGACCCGTCTTTGCCGACCTTTTGGATCTCCCACGGATGGAGCTGCCGCCGGCGTCGTTCAGCGTGGCCCATCTGAGGGCCGGCCCTGACCCTCGGTCCGAGGGTCCCGCTTGCGGTCGAACGACGGCCGTCGTGAACTACCGCTCAGGGTCGATCTGACGCGTTCGCCACGCCGTCGGCGAATGGCCGCTATTTGCGCACTGCGGTCGTCCAAAGCTCCGCACGAATGCTGACGCTCGCAGCGGTGGCGAGCCCCTGCCTCCCTCTCCTCTGGCCTATCTTTTTGGGCTCGCCCCAATGAGAGGCCGACATGCCGGGCGCGGGGACTGCCCGATTTCATTCGTGCGAACGGGCTGGCATGAAAAAGCAGATACTTGGCCGCTGGATGCAAGACCTTGGCGCGGGGGACCGTTTAGCCCGCGTCCTCAAGGAAGGAAGTTATCCGCGCCATCGGACCGGGCGTGAATCAGGCGTTGGATGACGGCGAAAATAAACGCGGTCGTGATGCCGAACATCAACATTCCGGACACCGCTTCAAATGGTCCCAGCAGCTTCCATCGTGGCGGCAATACGATGTCGGAACCCGCAGTCGTGTAGCTGCCAGCCGATGAATAAATGGCCGCGCTGATATCGGCGACCGCGCCACATATATCGAGCGCGAACGCCCAAAGCGTGATCTCCATGAGATGCCCGGCGAGCGCAATCAGCGTTGCGCCCATTACGAATGTCATGTTCACCCAGATCCGCCGGCCAAGCACACCGCGCTGCAGATTGCGGCGCAAAGTCATGATGATGGTGTGAACCGCGAAGCCATGAATGGCTATCGTGCCCAAGGTCGCTGCGAGTCCCACAAGCAAGGAACTAAGTATCGCGATGTGGTTCGGCATCATCTCGCCCGCTGCGAGCCCACGATGACGCGGTTTGCGCATCATCCTTGGTTTGTTCGTCGGTTCGACCTAGTGTACCGACTCTAACGCTCGTCGTCCTCTGGCGACTTTTTCGAGGATGTCGCCTGCTGGGGTGGTCCAGATGAACGGTCTTGCGTCGGCGTTGTGCTGGTCGAGGTAGGCTTCGAACGGCGGCTTTGGTGTCGATCTGACCCGTTCGACACGCCGTCGGGGAACGGCCGCTATTTAGCGATTGCCGTCGTCCGCTGCGTCGTCCTTGCACGAGTGAAATCCCCCTCGCAAAAATTCAAACTGGGACACTGCCCAACATTGGCCCGACTTGCCCTTTTCCCGTCCTTGAGGCCATAAGGCCGCTTTCGCGGGGTGCGCGCTCCGCGCCGATTCGCCCGTCAGAGCCAGCCCGATGCGCCTCTCCCGCTATTTCCTGCCGATCCTCAAGGAAACGCCGAAAGAGGCGGAGATCGTCTCACACCGGCTGATGCTGCGCGCCGGCATGATCCGGCAGGAGTTGGCCGGCATCTACGCCTGGCTGCCGCTGGGGCTGCGCGTCCTGCACAAGATCTGCGCGATCGTGCGCGAGGAGCAGAATCGGGCGGGCGCAATCGAGGTGCTGATGCCGACCATCCAGCCGGCCGACCTCTGGCGCGAATCCGGGCGCTACGACGATTACGGCAAGGAGATGCTGCGCATCCGCGACCGGCACGACCGCGACATGCTCTACGGGCCGACCAACGAGGAGATGATCACCGAGATCTTCCGCGCCTCGGTGCGCTCCTACAAGGACCTGCCGCTGAACCTCTACCACATCCAGTGGAAGTTCCGCGACGAGGTCAGGCCGCGCTTCGGCGTCATGCGCTCGCGCGAGTTCTTGATGAAGGACGCCTATTCGTTCGACCTCGATCAGGCCGGCGCGCGCCATTCCTACAACCGGATGTTCACCGCCTACCTGCGCACCTTCAAGCGTTTCGGCCTCACCGCCATTCCGATGCTCGCCGACACCGGTCCGATCGGCGGCGATCTTTCGCACGAGTTCATCATTCTGGCCTCGACCGGCGAAAGCGAGGTCTTCTGTCACCGCGACTACCTCGGGTTCGAAACGCCGCCGGCGAACATCGACTTCGACGACGCGAAGACAATGAAGGGCGTGTTCGACAAATGGACGTCGCTCTACGCCGCGACGTCCGAGAAGCATGACGCGGCCGCGTTCGACGAACTGCCGGAAGAGGCGCGCATTTCGGCGCGCGGCATCGAAGTCGGCCATATTTTCTACTTCGGGACCAAATACTCCCTGCCGATGAAGGCGGTCGTCAACGGACCGGACGGCAGGGAGCATAGCGTTCATATGGGTTCCTACGGCATCGGCCCGAGCCGTCTCGCCGCGGCGCTGATCGAGGCGAACCACGACGAGGCCGGCGTCATCTGGCCGGAGGCGGTCGCGCCGTTCCGGGTCGGGCTCATCAATTTGAAAGTGGGCGACGCCGAATGCGACGGCGCCTGCAAGCGCATTTACGGCGCGCTCGAGCACGCGGGCGTCGACGTGCTCTACGACGATCGCGACGAGCGGCCCGGCGCGAAATTCGCGACGATGGACCTCGTCGGCGCGCCGCACCAGCTCATCGTCGGCCCGAAGAGCCTCGCCGAGGGAAAGGTCGAACTGAAGACTCGGCGCGGCGGCGAACGCGAGCTCGTCAGCGTCGAGGCGGCGATCGCCAGGCTCGGCGGGACGGCGTGATGGGGCGACTTCCCCTCATCCGGCCGGCTGCCGCCGGCCACCTTCTCCCGCAGGCGGGAGAAGGGTTGCGCCCCCTCTCCCGCATAGCCCGTCGAGAGACGGGCGTCTTTCGACGCCCTATGCGGGAGAGGGCCGGGATGAGGGCGTGCAGCGCATGAGCGCGACCGTAGAGGCGGCCGCCGCCGCGCCCATGCAAGCGACCCGCCCCTTTTCGGCCTTCGAATGGATGGTCGCATTCCGATACTTGCGCGCGCGCAACGCGCAGAAGTCGATCTCCGTCATCGCCGGCTTTTCCTTTGTCGGCATCGTGCTCGGGGTCGCGGCCCTGATCGTCGTCATGTCGGTGATGAACGGCTTTCGCCATGATCTCATGGAGAAGATGATCGGGCTCAACGGCCACATGTTCCTGCAAGGCGTCGAGACGCCGCTGACCGACTACGAGGCGGTCACCGAGCGGGTCAGCAAGGTCCCGGGCGTGACGCTCGCTCTGCCGTTGGTCGAGGGCCAGGCCTTCGCCAGTTCTCCTTACGGTTCGTCCGGGGTGCTGGTGCGCGGCGTCCGCCAGCAGGACCTCGAGCGCCTGCCGGGCGTTGCGGGCCACATCAACCAGGGCTCGCTCAACGGTTTCGACGAGGGGCAGGGGATCGCGATCGGCGCGAAGCTCGCCGATCATTTGAGCCTGCGGGTGGGGGACAACGTGACGATCATCGCGCCGCACGGGGCGGAGACGCCTTTCGGCGTCACGCCGCGCATGAAGGCCTATACCGTCGCGGCGATCTTCCAGATCGGCATGGCGACCTTCGACAACACCTTCATGTTCATGCCGCTTTCCGAAGCGCAGACCTTTTTCAACGACGAAGGCGAGGCGAATGTCATCGAGGTCTACGTCGCCGATCCCGACAACATGGACGCGATGCGCCGCGCGATCGAACCCGCGCAGCAGAGGCCGATGATCGACACCGACTGGCGCCAGCTCAACCGCAGCTTCTTCGACGTGCTCGCGGTCGAGAGCAACGTGATGTTCGCGATCCTCGCCCTCATCATGCTGGTCGCGGCGCTCAACATCGTCTCGGGCCTGATCATGCTGGTGCAGGACAAGGCGCGCGCGATTGCGGTCCTGCGCACGATGGGGGCGACGCGCGGGGCGGTGATGCGCATCTTCCTCATCACGGGAGCGACCATCGGGGTCGTCGGCACCGGCGTCGGTCTTGTGCTCGGCCTCCTCGTCGCCCACAACGTCGAGCCGATCCGTGAGGGACTCGCCTGGCTTACCGGCGCGAACCTCTTCCCCGCCGAATTCTACTTCCTGTCGCAGCTGCCCTCGCGGGTGGAGACGACGGACGTCCTCGCGGTCGTGGCGCTCGCGCTCTTTCTCTCGATCGCGGCGACGATCTATCCGTCGTGGCGGGCGGCCAAGCTCGATCCCGTCGAGGCGCTGCGCTATGAATGAAGCCGGACGCTTTTCGGCCCTCACGCTCGAAGCCGTCGAGCGCCGCTATGGCCGCGGCGAAACCACGGTCGAGGTGCTGAACGGGGCGTCTCTCGCGCTCTGCTCGGGCCAGTCAGTGGCGCTGATCGCGCCGTCGGGCGCGGGAAAGTCGACGCTGCTGCATCTCGCCGGCCTGCTCGAGCGGCCGAACGCAGGCGAAGTGACGGTCGCCGGCGCGCCGACCTCGACCATGACCGACGATCAGCGCACGGCGCTGAGGCGCAATCAGATCGGCTTCGTCTATCAGTTCCATCATCTCTTGCCGGAGTTCTCGGCGCTGGAGAACCTCGTCTTGCCCCAGATGATCGCCGGGCTCGCGCGCGACGAGGCCGCGAGCCGAGGGCGCGAGTTGCTGGCCTATCTGGGCCTGGGGGCGCGCGAAAACCATCGCCCGGCGGAGCTTTCCGGCGGCGAGCAGCAGCGCGTCGCGATTGCGCGCGCGGTCGCCAACGGCCCGCGCGTGCTGCTCGCCGACGAGCCGACCGGCAATCTCGACCCGAAGACCGCCGACCACGTGTTCGGAACGCTCGCCGCGCTCGTCAAGGCGACCGGCCTCGCCGCCCTCATCGCCACCCACAACATGGACCTCGCCGCCCGCATGGACCGCCGGTCACGATCCGCGACGGGCAGGTCATGGAGATGGAGTAGGAATTTAACTTAGACGCGGACCCCTCATGGTAAAAGAAAGCCCCCTAGAAAATTTCAACGTATATCGTCGCGATGATCCGGTAGCCCGCTTAATGGTCCATTACTTCTATCCTTCAGACTTCATTTATCGTGACTTTAAGAGGGTCGAGCGCGCACTCAAAGCGCAAACGCGTAGAACTAGATGGAGGGCGAGCCAAGAGTCATGTTACATGCGGCTGTGGCTATCGACTTTGTATACCGTTGCCGAAGGGTATAAGGAATTGGGCCTAAAGGACAACAAGATTGACATTCTTATTTCCATAGACCATTTCGAGCGCCTTAGATTGTTCCGTAATGGAACCTTCCACTATCAGCGGAAGCCAATAAAGTTAGTTCAGTTCTTGTCGGAGCACGGAGACGGTCTTGTATGGACAGAAAGCTTGCACAAGGCGTTTGACGGCTTCTTTGAAGAGTTTTCAAGCGAGAACATCATCCGAAACGTGATGAACAGTAGTAGTGCCTATGGGAGCTAAAGATGCACTACAGTAGGTATAAAACGACCATCGAATATGACGACGACGCCGAGCTTTTGCATGGAGAGGTGACGAACACCCGGGATGTGATCACGTTCCAGGGGCGCTCGGTCGACGAGCTCAAGACCGCCCTGGCGGAATCCGTCGAGGACTATCTCACATTCTGCCGCGAGCGCGGGGAGCCGGAGAAGCCCTACTCCGGGCAGTTCGTGGTCCAGGTCGACCCGGTGCTGCATCGAGCGTTGGCGAGCGCGGCCAAACGCGCGGGCGCCAGCCTCAACGAGTGGGTCGCCGCCGCACTTGAGCGCGCCGTCGCTAGCTCAGGATAGCGCCCTGGTTTGCTGCAGGCGCCTTTCATCTGGAGATAGACGACACCGTCGTGGAAGCCTAGAGCAGCAGCGCGTCGCCATCGCCCGCGCAGTGGCCAACGGGCCGCGCGTTCTGCTCGCCGACGAGCCGACCGGCAATCTCGACCCGAAGACCGCCGACCATTTGTTCACGACACTTGCGGCGCTCGTCAAGGCGACTGGCCTCGCCACCCACAATCGCGACCTCGCCGCCCGCATGGACAGCCAGGTGACGATTCGCGACGGGCAGGTCGCGGAGATGCAGTAGGGGAAATCGAGATGGAGTAGGGGTGCCGGAGATGGAGCAGGGTCCTAAATCCAGAACCGGTGGCGCCATGGTTCCGGACCGTCATCGACGATGCGCTGACGAATACTCTTGAACTTGGCAGCGGAAATCCATACACCCTATGCGCCAGGGTCGCCGTGCACCCCGCTTTACCGCGCCGCACGACTAGAAACCGCCCGCGTCCTCCGCGCGGTAGCCGAACCGCCCGATGCAACGGGCAGCCACTGAGCCTTTTTACCACACATCCGGTGTGGGCGAGGGTCGTGGTTCGGTAGCTCGTTCACACCAAGTCAGGAGGACGAGGTATGGCGATATTGCAATTTCCCCATCGGCAGTCGCGTATGGCCGCGCTCCTGTCGGGCGGCGCTCCATTCTACGTAGAGGTTCGCGTGACCGATGATGCGGATCCCGACACGACCCACTGGGAACTGCTCCGTTGGAACTTTCGGGCGGCAGGCCGCGACGCGAATAAGCGCTTCAAGCAGCCAGTTGCACGCCGAGGGGCCTGGCATAGCTTCGAGATTAAGCGGTGGCGGTTGGCTCTGCGATACCTCTTGGAGACCTACCGCCTACGAAGCGCAGGCCTCATCGAGATTCGGATCGATGGTGTGCGGGTTCACAGCTCGGTCGGGCGGCCGGCCGCAGCCGCGTATCCCTTATCAGCCTAGCCCGTCATCGGGTGGGGCACGTTGGCCCGTCTTAGCGTGAGGCCGCTCCTGCATTGCGAAGCGCCGTGGCGGCGCGTACCGCTTACGGCTTCGAACTACTATGCCCCGCGGGCACTCCCGGCGGGGCCTCACAGGTGCCCTCGGACAGCGTCCAGGATCGCGGTCAACCGCGTCCCAAGGATCACCTTCTCCTTGCTGTGTCCCTCAATAAGCAAGGCGGCGAGCTTTGGATGGAGGGTAGTAGCCAGGGTCTCCGCTGAAATCCGACCCACGTCGATGATGGCTCCGCCGCTGAAGCCGGGAAGAGCGATTGAATTGACCTTCGTTCCCGAAGCATCGCGCGAAAATTTCGCATCGTGATCAACCAGAATATGGTACCGATCGTTGGCGATGGTCGGCAACTGGGATGCCGGCCTGCCGTGGCTCATGTAGATGACGAGGGACGGCCTGACCCTCGTGCTCTTGTAGGGGCTGATCTTATGGATAGCCGCGTACTTACAGCAACTTCATCAACTCTGTGTTTGATTTTTAACTGAGCGCCCCGGATTACTTCCAATTTTCCCATGGTTATTGCGACAGAAAAACGCGATGGACTTTTTCTTGTGAAAAGCATCTAAACGATAGTAATGCCTCTGGGGACCAGACGTCCATGAATACAATTATGCCTTTGCTAAAGTTGTCCTGTTCCGACGTAATCACCCAATCCCCAATCACGCTGTCCGGGGCAGAGACTGCGGCTGTCGCGCAGTTAAAATACACAAGGAAAGAGTTGCTGAGCGTAGACATGACGACACAGTTGTGCCTTTTCCGGTTCTGCCGATTGCGGCTACCCTTCAGCGGCGCGAAGGCCCGGAGGAAATCTTATTCAGGGCCTGCCCCTCGGGGAGCAATAGACAGGCGATAGCCAAGCGCTTTTGTCACTTCGGCAAGCGTCTCTAGCGTAGGGTTTCCGTCGGCACGAAACGCCTTGTACATCGTTTCCCGGCTCAGACCGGCGCTCTTTGCGATCTTCGCCATGCCGCGAGCGCGGGCAATGTCGCCGATCGCCGCGGTGATCAAGGCCGGATCTCCGCCTTCGAACGCCGCTTCGAGATAAGCGAACTCAGCCTCAGGCGAGGTCAGACGTTCGACCGGATCCCAGATCTTCGTTTCAATGGGCATATAAGGTCCCTTTTTCATCAGCGGGCGCCATCGCCCTAACGCGGGACAAGTCCGTCAGGACCTCCTTCGATAGCTTCTGTGCCAGTGCGATATCGGCCGCCTGGCTTCGCTTGTCGCCGCCGCACAGCAGGATCACGGCGACTTTCCCGCGTTCGACAAAGTAAACGCGATATCCAGGGCCGTAGTCGATCCGCAGTTCACTAGAGCGGTATCCGAACGGATTGAATCGGTTGGGGGATTCCCGAATCGGTTAATTTCTGCTTCCTCATTCACGCTGCGAGAATGGGGCGGCGGGGATGGGTCTTTCCAACGATCTTCGCGAGCGCGTGGTTGAGGCGGTGGTCTTGGGCGGGTTGTCGCGCAATCAGGCGGCCGCGCATTTCAAAGTGAGCATAGCGAGCGCAGTGCGCTGGGTGAAGCGGTTCAAGACCACGGGCGAAATTTCGCCGGCGCCTTGTGGCGGCGACCGACGCTCCGGCCGGATCGAGGCGCATCACGACTATCTGTTGGGCCTGATCCGGCGCAGCCCGGACAAGACGCTGCTCGAGATCCAGGAGCGGCTGATCGCCAATTGCGGCGAGCGCTTTGCGGTCTCCGTGCTGTGGCGCTTCTTCGACCGTCACGCGATCACCTTTAAAAAAAACGGCGCATGCCGAGGAGCAACAACGCGCAGACGTCCAAAATCGACGCTGGGAATGGTTCGCGGGGCAGCTCGATCTCGATCCGACGAAACTCGTTTTCATTGACGAGACCGGAGCCTCCACCAATCTCGCGCGCAAAAGCGGACGTTGCCGGCGCGGGCGCCGCTTGCGGGCGGCCATCCCGCACAGTCACTACAAAACGGTGACTTTGGTCGCCGGCCTTCGCCTTCGCGGCCTGACAGCGGCAAAGACTTTCGACGGACCGATCAACGCCGCCCGGTTCGAGGATTGGCTGGAGACATGCCTCGTCCCCACGCTCTCGCCCGGCGAGGTCGTCGTCATGGACAATCTCCCGGCTCACAAGGGGCCGCGGGTCGAGCAACTCATCAAGGCGGCGGGCGCGGAGTTGCGATATCTCCCAGCCTACAGTCCTGATATGAACCCCATCGAAAAAGCCTTCTCCAAGCTCAAAGCCTTCCTGCGCAAAATCGCCGAACGGACCGTCGTGGGCCTCATGCGCGCCCTCGAAACCTGCGCCGAAATCTTCAAGCCCTCGCAATGTACAAATTACTTCAAATCCTGTGGTTATGAGCACGATACAGGATGATCGGATTCCGCTCTAACGCCGCCGCCGACCGACTTCGCGTCGCCGTAATTTCCCAATGACAACCGCCGAATTCGGACGTCGATCCTTCCGACGGCTCTGGTGTCTCGAATGCTGGCGAGCCAGTCCGAAAAGACGACGGTCTGGCGAATTTCGAGCACGCCAATGAGATAGTTCGCAACCGACACTTTGTCAATTATAATCCACAAGCGTGTGGCAAGCGTCGGGCGATTGACTCGAATTTTTCTGACATGTTAGCTCTGGCACGTCAGCGCCGCGGACGCCCTCGCCCCGCGGCCGGGAACGTCAATCACGAAAAGCGGTCCGCCCCGCGAGAGCCGTCGCGCGAGGGATTTCGGGAGGATATCGATGACCCGCAACGTCTCCATGCTCGCCCTGTTCGCCGCCGGCGCGCTGTTGGCCGGGTCCGCGCACGCGGACACCAGCAAGATGAAAATCGCCTTCTCCAACAACTACGCCGGCAATTCCTGGCGCCAGGCGATGCTGAACAGCTACGACATCGTCACCCAGCAGGCAGTAAAAGATCACGTCGTCGCCGCGGCCGACGTGTTCACCACCGCCGACAAGGAAGTGCCGACGCAGGCGGCCCAGATCCAGAACCTCATCCTGCAGGGCTATAACGCCATCGTCATCAACTCCGCTTCGCCCGATGCGCTGAACGGCTCGATCAAGCAGGCCTGCGACGCGGGCATCGTCGTCGTCTCGTTCGACGGCATCGTCACCGAGCCCTGCGCCTACCGGGTCGTGGTCGACTTCAAGGACATGGGCAAGGAGGAAGTCGATCACATGGCCAAGCTCCAGCCGAAGGGCGGGAACCTGCTCGAAATCCGCGGCCTCGCCGGCACCTCGATCGACGACGCGATCCACTCCGGCATTCTCGAAGGCGTGAAGGCGCATCCGGAGTTCAAGATCGTGTCGTCGGTCACCGGCGACTGGGACCAGACGACCGCGCAGAAGGCGGTCGCGACCGTGCTGCCCTCGCTCCCGCCGATCGTCGGCGTCGTCGATCAGGGCGGCGACGGCTATGGCGCCGCCCAGGCGTTCGCAGCCGCCGGCAAGCCGCGCCCGACCATCATCGAGGGCAATCGCCAGGACGAGTTGCAGTGGTGGAAGGAGCAGAAGGACAAAGACGGCTACACCACCTGGTCGGCTTCGATCGCGCCCGGCGTGTCGACGCTCGCCTTCTGGGTGGCGCAGCAGGTGCTCGACGGCAACAAAAAGATCCCGCACGACCTTCTCGTCCCCTACCTCTCGTTCAATCAAAACGACTTCGAAGCGGAGCTGCCGAAGATTCCGAAGGGGGGCGTCGCGAGCCACGAATACACCCAGGCCGACGCGATCGCCGCGATCAACGCCAATCTGAAGTAGACCACAAAGCAGAGGCGGCCGCCCCGCGCGCGCCGGACGGATGGACCCATGGCGGGCGCAGGCGCTTTCCTCGTCGACTTCGCAGGCGTCGAAAAGTCCTACGGCGCCGTTCGGGCTCTGGACGGCGTCGATTTTTCGATTTCGGAAGGCGAATGCGTCGGAGTTGTCGGCCACAACGGCGCAGGCAAATCGACGCTGATGCATGTGCTCAACGGCGGCGTCGCGCCCGAGCGCGGGCACCTCGTCATTGCCGGAGAGGAGCAGCGCGCCTACTCGTCCGGACGCGCGAAGGCGCTCGGACTGCGCTGCGTCTTTCAGGAGCTTTCGCTCTGTCCGAACCTCACCGTGGCCGAAAACGCACGGATCCTTCACCCCTCGATCCGCGGCTTCGGCTGGCGGCGCAAGGCGTCTGCCCTCATCCGGGCGAAGCTCGAAGTGATTTTTCCGGGCCACGGCGTCAGTCCGGGCGACTTTGTCGAGGACCTTTCGATCGGCCGCCGGCAGATGGTCGAGATCGCGCGGGCCTTCACGGTCTCGGATGCGCCGGCGCGGCTGGTCATCCTCGACGAACCGACGTCCTCGCTCGACGCCCACACCGCCGGGCAGTTGCTCGCCTTTGTCCGGCGCTCGGTCGATTCCGGAACGAGCTGCACGCTCATTTCCCATATTCTCGGCGAGGTTCTGGCGACCTGCGACCGCATCGTCGTGATGCGGGACGGCAAGGTCGTCGCCGCCGACCGCGCGCGCAATTTCGATCGCGCGAAGCTCGTCGCCGCGATGGGCGGGGTCGCCAGCGAGCCCGCTGCCGCCGAGACCGCGGCCGCGGCCGGCGCGCGCCTGGAAGCGCCGATCCGGGTTCGCGTGCGTCCGAGCCGTCAGACGGACGAGCGGCGCCTCCTCGCGCGCGAAGGCGAAATCGTCGGTCTCGCGGGCCTTGCGGGCCATGGCCAGACCGATCTCTTGCTCGCGACGTTCGACGCCGCCTCGCGACCGCGGCCCGGCGAGACGGTCGACGGCCCGGTTGCGCTCATCGCCGGCGATCGGCAGTCGGACGGCGTGTTCCCGCAATGGTCGATTTCCCAGAACATCGGCGTGCGCTCGCTCCGGCAGCTTCGCGCCGGACCGCTCATTTCGCCCCGGCTCGAGGAGGCGCTGGCCGATTCCTGGCGGCGGCGGATCGGGATCCGGACGCCCGACGTCCACCACAATATTCTGTCGCTGTCGGGCGGCAATCAGCAGAAAGCGCTCTTCGCCAGGGCGCTCGCGTCGGACGCGCGCGTCGTGCTGATGGACGATCCCATGCGCGGCGTCGATTACGGCACGAAGCTAGAGGTCTACGATCTCATCCGGTCCGAGGCGCAGACGGGACGGACCTTCCTCTGGCACACGACGGAGACCGAAGAGCTGAAGAACTGCGACCGCATCTATATCTTTCGCAACGGGGCGGTGGTCGCCGAGCTGGCGCGCCGCGAGTTGAGCGAAGAGCGCGTCATCCATTCGTCCTTTGCGGGGACCGCCTGACGTGAGCGCAGCGCCGGCCTCGGCGCGCTCGAGCGCCGGCGGGACAGACCTGCGGCGCAGGCTCCGCGCGGCGCTGCCCGCCTTGTCGCTCGCCCTCGTCGTCGCGGCGATCGCCTGGCTCAATCCGCGGGCGATCAGCTATTTCGGCTTCACGCTGATGCTGAATCTCGCGATCCCGATCGCGCTTGCGACGATGGCGCAGATGTTCGTCATGGCCGGCAACGACCTCGACCTCTCGATCGGCACCTTCGTCGGCTTCGTCTGCTGCGTCTCGGCGGCCTGGCTCCGTGACGAGCCGTGGCTCGGCGCGCTGACGCTGATCGGCTGCGTCGCGCTCTACGCGGCGCTAGGCGCCCTCATCTATCTTCGCAATCTGCCGTCGATCGTGGTGACGCTCGGCATGAGCTTCGTCTGGCAGGGCCTCGCGATCCTGCTGCTGCCGAAACCCGGCGGAAAGGCGCCCGACTGGCTTCAGGCGATCATGGGCGTCAAGCCGCCGCTCGTTCCTTTCCCGATCGTCGCCGCCGCGCTCATCGCCGCGGGCGGCTATTTCGGCCTGATGCGCACCTCCTACGGCGCGATCCTTCGCGGCTCGGGCGGCAACGCTGTGGCGATCCGGCGCGCGGGCTGGTCGCTCCTCGAGGCTAAGGCCGCGCTGTTCGCGCTGGCCGGCGCCTTCGGCGTGTTGTCGGGCATGGCGCTCGTCGGCATCACGACTTCGGCGGACGCCAACATCGGCAACGGCTATACGCTCTTGTCGATCGCCGGGGTTATCCTGGGGGGCGGCGAATTCGTCGGCGGAAAGGTGTCGCCGGTCGGCGCGGTCATCGGCGCGCTGACGATGGCGATGGCCGCCTCGCCGCTGCTGACGTTCATGCGCATCCCTCCCGACTGGCAGGTCGCCGCGAATGGCGCGATCCTCATCATCGTTCTCGCCGCGCGCGTGCTCATCAGCCGCAACGGGGCAAGGCGATGACGAGCGCCGGCCGGACCCTGCTAGCGCGGCCGTGGATCTGGTCTTTCCTCGGCGCGGCAATCGTCTGGCTTGCGGCGGTCGCCTTCACCGGCGGCTACGGAGCGGGCGGAATGCTGACCGCCGCGCTGTCGCTGGCGGTGTTCACCGTGATCGTCGGCGTCGGGCAGATGTTCGTCATTACGCTGGGACCGGGCAACGTCGACCTTTCTCTGCCGGCCAACATCGGACTCGCGAGCGCTGTCGCGATGAAGACGATGGGCGGGGACGATCGTTTGGTCGCGGCAGGCCTCGCCGCCGCGCTCGGTTGCGGGCTCGCCGTCGGCGCCGTCAATTATCTGCTGATTTGGGCTCTGCGCATCCCGCCGATCATCGCGACGCTGTCGGCGAGCTTCGTCATCCAGTCGGTCGACATCAGCTATGGCCGCGGCCTCCAGATCAAGCCGCCGCCCGGATTCGCGGACTTCACCAATATCCAGATTGCCGGCGTCCCGCTGCTGGCGATCCTGACGGCGCTGTTTGCGGCGGCCGCCAACATCGCCCTCAATCGAACGATCTGGGGGCGCTCGGTGCTCGCGATCGGACAGAACATCCGCGCCGCACGGTTCGCCGGCGTGAAGGTCGAGCCCGTGCGCTTCGCGACGTACGCCCTATGCGGCGCGCTCGGCGGTCTCGACGGGGCGTTGCTCGCCGGCTACTTCCGCGGCGCCAACGTCGACATCGGCGCCGAATATCTCCTGTCCTCGATCGCCGTCGTCGTCATCGGGGGCACCTCGGTCGCGGGCGGCAAGGCCAATCTCCCCGGCGTCTGGGGCGGGGCGCTGTTTCTCGTGCTGCTGCTGACGATGCTCAACACCTTCGGCGTCAGCGCCGGCGTCCGCCTCGTCCTCACCGGCCTCATCATCGTAGCGGTGATTACGGCGGCGGGAGGGGAGAAGCCGCTACGCTAACGCTCAGCCCTCGATCGGCTCCACCGACTGAACCTCGGGCAAAAAGTGCGTCAGCAGAATTCTGGATTCCGCGCCGCAACGTCGCAGTCGAGGAGGGGCAGCCGGAGCAGGCGCCTTTCATCTTGAGATAGACGACGCCCTCGCGGAAGCCCTTGAAGATGATGTCCCCGCCGTCGCCTGCCACCGCCGGCCGGACGCGGGTCTCGATCAGCTCCTTGATCGCCTCGACCGTCTCGGCGTCCTTGGCGTCGAAGAATTCGCCGATCCCAACCGCGTCGGCGCCGCCCGAGGCGATGAGCGGCGCGCCCGACAGGAAGAATTCGGTCACCACCCCGAGCACGGCGGGCCTGAGGTGCTGCCATTCGCCCTCGGTCTTGGTCACCGATATGAAATCATTGGCGAAGAACACGCCGCCGACGCCGGGCAAGCTCCATCAGCGCCCTGGCGAGCGGCGAGCGCTCGGCTTGGGCGAGATCGCGCGCCTCGAACGTGCCTTCGTCCATGACCACGCGGCCGGGCAGGAATTTGAGCGTCGCGGGATTGGGGGTGGCTTCGGTCTGGATGAACATGGGGGCTCGCTCCTTGAACCCCGTAGATAAGCGTGGCGGCGCGGCGAAGCAAGGACGCCTGAGGCCGCCGCTTCTCCGATTTCGGCTGAGCTCCGACGCGAGATGCCGGTTTCGCCGTCGCGCGGAGGCGAAATGCCAGCGCAGAGCGTCGTATCCCGGCGAGACCCTTGTTCGCCGCCATGACGCGAGCAATTTTCACAGGTAACGAATCCGTTATTGAGAAAAACATCGCGACAGGGAGGATTGGTTATGGCGTACGCCACGACCACGGTCGGAACGCTCACCGACCAGCAACACGCCGCCGAGCTCCGCAAGGCGGTCATCGCCGCCACTGTCGGCACCACGATCGAGTGGTACGACTTCTTCATCTACGGCACCGCCGCCGGCCTGATCTTCCCGGCGCTGTACTTCCCGAAGCAGGACCCGCTGACCGGCACGCTGGCTGCCTTCGGCACGTATTTCGTGGGCTTCGTCGGCCGCCCGATCGGTGCCGCCATCTTCGGCCATTACGGAGACCGGATCGGCCGAAAGGCGACGCTGATCGCCACCCTGCTGCTGATGGGCGTCTCCACCTTCCTGGTCGCCTTCGTGCCCGGCTACGCCTCCATCGGCGTCTGGGGCGCGGTCATCCTGACCATCCTTCGCATGCTGCAAGGCATCGGGGTGGGCGGGGAATGGGGCGGCTCGGTGCTGATCGCGATGGAATGGGCGCGCAGCCACGGCAGTCGGGGCCTCGTCGCCTCCTGGCCGCAGTTCGGCGTGCCCTCGGGCCTGTTCCTCTCCAACCTGGTCATCCTGGCGTTCAGCGCCTGGGCGGGTCCTGGATTTCGCGACTTGGGGCTGGCGGATCCCGTTCGCGCTCAGCATCGTGCTGATCGGCATTGGGCTGTGGATCCGCCTCGGCATCCTGGAAACCCCGGTGTTCCGCCAACTGGTCGAGGCCAACCGCGTCGAGCGCACCCCCATCGTCGAGGTGGTGAAGCGCCAGCCGCGGGAAATCATCCTCTCCGCCCTGCTGCGCATGGCCGAACAGGCGCCGTTCTACATCTTCACCGCCTTCGTCTTCGCCTACGGCGTCGGCACGTTGAAGATGCCGCGCAACCTGATCCTGAGCGCGGTGCTGATCGCTTCCTTAGTCTCCTTCGTCTCCATTCCGCTCTTCGGTCATATTTCCGACCGCATCGGGCGCCGGAGGATGTATCTGATCGGCGCGGCGGCGACCGGGCTGTTCGGCTTCCTGTACTTCGGCATGCTGGACAGCGGCTTCGCCTCGGCGGTGTTCATCGCCATCGTGCTGTCGTTGATCCCGCACGACATGATGTACGGACCGCAGGCTGCGCTGATCGCCGAGGCGTTCACGCCGCGCCTGCGCTACAGCGGCGCGTCGCTCGGCTATCAGCTCGCCTCCGTTATCGCCGGCGGGCCGGCGCCGCTGATCGCCACCGCGCTGTTTGCGGCCTATCACACCGGGTATGCGATCGCGGTCTACATCGCGCTCTGTGCGGTGATCAGCCTGATATCCGCGGGGCTCATGCCGGATTACACGGGAAAGGATATTTCGACCGAGTACGACGAAGGGGCGTAAGGCATCGCCGGGGCCAAACTTCCGGTTTCTATGCGCGCGGCCCGAGCCGTTGCATTAATCGCCAGAAGGGCTTCGTTCGCCGGAGCGCAGCAATGATCAGCGTCCTCGAACTGTTCAAGATCGGCGTCGGACCGTCCTCCTCGCACACCGTCGGGCCGATGAAGGCCGCCGCCGCCTTCGCCGCCGGACTCGTCGGGAGCGGCGCGATCCGCGCAGTCGCAGGCGTCGAGGTCACGCTCTACGGCTCGCTCGCCTTCACCGGCAAAGGCCACGCGACCGACAAGGCGGTGGTCATCGGCCTCAGCGGCCTCACCCCGGAGACGGTCGATCCCGACGAAGCCGACGCGCTCACCGCCGAAGTCCGCGAGACCAAGCGCCTGCGCCTCGCCGGCGGGCGCGCCATCCCCTTCGACCCGGCGACCGCGATCATCTTCGACGTCCTGACCCCGCCGCCGCGCCATCCCAACACGCTCCGCCTCGTCGCCCGCAACGCCGACGGCGCGCCGCTCGCCGACGAGATCTGGCTCTCGGTCGGCGGCGGCTTCGTCCTGCGCGAAGGGGAGGGGGATACGACGGCGGGCGAGGCTCAAGTCCCCTATCCCTTCCGCTCCGGCGCCGAGCTTCTCGCTCGCGGGCGCGAGTCGGGGCTTTCGATCGCCGATCTCGTTCGCGCCAACGAGGACGCGTTGCGCCCGGCCGGGGCGGCCGAGGCGCATGTGAAACGCGTGCTCGACGTGATGTTCGCCTGCCTCGAGCGGGGACTTACCCGATCCGGCCCGCTGCCCGGCGGCCTCGCGGTCGAGCGGCGGGCGAAAAAAATCTTCGACCGCCTCGCCGAGAACGCCCGCCGCAACGCCCGGCCGGCGCACGAGATCATGGACTTCGTCAGCGTCTACGCCATGGCGGTCAACGAGGAGAACGCCGCCGGCGGCCGCGTCGTCACCGCGCCGACCAATGGCGCGGCCGGCGTCATTCCGGCGACCTTGCGCTATTACCGCGACCATTGCGAGGGCGCGACGCGGGCGGGGCTCTCCGATTTCCTTTTGACCGCGACCGCGATCGGCGGACTCTTCAAGCTCAACGCCTCGATCTCGGGCGCGGAGGTCGGCTGTCAGGGGGAGGTCGGGGTTGCGTCCTCCATGGCCGCGGCGGGCTTTTGCGCCGCGCTCGGCGGCACGAACCCCCAGATCGAGAACGCCGCCGAGATCGCGATGGAGCACCATCTCGGCATGACCTGCGATCCGGTCGGCGGCCTGGTGCAGATCCCCTGCATCGAGCGCAACGCCTTCGGCGCGGTCAAGGCGATCGCCGCCGCTTCGCTCGCGCTTCACGGCGACGGGCGCCACCGGGTCTCGCTCGACAGCGTGATCAAAACCATGCGCCAGACCGGCGCCGACATGCAGTCGAAATACAAGGAGACGAGCTTGGGCGGGCTGGCGGTGAATTTCGTCGAGTGCTGAGCGGCGCCGTCATTGCGAGGCGAAGCCGAAGCAATCCACGCCGTAGGGCGCGAATTGCTTCGCCCCTCGCTCCGCTCGGCCCCCTCGGACACTTGGCGCCAGGTTGGAGCGGCGGCCGGACGGCCGGAATCGACCCAAGGACTAAACCGCTCGCGCGGTAGGGGCGGCGAGCGAGCGGAGAGGGCGCGGGGGTAAGGACCCACGAGAAAGCGCGGCCCTGTCTCAAGATCGTGGGGTTCAACCCCATGCGAGACAGGAGCTTTCCATGTCCAAGAAACCCGTCAGCCCGCTGCGTCAGCGCTTGATCGACGACATGACGTCGCGCCGGTTCAGCGAAGACACGAAGAGGGACTACGTTCGCAACGTGAAGAAGTTCGCAACCTTCCTCGACCGGTCGCCGGGTACGGCGACGAGCGAGGACCTTCGCCGCTATCAACTGCATATGGCGCAGCAGCAGGCCAGCCCCTCGACGATCAACTCCGCCATCACGGCGCTGCGGTTCTTTTTCACCGTGACGCTCGAAAAGCCCGACCTCGTTCGTCCTCTGAGGACCGTGACCGAGCCGCGCAAGGCGCCGGTCGTCCTGAGCCAGGAGGAGGTGGCACGTCTCCTCCAGGCCGCGCCGAGCCTCAAGTACAAGGCCGCGCTCAGCGTCGCCTACGGCGCGGGCCTCAGGGTGTCAGAGGTCGCCCACCTGAAGGTGTCCGACATCGACAGTGGGCGCATGATGCTCCGGGTCGAGCAGGGCAAGGGACAGCGGGATCGCGATGTGATGCTGTCGCCCCAACTGCTCCAGCTCCTGCGCGAATGGTGGAAGGCGGCGCGGCCGCAGGTCTGGCTGTTTCCCGGCCAGAACCCGATCAATCCTGTGACCGCGCGTCAGCTCAACCGCGCCGTCACCGCCGCCAAAGACCTGGCTGGAATCTCCAAGCGCGTTTCTCCCCATACGCTCCGGCACAGCTTTGCGACCCACCTGCTCGAACAGGGCGTCGACATTCGCGTGATCCAGGTGTTGTTGGGGCACGCCAAGCTCGAGACGACCGCGCTCTACACCCGCGTCGCCATCAATACGGTCCGCGACATCAAGAGCCCGCTGGACCGGCTGGGCGTCAGCCTGACGAAGAAAACGCCGCCCGCCTGACCACGGCCGCGTGGCGCGGCCTCCCCTCGAGGTCGCCGACGTCTTTCGCGCTCATGGGGCGGCATGGCGGAAGGCCAACGCTGGTCACGCGAGCCTCGCCCAGTTGAAGGTGATGTCGGCGATCGAGACCTGTCGCACAGCCGCGCTCGGCGGCCACGTCGAGCGCTGCGAGGACTGCGCGCACGAGCGCGTCGCATACAACTCCTGCCGGAATCGTCACTGCCCGAAGTGCCAGGCGGCCGCCGCGCGGCAATGGCTCGAAGACCGCGAGGCGGAGCTTCTGCCGGTTCCCTACTATCACGTCGTCTTCACCCTGCCGGCCGCGATCGGCGCCGTCGCGTTCCAGAACAAGGCGGCCGTCTACGACCTCCTGTTCAGGACCGCCGCCGAGACGCTGACCACGATCGCCGCGGACCCGAAGCATCTCGGCGCGCGCATCGGCCTCACCGCCGTACTGCACACCTGGGGCTCGGCGCTGACCCACCATCCGCACGTCCACGTCATCGTTCCCGGCGGCGGCCTGTCGCCGGATGGTTCGCGCTGGATCGCCTGCAAGCCCGGCTTCTTCCTGCCCGTGCGCGTGCTCTCCCGCCTGTTCCGCCGCCTCTTTCTCGAAGGGCTCGCGGCCCTGCATGCCGCCGGACGCCTCGCCTTCTTCGGCGACCTCGCCCCGCTCGCCGACAAGAGCGCCTTCGACGCCGCCCTCGCGCCGCTGCGCCGCTCCGAGTGGGTCGTCTACGCCAAGAGACCGTTCGCCGGACCGAAGGCCGTCCTCGCCTACCTGTCGCGCTACACCCACCGCGTCGCGATCTCGAACGCCCGGCTCATCGCGCTCAACGAGAAGGGCGTCACCTTCAAATGGAAGGACTACCGCATCAAAGGACGCGACCGGCTCAAGACCATGACGCTCGACGCCCACGAGTTCATCCGCCGCTTTCTCCTGCACGTGCTGCCGAGCGGCTTCCACCGCATCCGCCACTACGGCCTGTTCGCCGGCCCGGTTCGCGCTCAGAACATCGAGCGCGCCCGACAACTGCTCGCCGCGACGGAGAATGCGCCCCAGCCCTCGTGCGCCGGGGCCGACAGTCAGGCCGATCACCTTTCGCCTGCGCGCCGCTGCCCGTGTTGCGGCGGCCGCATGATCGTCGTCGAGACGTTCGGCGGCCCGCGCCCCGCGCGATCGCCATCCCCGAGCCGGATCAGGATCGACACCTCATGACCGTCGCCATCCATCCCGCCTCGCACCGTCGATCGCCTCCGCCTCCAGCCGCGCGCCGGAACAAGAGCGCAATGTCCGCGGGAGGTCGCCAATCCTCCTTCGACCGATGCGAACGCCTCGCTCCCGCCCATCGTCGCCATCGAAAACAGCCGCCGTCGTCCCTTCCGCTGAAAACTCCGAGCGCCGCCGGCCGCCGACGCCTCGCTCGCCAGCCGTCCGCGTTCCTCAAATCCCCATAGGCGCGCTCGAAAAACAGCCCCCAACCTCCCCGCGGTTTCCTCCTTGGGAGGCTTTCGAGCGCCGGCCCCGGCGCCTGCAGCACCGTCCGCAAAAGGGCCGGCGCCCGAAACCCTTCACCATTCCTTCCGTTCCCGGTCGGCCCCGGGTACGGAAGGAATGCGCCAATAGCGGACGTTCCTCTAAGGGCAAAACCGACCTGTTACGGACGTATCTGATCGGCCTCTAGACGCGACATTTGCGCGAAGCATTTTGAGAGAATCGGCCTGCCGGTAATCTTTTGGTCACTGGATCCACCTTGCTTGGCACGGCTGGAATGTCGCCTTCCCCGAGCAAATCTATCGTGCAAACTTTTTGACTCATTCGGTATTTTTGCCGCATAACTCAGCAGGCACCCCCAACCAATGATGCGATATTCGTCATGCCACCGAATATGATTCCTCGGCGACAGAACCAGTGCGACCACCGTCGCCGTATGCCTGCGGATTAATCCCTGTTTCCCGACCACCGCCACCTCTGCGTTGTTTCTTCACCACAGCAAAAGCTGCTTAATCTCCACCACAACGAGTTGGGAGGCGAATAATGAAAATAGATCATGTTAAGAGACGCAAGAATGTCATAATATTGCTTGTTATGTTTGTTATCAAGGTGTGTTGCTGTTTTTATCCAAGTGAGGTATTCGCTGACAATACAAAAACAAACAATCTTTTGCCGGGCGTTGTGGATCCTTTTGGAGCTATTGCGTGTATTACAAAGTGTATAAACATTGATTCTAACGAATGCTTGAATTGCTATCCTGCTGAGTCTAACGCTGAAGTCAATGATGGCTGCGAGGCAAGGGTATCTGGACTTGGAAATAATTCGTGTTTTCATAGTGGTTCTATTTGTCTTGATAAGATCTATATAGCATGCAGAATAACAATAAATTACTCTAGCGTGAGCAGTCATGCGGCCATGCCATTGGGCCTGAAGCATGATAATTGCTGGGATTATACCGTAACCGCCCAGGGAGCGAACCCGATTGGGGGCGGACAATCGGTTTGGGGAACAATCACAGTATATGGATATAGGAAAGATGTAACCTTGAACTCACAAGAGAAGCGGCGACTGTGTAAAATACAATCGAGTGGGGGCGGGGTGCCTATTACCGGCGTTCCAACTTGCTCTCCCACCGGAACGTTGATGTGCGGGAACGATGTCTGCGGCAGGTGCCTATCGGTTACGGAGCCTCAATAGCGCTATCGTGGTCCGCGCTCCGCAGGGCGCCCAGGAGCCGATTTCGGCGCAACCAACGGGGCGAAGGGTTGGACGCGGACCTGCTTTTGTGAGCGCCTTACCTGCCCATCCCTGATGTCCGCGGTCGCGATGTGCTGACTCCGCAATTCGTCGAGTCCCGCCATTCCTTGGCGCCTTTAGGAGGAGCCGGAGTTTGCCCCTTGCGCCAGTTCTTGGCAGCTTCGGGGAATGCGTGCTCTGGGCGCATATCGCCCGAGCGGCCGGCGCTGTGAATGTGACCGAAGGGTCGGGATTGCGGCCGGTCAGTCAATGCATCAGTTGCGCCAAGAAAGGGACCCTTGGAGCGGTAGATGGGTAGATTGACGGGCAGTGCGTAGTCGGGCCAATGTTATCCAGATCGAGTGTTGGGTACGTCTTCCGGTTGTCCGGGTCGCTGGCTGACGTCGAGGGGGCAAGAATGAGCAGCACAAGTTGCATACTCTGGACCTTTGTGGTGGCCGTACTGGTCCATGCCACTCCCTCCATCGGTGAGCCCCTGCCAACAGAAGCTTTGCTCCGTCAACGCATGGCCATTTGGCTCCAGTACGCCCCCATGTGCCAGGATCACCCGTCCAAGAACGCGCCCGACGGCCAACCTTGCAATGACGGTGACATGACACTCTTTTCCGGCCTTTTGTGCGCCGCTGGGGTCATCGCAGCGGATGGGACACTCATCGGCTGTCGCAGCGTGGCCGACGCGCAGGATGCGGATGGTCGGTGGTATCGCTCGCCCCGGCGCAAACTGGACCCCAGCATCGATGCTCAAGAGCATGCGGCCAACATTGCCTCGTTTTCTCCGGACATGGCGCTAGGAGTGGAGACTTATTTGGTCGCGACTTCTGATGTCGCCCGAGGCCAAAGCTGGCTGAGCTGGTTGGACAGCCATCGGCCGTGTTGGGCCGGCACCGAACCCGACTGTTCCTTTCCGATGTTGAGCCTAACCAATGTTAGGGGGTTGCCTCGCTTTTGCACCGATTTACCGGGGCCACCCCAACCCGGCGAGTTGAGCCTCGATACGATGTTGCGGGCGCTTCGCGTCGACCCTCGCTGCAGCATGCGACCGGGAGACCTCAGTACCCTTGCTAAGACTCTGGGCTTTCTTGAAAACGTATAACTTCGTTCAGGCGGACATCGACAGCTGCCAGGAGCCTTCGTCCGGCACGCTGGCCGATGCCAAGGCCCGTATCGACCAGCTGGTGAACTTGCTCAACCTGCTGGACATTAACAACCTCAAGAATGTGGCGCAAGGCGGGCTGATCTACACGTTAAGGCAGTCATGTGCCGACGCGCCGAGCTGGGTACGCGCCGGAGCGGAATTCGACGACCCGGGCTTTTCTGAACATCTCACGGCTGTGTCCCTGTGGCTGATTCGCCGTACCGGTCTCGATGATGCGCTTCTGAACGAGTCCGCAAAGCGGCTTGCGGCCAAGCAGCCCGAGAATCCCTTCTTTCTCTTTTTACATGAAGGCAAGACGGACCACGTCTTGTCCAAAATCATCGAGCACTGTCCGGCGGACAGTCAGTCCGCACAGAGCTCGGGCAAGACGGAGTGGATCTGGGAGCGGGAATACGACGCTACGAAATGGCACACCCAATCATCTCTCTGGGACTGTCTGTTTATCGGAAGCCTTTGGCTGAAGGGCTAAGCCGCAGCTAAAACACAGAGGAGACCTTCCGTATGAAACTAATAAATCCGCATGCACGCCATCTGCTTGCTTTTGCGTTGCTCGCGGGTGCGGCCGCCGCAGTGCATGCTCAGCCCGCCAACGCGGAGGTTGCGGGAGACCCCCCCCCGTCAGCTTGGAGGCACGCCCAGGGCAAATGGCTGTCTGCAAGAAAGAATCCGGCATGCTAAGTGACACGTTCCAAGCGGAAGGAGGCGCTTTGCTTCAACAGGTCATCTCCAAGTCCTTCATTTTCTTCGGCGGCCCTTATGCGCTCTTTGAAATGGACAAAAATGGCAAGCCGACAGGAACTTGGAGTTTGTGCATTTCCTACCGGACCCTAAGCGGCATTGCTGTGCCTGTCCCTGACTTGCCCTACGTCACTACGTCCTTGCCGGCGCTGCAGGGTGTGACTGCCACCTGCCCCCAGCAGCCGCCTGGGCCTAGTCTCTGTCAGGCGGTGCTGGCGCAGTACGTGGACGCCAACAATCTTGTGGCCATCGGCACGCCAAGACTGACAGACATCGCTGCGACCGCAATCCAGCCCGCCTCGGTGAAGTACTGGGCTCCGGTTCAACACAAGTGACCAGGCAGGCGACAGTTCAATACATGAAGTCGAATGCTGAACTAATTGACAGCCCAAGTAACGGCTTAATCGACGGCCCAATTGAAAGCCCTGATGCCAGAGAGGAGTAAGGGGTATGCTCGCCAACATTCTTCGCCTCGCGTGGCCGGCGCCGCTGCTTGCAGCCAGTCTGTGTTGCCAGGCCGCGACGGACGCCGAACTGAGCAATACGAGCAAGCTCGCCCTTCAGCGCTTGGAACTGAGCTTTCCGCCAGGCTCGCTGCGAAACTGCAAAACGGAGGATTTGCACAATGGCAACGAGAGCATTTGCGACCTAGCCCCGACCCCTGACGCGCAAGGTAAGCGCAGTGTGCAGATCAAGATCCATGCTAAGCCGGGTGGCGGCGCGGTCGTCCTGAGCGCCACCCTGGAATTTGACCTGCCCTTGTCCGTACGTTTTTCGGACCCGGACCACAAAGCACCTTTCGTCCAATTCTCACCGAATGCACTTTCCGGCGCAAGACTGCGCTCGGCCTCGTTCCAGATTCCGTCAGACTTCGGCACGAAGCTCTTAGGCGAGAATGTGAATTTGACCATTCAAGGCAACTCATTGTTGCGCGATGCGGATCATGGCGCCGGGGACCTGCTGCTCCAAGGAGGTGGCCTTCAGTTGGCAGGCGTTCAATTGTCGCTGCCCGCCACAGCGCTGTCGCACCCTTTCAGTATGGTCAACGCAAGTCCCGGGCTGTTTCGGCTGGACTTCGGCAGCGTGACGGCCAAGCCCAAAGATATCTCCTTTCAGGCCCAGCAACTGGCTTTCGACGGACGGCAATCGGTATTGGCACAGGGGCTTGGCTTTGACTTTGAGGCGCAGCCGCACATGTCGAGCGTGACGTTGACCTTCAATGAGCCCCAATCGCCTGTGGCAACACTTGCAGGCCTGCAGGTGAAGCCGAACCATGTCAGTTACGAGGACTCGGTCCTGTTGAGCGCCGCTCCTGTGTCAATGTTTTCTGTCGACAAGATGGTCAGCAGCGTTGCGTCTGCGAACGCAGCCGGACGCGGTCTGGCCATGAGTGCGGCGAGTGCCACATTCAGCGGACTTGTTTGTCAAGGCGCCTTGTCGTTGGGCATTAAGGACGCGGCAGCAGCGCTGGTAGGCACTGGCCAGGTCTAAGTCGGCTCGCTCAGTGCCAAAGGGTCCCAAGGCAACCTGACTTTCACCTCAGTGACCACGGCACCCAGCTTCTCGGACCGTCTCGTACCCAAACTAAACGGCTTGGCCTTGGAATTTACGCGACAGGCAGGCGGTGAGTTTCAGGTCAATGGCAGCACCGGTCTGTCGGAGCTGACACTTGGAAATGCGCGTTTTTCTAAACTTGGGGTGCCCTTGCACTTTGCGACACAGGCGGACCATAGCCTCCTCCTGACGGGCAACAAGGCTGCCGCCTCGATTGCCATTGCGGACCCGACAGCGAGTGCGCCGGCAGGGGCCGCTGCTGCAGCACTCAGCGGCGCGGGGCAGATTGAGGTCTTGCGCGCCACGATGACGAACGTGTTGACGCCTAGCCGGCAGTTGGTCATTCAGCCCCACGACTTGTCGTTTGGGATGCCTAAGCCGGCGGTCAACGTCACCGTCGCAGGGGGCCCTCTGTCTCTAGGGGACGGTCCGCTATTATTCACCAACGAGCGTCTTACGGCAGACCTCAAGAACAACATCCAAGGCGTATTGACTTCCAATGGGTTGCCAATGCAGTTGCCAGGACTGAACGTCGTGCCAGTGATTTCAGGAAACTCGATTCTGTATCGGCAATGTTACGCTTAGCGCCAAGGCTGCGTTCTTCACGGTGGACCCTGCGGCTGCCGCAGCCGCGCCGTTCGGCTTGTCAGGTACCTTTAGCGTGGAAGGCATCGAAGCCAACTTCAACCCCGCTACGTCCCTGCAAGCTAACGACCTCGTGTTTTTGACCTCGGCGGTGCACATCGAAGAACTGTCGCTTTCCGTAAGCCTTGTCAAGGCACATGTGGCTATTAAGGGGTTCAAGCTGAGCGGTTCGACGTTCAGCATGACCCAGAAGGATTTGCCCAGCTCGCCAACAAGCTCGCCAAATCTCAGAGGCACGCTCTCGTCGCCTATCACGATACGACTTGCCGAGGCGGACATTCCCTACACAGCCCCTGTATCAATGTACAATCTCGATGTGCATGACGCAGTCATTGTCATAAGAGACGCGGATTATCAAACCCCCGACGGCGGCAAAGCTAACTTGCCTCTGGTACAATTATCGCTGGCCAAGCTGTCGGATGATAGTATCGTTGCCGGCTTCGAGACTAACAGCGGCACCTATCACGCACCTTTGGCAAAGCCGGATAGTGGGACCATAGACGCTGATATCCGGCACATCAAACTCTCGATTGACGGTCCTCGAAAGTCCCTCAAAGGCCGCCTGGACCTTGGCGTCGGCGTCGTCAACGTTGGAGGAGTGATGGCATGGCAGCCTTTGCAAGACTGCTGCGGGGACATTGGTGACGCGAATGCGGCAAATCCTAGCTTCAACGTGCCGCTGCAAGTCAGCGCTCAGATACCTGGACTCTGAAGGCTCTTACTTCTTTGATGGTGACGCCATAACGGGCGGTTTGCTCAGCCAGGGTAGCAGTGATATCACGGCGATATACTCCGGCCCTACAGTTTATGCCAGTTGGGATCACGACTGGCTGCTGCAAAGCGAGGTGGACTGGAGTACGGACTATCCTTGTGTCGGTACTCTGACGGACCCGGTTCGCACCTGCCATGCCTGGGGAGTGCTTCTGCCCGAAGTCCACGGGAACCTGAGGTGGCATTTTGCCTTGATGGCGGTATTTCTCCAGGCGCAAGTCTACAAGTTTGGGATCGTTCCCAAATATGAAGACAAAGACTTCGCATGCCACCCGGATCCAGTACTGTGTCCCAACGGAACCGTGACACGGCACGTCGCAACCAGTGTGCAGAAATGCGCGGGGCATCTGAGCCCCTTTAACCCAAGCTGGGAAGCATCGGCGTTTACCATTGCACCTGACCTCATCAACGATAGCGGGGATGTTGCCAAGCTCTTCAATGGTCTATTTCAAGGCATCGTGGGAGTGGGTAAGTCGGCAATCTCGACCGACCTGGCCTTGGCGGCGAACGGATGGTATGCGGTAAAGCCCTTGTTCGGTGACTGCGTACCGGGCCCTTGAATTCAAACGTAGGTACTGGCGAAGAGACCCCGCTTGTTTGGACAGCGCCTCACGGATTCCGTCGCTTTCCGGCCGTTTGGGGCCCTTTGCAAAGGATCAATACATAGTCCGATGTAAGCTAGTTGACAGCTTTGTCCCACGCGACCGTTGCCTCTCGCAGAGGAACTCGGATAGTATTAATTGCGTCCGTCTGGAATTGCGTCAATTTATTCCGCTCACCGTTAAAAATATTATCTCGGTCGCTATCGCTATCAAAAGCAAAACCATTATAGACTTGGGTTCACCTGCAATGTGCAACCTTTACAGCGTAAGCGGCCTTTCGGCCCCACCTTCAAGGCCGGAACGTCGGCTTCGGTGAAGGGTTTCGGGCGCCGGCCCTTTTGCGGACGGTGCTGCAGGCGCCGGGGCCGGCGCTCGAAAGCCTCCCAAGGAGGAAACCGCGGGGAGGTTGGGGGCTGTTTTTCGAGCGCGCCTATGGGGATTTGAGGAACGCGGACGGCTGGCGAGCGAGGCGTCGGCGGCCGGCGGCGCTCGGAGTTTTCAGCGGAAGGGACGACGGCGGCTGTTTTCGATGGCGACGATGGGCGGGAGCGAGGCGTTCGCATCGGTCGAAGGAGGATTGGCGACCTCCCGCGGACATTGCGCTCTTGTTCCGGCGCGCGGCTGGAGGCGGAGGCGATCGACGGTGCGAGGCGGGATGGATGGCGACGGTCATGAGGTGTCGATCCTGATCCGGCTCGGGGATGGCGATCGCGCGGGGCGCGGGCCGCCGAACGTCTCGACGACGATCATGCGGCCGCCGCAACACGGGCAGCGGCGCGCAGGCGAAAGGTGATCGGCCTGACTGTCGGCCCCGGCGCACGAGGGCTGGGGCGCATTCTCCGTCGCGGCGAGCAGTTGTCGGGCGCGCTCGATGTTCTGAGCGCGAACCGGGCCGGCGAACAGGCCGTAGTGGCGGATGCGGTGGAAGCCGCTCGGCAGCACGTGCAGGAGAAAGCGGCGGATGAACTCGTGGGCGTCGAGCGTCATGGTCTTGAGCCGGTCGCGTCCTTTGATGCGGTAGTCCTTCCATTTGAAGGTGACGCCCTTCTCGTTGAGCGCGATGAGCCGGGCGTTCGAGATCGCGACGCGGTGGGTGTAGCGCGACAGGTAGGCGAGGACGGCCTTCGGTCCGGCGAACGGTCTCTTGGCGTAGACGACCCACTCGGAGCGGCGCAGCGGCGCGAGGGCGGCGTCGAAGGCGCTCTTGTCGGCGAGCGGGGCGAGGTCGCCGAAGAAGGCGAGGCGTCCGGCGGCATGCAGGGCCGCGAGCCCTTCGAGAAAGAGGCGGCGGAACAGGCGGGAGAGCACGCGCACGGGCAGGAAGAAGCCGGGCTTGCAGGCGATCCAGCGCGAACCATCCGGCGACAGGCCGCCGCCGGGAACGATGACGTGGACGTGCGGATGGTGGGTCAGCGCCGAGCCCCAGGTGTGCAGTACGGCGGTGAGGCCGATGCGCGCGCCGAGATGCTTCGGGTCCGCGGCGATCGTGGTCAGCGTCTCGGCGGCGGTCCTGAACAGGAGGTCGTAGACGGCCGCCTTGTTCTGGAACGCGACGGCGCCGATCGCGGCCGGCAGGGTGAAGACGACGTGATAGTAGGGAACCGGCAGAAGCTCCGCCTCGCGGTCTTCGAGCCATTGCCGCGCGGCGGCCGCCTGGCACTTCGGGCAGTGACGATTCTCGGCAGGAGTTGTATGCGACGCGCTCGTGCGCGCAGTCCTCGCAGCGCTCGACGTGGCCGCCGAGCGCGGCTGTGCGACAGGTCTCGATCGCCGACATCACCTTCAACTGGGCGAGGCTCGCGTGACCAGCGTTGGCCTTCCGCCATGCCGCCCCATGAGCGCGAAAGACGTCGGCGACCTCGAGGGGAGGCCGCGCCACGCGGCCGTGGTCAGGCGGGCGGCGTTTTCTTCGTCAGGCTGACGCCCAGCCGGTCCAGCGGGCTCTTGATGTCGCGGACCGTATTGATGGCGACGCGGGTGTAGAGCGCGGTCGTCTCGAGCTTGGCGTGCCCCAACAACACCTGGATCACGCGAATGTCGACGCCCTGTTCGAGCAGGTGGGTCGCAAAGCTGTGCCGGAGCGTATGGGGAGAAACGCGCTTGGAGATTCCAGCCAGGTCTTTGGCGGCGGTGACGGCGCGGTTGAGCTGACGCGCGGTCACAGGATTGATCGGGTTCTGGCCGGGAAACAGCCAGACCTGCGGCCGCGCCGCCTTCCACCATTCGCGCAGGAGCTGGAGCAGTTGGGGCGACAGCATCACATCGCGATCCCGCTGTCCCTTGCCCTGCTCGACCCGGAGCATCATGCGCCCACTGTCGATGTCGGACACCTTCAGGTGGGCGACCTCTGACACCCTGAGGCCCGCGCCGTAGGCGACGCTGAGCGCGGCCTTGTACTTGAGGCTCGGCGCGGCCTGGAGGAGACGTGCCACCTCCTCCTGGCTCAGGACGACCGGCGCCTTGCGCGGCTCGGTCACGGTCCTCAGAGGACGAACGAGGTCGGGCTTTTCGAGCGTCACGGTGAAAAAGAACCGCAGCGCCGTGATGGCGGAGTTGATCGTCGAGGGGCTGGCCTGCTGCTGCGCCATATGCAGTTGATAGCGGCGAAGGTCCTCGCTCGTCGCCGTACCCGGCGACCGGTCGAGGAAGGTTGCGAACTTCTTCACGTTGCGAACGTAGTCCCTCTTCGTGTCTTCGCTGAACCGGCGCGACGTCATGTCGTCGATCAAGCGCTGACGCAGCGGGCTGACGGGTTTCTTGGACATGGAAAGCTCCTGTCTCGCATGGGGTTGAACCCCACGATCTTGAGACAGGGCCGCGCTTTCTCGTGGGTCCTTACCCCCGCGCCCTCTCCGCTCGCTCGCCGCCCCTACCGCGCGAGCGGTTTAGTCCTTGGGCGGACACCGGGCTTTCCCTGGCGACTCCTGTAGGCCCGCTTACCGCCCGTTCCTGCCGTTCGGCCAAGGCCTATTTTCTCAACGTTTCAGCTTCGGCGCTAAATCTTCAGAGACCTCGACCACTAGTACCTCGGCGCAGTGATTTTGAACGGTTGAACTCGGTATCAGCGCAGGGCCGGCAGGTGTTGTGGAGCAATGAGCATTTCGATGCTGCGGGGAACGCCCGGCTGTCTTGCAATGAAGCCTGCCCGTTCAAGAGTTAACATCATCTGGTGAACCGAGGGCGGGCTGACGCCAAAATATTGCTGGATGTCGGCTTCGGCCGGAGGCCGACGGTGCAGGCGCGTGTAGGCGTGGATGAACGCCAGATACTGACCCTGCTTTGGTGTGTAGGTTTTGGCAGAGCGACTCACTTCGGACATCCGACTCATTTGAAACCGTGCCTCCATTCAGGAGGCACCGCGAATGAACCTACGCTATCGGGTTGAACTCAGCCAAGCCGAGCGTGATGAACTCAAGGCGCTTTTGAGCGGAGGAAAACACGCGGTCCGCAAGGTCAAGCGCGCGCAGATTTTGCTGGCGGCCGAAGCGGGAGCAAGCGACGAGGAGATCGCGATCCGCATTGGGGTGGGCGGCTCGACCGTCTACCGAACCAAGCGCCGCTTTGTGCTCGGCAACCTGGAGCTGGCGCTTCGCGAGGAGCCGCGCCCGGGGGCGGAGCGCAAGCTCTCGGGCAAAGAGGAAGCCCTGTTGGTCGCCACGGCCTGTTCAAGCCCGCCCGAGGGCCGCGCGCGTTGGACCATCGATCTACTGGCCGGTGAAATGGTCCGGCTCACCGAACACGACAGCATCTCGCGCGATACCGTGCGCCGGCGGCTGGCTGAAAACGAGCTCAAGCCGTGGCGCAAGGATATGTGGTGCATTCCGCAGGTGGATGCTGAATATGTCGCCCGCATGGAGGATGTCCTCGACCTCTACGCCGAACCGCCGGATCCGAAGCGCCCGGTCGTCTGCTTCGATGAGAGCCCGACCCAGCTCATCGGCGAGGTGCGCCAGCCGATCTCTGCTAAGCCGGGGCAGATCGAGCGCTACGACTGCGAGTACAAGCGCAATGGCACGGCGAATTTGTTCGTCTTCCTCGACGCGCATCGGTCCTGGCGCAAAGTCAAAGTCACCGACAGGCGCGCCGCCGTGGATTTCGCCGCCTGCATGCGCGAACTCACTGACATTCACTTTCCCGAGGCTGAGCGCGTCCGCGTCGTTATGGATAATCTGTCAACCCATTCAGCCGGGGCCCTCTACCAGGCCTTCCCAGCCTGCGAAGCGCGCCGGGTGCTGCAGCGGTTGGAGTTCCACTACGTTCCCAAGCATGCCAGCTGGCTGAATATGGTCGAGATCGAAATCGGGGTGCTGCGCGGTCAGTGCCTCGACCGGCGTATCGCCACCCACGAGCACCTCGTCTCCCAAATCGCTGCCTGGGAGCGACAGCGAAATGCCTCGGGAGCCCGCATCAAATGGATGTTCACAACCGACAAAGCCCGCGCCAAAATGGGCCGCGCGTATCCCGATCCAGCGGCGGCCACCCGCGACGCCCAACTCAAAGAGTCATAATCACTGCGCCGAGGTACTAGGGCCCTCGCCGTCGGTAGGGCTGACTAATGGGTTGAGAGTTCCCCCGGCTTTGCCTGGGGATTGTTATTGAGACTCTGGTTTAGGCAAGGCGGAGGCGATTGAGCGGCTGGGCGAACAGGCGGGGCGCTCGAGGCGGCGCGGCCGCGCGCCATGATGACCCGGCCCCGAGCGGTTGAGCAATGTGGCGCTTTCTGGGCAAAGCGACAATTTCTTGGAGAAGAGCAGGCCCCTTGTTATCCTTCGATCTGGGTGGCGCGAGAGAAGGCGTCCTATTCACAGATGGCGACGGGATGAGCGGAACCCTATCAGGATTGAAGAGCCCCGGCCGGAGGTACGGAACCTCTGGCGGGTCGGCGAGACGAGCGGCCGCCGGGATCGGCCGTTCGGGCGGAAGGAGGGCGCAAGAAAAAATTTTTCGGCCGGGATCGCGCGCAACCCCTTGAAAAAGCGCATTTCGCGGAAAGAAATGGAAAGAAACGGAAGCTTATGGAAAGCATTTTTAGGCTGTCGCGCAGGTTCGGGAAGCGTTGCGGGCGCTCTCCTGCGCGGTCTTTGAAATCGCCGCGCCCAGGCCTTCTCCTCGCACGGGCTTGAGGAGGGTCGGGTCGAGATCGCTACGATGGCCGGGAATGGCGCCGCAAGAGGTTGAAAAGATTGGATTCGCGCCCGGAGTTGGTATGGCCTCGAAGCCTCGGGACCCACAACATCTGGGGCTTCAGACGCGCCCGGGCTGGGCGCCGAAGCGAAAGCTCACGGGGCCGCAGGAGTTGCAGTTTTTGGGTAACCGGGGCAAATTCCCGGGCAGGAAGCGCGGGAGGAAAAATTTCAGAAGGCCGGCGCTCGCGCAAGCGCTTGATAAGATTTCAATCTCGCAACTGCAGCATTTTGCTTTGTGCAGTTGCGTGCCCGGGAATTTGCCCCGGTTACGTTTTTGGCGCCTAAACCTTTGAAATCGCCGGCACGCGAGCAGATTCTACCGGCAGCCGGGGCCGCTACCGCTCCACCCGGCTCCAGCCGTGCAGGCCGAGGCGCTCCTGAGGCAGGTAGGCCGCCTTGTATCCCATCTTTTTCGAGCCCTCGACCCAGTAGCCGAGATAGACGTGCGGCAGGCGGAGCGCGCGGGCCTTATCGATGTGGTCGAGAATGACGAAGCCGCCCAGCGAACGGCGCGCCTGATGGGGCGTGTAGAAGGAATAGACGAGCGACAGCCCGTCGGCGAGCCGGTCGGTCAGGCAGACCGCATAGAGCGGACCGGTTCCCTGCTCGTCGTGCGGCGTCTTGCGCATGCGGTATTCGACGAGCTGGGTGTCGATATGGGTGTCCTCGACCATCATGGCGAAGTCGAGCGACGACATGTCGGCCATCCCGCCCTCGGGATGGCGCGCATCGAGATAGGCGCGGAAGAGCGCGTAGTGCTCGCTGGTCGGCTTGGGCGGGACGAGGGCGCCCACGAGATCGGCGTTGGCGCGCAACGCCCGGCGCTGGCTGTCGTTGGGACGGAAGTCGTCCACCAGCACGCGCACCGACACGCAGGCGCGGCAGCTCTCACAGGCGGGACGGTAGGCGATCGTCTGCGATCGGCGGAAGCCAGTCTGGGTGAGCAGGTCGTTCAGCGAAGCGGCGCGCTTGCCGACCAGATGGGTGAAGATCTTGCGTTCCTGCTGGCCGGGCAGGTAGGGGCACGGCGAGGGCGCCGTCAGATAGAACTGAGGGGCGTCGCGCACTTCCCTGGTCACGCTTTCCCCCACTCTCCTCGATAGCCGCCGAAGGCGGGCCGCCCCCCGTCACGAACGTCCGGGACCGCCCTTTGGTTTCACAGCCGCCGCACGATCACGACTCCGGCGATGATGTCGTGCAGGCATCGCTTCTCCGCGTCGACCAGCGACACGAGGAAGATCGGCGGAAAGAACCAGCTCACATAGAACAGCACCGCCTGGACCGCGGCGTCGACGAACGGCACGCGCTGGCCGGTGTCGTGCATGCGCATTTCCAGGTCCATAGCGCGCATGCCGGGCGTCGCCATCTTGGGTCCCGAGACGGTGAGGCCGTTGTAGAAGAAGGCGACGATCGGATAGAGCGGCGGCAGGAAGAACAGCGCCAGGCCCAACGTGAGCACGATCGAGGCGATCCACAACAGCGCGACCAGCACGCTGACGATGGTCAGGTCGAAGCAAACCGCGAGAATGCGACGCGTGCGCACGCCCGCCAGAGCGTCGCCGCGTAAAGTCTGCGTCGGCGTCGCGGCGAGAAAATTGGACATGAAGACCTCCGCGCGCGGCACCCCCCGAGCGCGCGGCAAGGATGTGGGAGGGGCGGCTGCCAAGTCAAGACCGACGCGGGAACAGATTGTGCGTTGCCGGCTCGCGCGATCCCAGAAGTCCCGAGGGACGCAGGGCGATGAAGATCACCAATAGCGCGTAGACGGCAAGGTCTCGATCGTCGATCGGAAACAGCGCCGACCAGCCCGCTTCGGCCGCGCCGATGATGAGGCCGCCGAGGAACGCGCCCGGCAGCGATCCGATGCCGCCGACGATCGCCGCGGCGAGCGCCTTGAGCGTCAGCGTCGCCGAAAGCCCGTAGCCGACCGCTCCATAGGCCGCCGTCATCGTCGCTCCGGCGAGGCCGGCGAGCGCCCCGGAGAGCGCGAAGGCGCGCGCGGTCACGGCGGCGGGGCTCACGCCGAGCATCTCGGCGGCGAGCGGGTCGTCGGCGTAGGCGCGCCATTCGCGGCCTATCCGCGTCCAGCGAAAGACGAGGACGAGCGCGAGGCCGACGCCGAGCGCGACCGCGCTGGCGACAAACGTCATCGGCGTGGCGACGGCGATGAAATCGCCCGACCGCCCGAGCGCGAAGGGCTGGTTGAGCTCCGGCGTCATCCAGCTCGTCCGGTCGCCCTGGGCGATTCGCATGAGCTCCTGGAGAAAAAGGGCGAGGCCGACGGTCGCCACCAGCGCCTGCTGGCCCTTGGCGTGGCGCAGCGGAATGAAGACGCAGCGCGCCGAAGCGAAGCCCCAGCCGGCGGCGACGAAAGCCGCGAGCGCGAAGGCGGCCGCCAGCAGCGGGGCAGGGGGGAGGCCGGCAAGCGCCAGCGCCGTCATCGCCGCGGCGTAGCCTCCGGCGGCCGCGAGCTCGCCGAAGGCGAAATTGATCCGCCCGATCAGCCCGTAGATCAGCGAATAGGCCGCCGCCAGCAAGGCGTAGATGGTCGCCAGCGGCAGCCCGTCGAGCGCCATCTGCAGCCCATAGGCGAAGCGGCGCGGCAGTTCGGGCGCGCCGCTGAGGTCGCCGAGCGGGGCCGGGTCGGCCGCTCGACCCTCCGGCGTCGCCAGCCAGTAGCGGATGAGAAAGAAGAGCCGCGCATCGGACAGCGCCTCGCCGTCGAGCGTCAGCGAGACGAGATCGCGCGACTCGCGCGGCCGCCCCGGCTCGCGAAACCGGCAGGTCGCCGCGTGCGGCTCTGGCGCCTCGCCGGGCGCCTCGGCGGAGAAGGCGATCGTCAGGCCCCGGCCGTCCGGGTCCGGCCGCTGCCAGTCGATGGCGATCCGCGCGCCCTCCGGCGTCAGCGCGGGCAGCGCCATGCGGCACAGCCGCGCCTGATCGGTTTCGAGCGCCGGCGCGCAGCCCGCGAGCCAGAGCGCCGCCAGGGCAACCGACAGGCGCGGAAGTCGTCGAACCGCTCGCCAATGGGCCAACGTGCCGTCCTGCTCCTCCCGCCAGCCGGCCCATGATAAGCGCGAAAGCGCCGCCTCGGCGACTCGGTCGAGCGTGTGATAATGAGCCGGCGTCGCGGGGAGGAGCCGATCGGCCATGACCATTCTCGTCACCGGGAGTTCGGGGCATTTGGGCGAGGCGCTGATGCGCACGCTCCGCGGCGGGGGCCGCGAGGCGGTCGGTCTCGACGTCGCTCCCGGGCCGTTCGCCGACGTCGTCGGGTCGATCGCGGACCGGGCGGTCGTCGCGCGCTGCATGAGGGGCGTGCGGACGGTTCTCCACGCCGCGACCTTGCACAAGCCTCATGTCGAGAGCCACGGGCGCGAAGAGTTCGTCGAGACGAACGTGTTCGGCGCTCTGATCCTGCTCGAGGAGGCGGCCAGCGCCCGCGTGCGGTCCTTCGTGATGACCAGCACGACGAGCGCCTTCGGCGACGCGTTGAAACCGCCGCCGGGCGAGCCTGCGGCGTGGATCGACGAGAGCGTCGCGCCGGTCGCCAAGAACATTTACGGCGTCACCAAGACCGCGGGCGAGGACCTGTGCCGGCTCTTTTGGCGCAACGAAGGGCTCGCCTGCGTGGTCTTGAGGGCCTCGCGCTTCTTCCCCGAGGAGGACGACGACCCTAAGGCGCGCGCGGCCTTCGCCGACGACAATCTGAAGGCGAACGAGTTCCTGTTCCGCCGCGTCGCCATCGAGGACGTGGTCGAGGCGCATCTCCTAGCGGCCGAGCGCGCGCCGTCCATCGGATTCGGCAAGTACGTCGTCAGCGCCACGACGCCGTTCCGCCGTGAGGACGCGGCGCGCCTGCGCGTCGACGCCCCCGCGGTCGTCCGCGAACGCGCGGCCGGCTGGGAGGAAGAATACGCCCGGCGCGGCTGGCGGATGGCTGAGAGCATCGAACGGGTCTACGACAACGCGCTCGCTCGGCGCGAGCTCGGCTGGCGTCCGAAATGGGACTTTGCGGCCGTGATGGCGCGGCTTCGCGAGACCGGCGACATCCGCGGCCCGCTCGCCAGGATCATCGGCGAGAAAGGCTACCATCCCGGGCCGCGCGCGGGGCGGCGCCAACCAGTCGGGTAGTAACGTTCCGATTCACCCCAGCGCCGCCAGCCGCTCGGCGAGAAAGGCGCGCGCCGCCGGGTCGCTCTGCAGGCCGATCGCGATCTCGTAGGCGCGGCGCGCTTCAACGATGTCGCCGACTTTGGCGCAGAGGTCGGCTCTTGCGACCCAATAGGGCTCGAAGGCTTCGAGGCCGCCCTCGGCGCCGACCGCCTCGATGAGTTCGAGCCCCGCCGCCGCCCCCTGCGTCCGCGCGAGCGCCGCCGCGCGGTTGACCGCGACGACGGGCGAGGCAGTGAGCGCATAGAGAGCATCGTAGAGCGCCGCGATCGCCTCCCAGTCGGTCGCGCCCGTCAGCCGGCGGGCGGCGTGGACGGACTGGACGGCGGCTTCAAACTGGAAGCGTCCGGGCGCATTCGACGCGCTCGCCGCCCGCAGCAAAACCTCGGCCTCCTCGATCGCCGCCGCATCCCAGAGCGCGGTCTCCTGCTCACTCAACGGAACGTAACGCCCAAAACCGTCGCGCCGGGCGGCGCGGCGCGAATGCGCATAAAGCATCAGCGCGATGAGCCCCTTCGCCTCCGGCTCGTCGGGCGCGAGTGCGACGACGACCCGGCCGAGCCAGATCGCCTCCTCGGCGAGATCGCGGCCGCGCGGGTCGTCGGAAAAGGCTTCGGCCCAGCCATGGGCGAAGGCGGCGTAGATCGCCTCCAGAACGGCGCCGAGACGCTCAGGCAAGTCCTCGCGCTCAGGGATTCTGAACGGCACGCCGGCGAGGCGGATTTTCGCCTTGGCGCGGGCCAGGCGCTGGCCCATGGCGGCCGGCGAAACCAGGAAGGCCGAGCCGATCGCCGCCGCATCGAGACCAAGAATCGTCTGCAACATCAATGGCGCACGGACCGATTCCTCGATCGCCGGATGAGCGCAGGCGAACATCAGGGCGAGGCGGCGGTCGGGGATTTGCGCCTCGCCCGCGGCGGCGCTCAGTTCGTCGCCGATCAAGCTCAGCGTCTTGGAAGACGCCTCGGCGTTGCGGCGCCGGCGGGCGGCGTCGATGAGGCGGCGGCGCGCCGCGGTCGCGAGCCAGCCTTCGGGATTTTTCGGCACGCCCCGCGCCGGCCAGACAGCGAGCGCCGCGGCGAAGGCGTCGGCGAGCGCGTCCTCGGCCCCGGGCACGTCGCGGCCCGGCGCGGCGAGATAGGCGACAAGCTTGCCGTAGCTCTCGCGCGCCGCTCGGGCGGCGGCGGCGCGCGCGCCGGCGTCGGGGTCCAGAGCGCTCATGCGGCCTCCGCCTGGCTCCGCAACTTCTCCCCTCTCACCCCGCGCGGCCTGGCGTCGAACCATTCTTTTCAATCGCTTAGGCGCCAAAATCGTAACCGGGGCAAATTCCCGGGCACGCAACTGCACAAAGCAAAATGCTGCAGTTGCGAGATTGAATCTTATCAAGCGCTTGCGCGAGCGCCGGCCTTCTGAAATTTTTCCTCCCGCGCTCCTGCCCGGGAATTTGCCCCGGTTACCCAACTTCTGCAACTTTCGCGGGACGCCGACAAAGCGACCCGGTGGCTCTACGGGCCGGCGGGCGAAATTCCTCGGCTCTCCTGCCCGCATACCATATGTTGGGGGTCGACGCTTCCGGGGCCATACCATTTCCGGACGCGGATCTAATCTTTTCAATCCTTTGCGGCGCCATTTCGTAACCGGGGCAAATTCCCGGGCAGGAGCGCGGGAGGAAAAATTTCAGAAGGCCGGCGCTCGCGCAAGCGCTTGATAAGATTCAATCTCGCAACTGCAGCATTTTGCTTTGTGCAGTTGCGTGCCCGGGAATTTGCCCCGGTTACCCAAAATCTGTCCCTTTGCGACGCCTCAGCTTGCCGTGGGCGCGGAGCGTCGGGAGTGGCGCCTGGGAACAGTCCTGACGGTTCCGGCGGCGCCATTTCCGGGCGCGAATAAAGGGTTTTCAATCGCTTACGGCGCCATTTCCGTCCGACTCGATTCCAACGTCCCCGACCGGCGGGCTCGGGCGGCGACCGTCCCGCAACGCGCCCCTCGCTCGAACCGCTGCAGACGGTCTCGAGCAAGCCTTCCAACCTGAAAGGGCCAAGTCACAGGATAACACAGCTTCCTGTTTTCATAAATCATTTTTCTTGGCTCACGCTTTCTGGTTCTCTCTTTGTCATTTAAAATAAGAACATTGTAAGCGTTCGTTCGATCTTTTCATCAAGACGGATAGTCGGGTCGCCGACCCGAAAGCCTCACCGGCCAACGCTGGCGCACCGACCTCCGTCCTTTTCGACCCCGAGGGGTCCAGCGGACCCCGCTCACATCGCCCAGATCGGCCGCACCTCGATCGCGCCGGTCTCCGCGCCGGGGCAGCGCGCGGCCCAGGCGATCGCGCCGTCGAGGTCGGGCGCCTCGATGAGATAATAGCCGCCGAGCTGCTCCTTGATTTCGGCGTAAGGGCCGTTCAGCACGGACGTCTTGCCGTTCTGGACCCGAACCACGGTGCCGGTCGAGCTCGGATGAAGGCGCTCGCCGCCGACATAGGCGCCCGCCTCCTTCATCGCCTTCGTATAGGCGCCGTAAGCGGCCAGGACCGCGCCGACCTGGTCCTTGGGCGCCGCCTGCATCGCCTTCTCGTCCGAATGGATCATCAACAGATATTGCATCGCTTGTGCTCCCTTTCCGAGAGACGCGGCGGAAGCGCCGCGCTCGAGACAAAGACGGTTGAGGGCCGCCCGTTTCGACATCGACGCGAGAAAATCGCGCCGCGGCCAAGCGGGGAGTTGATGCGTTCGGGAACGGCGGACCCCGCCGGCGCTCACGCCGTCGTCACAGGGAGGCGGGGCAGGCTCGGCGGAACGCCAAGATGTTTTGTGCCCCAGGCGCACATGCTCTCCATCACGGGAATGAGTTCGTCGCCGGCGGTGGTCAGGAAATAGTCGACACGAGGAGGCACGTTGCCGCTGACCCGCCGTTTGATGACTCCATCCTGCTCGAGCTGTCGCAGCTGACTCGTCAAAACCTTCTCGCTCACGCCCGGCAACAGCTCTCGGATCTCTGCAAAGCGATAGGACTTGAACGACAGGTGCCAGACGATGAGCACTTTCCACTTGCCGGCCAGGACATTCGACGTCGCCTGGATGGGGCAACCAAAGTGAATTTTCATGGTCGCGCTCCTAGGCTTACAAAATTGTGCGTACTTGCCAGAACACCGCTTTTCGATTAGTTATGTCACACGTATTCGAACCCATAAACATTCGACGGCAGCCCGGCGAATGAGAGAGCCTTCTCGGTTTCAATTAGACGCGTAGATGACTATTCTCAGTCTATCCTGGGTGCAGAACATGGCGACTCACTTGACTCCCACCGAAATGAAGCAAATCGTGCGTGATCACTTCGAGGAGTTCGTCAACAAACGCAACGCCGCGGTCATCCGTAACAATATGACGCGGGATTTTTATGACCATGACGGGCCGGACGGCAAGCCGGCCGGCGTCGACGGCGACGAGCAAATGATGCTCGGCCTCTACAAGGGGATGCCCGACTTGCATTTGACGATCGAGGACATGATCGCCGAGGGCGACAAAGTGATGTGCCGCAACGTCTGGCGGTGGACGGACGCTTCGGGCCGGAAGATGCAGTTCCACGGCTTCGTGCTTTGGCGGTTCGAGGGCGCGAAAATCGCCGAACGTTGGGCCACCGTCACGCCGCCCACGCCAGGAAACGGCTGGACCGACGCCGCTCAGCAAAACCACGACTAGCTCGGCGCCGCCGCCGGTGAGCGGAACCTCTCGGTCGAATTCAGCCCTTTTGGCGGCCTATCTCGATGCCGCCGCAAGGATGCGCGCGCCGTCGATCGTTTCTTTCATCCTGACATCGAACAGGTCACGGGACGAAGTTGCTCTGTCCCGGACCGGTCAAGTCATAGACGTTCCCCTTGTCGTCTTGAGTGACGGCCGAGGAGCCGCCCTTCGGCTCCAGGATCAAGTTTTTGTCGAGCACCGCGGTGCGAAACTTCCAGCCCTGCGGTAGTTTGATGAGATCGCCGAGGCTATCGAGCTTGTCGATCGTCAGGCCCGGAACATCCTTGTTGGTATAGGACACCATGACCCAGGTCCTGCCCTTGGGATCGTCGAGCAGATAGACCGTCGTTCCCTTCTTGAATCCTTCAATCGACGTTCTCGCGACGGGCATGGTGCGATAGGCGTTGGAGCTCGGCTTGGCGGAGATCCTGGTCGCAGCCGCCTGGCTGTTTCCCATCCACGCCGCGTCCAGACCGTCGAAATTCCGCACCGCGCCGACCCTGTCGGCGAGCCAGTCCAGGGTCCAGTAGCGGGGCGGACTTGTCGATACGGCGAGCGCCTGGTATTTCTTCGCAATCCGCTTGGGGTCGAGTTTGTCGCTGAGCGGCTTCGGGGCCGAGTTCCGCGAATTGTCCGCGCCGTTCTGGCCGGTGGTGTTGTAGACGCTGACGTAGAGGACTTTTTTCAGCGCGTCTTTGGCGAAGAGATCGATTTCCTCGTAGCGATAGTCGCGCAAATTGTCATACTTGTGCTGTTCCGCGCCGGCGCAATCGTCGGGCAGCTGGCTGAAGTATTTGCAGGTCGTCCAGTTCGCGCCGTAAGCGGGCGCGACGCCTTGGCCGGCGAACCACGGCAGCCCCAGGGCGAGACCGCAAAGCGCCAGGCCGCCGCCATGACGCTTCCTGACCGTGGGCATGTCCTCCTCCGAAAGTTCGGCCTCGCGCTCCCGCGACGCCCTCGAGTGCGGATGAATGCTATGGCCGAAAGCGATGATTGCGCAACCCAGCGTTGAAGGGGGGCCCGAAATTGCTTGACGCGACCCACGAAGAGCGGGTCGGTCTCGGGGCGGCATGATGATAAGAGTTCTGTCTATGGCGTCGCATCGTGATGGGGAGAGCAGCGCTTCGGGCCAGATTCTGTTCCCGGGCGCCGCCGAGCGGACAATCGGCCGATCGATCTTCCTGCGCCAAGCTGCGCGGCAGACCGGTTTCATTGCTGTATCGCTCTTTGCCGGGTTTGTCGCCGGCGTCGCGTACCGCGTCCTGTTCGACGAGCCCGCCGAGCGGACCCTCGCCAACTTTATTCGCAGCGGCTTCCACGGCGCAGGGGTCGCTTTGACCGTCTGGGCCGTGCAGACCGGATTCGCATCGGGCGCGCGATCCCGTCTCGGCTCGGCCCTCAGGCGCTTGCCGCTCGCCGCCGAAGTCGTCGTCCGGGCGCTGGCGATGACCGCCGCGTTGATCGTCGTCGGGCTGTCGTTGCAGTTCCTGCTTTACGCCGCGCCCTATCATCGCCAGTGGCTCACCAGAGACTGGTTGACGATCGACCTGCCCAGAATCGTCGCGCTCGGCTTCGCGTCCTCCATGGTCATCGGCGTGGTGGCCGAGACCCAGCGGCTGATCGGCGGCGAGCTTCTGGCCGGCGTTCTCCTGGGGACCTATCATCGTCCCTCCCGCTAGCGGCGGATCGTGATGTTCCTCGACCTCGCCAATTCGACGCGCCTCGCCGAGGCGATGGGCGAGCTTCGGGTCCACGATCTCATCACCCGGTTCTTTTTCGATATCGACGAGCCGATCGGCGACTTCGGGGGAAGAGTGCACGCCTATGTCGGAGACGAGGCGATCGTGACCTGGCCGGTGACGGACGACCCGGCGCTGAACGCGCGATGCGTGGCGTGCTTCTTTGCGATCTTGCGCAAGATCGCCAGCCTCGCGCCCGACTATGAAGCGGAATTCGGCGTCGCGCCGGCATTCCGGGCCGGGATTCACGCCGGAGCCGTCGTCGTCAGCGAATGCGGCGACGCCAAGCGCCAGCTCGCCTATTTCGGCGACACGATGAATGTCGCGGCGAGGCTCTGCGAGTTTTGCAAGGCGACGAAGCGGCCCTTGGTGATTTCGGGAGACCTCGCGCGCCTGATGGCGTTGCCGGATCATCTCATGGTCGGCGAGGCCGAGAGCATTGAAGTGCGCGGCAGGCAGGAGCGCGTCGAAGCGCATGGGGTCGAATGGCGGTCGCCGCCCTCGTCCTGAGGCGCCGCGAAGCGGCCTCGAAGGACGATTCCGGCGCAGCTTCTGCGAAATATCTCAAGCAGCTTGCCGCAGGGTCATTTCCGCCAAGGTGGCGCGGCCTCTTTTGGTTAGCGCATAGGGCGCCGAGAACTGATCTCCCGCTTTCGCCACCAGTTGCTTACGTTTGAGATATTGCATGAGCGCGTTGACTGACGCTTGCTGAATATTTAGCAAATTCCTCACGTCTCTGATCCGCAACGCGCCCGCATCGGAAATCGCTTGAAGAACCCTGCGGACCCGGTCCGATTGGACCGGTAGACGCTGAGGCGGCGCGCGACGCTCGGATTGAACGTATTGTGGGTGTTCCAAACCGGCGGCCGTAATCCGAAACACTTGGTCGCCCCTCAAGCCGTCAAAAGCCTCGACAAATCCGCGGGCGATCAAATTCTCGAGGATCCGCTCGACCTCGTGTCGAGGCGACCCCGACGCGGCCCTCAGGCTGCCGGCGTCGGTTGCGCGCACTGGCGGGAGCACCGAAAGCACACGTTCCTCGTCGAAGGACAAGATCGAGCTCTGGTCGTCTGCGCGCCTGACGAGCCAAGATGGCTTATCCGGGTCGCAGAAGGCGACGCGTCCTTGAGCGTGCAGCTTGACGAGCGACGCCCAAACTCCCTGATGGGTGATGCCCAGTTTGCGCGCAAGTTCTCTGCCGTGCATTGGCCGATCCAGCAAATCGAGCAGACGCTGGGCTGTGGGCCCGGGCGTCGCCGTTTTCCTTGGGCGACGCCCAAAAATAGCCGATTTGGAATTTGCGAGTTTACTGGCATCGGCTGTTTAGCGGATTCCCGAGTGCGAGGCGAGCGTCTATATCGTGATGATGATAGACGAATCATCCCTGCGCGTCCGGTTTGACGCGCTTCGGCCTTCGCTGGACGAGCGACGCCGGCGGTTGAGCGCGGCGGCGGAGGCGAAGGCGGCGGGCTACGGCGGGATTGCGGCGGTCGCGCGCGCGACGAAGGTCGCCCGGAGCACGATTGGGCGCGGTCTGAAGGACTTGCGGAACCCCGGCTCCTTGACGGGAGAGGTGCGGCGCAAGGGCGGGGGCACTCCTCGGTTGACGGTCAAGGACCCGACGCTGTTGGAGGACTTGCAACGATTGCTCGAGCCGGCGACGATGGGCGACCCGATGCGGCCGTTGCGATGGGTCTCCAAGAGCCACGACAAGCTGGCGACGGCGCTTCGCGCCATGGGTCACAAAGTGAGTTCCTCGACCATTCCCAAGCTGCTGGAGGAACTGAAATATTGTCGCCATTCCAACCGCAAGACCAAGGAAGCCGGCAAACATCCTGATCGCGACGCCCAGTTCGAATATATCAACGCGAAGGTCGAGGCGTTTCAGGCGGCCGGCGAACCCGTGATATCGATCGACGCGAAGAAGAAGGAATTGCTGGGCGAATTCAAGAACGGCGGTAGCGACTATGGGCCGCAGGGCGAACCGATCGAGGTCAACGCTCACGATTTCGAGGACAAGGAGTTGGGCAAGGTCGTCCCTTACGGGGTCTACGACATCGGCGCCAACCTCGGCTATGTCAGCCTCGGAATCGACCACGACACCGGGGAGTTCGCCGTCAACGCCGTCCGATGCTGGCTCGATCAGATGGGTTGGAAGCTCTATCCCGGGATGAGGCGCCTGATGATCACGGCCGACGGCGGCGGCTCCAATGGTTCACGGCTGCGGCTCTGGAAGTTGGCCCTCCAACAACTCGCGGACGAAACCGGTCTGATCATTCAGGTTTGCCACTATCCGCCAGGGACTTCGAAGTGGAACAAGATCGAGCATCGCATGTTCTGCCACATCACGCAGAACTGGCGCGCGACGCCACTCCTCAGCCTCCTCATCGTCATCGAACTGATCGCCAACACCACGACGAAAACCGGTCTCAAAATCCGCTGCGAACTCGATAGCAACACCTATCCAAAGGGCATCAAGGTCTCGGACGCGGAAATGGCGACCCTCAACATGACCCGAGACTCATTCCATCCAGAATGGAACTACAGCATCTCGCCGAGGTTTCACGAAATGAAGCAATAGTTTTTGGGCATCGCCTTGGTCGATACGGCAGAGTTTCGAAGACGCACGTCTTGCCGCGCGCGGTCGCATTCCACGCTTTGGCGTCGTTCTGCTCGGCAAGTCCGAGCTCGGCCAGTTGGGAAAGCGCGATCCCCGTCCTTTTGAGGTCGAGCTTTGCCTCGATTGCGATCCTTGACAAAAGGTTCTTTTGATTTCGCAGCGCGACGAGGCAGTCGGCCTGCGGCTTGGTCAGCACAAGGGTGCTTTGACCCGTTCTCGTCATGGAAGTCTCCCCACTGATTCGGGAGTTCGAACTATAGGCTTTCGCGCCTTGCCGTGCGCCACCTGCCGTTGCGGCAATCCACAGGGTCGTTTCCGCCACTGGTCGAAACGGAAGTGGAGTTTTCCACATGCGGCTCTCGAACGAGAGCTCGCGCCGTCGTCCACGACACGCCGCGCCCGAAGTTTGTCGCGGACAAAGCCGGCGGACGCCCGCCTGACCAAACAGTTGAGGTCAGGCGTCCACCCTGAGGACGACGCGGAAGCGCGCCTTGCCGCTCATCATGCGCTCATAGGCGTCCTGCGCGCGCTCGAGTGGGTACACTTCGTTCATCGAAGCGACCTTGTTGCGCCGGCTGAACAGCAGCGTGTCTTCCGAATCCCTGGCGATCCCCGAATACCACCCTTTGACCGACGCACGCTTCTGAAGAAGATCGTGCGAATTGATCGTCAACGGCCCGACCGCGCCGATGACCATCAAGACCCCGTTCGACCCCAAGCCGCCCGCGATCGCCTGCATCGCCTCGCCGTTGGTGAGCGTGGCGAGGATCGCTTTCGCGCCGCCCATCGCCGTCAGCACCTTGGCCGGGTCCTCGGCGGCGCTGTCGATATAGTCGCTCGCGCCGAGTTTTCGCGCGAGCTCCTCCTTGTCGCGGCCGCGGTTGACCGCGACCGTGCGAAAGCCCTGCCGCGCCGCGAATTGGATGCCGAGATGCCCGAGGCCGCCGACGCCGTGGATCGCGACGAGATGGCCGGGTCCGGCGCCGCTGTGGCGCAGGGCGTTGAAGGTGGTGACGCCGGCGCAGAGCAGGGGGGCGGATTCCACGGCGTCGAGATCGTCCGGCACGCGCGCGACCGCCGAGACATGAGCGATCAGATGCGTGGCGTAGCCGCCGTCGCGGCTCACGCCGGTCGTCTCATGCACGTTCTCGCAAGCGAAAGCGCTGTCGCGCCGGCAGCGGCTGCAATAGCCGCACGAGCCGCCGAACCAGCCGACGCCCGCGCGCGCCCCAACGCTCCAGCCCTGAACGCCCGCGCCGAGCGCGTCGACCGCGCCGATGACCTCGTGACCGGGAACGCGCGGATATCGGATGCCCGGCATGAGGCCTTCGACCGTCATCCTGTCGCTGGCGCAGACGCCGCAGGCGTGGACGCGAATGCGGATCTCCTGGGGCCCCGGGACCGGAATGTCCCGCTCCTCCGCCTTGAGCGGCCCGCCGACCTTTTGAACGACCATCGCCCGCATTTTGGGCATGGCAACATCTCCTTCGATCGAAAGAGCCCAAGGTGCGCGCAGGTTCAGGCAAAAATGCGCCGGCGGGATGTTCCGGTTTTGCTGCGATGCGCGCCCAACATCCGCGGGCCTCGCCCTGAGGCGCCGCGAAGCGGCCTCGAAGGACGATTCCGGCTGGATGCCGGTGTATGAGCGCTGCGGCGGCGACCGCGCCGTCTGGAGCGTCCCCTTCGTCAAGCTCAGGGCAGGCTTTCGAGGCTCTTGCATCGCAAGAGCGCCTCAGGACGAGGTCATCTGTTGCTGCGGCGCGTGTATGAAGACGGAGGGGCCCTCACCCCTTCTTCAGCGTCTCCGCCGCGCGCGGGGCGAAATAGGTCAAGACCCCGTCGGCGCCGGCGCGCTTGAAGCCGATGAGGCTTTCCATCATCGCCTTGTCGCCGTCGATCCAGCCGTTCTGAGCCGCCGCCATGATCATCGAATATTCGCCGCTGACCTGATAGGCGAAGGTCGGGGCGCCGAACTCGTCCTTCACCCGGCGGATGATGTCGAGATAGGGCATGCCGGGCTTGACCATCACCATGTCGGCCCCCTCGTCGAGGTCGAGCTCGACTTCGCGCAAGGCCTCGTCGCTGTTGGCCGGGTCCATCTGATAGGTGCGCTTGTCGCCTTTGAGCGCGCCCGCCGAGCCGAGCGCGTCGCGGAACGGCCCATAGAAGGCGGAAGCGTATTTCGCCGCGTAGGCCAGGATCTGCACGTCGAGGAAGCCTTCGGCGTCGAGCGCCTCGCGGATTGCGCCCACCCGCCCGTCCATCATGTCGGAGGGCGCGATGATGTCGGCGCCGGCGCGCGCCTGGTTGAGCGACTGGCGGACCAGCGCTTCGACCGTCTCGTCGTTGAGGATGCGCAGGTCGCCCGCGTGCTCCCGCACGAGGCCGTCGTGGCCGTGGCTCGTATAGGGGTCGAGCGCGACGTCGGTGACGAGGCCGAGCTGAGGGAACTCGCGCTTGATCGCGCGGCAGGCCTTGCAGACGAGATTGCCCTCGTTGAACGCCTCGCTGCCGTGCTCGTCCTTGAGATGCGGCTCGGTGTAGGGAAAGAAGGCGATCGCCGGAATGTCGAGGCTCATGGCCCGCTCGGCCTCGCGCACGGCTTCGTCGACGCTGAGCCGGTCGACGCCCGGCATCGCCGCGACCGGCACGCGCCTGGCTTTCCCCTCGACAAGAAAGAGCGGCCAGATGAGGTCGTTGGTCGTCAGCACATGCTCCTTGACCAGCCGGCGCGCCCATTCGGCCTTGCGATTGCGGCGCGGGCGATGGGCGATGTCGAGCCGGTGCGGCGGTGCGGCGGGGCGGGCGGGACGGGTGACGGACATCGCGAGGCTCCTGGCGCCCCGACTATACAGGGCGTCCGACCGGGATTGCGAGCGCAGAGTTGGCGGGCGCGACAGGCGGCGAGCCCGCCGGCGACGCTACGGGGCGAGGCCGCGATGCAGCTCGTGTTGCAGCGCGCTGAGGCCGGCGCCCCCCGCCATATGGAACATCAGTTTCTCGAACGTGAGGTTCGCTCGCGGCGCGTCGAGATCGACTTCGCCGCGCGCCAGGACCAGAAAGTGGTCGCCGACCATGAAGGCGTGGTGGGGATTGTGGGTGATGAAAATGACGCCGACTCCATGCTCGCGCGCCGCCGCGGCGATATATTTGAGCACGATGCCGGATTGCGCGACGCCGAGCGCGGCCGTCGGCTCGTCGAGGATCAGCACCCGCGCGCCGAAGTGGACGGCGCGGGCGATCGCCACGACCTGGCGTTGCCCGCCCGAGAGCGTTCCGACCGGCTGCTCCATGTCGGGCAGATCGATGCCCATGCGCAGCAGCGTCTCGTCGGTCTTCGCCCACATCGTCCTGACGTCCAGACGACGCAGAGGTCCGACTCCGCGGACCATTTCCGACCCGAGGAAGAAATTGCGCCACACCGGCAACAGCGGCACGAGCGCCAGCGTCTGGTAGACGGCCGCGATGCCGCGATCGAGCGCCTCGCGCGGCGAGCGAAAGCGCACGATCGCGCCATCGACCGCGTATTCGCCTTCGTCGGGCGTGGTCAGTCCAGCGACGATGCTGATCAGGGTCGATTTGCCGGCGCCGTTGTCGCCGAGAATGCAGGTGACTTCGCCCTGACGCACGTTCAGGCTGACATTGCGCAAAGCGTTGATGGCGCCGAAGCTCTTGCCGATGCTGCGCAGCTCGATGATGGGCGCGGACGGATCGGACATCTCATTTGCCTCGGCTTGCGCTCGCCCGGATCCAGGTGTTGACGACCGTCGCCAGCAGCAGCATCGCGCCAACGAAATACATAAACCAGTCGGGGTCCCAATCGGCGTAGATGACGCCCTCGGTCGTCATGCCGAAGATGAAGGCGCCGAGCGCCGAGCCGACCGCCGAGCCATAGCCGCCAGTCAGCAGACAGCCGCCGACGACGGAGGCGGCGATGTAAAGCAATTCGTTGCCGACGCCGGCGCCGGATTGCACCGTGTCGTAGGCGAACAGCATGTGCATGCCGAGGAACCACACCGAGAGGCCGACGAGCATGAAAAGCGCGACCTTCAGCTTGCGCACCGGCACGCCGACCGCCCGCGCGCTTTCGCTGTCGCCGCCGACGGCGAAAATCCAGTTGCCGACCCGGGTGCGCAGCAGCGCCCAGGTCGCGATCAGCACAAAGACGATCCAATATAAAATGGCGACGCTCACGGTCACGCCGCCGAAACGAACGTTCGAGGCGAACACCGTCTGGGCCGAAGCGTAACCCGGCATGGCGCTGATGTCGCCGGTGGCGACATTGCCGGTGATGAGCTTGGTGACGGCGATGTTCAGTCCCTGGAGCATGAGGAAGGTCGACAGCGTCACCAGGAAGCTGTGGAGGCGGGTGCGGATCAGCAGGTAGCCATTGAGCCAGCCGACGCCAAGCGACAGCAGAAGCGCGAAGGCGACGCCAAACCACATGTTGCCGGCGACGTCGGTGGCGAAGATCGAGGCGGCGAGCGACGATGTCGTCACGGCGACGCCGGCCGTCAGGTCGAATTCGCCGCCGATCATCAACAGCGAAACCGCGACCGCCGGTATGCCGATCGTCGCAGACTGATAGAGCACGGTCGTAAACGCCGCCAACTCGCGGAATGGCGGCGCCACGACAAAAAAGAAGACGAACACCAAAACGGCCCCGCCGAGCGCGCCCGCTTCGGGCCGCTTGAGCACCGTTTTCCACATCGCCTGGCGCGCCACGCGGCGGCGCTCCAGGCGAGGTTCGGAGCTTTGGGCGATCGTGCTCAAGACGTCACTGCTTCGGTCGGCTCGCGCCGGCGTCGCGTTTCCGTTTCATGGGCTATCGTGTGCCGCGCTCGGCGAATTTGGCGACTTCGGCGACGTCGCCCTTGGTGACGAAGGTCGGCCCGGTGAGGACCGGGCCGCCGCCGCCGAGCGTGTCGCCGTTGGTCTTGTTGAGCCACAGGAGGTCGATCGCCTCATAGCCCTCGACAAAGGGCTGCTGGTCGACCGCCCATTGCAGCTTGCCCTCTTTGATCAGCGACACCGCTTGCGGGTTCAGGTCGAACGTGCCGACCTTGGTGTGACCGCCGGCGCTCGCGGCCGCGTCGATCGCGACCGGCGCAAACGGCGCGCCGAGGGTCACGATATAGTCGGTGTTCGGGCTCTGCTGCAGCTTGGCGAGAATGCGCGACTTGGCCGCGGCCATGTCATAGCCGGCGACGTAGAGCACGAACGTATCCCCGTGGAACGCCTTCTTCATGCCGTCGCAGCGCTCCTCGAGCTGCACCGCGCCTTGCTGCTGGTCGACGCAGATCACGCTCTTCGCGCCTTCGCCATTGAGCCGGTCGCCGACCGCTTCGCCGGCGATTGTCTCGTCCTGGCCGACGTACATCAGCAGGCCCGCCTTCTTCCAGTCGTCGACGCCGGCGTTGAAGCCGAGGATCGGAATGCCCGCCGCCTCGGCCTGTTTCACCGCCGCCTCTTCGGCGTCGGGGAAGGCGAGCGTGACCGCGATGCCGTCGACGTGCTGCTGCACGACATTGGTCACCAATTGCGCCTCCTTCGATGCGGTCGGGTCGGCGAAGTAGAGAAACCTCACGTTGTCTTTCTTCGCCGCCGCCTCGGCGCCCTTGCGGATGATGTCCCAGAACGCGTCGCCGGGCTGGCCGTGCGTGATCATTGCGAAGGTGAATTCAGGGTTGGCGGCGGCCGCGCCGCCGAGCGAGGCTATCAGCGCCGCGCAGGCGATCGCGGCGCCGCCGGCGATGGACGAAGCGTGTTTTCTCGTGGGGCGTATCATGAGTTTGCTCCTTGGTGCGCAGCCGGTTTTCCGCTCGTTCTTGGCCGCTGCCCGCGATCGCTCGCCGATCCGTTCACTGCGCTCCGCGATCAGCCACGCCGACGCTCATGCGCCGCGCGGCAATCCTTCGCTTTAGCGAGAGGGCCGGCGGCGGGCGACCGCCGCCCCAGCCGTCGGCGTGACCCTCCGGGCTGTGGAGGCTGTGACGTCATCGGCATCCGAGACGATCGAACGAGGCGGCTTTGCGGCGGGTTTCGGCACGGGATGGCGATCCCAACTATCGAGCCGCAGAGGTTGTTAGGCCTATATCCCGCCGAATTTATGACAGATGGCGGAGAAAGCGATGCCGGCGCGCCAGACGCGCCAGGGCCTCGGCCGTTTCGTCGTTGAGAATGCGCAATTCGCCCTCGCGGTCGTGCACGATGCCGTCGTGGCCGTGGCTGGTATTGGGGTCGAGCGCGACGTCGATGACGAGGCCGATCTCGGGGAACTCGTGCTTGATCGCCCGGCAGGCCTTGCAGACGAGGTTGCTCTCATTGAAGGCCTCGCTGCCGTTCTCGTTCTTCAAATGCGGCTCGGCGTAGGGGAAGAAGGCGATCATCGGAATGTCGACTTTTACCGCCCGCTCGGCCTCGCGAACCGCCTCGTCGACGCTGAGCCGGTTGACGCCGGGCATCGCCGCGACCGGCGCGCGCTTGGTCTTGCCCTCCGAGCCAAGTCAATGGGCCGACATTCGTCTACGCCGGCAAGCCCAGGAGCGCGTTGACCGACACGTTTTCCTCCCCTCCCGCAAGCGGGTGAGGGAGAAAGCGCGGCGCCCGCGGCTCAACCCTCATTCCACAAAGCTACGGCGGGCTCCTCTTTGTCGTGCTCGTAGCCGAGGATGCTGACGCTGGCGGTGCCGAGCAGGAAGAGCCGTCCCTCTGACGGCGCGAGGCCAAGCCAGCGGGCCGCGAGAACCCTGAGGATGTGGCCGCTCGAGAAAAGGATCGCCGTGTCGTCCGCCGCGCGAAGCCGCGCGATGACGCGGTCGGCGCGGGCACCGACGTCGGCCGCCTGCTCGCCGTTCGGGCATCCGTGGCGAAACAGGCGCCAGCCGGGGCGCGCCGCCTGGATTTCGCGCGTCGTCCGTCCCTCGTAGTCGCCATAGTCCCATTCGACGAGGTCGGGCTCGACCTTCGCCGCCGCGCCAAAACCGGCGAGCTCGCACGTGCGGGCCGCGCGTTGAAGCGGGCTCGTGAACACCCTGTTGAACACCACGGCCATAAGACGTTCGCGCAAGCCCCACGCTTTCCGCTCGCCTTCCTCAGTCAGAGGAATGTCCGTACGCCCGGTATGCTGGCCGCTCGCGCTCCAGGCGGTCTCGCCGTGACGAACGAGGTGGACGCACGGCGGGATGGTGGCTTCGATTGGAATTTCGTGACTCACGGCGAGAGTTCGCCGAAGACCGTCGGCAGAAGCTCTGAAACCGTCGGGTGGATCGCCATCGCGCGGGTGTAGGCTGTGGCCGTGACGCCCGCCGCCATCGCCTCGATCACCCCATGAATCGCCTCGTCGCCGCCCACGCCGAATACGGCGGCGCCGAGGATCGCGTCGGTCAAGCGGTCGACCACGACTTTCATGAAGCCTCGCGTTTCGCCTTTCTCGACCGCGCGGCCGACCCGCGTCATCGGCCGGAGGCCGATCCGCACCGCGTGGCCCTTGGCGCGGGCCTCGGCCTCGGTCAGACCGACCCGGCCGAGCGGCGGATCGATGTAGAGCGCATAGGCCGGAATGCGGTCGCTGACCTTGCGCGCCGCCCCGTCGAGCAGGTTCGCCGCGGCGATTTCGAAATCGTTGTAAGAGGTATGGGTGAAGGCGCCGCGCCCGTTGCAGTCGCCGAGCGCAAAAACGTGCGGGACGCTGGTGCGCAGTCCCTCGTCGACGACGATGTAGCCGTGCTCGTCGGTCCTGACGCCCGCTGCATCGAGCCCGAGGTCGTCGGTGTTCGGCCGCCGTCCGACGGCGAGCAGCGCGTGGGAGCCGACTTCTTCGGGTTCGCCGCTCGCGCAGTTAACGCCGACCCCGATGTCCGCGCCGCGCGGCGCGAAGCTGATGCACTCGGCGTCGCAGCGGATCGCGACGCCCTCGGCTTCGAGGACTTCGCGGATCGCGTCCGACACGTCCTCGTCCTCGCGGCTGATCAGGCGCGGCATTTTTTCCACTACCGTGACCGCGGCGCCGAAGCGTCGGAAAACCTGCGCGAACTCGAGCCCGACGTAGCTTCCTCCGACGATGACGAGGCGCCGCGGAAGCGCGTCGAGTTCGAGCAGCGTCGTGTTGGTCAGCGTCCTCACCTGATCGATCCCCGGAAAGTCGGGCACGATGGCCCGGCAGCCGACATTGATGAAGAAGCGCTCGGCTTCGAGCACGTCGTCGCCGACCTTGACCGTCGTCGGCGACAGGAAGCGGGCGTGACCCTCGACGACCGCGCAGTTCGCCATGCCCCTGAGCCAGCCCTCGACGCTCGAGCGGGAGCCGCCGACGACCTTGTCTTTGCGGGCCATGACGGCTGCGAAATCGACGCCGACCGGTCCGGCGCTGACGCCGAAGTCAGCGGCGCGCCTGGCGAGATGAGCCGCATAGGCGCTGGCCACCAGCGTCTTGGTCGGCGTGCAGCCGGTGTTGACGCAGGTTCCGCCGATGAGCTTGCGCTCGATGAGGGCGACCGTCTTGCCCGTGGCGGCGATCCGGCCGGCCATCGGCGGGCCGGCCTGGCCGGCGCCGATCACAATGGCGTCGAAGCGGCGGTTCATCGCAGCGCCAGGACGATGACGAGGCCGAGGATGATCGCGCCGGCGTCCTCGATCAGCGCGGCCGGCCGATCGCGCCCGAAGGCCTTCGCCATGCGGGCCCGAACTTCGGCGCCGCCGTACGTGCCGATCACGGCGCCGACCACTCCGGCGACGAGGCCGACGATCCACGAGCCGCCCGCCGCGCCGAGCGTCGCGCCCGACAACGCGCCGGTGACGATGCGGGCGCCGAACTGCATCGGGACTTTTCGGCTCGGCGTCGAGGGAAGCTGGTCGGTGATGAGTTCGATGAGCGCGAGAGCCGTGAAGATCCAGGGCGTCCAGGCGTGGCCCATGAAGGCGAGCCAGGAGCCGCCAAGATTGAGGCCGCCGAGCCTTGCGGCCCAGCTCGCGGCGGCAGGCGCCGTCAAGGCCCGCGAACCGGCCACGATTCCGGCCAGAAGCGCAAGTCCGGTGAGCATCGCCACCCTCCTTCCTGGCGGGTTACGTCGGCAGCCCCAGCAAGGCCTTGACCGACACGTCCTCGTCGATGTCCGGCCAATGGACGCCTTCGCCGCGACCAATCAGGCGCCAGTTGGCGCGCTGTTCGTCGGATGCGTCGGTCGACGCCGTCTTCAACCTACGCCTTCACCCGCACATAGTCCCCCGGCGCGTCGCCGAGCGGTTTCAGCTTGCCATCGCCCGGCTTGCGGGCGGGAACCTTCTCCGGCGCCTGGGCGCTGACCCACTGGATCCAGTCCGGCCACCAGGAGCCGGGCGTCTCTTTGGCGGCGGCGACCCAGGACTCGAAATCGCCTTCCGGCGGCCCGTCAGTCCAGAACTGATATTTCGGCTTGTCGGCCGGGTTGACGACGCCGGCGATATGACCGGATCCGGCCGTCACGAAGCGAACCGGGCCGCCGAAGCATTTGGCGCCGAGGAACACGCCGCGGGCGGGGGCGATGTGGTCTTCGCGCGACGCCAGCTCATAGACGGGAATCGTCACCTTCCCGAGGTCGAGCGTCTTGCCGCTGAGAACCATGCGCCCGTTCGCGAGATCGTTCTGAAGGTAGCAGTGGCGGAGGTAGAACTTGTGATTCGCGGCGGGCATGCGCGTCGAGTTCGAGTTCCAGACGAGCAGGTCGAAGGGCATCGGCTCTTTGCCCTTCAGATAATTGTTGACGTAGTAGGACCAGATGAGGTCGTTCGGGCGCAGCATGTTGAAGGCCTGGGCCATGTGCGAGGCTTCGAGATAGCCCTGCTCGGCCATCCGCTCCTCCACCACCTTCAACTGTTCCGCGTCGACGAAGACCCCCAGATCGCCCGGGTCGGTGAAATCGACCAGGGTGGTGAAGAACGTCGCGCTGGAGATGCGCCTATCGTCGAACGCAGCCATGTAGGCGAGTGTGATGGCGAGCAGCGTTCCGCCGACGCAATAGCCGATCGCCGTGACGTCGATCTCGCCGGTCGCATCGTCGATTGCCGTGAGGGCCGTCAGGACGCCCTCATGCATATAGGCGTCGAGGCCCTTGTCAGCGTGGCGTTCGTCCGGATTGACCCAGGAGATGACGAACACGGTCAGGCCCTGCGCCACCGCCCAGCGGATGAAAGATTTCTCCGGATTAAGGTCGAGCACATAGTACTTGTTGATCCACGGCGGCACAATCAAGAGCGGGCGCTTGTAGACCTCGGGCGTGGTCGGCTCGTACTGGATGAGCTCGATCAGCTCGTTGCGCAGAATTACCTTGCCGGGTGTCACGGCCATGTTGACGCCGACCTTGAAAGCGCGCGCGTCGACCTGGCGGATGCGCAGCTCGCCATGTCCGGCCTGGACGTCCTCGGCCAGCATTTTTAGGCCGCGCACGAGATTCTCGCCGCTCTCGGCGAGCGTCGTTCGCAACAGCTCCGGATTGGTGGCCAGGAAATTGGTGGGCGACAGCGCGGCCATGACCTGGCGCAGGTAGAACTGCGCCTTTTCGCGCGTGTGCGGTTCGAGTTCGTCGGCGCGCTTGACGAGATCGTCCGCCCAGCGCATCGTCAACACGTAGGTCTGCTTGATGAAATCGAAGTACGGATTGTCGCGCCACTCTTCGTCCGAGAATCTCTTGTCCGAGCGGTCGGGTTCGGCGACCGGCTTCGCCGGCGCGCCCAGGAAGCGTTGCAGCGTCGCGGCCCAGAGATCGATGAACTGCGTGGTCAGCGCCGTCTGCGCCTCGATCGCCCGCCTGGGATCGGACATGTAGTATTCGGCGATGTGGCCGAGCGAACGGACCATTTCGCCGACTTCGTCGGCGGACGTCGTTTTGATCTCGCCGCTCTCGCGCGGCCGCATGTAGGCGGCCATCACTTTGCCGCCCTGCTCGATGGCGTTGGCGACGTTGTTGGCAAACGCCTCGACGTTGGGGAGCGGATAATGGGCGGCGAAGCCGAAGGCCTCCTTAGCGCCCGCGTCCGCAGGCGCGGGAGCCGGCGGCGCAGCCTGCGCGGCGGCCGTCGGACGCGCGGGCGCGGCGGTGGGTTGGTCCAGGACCGCGGGCTTCGCAGCGGCGGGGGCGGTTTCGCCGACCTTCGCCGCTGGACGCGGCGGCTCAACCGGCGCGGGCGCGGGTCGAGCCGCCTCTGCGGGCGGTTGAGGCGGGCGCGGCGTCGGTCGCCGAATTCTCGCTGCGGCCGGCGGCGCCGATTCGGGCTTCGCAGCGGCCGGCCGCGTCGCCGCCGGAGCCTTTGGCGGCGTCGCGGTTTTCGACGGCGCTGCGACTTTCGCCGCGGACGCCTGTTGCTCCTTGGCCTCTTGGCAGTGAACGTCCACCGCCGCCGGTGGAGTCAGTCCGCCGATTGAATTGGGCATTCCACGCCTCCAGCAACTTGTATCGATGCTCGATACCGATCGCCCGTAACCACGTCAATTCTTGCGGCCGGAAACCGTCCGAGCGCGCGAGTTGCATACCGTGGGCATCCGAGACCTCGTGCCCTGGCGCCTCTTGATCGCGCCTACGCCTTCATTCGCACATACTCGCCCGGCGCGTCGCAGATCGGTTTCAACTTGCCTTCGCCGGGCTTGCGGGCCGGGACCTTCTCCGGCGCCTGGGCGGCGACCCACTGGATCCAGTCCGGCCACCAGGAGCCGGGCGTCTCCTTGGCGGCGGCGACCCAGGACTCGAAGTCGCCCTCGGGCGGCCCGTCGGTCCAGAATTGATATTTCGGCTTGTCGGCCGGGTTGACGACCCCGGCGATATGGCCGGATCCCGCCGCCACGAAGCGTACCGGGCCGCCGAAGCATCTGGCCCCCTTGAACACCCCGCGGGCCGGAGCGATGTGATCTTCGCGCGTCGACAGCACATACATGGGGATCGTCACCTTCCCGAGGTCGAGCGTCTTGCCGCTGAGAACCATGCGCCCGTTCGCGAGATCGTTCTGCAGGTAGCAGTGGCGCAGGTAGAACTTGTGATTGGCGGCGGGCATGCGCGTCGAGTCCGTGTTCCAGACCAGCAGGTCGAAGGGCATCGGCTCTTTGCCCTTCAGATAATTGTTGACATAATAGGACCAGATGAGGTCGTTCGGGCGCAGCATGTTGAAGGCCTGGGCCATGTGCGAGCCTTCGAGATAGCCCTGCTCGGCCATGCGTTCCTCGGCCACCTTCAACTGTTCGGCGTCAACGAAGACCCCCAGATCGCCTGGGTCGGTGAAATCGACCAGGGTGACGAAGAGCGTCGCGCTGGAGATGCGCCTGTCGTCGACCGCGGCCATGTAGGCGAGCGCCACGGATAGCAGCGTTCCGCCGACGCAATAGCCGATCGCCGCGACGTCGATCTCGCCCGTCGCGTCTTCGATCGCCGTGAGGGCCGCCAGGATACCCTCATGCATATAGGCATCGAGGCCCTTGCCGGCGTGGCGCTCGTCCGGATTGACCCAGGAGATGGCGAACACGGTCAACCCCTGCGCGACCGCCCAACGGACGAAGGACTTCTCCGGATTGAGGTCGAGGATGTAGTACTTGTTGATCCAGGCCGGCACGTACAGTAACGGACGCTTGTATACCTGAGGCGTGGTCGGCTCGTACTGGATGAGCTCCATCAGCTCGTTGCGGTAGATCACCTTGCCGGGCGTCGCGGCCATGTTGACGCCGAGCTTGAAGGGGCGCGCGTCCACCTGGCGGATGCGCAGTTCGCCTTTCCCCGCCTCGATGTCCTCGGCGAGCATCTTCAGTCCGCGGACGAGATTTTCGCCGCTCTCCTCGAGCGTCGCGCGCAGGAGCTCGGGATTGGTGCCGATGAAGTTCGACGGCGCGAGCGCGGCCGTCACCTGGCGCAGATAGAACTGCGCCTTGTCCCGCGTGTGCGGCTCGAGCTCGTCGGCGCGCCGGACGAGATCGTCCGCCCAGCGCGTCGTCAGCACATAGGCCTGTTTGAGAAAATCGAAGAACGGATTGTCCCGCCACTCGGCGTCCGAAAACCGCTTGTCGGTGCGGTCGGGTTCGGCGACCGGCTTCACCGGCGCGCCCTGGAAGCGCTGCAGCGTTGCGGCCCAAAGGTCGATGAATTGCGCGGTGAGCGCCGTCTGGGCCTCGATCGCCCGCTTGGGATCGGACATGTAGTACTCGGCGACATGGCCGATCGACCGCACCATTTCGCCGATTTCGTCGGCGAGAGTCGTCTTGATCTCGCCCGTCTCGCGCGGCCGCATGTAGGCGGCCATCGCCTTGCCGGCTTGCTCGATGGCGCTGGCGATGTTGCGGGCAAGCGCCTCGACGTTGGGGAACGGATATTGGAGGCCGAAGCCGAACGCCTCTCCGGCGCCCGCGGCCGCGGGAGTGGCCGGTAGAGCGGCCTTCGGGGCGGCGGCATGCTCGGCGGCCGCCGGCCGCGCCGGCGGCGGGGCGGGGGCCTGCTCCATGACGGCGGGTTTCGCGGAGGCGGAGGCCGGCTCGCCGGCCTTCGGGGCCGGGGGCGCCGGCGAAACCGGCGCGGGCTCGGGTCGGGCCGTCTCGGCGACCGGTTGAGCCGTCGCCGCACGCCGCGTGCGCGACTGAACTCTTGCCGGCGCAGGCCGCGCCGGTTCGGACTTCGCAGCGGCCGGCCGCTTCGCCGAGGGCGCCTTTCGCAGGCCCGTCGGCGCCTTGGTCGCGCTCGTCGCGGCTTTCAGCGCGGTCGCCCTTCCCTCGGGCGCGGCGGCTGCCGGGGCGCTCGCCGGCGCCGCGGGCGGTTCGGCCCGCTGCGGCTCTGGGGACAATGCGTTGACCCACTGGTCCAGCGCATCGGTCCCCGAGGGGCGGGCGGGCGCCTTGCGCGGCGTCGCCGGCGGCGACGCGGACGTCGACAGGACGTTGACCCGCTTCGATTTGGGCGGGCGCTTCGCCGATGGCGCTTCGGGCGGCGCGGCGGCCGTTGCGGCGGCCTTCGGCGCAGCGCTTTCCGGCATGGCGGCTTGCGCCTTGCTCGGCCTGGCTTGCTCGGGCCCGCCCGGCGAGGCGACCGGGCGCTTGGGGTTCGCGCGGCTGCCGGCCGAAGCGTCGGCGGGCGCCTCGACCGGCGCGGCCTTCACGCTGGACTTGAGCTTCTTCTCACGAATGTTTGCCATGAAAAAGCGTTTCCCATCGTCGCCGGGGGAAGACCCGGTCCCGTTTTCGTCATAATAGGTCACTACCCCTTCTTGACGCCACAACGACTTTTGTCGGGAAGACATTTTGTTCGTTTCGGCTCGAGGCGCGTTGCAGCGGAGGACGCTTTGAATGGCGAGGGGGAGCGCGACGATCCGGGGCCTTGCCTGCGCCGCCTTTTGTCTCTGGGCCTCGGCGGGCATGGCGCAGCAGGCGGACAGCCCGTTGAAAAGCGCGATGAAAATGTTGGGCTTCGCGACCGACGTCGCCCCGCCGGCGGATTTCGTCCTGGAGTTCCCGCCCAAAGGGCGACCTCGACTATGTCCCGGTCTTCCAGCCCCCGCCCGAGCCGGCGAAGCCCGTCTTGACCGACAAGGATCTGAAATCGGTGAAGGGCGATCTCGATTCGGTCCAGAAGCGGCACGACGCGCTTCGACAGGGCTTTCCCCCGGCCGCCAAGGCGATGGCCGAGGAGCAGGCCGCCGCGGCCAAGAAGGCCAAAGCGAACGCTCCCGCCGCCAGTCATTAGGCAATCATTAGGAGCGAGTTTGCGGCGCCGCCCCGCTCGGTGCTAACAGAAGCCGTGACGGCGCAATGCGCCGCGAGGCCGGGATTTCCGTCGATCTCCATCAAGGACGTTTTGTGACGATGAACGATTTCCACCGCGTGCGGCGCCTGCCGCCTTACGTCTTCGAGCAGGTCAACAAGCTCAAGGCCAAGGCCCGCGCCGCCGGCGCCGACATCGTCGATCTCGGCATGGGCAACCCGGACCTGCCGGCGCCGAGGCACGTCATCGACAAGCTCGTCGAGACCGTCGGCAAGCCGCGCACCGACCGCTATTCGGCCTCGAAAGGCATCGCGGGCCTGCGCCGGGCGCAGGCGGGCTACTACGCGCGCCGGTTCGGCGTGAAGCTCGATCCCGAGACTCAGGTCGTCGTCACGCTCGGCTCGAAGGAAGGCTTCGCCAACATGGCGCAGGCGATCACCGCGCCGGGCGACGTGGTGCTCGTGCCCAATCCGTCCTATCCGATCCACGCCTTCGGCTTCCTGATGGCGGGCGGGGTCATCCGCTCGGCGCCGGCCGAGCCGGGTCCCGAATTCTTCGTTGCGCTCGAGCGCGCGATCATCCATTCGATTCCGAAGCCGATCGCGGTCGTCGTCTGCTATCCCTCCAACCCGACCGCAATGGTCGCCTCGCTCGACTTCTACAGGGATCTGGTCCTGTTCGCGAAAAGGCACGAGATTTTCGTGCTCTCCGACCTCGCCTACGCCGAGGTCTATTTCGACAACGAGCCGCCGCCGTCGATTCTGCAGGCCCCGGGCGCATTCGACGTTGCCGTCGAGTTCACCTCGATGTCGAAGACGTTTTCGATGGCGGGCTGGCGCATCGGCTTCGCGGTCGGCAACGAGCGGCTGCTCGCCGCCCTCGCGCGGGTAAAATCCTATCTCGACTACGGCGCCTACACGCCGATCCAGGTTGCGGCCGCGGCCGCCCTCAACGGCCCCGACGATTGCGTGCGCGAGATGCGCGCGACCTACAAGCGCCGGCGCGACGTGATGATCGAGAGCTTCGCCGCCGCCGGCTGGCCGATCGACAAGCCGAGCGCCTCGATGTTCGCCTGGACGCCCGTGCCGGAGAAATTTCGCCATCTCGGCAGCCTCGAATTCTCGAAGCTGCTGATCGAGAAGGCCGATGTCGCGGTCGCGCCGGGTATCGGCTTCGGCGAGCACGGCGACGATTTCGTGCGCCTGGCGCTGGTCGAGAACGAACAGCGCATCCGCCAGGCCGCGCGCGGCGTCCGGCGTTTCTTCGAGACCGCGGACGACACGCTGCACAACGTGGTGAAGCTCAAGAAGCCGGCGTGAGCGGGGGACGGACCATCGTCTTCGCGCCTGAGGCGGCGCAGGAGTTCGACGCACTCGATTCGATCGTCAGAGACAGGGTCGAGCGCGCGTTGGACCAGCTCGCGACCAACCCGATCGCCGTTCGCGGCCAAATCAAGCGACTGTAAGGCGATCCGGCATTGCGCTTGCGCGTCGGGGGACTGGCGCATCATATTCGAACCCCGACGGGATGAGATCGTCGTTCTGGCGATTGCCCATCGAAGTGAGGTTTACCGCTCGGAGCAATGAGATGAACAAGTCCGTTCAAATCATCGTGACCCCATCAGGGGAACGGCTCGCTGTGCTCCCGGAGGAAGACTATTTGCTGCTGCTCGCCGCCAGCGAAGACGACGAGGGCGAGGCGAAGCCCGAATTCCTCGAAGAGCTGCGACGGCGTCGGCAGCGAATCGCCGATGAAGGCGGGCTCGTCGCATTCGACGCGCTCCGAGGCAAATCGTCCTGAGCGCCACGCACCGGCGGTGCGCGGCAGTCTTTCAACCGACATGGACTTTGGCCGGCTCGCCGGGCCGACCTGGCGGCACTGCACTTCAGTTCAGTCGAGCTTGAGTTCGTCGAGGCGCATCGTGAATGCCGCCTGTGCGGCTCCGTGCGCGTGCCCCGACCGGACACGCCCGCCGCGCGAGGCGGCCGCCCGTCATGCAGTCGGCGCGCCATCCACTGGGCGCCGACGCCAAGCGGATGGGGCGCCGACCCCAATCCATGCCAACCCGTGACAAGCCCCGTCCATTGCCGTTTTGAGCGTTTTCAACGGGTTGGAGCAAAAGCTGGCTCTTGTTCGCACCCGCGCCTCACGGGCTGAGGAGTCCGCGAAGCGGGCCTCTCGAAGGCGAGGCGGGGGTGAGCCGAGCATCCTTCGAGGCCCATTGCCGAGGGCGATGGGCCTCGACGAAGTCTGTGGCTCATGACGCTCTCCCATCGGACGGCCCGATAAAACAAACATAGTACAAAATATGACTTTCGCCAACAATTTTCGGGAGCCGCCTGCGGGCGCAACGGGCGCGGCGCCGACAGGGCGCCGGCCCGCCGCGGAGATCGGCCGAGGCGGTCGAGCGACCGCCGCTCCCGGTCCAGTGACAGGGAGTTTCATTTCGCGGAACAGGGAGCTTTTGCACGAGAACAGGGAGATAATTCGAGCTTATCAGGGAAATAACAGGTGGGCGGAGCGAGCGTCGCGATCGCCTCTTCGGGAGCGCGATGTTGGCCAGCGCGCCATCCTGCCGTATGAGTTCAAGCTGAGGAACTTCGTCGAGCGGCATTTAGGGAAATACTTAAGTGTCACCGTTAATCCGTAAATCCCGCAATGAGCCCGCCCGAACGCATCTACATTTCCTTGATGTCAAGCATCGGTGCCAGAGAGACACTGCGATCCAAGCGGCTAACCCAATTCTAAGCCAATGAAGCGTGGTCGAGAAAAAGAAAGTGAGCGCTGGGCGTCGGACATAGAGAGCAAATCGTTTGTAGATGCTCGTTTCAAAAGTTGATAGAAAATTATATCGGAAATATGGCAAGTATCTCTTGGACCCGAACCATAAATTAGCTGCTTTAGCCGCGAACCAAACAACATAGCAGAGAACGACAAAAACGAGTGTACCCGCGCGGAAATATTTAAAGGCAATCAAAGCGGGTACCGCAATAATCAAAGCAGCAGCTAAATTAGCTGCGGTTGCGGGCATTGAGAGAATTCTTTTCATCGCGAGGAACCTACAATGCGAAGAACCCCGTTGCTATTTCCACGTAAGGCGGTGCGTTTTGCCCAAGGTCGGCCAAAACGCGTCAACCGCACTGATCGCGGGAATCATCGGGCTGGCGACCTAGAGCGGTATCCGAACGGACTGAATCGGTTGGGGGATTCCCGAATCAGTTAGTTTCTGATTGATCATTCACGCCGCGAGAGGGAGGCGGCGGGGATGGCTGTTTCCGACGATCTTCGCGAGCGCGTGGTTGAGGCGGTGGTCTTGGGCGGGTTGTCGCGCAATCAGGCGGCCGCGCGTTTCAAAGTGAGCGTAGCGAGCGCGGTGCGCTGGGTGAAGCGGTTCCAAACCACGGGCGAAATTTCACCGGCGCCTTCTGGCGGCGACCGCCGCTCCGGCCGGATCGAGGCGCATCACGACTATCTCTTGGGCCTGGTCCGGCGCAGCCCGGACCTCACGCTGCTCGAGATCCGGGAGCGGCTGATCGCCAATTGTGGCGAGCGCTTTGCGGTCTCCGTGCTGTGGCGCTTCTTCGACCGTCACGCGATCACCTTTAAAAAAAACGGCGCATGCCGAGGAGCAACAACGCGCAGACGTCCAAAATCGACGCTGGGAATGGTTCGCGGGGCAGCTCGATCTCGATCCGACGAAACTCGTTTTCATTGACGAGACCGGAGCCTCCACCAATCTCGCGCGCAAAAGCGGACGTTGCCGGCGCGGGCGCCGCTTGCGGGCGGCCATCCCGCACAGTCACTACAAAACGGTGACTTTGGTCGCCGGCCTTCGCCTTCGCGGCCTGACAGCGGCAAAGACTTTCGACGGACCGATCAACGCCGCCCGGTTCGAGGATTGGCTGGAGACATGCCTCGTCCCCACGCTCTCGCCCGGCGAGGTCGTCGTCATGGACAATCTCCCGGCTCACAAGGGGCCGCGGGTCGAGCAACTCATCAAGGCGGCGGGCGCGGAGTTGCGATATCTCCCAGCCTACAGTCCTGATATGAACCCCATCGAAAAAGCCTTCTCCAAGCTCAAAGCCTTCCTGCGCAAAATCGCCGAACGGACCGTCGCGGGCCTCATGCGCGCCCTCGAAACCTGCGCCGAAATCTTCAAGCCCTCGCAATGTACAAATTACTTCAAATCCTGTGGTTATGAGCACGATACAGGATGATCGGATTCCGCTCTAACTGGGCGGTCCACGGAATGTGGCGCTTCCGTCTGTGATTTGAAGATCATCCTCCCATTCATCGAGATCATCTGGATCGGGCTGTGCCACACCAACTCCGATCTGCGCGATCGATACGTACACGACCTCGCCGTTGTCTAATTCAATCGTGGCCCCGCAGCCTGCTGTTTCGCTGGACCTCAAAAGTTTTGGCATGCAGCGCCGGAAAAGTCATGCCCCAGCGTCCTGCGCGACCTCGCCCTGCGCGCGGGCCAAGGCCCGCCTCTCGACCAACAGACCGCGACGTTCATAGCGATCACGGCTCCTGCTATAGCGGACGACGACAGCAAATCTCGCACTATTCGCTTTGGCGCGTCGGGTGAGCAGCGCATCGCCTGCCGGAAGGAACTCCAGGTCGTCCAGGCCGACGCAGCGCAAGCAGGCCGGTCCCGGCGGCTCCATCATCAGAAGGTCACCGGTTCCGCCACACCGATGGCAAGTCCATTCCGTGTTCTGCGGCTGGATCACCACGAGATCCGGCGCGCGACTCGCCTTCTCTATGAGGCGTTCGCGTTTGCGCTCCGACAGAGCGGGCGAAACCCAATGGGTGCGGTAGAGCCGTTCGATCGTGGGATGTCCGCTCCGGCTGAACCGCAATTTCTGGCGGTGCGGCGCACGCGCGACATACACGGTCTCGCTCGCCAGCAGTCCCTTTGCTTCCGCCCAGGATCGGAACAGCTTCATGGCTTCGGAGATGCGCGGCAGATTGGTCTGGACGGCGCGCTCCAGGGAATCGATCTGCCCCAGCCGCCAGCGCTTCACCGCGCCGGCGTCCAGCCATCCGACGCCGAGCAACACGTCGAGAGGCGCGACATAACCCTGGGCGGCGAGCGAGGACTCTGCCGCTCCGGTCACTCGATCGGCGAGCCGTCGGCGGTTCTTCGGATTCATGGTCGCAGTATAGCGTCGGACGTCATGGCGGGGCTGAACCTTGTCGATGCGCTTTTAAGCTGTAGGCCTCCGTGTGGGTAGTCGCGGCCCCTCGACCGCAACCAAACTTCAACGCCGCTCCGCACCCACGAAGCCCGTTTTTTGCGTTTGCGGTCGCCGCCGTTGCGGCAAGTTCACAGGAACTCCTGCACCTCCTCGATCGAGGTTTCGCCGATCGGCCGGTCGTAGACGATTTCCCCATGCGCCATCGCCACCACACGGTCGCACGACTGGAATACGTGATACATGTTGTGGCTGATGAAGATGCCGGAATTACGGTGACTGCTTACGTAATCCGTGCGCCCCGAAGGCGCGCATCGCCAGTGGAGGAAGGTTCCACGCAGGGAGTTGTCGATAGCCCTGGTAGCTGACGAGCGGTTTTGCCGGGTGACTGGTGGGATCGAAGCCTCGTGACAAAGGCCGCCTCGGGCGGCTGAGCAAGCCAGCGGGCCGTAACGCGAGTGAAGCTCGAGCAGGCCTCGAAAGTCGAGATGCGAACGCCGACCCGCCGGATTACCGGGGAAGGCCTGAGCGAAGGGGGAAGGCATCGACACATGCACCCTTTCGGTTCGCCGGGGTAGTGAGCACGGCACGTTGGATAAGGTGGTGCGGGTAATCGGGGGAGACCCGCGAAGGCGAGGCTTCGGCTTCAACGTCATCCCTGGGGTGACGGCCCGAGCGGGAGTTGGACAGGGGCGTAGTAGCGTCGAGGCCGGGTAATTCCGGCGGAGCCAAGGCCCCTGACTTCAGACGTGCTTGCAAAGAGGGCAAAGGTCGTGGCGATTGGCGCAAGCCTGAAAACGCCGAATGCGATCGGGAGCCTTCCGAACAAGCTTTACAGCACGGCGAAGGCGACGCCGATGGGTCGTCGCCGTGGGCCTGCTGCGAAGTCTGTCGGAAAGCCGGATGCGGGAAATCCGCACGTCCGGTTTGATGAGCGGGAAAGGGAAACGGAGCAATTGACCCAGCCTCAAGCCGCCGCGCCCTTCCTCGACTCTACCTTTTTATCGCCGACAATTCGCCTGTAGAAAGCCTCACCCGAACCCATGCCTGACCCG
>CAWDTW010000080.1:0-33116 GCA_963805295.1 uncultured Alphaproteobacteria bacterium | reverse complement strand
CGACTGGGGCCATTGGCGCCCGAACCGCTGGTGGTGGCGCCACCATCATCCCTACTATTACGGCCACCACCGCCATTGCTGGATTAACCACTGGGGTTATCGCCACTGCCGATGGTGGTGAGGGACTGAAGTCTGCGGCCGACGCCCGGGCGTCGGCCGAATGCGGAGCGGGGGCGGTCAAAACTCTCGACCCCGCCACTGGCTCGGCCAGTCGTCCTCCGCGCCGCCGCCGAGGCGCGGAGCGCTTGCCGATCACGCAGTTCGGAAGAGGCGTTCGCCGATGAATTCGCCCTCGGCGACGCCTCCGGGGCAAGCGAAGACGCCGCTGCCGATATGGGTGGTGAACTGGTTCAGCATATCGAGCTTCGACATCCGGTCGAAGATCTTGATAAATCCGGTGCGCGGGTCGCGCTGGTAAGAGACGAAGAGCAGCCCCGCGTCATATTCGAGCCCCTGCCGCCATGGCGGCCAGCGCTCGGCGGTGAAATTCGCGCCGTCATTGTAGGAGAAGCCCCGGCGCAGGATCTGCGCGCCGTCGTTGGCCGCCGCGGCGGCCATCCGGACGTGGGCGTTTTGGGCAATGGCCGGCTTGCCGGCCGCGTCGAGCGCGGCGAGATCGAGAGGATCGAATTCGGCTTTGCCGCCGAGCGGGGCGCCGGAATATTTGTGACGGCCGATCGTCTGCTCCTGAAAATCGACCGGGGTTCGGTCCCAATGCTCGAGCGCGATGCGGATTTTGCGGACCACGAGGTAGCTTCCGCCTTGCATCCAGTCAGGCCCTTCCTCGCCGACCCAAACCACGGCGTCGAGGTCTTTCGGCTGCTCGTGTTCCGTCTTTGAACCCCATCAGGTTGCGCGGCGTGTTTTCGCCCGCGGATGGCGCAAATCCCGCCTGGGTCCAGCGCAGAGTCGCATTGCCGTATGCGAGACGAACGAGTTGCCGCACGGCGTGAAAAGCGATCTGGGGGTCGTCCGCGCAAGCCTGGATAGACAGGTCGCCGCCGGTATGGCCCGGTTGGAGCTGGTCGCCGTTGAATTTCGGGAGATCGACCAAAGCGTCCGGCCGCGATGACGCCCAGCCGAACCGATCTTTGCCGTCCTTGACAAAGAGCCCGGCGCCGAAGCCGAAGGTCAGGGTGAGCCGGGCGGCGCCGAGGTCGAGCGCTTCGCCGCTGTCGGCTGCGGGCAGGCTGACATCGGCGTCGATGGGGCGGGCCGTCTCTCCGCGCGTCATTCGCGCCGCCGCAGCAGTCCACGTGCGCATGAGGTCGGCGACGTCGCCGGGGCCTTTCGCGGCGACATCCAGCGCGGCGAAATAGGTGAAACCCTGCTGCGCCGTCGCGATGCCGCCCTGATGGGCGCCCCAGAACGGCTCGATCGCCGGACGTTTCGACTGACCCGCCGCCTCGGCTGCGTCCGCGCTCTTGCCTGAGCCGGCGAGGGCCAGCCCTGCGGCCCCTGCGAGAAACACGCGCCGCGAAGCGCGAACGGATTTGTCGCCGGAGCCGGTCATTGCGCCAGGACGAGCGTGTTCAACTCGTCTTCCACATAATAGAAGCCGGAGCCGGATGGCGTCATGGCGATCCCGAAGAGATCGCCGCTGCCAGGAGGCGTTTGCGCCTTGTTTTCATCGACCCAGATCGCCGAGAGCTGTTTGCCGGTCGCGGGATCGACCTCGACGACCTGACCGTTCTGGGCGTTCGTGACGATGAGGTTGCCGTTCGGCGCCGTCATCATCGCGAGCGGCCGCTGCAACAGCCCGTCTTGCGCGACGATTCGGCCGACGCCGGCGCTGGTCGTTCGCGTGGTGGCGTGGCGGATCGCGTTGATGCGGTTGCCGATCGCGTCGGACACGTAAAGCGTGTCGTCCTTGCCGAGCTGCAGCCCCGTGGGTCCGACCAGGAAGGCGTCCTTGTCGGCCTGCGCGCCGAAGCCGCTGCCGATCACCGTCTGGCTCTTGACGACGGGCGGCTTGCCGTCGGGGACGGCGAGTTCGAGCCTTAGCACGGTCGACAGTTTCACCACCGGCGCATCGCTGGTCGGCTCGCCGAGATCGAAGCCGGCGTTGCTGACGAAGAGCGTGGCGGCGCGGCCATTGTCGATCGTCGCCATATTGCCCCAAGGCGCATTGATGTTCGGCCCGGCGATGACGCCGGCGACCTTGCCGTGCAAATCGAGAATGAGGACGCAGCCCGCGCCCTTCGTCTTCGTCGTGCCGTCCTCGCTGGGCGCGCTGCCGACGATGACCCAGCCGGTCTTCAGCATGGTCATCGCCGTGGTCAGCCCGATGCCCCCGGGACATTGCGGCAAATGCCGCGGCAGTTCGGCGAACACCGAAAGCTTCTTCGTCGAAGGATTGTAGTCGACGATCGTGGTGCCGAGGCCTTGAAGGTTCTTGTCGTTATTGAAGTTCGTGACGAGCACGTCGTCCTTCTCGATCGCGCCGCTCGAAACCGTCGCGACGACGGATCGCGTAGGGGATTTTGGTCGCCGTTGGCGGGAACCGTCGTGCTCAAGGTCGTGTCGCTGTGGATCGAGGCCAGGAAGCCCTCGGCCGCATGCGCCGCGGCGAGGTTGGTGACGCCGAGCGACAGCCATGACGCGGCAGCGAGCGCAAGGCGGATCGAGCGAGGCCCTTCGGCAAGGCGGACCTAAAGGCAATGATCATGGACGCTGTTCCCCTCAGGAGGATGTCGCAAACTCGGGGCGTCCTCCGCCCGCGAGGGCGCCGAGCCGTGGACCGCCAAACCGGCGAAAATCGCCAGCGATGCGATGGCGGCAAGTCTACCGCATCGATGTAAATTCGACGCCGATCCAAACATTAAACGCCCTCTAAAAAGTCTTCATCGCCGCCGTGGCCGCCGGCCGGCCAAGCTGTGACCGGCAAGCTGTAATTGAATTGTCGGATATCAAGCCTGCGTCGAAGGGACAATGACCGGGGGCTCACTTTAGAAACAGTCAAACTGGGATCCGCCGCCGCCGTCCCGTCAAAGTCGAGATGGTTGTTTTCGGCGGGACTTGTTCTTGCCTATCGGCTCTTGCGCATTCGTTCGTTACGTGCGTAGCGCGACCGCTTCATCAGCGCCGTCGGCGTCGTCGCGGCGCCCCGCCACGAGGCTCGGGCAGGGCAGGAGCGCGCTGGAGGCCGTCGATTTCGCTCCGGCGACCGCCCGAGCCCGCTTCGTCCGGCGGAGGGACGAGGAACGCGCCGCGATGTTCGTGCTGTCGAGCGCCTGCGCGGCCCGGGCGATCGCTGCGGCGCCGAGGCCGTGCCCGATGAAGAAGGCCGGCCGCCTCGCCTCGCCGGATTAGTTCTCATTCGCTTGCGCGCACCTTGATGGATGAGAAGGCGGCTTGACGACCCCCTCACATGGGGTGCTTCCAGTCAAGCTCATTCATTTCGTCATTTCACTTTCTCCTGGGCGTTTCGATCCGAAGCGTGAGCCCGTCTTTGCCATGGAGCCCTGATGGACGCATTACCTCTCATCCGGTCGAGCTTGTCGGCTCGGACCATAATCCCTCGTGCTCGAGGGCATCGGGCTGGGGTTGGTGGGACCATCCTTTTTCATGGCGTGTTTCAGCCCGGGGGTTGATCCGCGGTCGCCGGCGCCCGGGTCCGGCGGAGCCGTCGCGTTCAGCTTCGCTGGAATGGGGTTAAGTCGTTAAGCCATCGTTGGAGTGCAGGAGTGGGATTGAGCCATCGGGTCATGCCGTCTCGACACGTCGTCCTGGGAACGACGCCTTGGGTGACATATGCCACAGGGCGACGAGGAGTTTGCGGGCCAGCGCGACGATGGCGATCCGGCCGGATCGTCCCTTCCCGGCGCCGACCCGCGCCTGAAACCGGCGGCTCAACGCTGCTTCGGCTGTGACGCAGCCAGAACCAGGCAAGCTCGATCATCGTCTTCCGCGGGAGGCGGTGGCGCGACTTCGAGACGCCCTGATCCCGTTCGACGCCGCCGCTCTGCCAGGGGCTGGGCGCAACCGCCGTAAGCCGCCACCTGGCGTTGGTCGCCGAAGCTGCGGAACAACCATTCCAGCCAGAGGAGCGAGGCGAACTCGGGGCCCAAGCCCTTGAACCTAGGAGCAGGGCGGGGGGGTTGTTTGGCTCCTCGGCTTCTGTGCGGATGAGCGCGTCGGGGGCCTGTTCGACCGAGCCAGTTGCGTCGTCGCCAGCGCGATCCGATCCAGTTCCGGGCGGACTTCCGCCTTCAGTATTGGCGGCAACTCGCGACTGTCGCCGGTTCGGAGCGCCTCCAGTCGTTCGACACGACGGCGCCGAAGCGGACTGTAATCCCGGACGCCTTGGCCGCTAGCAGGCCCGGACCCATTGGTATGCTCGATGCGTTCCTTTAGCAGCGTGCCGCGCTCGCGCGTCAGGCGCGGCGATCCTCGTCTTCCGGGCTCGGCGCCCGAACCATCGAACAGACCCGCCGCTCGCCGCGCGCCCAGGCCATCAGCGTCCGCAACAGCGTCTCGCTGTCGATCGCATCGGTCGCCCGCCGCCGCCGCCGGGCGACCGCGATCGAAGCCGCATCCACGACGTGGCTCTCGATCCCGTTGGCGAGCAGCAAGCGATCAATCGAAAACCCTTCCAATCCCGCTTCCTGAATGGCGACCGTTTTGACCGGCGCCTTATAGCGCTGCTCGGCCTTGCCCTCGATCGCGAAAGAAGGTCGACAGGCAGGCTGCGTCCGCCCTCAACCACGTGCTTGGAAAACTTCTCGCTGCCGGACTGTTGATCGTCACAACCCACTTCGATCTGGTCGGTTCCAGCGAGGCGAACAACGCGATATCATTGGCGCGGACGGTGGTCGCGACAGCGGTCGCAGAGGTGACAACTTCATTCGTTGCCTCCATGCTGGTGTGGAAGCTCAGCCTACCAAGTCAGGCCGCCGTCCACCCGCATAGGATCCTTTTCAGGAGAGTGCCATCGAAGGCCGAGGCCGCCCCCCGGGAACATTTCCTTTGCGAAGGGCGCCGGCCGCGCGCTATGGCGAGCGGGCTTAAAGCCGGGAGGAGCGCGATGCAGGTTCAGGCGGGCGGCGCTGCGATGGAGCGGCGGTTCGACGCGGCCTTCCAGGCCGAGTTCGCCGAACTCGTCGCGTGGCGGCGCGACGTGCGCCGCTTTCGCGCCGACGCCGTCCCGGAGGCGACGCTCGACGTCCTCTTCCAGCTCGCCGCCTTCGCGCCTTCGGTCGGCAACTGCCAGCCGACCCGCTTCGTGCGGGTCGACGAGGAGGCCCGGCGGGAGGCGGTGCGCGCCAATTTCGAGGCGGCCAACAGTCAGGCGCTCGGCGACTATTTCGGCGAGCGGGCGAAACTCTACGCCACGCTGAAGCTCGCGGGCCTGCGCGAGGCGCCGGTGCAGCTGGCGGTCTTCTGCGACGAGGCGACCGAGCAGGGTTTTGGCCTTGGCGCGCGCACGATGCCGGAGACGCGACGCTACTCCTCCGTCTGCGCGCTCTACACGTTCTGGCTCGCCGCGCGCGCCTACGGCCTCGGCGTCGGCTGGGTGTCGATCCTCGATCCGACCCTTCTCGCCGGGGCGCTCGACGTTCCGCCCGAGTGGTCCTTCGTCGGCTATCTCTGCGTCGGCTGGCCGCGGGAGCAGCATCTGACGCCGGAGCTCGAGCGCGCCGGCTGGCAGGCGCGCACGGCGCACCCCGTCATCACGCGGTGAAAGAGGCCATGGCGATCAGGTGAAAGCCGGACTTCGGCCGGCGCAGCAGCGCTCCCGCCCCGAAAAGGGCGAGCGAATTCGTTCGCGTTCCCCGCGCGCCGCATTTGCCTCCATCCGATTGCGACCCGCGCCCGACGCTTGGCGGCAGGGCCGGCGGCGGCGTAGTTTGGCTCCATGACCGAGGCCTCTCCCGTCACGACCACTCCGACCCGCCTCACCGCGCGGGCGCTGATCGTCGGCGAACGCATCGACACCGCGGGGCTCGAGCGGCCGGACATGATTTCGCTGTTGCCGCTCGCCTTTCGCGTCGGCGAACAGGGGATGGTGGCGCTCTTCCGTTTCGGCGTGGCGGTGATGGTGGGCCTGACGCCGCTTGAGGAGGAGGACACGCTCGCCAAACTGCAGGCTCGGGTCAGCGGGGAGCGGGCGCGCGGCGACGACGAGTACGCCGTGCTGGAGATCTCTCCCGAGAGCGACGAGCAGAAGTCGTCCGGCGGCCCGATCCAGATCAAGAACCTTTCGCCCCAGCGCTTTCTCGTGGTCGCGGACGCGCTCGCCAAGAGCGTGGCGCTCGCGCGCGACGAACGCGAGGTCAACAAGGTGTTCGACGTGATCGAGCCCTTCGCCGCCCGGCTCGCGGCGCGCGGCAAGACGCCGTTCCGGCGGCGCGCGATGCTGCGCCTGATCGGTCAGGCGCTGCTCGCCCAGCACCGCGTATCCGGCCGGGTCGCGGTCGAGGAAAAGCCCGACGTGCTGTGGGACCGCCCCGATCTCGAGCGCCTCTACGCGCGCCTCGAGGACGAGTACGAGCTCAACGAGCGCGCCGGCGTCCTCAAGCGCAAGCTCGACGTTATCGTCGAGACCGCGCATGCGCTGACCGACATCATCGACGCCGACCGGGCGACGCGGCTCGAGGCGGCGATCGTCGTGCTGATCGTGTTCGAGCTGATCGCCTCGGTCATCCAGATCGCGCTCGCGCTGCACGGGCGCTAGTCCGCGGCCCGCCTGCACCAGCCGGGCGAAGAGGTGTGGACGGCCGCCATTTCCGGATTGACGGCCCGGCGGCGCGATGGCCTCGTCGCTCCCAAGGAGAGGCGGCATGGCGATCGAGGACGAGCTTCGCGAGCGGCTGAGGAAAGTCGAGGCGCTGTTTTTCGGCGCCGCGACCGCGGGAGAACGCGAAGCGGCCGGCGCCGCCGCCGAGCGGCTGAAGGCCAAGCTCCACGAGGCGGGCCGCAGCGATCCGCCGATCAACATCAAATTCACGATGCCCGACCAATGGTCCGTGCGGTTGTTCGTCGCCCTCTGCCGGCGCTACGGCTTCAGGCCGTTCCGCTACCCGCGCCAGCGCAGCACGACGATCATGGTCAATGCGCCGCCACGGCTGTTCGAACAGGTCGTCTGGCGGGAGTTCAACGAGCTGCACGCCGATCTGTCGGCGTATCTGGAGCGGACGACCGACCGGCTGATCCGCGAGACGGTCCACGCCGACGCGGCCGACGCCGAGACCGCGCCTGAGCCGCTGGCGTTGCGCTGAACGGCGTCAGGCGGGCCGCCTCGCCGAGGACCGGGCGTAAGGCTTCCAACGCGGCCTCGATGAAGCGTTCAGCGCCCTCTCATTCCGTCCACGGATTGACCGTATTCACTCCGGCCGCGCGGAACGGCGCTTCGGCGCGGGTCGCGACGGCGAGCCGGTTCGCCGCGGCGACCGTCGCGATCTGGCCGTCGGCCATCGCGAGCGAAAGACCTTTTGCGCGGGCGCCGCTCATCACCGAGGCGTAGGCGCGGGCGGCGGCGAGATCGAAGGACAGGATGCGGCCCTCGAACAGTCGCTCGCTTTCCCGCTCGAACGCCTCGGCGAGCCTGCTGCGCCGCCTGCCCGTGGAGAGCGCCGCGACGCCGAACGGGATCTCCGAGACGGTGATCGTCGAAATGAACAGCGTCTCGGCCTTTTGCCGGTCGAGCCAGGCGACGACGCGCGGGTCGCTGCGCTTCTTCATCGGTTCGGACACGACGTTCGTATCGACGAGGATCACTTGAAGCGGATCGGCCGCGCCGGCGTCGGATCGCGCTCGACCTCGAGCTCAACGCCGCGAAAACGGCGCCCGAACGCCTTAAGCGCGGAGCCGATTCCAATCTCTTCGGCAAGCTTGACCGCCGCCTTGAGGATCGCCCGGATCTCCGCCTCGGTCGAGCGCCCGTGGCCTTTCGCGCGCGCTTTCAGAGCGCAGTGAGGCTTCGGGCGCGAGTTTGCGAATGGTGACGGCCGGCATTTGGCGACGCTTGACTGATATCACGATAAAAGTAACGATATCATAGGTCGAGCGCGCCCGGCAAAGAAGACCCACAGAGTCCGCCGGTTGTTGGCGAGGGCCGGCGGGGTTGGGGACATCGCCGCATGTCGAAACATGTCTTCGTCCTGACCGGGGCCGGGGTCTCGGCGGAGAGCGGGCTCGGCACGTTCCGCGACAAGCGGGGCGAGGGGATCTGGGCGCGGTTCGACCCGATGAAGCTCGCGACCCCGGAAGCCTTCGCGCGCGATCCGGAAACCGTGCTCGCCTTCTACAATTCGAGACGCCGCAACCTCATGAACGCGAAACCCAACGCCGCCCATTTCGCGCTGGCGCGGCTCGAGAGCGCGCTCGCGCCCGGCGGCGGCTCTCTCACCCTCGTCACCCAGAACATCGACGACCTGCACGAGCGGGCAGGCTCCAGAAAAGTCATCCACATGCACGGCGAACTTTTGAAGGCGCGCTGCCTGCATTGCGATTCCGTGCGGCTTTGGCCCGACGACCTGTCTCCCGCTCACGTCTGCCCCGATTGCGGGCGCGCGGGGGGCTTACGCCCGCATGTCGTGTGGTTCGGCGAAATGCCGCTTCAACTGGACGACATCGACCGGGCGCTCCGCCGCGCCGACCTCTTCGTCGCGATCGGCACTTCGGGCGCCGTCTATCCGGCCGCGGGCTTCGTCGCCGAGGCGCGCGCGTCGGGCGCGCAGACCTGCGAGATCAACCTCGAGGCCGCCGACAACGCCGATTGCTTCGACGAGGCGCGCTACGGCCCCGCGAGCGAGACGGTGCCGGCATGGGTTGCGGAGCTGGTCGGGGCGTGATCGAAAGGATGAGGGGGCGCGCGGCTCGGCGACGCCGGCCCCGCCTTCGGACTTTGGCCGACGGCGCGGTCGAGACGCCGATCGGGCCCAAAGGGATCGAACTCGGTGGCGACGGACCCCTCCATCCGCTTCAGCTTCGTCGAGGTCAACGGCGTGAGGCTGCATTGCGCCGAGGCCGGGCCGGCCGACGGGCCGCTCGTGGTGCTGCTGCACGGCTTTCCCGAGTTCTGGTTCGCCTGGCGCGAATATTTCCGCCCCCTCGCCGAGCACGGCTTTCGCGTCGTCGCCCCCGACCAGCGCGGCTACAACCTCTCGAGCAAGCCTGAAGGCGCGGAGGCCTACCGGCTCGACGATCTGGCGGCCGACGTCTTCGCTCTGGCCGGCGCGTTCGGGCGCGACCGGTTCCACGTCGTCGGGCACGACTGGGGCGCGGCCGTGGCGTGGACGATGGCGAGCCGCGAGCCCAGGCGGCTCTTGAGCGCCTCGATGCTCCAGGCGCCCCATCCGGCGGTCTGGCTCCGGGCGATGCGCAACGATCCGGATCAGCGGCAGAAGAGCCGCTACGTTCAGATTCTCCGGATGCCCTGGCTCTCGGAGATGGCCCTGAAACTCGGGAACTATTCGGCGCTCGCCAGGGCGTTCAAGACCTCGACCCGACCCGAGGCGTTCTCGCCCGAGACGCTCGAGGCCTATCGCGAAGCCTGGCGGCGGCCGGGCGCGCTGACGGCCATGCTGAACTGGTATCGGGCCCTCTTCGTCGACGAGCCGCCGACGCCGGGGCCGGGCAGCCTGACGCCGCCGACGCTCGTCCTCTGGGGCGACCGGGACGACTACGGCGTCCCTCGGCTCGCCGACGAGAGCGCCGCGCTCTGCGCCAACGCCCGCGTCCGGCATCTGTCGCAGGCGTCGAACTGGACCATCCATGACGCGCCCGACGTCGTCCGCGACGCGCTCCTCGACCATCTCTAGCGGACGCCCCCCGCCGCCCAGGCGGCGCGGCCCGTGACCGATTCGGCCGATCAGCGCTGAACGATCGGCTGCGCCTCCGGAAAAGTCCAGGCGCCGGTGAGGATTTCCGGCCGGGCGCGATAGAGACGCACCATATAGCTCCAGTCCGGCGGGGTCGGCAGGCAGTTGGCGACCTTGCCGTCGCAGCCGCCGAACTGGATGGAGACGGACCCGTCGGGGGCGGGCTTCGCGGTCACGCTGTTCACCGAATAGGCCTTGAGCGGGTTCGGCGCGAAACGGCCGTCGGAGTCGTAGACGCTGATCGACCAGAAGCCGTCGACGGGAACGTCCTTCACGGTCAGCCGATGGACGGTCCTGCCGTCGTTGCGGGCGGGCGTGACGTTCAGATAAAGGGCGTCTTTCTCGGGAATGCCGCCCCAGGCCGCGCCCGCGCCGATCAGGCGCCGCACCGGATCGACCGCGCCTCTCGGCCCGAACATGCCCTTGGCGTCGGGGAGCGTCTCGGCCAGCGCCATGAGTCCGGTGCGCACGTCGACCTGGCTCGACGCGTCCCAGTTCGGAACGCGAAAGACGCCGGGCCCGCCCGGCTGATCGATCTTGATGGCGTCCTGCAAGGCGCGCACGGCCGCGACGTCCTTGGGATCGTCGGCGTCGACGAAAATGCGCACGACGGCGAAAACATAGCGCGTGCCGACCCCCTCCTTCGTCAGCGTAAAGCGGCCGGGGCCGTAGACGACCTCGGGCGTGTAGGCGTCCTCGTCGATCGCCTGCATCGACAGGAAGCGCCGCCCCGGGTCCGGCAGCGTGATCGTCGCCGGGCCCGCGTCGAGATCGAACACGGCGCCGGAATAGAGCGTGTCGCGGTTCATCCGGGTGACCGTCTGCCGGTCGAGCGCGGTCGGTTCGCGGCGGTGGACGAATTTGCCGAGGCCCGCGTCCTTCACCACGCTGCTGAAATAGAGGTCCGATTCGGCGTGGGGAAAATTCTCCGGCGTAACGGGGACCGCAGGTCCTGCCGGACGGGTCGGCGCCGGCCCGGTCAGGGCCGCCGCCGCGGCGATGAGCAGAACCAGCTTCATCCTCGTCTCCTTCGCCAATGCGAACGCGGCGCCGGACGCCCAATTCCCGAAGAGGAACGGACGTTTGGGCCGCTAGCGGCGAATTCTGTCGGTTTGACGATGATCAGGCAACGCAGGCGATCGACGGCGGAATCTCGGAGGGCGCCGGCGGCGGCAAAAGGGCCGCGGCCCGGGCTCAGGGGCATGAAGGATTTCCAAGCGAAGGTGTGACTGGCATGGGCATTGGATTGGAGGTGAAAGTCCTTCGCGGGGCGAGTTGGTAGCAACCGCATGCGGCTCCAGGTCAACGAAGAGAAGAGTGGCGTTCGCAAGCCGGACGACTTGCACTTTCTGGGGTTCCGCTTTGGCGGCAAAACGGAGGGGAAGGGCGACGACGTCGCGGTTCTCCCTTCGGCCAAGGCGGAGAGACGGTTGAGGATAATCGTGCGGGAGATGACGCCTCCCAACTGGGGGCGGTCCATCGCCGCCTGCATGAACGACGTCAGCCGTTACCTGACCGGCTGGATGAGCCACTATCGGCTTTGCACGCCGGAAGCGGTTCGCGGGTTGGACGCCATCGCCGCCCATATCCGTCGCCGGATCAGGGCGATCATCGTCCGCCAGAGGAAGCGGCGACGCTTCCTCTTCCGACATCTGAAAGCCAAAGGCGTCAGCGCCGAAGCCGCCGCCCGCTGTGCGTATTGCAGCAATGGAGCATGGGTGAGGTCAAACCAACGGGCGATGACAAAGGCCTATCCCCCGACCTGGTTCGCCGGGCGGATGGGCTCACTCAAGGCCCTGTGGCGCGACCTCAACCGACCAAAGGCATCAGCCCAGCTCGAGCTGGCGCTCTGATGAACCGATCCAAGAGCCGGATGCGAGACCCGCACGTGCGGTTCTGTGAGAGGCGCGGAGGAACGATCCTCCGCGCCTACTCGACCACCGCGCCCGGCGCGGGAGCGGCGCCCAGTAGCGATTTCAGCGAAAGCAGGGTAGCTTGAGCCTCGAAGGGCAGCCGAAGCGGCTTGCCGAGGGGAGGACGTCATGTACGCCGCAATTCGTCAGGTGAAGGCCAAGCCGGGGATGGCGGACGAGCTCGCCGAGAAGATCAAGGGCGCTGTCCCGATCATCAGCGGCGTGTCCGGCTTCATGGGCTATTACGTGATCTATTCGCCCGACGACACGGTGACCGCGATCAGCATCTTCAACAAGGTCGAGGAGGCCGAGGAGTTGAACCGCCGCGCGCTCGCCTGGATCGAAAAGAACCTCGCGCCCTACGTCATCGGGCAAGCGACCGCCACCGCGGGGCCGGTGATCGTGCATTCGCTGCCGTGACCGGCGCGTTCGACGCCGGCTGGACTGGGGCGTTGAGACAGGGGAACTGCTCATGCTCGGGAACTACGGAATCACAGGCGGCGTCGGACTCATTTTGGGCGTCGCACTGGTCTGGTGGGTGCGGCCGGATACGAGCCCCGGAACCATCTTTCTTATTTTTGTTGTGGTCATCGCCTGTTTTGTCGCCCGCTCCATTGGTCTTGCTTTGTTTAAACTCAAAAGGAGATATGGAATTTCAAGTACGGAGAGATAACCGTGAGCCCTTGCTGGCTTGCATTTCCGATTCTATGTCTGTTCATCCAACCGGTTAGCGCAAACGAATGCGCTGATCCGTCGGATAAACATTGCCATCATTATCATCACGACGACGGCCGTGCCCGAAGGGCCGCTCCTCACAATTACTATTACCACCCCTACGGATACCGCCCCGAGTACCGCCTCGGGATACGGGTCCAGCCCAGGATCTGGGTACGGATACGGGTACAACAGCCCCGGAGGGTACAGCCCCGGATCCCCTCATCATCACGCGTCGGCAAAGACGGCCCGTCATTTGATACCGGCTCGGGAATATCTGCGGGCCGCTGACACACCTCCATCCGACGCCGGCGCATATGGAATTGTTGTGTTGAAATCGAAGTCGACCTCAGCGTCGCGCGCCAAATTGTCGATGGTTTGCCAGTCGTTCGTCGCCCACTTCCCACCCAACGACACGATTCCCGGAAACGTGCCGCTGTCGGACCGCATGATCACCGTTTGGCCGCTTGACGACCCTGATTCCGAAAAAGCTGCTGCAGACGACTGCGAATACGTTGTGGATCGCTACGACCTGTTCGCCGCCGAGTCCGCGATTGCTGACGCACAGCGTCAGCATGCCGACTTTAGCGGGGAGGGGCCGTTTCTCGTCGGTTGGTCGCCTTCGAATAGGCGTGAGATACCGGACAAGCTTGTGCTGGTTGTGGATATGTCGGCCGACAACACTCAGGAGCGAATCGACCACGATTTTTCATTTTGGAAGGATAAAACTGTGGAAGATCCAGCCCTCTGGCGTTCTGGATTTTCGGTCGAAGGCATAAAAGTTGCGACCCACGATTTTGCCGACCAATACGGCCCCGATATTCTAAACACGATGAAGTTGGTCGGGACGACACATTGACGCACGAACCGAATTTGAAACGGAATCGAGGTCCGGAAGCGTTGGCGTTGGCCTTCTCTGCGCGCGAAACGACGTGGGGTTCGGCGCGTCATTTGTCCGTCGATGAAATGACCGCCGCAGCGCTGCCCAGCGAATCCGCCGAAGGGGCGCGGCCCTGGCCCGAGGCGAAGGTCAGCGCGAACGCGATCGACCAAACCACGACGATCGTCGCCAGAGCGATCGTCAAAGGCCGCTCGTTCCGTTCGTCGATCAGAGCCTCGTCAAACGACCCGGTATGCTTCGCAATTCCGTACATCGCTCCATCTCCCCTTGAACCGCCGGCCTTAGCGGCGAATGGCGGCTCCTCACATTAAACGAAGTCAAGCATAACCGCCGGCGAATTGCCGTGACGCGCGTCACAGCGCGGACAGAGGAAGCGGGACGCTATGACCCCGAACGGCGTCTTCGGTAGGGTTGACGAGGTTTAAGGATCGAACGCCCGCGCGGCGCGGCCTGCGCTCGCCGAAGCGGCGCCGGGCCTTCGGCGCGGCTGCCCCGTACGGCGGGATAGGGCTGGCGTCTGAATGACAATACGTATAAGTACTGTTATTACGCCCCCTCGCCCCCGGCTTCCCTTCACAAGGCCAGCGGCTCGCGCTCGCCGATCGAATCGCCGTCGAGCGCGCGCTGCCATCAGGTGAGACGCGGTCGCCGCGGGAGCCTTACGCCGCCTTTCCGCGGGGCCGCGCCCTCGGCAAGTCGATGGATAGCTCGGCGTTCATCTTCGCCAGCGCGTCGTCGATTACCCACATGTGTGAACTGTGATGAAGATCGAGCAATCGACGCACGGAGTTCTCAGACATGCCAAGTTCCCTGGCGAGCCTGACTTTGGACCAGCCGCGGGAACGCATCTTCTCGTAAACGGCCAGCTTTGCGGTGACGAGTGACGGCAGGACCGCCCGGTCGGGTCCAAACTGTCCCGCCCCCTCTCTCGGCATTGGCTTCCCAGCCTTCATGTATCCTTCGAGAGCCGCAATGACACGTTAAGACGGCGATAAGCAATTCCAAGGGCCAGGCTCACCCCCTCACACCGCGAGCGCCTCGCGCTCCCCGATCGCATCGCCGTCGAGCGCGAGGCCCCGCACGCGGGCGGTGACGCGCCAAAGGCCGCCTTCGCGCACGAGCCGCACCAGATGGTAGGCCGCCCGATAGCGCGGGTCGTGCGCCGCCGCGGCCGCCGACGGCGCGCCGAGCACCGGGACGTGTCCGGCAATCGTGCGCGCCGCGCGTGAGGGGAGCGAGCGCACGAGCTGCTTGTGGGTGTGGCCGTGCAGGATCGCCTCGGCGCCGCGCGCGGCGATCACCCGCTGGAACGCCGCCGTGTCCGTGAGGCCGCGGAGCGGCGGCGCGCCCTTCGCGAGCGGCGGGTGATGGATGAGGACGACGCGGGCGAGGCCCTTCGCGCCCGTCTCGCCGAGCAACGCGGCGAGGGCCTCGAGCTGGCCGCGGCCGAGCTTGCCCGTCGCCATGAACGGCGCGGTCGGCACGCCGGAGTTGAGGCCGATGATCGCGACCTCGCCGCGCACCCGCAAATACGGAAACTGCGACGAGCCGGAATCTCCCGTCGTCCACGGCGCGAAGGTCGCCATCAGCATCGGCATCGCCGCGCGCACATAAGCGTCATGATTGCCGGGCACGAAACTCACGTCGGCCGGGTCGCCCAGCGTCTCCATCCAGGCCGCGGCTCTGCGGAATTCGGCCGGCATGCCGATGTTGACGAGATCGCCGGTGACCGCGACATGGTCGGGGCGCTGCGCGCGCAGGTCCTCGACCAGCCGGGCGAGCATGGTCATGTCGTTGAGCCGCTCACGACTTCGCTTCCAGTTGATGAACCCCATCAAGCGCTTGAGCCGGAAATCGGCCAGGCCGGGCATTGGCGCGGGGCTCAAATGCGGATCGGTGATGTGCGCGATCGTGAAGCCCATGTCCGGCCCATTGCAGCGCGGCGTCGCGCCGCCATTGACCGGGCGGCAATAAGGGCGCTTCAACCGAAAAACAATCCCGGCGGCGCCGGCAGGAAAGGCTTCTCCAGCATGGCGTTGCTTGCCGCTCGGTTCACATCGCGGATCGCGCACCTGAGCTTTCTGATGACGCGGCCGATGACTCTCGGGGTGCGCGGCGTCGTGATCGGCCAAGACGAGTCCGTCCTGCTGGTGCGGCACGGCTATGTCGCGGGCTGGCACTTTCCCGGCGGGGGCGTCGAGGTCGGCGAGACCTGCCTCGACGCGCTCGCGCGCGAACTCGAGGAGGAGGCGTGCGTCGCGCTCACCGGCCCGCCGCTGCTGCACGGCCTTTTTTTCAACGCGAGCCGGTCGCGGCGCGACCATGTCGCGGTCTATGTGATCCGTGATTTTGATGTGCTCGGCGAGCGCAAGTCCGACCGGGAGATAAGGGAGGCGCGGTTCTTTCCCTGCTCGGCCCTGCCGGACGGAACGACCGCCGGCACGCGCGCGCGGCTCGCCGAGATCTTCGAGGCCGCCCCGGTTAGGGAGCGTTGGTGAGACATTGTGGCGCCGCCGGACCCACATGCGCCCCAATTTCACCCCAATAGTTTGATCCAGGAACAATCGATGATTTGGAGTGGAAGTTTAGCGTTAACGCGTCGGTAAGCACTCGGAGCGCTTCATTCCGTCGCGTGGACTTTTTCGGCCGGCGCCCTTACGGCTTGTCGGCGGACGCGGGGTAACCAATGAATTTGCCGTTCTGGCGCGCGGGCGCGCTCGGGCTGACGGTCGCTTCGGGGCCCTTGCTCGCCGGCTGCGACGATTCCTATCTCGACACCGGTCCCGGCCGCTCCGAGCATCCGATCTCGAGCGCCACGCTCGCCGAGATGACGAAGATCGACACGACGCCCTCTTCGCCGGTGCTGATCCGCACCTACAAGAAAGAGGCCGAGCTCGAAATCTGGAAGATGAAGTCGGACGGACGCTACGCGCTCCTGAAGACCTATCCAATCTGCCGCTGGTCGGGGCAGCTCGGCCCGAAGAAGACCGAGGGCGACATGCAGGTGCCCGAGGGGTTTTACACCATCGCGCCCGGGCAGATGAACCCGACATCCCACTATTACCTTGCCTTCAATGTCGGCTATCCCAACGCGTACGACCGAGCCTATGGCCGCACCGGCGGTTCGGTCATGGTGCACGGCGTCTGCTCGTCGGCCGGCTGCTTCTCGATGACCGACGAACAGGTCGCCGACATCTACGCCATCGCCCGCGACGCCTTCCGCGGCGGGCAGCGTGAAATCCAGTTGCAGTCCTATCCGTTCCACATGACGCCGGAGAACATGGCGAAGTACCGGCTCGATCCCAACATCGACTTCTGGAAGGAGCTGAAGAACGGCTCCGACCACTTCGAGGTCGCCAAGACGGAGCCCCCGGTACTCATCTGCGGCAGGCATTACGTGTTCGGCGGGACCGCGAAGGGCGCCGTCTCTCCGAGCACGCCTTGTCCGGAGCTGCAACACGACGATGAGATCGAGACGGCGGTCGCCGACAAAGAGGCCAAGGACGACGCCAAGGTCGCCGAACTCGCGGCCTCCGGCGTCAAGCCGATCCGGACGGTCTATGCCGATGGCGGGCAAAACCCGGTCTTCGCCGGCTATAAGGACACGAGCGATCCCGGCGCGCTCGCTGGCGGACCGCAGGAGATCGTATTGAACGATGCGGCGAGGCCCGCGCCGGCGGTGGTGAAGGTCGCCTCGGCCGACGCCGCCAGGCAGCGCGCCGCGGCGACCGGCGAGCCTGCGCACGCTCCGGCGCCTGCGCCGGTTCAGGCGGCGGCGGGCGCCCAGTCGCAGACGATCGCGCTCGCTGCGATGACGGCGACCGAACCGTCCAGCATCTGGGGCGCGAGCACACAGAACGTGAAGAAGTGGCTGCATCTCGGCGGCCCGGACGAGCCGGCGCAGCCGACGGTCACGGCCTATGTTCCCGACCAGCCGATCCCGACCGACGTTCCGCTGCCCCCGCGCCGCGACGCCGCCGTCGGCCAGGGCGAGAAGCCGCTGCATCTGGCGCTGAAAACGCCGCCGGCCCCGCCGGTGAAGCCGGCTGACGCGCCGGCCAAACCGAAATCGCCAGACGCGGCGGCGGTTGCGCCGGCCCCCGCCGCTCCCGCTCCCGCTGCGGCGCAGTAGCCTCTCCCGCGCGTCGGCGCCGGAAGGCGCGTTCCAACGATCGCCTTCGCGGGAGGGCGGCCTTCAATGATCGCGCTCGCGGATAAGATCAAACGCATAGCGCCCACGCCGACGCGAAACGAGTCCGACAAGGAGGAGGCGCCGCCGTGCAGACGGGAACGACTGGTCGTCATAGGGCCGCGAGGGGAGCGGCGGTCTTCTGCGCGGTTTTTGCCGCGTTCCAGATCGCGCTCGCCTTGGGGGCGCCAGCCGGGCAGATGACATGGGGAGGATCTGCCGAAACACTTTCGCCCGGCATGCGCGCGGTTAGCGCGGGAGCTGGGGCCTATCTCGTGCTGGCTGCCGCGACGATGCTGGTCAGAGCTGGCGATTTGGGCCGAGGTTTGCCTCAGGCGCCGTTCCGTTGGTTCAATGGATTTCTTGCCATCCAACTGGCGCTCAAGACCGCGGCCAATTTGGCGTCGGGGAATGCGGTCGAGCGCTATGCAATGGGCGGGGCGTCCACGTTAGGGTTCTTGCTGCGCGTCCGCGCCCTCGTCCTCTCGCGGAACTTGCCGTGACCGCATTTGACGGTCAGGAGCGCAAACGAGCGTCTTGGCGCTAACGCGACGTCCTTGCCGAAATTCGCCCCCTGATCCGGGCCAAAAGCCCCGCCGCCTCGCCGTCGGCGAGCGCGCGGGCCGGCAGGACGATCGGCGCGCCGTCGCGCGGCCAGAGATAGATGAGGCCGCCGGCGTCCTCGGCTTCCTCGCAATCGGCATAGTCGAGCCGCCGCGGCCGCCCGCCGCCGGCAAGCGTCACGCCGTCGTCGTCGATTGTCGCCGTCAGGGCCCCCTCGGCCTCGAGGCTTGCGATCGCGGCCCGTCCGGCAGAGCGGGCCCGCTCGATGCGCCAGTGGGTCGCCATGCGCTGGATCATGAAGGCTGCGGCGGCGAGCAGGACCGTCGCCTCCCCCGCGCGCCGGCTGATGAAGCCGGTCAGCGCCAGGATCGAGGCGAACAGCATGGCGAGGATAAAGGTCGCGAGCGGCGCCAGATGGCTTGCGGTCAGCCCGCCGCGGAGCCCGGAGCGCAGGCCGAAACGCGCGGCGGCGGCTTCGGCTTCCGCCGGCGTCAGGGCGCAGGCGTAGGGCCCGAACGATTCGGCCCGGTCGCGCGCCGTCATGGCTCTCCAGGCGCCTTGGCGTCGAGAGCGAGCGCGTGCAAGCCGTCGGCGAATTCGGCCGGCAGCAGCCCATAGACGAGCCGATGTCGCGCGACCCGGTTCAGACCCGCGAATTTCCCCGAGACGATTCGCACCCGGTAATGGGTGCCGCCGCCCCCGCGCGCGCCCGAATGGCGCACGCCGGCGTGGCCCGCGTGCCGGTCGGATTCGTCGACGACGTCGAGCGTCGTCGGATCGAGCGCCTCCGTCAAACGCGCGACAATTCTTTCCTGCATGGTCACGACCAGCACTCCCGTTCAGCGTCCATCGACACTAGATAGCCTAGCAGGGATTTTCGCGTGAATGCGTTTTTCACCGCCCGCTCCGCGGGGTCGGCGCTCCGAGCGGGGAGGGGGTTGTCGGGCGACCGCAGCCGCCATAAAGGTCAGGGCATGAGTTTGAATTCTCGTCTCTTCGATCGCATCCGGGTCAAGCCGATCGAGCGCGCGCCCGAAAAGGCCGAAGCCAAGACCCCGTGCAGCCATCCCGGTTGCCAGGCCGAAGGCATGTACCGCGCCCCGAAGGGTCGCGACCGCGAGGGCGAGTATTTTTCATTCTGCAAGGACCACGTGCGGGAGTACAACGCCTCCTACGATTATTTCCGCGGCATGGACGACGAGTTGATGGCGAAGTTCCGCCAGGCCGACGCGATCGGCCACCGTCCGACCTGGAAGCTCGGCGCGCGGGCGGCGGCGAGCCACGTCGACGAAACGGTGTTCGCGGAGGCGCGCGCGGCGCGCCGCCGGGGCGTGCGCGGCAAGGCTCAGCCCGAGGCGCCGCCGCGCTACAACGCGCTCGCGCTGAAGGCGCTGATGACGCTCGAACTCAACGGCGAGGCCACCCAGGCGAAGATCAAGACCCGCTACAAGGACCTGGTCAAACGCCACCATCCGGACGCCAACGGCGGCGACCGGTCGTCGGAAGACAAATTGCGCGAGATCATTCAGGCCTATAACTATCTCCGCGCCAACAAACTGGTTTGAAGCGCAGTCCCACCGGCCCGCGCCAAGGTGAGCGGCAGGCTTTTGCCGCGGGCGGGAATTCGAGTATGAGAGAGCCGTTCTTGTCCCGCTCGGGGCCAAGAGCGTGGAGGTTTCATGAATTCAAGACAGACGCCGACAGCGGCCGAAGCCACGCCCGGTCTTCCGGACACGCGCATTTCGGTGCGCAAGGCGTTCCGCATCGATTCGGACATGGAGGCGCCGGCCTATACGGAGGCCGAAGAGCACGTCCCGGATCTCGACCCGGACTACCTGTTCGACCGCGACACCACGCTCGCCATTCTCGCCGGCTTCGCCTTCAACCGCCGCGTCATGATCACCGGCTACCACGGCACCGGCAAGTCGACCCACATCGAGCAGGTGGCCGCCCGCCTCAACTGGCCTTGCGTGCGCATCAACCTCGACAGCCACGTCTCGCGCATCGATCTCGTCGGCAAGGACGCGATCGTGCTGCAGGACGGCAAGCAGGTGACGGAATTTCGCGACGGCATGCTGCCCTGGGCGCTGCAGAACAACATCGCGCTCTGCTTCGACGAGTACGACGCCGGCCGGCCCGACGTGATGTTCGTCATCCAGCGCGTGCTGGAAGTGTCCGGCCGTCTGACGCTTTTGGATCAGCGGAAGGTCATCCGCCCGCATCCGGCCTTTCGTCTCTTCGCCACCGCCAACACGGTCGGGCTCGGCGACACGTCGGGCCTCTACCACGGCACGCAGCAGATCAACCAGGGCCAGATGGACCGCTGGTCGATCGTCGCCACCCTCAACTACCTGCCGCACGACAAGGAAGTCGACATCGTGCTGGCGAAATCGCCCGCCCATCGCGTGCGCAAGGACGGGCGCGACATCGTCAACAAGATGGTGCGGGTGGCGGACTTGACCCGCAACGCCTTCGTCAACGGCGACCTCTCGACCGTGATGAGCCCGCGCACCGTCATCACCTGGGCCGAAAACGCCGAGATCTTCAAGGACATCGGCTTCGCCTTCCGTCTCACCTTCCTCAACAAGTGCGACGAGCTCGAACGCACGCTGGTGGCGGAATTCTACCAGCGCTGCTTCGGACAGGAACTGCCGGAAAGCGCGCTCAACGTCGCGCTGAGCTGAGCCCGAGGGAGCCAAGCCATGGGCCGGAACGCCCCCCGGGACAAGGTCGGGCCGCCGACGAAGGAGGCCGATCTCTATTCCTGGGCCGTGCGCCAGGCCGAACTGTTGCGCGCCGGCCGGCTCTCGGAAATCGACCCCGCCGCCATCGCCGAGGAGATCGACGACGTGGGCGAGGAGGGATATCACCGGCTCGAAACCGCCTTGCGGGTGCTGATGCTGCACCTTCTCAAATGGGATCATCAGCCCGACCGGCGCAGCCGCTCGTGGACTTTGTCGATCCTCGAACACAGACGACGAGCGCAGCGCCAGCTGCGAAGAAGCCCGGGCCTGAAGAGCCAGCTCGACGACGCCCTGACCGCGGCTTACGAAGACGCGGGCGTGGAAGCTGCAAGCGAAACCGGCCTGCCGCTCCACGCGTTCCCGGCCGCGCGCCCGTTCGACTACGCGGAGATCATGGAGCGGCCGGTCGTCTGGCCGGGCGACGAACCCTAGCGGACAGGGCGGATCGGGCGGCGTTGTGCGGTATGCGCATGGGTTCGAGGGTGCGGCGCAGCCACCATTTTCATCCATAATGGCGCGCCCCGATGACAACGACCCCAAAGCATTCGATTCTACCAAATCGCATCATGCTTTAGTCGAATTGCGCCGGCGCCTCGACGCCGGCTCTTAACAGGGCCAAGCTCTCGCGATTCTTCTTGGGAATCGTCGACGGCTCGATCAACCCCCATCTCGGAACCCACCAATGCGCGTGCTCGCGATCTCAGGCAGCCTTCGCAAGGCCTCCACCAACACGGCGGCGCTCGAGGCGCTGGCGCGCCTCGCCCCCGAGGGCGTGCGGGTGCTCGTCTATCGGGACCTCGCCAAGCTGCCGCCGTTCAACCCGGACGACGACGTCGAAGACAGGCCGATGCCCGAACCGGTGGAGACCTTTCGCGCGCTGGTCGGCGCGAGCGACGCCGTCGTCGTCGCGGCGCCCGAATACGCCCATGGGCTTCCCGGCGTCTTCAAGAACGCGCTCGACTGGCTGGTCGCGAGCGAGACTTTCGCGGGCAAGCCGGTCGTCCTCATCAACGCTTCGCCCCGCGCCTATCACGCCCAGGCGAATTTGCGCGAGATTCTCGCCGCCATGGCCGCGCGCTTCGCGCCCGAGGCCTCCGTCACCCTGCCGCTGACGGGCAAGACCGTCACTGCCGCCGACATTCTTGCGGACGGGGCCTGCGCGCGGCGGCTGAAGGAGTCGCTCGACGCGCTGATCGCGGCGGCGAAGGAGGCGTGAACGAAGACGTCGTCGGCATTGGCGACAATCGCTTTGGGAGCCGGTCATGCAATCCAAGAGCAGCGAGTTCCTTCGTCCGATTCGACTCAAAGAAAAATTCGAGCGTCTTTCGGAGACGCGGCAGCCCAGAGTGGTTGCGGAGATGAACGACACCCAGTTCAAGATCGTCCGTCTCGAAGGCGATTTCGTCTGGCACAGCCATCCCGACACCGACGAGACGTTTTTCGTCCTCGACGGCGAATTGCGGATCGACTTCAGGCACGGCGCAGTCACGCTCGGCGCCGGCGAGATGTTCGTCGTGCCGAAAGGAATGGAGCACAAGCCCTTCGCCGAGCGGGAGGTGAAGCTCTTGTTGATCGAGCCCCGCGGCGTTCCCAATACAGGCGACGCCGGCGGCGACCGGACGGCGCAAAACGACATCTGGATCTGAGCGCAAACCTAACGATCGTCGAGAGCTTGCCCACTGTTGCGCCCCCGCGCGCTTTCGGCCAAAGGAGGGCGATGCATCACGACCTCGTCCTCATCGTCGACTTCGGCTCCCAGGTCACGCAATTGATCGCCCGGCGCGTGCGCGAGGCCGGCGTCTATTGCGAAATCCACCCGTTCATGAAGGCGGGCGAGGCGTTCGAGCGGCTGAAGCCCAAGGGGGTGATTCTTTCCGGCGGCCCGGCCTCGGTGCCGCAAGCCGGCAGCCCGCGCGCCCCCGAATCGATCGTCGCCAGCGGCGTTCCGATCCTCGCCATCTGCTACGGCCAGCAGACGCTCTGCGCGCAGCTCGGGGGCAGGGTCGAAAGCGGGCATGCGGCGGAATTCGGCCGCGCCGACGTCGAAATCCTCAAATCCTGCGCTCTCTTCGACGGCGTCTGGGAAGCCGGCGAGCGCTATCCCGTCTGGATGAGCCACGGCGACCGGGTGACGCGCCTGCCCGAGGGTTTTCGCGTCTACGCGGTGTCGGAGAACGCTCCCTACGCCGTCGCCGCCGACGAGAAGCGGCGCTATTACACGACCATGTTCCACCCCGAGGTGGTCCACACGCCGGACGGGGCGAAGCTGATCGCCAATTTCCTGCATGAAGTGGCTGGCCTCGAGGGCGACTGGACGATGGCCGCCTTTCGGGAGGAGGAGATTTCTCGCATCCGCGCGAAAGTCGGCAAGGCGCGCGTCCTCTGCGGGCTCTCAGGCGGCGTCGATTCGGCGGTCGCGGCGGTGCTCATCCACGAGGCGATCGGCGATCAGCTCACTTGCGTCTTCGTCGACCACGGTTTTATGCGCCAGGGCGAGGCGGAGGAGGTGGTGAAACTCTTCCGCGGCCATTTCAACATTCCGCTCGTCCATGTCGACGCTGCGGAGGAATTCTTGGGCGCGCTCAACGGGCTCGACGAGCCGGAGGCGAAGCGCAAGACGATCGGAAAACTGTTCATCGAGACGTTCGAGGCCGAGGCGCGCCGCATCGCGACCGACGGCAAGGGACCGGTCGAGTTTCTGGCGCAGGGCACCCTCTACCCCGACGTGATCGAGAGCGTGTCCTTCACCGGCGGACCGTCGGTGACGATCAAGAGCCACCACAACGTCGGCGGCCTGCCCGAACGCATGCCCATGAAGCTCGTCGAGCCGTTGCGCGAACTGTTCAAGGACGAGGTGCGGGCCTTGGGGCGCGAGCTCGGCCTGCCGCAAAACTTCGTCGGCCGCCACCCGTTCCCGGGCCCCGGCCTCGCCGTCCGCTGCCCCGGCGAGGTCACGCGGGAAAAGCTCGAGATTCTGCGCAGGGCCGACGCGATCTATCTCGACGAGATCCGCAAAAGCGGCCTCTACGACAAAATCTGGCAGGCCTTTGCGGTGCTGTTGCCGGTGCGCACCGTGGGGGTGATGGGCGACGGGCGCACCTACGATTCCGTCGTCGCGCTCCGCGCCGTCACCTCGGTCGACGGCATGACGGCGGACTTTTTTCCGTTCGATATGAGCTTCCTGGCGAGAACCGCGACCCGCATCATCAATGAGGTCAGGGGCGTGAACCGGGTGGTGTACGACGTGACGAGCAAGCCGCCGGGGACGATCGAGTGGGAGTGAGGGGGCCTTTGGGCGGCGGCGGGCAAATCCGTCGTCGGGCAAGCGTTCTCAAGGGGTTGGGCGCCAAAATCTGCAACTCTTGCGCTCCGATTGGCGCCGCGCTCGCTGAGCGTGCCTGACGCGGCCAGCGGCCGCGTCACCAAAGCGCATGCGCCATTTCCGGGCGCGGATTCAATCTTTTCAACCGCTTGCGGCAGGATTTCCGGCCGTTTTGCGCGGGCCTGCCGAACCGCGAGGGCAGGGGACGCCGCCCTCCATGCCGCGACGGCTGGCCGCTCGGTCGAGCGGGCCGGGGGAGAGTGCGGGCGGCGTTCGGAAGCGCGACGAGGCCGGGCATGCGGTTCGATCCTTCGTCAAAGTCCAAGGGTACCGCAGCTCCCGTCCTTATGTGGACGATCGGGCAAACAGAATGCGACCGTTCGCCTCTGGCGCCCGCAGATGCGTTTGTGGGCCTAGCCTAGCCGGTCTTCTCCCGTCTTGCCTTGTCCCCGAACTCATCGAGCCTGAATGAGGCGACGATGATCTTGGCGGTCAGATAAAGATGTTCGGCGATCGCCGCTGCGGCGGTTTGGCTGTCCCGGGCAATTGTCGCCTCAAAGATCTGGCGATGCTCGGCGAGAATATCGCGCTCGCTGTCCACGACGCCGGAATAGCGGCGGTATCGTTCGCTCTTCTGGTAGAGCTGCGAGCGGACCTGAAGGAGCGTGTTCGAACCGCAGGCGTCGACCAGCGCGGCATGGAATCCCGCATGAGCGGCAGGCCAATGATCCAAAACGCTTGGGTCGTCGGGCAGTCGTTCCGAGATCTTGGAGAGCCGGTGCCACGCGGCGACCAGATCCGTCTCCCACTCGAGTTCGCCTCGGGCGATCGAACGGCGGAGGGCGAGCCGCTCAATCTCAACTCGGGCCTCGGTCAGGTCGAGTAGGTCTTCCGTCGAAAGGGGAGCTACTCGATATCCCTTCTGCAATTCCGCGATGACGAGGCCTTCAGCCCCGAGTCGCGAAAGCGCCTCGCGCACGACGCCGAGGCTGACCTCGGACGATCCGGCGATGTCGTTGATGCGGAGCTTGCTGCCGGGCATGAGCCGGCATGCGAGGATGTCGTCGCGAAGCCTCTCGAACATGCGCTCGGACTGGGTTTTTGCGCTCATCTGATGTCGCCGCTTCTGATGTCGTCGCTTCGCCTTCCGAGCTTGACCGCCGCATTTCCCAATCCGCCAATCTTAAGGCCGAATCGCGAAATCGCTCGCGAAGGCCGCTGATATGGCGAAGGAGGCTAAGCCGGACAAGGCTTCAGAAAAAGGCTGCCGGCCAATTAAACCGATTTTTGTGTTGACAAGCCGAGAAGAGATACTTAAATCGATTTTCATGCACTAAATCGATTTTATGCGGCAAGGGAGGAGTGGATGAAGCTTTTCCGGCATGGCGCTGTAGGTTCAGAACGGGCCAGCGCTCTCGACGCGAGGGGCGTCAAGCGCGACCTGTCGCTGCTCGTTCCTGACATCACGCCCGACTGGCTCGCACCGGAAAAGCTGCAGGCGATTGCAGCGATCGACCTCGAAAAGATGCCTGTCGTTCCGGAAGGGACGCGGCTTGGCGCGCCCGTTTCCGGCGTGCGCCAGTTCGTTGCGATCGGGCTCAACTACCGGAAGCACGCCGCCGAATCGGGCATGCCGATCCCCAAGGACCCAGTTGTGTTCAACAAGGCGATCACCTGCATCCAGGGTTCGAACGACGACCTCGTGCAGCCGGAGGGCGCCAAGACGATGGATTGGGAGGTGGAGCTGGCCTTCGTCGTGGGAGTCAAAGCGCAGCGCGTCAGTCGCGCGGACGCGCTGTCCCATGTCGCCGGCTATTGTCTGGCAAACGACGTGTCGGAGCGGGACTGGCAAGCCAACCGCAGCGGCCAGTGGGTCAAGGGCAAGAGCTTCGATACCTTCGGTCCGCTCGGACCTTGGCTGGTGACGGCCGACGAGATCCCCGACCCGCAGGCGATTCCGCTCACCCTCGCCGTCAACGGCGCTGTCAAGCAGAAGAGCAATACGAGCGACATGATCTTCCCCGTCGCCGAGATCCTCTCGCATCTGAGCCAGTTCATGACGCTCCTGCCGGGCGACGTCGTCGTCACGGGCACGCCGGAGGGCGTGGGCGCGGGCATGAAGCCGCCGCAGTTTCTTAAGCCCGGCGACGTCGTCGAACTCGACGGCGGCATTCTCGGCTCCCAGCGGCAGCGGGTCGTCTGACGAGCGCAATCTAACACCCTCGACCAGGAGGAAACGATGCAGAAGAAATTCGATCCCAAGGTGTTCCAGCTCGGATATGTCGCGCTGGGGACGCCGGACATCCAGCGCACGAAGGATCACTATCTCCAGAATCTCGGCATGACCGAGGTCGCTCGGGGAGACGACGGGTCAGTCTACCTTTCGATCGGCTACAACCATCATGATCTGGTGTTGCGCCCGGCCAAAGAGAAGGCGCTGCTCCATGTCGGCTTTCACCTGAAGCCCCACATCTCGATTGCCGACTTCGCTCGCGAGGCGCGCGAGCATGGCCTCGCCGCCACAGTCAAGACCGACAGTCAACCCGGCATAGCCGAGCTGGTCGAGGTCGAGGCGCCGGGCGGCGTCGTCATCCAGTTCTACAGCGCGATGGAAGCGCCTGCGCCCGGCTTCAAGCAGGGGGGCGCGTCGCCGCTGCGTCTCGGCCACGTGGCGATCATCTCCGCCGAGGGCGATAAGCTGATCGCGTTCTTCAAGGACTTTCTCGGCTTCTGGTTCACTGACGACATCCTGGGAATCGCAAACTTCCTCACCTGTAACCGCGAACACCACGTGGTGAACATCGTGAAGGCGCCGCAATTTCGGGTCCACCATATCGCCTTCGAGCTACGGGACAACGCCTGCCACGCGCTTGCCGCGGACGCGCTGCGCGGCAACGGCGTCTCTCTGCTGTGGGGCCCGTCGCGACACGGGGCGGGCCACAACCTGGCGTCCTATCACCACGACCCCGACAAGGTGATGGTCGAGTTCTACACCGAGATGGACGCGTTCATCCCCGAACTCGGCATGTGCGAGCCCCGGCCGTGGCACGAACATTATCCGATGAAGCCCAGAAGCTGGGCGATCAACGAACTGAACGCCTGGGGAGCCGAGTTCGGCTTCAACCTCGCTGCAGGCTGAACGGATAGCGCCGGCCTGGCAATTCTCGCAGTTCATGAGCGAGCAACAAGCGACCCCGCTCGCCAACAGGTAGGCCGGGTCCAGAAAAAAGTGTGAGGAAAAAAGTCCATGACGAATGAAACGCCAGTTTTGATCGTGGGCGGCGGAGGCGCCGGCCTGACCTGTTCGATGCTGCTGTCGACGCTCGGCGTCGAGCACCTTCTCGTATCCGCGCTGCCCAGCACCTCGATCCTGCCCAAGGCGCACGTGCTCAATCAGCGCACCATGGAGATCCTCGGCGACGTCGGCGTCGCCGACCCAATCTTTGCCAAGAGCACCCCCGCCGAGAATATGCGCTACATGGGCTGGTATGCGGGCTTCACCGGCGAGGACCCGGATTTCGGCCGGCTGATCACCAAGGTCGAGTCCTGGGGTTGCGGATATGAAAATCTCAACTGGCTGCAGGCCAGCTCCTGCCGCAGCGCCAATCTCCCGCAAATTCGCCTCGAACCGCTTATGAAGGCGCGCGCCGAGGAGCTCAATCCGGGCAAGGTCCGGTTTCATCATGAGCTCATCGGGCTGGAGCAGGACGGCGATGGCGTAACGGCGCAGATCAAGAACCATGACACCGGCGAAGAGTACACGGTGAGGAGCCGGTACGTCCTCGGTTGTGACGGCGGTCGCACCATCCCCAAGATGGTCGGCATCGACATTGAGAGCCTTGGCGTCCTCTTCCAGACGGCTACCGCGCATGTCTCGGCCGACCTGTCGAAGCTTGCGCCGGACCCGGACGTGCTCATTCGCTGGATCTGGTGTCCCGCCATCAGCGAGTTGGCTGTGCTCGTGCCGATGGGGCCAGACCATTGGGGTCCGGATAGCGAGGAGTGGGTCTTCCACGTCAGCTATCAGGGCGAAGGCCCGAAGACTCTGACGGACAAGCAGATCGAAGAGAACATGCGCGCTGCGCTCGGCATCGGCGATCTGCCGATGAAGGTCCACAAGATCACGCGCTGGGCGGTGGAGGGGGTGCTGGCAAAGAAGTTCCGCGAGGGACGGGTCTTCCTGGTCGGCGACGCGGCGCATCGCCATCCGCCCACCGGGGGTCTGGGCCTGACGAGCGGAATACAGGACTCACAAAATATCTGCTGGAAGATCGCGGCCGTTCTCAAGGGGCAGGCGGGCGAGACGCTGCTCGACAGCTACGAGGCGGAGCGTCGCCCCGTGGACGCGCGCAACATCCAGCGCTCGATGGAGAATTCGATGGCGCATCTCGAAGCGGGACGCGCGTTCGGATTGAACCCGGCCGCCAAGCCGGACGCCAATTGGGCGCAATTGAAGCGGATCTGGAGCGGCAAGCCCGAGGACGCCGAGCATCGTCGCGGAGCGTTGCGCGCGATCCGGCAAATCAGCATGGAAGCGAACGAGCTGAACGTGGAATACGGCTATCGCTATTCTTCGACGGCCGTCGTTCCCGACGGGTCGCCCGAGCCCCAGCCGATCGACGATGTCCGCCTCTACGAGCCGAGCACGCGCCCGGGGAGCCCGCTGCCGCACGCCTGGATCGACGACGAGTCGGGCAAGCGCCGGCCGCTGAAGGATCTCGTCGCGCCCGGCCGTTTCCTGCTCATCGCCGGCGAAGACGGGCAGGACTGGTGCGCAGCCGCCGCCACGGTCGCGGCCGCCAACGATCTGCCTGTCGATGCTGTCCGGATCGGCCATATCGACGGCGACCTGTTCGACCCGCGCTTCGCCTGGGCCCAGTTTCGCGGCATTACGGAGAAAGGCGCCGTCCTGGTGCGGCCCGATCGGGTTGTCGCCTGGCGGAGCGCCGGCGCGGCGGCCAACGCAGCGGAGACGTTGGCCGAAGCCTTAGGCGCAATTCTAGGGCGCACGCTTCGCGCTCGCGCCGATGGCCAAGCCCGGGTCGACGAGCCAGTCGTTTGACAACGCAGTCGCCTGAAAGCGCGCAGACCGGAAGCGTCCGGCGAAGCAGCGAAACGCGAGGCGAGCGTTATCAGAATTGAGGAGAACTGAGCATGTGTGCGATGCAAAACGCGCACGCTCCAGCCGCGACCACGTCGGAGCGCTTGTTCTTTCTGGATCTCAGCGGAGGCCGTATCCTATCCGCGAATCCCGACGGGTCCGATTTGAAAACCATCGTAAGCGAGGGACGAAAACTGCCTGACGGACTGGCGGTTGATACTGCCGCCGGCCGTCTCTATTGGACCAACATGGGGAATCCGAAAAAGCAGGCCGGATCCATTTTCAGCTCAGATCTCGACGGCCAAAACATGGTCGCCATCGTTCCGCCAGGCGGCGCGTGCGCACCGAAGCAGCTCCAACTCGATAGGAAAAACGGCAGGCTCTACTGGTGTGAGCGAGAAGGCATGCGTGTGATGCGGTCGAACCTCGACGGATCGCAGATGGAGACCCTGATCGATACGAGCGGCGGCGATCCGCGCCCGGGGCCGGACGCGAGGAAATGGTGCGTTGACATTGCCGTCGACGCCCACGGGGGCAAGATCTACTGGACCCAAAAGGGACCCGCCAAAGGCGGGCAGGGCCGCCTTTTTCGGGCGAATATCTCGATCCCGCAGGGCCAGACGGCCGCCAACCGCAAAGATATCGAACTCCTCTACGACGACCTCCCTGAACCGATCGACCTGGGACCTCGATATCGCCAACCGGATGATATACTGGACCGATCGGGGCGATCCACCGCGAGGCAACACCGTCAGTCGGGCGCCTATGGATGCGCCGGGGAAGCGCGAGGATCCTGAGATCGTTTTATCCCGTTTGATGGAAGGGATCGGTTTGGCGCTGGACCTCAAGGGACGTCGGATGTTCGTCACCGATTTCGCCGGCAGCGTCTATAGCGTCAATCTCGACGGCTCGAACAAGAAGACGTTGCTCGCCGCGCAGGGAAACCTATCCGGCATTGCTTACGTGGATATTCCTTAGAAGCTGGACGCGGCGAGGTCGCATTGTTCCTCGACTGAACTGGCCATTACAGCCATTTGGCTAAGATTTCGGAGACAACGGCATGACGGCTCCCTACTGCGTTATCGGCTGCACCCGCGGAACCGGGCTGCAGATCGCTCGCCAGCTCGCGGAGCGACGAACGCCGGTCCTGGGCGTCGCCCGTGATCCGGCGAAAGCGCGCGATCTGCTTCCGGCCGCGGCCGAGATTCGCGCTGGCGACGTCACCGACCCCGGCTCGCTCCGAGCGGCGGGGCTGGGCGCGTGTCGCGCGATTTTCTTCGCCGTGGACATCACCGGCGGAGTTGGCGGTCGCGGCTTCTTCAAGCCGGCAAGCCAGATCCGCGCGGTGACATATGAGGGTCTGGTGAACGTCGTCGAGGCCGCCAAGGCGGCGGCGTTCACCGGCCGGTTCGTTCTCCTGTCCGGCATGGGGTCCGAGCTCCCATCCTTCACGGGCCGGCTGCTCAACGCCATCAAGGGCGACCTCCAACGCAACCAGCGTGACCGCGACGCATATCTGCGGAACAGCGGACTCGACTGGAGCATCGGCCGGGGCGGGATCCTGACCGACGAGCCCGGCGGGCGCGCCGACGTTTGCATCACGCCGCCGATCCACCGCCTCTCGGTGCTTCGCCGCGTTGCCCGGGCGGATTTCGCCCGCGCTCTGATTGCGGCGGCCGACGCGCCCGCCGCGTCGGCGCGCACGTTCGACGTGTTCAACGAGCCTGGCGTGCCCCCCACCGACACAGAGCTTGCCGAACGCCTGCAGCAATTGAGCAAGTCATCCTGAGGCCAGGCGCTTCAAAAAGGAATTACTGTGACGCTTGCATATTTCCTGCAGACCGTGCGAAAACTCCGCGACTCGTTCCCTGGTGCCCTAATTTCGCGGCCTGTAGCCGCGCGGGGCAGAAAAAATCGCGAAAATCGGTTCTCTGCGCGACCGTACGGAGTCTTGCGTTGAGTTTTGCACGGTCTGCCTGAAATAAGCCGGCTCGATGAACGTCCTCCGGTTGACGTCAGCGCGCGTTCGGCGTGATGGGCGACGGGCGCACCTACGATTCTGTCGTCGCGCTGCGCGCCGGCGCGGCAGTCGACGGCATGACCGCCGGCTTCTACCCTACGACATGAGTTTCCTGGCGCGCACCGCGACCCGCATCATCAACGAGGTCAAGGGGGTGAACCGGGTGGTCTACGACGTGACGAGCCAGCCGCCGGGGACGATCGAGGGAGTGAGGGCGGACCGGTGGACGCGGCGCTATCGCGCTCGGCCTGTGTAGGGCAGAATGGGGTCTCTTCGACGATCCCCTTCGCAGGCCCAGCGCTCGCCGAGCCGTCCAGGAGCCGCCAATGACCCAGCGACCGCCTGTTCCGCCGTTCACGCGCGAGACCGCCATTCAGAAAGTGCGCGCGGCGGAGGACGCGTGGAACACGCGCGACCCCGCGCGTGTTCCCAACGCCTACACGCACGACAGCCGCTGGCGAAACCGCGACGAATTCTTCTCAGGCCCTGAGGCGATCGCCGCGTTTCTCGCCCGCAAATGGGCGAGAGAACTCGATTATCGACTGATCAAGGAGCTGTGGGCGTTCACCGAGAACCGCATCGCGGTGCGCTTCGTCTACGAATCGCACGACGCCGACGGGCAGTGGTGGCGCAGTCACGGCAATGAGAATTGGCTGTTCGACGCCGACGGCACCATGGCCGAGCGCCACGCCAGCATCAACGACGTGCGGATCGCCGAGTCCGAACGCCTGTTTCGTTGGCCGCAGGGCCGTCGGCCGGACGACCATCCGGGCCTGACCGAGCTGGGGCTATGAGACAAGCCAATCCGGACTTGGGACCGAGTCGCGGGGCGCGGCGGATGTCGAGCAATCCGGTGGCAGAGGCCATCGAGTGATCGACGACCCAGTCACTGATGAGCGGCGCCTCAGCGTCGCTACCCGACGAGCCGAAACCCGGCCATGACGAAGTGATGATCGAATGCGTAGGCGAGCCTGATCGTCGCTCGCTTCATGATCGCGAAGCTCGTCGCATCGACCGCGGAGAGCTTGTGCAGGTCCGGGCGGCGAAAGTAGGTCCACGCCTGTTCGAGATCGCGCAATTCGCAAGGAAGGATTTTCACCGCCCCTCGCTTGTAGACAGCGGCCTTCCACGCCAGCGCGACCTCGCGGTTCGCGTTCCGATCAAGGAACGTGAAGGTTTCGATGACGACGGGAACGGAAGTGTGAAGTTTGGCGCCGGCGCCCTGCAGAATGTCCCACTGCTCCCGCGCGGAGCCGTGGAGCGGATCACGGGCGAGCGCGAGGGCGATCCACGCTCCGCTGTCGATGAAAACAGCCTCGCCCTGGCGCATCAGCGCTCGTCATGGACGCTGTCGTGCTCGATCGACGAGCGCTTCGGTTCGCCGTCCCAAATCGCCACAAATCCGCCGCCGGAAGGCTTGAGCACGACCTTCCGGATAGCGTCGCGGACCACCTCCGCCATGCTGCGCCCTGTTCGCCGGGCGGCGGCGCGCAGCGCTTCGAGTTCCTCCTTGCGGAGATAAATCTGAGTCTTTTCCATATATGGCAATTTAGTTCAGCGATTGACATATATCAATCCGGGCCGCGCAGCGCTTGCGGTCTATCGAATTGCAATCCCCAGGGATCGGCTACGGCGATCGTCTGATCGACGACATTCTGCGTGACGCGAGGCGCATCACGTTGGATCGCGATTGGGCTATATCTCACTTATGTGGGTTGGCTCGCCAAGCCCGCTTCACCATCGGAGCAGTGACCCGCATCATCAACGAGGTCAAGGGCGTCAACCGGGTAGTCTACGACGTGACCAGCAAACCGCCGGGGAGGA
>CAWDTW010000079.1:0-86038 GCA_963805295.1 uncultured Alphaproteobacteria bacterium | reverse complement strand
GCGCGTGCGGACGGTTTCGCCCTTTTCGTTCCGCGCGGCGCCGACCAGGACGGCCCGCCCCTCGCGCCGCGCCTCGTCGCTCGGTCCTTCCGGCTGACGGTCGACGAGGGCCTTCAAGACCTGCTGGGCGGGCGAAAGCGCCAGAAGCGACCGCAAAAACCCCGGGGTCAATGCGAGGGCGTTCAGAGCCGGCGCGGCCTGGAGGTGGACTTCGATGTTCGGAATGCCGGTCGAATGGAAGGCGGTCGAGACGTCGCCCCAGCCGATCGGGATCGTCGGCCTAACTATAAGGCCTCCCACACCGGAGGCCCGTCGAGATCAAATATCTGCTGATGAGCGGGCTGGACCGGTAATCTAACCCTCAACCGCGCGCCGCCCTCTCAGTCGCCGGCTTCTCCTGCTCCCGCACGATGTCGCGCAGCGCGACGAGCCGCGTCTCCAGCGCCTCGAGATCGGCTTCGCTCATGCGCCCGAGCGTCGACGCGATCCACTTCATCTGGACGGCGATCGCCCTCTCGGCGGTCGTCCGGCCTTTCTCCGTCAGATGGATCGAATGCTGGCGCCGGTCGGACGCGCTCAGGCGGCGCTGGACGAAGCCGGCAGTCTCCAGCCGGTCGAGGAGGCCGGAAATGTTGCCCTTGGTGACATAGAGCCGCTGGGCGAGCTCCTGCTGGCTGACGCCCTCCGCCTCGCTCAGCGTCGTCAGAACGTCGCATTGCGGGATCGAGACCCCGATCTGGCGCAGCCGCTCGCCGACCGCCGCCTGCATGCGCGCCTCGAGGCGGATCAGGCGGAACCAGACGCGAACCGAGCGCACGGGGTTGTTCCGATCGGGCATCCGGCGCCCTCCTTGTCAACGTCTCGTGACCGCGCACACGTCTGGCGGGGCGCGCGAATTCCGCCGCGCGATTGCAAAGCGGCGCCTGGTGCGCCAAAGTAATGACATGAACGATCCGTGCGCCGCGATCAAGCGCCCGCGCCCGCGAGATTGGGAGGAAAGCCATGTTCGGAAAGATGCAGGAATGGCCCCTGCTGATGCACAAAATCATCGATTTCGCCGCGATCGAGTTCCCGGATCGGGAAGTCGCCTCGCGCATGGTCGAGGGCCCGATGCACCGCACGAACTATCGCGAGGTTCGCAACCGGGCGCTGAAAGCAGCCAAACGGCTCGAACGCGACGGGATCAGGCTCGGCGACCGGGTCGCCACCCTCGCCTGGAACGGCTTCCGCCACCTCGAAGCCTGGTACGGGATCACGGGGGTCGGAGCGATCTATCACACCGTCAATCCGCGCCTCTTTCCCGAGCAGATCGCCTGGATCGTCAACCACGCCGAAGACCGGGTCGTCATGACCGACCTCACCTTCGTGCCGCTGCTCGAGGCGATCGCCGGCCATCTGCCGACCGTCGAGCGTTACGTCGTGCTGACCGACGCGGCCCACATGCCGGCGACCACGCTCAAGAACGCGGTCGCCTACGAGGACTGGCTGAACGAAGTCGACGCAGACTTCCGCTGGAAGGAGTTCGACGAGCGCACGGCGGCCGGCCTCTGCTACACCTCGGGCACAACCGGCAATCCGAAGGGCGTCCTCTACTCGCATCGCTCGAACATCCTGCATTCGCTGATGGCGACCGGCCCCGAAACCCTCACGCTGACCGCCTGCGATACGGTTCTGCCGGTCGTGCCGATGTTCCACGCCAATTCCTGGGGCCTTGCCCTTGCCTGCCTCGTTCGCGGGGCGCGGATGGTGATGCCGGGGGCGAAGCTCGACGGCGCCTCGGTCTACGACATTCTGGAAACGGAAAAGGTGACGATGTCGGCCGCCGTGCCGACGGTCTGGCTCGGACTGCTGCATTACCTGCGCAAGGAGGGCAAGCGGCTCTCGACGCTCAAGCTCGTCGTCATTGGCGGCTCGGCCTGCCCGCCCGACGTGATCCGCGCCTTCCAGGACGATTACGGCGTCGAGGTGCGCCACGCCTGGGGCATGACGGAAATGAGCCCGCTCGGCACGGTATGCTCGATCAAGCCGAGCCAGATGTCCCTCTCGCATGAGGAGAAGCTGGCGCTCCAGCGCAAACAGGGCTGGGCGCCGTTCGGCGTCGAGATGAAGATCGTCGACGACGACAACAACGACCTGCCGTGGGACGGCAAGCGCTTCGGGCGGCTCAAAGTGAAGGGCTTCGCCGTCGTCGAGACCTATTTCCGCGACGAGGGCGGCAAGCTCCTCGACGACAACGGCTTCTTCGACACCGGCGACGTCGCCACCATCGATCCCGACGGGTTCATGCAGATCACCGACCGGGCCAAGGACGTCATCAAGTCGGGCGGGGAGTGGATCTCGACCATCGACATCGAGAATCTCGCCGTCGGCCATCCCGACGTCGCCGAGGCCGCGGTCATCGGCGTCGCCCATCCGAAATGGGACGAGCGGCCGCTGCTCGTCGTCGTGCCGAAGGAAGGCCATCAGCCGAAGCCGGAGGAGGTGCTCGACTTCCTGAGGCCGAAAATCGCCAAATGGTGGATGCCCGACGACATCCAGGTGGTGAAGGAAATCCCCCACACCGCGACCGGCAAGATCAACAAGCTGAAGCTCAGAGAGACGTTCAAGGGCTACAAGCTGCCGACCGCCTGACGGCCGGCGATGGACGGCGCCGTCCGCCGGCTGAGACTCTCGTGCTGGATCGGCGCAGGCGTAGACGCCCTCGCCGGCGTGGAGATGCTGGTTCCGGCGCTTTTCGCCTTCGGGATGGGGGTTGCGCCATGGCGATCTCGCTTGCCTCGGCTGGCCAATTCCACCGAATTGCAGAAGGCTCTCGTCGGCGCCCGCTCGGGTTCCTTTATCGCAGGCGCGCGAGGATCGCGTCGGCGAGATGGGGCAGCGCCGCCTCGGGGGCCGCGGTCTGCGCCTGCGCGATGAAGGCCGACATCCGCTGGAAGCTCGCGGCGTCCCGGCCGTGCTTCAGCGCCAGCCATTCCTGAAGCCCGCGGGCGCTGAAATTGAAGTAGCCGTGCACGAAGACCGTCTCTTCGTCCTTTTTCCTGCAGGCGAAGGAGAAAAGCGCCTCGGTCGGCTCGAAGGGAGAGATATGGACGAGGCTGTCGTCAGGTCCTCGGCCACGGACGCCTTCGAACGCCGGCGGATCGACCCTCGCGGCTTCGGCGAGCGCCCGCAGGAGGGAACTCGCCGAATGGCCGTTGAGGTCGATGCGCGCGCTCGGCTCGGTCAGGCGGGCGACCTCGTCCGCGGCCGCCCGCAACATGGCGAGCCGCGCGGCCGAATCCACCCCCTGCGCCGCCGCCTGCTCGCGCAGGAGCGTCCAGAATCGCTTTTTGGCAAGCGACAGCGACACCTCGCGCAGCTCGGCCGAGAAACGATCGAAACCCCCTTTCGGCTGCAACGCTTTCCTCCCTTTCCAGATGCGGCCGGCGATGGCCTCGGCTTCGATTGCGCTCCCTCGCCTGCCCGGGCGCCGAAATGGCGAGCCCCGCGGCGCAGGCGGGAACGTTTCTCCTTGCGCGGCCGAGCGAGGTGTACTATATCGCAGTTCGGATTTTCTCATAGCCCTTCATCGTTCTGGTGATGGGAGCGGTTGAGAGTGGGCCCGGGAGGGACCCGCTCTTTTTTATTTCTCGAAGGTCCATGGCCGAAGCGTCGCACCCGCATCTCTCCGCGCCCGCCGTTGCGTTGGACGAGCCGCGTCTCATCGAGGACGCCGGCCCCGGCCTGCGCGTCGGGCGCATCGCGGCGCCCGTCCTGCGCGACCTCGGCTTCAGGCTCGTGCGGGTGAAAATCTCCGCCGCCGCCGGGACGACGGTGCAGGTCATGGCCGAGCGCCCCGACGGCGTGATGACGATCGACGACTGCGAGCGCGCGAGCGAGGCGCTGTCACCGGTGTTCGACGTCGAGGACATCATGACCCAGGCCTATCGGCTGGAGATTTCCTCGCCCGGCATTGACCGGCCGCTGGTGCGCCAGTCGGATTTCGAGCGCGCCGTCGGGCACGAGGCGCGCGTCGAGATGGCGGTCGCGATCAACGGCCGCAAGCGCTTCCGCGGCCGCATCGCAGCGGTCGCTGAGGGGCCGGACGGGCCGGCGGCGCGCCTTCTCATCGTCGGCGACGACAAGAGCGAAAGCCAGGTCGACCTGCCGATCCGCGCCATGGGCGAGGCGCGGCTCGTGCTGACGGACGACCTCATTCGCGCCGCTCTGAGGCTCGAGAAGGCGGCGCTGAAGGAAGCCAAGCGCCGCGCGCGCGGCTCCGGCCCGGGGCCGAGGGCGAAGGCCGACACGAATTCGAAACGCAAAGCCGCGGCCCGGGAGCCGCTCGGGCCTGACGAAGGAGACCCTAATGGCCGTTAGCGCCAACAAACTCGAACTCTTGCAGATCGTCGACGCCGTCGCGCGCGAGAAATCGATCGACCGTTCGATCGTCCTCGCCTCGATGGAGGACGCGATGCAGAAAGCCGCGCGCTCGCGTTACGGCCAGGAGACCGAGGTCCGGGCCGAGATCAATCCGAAGACCGGCGAAATCCGCTTCTCGCGGCTGTTGCTGGTGGTCGATCAGGTCGAGAACGACGCGACCCAGATCACGCTCGTCGACGCGCAGAAGAAGAACCCATCGGCGCAGCTCGGCGACTGGATCGCCAAATCGCTGCCGCCGTTCGACTACGGCCGCATCCCGGCCCAGGCCTCGAAGCAGGTGCTGGTGCAGAAGATCCGCGAGGCCGAGCGCGACAAGCAGTACGAAGTGTTCAAGGACCGGATCGGCGACATCATCAACGGCCAGGTGAAACGCGTCGAGTACGGAAACGTCGTGGTCGACCTCGGCGGCGCGGGCGGCGAGGCGGTCGTGCGTCGCGACGAAATGATCCCGCGCGAGATGTTCCGCCCCGGCGACCGCCTTCGCGCCTATGTCTACGACGTGCGGCGCGAGGCGCGCGGGCCGCAGATCTTCCTCTCCCGCACCCATCCGCAGTTCACCGCCAAGCTCTTCGCCCAGGAAGTGCCGGAAATCTACGACGGCATCGTCGAGGTGAAGTCGGTCGCCCGCGACCCCGGCTCGCGCGCCAAGATCGCGGTGACGTCGAACAATTCGTCCATCGATCCGGTCGGCGCCTGCGTCGGCATGCGCGGCTCGCGCGTGCAGGCGGTGGTCAATGAGCTTCAGGGCGAGAAGATCGACATCATCCCGTGGTCGCCGGACGCCGCCACATTCATCGTCAACGCGCTGCAGCCGGCCGAGGTGATGAAGGTGGTGCTCGACGAGGATTCGACCCGCATCGAGGTCGTCGTGCCCGACGATCAGCTGTCGCTGGCGATCGGCCGGCGCGGCCAGAATGTGCGCCTCGCCTCGCAACTGACCGGCTGGGACATCGACATCCTGACGGAGGCCGAGGAATCGGAGCGCCGCCAGAGGGAATTCGCCGAACGCACCGGCATTTTCATGGAGGCGCTCGACGTCGATGAGACGGTGGCGCAGCTGCTCGCCTCGGAAGGCTTCCGCTCCGTCGACGAAATCGCCTATGTCGAGCCGCGCGAACTCGCCTCGATCGAGGGCTTCGACGACGAAACCGCCGCCGAGATCCAGGCGCGCGCCCAGGGGCACCTCGCCCGGATCGACGCGGAATTCGACGAGCAGCGCAAGGCGCTCGGCGTTGCCGACGAACTCAAGGAGATCGAGGGCCTCACCTCGCCCATGCTGGTCAAGCTCGGCGAGAACGGCGTCAAGACGCTCGAGGACCTCGCCGATTGCGCGAGCGACGATCTCGTCGGCTGGACCGAGCGCGGCGACGGCGGCGAGACCACGAAGCCGGGCTTCCTCAGCGGCTTCGACGTCACCCGGGCGCAGGCCGACGCCATGATTCTGGACGCGCGCGTGCGCGCTGGCTGGATCGAGGCGCCCGAGCCCTCGGCCGGAGAAGACGCCGAAGGCGGCGAAGGCGAAGGCGCCTGAGCGGCGTCGGGACGGACGGATTGCGGACGAAGACGCGCGGCGACGACGGCGGGCCGGAGCGGACCTGCATCGTGACGGGGGCCAAAGGCGCTCCCGACACGATGCTGCGCTTTGCGCTCTCCGCCGACGGTTCGGTCGTGCCCGACATCCGCCGCAAGCTGCCCGGTCGCGGCGTCTGGACCCGCCTGAGTTCCGAGGCGGTGCGGCGCGCTGCGGTCAAAGGCGCGTTTTCCCGCGCCTTTCGCGCCAAGGCGGAAGCGCCGGCTGCGCTGGCCGAGACCGTCGACGCGCTCCTGGAGCGCGACGCGCTGCAATCGCTTTCGATGGCCAACAAGGCCGGACTGGTCGTCACCGGCGCCTTCAAGGTCGATTCCGCGATCGAGAACGGCGCCGTCGCCGCGTTGATTCAGGCGAGCGACGGGTCTCAGGACGGGGCGCAAAAGCGCGCCCGGGCGCTCTTGGCCAGATTCGGCGAGGCCGCCGAGGCGATCGCGCGGATAAATCTCTTCTCCTCGAGCCAATTGGATTTGGCATTGGGGAAGGCAAATGTGATACATGCTGCGCTCAAATCGGGCGCGGCGAGTTCGGCCTTTCTCGCAAGGGCCGAACGCCTGCGCCGCTATCGCGCGAGCGAAGCGGACGCGATTTTCAAGCCAGACAGCGGCGGCGCGCCGGCCGAGAGCGCCGCGACGCGTGGCCGGCCGGACGAATTGGCTGAAGGGCCAAGCGATTAGGAATGGGCATGAACGAAACGAGCAACACCGACAAGCCGACCGGCGCGCAGCCGCCGAAAGTGACCCTGCATCTGAAGCGCCCGGTCGAGCAGGGCACCGTGCGCCAGAGCTTTTCCCATGGGCGCAGCAAGGCGGTCGTCGTCGAGAAAGTGAAGCGCCGCGTTCTCGGTCCCGGCGAGACCGCGCCGCCCGGCGCTCCCGCGCCGGCCGCCCCGCCCGCCAAGCCGACCATCTCCATCGCTCCGGGCAGGCCGGCCTCCGCCGCCCCGGCAAGGCCCGCCGCTCCTCCGCCGCCCAAGACCGGCGTCGTTCTGCCGACGCTCACCGCCGAGCAGCGCGAGGCCCGGGCGCGGGCGCTTCTCGACGCGCGGGCGCGCGAGGAGGAGGACCGCCGCCGCCAGGAGGCCGAGGCCGAGGCGCGCCGCGAGCGCGAGGCGCGCGAACGCGCCGAACGCGAGGCCGCCGACGCGCGCAAGCGCGAGGAGGAGATCCGCCGCGCGCAGGAAGCCAATTTCCGGCGCCAATCCGAGGAGGAGGCGCGCCGTCGTCTGGCCGGCGGCGAGCCCGCGCCGTCGCCGTCCGTTCCGCGCAAGGCCCTGCCTGCGGGGATCGCGCCTGCTCCCTCGACGCCGGGCAGGGCGGGCGGCGAGGAGGAGCCGCGCGTCGCGCGCCGGCCGGCGATGGCGCCCATGGCGCCGCAGAAGGTCCTCGTGCCGACGCCGCGCCCGGCGCGCGGCGCCGAACAGCGCAATCGCGGACGCCTCACCGTCGCCAACGCGACCGCTCTCGAAGAGGAGCGCATGCGTTCGGTCGCGTCTTTCCGCCGCCGCACGCAGCGCTTGAAAGGCCATGGCGCGCAGGATCAAAAGGAAAAGATCGCGCGCGAAATCGTGCTGCCCGAGGCGATCACCATTCAGGAGCTCGCGAGCCGCATGTCGGAACGCGCCGTCGACGTCATCAAGCTCCTGATGCGTCAGGGCCGCATGGTGACGCTGACCGACGTGCTCGACGCCGACACCGCGGAACTCATCGCCGAGGAGATGGGCCATTCGGTCAAGCGCGTCGCCGAGTCCGACGTCGAGGAAGGGCTGTTCGACCGTCCCGACGAGGAGGGCGCGACCGTTCCGCGGCCGCCGATCGTCACGATCATGGGCCATGTCGACCACGGCAAGACGTCGCTGCTCGACGCCATTCGCCACGCCAACGTGGTGGCGGGCGAGGCGGGCGGCATCACCCAGCACATCGGCGCCTATCAGGTCGTCGCGCCGGGCGGGCAGACGATCACCTTCATCGACACGCCCGGCCACGCCGCCTTCACCGCGATGCGCGCCCGCGGCGCCAAGGTCACCGACATCGTGGTCCTGGTCGTGGCCGCCGACGACGGCGTCATGCCGCAGACGATCGAGGCGATCCGCCACGCCAAGGCGGCCAAGGCCCCGATCATCGTCGCCATCAACAAGATCGACAAGCCGGAGGCCAATCCCCAGCGCGTGATGCAGGAACTCTTGCAGCACGACGTGCAGGTCGAAGCGTTCGGCGGCGACGCGCTCGCGGTCGAGGTTTCGGCGACCAAGCAGATCAACCTCGACAAGCTGCTCGAGGCGATCGCGCTGCAGGCCGAACTGCTCGACCTCGTCGCCGACCCGGAGCGCAGCGCCGAGGGCACGGTCATCGAGGCGAGGCTCGATCGCGGCCGCGGGCCGGTCGCAACCGTTCTCGTTCAGCGCGGCACGCTGCGCGTCGGCCAGCTCGTCGTCGCCGGCTCCCATTGGGGCCGCGTCCGCGCGCTCATCAACGACAAGGGCGAGACGGTCGAGGCCGCAGGCCCGTCGATGCCGGTCGAGGTGCTCGGCTTCGCAGGCGCGCCCGAAGCGGGCGACCGCGTCGCCGTGGTCGAAACGGAAGCGCGCGCGAGAGAGATCACCGAGTACCGCGAGCGCCAAAAGCGCGAGAAAGCGGCGGCGCGCGGGCCTGCGCTGCGCACCTCGCTCTCCGACATGATGAGCAACCTGAAGGCCGCTGGCCGCAAGGAGCTGCCGATCGTCGTCAAGGGCGACGTTCAGGGCTCGGTCGAGGCGATCACCGCGGCGGTCGAAAAGCTCGGCAACGACGAAGTGGTGGCGCGCGTCATCCATGGCGGCGTCGGCGGCGTGACCGAATCCGACGTGACGCTGGCGGAAGCCTCGAAGGCGGTCATCGTGGGCTTCAACGTGCGCGCCCACAAGGAAGCGCGCGACCTCGCCGAACAGGCCGGCATCGAGATCCGCTACTACAACATCATCTACAATCTGGTGGATGACGTGAAGGCGGCGCTGTCGGGGATGTTGGCCCCGACCTTGCGCGAGACGATGCTCGGCAACGCGCAGATTCTCGAGATCTTCCACATCTCCAAGGTCGGCAACGTGGCGGGCTGCCGGGTCACCGACGGCGTCGTGCAGCGCGGCGCGCATGTGCGCCTCATTCGCGATAACGTCGTGGTCCACGAGGGCAAGCTCTCGACGCTCAAGCGCTTCAAGGACGAAGTCGCCCAGGTGCAGGCCGGCCAGGAATGCGGCATGGCCTTCGAGAACTATCAGGACATGCGGGTCGGCGACGTCATCGAGTGCTACAACGTCGAGGAAATCCGCCGCACGCTGTGATGCGCCGGACGGGAATGGCGGACATGAGGGCCAATGTGACGCGCGCCGCCGAGGGTTTCGACCGCCGTTCCTTCACGGTGGCCGAGATCCTGCGCATGCAGGACGCCGGCATCCTCTCGGACGACGAGAATTTCGAGCTGATCGAAGGCGAGATCGTGCCGATGCAGGCCAAAACCCATGTCCATGAGCTGATCAAGTCGGCGCTGACTATCGGCATTGCCCGCGCGCTGCCGGACCGGCTCTGGCTCGGCGTCGAGTCCTCGATCTATCTGAGCGCCAACACTTTCGTCGAGCCGGATCTCGTCGTCTATCCGAAGGGCGTCAGGCTCGAGGAGGTCAAGGGCTCGGACATCCTGCTCGCGATCGAAGTCGCGCTGACGAGCCTCGATTACGATCGCGGCCTCAAGGCGCGCCTCTATGCGCGCTACGGCGTGAATGAGCTGTGGGTGATCGATGCGGCGCGGCGCCGGGCCTTCGTCCACAGCGGTCCCGAGGGGGAGGGCTGGCGTTCGATCGTCGAACGCGGACCGGAAGACGCGCTGACCTCGGCGGCGCTGCCGGGCTTTTCGGCGCGGCTGGGGTCGATCTGAGCCGCGCTCCGCGCCCGCGGCCGAACGTCGCTTATTGCCCGCTCGAGTCCTTTTCGCGCGCTCGGGCGCAAGGTCGAATCCGATGTCCCGCACCCCTTCGAAGTCCCATGCCCCAACCCATCGCATCGAACGGGTGGGCGAACTCATCCGTCATGCGATGGCCGAGATTCTGGCGCGCGGCGAGGCGCCGGACGCCGCGCTCGATCGCCATCCGGTGACCATCCCCGCGGTCCGGATGTCGCCCGATCTCAAGCTCGCGACCGTGTCGGTGATGCCGCTCGGGGGCGAGAACGCGGCGGCGACGGTCGAGGCGCTGAACCGCCACAAGAAGGCGCTGCGCGCGCTGGTCGCGCACAGGATCAATCTCAAGTTCGCGCCCGATCTGCGCTTTGCGCTCGACTCGACGTTCGACGCGCAGGCGCGCATCGACGCGATCCTCAAATCGCCCGAAGTGGCGCGCGACCTCGGGCCTCACGACTCCGCCGAGGACGAGCCGTGACCGACGACACGATCGGGCAAGCGCCGTCGGGCGGAGAGGCCCGGAAGCGCGAGCGCGGCAAGGCGCCGCAGAAGCGCTCGACCCGGGTCGAAGTCGACGGCTGGATCAACCTCGACAAGCCGGTCGGCGTTTCTTCGACCCAGGCGGTCGGGCGGCTCAAGTTCCTGTTCAACGCCAAGAAGGCGGGGCACGCGGGCACGCTCGATCCGCTCGCCTCCGGCGTCTTGCCGGTCGCCTTCGGCGAGGCGACCAAGACCGTGCCGATCGTCCAGGAGGGCGCCAAGGCCTACCGCTTCCGCGTGCGCTGGGGCGAGGAGAGCGCGACCGACGACGCCGAAGGCGAAATCGTCGCCCGCTCCGACAGGCGTCCGAGCGCGGCCGAGATCGAGGCCGTCCTGCCGCGCTTCGTCGGCTTCATCGAGCAGACGCCGCCGACCTATTCGGCGATCAAGATCGGCGGGACGCGCGCCTATGATCTCGCCCGCGACGGCGAAAGCTTCGCGATCGCGGCGCGCCCGATTCGCGTCTACCGCCTCGACCTCGTCTCGGCCGAGACGGATTCGGCGGTGCTCGAAGCCGAGTGCGGCAAGGGCGCCTACGTGCGCTCGATCGCCCGCGATCTCGGACGCGCGCTCGGCTGCTACGGCCACGTGATCGAACTGAGGCGCACGCGCGTCGGCCCGTTCTCGGCCGATGCGGCGGTTCCGCTCGACCGCCTGCCCGACGACGCCGATCTGATGGCCCGCGCCGTGCTGCCCTTGCAGGCGGGCCTCGCCGAACTCGCATTGCTGCCGGTCGACCGCAACGGCGCGGCGAGCCTGCGCTGCGGACAGCCGCTGTTGTTGCGCGGCGCAGTTCCGCCGGAAGGCAAGGCGTGGGCCGCCTGCTTCGGGACGCCGGTCGCCTTCGGCGTGATCGAGGACGGCTATTTCGTCTCGACCCGAGTGTTCAACACGAAGGGGTAGAGGCTTACTTCCAGGCGTCGAACGCCTTTTCCAGCATCGCTTCGCCGTCGGCCGACTTCTGGAAGACGAGCTTGGCGATCCGGTCGTCGTTGAGCAGCAGCGGGAAATCGAACCAGGCGCGGGTCTGCATGAGGTCGAGGTTGCGGGCGAGGTCCTGGTCGCTCTTGGCCAGCGCGATGAGGAAGTAGTCGTCGCTGATCTTGACCTTCACGCTGTTGAGAGCCTCCGAGGCGGTCGAATCGAGCTTGCGCATCTGCGGCAGGCCGACGTCCTTGAATCCGGTGATCGGCGCGCCGTCGGCGAACGAGAATTTCAGATCGATCGTGTGGGTCGCCTCCAGCGTCGGATCGGTGTTCTTCCGCAGAATCATCGTGGCGTGCATCTTGAGGTCGGGAATGTCGGCGTCCGCCTTCACCGCGACGGTGGCGGGCTGCCCCGGCGCGGCCGCAATGGTCGACCACACGGTCGATCCGAGGTTCACCACCGGCTTCTGCGGATTGTCGGCGGAGGCGATGAGCATGGCCGCCCGCGCCGCGCCGGGCAACTGGGCGGCGTTCTGCGCCTCCGGCGGCGGGGCGGCGGCCTGCCCGCCTTGCGGCCCCTGGCCTCCCTGCGGCTCGCTCGCGGCGGGGGCGGACGGCGCGGACGCATTGTTCTCGGCCGGGGACGGTTCGGCGCGCCGGGCGATCTTGGCCGGGGCCTGCGGCGCCTCCTGCTGCGGTTGTTCGGCGGGCGGGCTGATGGCGAGGTCCTGCGGCTTCTGGCGCATGAGGATCGCCGCGACCGCGACCGAGAGGACGACGCCGAGCACGACCGCGAGCGCGAGCCATGGCCACGACTGCCGTTTCTCGGCGATCGCGGTCGGCGCGTAGGGACGTTGCCCGTCGGCCTCGTTCCGGGGCGTCGCGCCGACGCGGTCGAGGTCGACCGGCACTTCCGGCGCGGGAGCGAGCGGCGCCGAGTCGTCGGTCTGCCTTGCGACGACCGGCGGCGCGTCGGAGACCTCGGCCTGATCCGGCCGGTGGCTCGGCACGACCTTGGCGAGATTGGCCGGGGCCGCGGCCCCGCTGTCGGCTTTCCCGACCGTCACCGGCGGGGCCGCGGAGGCGCTCGCTGCCTGATCCGAATGGGGCGGGACCGCAACGATCGGCGGCTCGGCCGCGCCCGGCGCAGGAAGAGGCGCAGGCGCGGCGCCGGAAACGGGAGGCGGGGCGGCGGGCTTGGGGGAAGGCCGCGGCGCGGGAGGACGCGGCGGCGGCGGGGGGCGCGCGGGAGCGGGCGCCGCAGGCGCGGAGACGGCGGGGCGGCTCGGCGCAGCGGCCGCCGCCGGCGCGGGCCCGGGTCGCGCGGGCGCGTCGGCCGAGGCGCCGGTCGAGCCGAATTTCGACTCGACCATCGCGATCGCCTTGTCGAGCGCACGTTCCTCGCGCTCGATGTCGCTGTCGGGCAGCGGCGGACGCAAGGACCTGAGCTGCGTCACCAGCGCATTGCGCGCCCGATCGTAGATCGCCTGACGCGCCGCGGCCGAACTCGCGCTCGGCAGGTTGGCGACCGCGCGCGCGAGCAGCGATTGATAGTCAGCCATGCGGAAATCGCTCGCTCTCCGGCCCTTCAATCCTGAAACGGATCGTGCACGAGGATCGTATCGTCGCGCTCGGGACTCGTCGATAACAGGGCGACGGGAACGCCGACCAAGTTCTTCGATTCGCCGCACGTACTTTATGGCCTGCGCTGGAAGGTCGGCCCACGACCGGGCCTTGCCGGTGACGCCTTTCCAGCCCTCGATCGTTTCGTAAATCGGTTCGATCCGCGCCTGCGCGGATTGGGAGGCCGGCAGATAGTCGATCTCCCTGCCGTCCAGACGGTAGGCGGTCGCGACCTTGATCTCTTCGAAGCCGTCGAGAATGTCAAGTTTCGTCAAGGCGAGGCCGTCGATGCCGCAGGTGCGCGCCGCCTGGCGGGCGAGCACCGCGTCGAACCAGCCGCAGCGGCGGGCGCGGCCGGTGTTGGTGCCGAATTCATTGCCGCGCCGGCCGATCAGCCGGCCGATGTCGTCGTCGAGTTCGGTCGGGAACGGCCCCGCGCCGACGCGCGTCACATAGGCCTTGGCGATGCCGAGCACATAGCCGATCGCGCTCGGCCCGAGTCCGGAGCCGGTCGCCGCATTGGCCGCCACCGTGTTGGAGGAGGTGACGAAGGGATAGGTGCCGTGATCGATGTCGAGCAGCGCGCCCTGCGCGCCCTCGAACAGGATGCGCTTGCCGGCGCGCCGCTCGCGGTCGAGCAGCTCGAACGTCGGCGCCATGAAGGGCAGGACCTTCGGCGCGACCGCCAGGAGCTCCTCGCGAATGGCTCTGGCGCTCGGCGGGGGCAGGCCCATGCCGCGGCAGAGCGGATCGTGGTGGGCGAGCAGACGCTCGATCTTGTCGTCGAGCGCGTCCGGCTCGGCGAGGTCCATCAGCCGGATCGCGCGTCGCGCGACCTTGTCCTCGTAGGCCGGCCCGATGCCGCGCTTGGTCGTGCCGATCTTGGCGCCGCGCGCGCCGGCCGATTCGCGATGGGCGTCGAGCTCGCGGTGCAGCGAGAGAATGAGCGGAACGTTCTCGGCGATCTTGAGGTTGGCGGGCGTCACCTCGACGCCCTGTCCGCGGATCTTCTCGATCTCGTCGACCAGGTGATAGGGGTCGAGCACGACGCCGTTGCCGATCACCGCGAGCTTGCCCGGGCGGACAATGCCGGAGGGAAGCAGCGCGAGCTTGAACACCTTTCCGTCGATCACCAGCGTGTGGCCGGCGTTATGGCCGCCCTGGAAGCGCACGACGACGTCGGCGCCGACCGACAGCCAGTCGACGATCTTGCCTTTTCCCTCGTCGCCCCACTGGGCGCCGACAACAACGACATTGGCCATCGACGGTCGCTCTCCTCGCGTCATCAGATGCGCGAAACCCCGGCGCCAGCGACAATAAGCCGGAGCCGGGGCTTATTGCGAAAATTGCGTAAACGATCGGGGGACCGGAGTAAAGGCGCGCAGGCGTCGCAGGCGGCCGGCTCCCGGGCGCGGCGCGAAAAACGCAATCGGCCATCTTGGATCGGCCGCAACCGATCTCCATATGCGCGGCGCGGGCGGGAAGCCCGAAGCGGAGAACGACATGACCCCTGAAGAACGCCAAATGCTCGCCGGTCTTTTCGAGCGCATCAACGCCAACGGCGGAGCGCCCCGCGACGCGCAGGCCGAGGCCTTCATCAACGACGCCGTTCGCGCCGCGCCGTTTGCGCCCTACGTGCTCGCCCAGACGGTGCTCGTCCAGCAGCACGCCCTGGAGGCGGCGGCCCAGAGGGTCGCCGAGCTCGAGGCGGCCGCGCGCGAGGCCGCCCCGCAGAGCCAGGAGCAGGGAAGTTTTCTCGGCAACCTCGGCAAGTCGATTTTCGGCGGCGGGGCGCCGTCGGCGCCGCCACGTCCCGAACTATGACGCTTCCGCCTATCAGCGCGGGCCCGGCCCGGCGCCGGAACCGGGCTACGCCCCTCGCCGCCGCCTCCGCCTCCGGGCTACGCGAGCCCTCGGCCCGGACCCTGGGGCAGCGCGCCCGCGCAGGGCGGCGGGGGCGGCTTCCTCCAGAACGCCATGTCGACCGCGGCCGGCGTCGCCGGCGGCGTGGCGCTCGGCAGCCTGCTCGGCGGCCTGTTCGGCGGCCATTCAGGGCGGCGGCCTGTTCGGCGGCGGCTTCGGCGGCGCCGGGTTCCCGGTCGGCGGCGTCCCCAGCGGCGGCGAGACGATCAACAACTTCTACGAAGAAGCGCCCGAACGGTCCCGACTCCGGCCAGCTCGACCCGAGCGCGCCGGACGATGCGGGCTACCTCGACGACTCGTCGTTCGACGACGGGTCGGGCGGCGGCGGCCTGGACGACGTCTGAGGCGCGACGGCGCGCCGTCGACCGGCGCGGCCTGCGCCGCGAGTCTCGTCGGACCGGACGGCGGAGCGCGCGACGGCGGGTTTCGATGGCGTCGGCGAGCGAGAACTTGCCCGCTTCAGCGAGGCGAGGCCGCGCGCGAAATCAAAGTCTTGCCGGCGCCCGCCCCGCTCAGCGGATTGGTCTCGTCCCAGCCGTAGCGCAGCGTCTCGAAGCGCATCGAACGGGCATCGATCATCAGTAGCCGCCCGACGAGGCCGGCGTCGCCGTCGCCGAAGCCGCCGACGATCTCGCGGATCGCTTCGAGCGCCATGAGCGAGCCGAGAACGCCTCCGATCGCGCCCAAGACGCCGGCCTCCGCGCAGGTCGGGATCGTTCCGGGCTCCGGCGGGTCGGGAAAGAGGCAGCGGTAGGTCGGATTGGGGCGGCCGTCGGCGCCGGCCTCATAAGGCTTCAGCGTCGTCAGCGTGCCGTCGAATTCGCCGAGCGCGCCGGCGACGAGCGGGCGGCGCTCCCAGTAGCAGGCGTCGGAGAGGGCGTAGCGGGTGGCGAAATTGTCCGAGCCGTCGAGGACGACGTCGAAGCGCTCGACGATCGCCCGCGCGTTCGAGGGGTCGAGCCGCTGATGGATCGGCTCGACCGCGACATGCGGATTGAGGCGGAGAATCGCCTCCGCCGCGCTCGCCGTCTTCGGGCGGCCGACGTCGCCCGTCCCGTGGATGATCTGCCGGTGCAGATTGGAGAGCGCCACCACGTCGTCGTCGACGATCCCGAGAGTCCCGACGCCGGCGCCGGCGAGATACTGCAGGGCCGGCGAGCCGAGGCCGCCCGCGCCGACCATGAGGACCCGGGCGGCCTTCAGCTTGTTCTGTCCGGGGCCGCCGACCCCGTGCAGCACGATCTGGCGCGCGTAGCGCTCGACTTCTTCGCTCGAAAGGCTCATGGGGCGATCAGTTTACACGGCGGCCGCAGGCGCGCGATAGTCCGGCGTCAGACGGAGGGAGCGAAATGATGAGCGCGGAAGACCCCATCGTCATCGTCGGGGCGGCGCGCACGCCGATGGGCGGCTTTCTCGGCGACTTCAAGGACGTTGCGGCGCCGGCGCTCGGCGCGCGGGCGATTGCGGCGGCGGTCGAGCGCGCGGGCGTCGCCCCCGACAGCGTCGACGAAGTGCTGATGGGCTGCGTGCTGCCGGCCGGGCAGGGCCAGGCGCCGGCGCGCCAGGCCTCGCTCGGCGCCGGCCTGCCGCTGGCGGCCGGATGCACCACGATCAACAAGGTGTGCGGCTCGGGCATGAAGGCGGCGATGGTCGCGACCGACCTTCTGCGCGCGGGCTCGGCCGACGTGGCGGTCGCGGGCGGCATGGAGAGCATGAGCAACGCGCCTTATCTGCTCGACCGGGCGCGCGCCGGCTACCGCATGGGCCACGGCCGCACGATCGACCACATGTTTCTCGACGGCCTCGAGGACGCCTACGACAAGGGCCGCCTGATGGGAACTTTCGCCGAGGACTGCGCTCAGGCCTACCAGTTCACGAGGCGGGAACAGGACGACTATGCGCTCGCCTCGCTCGAGCGCGCCAACCGGGCGATCAGGGAGGGCGCGTTCTCCTGGGAGATCGCCCCGGTCAGCGTGAAGGCGGGCAAGTCCGAGACGCTCGTCTCGACCGACGAGCAGCCGCCGAAGGCGCGCCCCGACAAGATCCCGACGCTTAAAGCCGCCTTCCGCGAGGGCGGCACGGTGACGGCGGCGAATTCGAGCTCCATCTCCGACGGCGCGGCGGCGCTCCTGATGATGCGCCTGAGCGAAGCCGAAAAGCACGGCGCGGCGCCGCTGGCGCGCGTCGTCGCCCACGCGAGCCACGCCGCCGAGTTCGAAGGATTTTCCGACCGCGCCGATCGGCGCGCTGAAAAAACTCTTCGACAGGACCGGCTGGAGCAAAGATTCGGTCGACCTTTTCGAGATCAACGAGGCCTTCGCGGTCGTCGCGATGGCGGCGATGCGGGATCTGTCGCTGCCGCACGAGAAGGTCAACGTCAACGGCGGCGCCTGCGCCCTCGGCCATCCGATCGGCGCCTCGGGGGCGCGGATTCTGGTGACGCTGATCGGCGCGCTCAGGGCGCGGGGCCTGAAACGCGGCGTCGCCGCGCTCTGCATCGGCGGGGGCGAGGCGACGGCGATGGCGATCGAGGCGGCGTAGCCGAAGGCGGCGACCGCTTCCCTCCGCCCCTCTTCAGTTGCGCATCGAACGCGGCGACGACCGTTTCGCAGTCCTTGCGGTCGTTCCGTCACCGGCCTCCCATCATGGCGGAGTTGCGGACGAGGGGACGCTATCTAGTTTCCCCTATTGCCAGCCTGGGTCCGGTGCTGGAGAATGAGAGCGAGGCGCTCGGGTGGATCCCGGTCGGACCCAAGGGCGCTCGCCCAAGCCAATGGAAAGAGACGGTCGGCGCGTTCTTCGCGTGCCGCGTCGCCATGTGGGCTTGCGGTCGGGTCGAGTATAACGGAGTATATCGGTGAAATTGAGCGATGTCATCCACGCCTGCTCCAACGGCGAAGTGGCCGAGGCCGCGCTGATGTCGATCGGGGGCGCCTTCGCCAAAGTCGTGACCACGGAAGCCGCCAGCCGGGGCGTTCCGCGCGGCCGGTTCATCGCTCAATTGGTTGGCGAATTCGAGCGCAACGCCGGCACCTGCGTCTGGGCGCGCGCTGCACAGGCGATGCGCGGCGCGGATCAGCCGGTCCTGGTCGGCCTTTACGTCATCCTCGCCCACGGCCTGCTGACGCAGAGCCTGCGCGCCGCCGCGGCGGACGATGCGCGCGACCCGGCGGCCGCGCCGGCGGCGACTGACGCTTTACGAGAATCGGAATTCATGATCGCCTGACAGCGGTTGCGCTATCAGCTTACTCAATCCCATATTTCGTCGCTGCGGATAAGCGGCGGCGCACTTCAGGCGCTTCGGGGTTAAGTAAAGCGCGCCTTCGTCCGGCAAGCGGCGATGCAGGCGCTGCAACAGGCATGAGACGGAGGGTTCAGCGCGTCGAGCCATGGATTTCGGCCCGGGCGCTCGGCGCATCAGGCGGTTCGCGCGGCGCAAGACTTCCAAGACTTCATGGCGTCCGGCTGCCGCGTCGTCGTAGGCGTCGATCTGGAAAAGTTCTTCGACCGGGTCGACCACGACATCCTGATGGCGCTCGCGGCCAAGCGGGGGTCCGATCCGCGCATCCTTCGTCTCACCCGGAGTTTTCTGACCGCGGGCGTGCGCCAGCCGGTGCCGAATAATCAACCGAACCGCCGTCCACCGACCCGTACAGACGGTGGTGTGGGAGGCGAGGAGCCGCGAGGCTCCCCCCTATCCCGATCCCGCCCTCCGGCTCCTTACAATGACGCCGCCCGCCCTTAAAGCCGCTTCTCGAACCAATGATGCGCGTAAGGGTTGTCGTTGAACCGTGCGACTTCCCAAAAACCTTCCTTGCGGTAGAGGGCGTGCGCTTCTTTGAGCGCGCGGTTGGTGTCGAGGCGGAGGATTTTTAGGCCGGCGTCGCGGGCGGCGGCTTCGAGCTTCCTGAGCACCCGGCGCGCGACGCCGACGCCGCGCGCCGACGGCGCGGTCCAAACGCGCTTGATCTCGCCCGTCGTTTCATCGACGCGCTTCAGCGCGCCGCATCCGATCGGCTCTCCCTTCAGGCGCGCTACGACGAAGCATCCCGCCGGCGGCGCCAGATCTTCTCGGGAGCGAACCCGTCCTGCGCCGGGTCGAAACCGGACTCGAAGCGCTCGGCGAGCTCGCGGAAATAGTGATCGAGGCACCAGCGGGCGTCGGCGCTCGCCGGCGATTCGAAAGCGACTTCGACCGCGGCCGCCCTCATGAGCCGCTCCACTTCGCCCATCGCCGCCAGAAGATGCTCGCGCTGCCCGGCATCGAGGGGCTCGAGGAGCGAGGCGGCCAGCCGGTCGGAGAGCCTGTCATAGGCGGCTCGCTCCGCGCGCCCCTTGCGGGTCAGCGTCACGCGGCGCAACCGCTTATCGCCTGCGACGGTGCCGACCTCGATGAGGCCTTGCGTCGCAAGCGAGCGCAAGAGCCGGCTGAGATAGCCGGAATCGAGGCCGAGTTTTTCGCGCAGCTCCTTGACATCCGCGCCCGCGAGGCCGACCTCGAAAACGAGACGCGCCTCGCCCAAGGGCCTTCCGCGCCGCAGATAGCTCTCGTCGAGAGCGCCGACGGTTTGGGTGACCGTGCGATTGAAGCTGCGAACCCCCGAACCTGATCGCGGTCCATTCTCTGACTTTAGTCAGATATCTCGAGAGTGCAAGTACGGACGTCACTTGCGGGGCGTCATTTGGGCTTCGCCAGCACCGCGATCAGTTTGGCGAGCGCTGAAGGGCTGCAGGCCCTGCTCGCCGTTCTTGCCTTCGGTGTAGAAGTCGCCTTGCATCAGGTAGTATTCGTGGTCGACCTTCGGCAGGCCCTCCTTCGGTTCGACCAGGATCATGCCGTACATGCCGTTGCCGATGTGCATGGCGACCGGCGCGGTCGCGCAATGATAGACGAAGAGCCCCGGGTTCAGCGCCTTGAACGAGAAGACCGAGCTGTGGCCGGGCGCCGTCAGCGAGGCCGCCGCGCCGCCGCCCGGGCCGTTGACCGCGTGCAGGTCGATATTGTGCGGATTCTTGTTGTCGGGGTGATTGTCGAGGTGCATCTCGACCTCGTCGCCCTCGCGGATGCGGATGAACTTGCCGGGCACATGGCCGCCGAAGGTCCAGAACGTGTAACGCACGCCGTCGGCGAGCCGGCCCTGCACTTCCTTGACTTCGAGATGCACGACGACCTTGGTCGCATGGTCGCGATGGATCGGCGGCGGCATGTTCGGCGCGTCGGTCAGCGCCGCGTCCTCGGAGCCGATGATCGGATCGGCGAGGTTTTCTTCGCGCGTGGCGCCGGTGGCCGCGCCGGCGATTAGGATCGCCGCCAGCGCCGCGCCTGACCGAAACGACCGCATTCTCATCCTTGCTCTCCCATGCTTTCGCCGCGCCGCATCGGGACCCGAGGCCGTCATACGCCTGGCGTCCCGACAAGCGCCTCGACCTCGGTCGAGCGGACGCGGACGAACCTCGCCCGCGGCGATCACGGCAAAGCGGAGAGATTCGATTGCGCCGTCGCCTCCCGCTGGCGCTCAACGCGCTCGGTGACGTCGCGCGCGACCGCGACGGATCCTTCCGCCGCCCCGCCGGCCATGACCAGCGCGAAGGTCATTTCGACATAAAGTTTGCGCCCGCTCTTGTGCTGCCCGCGGGTCAGGGTCGGACGGCCTCGCAGCTTCAGGGCGCCGTCCTTCATCGCCGCGTCGAAGCCGCGCCAGTGCGCCGCGCGCAGATGGACCGGAATGACGAGATCGAGGCTCTGGCCGAGCGCCTCCTCGGCGGCAAAGCCGAACAGCGCGGCCGCCGCGCGGCTCCAGCGCCGGATCGTCCCCGAGCGGTCGGCGAAAATGACGGCGTCGCCGGCCTGATCGAGAATCTGCTCTGCGAGGTTCGATTGCTCTTCCACCGCGTCGCCTCGCAATCCGGATCGCGTCGATCGCCGCCGCCCTCAAGCCGGTCCGCTTCGGCGCGTCAGCATCGGCCCATAGACGATCACGAAATGCGGCGAAAGCGAGAATCCACGCCGCCGCCGCGACCTGCATCAGCGGCAAGGCGTAGGCAGGCGCGAGCGCCATCCCCACGCGGGCGACGAGCGCAGCGACGACGCAGAGATAGGCGAACTCGGTTCCTCTCGAGGCGACGAGCGCGCGGCCGCTGTGTCCGAGCGTCGCGCGGGTCATCATCGCGAGCGTCATCACGCCGACCGCGCCGACCGCCCAAACATGCACGCCGGCCGCATAAGGAACCGCCGAAGGCCAAACGGCGTGCGCGCCGACGGCGGCGAAGCCGGCCGCTGCGAAGAAGAAGCCCGCGTGGAGCACGAGGACAAGAGGATCGCGGCGCGCGTCGAGACCCCGCCAACGCGAGAGGCGCCAGAAGTTGGCGGCGCCCGCCGCAAGCGCGAGCGCGCCCGTCGCGACGCCTTCGGGCGCGACGACCCAGAGCGCGAGCGAAAGGCCCGAGAGCGCCATGACGGCGCCGTCCGCCTTGCCGAACGGGACCGGCCGCACGCTGGCGCCCGCATTCGCCAGCCAGTTGCCGGTGAAGCTCGGCGTCACCCGCCCGCCGATCAGGAGGATCAGCATGACGATGAGGCCGAACGCCGCGCGCGTCGAAACCTCGGCGAAGCCGAGGCGCGCGTCCTCGACATGGAACGCGACGTTGACGAGCGCGAGGGCCAGGACGAGCGCGGCCACTTTCATGTTGCGCCAATTCCGCCCGGCGCCGACTTCGCGCGCGACGAGCGCGGCGAAGACGATCAGGAAGGAAGCGTCGATCGCCGCGGCGGCGGAACGGCCGATCGCCGCTGACGCAAAGACGGCAATCCGGCCCGCCGTCCACAGCGCGGCGAGCGCCGCAAGCGGAATTCCCGCGACCGGCAGGCGTCCGGTCCAGTTCGGGATCGCGGTCAGCAGGAAGCCTGCGACGACGGCGCCGACATAGCCGAAAATCATTTCGTGAGTGTGCCAGTCGACGGCCGAGAACGCGGTCGGGATCGCGATCGCGCCGGTAAAGACGAGCGGCCACAGCGCCATGCCGATGAGCGCCCAGACGCCCGCGGCCAAAAAGAACGGGCGGAAGCCGCGGCTCAGGATCGCCGCGCCGAGCCAGGCCCGGGAGGCCGCGGCGGAGCGGCGGGTCGGGGGAGCGGTCGCGGTCACTGGAAAAGCCCGCCGTGAGCGCCGGCGACGGCGCCGATGATGGTGACGGCCGCCGCCGCGAGCAGAACAAGATGGGCGCGCGAGAGCCGGCGGAGGAGTCCGGCGGGATCGCGCGAAGCGAGCGCGGCGAAGCGCCTGTGAACGAGCGGCTCGACGATGAAGACGACAGCCATGAACAGCGCCCAGACGAAAAGCATGGCGTCCATCCACCAGAAGCCCGAGTCGGCGAACCGGGGCCAGAGGTCGAGCCGCCAGGTCATCCAGAGGCCGGTCGCGCCGGCGAGCGGGATCGACCACCGCACCTGAGCCGCGAAGCGGCTTTCGATCGCCTCGAACAGCGCCCAGCCGCCGCGCGCGTCGTCCTCAGTTCGCGCGAGCGGCAGGGCGACCAGCGTCACGAAGGCGACGCCCCCGATCCAGTGGGCGACGAACAGCACATGCAGGGCGCGGGCGAGTTCGATGTCGTCGATCACCTTTGGCCGCCGCCTTCCCATTTCCGATCGCGACGCGAGAGGATACCGGCCGAAAACGGCCCCGGCCTTGACCTTGGTTAAGTCGAGCTGGCAAAAATGCGCTATGCGTTGCGGCATGACGCGGGCGGGCGGCAAGGAGCGCCTCCCCCGGCGCGAGGGTTGAGGAGGAGCGAGGTGCAGGGTCCGGCAGTGGATAACGAAGGCTATCTCATCGATCCCGGCGAGTGGACGGAGGACTGGGCGCGCGCGACGGCGCGGGCGATGGGCATTGACCTCACGCCGGAGCACTGGGAGGCCATCCGCTTCATGCGGCAGTTCTACGAGGAGCATCGAGTTCCCGCCGACGCCCGTTTCGTCATGCGGCGCTTGACCGAGACGCGCGGCGCCGACCGCAACCGTCTGTTCGAGCTCTTCCCCTACGGCTATCCCGGACAGGCCTGCAAGATCGCCGGCATGCGCCGGCCGCGCGTCTGGAGCACGGGATGAGCGCCGTCCCGATGATCGCGCTTCCCCGGCCCGCCCCTTTCGGTGCGCGGGCGAGCTATTCTGCTATGCTGTGTCCGTTTCGAGGACGCCATGGCTCTTTCCGCAAAGGACTGGGAGGTCGTTATCCGGGCGCCGCTGTTCAAGGCGATGGGTCCGGCGATCGGGCGCGCGATGATCGACGATCGCACGCCGCGATCATACTCGCGGGGCGAGCCGATCTTCGCCCAGGGCGATCCGGCCGACGGCTTCTTCTGCATGATCGAAGGCTGGGCGAAGCTCTATCGCCTGCGCGAGGACGGCGAAGAAGTCGTCGTCGCGATCTTCTCCGCCGGCGAGACTTTCGCTGAGGTCGCGATGTTCCTCGGCGGACGCTACCCGGCGAGCTGCGAGGCGGCGTCGCCAGCGCGCATCCTCAAGATCGACGCGGCGAGGCTGCGGCGCGGCGTGCTCGATCAGCCGCAATTGGCGTTCGACATGCTCGCCGCGGCGTCGATGCGGCTTCGGCAGCTGGTGGACGAGATCGAGCAGCTGAAGGCCCGCTCCGCGCCGCAGCGCATCGCCGGCTTTTTCGTCAAGCAGGCCCCTTCGCCCTCGGGCCCCGCCCGCATCGCGCTCCCCTACGAGAAGGCGCTGATCGCCAGCCGCCTCGGCATGAAGCCCGAGAGTTTTTCGCGCGCGCTCGGCAAGCTGATCGAACTCGGCGTCGTTGTCGACCGCGAAAGCGTCAGCATCAGCGACGTCGCCAAGCTCGCCGCCTTCGCCGAGGGTCAAGGGTAACGGCGGCGGCGAGCTCCGCGCGCAGCTTAGGCGATGCCCAAAAACTATTGCTTCATTTCGTGAAACCTCGGCGAGATGCTGTAGTTCCATTCTGGATGGAATAAGTCTCGGGTCATGTTGAGGGTCGCCATTTCCGCGTCCGAGACCTTGATGCCCTTTGGATAGGTGTTGCTATCGAGTTCGCAGCGGATTTTGAGACCGGTTTTCGTCGTGGTGTTGGCGATCAGTTCGATGACGATGAGGAGGCTGAGGAGTGGCGTCGCGCGCCAGTTCTGCGTGATGTGGCAGAACATGCGATGCTCGATCTTGTTCCACTTCGAAGTCCCTGGCGGATAGTGGCAAACCTGAATGATCAGACCGGTTTCGTCCGCGAGTTGTTGGAGGGCCAACTTCCAGAGCCGCAGCCGTGAACCATTGGAGCCGCCGCCGTCGGCCGTGATCATCAGGCGCCTCATCCCGGGATAGAGCTTCCAACCCATCTGATCGAGCCAGCATCGGACGGCGTTGACGGCGAACTCCCCGGTGTCGTGGTCAATTCCGAGGCTGACATAGCCGAGGTTGGCGCCGATGTCGTAGACCCCGTAAGGGACGACCTTGCCCAACTCCTTGTCCTCGAAATCGTGAGCGTTGACCTCGATCGGTTCGCCCTGCGGCCCATAGTCGCTACCGCCGTTCTTGAATTCGCCCAGCAATTCCTTCTTCTTCGCGTCGATCGATATCACGGGTTCGCCGGCCGCCTGAAACGCCTCGACCTTCGCGTTGATATATTCGAACTGGGCGTCGCGATCAGGATGTTTGCCGGCTTCCTTGGTCTTGCGGTTGGAATGGCGACAATATTTCAGTTCCTCCAGCAGCTTGGGAATGGTCGAGGAACTCACTTTGTGACCCATGGCGCGAAGCGCCGTCGCCAGCTTGTCGTGGCTCTTGGAGACCCATCGCAACGGCCGCATCGGGTCGCCCATCGTCGCCGGCTCGAGCAATCGTTGCAAGTCCTCCAACAGCGTCGGGTCCTTGACCGTCAACCGAGGAGTGCCCCCGCCCTTGCGCCGCACCTCTCCCGTCAAGGAGCCGGGGTTCCGCAAGTCCTTCAGACCGCGCCCAATCGTGCTCCGGGCGACCTTCGTCGCGCGCGCGACCGCCGCAATCCCGCCGTAGCCCGCCGCCTTCGCCTCCGCCGCCGCGCTCAACCGCCGGCGTCGCTCGTCCAGCGAAGGCCGAAGCGCGTCAAACCGGACGCGCAGGGATAATTCGTCTATCATCATCACGATATAGACGCTCGCCTCGCACTCGGGAATCCGCTAAACAGCCGATGCCAGTAAAATCGCAAATTCCGAATCGGCTATTTTTGGGCGTCGCCTTAGTCGCGAGCGGCGCGAGCCATACGATCAAGTTTGCTTAGGGAAGGGCTGCGCCGCTGACCGACTCGTCAGTGACGGCGACCGTGTCCCGCTCGACGACGATGACGATAGGTGGGGTCGTCGGAGCCTACGCCAATGTGGACGGTTACGGACCTTGGACCCACCAACCCATCCCTTAATCTTGGCGTAGTCGGGAATGGCGACTGCACCCTTCCGCCGAAGGAAATCGTGACGGCGGTCGACGGCAGCAATCATGTTTCGAGGTTGAAGGTCTGGCAGGGCGGGACGTGTCAGATTGGCCGACCAATTACGCTGTCTACGCCGCGACCTGCGACCCGGCTCGTGGCAAGGGATGCTTGGGATCGCCCACCGGCTTGACGGCGAAAGAGTTGCAATACACTGGCGTATCGAGCGCTTACGCCGTGGCGGTCGGAACCGGAGTGAATACGTACACGACGGTCACGGCCAACATCAACAAGCATAACGCGGCCGATCCGAAAGGCCTGGTCTCCTCCGCGTTTGCATATATCGTCGTGGACGGAAGCGGCCAGATGCGTTGCGGCTCGAATGACTATGAAACGGGGATAAATCCCGACTTCAACATCGTGACTGGCGCTCAGATTCCGATTGGATACAGCCCAGCGTCGGATCGTTGGCTGCTGACATGGACCACGCCAGACTGCCCGGCGTTCCTGCAAGGCGAGGATGCTGACCCTCGGGGAGAGCACGCTCAGCGCTCTCGTCTACCCGGCGATCTGAAGAGCGCGGAAAAAGGGGGCCTGCGATCGATCCGTCCGGCTATGATGCGGGCAAGAAGAGCAAAGGCAAGAAGCGGCATATCCTCGTCGATACGCAAGGCCTGCTGACCCGCGCGCTCGTTCACGGCGCCGACATCCGGACCGCGACGGCGGCGCGCCGCTGATGGCGACCTTGTTCGGCCTGTTTTCGTTCCTGGTGACGCTCTACGCCGACGGCGGCTATCAGGGGCCGGAACTCCGCGCCGCGGTGAAACAAATTCTGGCCCGCATGGATGTCGAAATCGTCAAGCGATCCGATCAGGCCAAGGACTTCGTCACGCTCCCAACCGCTCGATCGTCGAACCCACCTTCGCCCGGCTCGGCCGCCGCCGGAGGCTCGCCAAGGATTGGGAATGCCTCAGCCGAAAGGCGCTCGCCTTCTTGCGCCTCGCCTCCATCCGCCTCATGCGACGAAAACTAGGCAACCCCGCATCATGTTTCCGGCCAACCTTTCAGGCCCTGCAGGTTCCAACTTGCCCGCTCATTTTGGCCAGAAACGCTCCGAGGTTGTCGGTGACGAAATCGGCTACCGCTGCGGCGCTCTCCGAAGTCGCATGATCGTGCGGCTCCCGATCGTCCGCTTGTCCGGGCCCCACCGTGACAAGAGTGGTCGTCATCCCTCTGGCCTTGGGAACAGCGAGGTTCTTGGCGACATCCTCGAACATCGCCGCCGTTGCGGATCGATGTCGTAGCGCCCGAAAAACGCGTCATAGGCGGCCTCGGCTGGTTTCGGCGTCAGACGGGCTGCGACGATGTCGAAGGCGTCTTCGAACAGTCCGTCGAGACCGAGCTGGCGCGCGGTGAGGATCGCGTGATTTCGTGACCCGTTGGTAAAGATGAGTTTCCGGCCGGGAAGGCGCGCGACCTCGCGCGCGAGGCGGGGTTTGGCTGCAGCGCCGAGCGGTCGATGTCATGGACGAACTCGAGAAACTGCTCCGCCTCGTCGACGTTGTCCTCCACCAGGCCGCGCAGCGTCGTGCCGTGCCGAAGGTAATAGTGCTGGTGCAGGGCCCGCGCCGATTGGCCGTCCAGGCCGAACAGATCGACCAGGAACAGCGTGATCCGCTCGTCGATCTTGGACCAGAGTCCGCTGTCGGGCGGATAAAGCGTGTTGTCGAGATCGAACACCCAGGTCGTGACGTGGCCGAAGCGGGCGCGCAGGCATTCGTCGGACGCCGAGCGCAAGGCCGCGGGAGCGATCCCAGAGGCGGCGGGAATGGCGCCATGCTTACCCAGAGTTCCTCCGTTGGTTGAGGCCTGAATGAGCCTATCGGCTGTCGATTTGCAGTTTCAAGAGAATTTGACACGCCCTCAGCCGGGAACGAACCTTCAGCATCACAGCAAAAGCCTGCGGATTTATGCGACGCCCGAAGGGCGGCAGGTCAGATCGCTTCGATCGCGTGTGCGACCGCCTTGCGCATGACGTTCGACAACCCGGCGTCGCCGACCGCTTCCGGGCGCGACCCAGAAATACCCTTCGGGCGCTCCGCCGTCGAAGGCGGCGGCATCACCGTCAGCTCCAAGGCGAAATGGGTGAAGACCTGCTCGACCGCGCCGGCAGCCGGCGCCAGCGCGCCGTGACCGGGGCGTCCGCCGAGTCTTGGCCCGGCGCCCCGCGGTCCAGGCTGTGCCCGGGAGTTCGACGGTCGAGGCGAGCAGGCCGTGCGGCGGGCGGCGGCGGGCGAGGAAGGCGCCGTCCGTCCGCGCGCGAAAAAGACGGCGCCCGCGCGGCGTGGCTTTGGCTTGGCGGCGGCGCGGCGTGGGAAGGCCTTCGGGGCCCCGGACTGCCGGGCGGCGCAATCCTGGCTCAGCGGACAGGCCGCGCATCGGGATTGCGCGGCCGGCAGATCGTCGCGCCGATATCCATCAGCGCCTGGGCGAAATCGCCGGGGCGCCGGGTCGGCGCCAGCGCGCGCGCCGCGGCGGCAATGTCCTTTTTCGCCTCGCCGATCGGCTGTTCGAGCGCGAGGAGGCGCGCCAGGATGCGCGCGATGTTGCCGTCGACCGGCACCGCCTGGCGGCCGAAGGCGATCGCGGCGATCGCGGCGGCGGTGTATTCGCCGACGCCCGGCAGGGCGCGCAGCTCGGCCTCCGTGCTCGGAAATCGCCCGCCGCGCCGCGCGATCTCCTTGGCGCAGGCGTGCAGGTTGCGCGCGCGCGAATAATAGCCGAGGCCTGCGAACGCGGCGATCACCGCCTCGCCCGAAGCGGCGGCCAGATCCTCGACCGTCGGCCATTTTTGCACGAAGGTTTGAAAGTAAGGCGTCGCCGCCTGGGCGGTCGTCTGCTGCAGCAGCACTTCCGAGAGCCAGACACGGTAAGGATCGGGCGTCTCCCCCGGGCCCGCGCGCCAGGCGAGTTCGCGGCGATTGCGATCCCACCATCGAGCGTCCGCGCGACGATCTCGTTTCGCTTTGCCTCGAGCTCAGCGGGCCTACATTGCGCTCATGCGATCAACTCCCACCTGCGGGCGCGACCATGAAGCCTTTCCGCCGCGGCGCCAAGGCGCTTGCCGAATTCATGCCCGAGATCCTCGAGGAGGCGCTCGCGGCGCGCGGCCTGGCGAAGCCAGTCTGATCGCCGATTGGCCGGCGATCGTCGGCGAGAGCGTCGCGCGCTACGCCCGGCCGATCCAGCTGCAATGGCCGCCGCGGGCCGCCAAGCGCGATCCCGAGGCGCCGATCGCGCCGGCGACGCTGGTGCTGAGGGTCGACGGCGCCTTTGCGCTCGAGGCGCAGCACAATGCGGCCATCATCCTCGCCAGGGTCAATGCCCATCTCGGCTGGCGCTGCGTCGAGAAGATCGCGTTCCGTCAGGGACCGCTGCCGCCGCTGAAACCTAAGCGCCGGCTCCGCCCGCTCCGAGCGTCGAGGCTCAGGCCGAAGCGAGAGCGCCGCCGCCTCGATCGAGAACGAGGACCTGCGCGAGGCCTTGACGCGGCTTGGCGCGCGGGCGATCGACCGGTCGGCGCGCCGGGACGCGGCCGCGCGGCGTCCGAAGGGAGACTGACGACTTGAGCTTCCGCCATCCGCTGGCCGGGCGGACGATCACGCGCATGAACGGGGCCGGCAACAAGATCCTGGTGCTCGACCTGCGCGGCTCCGCCGTTACGCCGAGCCCGCAGGACGCGCGCGCCATCCATCGCGACCCTCGGCTCGACTACGATCAGATGATGGTGCTCACCGACCCGCGACGCCGGGAACGGCGGCCTATGTCCCGGATCTACAACAATGACGGCACGCTCGCCGGCGCCTGCGGCAACGGGACGCGCTGCGTCGCCGACCGGCTCAGCCGAGAGCTCGGCGCCGACGCGCTCGAGGTCGAGACGGAGGCGGGGGTCATCGCCTGCGAGCGGCTCGGGCCCTGGTCCTATCGGGTCGACATGGGCGCGCCGCGGCTCGGATGGCGCGACATTCCGCTGGCTCGCGCGGTCGAGGACACGCGGCGGGTGAGCCTCGCCTGGCCGGATGGCGATCCGCTCGCGGCGCTCGGCCCCGCCCGACGGTCAACATGGGCAATCCGCATGCGGTCTTCTTCGTCCCCGACCTCGAAGCGTCGACGCCGCAGGATGGGGCGCGAGGATCGAAGTCCATCCGATGTTTCCCGAGAAGGCCAATGTCACCTTCGCCGGGATCAACGCGCGCGACGAGGTGACGGCGCGTGTCTGGGAGCGCGGCGTCGGGCTGACGCTCGCCTGCGGCTCGGCCGCCTGCGCGACCCTCGTCTCCGCAGCGCGTCTCGGTCTCATGGAGCGCAAAGGCACGGTGCGCCTGCCGGGCGGCGAGCTCGCCATCGAATGGCGCGCCGCGGACGACCATGTGCTGATGACGGGCCCGGTCGATTCGAAGGCGAATTCGTGCTCGACGACGCGCTGTTCGAAGCCGCGTTGTGAGCGCCGACGGCGCTGGCCGACGGATCGCAAAGGGGGCGGCCGCGTCGATGCGGTCGATTGGGCCCGCGGCGCCGCGCTCATCGGCATGGCTTTCTCACCTGAGCTGGGATCTGGCCGACTTTCGGCTCGTGTCGCCGATGCTGCCGTTCTCGCCGCCGATGCGCCTTCTCTCGCATGCCGTGGCGAGCGCTTTTCTGGCGCTGGTCGGCGTCTCGCTGGCGCTGGCCCATCGCGACAGGCTTGAACCTGCCCGCCTTCTGGCGGCGGCTCGCGATCGTCGCGGGCGCGGCGGCGCTGGTGACCGCGGCGAGCTTCGTCTTCGCTCCTGGCGAGGCGATCTGGTTCGGCATCCTCCACTGCATCGCCGCCGCGAGCCTTTCGCCCTGCCCTTGGTCGAAGCGCCCGCCTCAGTGAGCCTCGTCGCCGGGGCCGCGCGATCGTTCTCCCCTCTTCGTCCATTCGAGCTGTTCGACCCGCCGGCGCTGCTCTGGCTCGGGCTCGGGGACGCGTTGCCGAACACGGTCGACTGGCGCCCGCTGCTGCCCTGGGCCGGCGTGGTTCTCGTTGGCCTCGGGCTCGCGCGGCTGCCCGGCGTCATGGAGCGGCTGACCTCGCCGGGCCGCTGGCGGGCGAAGTCCGGCGCCCTCGCGCGTTCTGCTTTCGCCGGCCGGCACAGCCTCGTGATCTATCTCGTCCACCAGCCGATCCTTTTCCGCCTCGTCTGGCGGCCGCCGCCTCAGGCCTGTTCGCGACCCTCCCGCCGCCGAAGCCCGACTTCAGCGGCTTTCTCGCGGCCTGCCAGCGGACCTGCGCGGCGGGGCGGGCGGCCGACGAGTGCGAAGGCGCCTGCCAATGCGTCGCCGACACTATCGAGCGCTCCGGCGAAGCCGAACGGCTAGGACAGCTCGACCGCGAGCGCGGAGCGAACTGGAGCGAATGGCCGACGCCTGCATGGGGCGGTGACGGGCGGCTCGCCGATCGCGGCCTTCCCTTCACGGCGAGGCCCGCTAAATCCGGGCGCGTTTCGAGCGATTGCAAGGGCTTGCGGCGCCATTTCCGGGCGCCAGGCCCCGGGGCCGCAAGGCCAGGCGCGCGGGCGACCTCTCAGCCGCAGGGAAGGAGCCAGGCTGAAGGAATTCCAAGCCATGCTGAAGGAAATCCAAATTGATTTCTTTCCACGAAATGAGCCTTTTCAAGGTGTTATCCCCGATTTCCGGCAAAAGACGCTTTCGCTGCGCCTCTCCCCGGGCAAAGGCCGCCTGGATGGCCGGGGCAAACCCGGATCAAGTCCGGGGACGGCCACGGCATAGGCCCTCGATCGAGCCTTTCCGAAGGGGTCGGCCTCTGTCCGCGAATTGTCGATGTCGATCGCGTCCATTGGGACCATGATAACGCCGAATTCGATTTCCCGGAAGTCAATGTTCTCGAAATGTTCGCGACAACATCAGGAAGAGGTACCCCGCGCGAGGCATTTGCTATTAAGGGGGTATTACGGTGTCACTTGCATGTTTGCCCGTTACGAGCGATTGTCCTGATATCGATCGCCCCCTTTTTCCACAGCGTAACGCCGAAAATAGTCCTTGATCGGCGGGCGTCGTCCGGGCATGACAAAGCCAACAAATCCGTCGATAATCTACTCGTCAGACTGCGGCATAGAGCCGCCTTTCTGAAGTCAGCTCAAGGCTGTTGCCGTGAAGGAGCTAGTCGAGCGCGAGCACCAGCTCCACGGCGGTTGCGGAGCTGCTAGATCGCCGCAATGGCGTCATTGCGATCGAGGCTGGGGTCAGTTTAGGCAAGAGTTTCGCTCGTTCACGCGGCCTGTCGATGCGCGCAAGAGCTTGACTACCACGTCTTGAGTGCCAGCGGGTCTGAACTTGAGGCGGACTTCGCTTTTGGCGTGGCGCGGCGGCTGTTCGAGCGGCAACTCGCGAACGCCGCAGCGGAAGAGCGCGCGTCATTGCTTTTAGGGCCCGCCGCTGCAGCAGGGGCCGCTGCTCCTCGGAAACTCCGTCCAAGCGTGGGCCGGTGACACATTCCTCGCCGTTTTGCACGGGCTGTACTGGCTGACCGCTAACCTATCCGCCGCTCGACCGCTGCTGCTTGCTGTTGATGACGCGCAGTCGGTCAGCAGATAGCCGCGTTGCGCTGGTTGACCTACCTCGCTCGGCGCATAGAGGGGCTGACGGTGGTGCTGCTCGCTGCGCTTCGGCCCTGTGACCCGGCTTCTGCGGGCGCGTCGCTGTTGGCGCTGCGCGCAGAAGCGCCAATGATCCTGCGTCCGGCGTTGTTGAGCAGGCACGGCGTTAGCGCGCTTTTCTTAACCACAATGGGCGGCCAAATCCAGCGATGGACTGTGCGATGCACTATGGACCGCCAGTGGCGGCAACCCGCTGTACCTAACCGAGCTGCTGCGGGCGGTCGAGTTCAACGACCGTCCTATGGCCGATATCGATCCGGCGGCGCTGCTTATTGGCGGTCTTGAGGGGATCGGCCGCCGGGTGAACTCTGGCGTCCGGCAACCTCGATCCTTCCGCGCTCCGTCTCGCGCAAGCGCTCGCTGTCCTTGGGGACGGTTGCGACCTGCGCCACGCCGCGGCAACCGCCGGCTCGGAAATGAATGAGGCGATGAGGCTGGCTGCAGGCTTAGTTCGCTTGGAAGTCCTGGCCGATGATGATCCTCCGAAGTTTATACACCGGTCGTCCGCGACGCCCTCGAAGTGTCGCTGGGGGGCGACGAGCGAGATGCGGCCCATCGCTCCGCCGCCCATCTGCTGTACGCCGATAGGGCTTCCGCTGGACAGATTGCAGCGCATCTCGCCAGTCTGCGACCCGCGGGTGATGAGTGGGTGCTTGCCCGGTTGCTTGAGGCAGCACACGAAGCGATCGAGAGTGGTGCGCCCAAAGCCGCGGCCGACCTGTTGAACCGCGCATTGGCCGAACCACCCCCTGCCGCGCAGCGAACCGACCTCCTGAGGCGGACAGCCCGGGCGGAGGTGAGTGCAGGGCGGGAGACGGCGCTTGTGCACCTGCAAGAGGTGCTGCGGCTGGTCGCCGATCCGCGCGAACAAGCCGAGATCGCGCTCGAGTACGCCGAAGCGTACGCAGCACTATTCCGTTGGGTCGACGCGGTGGACGTCATCGAGCAGGCGCTGGCGGACCTCGGCAAGATCGATGAGGGGCTCGCCGCTCGAACTCGAGGGCGAGCTCGTTGTCTGCGGTCTTCACGACGCCCGTCGCGCGTCCCGCGTCAAGCCGGTGCTGGAGCGCCACAGCGCGCGTTCGTTTGCGGGCACGCATACTGAGGCCCTAGCTGCGCGGGGCATGGCGATGGTCCTCGCCGGCCGGCCAGCGCACGAGGCGGCTCTCCCTCTGGAGTCGGCCCTCTCTGGTGCAGTGGGGCAGGCCCAGAATTGGGACACGCGCGCCGCGCTGCTGTGGAGTCTGGTGGCGGCCGAGCGCTTCACGCGGTTGAGGCCGCATGGAGCCCATGGTCGCTGAGGTCCAGCGTTCCGGCAGCGCACGCGGCTTTGTCGCCGCCTACATTACGCTCGGCTTGCTGAAACTGCGCCTCGGGGCATTGCCGGAAGCCGATGCGGCCGCACGGGTCGCCCTACAAGTGCTGCGCGAGAGTGATTTTCGACCGGGGCTCGCGTTCGCCGTGACTGTTTTGTCTGATGTCGCGGTCGAGGCGGGCGAGCTGGTTGAGGCAGAGGCGCTGCTCTCGCTTCTGCCACAACAGGGCTGGACGGCGGGTGTCGGCACAGTCTTGATCCCAGCCGCCCGTGGAAGGCTCCGGCTTCGCCCAGGGCCGACCCGCGGAGGCGCTGGTCGACTTCCAGGCTTGTGCTGCGATGTTTAGCCCCGAAATGTGGGGCACCGAAATTAGAGACGTTGGTTATGTGCACGCCCGCGCCGGCGCCTCCCTGGCGCTGCTGCGCCTTGGGGAGCGCGAGCGCGCGCGCGATGTGGCGCAGGCCGAGCTCGCCGACGTGAAGGTGTTCGGAGCGCCGCGTGCTCGCGGGATCGCGCTGCGTGTCGCCGAACTCGCAGGGCGGCAACATGGGGCTTGAGCTGTTGAGCAACTCGGTGGCCTCCCTCCGGAACTCGCCGGCACTGCTCGAGCTGGCGCATTCGTTGGCTGAGCTGGGGGCGGCACTGCGAAGGGATGGTTGCCGTTCCTCCGCGCGCGAGCCACTCGCCGAGGCTCTCGACCTCGCCGCCCACTGCGGCGCCCGACCGCTGGCAGAACGCGTGCGCGAGGAACTCACAGCCACCGGCGCGCGCCCACGACGTGAGTGGCGCACGGGCTTGGAAGCGTTAAGCCCCAGAGAGCTGCGTGTCATACAGCTGGCGGCCGAGGGCCAGACCAACCGAGAAATCGCCTACCAACTCTACGTGACGCTCAAAACCATCGAGGGTCACCTCGCCCGTGCATACACTAAGGCGATGCCCAAAAACTATTGCTTCATTTCGTGAAACCTCGGCGAGATGCTGTAGTTCCATTCTGGATGGAATGAGTCTCGGGTCATGTTGAGGGTCGCCATTTCCGCGTCCGAGACCTTGATGCCCTTTGGATAGGTGTTGCTATCGAGTTCGCAGCGGATTTTGAGACCGGTTTTCGTCGTGGTGTTGGCGATCAGTTCGATGACGATGAGGAGGCTGAGGAGTGGCGTCGCGCGCCAGTTCTGCGTGATGTGGCAGAACATGCGATGCTCGATCTTGTTCCACTTCGAAGTCCCTGGCGGATAGTGGCAAACCTGAATGATCAGACCGGTTTCGTCCGCGAGTTGTTGGAGGGCCAACTTCCAGAGCCGCAGCCGTGAACCATTGGAGCCGCCGCCGTCGGCCGTGATCATCAGGCGCCTCATCCCGGGATAGAGCTTCCAACCCATCTGATCGAGCCAGCATCGGACGGCGTTGACGGCGAACTCCCCGGTGTCGTGGTCGATTCCGAGGCTGACATAGCCGAGGTTGGCGCCGATGTCGTAGACCCCGTAAGGGACGACCTTGCCCAACTCCTTGTCCTCGAAATCGTGAGCGTTGACCTCGATCGGTTCGCCCTGCGGCCCATAGTCGCTACCGCCGTTCTTGAATTCGCCCAGCAATTCCTTCTTCTTCGCGTCGATCGATATCACGGGTTCGCCGGCCGCCTGAAACGCCTCGACCTTCGCGTTGATATATTCGAACTGGGCGTCGCGATCAGGATGTTTGCCGGCTTCCTTGGTCTTGCGGTTGGAATGGCGACAATATTTCAGTTCCTCCAGCAGCTTGGGAATGGTCGAGGAACTCACTTTGTGACCCATGGCGCGAAGCGCCGTCGCCAGCTTGTCGTGGCTCTTGGAGACCCATCGCAACGGCCGCATCGGGTCGCCCATCGTCGCCGGCTCGAGCAATCGTTGCAAGTCCTCCAACAGCGTCGGGTCCTTGACCGTCAACCGAGGAGTGCCCCCGCCCTTGCGCCGCACCTCTCCCGTCAAGGAGCCGGGGTTCCGCAAGTCCTTCAGACCGCGCCCAATCGTGCTCCGGGCGACCTTCGTCGCGCGCGCGACCGCCGCAATCCCGCCGTAGCCCGCCGCCTTCGCCTCCGCCGCCGCGCTCAACCGCCGGCGTCGCTCGTCCAGCGAAGGCCGAAGCGCGTCAAACCGGACGCGCAGGGATAATTTGTCTATCATCATCACGATATAGACGCTCGCCTCGCACTCGGGAATCCGCTAAACAGCCGATGCCAGTAAAATCGCAAATTCCGAATCGGCTATTTTTGGGCGTCGCCTAAGTTTGGCATCGAGCGGCGGCACCAGCTCTCGAAATTCTTCGAGGGGAGAAAAAACTAGGGCGCCAACCCCCTAGTGTACCGACTTTAACGCTTGTCGCCCACGGGCGACTTTCTCAAGGATGTCGGCGGCTGGCGCGGTCCAGACGAAGGGCTTGGGTGCGGCATTGTGTTGCTCAAGGTAGGCTTCGATGGCGGCGTTGAGTTCGGCGACGCTGTGGAAGACGCCGCGTCGAATGGCGTCGTCGGTGATCAGGCCGAAGAACCGTTCGACGAGATTGATCCAGGAGGCCGATGTCGGGGTGAAGTGAAGGTGAAAGCGGGGGTGGCGCTTGAGCCAGGCCCTGACCTTGGGGTGCTTGTGGGTCGCGTAGTTGTCGACGACCAGATGCAAATCGAGCAATTTCGCGGTGTTGCGGTCGATGGTGCGCAAAAAGCGCAGAAACTCCTGATGGCGATGGCGGCGCATGCATTCGCCGATCACCTTGCCGGTGGCGACGTCGAGCGCGGCGAACAGGGTCGTCGTCCCATGGCGCTTGTAGTCGTGGGTCATCGTGCCGGCGCGGCCCTTCTTCAGCGGCAGTCCCGGCTGGGTGCGGTCGAGCGCTTGGATTTGGCTCTTCTCGTCGACCGAAAGCACCAGCGCCTTGTCCGGCGGGTCGAGGTAAAGCCCGACAATATCCTGAACTTTCTCACAAAACTTGGGGTCGCTCGAGAGCTTGAAGCTGCGCGTCAGGTGCGGCTTGAGCCCATGCGCCGCCCAGATGCGCTGCACGCTCGAATGGCTGAGACCGACCGCCTTGGCCATCTTGCGCAGAGACCCGTGCGTGCCGCCCGGCGGCTTCTCGTGCAGCGTCTTGTTGACGACCCGCTCGACCGTCGCGGCGTCCAAAGGCGGCTTGCGGCCAGGACGAGTGGCGTCGCGTTCGAGCCCCGCAGCGCCGCGCGCAAGATAGCGCTCACGCCATCGATCGACGGTTCGTTTGGTCTTGCCGGTCGCCCGAACGGTCTCCCTCACGCCGGCCCCTTGCGCCCACATCAAGACGATCCGCGCCCGCCAAACCAGCTTCTGCGGCGTGTTTCGGCCCGCCACCCAGCCTTCCAGCCGCGCCCGATCCTCAGGCAGACAACCAGATGCATAATTCGTTTTCCATCCCCCTCAAATTGCACGATTGCGCGCCGCTCGGAAATCCTTCCGTTAGTTACGGAACACTAGCGAAGGATTGTTCACTGCGCGACCCTTCGGCGCGGACTGCACGATCCGAAGGAGGATCAAATGACAATGACCGCGCGCGAGGCCTTCGAAAAGGGGACAGCCACCTTCAACTCCCATGACATTGACGGATTTGCGGAAGTACTTGCCGACGATGTCGTCTTCACGGCGCAGGGCGGGACGCACGGCGAGGGAAAGGAGCCCTGCGCCGCGTTCTTTGGCAGCTGGTTCGCCGCTTTCCCGGATGCACATGTCGATTTTTCGTCCAAGCCGTTCACATCATCGACGATGCCGCAGTCGAGGAGGGCACATTCACTGGAACGCAAGACGGCGTTCTCCGCGGTCCCATGGGGGACATTCCACCAACTGGTCGCTTCGTCGAAGTGGACTACATCCAAGTGCTCCGCTTTCGCGACGGCAAGCATGTGTCGTTTAATCTGATGTTCGACCGTCTGAAGATGCTTGAGCAACTTGGCCTCGTCCCAGCGCCGCACTGGGGTAAACAGGCCCCGGACAAACCGGTGGGCATTGCGTTGACGCTTGCATATTTACCCGTTGCGAGCGATCGTCCTGATGTCGATCCCTATTTTACAAATATGCATGCGTCACCGTTTTCCCGTCACCGTTTTCCCAGGTTGGAATATCCTGAATTCGAACCGGAATTGTCGAGTTTGACCGAACCGATCGATTTCGGGGTGGAGACCGCGGCTATTCGACATTCGTGGCGATGGAAGAGGCGGCGATGAACGCGAGCGACGACGGCGCGGCGCAAGCCCGTCAAGGCGAGGCGCTTCAAGGGCGTGACGAGCGGGTGCTTCCGCCCGCGGCGCGCCGGGCGCTGGCGGAGGCCGCGGCGCGGCGCGCGCAGGCGGAGCCGCAACGCCGTTGCGAGTTCAACGGCCGCGGCGGGCTGGATCCCGTCCGCTACGGCGACTGGGAGGTCAAAGGGATCGCGAGCGACTTTTGAGGTAGGCTCCGCCTGCTACAGACGGAGCGCGCGCCGCGGAGAGGCGCGCGTTACGGCATCATCATCACCGGCGCGCCGACCGCGACCCGATCGAAGAGGTCGATCACGTCCTCGTTCAACATGCGGATGCAACCGTAGGAAGCGGCCGTGCCGACCGAAGCGCGCATCGCCCGGGTCGTGCCATGGATCGCGATTTCGTCGCGGTCGAGCGTGATCGCTCGCACGCCCATCGGATTATGCGGCGATCCGCCCGGAACGATTCCCGGAAGCTCCGGATGGTCGCGCTTGACCGAGTCCGGCGGCGACCATGCCGGCTCGACATATTTGCCGAGCACCCGGGCCGGACCGTTCCACTCTTTGCCCGGCTTCGCGACGGCGACGGGATAGGCGATGGCGGACCCGGCGTTGACAATGAAATAGAGCCTGCGCGCCGACTGACTGATGAGGATCTCGCCGGGCGGGTAGCCGGAGGCGTAGCCGATGAGGCGCCCCGCAACCGCCGGTTCCGCCGCACACAATAACGCCGCCAACCTACGAACACCGCCTTTGCGCCCACGTCGCCGAGCCTCCGCCATTTGAGGCAGACTACCATTGGCGCAGAGCCCGCGCCGAGCGGAAGCGCAACGCGGTAAACGCGATCTGCGGGCCGGGACCGGTCTTTCAGCGTCTCTTTTTCGTAAATAAGCTTTTCGCCCGGTGTTGCGCCGAAAGCGCCTCAGAAAGCTGGCTGATGACAGCAACTTGCGCAAAAATTCCCTGCGCAGACCAGCGGGGAATTCTTTGGGCCGAACGGGGCGTTCCTTCGGCGAAAAAACGCGCGAACAGGAAAGGCCTAATGCGCCGTCGGCAGTTCGAGCGTCGCCTCCGCCTCGACCTCGCGGCTTGGCCTCTTTCGCCTTGACCGCGCCGTTGGATCTCGCCGGCTTTCTCGACCACGGCGATGAACCTCAGGATTCGCGGGGCGATCTCCTTGCGGTAGCGAGAGCCATTGAACACGCCGTAATGACCGACTCCCTTCGCCAGGTGATGCACCTTCCTCGCGTCGGGGATGTTGACGCAAAGTTCTTGGGCTGCATAGGTTTGGCCGACCCCCGAAATGTCATCCTTCTCGCCTTCGACGGTCATCAAGGCGCAGTGACGAATCGCCGCGAGATCGACGCGCTGCCCGCGGTGGATCATTTCACCCTTCGGCAGGGAGTGACGAATGAACACGGTTTCGACCGTCTGCATGTAATAGGCGGCGTCGAGGTCCATCACCGCCAGATATTCGTCGTAGAAGTCGCGGTGCTTTTCCGCCGAGTCGCCGTCGCCCTTGACCAGGTGGTTGAACATCTCGAGATGGGCGTTGACATGGCGGTCGAGATTCATCGCCATGAAGCCCGAGAGCTGAAGGAAACCCGGATAGACCAGCCGGCCGAAACCAGGATAGGGAAACGGCACGGTGTGCAGACACTTGCGGCGGAACCATTCCACGCCGCGCCGCTCGGCGAGCTTGTCGACCCCGGTCGGACTGCGCCGCGTGTCGATCGGCCCGCCCGTCAACGTCATGCTGACCGGCGTGTTGGGATCACTGTCGGCTTCCATCAGCGCCACCGTCGCAAGCAGGGGCACCGAGGGCTGGCAGACGCCGAGCGTGTGGACGCCGGGCCCGAGGTGGTCGAGCATCGCCCGTAGATAGTCGATGTAATCGTCGAGATCGAAGGTCAAGACAGCGAGGGGGACCATGCGCGCGTCGGCCCAGTCCGTGATGTAGACGTCGCAATACGGCAGGAACGCCTCGACCGTGCCGCGCAGCAGGGTCGCGTAATGCCCGGACATGGGCGCGACGATCACCAATTTCGGCTGTTCGTCTCCGCCGGGAAATTCCGGGCGCACGAAGCGCAGCAGGTTGCAGTACGGCCGGCTCCAGACGACGTCCTCGAGGACCGGATAGACGAGGCCGTCAACTTCGATTTCGTCGAGCCCGAAGGTCGGCTTGCCGTAGCGACGGGTCATGCGCTCGAACAGTTCCGCGCCCGCCGAAATGTTTCGCCCGAGCGCGGTGTTGGACAGCGGGTTCCATGGATTGCGGAAAACAAAATGAGCGGCGTCGGACGCCGCGCGCGCCGGCGCCATCGCGGCATGCGCCATTTCGTAGAATTGGTAGGAATAGTTTGGAAACATGGACGATTCCGCACTGCTAGCATGCCAGAGTATTGAGGCTATCCCCGGCGCGGTATTTTTCAATTGCACTTTAGGCTCGCAGTTTTGCAGCCACGAGGGCAACCCGCCGCGCCGCAACGCCGCCCGATGCGGTTCGGCCGAGTTTTCGGAAAAAAATCGAAAATGACCCGCCGCAGCGCGCCTGGGGCCTCAGCCAGCGCGGCTTTGGTGGAAGCGACCACGATGCGAGCCGCTTCGGGCGCCGGAGTTTCGTAGACCCCCGTGGAGATCGCCGAGAAGGCGAGACTCTCAAACGCGCGGCCGCTTCGATCGAGCGCCGGTAGCAGGAGGCGAGCAATTCCGCCTCGCCGCTTCCCCCACCGCGCCAAACGGGCCCGACAGCATGAATGACATGGCGCGCCGCAGATCGAAGCCCTGCGTGACCCGCACTTCCCCGGTCGGACAGCCGCCCATCGCCCGGCAGGCTTCAAGCAGCCGAGCGCCCGCGGCGCGATGGATCGCGCCGTCGACCCCGCCGCCGCCCGCCAACACCGCATTCGCGGCGTTGACGATCGCGTCGACCTCCAGGGCGCTATGTCGGCGGCGACGGCCGAGCCCGCGCCGCCGAGCGCGTCAGACCCTGGCCTGGCTGTTCAGCGGCACGCCCGCGTCGGTCAGCAGCGCGGCGAGTTCGCCCGACTGGAACATTTCGCGGGTGATGTCGCAGCCGCCGACGAATTCGCCCTTGACGTAGAGCTGCGGAATGGTCGGCCAGTTGGCGAATTCCTTGACGCCCTGACGGATTTCCTCGTCCTCGAGCACGTTGACGCCATGGATCGGCGCGCCGAGATAATCGAGGATCTGGATCACCTGGCCGGAAAACCCGCACTGCGGGAACTGCGGCGTCCCCTTCATGAAAAGAACAACCGGGTGTTCCGAAATCAACTTCTCGATTCGTTCGCGTGCATTCGACATTGCGCTGGTCCTTTCCGGAGCGGAGAGTCAAGGTCCCGCCCGTTCACCGCCGACTGATATAGAGCGCGAACGCGCCGGCCGCCAGCGGGTCGAAACGGCAAAAACTTCAGCCCCCGGTCGCGCTCATATGGCGCTGGACCGCGGGCGGCGCGGCGCGGGCGATGACGAAGTCGTGCCCCTTGGGCTTGCGCGCGATCGCCGCCCGGATCGCCGCGATCAGCGGCTCGTCCGATTCGGAGCGGCGCAGCGGCTCGCGCAGGTCGGCCGCGTCCTCCTGGCCGAGACACATGTAGAGCGTGCCGGTGCAGGTGACCCGGACGCGATTGCAGCTCTCGCAGAAATTGTGGGTGAGCGGCGTGATGAAGCCGAGGCGCCCGCCGGTCTCCTTCACGTCGAAATAGCGCGCCGGGCCGCCGGTGGCGTAGGTCGAGGGGATCAGCGTCAGCGAGCGCTCGAGATCGGCGCGCAGCTCGGTCAGCGGCATGAACTGGTCGGCGCGGTCCCGCTCCATGGCGCCGAGCGGCATCACCTCGATGAAGGTCATGTCGAAGCCGCGGCCGTGCGCCCAATCGACGAGCGAGCGCGCTTCGCGGTCGTTGAACCCCTTCAGCGCGACGGCGTTGAGCTTGATCTTGAGGCCCGCCTCGACCGCGGCGTCGATGCCCTTCAGCACGACGCCGAGATCGCCCCAGCGGGTCACCGCGCGGAATTTGTCGGGATCGAGCGTATCGAGCGAGACGTTGATTCGCCTGACGCCGCAATCGGCGAGCTCGTGGGCGAAGCGCGCGAGCTGCGAGCCGTTGGTCGTCACCGTGACCTCGTCGAGCGCGCCGCTGTCGAGGTGGCGCCTGAGCCCGCGAAACAGCGACATCACGTTGCGGCGGACCAGCGGCTCGCCGCCGGTGATGCGGATCTTGCGCGCGCCGAGGCCGATGAACGCCGAGCACAGCCGGTCCAGCTCCTCGAGCGACAGCACGTCGCGCTTGGGCAGGAAATTCATGTCCTCCGACATGCAGTAGACGCAGCGATAGTCGCAGCGGTCGGTCACCGACACGCGCACATAGGCGATCGTGCGGCCGAAGGGATCGATCAGCGGAGGCGCGGAGAGGGCGAATGGGCGTTCATCCGCCAGCAACATAGTCGCGCAATTGCCCGAAAGAAAGGCGCCCGCCGCCGAAACGGACGGCGGGCGCGAGCGGCGCGTCAGCGCGTGACGACGACCCGGGCGCCGACCCGGGCGCGGCTATAGAGGTCGACGACGTCGTCGTTGGTCATGCGGATGCAGCCCGACGACACCGCCTGGCCGATCGTGTCGGGCTCGTTGGAGCCGTGGATGCGATAGAGCGTGCCGGCGAGGTACATGGCGCGCGCGCCGAGCGGATTGTCGAGGCCGCCTTCCATGTGGCGCGGCAGGTCGGGGCGACGCCTCAGCATCTGCGGCGGCGGGGTCCAGTCCGGCCATTCCCGCTTGTAGGCGATCTGGGTCGCGCCCGCCCAGGTGAAGCCGGGCCGCCCGACGCCGACGCCGTATCTCAGCGCCTGATGATCCGGCAGGACGTAATAAAGCCGGCGCTCGCTGGTGCGGATGATGATCGTGCCGGGCGCCTCCCTGCCGTCGAATTGGACGGTTTCGCGCGGAATCGGCGAAGCGACCGGCTGCAGTTGGGAGTCCGAGCGCGTTGGCGAACGCCGGCGCCGTCGCGGCGCTCAAAAGAAGGCCGGCCAGTACGGCGGCGCGAAGTATAGGCTCTGCGCATGGGTTCCCCTTTGTCTAAGATATTTTCCCGAAGCACGACCAAAGAACGCCGTCAGCGCCGAGCCGTTCCGGCCGTCGCCGCATGCGTCCGTCCCAATTATGGCAAACCGGCGGCGTCGCGCAATACGAAGCCAGTCGCCGCGGCCAAAGAATCGACCATTTGAGTTAAATCGGCGCCAACTCGGATGCGAAAAACGTGTATGGCGGGCTTCTCGCAAGCATCCCGCGCGGAGCCTGAAGCATGATCGATTCGGAGTCGGCCAGCCTCAGAGGCGGCGGCCGGCCGCGTCGAAGACGTGAATGTCCTCGGCCGGAGCGGAGAAGGTCACGGTCTGTCCCGGGCGAGGGCGTTTCGCGGCCGCGGATCTCGACCACCATCAGCTTGTCGTCGGCGCGGCGCACGTGGGCGTAGGACGCCTCGCCGAGCCGCTCGACGAGTTCGACGAGGCCGGTCGCGGCGAAGGCGCCCGGCGCGCCAGAGGCCAGATGCTCCGGCCTCACGCCGATGGTCAGCTGTGCGCCCGGCGTCAGCGAGCCGGCCGGCAGCGTCAGCGGGGCGATCGAGGCGCCCTTCACGCGCGCCTCGCCGCCCTCGACCCGCTCGACCGTCGCCGGGAAGAAATTCATCGCCGGCGAGCCGATGAAGCCGGCGACGAACAGGTTGGCCGGCGCATAATAGAGATCGAGCGGCTTGCCGACCTGCTCGATGCGGCCCTGGTTCATCACCACGATCCGGTCGGCGAGCGTCATCGCCTCGATCTGGTCGTGGGTGACATAGACCATCGTCGCGCCGAGCAGCCGGTGCAGCCGGGCGATCTCGACCCGGGTCGAGACCCTCAGCGCCGCGTCGAGGTTCGACAGCGGCTCGTCGAACAGGAAGACGTCCGGCTCGCGCACGATCGCGCGGCCGATCGCCACCCGCTGGCGCTGGCCGCCCGAGAGATCGCGCGGATAACGGCCGAGCAGTTCCTCGAGCCGCAGCATGCGCGCGGCCTCGGCGACGCGCCGGTCGCGCTCCGCAGCCGCCACGCCGGTGAACTTGAGGCCGAAGGTCATGTTCTTGCGCACGTCCATGTGCGGATAGAGCGCGTAGGACTGGAACACCATGGCGATCTTGCGCTCGGCCGGCGCGAGCGCGTTGACCAGCCGGTCGGCGATGAAGATGTCGCCCGAGGTCGGCGCGTCGAGCCCGGCGATCATCCGCAGAAGCGTCGACTTGCCGCAGCCGGACGGCCCGACCAGCACGACGAACTCGCCGTCCTCGATCGAGAGGTCGATGTCGGCGAGCACCCGGGCCGAGCCGTAGCTCTTGTTGAGTTTGTCGATGCGCAGTCGCGCCATGGCCCGCCGCCTATTTGACCGCGCCGGCGGTGAGGCCGCTGATCAGCTGCCGCGAGAAGATGACGTAGATCGCGACGACCGGCAGGATCGCCATCGACAGGGCCGCGAGCACCGAATTCCAGTCGGTGATGTACTGGCCGAGGAACTGCTGCACGCCGAGCGTGATGGTGTGGGTCGAATCGGACGAGGTGAGGATCAGCGGGAACCACAGGTCGTTCCAGATCGGCACGATGGTGAAGACCGCGACGGTCGCGATCGCGGGGCGCAGGAGCGGCGCGATCACCTCGAAGAAGATCCGCGTCTCCGGCACGCCGTCGCAGCGCGCCGCGTCGCGCAGGTCCTTCGGGATCTGCTGGACGAACTCGCTCAGGATGAAGATCGACATCGGCAGCCCTTGCGCGACGTAGACGAGGATCAGCGCGGTCAGCGTGTCGTTGAGGCCGGCCTTGCGCATCATGGTCAGGATCGCGACCGAGCCGAGGCGGATCGGCACCATGATGCCGATCGAGAGGAAAAGCGCGAGCGCCGTCGAGCCGCGGAACCTGTATTCGGTCAGCGCCCAGGCCGCCATCGCGCCGAACAGCAGCACGAGCCCCATGCTGACGAGCGTGACGATGAGCGAATTGATGAAATAGGTCCCGATGTGCGAGGCGTTGAACACCTTCATGTAGCCGATCGAGCGAGAATGTCGCCGCGGTCGGCGGGGCGAGCGGCGCGCCGAAGATCGCGTTGCGCGCCTTGAACGAGTTCATCACCACGAGCAGGATCGGCCCGAGCGCGAGCGCGCTGTAGGCGATGAGGATCGCGTGGACGCCGAGGGTCTGCGCGCGCTGATTGATCATGGCCGTCCCTAGAAGGCGTAGCGGCGCAGGCGGCGCTGCACGATGAAGAGATAGAGGCAGACGCCGGCGAGGATGATGAAGAACATCACCGTCGCCACCGCCGCGCCCATCGTCGGATTGCCGCTCTGCAACTGAAAGCCGAAGAAGGTGCGGTAGAAGAACGTGCCGAGAATGTCGGAGGCGAAATTCGGCCCGGCGAGCGCGCCCTTGACCGAATAGATGAGGTCGAAGGCGTTGAAATTGCCGACGAAGGTCAGGATCGAGATGAGGCCGATGGTGGGGAGCACCAGCGGCAGCTTGATGTGCCAGAAGATGCGGAAATGGCCGAGCCCGTCGACCCGCGCGGCGTCGACCAGCTCATCCGGGATGTTGAGCAGGGCCGCATAGATCAGCATGAGCGGAATGCCGACGAACTGCCAGACGGAGATCAGCGCCAGCGTCACCAGCGCCGTCGAGGGCAGGCCGAGCCACGGCTCGAACCAACTTCCAGCCCACCGCCTTCAAGGCGCCCTCGGCGACGCCCCAGAGCGGCGACAGGATGAGGTTCCAGGAAAATCCGACGATGACCACCGAGAGCATGGTCGGCAGGAAAATGATGGTGCGATAGAGCCCCCTCAGCTTGAGGCCGGGCAGGCTCAGCAATCCCGCGAGCGCGATGCCGATCGGGTTCTGCACCAGCATGTGCACCGCGAAGAAGATGAGGTTGTTCTTTGTTGCGTTCCAAAACGGCTTCGACCAGACGGCGTCGGTCAGCAACGTGACGAAGTTCGTCAGGCCGACGAAGCGATACTCGCCCGCGTTGTCGCTGGTGTAGGTCGACAGGCCCATGGTCGCGAGCAGCGGGTAGATCGAAAAGAGCGTGTAGACGGCGACGGCCGGCCCGAGGAACAGCGCCATCAGAGCCAGGAACCGGCCGCGAGGCATCGAGGCGACGACTTGGGACAATGGTTCGGCCATCGTTCCTCTCGTGTGGCGTCGCCCTCGCCCCAACCCTCTCCCGCAAGCGGGAGAGGGGGTGCGGCGGCGCTATCTTTACCTTCTCCCGCTTGCGGGAGAAGGTGGCGCGAAGCGCCGGATCAGGATTTGCGGACTCGCTACTTAGGCGATGCCCAAAAACTATTGCTTCATTTCGTGAAACCTCGGCGAGATGCTGTAGTTCCATTCTGGATGGAATGAATTCGGGTCATGTTGAGGGTCGCCATTTCCGCGTCCGAGACCTTGATGCCCTTTGGATAGGTGTTGCTATCGAGTTCGCAGCGGATTTTGAGACCGGTTTTCGTCGTGGTGTTGGCGATCAGTTCGATGACGATGAGGAGGCTGAGGAGTGGCGTCGCGCGCCAGTTCTGCGTGATGTGGCAGAACATGCGATGCTCGATCTTGTTCCACTTCGAAGTCCCTGGCGGATAGTGGCAAACCTGAATGATCAGACCGGTTTCGTCCGCGAGTTGTTGGAGGGCCAACTTCCAGAGCCGCAGCCGTGAACCATTGGAGCCGCCGCCGTCGGCCGTGATCATCAGGCGCCTCATCCCGGGATAGAGCTTCCAACCCATCTGATCGAGCCAGCATCGGACGGCGTTGACGGCGAACTCCCCGGTGTCGTGGTCGATTCCGAGGCTGACATAGCCGAGGTTGGCGCCGATGTCGTAGACCCCGTAAGGGACGACCTTGCCCAACTCCTTGTCCTCGAAATCGTGAGCGTTGACCTCGATCGGTTCGCCCTGCGGCCCATAGTCGCTACCGCCGTTCTTGAATTCGCCCAGCAATTCCTTCTTCTTCGCGTCGATCGATATCACGGGTTCGCCGGCCGCCTGAAACGCCTCGACCTTCGCGTTGATATATTCGAACTGGGCGTCGCGATCAGGATGTTTGCCGGCTTCCTTGGTCTTGCGGTTGGAATGGCGACAATATTTCAGTTCCTCCAGCAGCTTGGGAATGGTCGAGGAACTCACTTTGTGACCCATGGCGCGAAGCGCCGTCGCCAGCTTGTCGTGGCTCTTGGAGACCCATCGCAACGGCCGCATCGGGTCGCCCATCGTCGCCGGCTCGAGCAATCGTTGCAAGTCCTCCAACAGCGTCGGGTCCTTGACCGTCAACCGAGGAGTGCCCCCGCCCTTGCGCCGCACCTCTCCCGTCAAGGAGCCGGGGTTCCGCAAGTCCTTCAGACCGCGCCCAATCGTGCTCCGGGCGACCTTCGTCGCGCGCGCGACCGCCGCAATCCCGCCGTAGCCCGCCGCCTTCGCCTCCGCCGCCGCGCTCAACCGCCGGCGTCGCTCGTCCAGCGAAGGCCGAAGCGCGTCAAACCGGACGCGCAGGGATGATTCGTCTATCATCATCACGATATAGACGCTCGCCTCGCACTCGGGAATCCGCTAAACAGCCGATGCCAGTAAAATCGCAAATTCCGAATCGGCTATTTTTGGGCGTCGCCTAAGCGGGGTGGTACCACTTGTCGAGGCCGTCCTGCAGTTGCTTGCCGGCGGCCTCAGGCGTCAGCGTCCCGTTGATGACCTGCGCCGAGACGTTCCAGAGTTCGTTTTCCAGGTTCGGCGTGCCGCGATTTAGGATCTGATAGGAGTTGCGGATTGTCGATTTGCAGTCCTTGCGCCAGCCGACCATCTCGGCCGCGAGCGGGTCCTTGATCGTGACCGGAGCTTTGCTGAGCGGGAAAAAACCCGGCAGCGCGTTGGCGTAAAGCTCGGCGAATTCAGGCGTGGTCAGCCACTCAAGAAACTTCCTCGCGTCCTCTTTGCTCTGCGACGCCGAGTTGACCCCCATGCCGATGTCGACGTGGTCGGAGATATAACACTGGGTCTGGCCTGCGGGCAGCGGCGGCGGGAAGGCGCCGATCGGGAACTGCGCCTGACCGCGGAAAGTCGAAATGTCCCATGAGCCGGCAGGATAGATTGCGGCCTTCCCGAGCGAGAACAGGTTCTGGCTGTCGGGATATTTCTGTGCCTGGAAGCCGTTGCCCATGTAGGGCGCCCACGAGGCGAGCTCCTTGAACACGGCGACGTATTGCGGGTCGGAGTATTTCTCTTTCCCGGCGATAAGGGCAAGGCGGCCGGTCTCGCCGTTCCAGTAGTCGGGCCCGATGTTCTGGAAGCCCATGGTCGCGGCTTCCCACTGGTCCGCCGTGCCTACGAATCCCCTCATTTTGAAGGACTCGAAAACGCCTGAATTTTTGATTCTCGCGCATGACGATGTGGCAAATCGTGCGGGCAGGCGGGGATGCGCAAGTCGATCGAGCGGATGGAATTGGTTCATGATTTTCTGAAGCGCGCGTTTGCGGGGAGTTTGCACGCCAAGCGGATTTTTTCGCTGGCCAATGGGACGTTGGGGGTTCTGACGGGGGCGTCGTTGGCCGTTTCGGTCATCGGGCACGCGCTGGCGCAAGCGCGCGGTCTGATGGACAGACACGCGATCAAACAGGTCGATCGCCTGCTGAGCAACGCCGGGGTCGTCGTATGGGACCTGTTCGCGCCATGGGCGCGCGAGGTCGTGGGCCAGCGCAAGGCGATCGTCGTGGCGATGGATTGGACCGATTTCGACGCCGACAATCAGGCCACGCTCGCTTTGAACCTCATCACGCGCCACGGCCGGGCGACGCCGCTCCTGTGGCTGACGGTCGACAAGGACGAACTGAAGGACCGGCGCAACGACTTCGAAGACCTCTGCCTGACGCGTTTGAAGGCGATCCTGCCCGAGGGCGTGGCGGTGACGATCCTGGCCGATCGCGGCTTCGGCGACGTCAAACTGTTCGAATTCCTCGAAAGCCTCGGCTTCGGTTACGTCATCCGCTTTCGCGGCAACGTTCATGTGACCGCGGCGGACGGTGAGACGCGCCTGGCCGCCGACTGGGTCGGCAAGAAAGGGAGCGCGCGCCTTCTGCGCGGCGCCGAACTCGACCGCCGCCCGCCACAAGGTCGGCGCGGCGGTCTGCGTCCACGCCAAGGGGATGAAGGAGGCTTGGCATCTGGCCGCCAGCGATGCGACCGCGAGCGCCTCCCAGATCGTCAACCTCTACGCCAAACGGTGGACGATCGAGCCGGGGTTCCGCGACACCAAGGATTTGCGTTTCGGCATGGGCCTGAGCGTCCTGCGCATCGGCGATCCGCAACGGCGCGACCGTCTGCTGCTGCTCAACGCCTTGGCGATCCTCCTCCTGACCCTGCTCGGCGCGGCCGGCGAAAGCCTCGGCATGGACCGATCGCTCAGAACCCGCACGATCAAACGCCGCGTCCATTCGCTGTTCCGCGAGGGCTGCCTGCTCTACGATCTCATTCCCAACATGCCCGAGCGACGCTTAAGGCCGCTCGTTGAAAAATACGAAGAACTCCTAAATCAAAACAACGTCTTCACACAAACCTTCGGCCCCGCCTGAATGAGGGGATGCGTTAGCCGCCGTGCCCATGTCGATCGGCGTATAAGTTCCGTCCTTCTTCAGCTTGTCGAGAATCTCGTGGAACTCCGCCATCGTCTTCGGCGGCGTGGCGCCTATCTTCTTGAAGGCGTCCTCGTTGTACATGAAGCCGTGAATGACGGAGGCCATCGGCACGCAGAAAGTGACCTTGCCGTCGTCAGTCGACCAGGCGGCCTTGGCGACGCTGGGGAAATTGTCCATGCCCTTGAGGTCGTTGAGGCCGTCGAGCTCATGCTTCTGATAAAGCTGGAGCGAACGGTCGAACGGACGGCAGGTGATGAGGTCGCCCGCAGTGCCGCCGTCGAGGCGCGCGTTCAGCGCCGCGTCGTAGTCGGCCGGCGCGCCGGGAGCGAATTCGATCTTGATGTCGGGATAGTGCTTGTTGAAGGCAGGAATGATCGTGTTGTTCCAGATGTCGGCGTCGTCGTTGCGCCAGCTCTCGATCTTGAGCGATCCGGCCTCGGCCGCCGCCAGCCCGGCAAACAACGCGATCAAGGCGACGCCGCCGCGCATCCATGCGATACCTGATTTCATTTTACCCTCCTGATCCGACGGACTTCTTGCCCGTGCTCGAGTTGACGGTTCCTCCCGCGCCCTTGAGGCGCGCCAGAACTTCGGCGAAGTCGACGCCTCGCGCAATCGGTAAGCGTGCTCGCCCGGGGCGATCGCTTCAGATTAAAATAGGTTGCGCACCTCCTCCACCCCGCGGAGCTTGTCATCAGGCGGCGTCGCGGCCTTCCTCACCCGCGAGGCGGGGGAGGGGGACCGCTCGAAGGGCGGTGGAGGGGGCGCGGCGCGGACGTACGGGGCGGCCCGGGATCGCGCTTGTCGAGGACAAAAGCGGTCGACGTTGTTCGGCAAAGAGAGAATTGAGCGGAGGTCCACGGTCTTCGCCAAAGGAACGCGAAGATCGTGTGGTCGCAGACGCCAACGACTCCCCTCCCCACGTTTGCGGTAGACCAGTTGAGGCCCTCTTGTGTTTCATTATGGGCCAAGCGTATACCTCTTGTCTAGAGGTCTGCGAAGCATCGGAGGCGGGGATGGCGGGGCTTCGGGCGAACAGGGCCGAACGCACGCCGCTGTTTGCGAGCGTCGGCGCCGCATTGAAGCGGGAAATCGCCGCCGGACGCTTCGCGCAGGCCGATGTCTTGCCCGGCGAGCGCGAACTTTGCGAAATGCTCGACGTTTCGCGCACCACGTTGCGGCGCGCCATCGCCGGCCTCGTCGACGAGGGCGTGCTCGTCCACCGCCACGGCGCGGGAACTTTCGTGCGGCGCAATTCTCCGCACGTCGAGCAGCCGCTGTCGCGCCTGACCAGCTTCACCGAGGACATGCGGCTGCGCGGACTGACGGCCTCGTCGCGAGTGATCGAACGCGGAACCTTCCTGCCGACGCCGGAAGAATCGATGATGCTCGACATTTCTCTCAGCGAGACGGTGTTCCGCCTCGCGCGCCTGCGCCTCGCGGACGGCGTGCCGATGGCGATCGAGCGCGCGGCGGTGCCGGTGCGTTTTCTCGGCGGCGCCGAGCCGGTCGGGGACTCGCTCTACGCGGCGCTCGAAGCGTCGGGCTTCCGCCCGGTGCGCGCGCTCCAGCGGCTGCGCGCCGTGGTGATCGGCGCGGCCGAGGCGTCTCTGCTTGGGATTGCCGAAGGCGCACCGGCGCTCGACATCCATCGCATCGCCTATGTCGCCGACGGTCGGCGGGTCGAGTTCACCCGCTCCTTCTATCGCTCCGACACCTACGACTTCGTCGCCGAACTGACGCTGTCGCCGAGCGCGCGGGCGCGTTTCGAAGGAGCGGCGCGATGAGCGGGACATATATGGCGGCGGAGATCGCCGAGGCCGGAGCGGCGACGGGCCGCCAGCTCGAGACCAATGCGCAGGCGACCGCCGAACTCGCGGCTGAACTGCGTGCGCGCAGCCCGTCCTTCGTCGCCACGATCGCGCGCGGCAGCTCCGATCACGCCGCGCTCTTTCTCAAGCACGTCGTCGAGCTCAGGCTCGGCCTCGCCTGCGCTTCGCTCGGCCCCTCGATCGCCTCGCTCTACCATGCGCCGCTCCGACTCGGCCGCGCCGTCGCGATCACCATTTCGCAATCGGGCCGCAGTCCCGACATCGTCGCCATGCAGCGCGCGGCGAAGACGGCCGGCGCGACGACGATCGCTTTCGTCAACGACGGCGAGTTGCCGGCCGCGCGCGACGCCGACGCGCTCCTGCCGCTCTGCGCCGGCGAAGAGCGTTCGGTCGCGGCGACGAAATCGATGATCGCATCGCTCGTCGCCGGCGCCTCGCTCGCGGCGCGCTGGAGCGAAGACGCGGAATTCGCCGCCGCGCTCGACCGGCTGCCGGCCATTCTCGAAGGTTCGCGCGACGCCCCGCCGGACGAAGCCGTCGCGAGGCTCGCCGCAACCGGTTCGCTCTACGTCATCGGCCGCGGCGCGACCCTCGCCGTCGCCGCGGAAGCCGCGCTGAAACTGAAGGAGACCTCGGCGATCCATGCCGAGGCGTTCTCGTCGGCCGAAGTGCTGCATGGTCCGGCCGGCGTCATTTCCGCAGGGTTCCCGGTCCTCGGCTTTGCGCCCGCCGACGCGGCGCGGGCGGGCTTCTTCGAGACGGTCGATCGCCTGGAAACGTTCGGCGCCGCGCCGCTCATGATCGACGTCGCTGCCCATCCGCGCTGGCCGACCCTCGTCGCGCCCGACGGCGGACACGCGCTGACGACCCCGATCCTGGCGCTGCACGCCTTCTATCGGCTAGCCGAGGCGACGGCGCGGCGGCGCGGCCGCGATCCCGACCAGCCGCCGCATCTGATGAAGGTGACGCGGACGGTTTGAGCGGCCAAGGCCGGCGTCTCCGCGGGAGGCCGCGCGCCGTCGAGCGCGACTTGGGACGATGACCAACTCGCCAAGCTGCTATCGGCCGTCGATGGGCCCTCGTGTTGTACAGGTGTTCAGATCGTGCCCCAGTCTATGGGGGGTTGAACAGCCGGCGACGAAGCCCGGCAAGCGGCCATGACGAATTGCTTCGTTAAGTGGTCTCGAATTGTCCCGAACGTTAGCCGCTCAAGCATACTCGCCCGCGGTCCGCCAAAGCCCGTACGCAATCCTTTGGTCACCGTCAATTGCGCCGAGTTCAAGAGTTGGACCGCAGTAGTACGGGTGAAGAACCGTACGTGGGTCCGGTCGAGTATCCCTGCGTCCTTATACTCGAATTCACCTCGAAAAAACAGCGGCACGGACACGGACAAGTGCGCAACGTTCGGCAAAGATACGATTACCGTCCCGTTTGTTGACATGGATTAAGTCAAGCGTGCCAAGACCTCGAATGGACGCAGCAGATGCTCAAGTATATCTAAAAACAGAATTAGATCCGGCGCACCCACCGAAGGCAAATCCGCGTTGAGATCGACAATGTACGGCTCGTCGACGTTTTGCCGCAGCTCGTCCAACAGGGCGGCGTTCTCAAGAATCCCCTCATTTCGATTTTCGCCAATGAAATCAATAAGTTATAGAAATGCCACTGATAACCATTAACATATTGATTTCATTGCGATTTTCAGCATACGGCGAAAAATGAGGGGATGAGTGAGGGCGGCGTTGCCTTCTAAAGCAACGGTGTGGGCGTTGGGATAACGCGCCTTTAGCCAGCGTGACGTCGCGCCCACGCCGGCTCCCACATCCAGGATTCAATTCGCGGACGCCGGCAGGAGAAGCTCGATATCTTTGCGAACAAATTTGTAATAAGAGTCTTCCATGTCAACAAGCCTCCGTTGCAAAAAGGTTGCACCGAGACAAAGGGAAAGACAACCCATCCCTGATCAGACCTTTGATCTCAAAAAAATGATCGCGAACTTGACTGTTAGAAACGGTCCTAGCTGGACAAATTGGTTGGATTGCTGCAGCGAGTTCTTGCAACTCAAGTTATTCCTCGGTTGGGGCGCTGGGAGTGATCGGCTGACTTTGAAGACGTCCGCGCGTTCCGGGTTCACCAGGTCTCGACGGGCGTCTCGCGCCCGGCCTCAAACAGATCGTTGCGCTTTGCGTTTCTGCTATCGCGACGTTCAACCGCCGCTACCGACCCGGTTGGCCGCTCTGTTCATCCTCAAACGCATGCTGTGCGTCGCGAAAGGAGGCTCCTCCCGTTGGTTCCGGTTCACCAATATCTAGCGGGATGCACCTAATCTAGCGGAAGTTGTCCGGATACTCCCCTCGCGACACCATAATCTGGAGGGTGAAATTCCAATTCGAGTCGAGGTACTGATGACCGCTGCGGCTCGAATGGTCGAGGAGCGACGCAATCAGATCGGCGTAGCTTATGAATTCTTCCCGAGTGCCGTTCCACGTGACGTCTGCCCCGTTGTCGGCCTTGGTCACCTTGACGGCCTGGTCCGATTTCGCCTGCGCAAGATCAAGCAAAAGGCGCGTGCCGCGAACCCCTTCTGCCCATCCCGCCTCATGGAGGGCGGTCGTCCCGCGTGCGCCGTCAGCGAGTTCGCGGAAGACTGCCTGCAAGGCGGCGATGCCGGAATCGTCGCCCCATAGAAGCAAGGTCCGAGCACCCTTCAACTCGTCGAATACTCCGAAGCGGAGTTTCGGCCTGACGCTCCACTTTCCGTCAGACGCGCTGCTCAACGAAATCCCGCATCGATGCGTGCGACAGGCGGGAGGTCAGATCGAGCAACCGGTCGAAGGCCGTCCTGGTGTGGCGCCTTCGGTTCCAGCGGAATGTGAACTCGTCGAGGTAGCGTCGCAAGTGCTGATTGCGCACGCCGTGCAGCGTGCCACCGAACCAGCGCTTCAGGTTCGAGAACGCCCGGTGGATCCAAGGAAGCAGTACATGCGCCGCCATGTCGCCGACAACTTTACTGACGTGCGTGCGGTGTTCGGCCAGCTTCCGATAGCCTGCGAACCCGTCGCTCACCACGGTGGCACCGACCTCCACATTGCGCTCGACGAAATTCCTGACGCTTGGGCCGGTGCGGTCCTTCAACGGCTCCAGCCGCACCCGGCAAGGATGCCCTTCTTCGTCGAGTTCGACGGCGCCGATGATCTGGAGGATGCCGACGTTGGGAATGCCGTGGTTCGCGATGGGGTCATGCTTCGACCGGAACGGCACTTCGGTCTCGTCCACCTCAACAAGCCCTTGCAAGAGGGACCGGTTGGGATCGACCATCGCCCGTCGCAGCTTGTGCAGCAGCAGCCAGGCGGTCTTATAGGAGCGGATGCCGAGCTGCGCCTGGGCCTGCTCGGCGGAGATGCCGTTCGAGTGGCTGGTCAGGAGATGGATGGCCTCGAACCAAGTGCGCAACGGCAGCTTGCTACGGTGCATCACCGTTCCCGCCGTGACCGAGGTCTGGCGGTGGCAACCGGCGCATTCCCAGGTGAACGGTTTGGTATCAAGTTCCCAGCCCTTGCAGGTGCCGCAGGCCGGGCATGTGAAGCCGTCCGGCCACCGGAGTTTCGCGAGGTGACGCGCGCACGCACCCTCATCCGGAAACCGGCGGTCAAAGTCCGTCCGCGACATTGGACGGTCATGCTTCCAGCAACTCGTCATGAGAACATAATAGGAACATTGGTGCGGACCATCAACCGAATTCTACGCGCGGATCACCAGTGGTGGGGGCACCGGAACCAACGGGAGGAGTCTCCGCGAAAGAATCACGTCGCCGCAAGAGCGTCCTGCGCGCGCGCGCGAAGTCTGAGCATATCGTAAATTTGCATGCGCTCTTCAATGGTCATACCAGACGTCGACTGGATGTTGCAGGCGACATGCTCTGGCTCGAGCGCGTCGACAAAGGCCGACGTCTCCGCCGCGCCCGCGAGGCGACTTCTCCAGGATGAGTGCACCAGCGGTCGCGATTCCGCATAGAGCCCCGCCGCCTCCAAGCCGAGAATTTGTTCCGCGTAGAGGCCATATATGTTGTATTCGGCAAAGCGCGGTGTGCGCGCGAGGGCGCCGACCCAGCCACGCCCCGTCGTGGCCTCGATCCGCTGTATCATCCCTTGGACAACCCGACGCCGCCAGGCGATCATCGGATGAATATAGGCCGGTCGGTAGCAGTCGTCTTGCGGGAGCCCGAGCAGGCGTCGCGCCGCCTCGTACCACCGCCCCTGTCCCGGAATCTCCGCGGGATGGGGATCGTGATAATGGCAAATCTTTCCACTGCGCGTCAGATGGTCAATCGCCAGTGGCCGGACAAGCGCGTTGTCGCTGTCGAGAAATGCGACGATTTCGCGTTCTGACGCCAGCGCCGCCGCGATCTTCATGATCTGCTGCGCGATCCAGCCTCGCACCGGAAGGCTGAACGGGGTCAGGTAAACATTTCGCCGCGGCAGAAAAAGCCGCGCACGCCAATGCGGCGAGGGCAACGGCACTTTCCAGAACCAGCGTGGCAGCAGGCTTTCTTGCGTCGCGATCCGGCGTCGTTCGGCGGCAAGGTTCGCAAACAGCGGCATATCCGCGGCGGGGACGTACAAGCTATGGACAAATGCGTCGCTCGCGTAGCGGTCGACACTCGCGCAGAGCAAACGGCAGACTTCCAGATCCCCTCGGAAGGACAAGGTGACTATATTCGCGTCCAAAGCTTTCGGCATTGCGGCGGTTCCGTTTATCGCGCCCTCCCGACCAAAAGCTTCTGAAACAGCCGGCGTCCGGTCACTTCGTTCATAGGCTTACACGCCAATCTCTCCTGCGAGTAACTGCACCTCAGCACCCTGCGGGAAGTGGGCTCAACGTATTTATCGCGCCTGTCGCGGTGAGGAAATTACCGCAGGAGGTGCTCATCGACAACGCCCGGGCGCTGGCGTAGCACCCGACGCGGCGACGCGCGAGGCGTGCTTCGACGAGCGCCTGCACGCTTTCGCCCGGCGCCGGGAGCGTGCGGGCGCGCCTGCGCGCCTTATCGGGCGCGAACCAAGGGCGAGAGCCTGCCCTTGGGCTTGACGCGAGGGACGAGCGCGGCGTCGGCTATGTCAAAGGCAACGCGGTCGCCGGCCATGTCTTTGCCCGTTGGGCGGCGCTCGAAGCGCATCTTGCCTGGTGGATGCGTGAGATCGCCGATGTCCGCGTGCACGGCACGACCGGCGAGGCGCCGCGCGTGCGCTTCGAGCGCGACGAGGCGGCGGCTCTGAAGCCGCTCGACGGCCGACCGCCGTTCCTCGGCGCCGACATGACGGATCAGCACCCGCCCGCCGGCCACCGTCACCTCGACGCTCTCGCCGATGAAGCGCCACGGCACGCAATAGGAGTTGCCGTCGACCTCGACGGCGCAGTCGGCCCAGATTGCGGACATGCTGGCCGTCTCTTTTCTTATGGGGTATCCCTGCATTCATGAAGCGATTACACCCGGGGACATGCGTTGGCCTGCGACGCAGACATGACAATTGCCGCGGCTATCGGCGCCTCGGGTGCGAAACTCTCCTTGGGCTTCTTCACTCGGTCGCCGACGTTGATCTCGCTGAGACGCCGAAACGTGGACAGCCGTCGTGTGCACCCATCGAGATCAGCGATCAGCGCCCATGCCGTTTGAACCTTACGGCTCGAACTGCCGATGAACCCTCTTGCGTTTTTCAAACGCAGCCAATCGCTAGCGCTGCTGAGCTTGGTGGAATACGGCACGCCGTTTGTCAGAATGATGGCGCTGAGCCGAGTTCTCCCCTTGCAGGAACTGGGGTTCGCCCTCGCACTCGCGGCAACATATGGCGCGTTCGAGATGGTGACCGATTTTGGCACCTATCGGTTCGTGTTGTCGGCGCCACGCGAGGATTATGAGGAGGCGCTCGCAAGCGCGCACGCGCTTATGCTTCTGCGCGGGATCGCGGTCGGAGTGCTTGGGGTCGCGGTCGCCCCATTGATCGCGGCCGCGTTCTCGCTGGAAGAGGACTGGGGAGCCTTTGCGCTCTTATCGGTCGCCTTCTTCATTCGATCCTTTGAACATCTCGCCCCGCGCGTCGCCGAACGCGACTATCGCTATGGCGTCCAGCTGCAGATCAGCCTGCTCGCCGGCGGCGTGGGTCTGGCGGCGCTCCTTGTCAGCTTGGCGCTAACGCGGAGCCACGACGCGATCATCGCTTGGCTATTCGCTGAGGGGATTACCCGGAACGTCGCGAGCCACCTGCTGGCCGACACGGCCTATCGAATGAGGTTTCGTTCTCGATATTTTGGGCAAGCCTTTCGCTTCGGTTATCCCCTGATGTTCAATGGTCTGGGTCTTGCCGCGGCCAGCCAAGGCGATCGCTTCATAGTCGGTTCGCTTCTCGGCTTGCCAGCGCTGGGTCTCTATTCCGTCGCGACAATGGTGACGCAGGTGCCGATCAACATGATGTTCCGTTTCGTCGGAACTTTCATGTTAGCGGCTCTTTACAACGTCTCGGGTCGAGCGGACGGATCCTTCGCAGCACGCGTTAAACTTGCCGCCCGACTCCTGCCTCTCGCCGGCGCGGTCTATGCGCTAGGCATCGTCACGTTGTTGAACATTGTCATGCCCCTCGTATTCGGGAGACAGTTCACGCTTTCGACGTCGTCGGTCGCGCTGCTTGCGTTCGTGGCGTTTTTCCGTGTGGCGCGCTTTGATCCATTTACGTCGATGCTCTTGCTGGAAGGCCGCACGCGCCGACTCGCAATCATCAACCTGTCATCCTCGAGCGCGTTGCTGTTTGAAGTCGTGCTGATCAAGATTTTTGTGACCTTCAACTCCGTCCTCGCGGGCAGGCTCTTGGGCGAGCTTACCGCGATGGCGGTCGTCATCTACATGACTCGAGTCCCCTTCCGGCCCGCGCAGCGCGATTTTTTGCTCTCCGCGAGCATCAGCGCGACCGCCGCGCTGATTATCGCCGGCCTTACTTATGCGACGCCGGTCGGCCAACAATTGGCTGCGAGCCTGGCTGCTCTTGCGGCTTGCGTCGCGCTTCTCGGGGCCTGGGCGTCTCACTTTACCCCGCCCCTGCTGCGCGCAGGGTTTTCGCATCAACAACCCTCGTCAACGGCGGAGCAAATGCCGGCCACCGGGGCGGAACAAGGGTCGACCATTTTGTGAGGTCGAAATGCAACGGGCGAGACGACCGCCCGGCGGAGTTGATGACGTGGACGGCCCTTGTCGCGCCATTCTCGGCGCCGTAAGAGCCGCTTCGAATTGTAACCGCCTGATCACTCTACCATCATCACCCGGGTCTTGCGGCGCGGATCAGTCGGATGACGCGGTTCGATCTTGGCAATCTGCTTATTCGTAAGCCAGAACAGTTCAGGATTCATCGTCGCTCCCTTTCGGAAGCCATGACCCACAGCCTGGTTTTCGTTCCAACCATTTTATGGGTCCCGGCTCTGGCATCGGTCGTAGGAAGTGCAGTAAACCTCCGACCTCGTCTGCGATAGTCCGTCGCTTAGACGCCGCGTCGGTGAATAGGACCAGTCATGCAGCGACCGCTACTACTAGACACGATCTTCGAGCGCACCGCTACGCGATTCCTCCGGCGGATCCATCGAATCACGCATCGCATGCCAGCAAAGCTTCGCACGATCGAGAGGCAGCGCGTCCTCGTGGTCGCTCCGCATCCGGATGACGAGGTGATCGCCATCGGCGGCTGCCTGGCCTTGCACAGGCGCGCCGGCAGCACCGTGACGACGCTCTTCGTCACGCTCGACGCGCCGTCGTCGTCGGGGGAAATCCCTCGTGAGGGGGAGGCGGACAAAGCCTCCAAGCTCCTCGGCTTCGAATATCGCTTCCTCGAGTTTCCCGACGGCCGTGTCTCTCGTCACGAGGCGGCGGTGGCCAAGCAGATTGCCGAGGCGATTCGCAGCGTCGTCCCGGACGTCGTTTTTTGTCCGTTCCCGGGCGATCATCACCGCGATCACCAGGCCGCCTGCGCCAGCACGGCCGCTGCCGTGAAAGAGTCGGGCTTCGACGGCGAAGTATGGTGTTACGAGGTGTGGTCGAACCTGTGGCCGAATTTCGCGGTCGATATCACTTCGGTGGTCGATCAAAAGCGCGCTGCCATCGAGTGCTATCAATCGGTAGTCGCACACATGCCATATCCCGACGCGGTACTCGGATTGAACCGCTTCCGCGGCTTCAAAATGGGGGTTCAATATGCAGAAGCGATTTACATCTGCCGGCCAGACCGCTTCGTCGACCTTTGCCGCACGCTCGCCTTCGTCTAAGTGGGCGACCACCGCCAAGAGTGAGACAGGGCAAGCCAATGGTGTGCATCCGCGACGCACGCGCGGAGGACTTCGAAAAGGTCTATCCGCTTCTTCTGGAGTTCAACAATGACCACCTCACCAAAGAGCATTGGCGACAGCTTTTCGTCGATCACAGCGGCTGCCAGAACGGGCGTTTCGGCTCCATCCTGTTCGACCGCGAAGCCGCGGTCGGGTTCATAGGCGCCACCTTCAGCGAACGGACGTTCGGCGGCGAGACGCATAGTATATGCAATATGTCGAACTGGATTGTGAAAAACGAATATCGCAGTCACAGCCTGGGTCTCTTGTCCAAAGTGGTAGCGAGCAAGGCCGCCGCCATCACCAACATCACCCGCACTCCGCTGGTGCTCAGGGTCTGCCCAGGAGATCGGCTTCAAGAACGTCGCCTTCACGTCGGCGGGCAGCTTCGCCACGCCGCTCCGGTGGGCCCTGTTTTCCCCGCTGTGGGCGTCCATGGCGGCCCTTTTTGGACGGCGGGTTCTCGGGGAAAGCCTTGTCCTGCTGGCCCAGAAAGCCGCGCCGGACGCTGCGCTTTCCCAGCCGATCGATGATTTCGTCAGGTCCCCAAAAGTGCTAGCCGCTCGACGTCAGGCTTCGGCAGCGACATGACGCCGCGCCGCAAGCGCCGCCGTCGTTGAATTCGAGATAGGCCGGAGCGCCACATGGGCACGGAAGCTGGATCGGGAGCAGCGTGGCGGCAGCAGTCGTTGACGCCGCCGGCGCAGTCTGGCGGTCACGCCGATCTCCTGTGGCTCTCCTGAATTCGATCCGGTTCTGCGCGATGATTGAGAAACATGATCAGGCCGACCATCGCGTAAAGCAGCGTAAAATTTTCGTGCTGTGAAAGCGCGAAGCGATATGCGCCGAAGCCGAGGAGCGCGCAACCGAACGCTCCGGCGAGCGCCCCCGATCGGGATGGAATGAGCAGGTATTGTCGCACGCCCCGTCCTGCCGCGGCGAAGACCATCGAGAAGAAAAAGACGAATCCCGGGACGCCCGTTTCGACGAGCGTCGATAGCACGTAGCTGTCAATAGTCCCCATGCCCGTCTCAGCGTGGTAACCGACAACTTCCCCGCTTAGATCGAATCCGTGGCCGGTAATCGGATTGGAGAGTATTCTTGGAATCCCGAGCTGCCATTGTTCGTATCGGGCCTCGTTGCTGTAGTAGTCAGCGCCGCCGCCGGTCACCGAATTGCGAATCCTCGTCGAGAACTCGATCAGTCCAATCAGGGTCGCAAATCCGGCGACCGCAACGACGGCGAGCAGGACGGGCGCGAGGCTTCGTCGGTCGAACCGCGCCGACCTGCCGACTAACAACGCCGAAAAGGCCGCGGTCGCGAAAATCGACGCCATATAGCCGCCGCGCGAGCCGGAGCAGAAAACCCCGATCAAACAAGCGCCGGTAACAAGGACGCCGAACAGCGTGTCCCGACCCTTGGTGCTGTGGATGAGAAAGAAATACCCGACGGGCAGAATCATCGCCTCGAACTCGCCGAACGATAGAGGCGTGTTGTAGGTCGCCTCGGCGCGATACAGTCCGTTCCGAAACTGAGCGACGGTGATCATCCGCTCGAAAGAAGGGTTAGCCGAGGCAAGCTGGTCGACAAGCGAATGCGGCATGAGCGCGACGAAAATGTTCTTTTGCAGCGCGAATTCGACGGCGCCAGCACAAGTGACAAAAATGGCGCACCAGCAGAGGACGCGCGCCAGAGTCAGGACGTCTTCTTCGGACCGGACCACGTATAGAACGACCATGAGCGGCACATACCAGCTCAGAACCGCATCTGTTAGGCCCGATATGCTGGTGGGAGGGTTGATCGACGTGAAGATCGACACGAACGCCGTCACAAAATAGCCGATCGCGCAAATGGCGATAATCGGGCTGTCTCTCAGGATTGTCGCCATTCTGGACCTGGCCGACGACGACCCTGAAAACGCTATTGCGAAGACGACAATCAGCAGAAACGTGACAATGCGGCGCGCCGAAATCCAGGGCAGCGCCGCGACCTGGATGGTGTAGTAGTTCGGCACGCAAAGATCGACGATCAGGGCGAGGAACAGGAGCCGCCGGATCATTTGGTCGGGAACCGTCCGCAGGTCCGGCATCGCCCACAGGAGGACAAGGCCAGCAACCGCGACGATGCCGAATGCGCCGGTCGGCGGAAGGATAACCGCCGCAAAACCGACGATGAGCCCCAACGCCACCGCGACGACGCTCCAAACCACGAACGGGGCCGCCGCGCGCGCCGCGGCCCCGGCTTGCGACAACGCGGTCGAGGCCAGTCTCGGGAGCGCAGCTCTGACAACCAGCCAGGTCATGCCGTAATCGGTCCTGAGATGTTGGTCATCCGCTCATCCCCTCGGCAAATCTGGGCGCAACCAATAGCGACGCCGACTCTTGAGCCACCGGCTCGCCCTCTGGGTCGCCCGCGGCGGCCCAGCCCCGCCGAAATCATATCCGTTGAGGACCGCGCCCGCCTGGGTTACGACGATCTCGTGGTGCGCCGGAACGCATCGGATGCCCGCAGTGATGCTCGGATAGGGGCTCGTGCCGATCTACGTGACCGATTTCGTCGGCGCCGACAAATCCCCGACGCGAGCGTCCGCGCCGAGGAGGGGGTTCGGGTCCTTCGCGCGCAAGAGAGCCAATTCGGCTGGGGTGTACATGCTTCACCGCCTTTCAAAGTTGCACCCGGCTCTCCGTAAGCGTATCGACGCCAGGCAGGACGACGCCAGGGTCCGCACCGCGAACCGAGCGCGAGTGAGTCATGAAGGCGCGCAAGGTTCGGTCCGAACGGTGATCCTAGCTCCATGCCCTCCGGAGCCTCGGCTTTGCAACGCTTGAAGACTTGCCCACGTTGAGAACGCCCAGCATTGGGGCCGACGTCGCGAAAGTGAGATCGCTCGGGGAACGAACGCGCCGATCTGTCATCTCTGCGAGAAGCGCAAGAATCAAACCGAGTACGAGTCCTGCTCCGACGGCCACCGGTATCACAATCAAAGGCTTCGGAAATGCGGGCTCGATCGGAGGCGCGGCTTTGTCGAGAACCGCGATGTCTGCGAATGTCAGTTTGCTCTGCAACCGGGCTTGCTCCGCCATTTTCTCTCGCGCGTTGAGCTCCTCGAGGCGGAAGCCCACGTCGTGTTCCAATTCGCCGAGCCGGTTGCGCTGGGCCTGGGCGGCGATTAAGGTCTTTTCGGCCTCGGCCTTGGAGGCTTCAAGCGAGGCAATCTGGTCTTTGACCGATGCGATCCGCTCCTTGAGATGCTCGCGCATTTTGTCGGTCGCATCGGCGATTTGTCTACGGAGCGACGCAATATTCGCCGCCTCCGACACCATCTTCGGATTCTTGGCCCCCAGCGAATTCTTAACCGCTTCGACCGTTGTTTGTGAGGCCAACAGCTTTTCCTTGAGGCCCGCCAACAATTGAAGATCCGGATCGGAGGGATCGGTGGCCAGATTGGTGGAGCCGCTGGCCAGTCGGCTCTGCAAGGCGGTCAGCGCGGCCTGGTTGTTGGACAAGTCCTGCGAGATCGCCATGAGTGCGCTGGATTCGGTGTCCACGTTGGCGGTCGGGGCCACGAGGTTGGTCTGCCTCTGGTAAGTCTCTAGGGCGTTGCGCGCGGTCTCGAGCTCGCTGCGCATTTCGTCAAGCTGCGGGGCGAACCAACGAGCGGTCTGATCACCGGCCGCGGCTTTCATCGCGATCGTGCCATCGATCGTCGCGGCGAGAAAAGCATTGGCGATCAGCGCCGCCTGATTCGGATCGCCCGTCTTGTACTTGATTGACAGGACATTTGTGCCGATGTTGAACTTCGGATCGACGTTCTTGAGCAGCCTTTCAGCCATCCATTCGTCGATGCTTTCGCGACCGAACGAGTTCGAATTTCGGTACTCCGCTTGCACGCGAGGACTCGCCGTCAAATTCAACCGCTTGACGACGTCGAGCGCCACCCGCTGACTTGCGACCAGCTGAAGCATGTTTCCCTGCATCAAGCCGATTGCAGTCGAACCGCCGGTGGCGCTCATGGTGACGGGATCAACGCTGCCGGGATCGATGCTCGCGGTGGCGTCAGCGTCGTAGCGGCCCGGAACGAAGAGCAGGACACTGACCGCCGCGAGCATCGCCGTCAAAAGCGTCAGCACCACGATCCAGCTCCGACGCCACAATATCAGAAAAACTTCCCCAACTGACACGGCTGGACTCCCTTGCACTCGGGTCGTGAAGCATAATCCATAGCGGCGCTCCCAGGTAACCAAAAATACTCGGCGAACTTCGCTCGGCAATTACAACTCCTGCAGGCCCGGAGCGTCGCGGACAGGGCCTTATGCCAATTCCCGCTGAGCGCGACCCGTCGCGCTGCTCTCCGCCCGAGCTCTTCGGCGCTGTGGTGCACGGCGTGGAACCGCCAGAGGAACGGAATCTGGTGGCTCATGCGATGGGCCTGGTAATAGGCGGGTTCGCCGACCAGCATTGTCGCGCAGGCCTTCAGCCACACCGGCCACGTGGCGATCGTCGCCAGGACTCCGCCCCGGATGACGTGATGGATCGCGAGCACGGCGAGCGAATTCGGGGGGCCGAGCGCGAGTTCGGGCAGAAGCCCGTTGAGAAAGTAATAGCCGAGGTCGACGGCGATCTCCTTGCGGAAGATCTTTTGCCGATGCGGGGCGAAAAACCGCTCGATCGGCACCAAAATCGCGGCAAAGACCGCAAGCCAGATGGCGAGCCGCGCCGCGGCGACGAGGAGGAGCTCGAGGTGGCGAATGAGATGATCTGCGGCCGTCACGGCGTTCGTTCGACCTGGCGGTTCGCCCGCAGCTGCGCTCGAGGGCTGAGCGGCAGTATGGCCCGGGCTCACAAAAAGACCAGGCCGCCCGCGAGCGAGCGGCCTGGTTTCGGTGCGTTACGCCAGCGCGCTCAGATGATCGAGATCGGCGCCGACGCTTGCGGAAGCTCGCGTAGCCGAGACCGGCGGGGCCGAGCAACATTATCGCCCAGGTCGACGATTTCGGCACGGTCTGCGCCGCGCTGACGCTCTCCTTTGGGGCGGTGGACGGCACACTCCGATCGGCCAAAGTGGTGTTGTAGCCGACCTTACCGTTGCCGCCGTTTATGTTGAAGTCGCCGTTCAGGACCAGATCGGTGAGCGCCAAGGCCGGCGTCGTCAGGGCGGCCAGCACGGCGACGACATCGTGACGCCGCCTTGCGGATAGAAAATTCGCGGCCTCCTGTTGCTTTGGTTCAGCGTCTCTTAGGGAAGCCATCGTAATCCGCCCCCATTGAGTTGGTCCATTGTGTAAACCGGGGCAGTATTCCGGGCGGAGGGGGAGTCAAGGGCTTGAAAATGGGATTTAAGCTGAGGAAGACGCCTTCGTCGGGCGACTCTCTGGAACGGACGAGCTTGACCCCCTTAGATCCGAATGCAGGCTATTCGTGCGAAAACTCGGTCACGTTCAGCATGGCGATGTCAGAACGGCCATATTGGGCAGGCCGGCCCGGAAGGTCGTCGGTCACCGCATTTCGTCGTCAACCGCTCGGCGTTTACGATATCCAGCGATGATCTGCTTAAAATTCATGATGAGCGTGCGTTGCCTCCACCAGCGGTGAAAGATAGTAAAAAGACATCGAGCAAATTGCGGCGCCGGCGAAGAGGGCTTTTGCGACAACGTGGTTTCAACCCCAATCGGCCGCAAGTTTCGGGGCTCTGATTATATGGTCAAAGTCGTCGTCCTGATCGTTGGGTATCGCAACTCCGGCGACATCGCGGATTGCCTCCGCGCGCTTGCAGCGGCGGATGCGGAGCCGAGCTTCGGCGTCTTCATCGCCGAGAATGGCGGCGCGTCGGGGATGGACGCGCTCACCGCCCAGCTCGACGCAGGCGACGCCGCTTGGCGAAGGGCGGATGCCCCCGCAGCACCGACGAATCCGCCAAATTCGCGCCGAAGCTGCGGCTACAGGCTCATCAAGCCCGATGGCGGTGCGGGCGGATCGGTGCATTTGGCCGAGATGGATGAAAATTTGGGGTATGCCGGCGGCGTCAATTCGTGGCTGCGGCCGCTCTTGGCGGTGCCCGGATGGGACGCCGCATGGGTGCTCAATCCCGACACCCAGCCGGAACATGACGCGCTGGCCGAGCTCGCCGCCTATGCCGAGAGTCATGGGAAGGGCATGGTCGGCAGTTGCATCATCCACACCGACCGAATGGACAAGGTATTTACCCGAGGCCTGCATTGGAACAAGTTCGCGGGGCGAGTGCAGGCGATCGACCGCGGCGCGGAAATTGCGGTCGAGCCCGATGCGGCGACGGTCGAAGCTCGGCTCACCGCGCCCTCGGGCGCATCCGTCTACGTGACGCGTAAGCTCATCGAATTGATCGGCCTTATGGACGAACGCTATTTCCTCTATGTCGAGGACCTCGAATGGGGCGAGCGGGCGCGGCGCCTGGGGATGCTCGGTTACGCCCACCGGTCCCGTGTTCTACACAAATGCGGCTCGACGATCCGCGGGACGGCCGGCCGATCGGCGCGCTCGCCGATGTCGGTGTATCTCGGCATGCGCAACATGGTCTTGTTTGTCAGGACCAGGCATCCGCTCTGGCTGCCTTGGACGGTCGTGATGCAGGCCGCTTACCTGGCGCTCTATGGGGCGGTCGGCGCATTCGCTAACATGGCGGTCGGATTCGAGGGCTTGGCGGCAGGGATGAGAGGCGAAGTCGCAAGACCCGACAGGTTCGTCGACACGCACTGATAACGCGCCCGTGAAATAGCGAGCCGGAAATATCGCAACTTGCCGCCAAGAAAGATAGCGGGCAAAATAGTGCTCAGTTCGCTTTAGGCGCCGGCGGGTCGGCGAAAATCGTCGGCTGGCGACATGGGCGAGGGGTGGAGGCTGTCTGCAATGCTTCAGACTGTCGTTGGTGAATATCTGCCGGCGCCGGTAGCGATAGACCATGACACCCTGCGGCTTTTTGCCTCCACTCGAGAGGCTATTGTCTCAAGTTCAACGCTCGTCTGGGCCGAGCATTGTTCCGAATGCGTTATGCCGACGTGCTATTCGACCTGCGCGTTTTACACGCCGAGGCGCGATTTGAAGTGCAGGCGTTTCGACTGCGGAGCGCAGGCGGTGCGCGCGGAAGGCGAGAGTAGCGCGCTCGGTTTGCGGGTTTCCTTTCGCAAATGGGGCAAGCTGGAGTCCGCATCGCGCCCTTCAGCCTTATCGCGAGGCCGCGCCTGGGCCTTGCGCAAGGCGGACACTGCTGTCGCCGCTTTCCTGGCCGCAGCTCCGCTTCCGCATCGCATCCAGGATGGCGTTGCGATCGGCTGGAACCGAGCGAAGACTCAGTTCGCCTCGGGCGGCGCGGGCGCGGCGGCGTTCGACGCATTCTTGATCGAGTGCCTCAGCCAGACGCCGCGCGATTGCCTCTTCACTTTCAGCGTCAAGCCCACAGTCTCGACGGGAGGCTATTTCCAAAGGCATTTCACGTTGAAGCCGGGATACAACCGCGTCGAGATCGCCCTCGCCGACATTCGAGCGGCCGTCGATCTGGACGCTCGCGTCCTGGTGCAGATCGAGCCGGTCGACGCGCCGCAAGACAATACCTTCATCTTCAGCTGCTTGGAGTTCGTCGCGTTCGCGGAGGAGCGCGGGCGAAGGCCGGCTTCGGATTGGCCGCCGCTCCAGGCGCCAGCGCGCTCTCGCCCGCGCGGCCGGTCGGTGGTCCGCTCATGCCCGCGGCCAAAGTCAAATGCGTGGTATGGGATCTCGACGACACATTGTGGCGCGGCTCGCTCATCGAGGACGGAGTCGAGAACCTGATGCCGAAACCGGTGGCGGTCAGGGCAATCAAGGAGCTGGACCAACGTGGGATCCTCCATTCAATCGCGAGCAAGAACAATCCCAATGACGCACTCGCAGCGCTCGATCATTTCGGCCTGCGCGAATATTTCCTCGCGCCGCAAATCGGCTGGGGGCCAAAGAGCGCGAGCATCGTAGAGATCGCGCGCAGGCTCAACATCCACAAGAACACCTTCCTGTTCATCGACGATCAGCAGTTCGAACGGGCGGAGGTCCTTTCCGCTCACCCCGACGTGCGGGTCATCGAGGAATTGCGGATTGGCGAGCTCCTCGATCTGCACGAGCTCGATACGCCAATCACGGAGGAGGGCCGCAATCGACGCGCGATGTACAAGGTCGAGGATATGCGCGAGGCAGCCTTCCGTGAGACCAACGCGACGTTCCTCGATTTCTTGAGGTCGAGCTCTATCGAGCTGACGATCACTGACGTCGCGAGCGAAAATATGGGTCGCGTCTTTGAACTGTTGCAACGGACCAATCAGCTCAACTACGCGGGCAAAGCGTCGTCTCGCAATGACGTCGAAAGCCTGCTTTCCAATTCCGCACATGACAAGTCGGGCCTCGTCCTGTCGTGTTCGGACAGGTTCGGGGACTCCGGCGTGATCGGCTTTGCAATCGTCGATACCGTGCAATTCCATGTCGAGAACTTCTTCATGAGCTGCCGCGTGCAGCACAAGAGGGTCGAACACGCGTTTTTCGGCTGGCTCATCGAGCGCGCGATGTCGCATGGTCGCGACAGGGTTTCAACGACATTCCATTTCTCGGGCCGCAACCAGTCGGCTCGGCAGGTTCTGGAGGAGATGGGATTTTCGCCCGCCAGGGGGAGCGATATATTCGTTTCGCCGCGGCTCGAGAATTTGCCGGAGTGCGACGTCGTAAAGGTGATCGACCGAACGCGTTCGGCGCGTGAAGCATCGCCCGCGCCGTCTTTGGCCGGCTGAACGGATGTCGAATTCGGGGCTCTTCGACAACCTGGCTCGCCGCGTGAACCGCATCTCGGCGAAACTCGTGCGTACGCGCACCGTGCGCATGGTCAACGAACGGCCGATCGTTTCCTTTACGTTCGATGATTTCCCGAAGTCGGCCGTTCGCAACGGGGCGGCGATCTTGGAGCGCCACGGCGTCGCCGGAACTTATTACTTTTGTTGTGTGTTTACTGGCGCCGCTGTAGACGGAATTGACTATTTCGAACTCGCAGACTTGCGGCGTCTCGTCGATAACGGCCACGAGATCGGCGGCCACACGGCTTCGCATCTGCGTGTCACGCAAGTGGCGCGCTCCCGCCTGATCGAAGACGTCGAGGCGAACGAGGACTTTCTGCGAGAGTATTTCGGCGATTTGCGGATCAGCACGTTCGCCTTCCCGTTCGGCGATATCGATCTGCCGACCAAATTGAGCCTCTTGCAAAATTCATCGACGCGGCGAATTTTCCCTGTGTTCGCGGGGCGGAGGGGCCGGCGCTCAGGCCGGCGCGGGCCTGAGCTGCGTGACGCGGAGTATTTGATCGACCGCGAGTGCCACCACGCCGAACATGAGGTGGCATTTGACCTTGATCGCGCCGCGCACGCGCACGGACCGTGCGCCGAATTCATCCTTCAGTCGGGCGTTGACGCGTTCGGCCAGGGTGCGAAAATCAAAAATCACGTCGTCCGGATCGGGCATATGGATGAGTTTCATGCGCTCGACTTCTTTGGCCCATTCGGCCTTGGCTTCGTGCTGGGCGCGAAAGTTGCGATCGATGATCGGCGCATGGCCGAGCGCCTTGCTGTGGTCATGGATGGCGGCGGCGTCGTAGGCCGCATCCATTAGATCGTAGAGATAGGCGATGCCCAAAAACTATTGCTTCATTTCGTGAAACCTCGGCGAGATGCTGTAGTTCCATTCTGGATGGAATGAGTCTCGGGTCATGTTGAGGGTCGCCATTTCCGCGTCCGAGACCTTGATGCCCTTTGGATAGGTGTTGCTATCGAGTTCGCAGCGGATTTTGAGACCGGTTTTCGTCGTGGTGTTGGCGATCAGTTCGATGACGATGAGGAGGCTGAGGAGTGGCGTCGCGCGCCAGTTCTGCGTGATGTGGCAGAACATGCGATGCTCGATCTTGTTCCACTTCGAAGTCCCTGGCGGATAGTGGCAAACCTGAATGATCAGACCGGTTTCGTCCGCGAGTTGTTGGAGGGCCAACTTCCAGAGCCGCAGCCGTGAACCATTGGAGCCGCCGCCGTCGGCCGTGATCATCAGGCGCCTCATCCCGGGATAGAGCTTCCAACCCATCTGATCGAGCCAGCATCGGACGGCGTTGACGGCGAACTCCCCGGTGTCGTGGTCGATTCCGAGGCTGACATAGCCGAGGTTGGCGCCGATGTCGTAGACCCCGTAAGGGACGACCTTGCCCAACTCCTTGTCCTCGAAATCGTGAGCGTTGACCTCGATCGGTTCGCCCTGCGGCCCATAGTCGCTACCGCCGTTCTTGAATTCGCCCAGCAATTCCTTCTTCTTCGCGTCGATCGATATCACGGGTTCGCCGGCCGCCTGAAACGCCTCGACCTTCGCGTTGATATATTCGAACTGGGCGTCGCGATCAGGATGTTTGCCGGCTTCCTTGGTCTTGCGGTTGGAATGGCGACAATATTTCAGTTCCTCCAGCAGCTTGGGAATGGTCGAGGAACTCACTTTGTGACCCATGGCGCGAAGCGCCGTCGCCAGCTTGTCGTGGCTCTTGGAGACCCATCGCAACGGCCGCATCGGGTCGCCCATCGTCGCCGGCTCGAGTAATCGTTGCAAGTCCTCCAACAGCGTCGGGTCCTTGACCGTCAACCGAGGAGTGCCCCCGCCCTTGCGCCGCACCTCTCCCGTCAAGGAGCCGGGGTTCCGCAAGTCCTTCAGACCGCGCCCAATCGTGCTCCGGGCGACCTTCGTCGCGCGCGCGACCGCCGCAATCCCGCCGTAGCCCGCCGCCTTCGCCTCCGCCGCCGCGCTCAACCGCCGGCGTCGCTCGTCCAGCGAAGGCCGAAGCGCGTCAAACCGGACGCGCAGGGATAATTTGTCTATCATCATCACGATATAGACGCTCGCCTCGCACTCGGGAATCCGCTAAACAGCCGATGCCAGTAAACTCGCAAATTCCGAATCGGCTATTTTTGGGCGTCGCCATAGGAGACGCGGGCGCCGGTCATGGTCATCAAGGGAATGGCGACCTGACTGTCGTGGACGGAAGCCGAGGTCAGTACGCAGGAGACCGGGATTTGGCCGCAGGCGACATCCAGATGCAGTTTGTAGCCGATCCAGGTTTCCTTGTAGCCCTTGCTGTTCTTCTTGGAGCCGACATCGCACGCGGTGGGCAGATCGGCGAGCATCTGATCGAGGTTCTGCGTGGTCTGCCGTTCGAGGCGCGTCGGCTCGGGTTTTGGCCGTTCCTCGTCCTTGCGCGGGCGTCCGCGCTTGCGCGTCGGCTGAGCGCCATCGGGCGGCGGCGGATCCCCCTTATTGTCGTTCGGCTCCGTCTTGACCGGCTTCTCGCGCGCCTCGATCTCGGTCGCGTCGCGCGCGATCACGCCGACGATGCGCCCGCCGAGCGAGCGCTCGATCAGCGCCGCGTGCATCTTGTCGGGCAGATCGCCCTGCGCAAACTCCGCGAAGGCGCGGGAAAAGGTAGCTTCCGATGGCACTTGCGAGCGTCGTTCCCAACCGAGAATGCGACGCAGCGACCTGTCGACATCGAGGCGCTCGATCAGAGCGGTGGTGGTAGGGCCGCCCAGCACCGCCTTGGCGACGAAAGCCCTGGCGAGGGCGCGGCGATCGTCAGGCGGGCGGCCGGCGCCTCGGGGCGGTTCGGGAACGAAGGCCTCGAGGCCGATCACGTCGAGGGTCGTGACGAGCCGCCCGAGCGCTTCGGTCATCGGGTCGACTTCCTCGCGAAGCCAAGGAAACAGATAGCCCTGGATGTGGTTCCAGCGCGCTTTCATAGCGTCGAGAGGATCGTCGGTCATTGCTGTTGCTAGGGATCAGGACGATAGAATCGACACTATATTGAAATCTTTCTCACAGTAAAGCGGAATCTTTTAGAATATTGCCTTGACAACCGTTGGATGGAGTCTAAATATATTGCCTCGATTTGAGAGGGGTTATGAGAGGCGTTCCAAATAAATTTGCAACTGGCTCAATTGTTTCTGCAGGGCCGGTTCGCCGCGTGCAGGTCGAGCTTCCCGGGCGCGAACTGCGGTGTTGCGGATCTCGGAGCCTTGCGCGCCGAGCGGATTTACTCGCGATTGACCAGCGCCGACACCGTCAGAACATTGATCGAGCGCTCGGCGCGGCCAAGGTCATGGCTCATCTTCTATACCCACGACGTCGACGACGATCCGAGCTCTTACGGCTGCACGCCGGCTCTGCTCGAAGCGGCAGTGACCCGCGCTCTTGCGGCGGGTTGTCAAATCCTGCCAGTGCGCAACGCGCTCGGTCCCATCCGGTTTCGACCGTAGCCTGCATCGGTCGTTTCGGCGGCGTCTCGAAGCTTTGACCAAGCTTTGATCTTGGTTGTCGATCAATGCCATAATGCGGTGACGCTGTGCCGACCGCGAAGAGAAGGACGGCAACCCACGCGAACAACCCTGACAGGGCAGAGCAAGACGTTCACGACAGCTTGACTTCAAAGCCCCCAGTCGGAGAAGCCTGCTAGCCGCCGGCAGAAAACGGTCCCGCTGCGCGGCCCAATTCAAAACCCTTCACGCCCGCCGATAGGCCAACCTCGCGAAACGTCATGGCCAACGACCCGTCCACGAACAGCGTCAAGGGATCTCCGCCGCCCGGGAGCGGCGCGCCGCTCCTTTCGGTGATCATCCCCCATTACAACGACCTAGCCAATCTCGAGCGATGCATTCGCCTGCTCGCGGCGCAGACGTTGCCCGGAAGCCAGTTCGAGGTCGTGGTCGCCGACAACAACTCCCGCTGCGGGCTGAAGGAGGTCGAACGCGTCTGCAGCGACGTCGCACGGGTCGTGCCTGCCCCGATCCAAGGCGCGGGCGCGGCGCGTAACGCCGCGGTCGAGGCCTCGCGCGGGCGTTATCTCGCCTTTATCGACTCCGATTGCCGTCCGACCCCGACGTGGCTCGAACGCGGCTTGGCCGTCCTGTCGGACGCTGAAATCGTCGGCGGTCGGGTTGACGTCGACTATGAAGACCCTGCCCATCCGACCGGGGTCGAGGCGTTCGAAAAAGTGTTCGCGTTCAATTTCAAGCGCTACATCGAACAGCTTGGCTTCTCGGGTTCGGGCAACATGTTCGTCTCTCGCGAGATCTTCGATCGCGTCGGCGGATTTCGCGGGCAAGTGGCGGAGGACGTGGACTGGGGTCGGCGGGCGGTCGCGGCCCATTATCGCTTCCGCTACGCCGCCGACGTCGTCGTCTCCCATCAGGCGCGGCGGAACTGGAACGAACTGACCCACAAATGGCGAAAAGCCCCGAGCGAAGCGTTCGCAGCTACTCTCGAGAAGCCGAACGGACGCGCGTTGTGGTTCCTGCGGAGCCTCGCCGTTTTGGGTTCGCCGTTCGTGCATTGGGTCGCCATCGCCCGATCAAAAAAACTGCAAAACGTCGAACTGCGTCTGAAGGCGATCGCCGTCCTCTTTCGGATCCGCTTTTGGCGCTTCATCGAGTGCAATCGCCTACTGCTTCAGCGATGACGCCGAATCTCGCCCGGCCACGCTGGTTGCGCGCAGCGCTTCGAGCCGCGTCGGCGCGCGGGGCGCGCTCGCCTTGACTTCCTTCGCCCAAGGCGGGGCAGCCTAAACATCACGCGGTTGAACCGGCGCTTTCCGCGGAATATCGGTTCACATTCCTTCATCGATTTTGACTTGTGAAGCCGGGGGTCGTTGGCCTAACCCTTGCTCCGCGCGAATTGGGTTCAAGCGGGGTGTTGCGGATGTGCGGAATTGTGGGTGTTCTGGGGACGGGGCCGGTCGCCGGCTCGATCGTCGAGGCGCTGAAGCGGCTCGAATACCGCGGCTACGATTTGGCCGGCGTCGCGACCCTCGAAGAGGGAAAGCTCGTGCGCCGGCGCGCCGAGGGCAAGCTCAAAAACCTCGAGGCGAAGCTCGCCGCCGAGCCGCTCAAGGGCGCGATCGGCATCGGCCACACGCGCTGGGCGACCCACGGCAAGCCGACCGAAGCCAACGCCCATCCGCACGCCTCGCGCCGGCTCGCCGTCGTCCACAACGGCATCATCGAGAATTTCAAGGCGCTGCGCGAGGCGCTCGCGGCCAAGGGCCACGTGTTCGAGACCGAGACCGATTCCGAGATCGCCGCCTTCGTGGTCGAGGACGAGCTTGCGGGCGGCAAGTCGCCGGCCGAGGCCGTTCCCGCAGCGCTGAAGCGCATGCGCGGCGCCTTCGCCCTCGTCTACCTGTTCGAGGGGGAGGACGATCTCCTGATCGGGGCGAGACAGGGCGCGCCGCTCGCGGTCGGCTACGGCGAGGGCGAAATGTTTCTCGGCTCCGACGCGCTGGCGCTCGCGCCGTTCACCGACCGCGTCGCCTATCTCGAGGAAGGCGACTGGGTGGTGGCGACGCGGTCGGGCGCCGAGTTTCGCGACGCGTCCGGCAAGAGGGTCGAGCGACGCATCCAGCGCAGCCCCGCCGGCAGCCTGCTCGCGGAGAAGGGCAATTACCGCCACTTCATGGCCAAGGAGATCCACGAGCAGCCGGAAGTCGTCGGCCACACGCTCGCCCATTATGTCGACATGGCCGCAATGCGGCTGAAGCCGTTCGCTTGGCCGGTCGACCCGAACACGCTCGCCCGGGTTTCCGTCGTCGGCTGCGGCACCGCCTACATGGCGGGCCTCGTCGGCAAATACTGGATCGAGCGGTTCGCGCGGCTGCCGGTCGAGATCGACGTCGCCTCGGAATACCGCTACCGCGAGGCGCCGGTCGACAGGAACGGCCTGACGATCGTCATTTCGCAATCGGGCGAGACGGCGGACACGCTGGCCTCGCTCAAATACGTCAAGGCGAACGGATCGAAAACGGTCGGCGTCGTCAACGTGCCGAGTTCGAGCATCGCGCGGCTCACCGACATCACCGCGCCGACGCTCGCGGGACCCGAGATCGGCGTCGCCTCGACCAAGGCCTTCACCTGTCAGCTCGCGACGATGGCCGCGCTCGCCATCGGCCTCGGGCGCGCCCGCGGCGCGATCGACGAGGCGACGGAAGCCTCGCTTCTGGGCGAGCTCGTTTCGACGCCCGGCCTTCTCGCGGAGGCGCTGAGGCTCGAGCCCGCCGCGGAGAATCTCGCCCGCGCCATCGCCCACGCGCGGGACGTGCTCTACCTCGGCCGCGGCACCAGCTATCCGCTGGCGCTCGAAGGCGCGCTGAAGCTCAAGGAGCTCAGCTACATCCACGCCGAGGGCTACGCCGCGGGCGAGCTCAAGCACGGGCCGATCGCGCTGATCGACGAAGCCATGCCGGTCGTCGTCCTCGCGCCGCGCGACGCGGTGTTCGAGAAGACGGTGTCCAACATGCAGGAGGTCGCCGCGCGCGGGGGGCGCATCATCCTCATCGGCGAAAGGCATGCGGCCGAGGAGGCGGCGGTCGCGATCGAGCATTTCCTCGCGATGCCGGACATGAGCGCCAACTTCGCGCCGATCGTCTACGCGGCGCCGATCCAGATGCTCGCCTATCATACCGCCGTCATCATGGGCAAAGACGCCGACCAGCCGCGCAATCTGGCGAAATCGGTGACGGTCGAGTAGGCAGCGCCTCGCCGAGGGTTTTTCGATGTCAGGGCGCCGGGCGGGCTCGATCTGACGCCAACCCGCGCACGCATGAAAGACAACCCGGCAGCGGTTTCGACGACTTGACCCCTGCTGCTACGCAGGAAAGGCGCATGGGGCTCAATGCCGTGTCTGCGCGACGGCGCATGGTTCGGCGCGCCGCCAATGACTGTCATTTCCTATTCCTCGCTTTGCGCCCTTTCCAACTCCGCTTCGCGCCGCGCCGAAGCGTCCACCGGCGAACAGTAAATCTCATAAAGCGTCTCGATCATCCGGGTCGCGCCGTCGTCGGCGAGGGAATAGTAGATCGTCTGCGATTTGCGTCGCGTCGAAACGAGTTCGTCCGCCCTCAGCCGGGCAAGATGCTGCGACATCGCCGACATGCTGAGCCCGACGGCTTCGTGCAGAGCCGTCACGGTCCGCTCGCCCTTCAAGAGCTCGCAAAGGATCATGAGGCGCGGCCGGCTGGCCATCGCCTTCAAGAGCCTCTCCGCTTCCCCCGCCTTTAATTGCAGACTCACTAAATTCATACTTACTTATTTAGCATCTTCTCATATATCCGTCAAGCCCTCCCAGGCGCGCAAGGCCTTCGAGTTGGTCGACTTCATCGTCGACGTCGACGACGGCTTCGGCGCGCCCTCCGAGCGCCAGCGCTTTTCCATCGATGCGGAGACAGCGAACATCCTTCGAGGTGCATGAGGCTGGGCGCCTCGGGAACGGCGCCGAAAATCGTTTCGAATACGCGCCGTGCGCCCGCCAGCAACCGGAAAACTCACGCAAATAGACCAGAAAAGGCCTTCCTTCTCCTTCCTTTTTCTTCCATTTCTGACCGCGATTTGTGACTTGTCAAAGGGTTGCGTCCGAGAGGGCCGCGAAAATTTTTTTTTGCGCCCTCCCTTTCAAGAAACTCCACTTTGCCTCCGAAGAAACCGGGCTCCCGCCGCCAGGCGCAGCGGCTGCGCGGCGCCGGCGGGCCTAACGGCTCTGGTGGAAGCGGGCAACTCGGGGCTCTCCTTCAAGGCTGCGGTTTTGAGAACAAACATAGAACAATCCTGCAAGCTAGGCAAGAGATTGTTGGTTTTTCTCGAGGCCGGAGACAGGACCCCGGTTTTTCTCTGCAATCTCAACGGGAAGGCATCGCCTCGGGCCGTTGAGCGCGGGCGCCGGGAGACTTCGGCACGAGACCGAACGCGCCAGCGGTCGGCCGAGCCACGTCGGCCCGTCGTCGTTGAGGCGCTCACGCCGCGCTCCGCGCAGGTCGCTTCACGACCCCTCGGCTGCGCTCCGGCCCTTCGGGTGACGACGCCGCCCCGACGCGGCGCCGGCGTTCGACCGGATCGCATCATGCTCCAAAGAGCGCCTGCCCGGGTAGTGTCTCAGTTTGAATTTCGGCTTTCGACCCTAAGCGCGCGTTCGTGGTCGGTCCCGGTAACGGAAGGAAGGCGCCAGGAGCGACCGCTCCTGAAAGAAGCTTCGAACGCGTCAGCTCGACCCGGCGCGCAACATTCGACCCAAGCAATCGAACGTCGCGAATTGACGTTTAGCGGACGATCTGTGGACCTCTCGGTGGATGTCGCTGGCCGGCGATGCTGGCCATTTGCGGCCGAGCGCTGTTTGATCGGTTCATGCACCAGAGGGCAGAAAGCTTATCCTCAGGGCGCCAAGTTCGTCGACAAGTGCTTTCGCTTCCGGGTGCGAACCAAAGTGGTGCAATTAGGCGGCGAGATTTTGTGAGTTTTGGGGGCTGTTCTGGTTGGCTACGGGGACGGCGGTTCGGCCGAGGTTTTTCCAATAGGCGTCCCAGTCGCCGTTTATTCTGGTTATCCGCAAAGCGAGCATGTATTCCGCGTGCTCGACGCGCCACCAGGCGCCGGGCCGCTTGAGACGTTGTTGGGCGACGTAGCGATGCGCGCTTTCGATTTCGCCCGATCCGATCGGCAGTCCCTCGGCCAGCGCCTGTCGATAGTTCAACTGGTTCTTGCGGCTGCTCAAATAACGATGGCATCGGCGCACCGGCGCGTGTTCGTCGTCGACTTCAGGCGCTTCGCAATGACCGACGAGCGACCGCAATGTCATCTCGAGACTCCTGTCTCTGAGCGCGTCCTTCTGCGCCTCGATCAGGTTTCCCGCGCGGCGGCGTCGGGCGCGATCGCTTCGGCGGCGGCGCTCAAATACTCGCAAACATGATAGAAATCGATCAGGTAGCTGCCTTGATCACCAAATTGCTCCTTGACTTGGCCCACAATCCATGGCGCGCCATCGCCGACCGCGTGGACCCGCGAGTTCGCCCCGAAGCCGGCGCGAACCGCGCAGGCCAGCAGTTGCCGCCCGGCCGCCTCCGCGCCGCCCTCGATCGAGCCGGCGTAGACCGGCGTCCGGCTCCCCTGGGCGTGCGCCAGCGAAAGCTTCGCCTCTCGCCACGACAGGTTCTTGCCCTTGCGTTTGTCTTTCTCATCCCGACCCGGCTCGACGATCGGAACCATGCCGCCGTCAGTTTCCACGACGATCGGCTTACTGAGGCCTGGACCTTCCGGAAATTCCAAATCCGCTCGGCCGGCTTCGAACATCGACTGGGCATGGGCGAACGTGATCCGCTGGATCGTGCTCTCCCCAATCTCGAAGCCGTAATGCTCCCGCAGCTTGCTTCGAACTTGCGCGAAGGGTTGATCGGCGGCGAAGTCGACGATGACGCGTTGCAAGGGGCGCGAACAGCCCGAGGGGCTGACTTTCGCGCTGCGCAGAAACGGGCGCACACGCTCGTTCTTGAACCGATATTGCGGCTCCTGGACCTCTATCTCGCCGAATTTCGTATGCCAGCGGACTTTTTTTCACCTTGGCGATGCATCTGAGGTTGCTGACGAATTTCTCTCTCCGTCACCTCCGCCTGCCTCTCCGCCCAGCCCAGCAGCGCTTCGCGTCCCAAACGCCGCGTCTCCTCGACCAACCGCTCTTCCGCAGCGTCCGCCTCCTTCAAATCGCCTTCGCTATTCTCTACCGTCAGGGCTATCGACGCGACACGGTTTCGAACGTCAGGATGGCTGCGCAAAAAGGCAAACAGCGCTTCATCGCTCAAATCCGCGCCCGTCATCAGCTTCGTCCTCCCAAATCACCTCCGACAAAGCTTACTCCGCATCGAGTTGAATCGCACCCTTTCGCTTCCCTCAAGATCGAGCGTTTCGAACCCTCGGCGAGATCCCTGCGCATGCGCTCCGATTTCCGAAAGGCTGCGAGGACCATCCCGCCGATCGCCGCGCCGATCAGGCCGGTCTCCACAACAATGATCGCCCTAGCGTGCTCTGGGTGTAGGTAGAACTGAGCCAGCACAGTATCGGGGAGCAACCAACCAAGGACGAAGCCTGCCGCCATAAAGGCAAATCCGTTTCCAATCGCCGCAACCGTCGAAAGGCGCGGCCCGCTCCACTCCAGAGTTCCGAGATATGAACAGAGAAGGCCAAGCGAAATGGTGCAAGTGAAGGGGACAATGATGCCTGGCCACCGTTCGGCGAACTGCGGCATAACAACTTGGAAGCCAGAGCCGCCGCCCTGAAGTAGGGCAGGAATAAGCGGAATGGCAATGCGTAGTACGACCGATAACCCGGCTACGATGAGTCCTGCGAGAATCAAATCGGCCATAGGAGGAAATACCGATTTGTTATTCTCTCGGCGTTCAATGAAGCGCTGGGCGACTAGAATCGCGCCCATGACGGCGAATCCGATCGAGAGTGCGAAGGTAATGGCGATGCTTAGGACCTTGGTGCCTCCAATCGGCTTCGTTCCCGGCGTCAATGTCATGATGGCGACGCTCAACAGCATGACCGCAACAATTGTCATTGCCCACTGATCGAGCCCAAAGCTAGGCATGGGGTGTGACGTATCAAAGCCCATTTTTGAAAGTCGCTGACGTCGCCCGAGGGCCGTCTTGTCGCAATAGAGCACGTACCGAGCGATCAAGCAGCAAACCAGGTTGGACACGTCGGTAATGGCCGGGTCGAGTCCATCCTTTGCCGCTTTGGTTGGCTGCTGGGCGGCGAAATAAGCAAGGCCCGCCTGAATCAGTTCTTCGTAGCGTTCATCTGCTCGATCGCCATGGCCTCGCCGAGTTGCATGATGGCGGCATACGCTGATCGCGCGTGAGCTCCGCCGACGATCCCATTTGGCGGCTGGTGAGCGGGCGATATCAAAAGTTCCTGCACCCTCAAGTACATATTTCTGAGGCTCTTGTGTCGAGTTCAATATCACCTTGGTTCGCACGTAATCGTACAAGCCATCGACTGTTATGGTCTCACCATCGCTGCTGGTCGGAGCTTCGCCTGTTTCAAGCCCTTCAACTATCGAATCTTCGTGAATACTCCGTTTCCGCTATCGCCTAGACCACTTTCGCGTTCGGCGGCCGTTTGTATTCCTGTTGAAGCTGTGAGGATATACGTGCCAGTGCTGCGTGCAAGATTAGCAATACTATCGCCAACTTCGCCGCCACGAAATATTTCGCCGACCGCGCCGCTGTGACAACAATCCAGGATCATCAACCGTTGACGACAATTTGATTTGCGTAAAATACGGAGTATTGTGTCAACAGCGATTCCAGTCCCATTGAGTGCGTCCGAATTCGTGTTTGATGCTACTAAATAAAGAAGTCCAGATCGCCTCGAACGCTTGTAATTGCTCACCCCATTTCCGCGTGATGGGTGCGGCGAATTGACTCAGGGGAGGTCGAGGGACTGGCGTGGCTGCGACAAATCTAAATTGTTGGGTCCATGTCTGCGGGCCCCGACCTTTCGAGCCTCTCGCACGCGCAGAAGGACGCGTTGATCGCCGCATTGATGGCGCAGGTCGCGTCTCTGACGGCTCGGGTCGCCGAGCTCGAGGCGAAGCTGGGCCTGCCGCCCAAGACGCCTGATAATTCCAGCGTTCCGCCGTCGAAGGGTCAGAAGCCGTCGGAATCTTCGGCGCCCAAGGCCAAGGCCAAGCCGCACGCCGGGGCGCATCGTCCGCTTCATCCCAACCCGACCACGACGCGCGAAGTCTTGGCCCGCCGCTGCCAAGGCTGCGGGACGGATGTGTCCGACGCCGCGCAAAGCCTATGCGAGAGTTATGATCGGGTCGAAATCCCCGAGATCCAGCCCGACGTGACGCGGGTTTCTTTATATGGCGGCGTTTGCCCCTGCTGCGCCAGGCGCTTCAAGGCCGAGCCCCCGCAGGGATTGGAGCCGGGGTCGCCGTTCGGGCCGAACCTGCGCGCCTTCGTGGTTTATCTGCGCTCCGTTCAGGGGATTCCGCTGGCGCGATTGAGCCATGTGCTGCGCGACTTGTTCGGCCTGGAGATCAGCGAGGGCGCGCTGGTCAACATTCTTTCCGCCAGCCGGAAGCCCTTCGCGGCGCAGACCAGCCTGATCAAGGCGCGGCTGATGGCCGGCACGGCGCTGGCCTCGGATGAAACCGGCATGAGGGTCGGCAAGGCGAATTGGTGGCTGTGGGTGTTCCATCATCGCGACAGCGCCGTCTTCGTCGCCGACAACCATCGCTCCAAGGCGGTGGTGGAGGCCTTCCTGGGCGATTGGCGCCCGGATTATTGGATTTCGGACCGCTATGGCGGCCAGATGGGCTGGGCCAAGCGCGAGCATCAGGTCTGTCTCGCCCATCTCATCCGCGACGTCCAATACGCCATCGACGACCGGCGACGCGGTGTTCGCGCCGGGCATGAAGGGCCTGCTCAAGCGCGCCTGCGCCATCGGACGGCGACGCGACGCTCTGGCCGATAGCACGCTCAAAATCTACGAGGCCGATCTGAACCGCCGGCTCGACCGCCTGATGAGCCTGATCCCGACCCACAAAGCCGGCGGCAAGCTTCAGAAAATCATCAAGAAGGTCCGCCGCCATCTGTTCGTCTTCGTGACCAACCGCGACCTCACCGCGACCAACAACGGCTCGGAGAGGGCGCTGCGCCCCTGCGCGGTCTACCGCAAGATCACCAACGGCTTTCGCAGCCAATGGGGCGCCGCGCTCTACGCCGATATCCGATCCGTCGTCGAAACCGCACGGCGAAGATCGATCCGAGCCATAGACGCCATCCGCCTCACCCTCGAAGGCCGCCCCCTCCCTTGCGCAACTTGAAAACGCAAACGGGGACCTGAGCAATTACGAACGCTTTCCGCGACCGGCGAAGTAAAACAAAATCTCTATCTGAGTTGCCGAGTTGGTATACAGCCTTCTCCAGTTTTGTCAAAATTGAGTAGTGTTCTTCGTTTCGCAAGACGAGGGTCTCAAAATCGCTTATCTCACGGTTTGACAATACCCGAGCCATATCCGATACATCGTTCTGGCAGAAACGTAGCTGTTGGAAAGACGTGTCGACAAATCTATCGACACCGATAAGAAAAGCGACACTTCGCGTCATTTTAAGACGCCCAGTTCAGAGAGCATGCTTCGAAACCGCGCTAACCTGATACCTTTCATCGCAATTTTGATTGGCCTGCCGTCGCTCATGAATCCCCTCAATTTAACAATGGCCTGATTTCGGCACTTTTTGGCGCTTCAACGTGAGATCAAGGGAACGAAAACGCGGCTTTTGGAATAACACGCCCTCATCAGCGATGATCGTGACGCAAAATCCGGTGCCGCAAAACTCGCAAGACGAGTATCTCGGGATCAAGATACGTATCTGAGGTTGCAAATTGGCTGCGACGAAAAATGAGGGGATGGCTGAGCTGCCGTCGGTCCCCGTACCTTCGAAATTCAGATCGATTCCACGATCAACGTAAGATTTGATAATATTGAAAAGTGCACTCACAGTGTCGCTCGTCACAGCCGCGAGAAGGAGAGTGCCTACCGTAATTGGATCGCCGCGCTGTCCGGGTGCAGTTGGATGCGGCACGGCACCGAGCGCGACACCGCCGGTCTCAGTTAACTGGCGCTCGAGGTCGCGAGATAGTCGGTCTAATTCTTCCGGTTCAAGGTTGCCGGTCGAAATCGACAATTGTGCCGACATTTCCCGCTCCCGCCATGGTAGCGAGATTTTCGCACCTAGCGACGGAGTTCGCAAGGTGGTGAATGGCCGCTATTTGCGCATTCCTGCCGTCCCGAGTGCCGGCTTCGGATGATCGCAATCCACCCTTCGCGATGTTCCGCCGGCGCCTCGATCAGCGCCCGCTTTGGGCGGAGACCTTCCGTTCCCCGGCGGCTCTTATAGGGGCGCTCTCCGCCCAAAACCGAAATTCAAACTGAGACACTACCCTCGCCCGAGCTGCGGCAAAGCGTCAGTGGAACGCTGGGGCCAGCGGGTATATGGTCAATTTTAGGGCGAGCCGGAACTTGCGGCTGGAATGGGTCGGCGCGTCCGCGCGGATCGCCTGCGGCGAGGGTGTGAAGGCCCCGGAAATGGAGATCGCCAGATGTGCGGCGTTTGTGGATGCGGTCAGGCCGAGGTGGTCCTCGAGAAGGGCGAGAGCGCGGGCCCGCCCGACGTCCACAGCCATCCGCACGAGCGCGTCCATGACCACGGCGACGGGCGGGGGCCGCACAGCCATCCCCATCTTCATGACGACGACGATCACGATCATTCCGCTCATGATCATGCGCATGACCACGATCACGCGAGCGATCTTGGCCATGATCATCGCGCGCATGCGCCGGGGGTGAGCCAGGAGCGGATGGTCAAGATCGAGCAGGACATTCTGTCGAAGAACGATGCTTACGCCCGCGACAACCGGCGCGCGTTCGCAGGCCTCGGCCTGTTCACGCTCAACGTCGTCTCCAGCCCCGGCTCGGGCAAAACGAGCCTTCTCGTCAAGGCCATCGAAGCTCTTAAGGACCGGCTGCCGGTCGCGGTGATCGAAGGCGACCAGCAGACTTCCAACGACGCCGACCGCATCCGGGCGACCGGCGCGCCGGCGATCCAGATCAACACCGGCAAGGGCTGCCATCTCGACGCGCATATGGTCGGCCACGCGCTGGAGGGCTTGAAGCCCGCGCCGGGCTCGGCGCTGTTCATCGAGAACGTCGGCAACCTCGTCTGCCCGGCCGCCTTCGACCTCGGCGAAGCGCGGCGGGTCGTCGTGCTCTCGGTCACCGAGGGCGAGGACAAGCCGCTCAAATACCCCGACATGTTCGCCACCGCCGACCTGATGCTGCTCAACAAGGCCGACCTCTTGCCGCATCTCGATTTCGACGTCGGCCAATGTCTCGCCAACGCCTTGCGCGTCAACCCGAACCTCCAGACGCTGATCGTCTCGGCCAGGACCGGGGAGGGGGTGGCCGCCTTCGCCGCCTGGATCGAGGCCTCCGCCGCACGGCACGTTGCCGCCGTCGCGAAACGGTGACCGGTGGGAGCGCCCGCGCCTGCGCTGCGAACCTCCCGCGAGCGTCTGCGTTTGCGGGTGCGGGGAGCCGTGCAGGGGGTCGGCTTCCGGCCCTTCGCTTACGGTCTGGCGTCGCGTCTGGCGCTCAGCGGCTTCGTGCGCAACGACGCGGAAGGCGTATTGATCGAAGTGGAGGGCCCGCGCGCCGAAGCCTTCCTGTCGGAGCTCGAGGCGGCGGCGCCGCCGCTCGCGCGCATCGACTCGATCGAAGTCGACGCGATCGCTGCGCTCGGCGGCGAGGGCTTCGTCATCGAGGCGACGCGGCAGGGCAAGTCGACGACCCGCATCGGCGCGGACGCCGCCGTCTGCGAGGCCTGCCTCGACGAACTGTTCGATCCGACGAGCCGCTTCTTCGGCTATCCCCTGATCAACTGCACCCATTGCGGCCCGCGCTACACACTGACGCGCGCGCTGCCCTACGACCGTACGCAAACCTCGATGGCGCCGTTCCCCATGTGCGAGGATTGCGCGCGCGCCTACGCCGACCCTTCGAACCGCCGTTTCCACGCCGAGCCGATCGCCTGTCCCCGTTGCGGGCCGAAGCTCAACGTCCCGATCGCCGACGTCGCCGCAGCGTTGCGGGAAGGCGCGATCGTGGCGCTGAAGGGCCTCGGCGGCTTCCACCTCGTCTGCGACGCGCGCGACGAGGCGGCGGTCTCGAGCCTGCGCCGGCGCAAGGCGCGCGACGCAAAGCCTTTTGCCGTGATGGTCGCCAATTGCGCGACCGCCGAGCGTCTCGCCGAGATCGGCCCGCCGGAGCGCGCGTTGCTCACGCATCGGTCTCGACCGATCGTGCTGGCCCGAAGCCGCGGCGTGGTCGCGCCGGGCGTCGCGCCCGGCTTGCGCGACATCGGCCTGATGCTCGCCTATACGCCGCTGCACTGGCTGGTCCTGCACGCCCTTGCCGGCTCTCCGGATTTTCGGGCCTGGCGCGACGCGCCGTCCGATCTCGCGCTGGTCGCGACGAGCGCGAATGTCGGCGGAGAGCCGCTGGTCGCCTCCGACGAGGACGCGCGCAGGCGCCTTTCCGGCGTCGCCGACCTGATCGTGACGCATGAGCGCGAGATCGTCGTCAGGGCCGACAATTCCGTGGTGCGCGTGCTCGACGGCGGGCCGGCCTTTCTCAGGCGCGCGCGCGGATTCGTTCCCGACCCGATCGATCTCGGCGCCGACGGGCCGAGCGTCATCGCCGCCGGGGCCGACCTCAAGAACACGGTCACGATCACCCGCGGCCGCGAGGCGTTCGTCTCGCAGCACTTCGGCGATCTCGACGACCGCGAGACCATCCGGTTCCGCGACGAGGCGATCCGGCATCTGACGTCGATCCTGGAGGTCGAGCCGGAGTGCGCGGTCTGCGATCTGCACCCGGATTTCGTTTCGACGCGCTCGGCCGAATCCTCGGGGCTGCCGGTGATCGCCGTCCAGCACCACGTCGCCCATGTCGCGGCCGTTGTGGCGGAGACGCGATGGAGCGGGCCGGTGCTCGGCGTCGCGCTCGATGGCCATGGCTACGGGGCCGACGGCGCGCCCTGGGGCGGCGAGCTGATCCTGCTCGACGGAGCGCGATGGACGCGCGTCGGCGCCCTCGAACCGCTCGCGCTGCCGGGCGGCGACAAGGCTGCGCGCGAACCGTGGCGCATGGGCCTGGCGATGCTGCATCGGCTGGGCAGGCTCGACGAGGCTCCGCGGCTATTCCCCGGCATGCCCGACGCGGCGCGGCTCTCGGGGGCCCTGGCGCGCGGCGCGCGCTTCGCCGCAACCACGAGCCTGGGGCGCCTGTTTGACGCCGCCGCCGCGCTCGCGGGCGTTTGCCTCCGCCAGGACTATGAAGGACAAGCCGCAATGGAGCTCGAGGCGCTCGTGGCCAGGCCGCGGATCGTCGCCGGCGGCTGGAGGATCGAGGACGGCCGCCTTGATCTCGCCCCGATGATGGAGACGATGCTCAGCGAACGTCTCGTCGGCCGCGAGGCGGCCGAGACTTTCCATGGAACGCTGATCGCCGGCCTGGCCGAGTGGGTCGGCGCGGAAGCGTCCGCGCGAGGCGCGACGCGCGTGGCGCTTGGCGGCGGCTGCATGATGAACCGTGTGCTTTCCGAGGGGCTGATCGGCGCGCTGCGCGCGCAGGGGCTGACCCCGGCGTCGCCGCGCGAGGTTCCCGCCAACGACGGCGGCTTGTCGTTCGGACAAGCCGCCTACGCGCTCGCCCGGGCGCGCGCCGGCGGCAATGGGATGGAGGAGTGACGATGTGCCTCGCAATTCCGGTAGAGGTGCGTGAAGTGCTGCCCGACGACATGGCCAAGGTCAGCCTCGACGGCGTGGTCAAGGTCATTTCCACGGCGTTGGTCGACGACCTTCAGGTCGGCGATTTTGTCGTGCTGCACGTCGGCTATGCGCTCGCCAAGATCGATCCGGAAGAAGCGCGCAAGACGATAGAGTTGCTGAAGGCCCTCGGGGCGGTCGCGTGAGAGGGCGCTTCAGATGAAATACGTCGACGAGTATCGTGACGGAACACTGGCGCATTCGGTCGCCGATCAAATCGCCCGCGAAGCCCGGCCAGAGCGAAT
>CAWDTW010000078.1:0-70291 GCA_963805295.1 uncultured Alphaproteobacteria bacterium | reverse complement strand
GCCGGGCCGGCCTGGCTCTTCGTCGAGCCGAAATGCGCGTGAGCGTCCGCCAGCACGACCGACAAGCTCCGGCGTTCGTGGGTCTCCTCGCCCGCGACCTCGAGGAAAAGCGTCGCATGGGTGACGGGATCGAAGGCGATGACGAGGCCCTTCGGCAACGTCAGCGACATCGCCGCCTTTTCGCCCGGCTGCAGCTCCATCAGGTCGAGCGTCACCCTTGGGATGGCGGCGTCGATGTCCTCCGGAACTACCGCGCCGGAGCTCCAGAAGACCTGTCGGCATGTATTCGGCGTGCGAGAGCGCGCTCGGATCATGCGCGCCGATGCCTCGGATCTCCGGATTGACCGTGAAGGTGACCTCGACGAGCTGGTCGAGAATCTGTTCGCCATCCTGCACGCAGAACGCACAGAAATAGTGGTCGCGATTGAGCGCTTCAAGGCTGCGGCCGTTTCGAGCACGCCGCCGCAGCCCGGACAGAGCATGTTCCAGGACATGTCGAAGAGGCCGAGCCGAGCCGCATGGACGGAGCGAGCCGATCGCCGCCTCCTCGTTGAGCCCGCGCTCGGCGGCGAAGGCGAGCGGGTTGACGCGGTTCAGAGATCGGTCCGATCCGGTTTCGACGGCGGATTTCAGCGCGTCGGCGACAGAAGGGTCCGCCGTCTGCCGCAGGAGTTCCCAGGGCGCCGTTGCTTCAGCCATCGCCGTTCCTCCGTCCAGGGTCTCCTGATGTAGGGAGTTGTCGGTAGGTTCAACCAGCGCAACAAACCCTTTCATTTCAGCATCGCCCATAAGGGATTTCAGCGCATCCCCGCAACACCTTGAAAGCAACGCCGCGGCGGGCGAGAATGTCCATCAGCCCAAGGATCCGCGCCGCTACTGACCTGGTTGACCCAATTGCGACATCGGTGGAACACACGCGGAACTGGCGCTCGCGACCCCGACTGCGACGTTCCCCGCAGCGGTCCGCTTAACGTCGATTCCTCTCGTCGAGGTCTGGGCGCTGCAGCTCGGAGCCTAGCGTCGGATGGGTCCTCATTGTCGTTTGAGGTCCGGATCGACCAACTCCTGGTCTTCCAGCGCATCCATGCTCAATCTGCATGTACAACCTCGCTCCAGAAGTCGAAGCGCCTGCGCGATCGCGCGCGCGCCTCGCCTTTCGCAGCTCTTTTCGAGGCCATCTTCCGGGCGTTCGCCTCGCCATGCTGAGCGCGCAAGAATTCGATCGCGACAGTCGCCTTTATGAAGTGCGAGACAGTCTTTGCCTGAGCGCTCCGCGCGCCGGTTCTTGTCGTCGCCTCGCTCATGACGCCTCCCCGCATAGGCTTTGTCGAGCGACTTCACCGCATTTTGGCCGCTGCGCATCGCGTGGGTGAAAGTGCGTATTGCTTGACCTCGGCGTTCTTATGTCCGGCAAGCAGCGCCCTCCGGTCGCCGGGCTCGTCCGAGATGCAGGTCTTCAACGTCCGCTTCGGTCACTTCGGCCGGCTACCTCACAGGATAGCGTCAGATTGTGGTCTCCCCCAACCTTGAGGGACCTGCCACGGATGAATTCGGAATTCGGGTCGTTCATAGACCTTGGAACAAAGGCAAACTTGTCGGTCAGAAGGTGCCATTCAAACTCAAGGAAATCTGGGCTATCCGAGTGAGGCTTCAGATTTTTTGCCGAACGCGGGAATTGGCGCTCTTTGATCTCTGGAATTTATAGCAAGTTGCGAGCCTGCGATCTGCTGAGCTCAAGGTTCGACCCGCCTGCCACGGTGAGCGCATCGCTGCACGGGCGATCGGAGCGCAACAAAAGACCATAAGGCCCGGTAAAGTCCCAGATCACGGAACCGACCCGAACCGCTCTGGCCGACTGGATTGCACGGTCAAGTCTCGCGCCTGACGACTTTCTCCTTTCCAAGCCGTGTTCATGCCTCGCCTCATTTAAGCACCCGACAATATGTTCAGCAATTGTCGACTTCCTCGTCGAGGAAATCGGTCTCGATCCCGCCGGCTGACGGAACCCATTCGATGCGCCGCACGAAGCCTTCTCTGATTTATCGGCGGACCAAGAATTTGCGTGCCGTGCAACTCTTGCTGGGCCACACAAAGCTCGAGAGCACGGTTCGCTACCTTGGCATCGAGGTAGAGGACGCCTTGGAGTTGGCGGAGCAAACACAGGTGTAATTTCGCCCCGCCGAGCCGGATTGATCACAAATGGACGAGGTATGATCCGGCTCGACATGTTGCCACTGGGCGGCAGCTCTGCGCAAATAGCGGTCGTTCGCCGATGCCGCGGACTCGGCCATAGTCAGTACTCCTAATACGCGGGCCGGGCGACCGCTTACGCAGCCGCCCTCAGAGCCGACGTCTAAGGCGCGTTACTTCGATCCAAGCACCTCGACCGGCTCGATCGAGGGTGGCGAAGAGCAGACACTCCGCGTGCCGTGGACGAAGGCGTGAAGGTCTTGTCCGAGAGCCGGATGCGGGTGATCCGCACGTCCAACGGCGAGGTCCTCAACGACGACATGGTGGCTCGCCGTAGTATCTCCGCTAGTGCTATCCGCTCGTTCGGCTCGAGGACGGGCGCATACTTGTTCGCTCGGGCCGAGTGCTCACCGCGGTGAGCGCTCAGCCACATGGACATGGCGCTCTGGCTGATCCGCCAGGCAAGTCCGTCGCTTGCGGCGACGACCGCGCGCTACCTGATCGTTGATTCGCGACCGACGCAGTTGGCTTACGCGATAAAGGCGACTATCCCCCGCCCGACGATCCGCTCGTGCAGCGATTTGAGCGTCGGGCTCGCGACCACCTTGCTGACGCTTTTTCGCTTGACGAGGCCGCTCACGCAATCGGGGCGAGCAAGCGGACGCTGGCGCGGCGCATCAACGACGTGCTCAGCAAGAGCCCGCTCTCTTACTTCCAAGCCCTGCGTGTCGAGCGTGCTGTGCATCTGCTGCTGACTTCCAGTGATGACGTGGAGAAGATAGCCCCAGCGGTTGGCTATGCAGATGGCGTGACGCTTCGCAACCTCCTCGGACGCAAGCTCGGTCGAGGCGTGCGCGAAATTCGCTGGAGCGAGCCGCAGGGGAACTGACGCGGTACCTTGGCCGCCTTCACGCTTTTCTGCGCGAGCTCTAAGCGGCGCTCCAACGCTTTTCGAATGCACGAGTGCGGTGACGCAGCTCGAAGAGATGCGCTCCGGGCTCGGCCTCGGAGTTGCGGATGCATTCATAGCCCGACGCTTCAAGGACCTCGTGCGCGGAATCGCCCCGGGGCGGCGCGCGACCCACGCCTACTGGCCCGTCACGCACGAGGACACGCGCGGCCTGGCCCGCATCCGGAGCCAATGCGCACGGCCAAGCGCCTCGGCTCGGCGGGACGCGCCGGCGCGACATTTCAGTCCGGCAGGGCTCACGGTTTCGGACGAATAGCCGCTTCCCGCGCTGCGATTTATCGCCCAAACTGTCCCGCCGCGTCATCGAATTTGGACTCGCAATCTCATGGAAGCCATCGACAGCAACGCAGTGTTCTTTGCGCGCCTTAGAAGCCTGATAAATACTGTGGTGCGATCGTCGCGCGCTGAGGCCCCTTGCAAGCGTCTTAGGTCCGTAATCCAGCGTTTGACGGTCTGACGGACAGTTGGGGCCAAATCCTAGCAGCCTGTCGGACTTAACGCCGCGCCTGCGATTACGCTAGAATCAGGCATTGATTCGCGCAGGGCGGCGGGCTTTTTTGATGAGCAATTTTCGTACGATCGATCGCGAGACGGGGTTCTTGCTGCCTCCCTCGGTCGACGAATGGCTTCCCGAGAAACATCTGGCGCGATTTGTCGTGGAGGTTGTCGACGGGCTCGATCTTCGCGCGATGAGCGGCAGTTATCGCGGTTCCGGGTCGGCGTCGTATCATCCGCGAATGCTGCTGGGCCTTCTGGTTTACGGCTATGCGACGGGGGTGTTTTCGAGCCGCAAGCTGGAGCGTGCGACTTATGACTTGGTGGCGTTCCGGTTCATCGCGGCCAACGATCATCCCGACCACGACACGATCGCGACCTTCAGGCGGCGCTTTCTCGCGGAGATCGAAGCTCTGTTCGTTCAAGTGCTGCTGCTGGCGCGGGAGATGGGCGTTCTGAAGATGGGGACGGTGGCGCTGGACGGCACGAAGATTCACGCCAACGCCAGCCGGCACAGCGCGCTGTCTTATGAACACGCCGGCAAGGTCGAGGCGCAGTTGAAAGCCGAGGTCGCCGATCTGATGGCCAAAGCCGAAGCGGCCGACGCGGCGGACATTCCCGACGGCATGTCGATACCGGACGAACTGGCGCGGCGCGAGGAGCGGTTGCGCAAGCTGGCCGAGGCGCGGGCGAAGATCGAGGCGCGGGCCAAGGAACGCCATGCGCGCGAGCAGGCGGAGCACGAAGCCAGGCTCGCGGCGCGGCAGGCGAAGGCGGAGGCGAGCGGGAAAAAGCCCCGCGGCAAGCCTCCCGAACCTCCGGTCGAGGGGCCGCGCCCCAACGACCAGATCAACCTGACCGACGAGGAGTTGCGCATCATGCCGGTGGCCGGCGGCGGCTTCGATCAGTGCTACAACGCCCAGGCCGCGGTGGCGGCGGGAAATCTGCTGGTGGTGGCGAGCGCCGTGAGCCAGGCGCCCAACGACAAGCAGCAACTCGAACCGATGCTGGACAAGATCGAGGCTCTTGCCGACGAACTGGGCAAGCCCGAATGCCTGCTGGCGGATACGGGCTATTTCAGCGCGGCGAACGTCGCGGCTTGCGACAAGGCGGGGATCGAACCGCTGATCGCCATGGGCCGTCAGCCGCATCATCCGCCGTTGGCCGAGCGCTTCCAAGCGGCGCCGGAAGCGCCGCAAGATCCAACGCCGGTCGAGGCGATGGCGCATCGGCTGAAGACGCCGGCAGGCCGGGCGCTTTACGCGCTGCGCAAGCAGATGTCGGAGCCGGTGTTCGGGATCATCAAATCGGCGCTGGGATTCCGTCAATTTTCGCTGCGCGGCCTCGCGGGCGCGCGCGGCGAATGGAGCCTCGTCACCATGGCCTGGAACATCAAGCGGATGTTCGCCCTCGTCCCGGCCTGACAAGGCTGAGGTGCGCCGGCTCGGCAGACAGGTCCCCAGGAAACGCCGATCTCCGGCCCCTTCAACCGCTTTCTGCACCCAACCCAACGCTCGGCGCCGCCGCAACCGCCAAAATCATTCGCGGCGATCAACCGCAACCCCCAGTCCGACAGGCTGCTAGCGCCCGTGCCAATCGGCCCGCGTTCCGTCCAGTCCTATATCGACGAGACCCCGCTTTGGGGCGACGGGACGTCGGTCAAGGCGACGCCGATGACCGGCATGCAATGGCTCATCTGGACGCTGGCCGCGGCGGGAAAATTCTTCGAGGGGCTCGTCGTCTTCATGACCGGCGTCGCCATGCCGCTGATCGGCGAGGAATTCGGGCTGACGAAAGCGGAGCACGGGGTGATCGGAGCGGCGAGCCTGTTCGGCATTCTCGTCGGGGCGATTGGACTCGGCGGCTTGTCGGATTACTTCGGCCGCAAGCGAATGTTCATCGTCGAGATGTTCATTTTCCTCGGCTTTCTTTGCATGTTGGTGTTCGCCCCTAGTTATTTCTGGCTCGTCTTCTTCCTGTTCGGCCTCGGCGTCGCGCTCGGCTGCGACTATCCGACCCCGCATGTCATCATTTCCGAGAGCATCCCGAGCGCGATGCGCGGGCGCCTGGTGCTTGGCGCGTTCGGCTTCCAGGCGCTCGGCGCGCTGACCGGGACTGTCGTCGGCTACGTCGTCCTCAAGAACGTGCCGGAGATCGGGGCCTGGCGGTGGATGTACGCGACCGCCGTGATCCCCGCCCTTATCGTCGCAATCGCGCGGTTCCGGATCACCGAAAGCGCGCATTGGCTCTTGATCCGGGGACGCGAGAGCGACGCGGAAAACCAGCTCGGCCGCCTCCTCAAGCGGGACCCGGCCTATCCCAAGGCCGTGAAACTCGCCACGCCGGCCGCTCAGAAGGCGCAGCAGACTTTCGCCGCGCTGTTTGCGCCGGCCAACCGCCGCGCGACAATCCTCGCCTCGGTTCCCTGGTTCCTACAGGATCTCGGAACCTATGGCATCGGCATTTTCACCCCGACCATTCTTGCTTCCGCGGTCGGCCACAAAACGGCGCATGTGCGCAATATCGCCGATCTCATCAACAACGACGAGCTGGCGGCCAGGGGTTCGGGCTTCATCGATCTCCTGCTGATCGTAGGCATCATCGCGGCGATCCTGCTGGTGAACCGCTTCGGCAGCATTCGCCTGCAGATTGTTGAATTCATCGGCTGCGCGATCGGCCTCGGGATAGCCGCCTCCTCGGCCTATTTCACCGGCGGTTCGCAGATCGCTATGATTTTCGCCGGCTTCATGATCTTCAACTTCATGACCAACATGGGACCCAACTCACAGACCTATCTGCTGGCGGGGGAAGTGTTTCCGACTGCGGTCCGCGGCATGGGCGCAGGCTTCGCGGCGGCCTTCGCAAAAATCGGCGCGGTCTCGACCGCCTTCCTGTTCCCGATCCTGCTCGCCGACATCGGGACCCAAGCCCTCCTTACCATCCTGGTCTGCACGTCGTTACTTGGCGCTCTTGTGACCTGGGCGTTCCGGATCAACACAACCGGCGTCAATCTCGAAACGGTCGGAGCAGAGTAGCGAGCGACGCTGGAAACCCGGGCGTCCGGTTCGCGGCAGACCGAAGTTCCGGCCGAGTCCAAAGGCGCTTAGAGGTATGGCGCATTTCGGTCGCCGAGCCGCTCGAATTCGTCCCTCTCAAAATTTGTCTCCGTGCGGGCTGCGCAACATAGCGCTTGAAGCTCGATGCCATCGACAAATAGCTTGCGCAGAGATCCCATGGTCGAGACGTTCGGATCGTTGATCAGCTATCATCGTGTCGACTCGATCATCTCGATCGAGTTGAGGCCGGCATGTTTCGCTTCGACCGCAGAGGGGATTCACGCCCGTGTCCCGCAACCAGAACGTTCCAGTCGAGGCCGACGACCGCCCGGGAAATCTTCTCGCGCTGGCGCTGTTGGCGCCGGTCGTAGGCGCGGCAGCCGGCCTCGTCGGAGCGCTATTTCGGCTCGCGCTCGAGAAAGCAGACCGCATGCGCGACGCCTTGATAGGCTGGGCGCATGGCGAACAGCTTATGGGGTTCTTGACTGTTGCGAGTGCTTGCGCCGCCGCGACTCTCGTCGCGGCATGGCTGGTTCGCCGGTTCTCGCCCTACGCATCGGGGAGCGGCATCCCTCACGTAGAGGCGGTGTTGAACGAGGAGCTGCCGGAAGCGCCGTTTCGCATCATTCCGGTGAAGTTCGTCGGCGGGGTGCTGGCGATCGGGTCGGGACTGGCGCTCGGTCGTGAGGGGCCGAGCGTCCAGATGGGCGCGACCATGGCCCACCTTTTCGGAAAGGTGTTCCACCGCAGTTGGCCGGACTGCAGGGTGCTGCTCGCCGCCGGCGCCGGCGCTGGCCTCGCGACTGCGTTCAACGCGCCGATCGCCGGCGCCGTTTTCGTCCTGGAAGAATTGGTGCGCCGTTTCGAGCCCCGCATTGCGATCGTGGCGCTCGGCGCTTCGGCGACCGCCATCTCAGTATCCCGCATGCTGCTCGGGGACGTTACGGACTTCCATGTTGAAGCATTGGACTATCCTGGAGCTGAAACGAGGCCGCTCTACTTTGTTCTTGGCGCGGCCGCCGGGCTCCTGGCGATCGTCTATAACCGCACGCTGCTCGCGACGCTCGCCGCCGCCGAGCGGCTCGCCCGGTGGCCAGTAGAACTGCGCGCAGGACTTATCGGGGCGGCCGTCGGGACGCTGGCTTGGTTCAGGCCCGATCTCGTCGGCGGCGGCGACGCGATCACTCAGCGCACACTGCTGGGGGCTGAGGCGCTTGCAACGCTTCCACTGGTGTTCCTGCTCAGGCTCGGGCTCGGCGCGGTGTCGTACGCCGCGGCGACGCCGGGTGGGCTGTTTGCGCCCTTGCTTGTGCTGGGCGCGCAACTCGGCCTGTTCATCGGACTGCTTTTTCGTCTGGCATTTCCCGATCTCGGTATTCAGCCCGAGGGATTTGCCGTCGTCGGCATGGCGGCCTTCTTTACCGGAGTGGTGCGGGCTCCTCTGACCGGCATCGTGCTTGTCACCGAGATGACGGCAAGCGTCACGATGCTCTTGCCGATGCTGGGCGCATGTTTTGTGGCGATGCTGGCTCCTACCCTGCTCCGCGACCCGCCTCTCTACAATTTATTGCGGGAGAACGCACTAAGACGCGCACGAGCGCTCCGCGGTCAGACTGAAAGCGACCGTCCGTAGTTAGCTCTTTGTTCGAGTGTGAGTTGAACGCGTTTTGACCGACGCCAATTGATCTCAAACCCGACTTGAACACCTGATTTTTGCAAGTGGTTGATTGTGTTGGCGTTCCGGCAAAATTCAAGTCGACGTGGCACTACGCCTTGGGCGGCCGCGGCGTTTTCGGGCGCGTTTGGGCGGGGGCGGCGGCGGACGGGCCTGACGGGCGCGCGGCGGCAGGGCGACGCGGCGTATTTGAAGAGGGAGGTCACGCTAGGCGCAGCGTCGGCGCGCACCAGCCAATCGGCGCCGCGGTGGCGGATGCGCAGCTGTTGCAGGCGGTCGAGATCGCGCAGGAGGTCCTTCCATTCCTGGACGAGGCCGGCTTGGCGCGCGAGGTCGTCGAGATGCTTCTGCATCGACAGCGCCAGGAAGGAACAAAAGACATGCCCGCGGATGGCGGCGTCGGAGGAATGGAAGATCGGCCGCGTGCGCATGATCGCCTTGGTTCTGCGGAAGAGGTCCTCGACTTGGAGCAGATCGCGGTAGCGCAGGACCGCCTGCAACGGCGTGACCTTGGCGTTGGTGCGCAGGACGAAGATCCCGTCGAAGCGCGCCTCTTCGGCGAGCTTGCCGGCGTCGATCTCGAATGACCGCCCGCCCTTGGCCCCGACTTTGCGCAGATACCGCCGATAGGCGGAGTTGCCGATCAGCGCCTTGTCGCCCTTCTTCAATTGCGCATCGAGCGCGGCGACGATCGCTTCGCGATCCTTGCGGTCGTTCTCGGCCTCTTTTTCGTTGCGGCAGACGACATAGCGAACGCCCTCGAGCTTCACTTGCTTGACGAAGAGCTGCGTCTCTCCCCTCTTGCGCTCGATCAGGAGGGGCACGAAGGGATCGTCGTCTTCGAGCACGATTTTGCGGACGACGGCGTCGGAGCGCTCGCGCGCGCCCAGGATGTATTCCAGCTTGCGCTCTTCGAGCCCGGCGATGGTCGCGGCCGAGATCATGCCGCGGTCGGCCACGACGCAGACCCGACCGATCGAAAAGCGCTGGCGCAAGCGGTCGACGACCGGCAGCAGCGTCGTCACGTCGGCGGTATTGCCCGGCCACATCTCGGTGCAGATCGGCCGGCCGTCGCCGTCGACGATGAGGCCGAGGATCATCTGCTTCAGGTCGGGCCGGTAGTCCCTGGAATAGCCGTGCTCGCCCAGCGTCTCGCCGCCCTCGCCGGAGAACGACAGGCTCGTCGTGTCCATGAACACGGCGGAAAGGTCAGTGAACAGATCGCGACGGCGGTCGAACAGCTTCTCTTCGATCAGGTCCTTGACGCAGCGCGGCGCGAGCGCCCCAGCCGGCTTCTCCTCCAACTCCTCGCCGAGCCAGGCCATGGCTCGATAGAAGTGATGCAGCTCGAGCCCCTCGGCGCCCGGGATGTCGTAATCCGTCATCCACGAGGCGCAGTCGCGGTCCGAGCCCGAGACGAACAGCCGATGCAGGGCGGCGACGAACGCCGCCCGCTCGACCGCGAACTCGAACGCGCGTTCCTTCAGCAACCCGGCCAGCACGGCGTCGATCCCGAGCCGCTCCCAGATCCTGCCGAACAACAACGGCCCGCCGATCCGCTTGGCCGCGACCGACAGCGCACCCTCGGCGTCCTGGTCGAGCGAGGCAATGAGCAACACCTGATCGGTGAGCTTGGCGCCCGAGGCAAGAAGCGAGGCGAGCGCGCCGGAGGCGACCAAGTCGTCGGCGCGGCCGAGATTGGCGATCACAGTCTGGCGCACGGCCGCGCCTTCGCGTTTGTTCTCGACGATCTGGACGTAGCCGCGGTCGCCAGACTTCTTGAGGCGGAAGAACATGGGGCTCTCACAACAGAGCACCACACAAAGCGATTCGTCGCCAAATATCAAGCGGACATGTTGCGCACACGCGGCACTACATTTTGAGAAAATGCTTGACCGCCCTCAATAATATCAATGCCTTGCACGCGCGAGGGCGAGTTTACTGTTCAAGTCGGGTCAAAGAAACAGAGATACGGCGGAGTCCAATGGCAGCGCGATCTTCCTGATGCGCGCGCCGGACTGCCGCCTCCCGGCTACAACGACCGCCTTCCCCAACTGCGACGTCCACTGTCGAGATCTGCGGATGACCGCTTTACGTCGAGTTCCGGTCGATCGCCAACATTCCATCGCTCGCGACGAGTGTCGGCGTTGGGTCCTAGTGTTAACGCTTGTCGCCCACGGGCGACTTTCTCAAGGATGTCGGCGGCTGGCGCGGTCCAGACGAAGGGCTTGGGTGCGGCATTGTGTTGCTCAAGGTAGGCTTCGATGGCGGCGTTGAGTTCGGCGACGCTGTGGAAGACGCCGCGTCGAATGGCGTCGTCGGTGATCAGGCCGAAGAACCGTTCGACGAGATTGATCCAGGAGGCCGATGTCGGGGTGAAGTGAAGGTGAAAGCGGGGGTGGCGCTTGAGCCAGGCCCTGACCTTGGGGTGCTTGTGGGTCGCGTAGTTGTCGACGACCAGATGCAAATCGAGCAATTTCGCGGTGTTGCGGTCGATGGTGCGCAAAAAGCGCAGAAACTCCTGATGGCGATGGCGGCGCATGCATTCGCCGATCACCTTGCCGGTGGCGACGTCGAGCGCGGCGAACAGGGTCGTCGTCCCATGGCGCTTGTAGTCGTGGGTCATCGTGCCGGCGCGGCCCTTCTTCAGCGGCAGTCCCGGCTGGGTGCGGTCGAGCGCTTGGATCTGGCTCTTCTCGTCGACCGAAAGCACCAGCGCCTTGTCCGGCGGGTCGAGGTAAAGCCCGACAATATCCTGAACTTTCTCACAAAACTTGGGGTCGCTCGAGAGCTTGAAGCTGCGCGTCAGGTGCGGCTTGAGCCCATGCGCCGCCCAGATGCGCTGCACGCTCGAATGGCTGAGACCGACCGCCTTGGCCATCTTGCGCAGAGACCCGTGCGTGCCGCCCGGCGGCTTCTCGTGCAGCGTCTTGTTGACGACCCGCTCGACCGTCGCGGCGTCCAAAGGCGGCTTGCGGCCAGGACGAGTGGCGTCGCGTTCGAGCCCCGCAGCGCCGCGCGCAAGATAGCGCTCACGCCATCGATCGACGGTTCGTTTGGTCTTGCCGGTCGCCCGAACGGTCTCCCTCACGCCGGCCCCTTGCGCCCACATCAAGACGATCCGCGCCCGCCAAACCAGCTTCTGCGGCGTGTTTCGGCCCGCCACCCAGCCTTCCAGCCGCGCCCGATCCTCAGGAGACAACCAGATGCATGATTCGTTTTCCATCCCCCTCGACTCGCACGATCGCGCGCCGCTGGGAATCCTTCCGTTAGTTACGGAACACTAGCAGCCTGTCGGACTTAAACTCTAAGTCGTTGATTTAATTGCAGTTTGCTTTTTCGTGCCTAACGGAAAACTGCCATGATATCAATATGTTAGCGATCAGCGGCACCCCGAGTTCGACAGGCTGCAAGAGCGGGAATTGAAACTGAGACACTACCATTTAGAACAAACAGTGTACAGAGGACGGGGCGTGGTACCCTTGGAGTTAACGAAAGGATCGAACCCCATGCCCGGCCTCGTCGCGCTTCCGAACACCGCCCGCGCTCACTCCCTGCCCGCTCGACCGGGCGGCCCCCTTACGGCAGGCTACGGCGTTCACACAAGTCATCGAGCCTGCAGGCGGCCGCCGGGCGCCCCCTTCTCCGCGAAGCGGGGAAGGTGTCGCCGAAGGCGACGGATGGGGTGTGGAAAGCAGGGCGCTTGGACCGCAAGTTCGCGGTAACGTTCGTGCAAGTCGTCTGGCGTCGTTGCAGCGGGCCACACCCCATCCGGCGCTTCGCGCCACCTTCCCCAGCAAGCTGGGGAAGGGGTCCGCGCGGCGATTTGAGATGTGTGAACACTGCAGTACGGCAGGGAGGGCGCGGATTCCTTGCCCTCGCTGTTCGGCCGGCCCGTGCAAGCCGGCCGGAAATGGCGCCGCAAAGGATTGAAAGAGATTAGATTCGCGTCCGGAAATGGTATGGCCTCGGAAGCGTCGACCCCCAACATATGGTATGCGGGCAGGAGAGCCGTGGCATTTCGCCCGCCGGCCCATAGAGCCACCGCGTCGCTTATCTCGGCGTCCCGCGAAAGTTGCAGAATTTGGCGCCCAACGCCTTGAAAACGCTTGCGCGACGGCAGATTTGGGCAATTATCACCTTGACGTAGAGCCCAGAATGTGCAATCCTGATTCGGCCTTAGAGAAATCCGAGGCTGGCGCGCCCGAATACGAAGATTTCAATCGAGGAGCTTGCCGCTTACCTCTACGAGCGGCTGGAGCATTTTGATCCCAGCGGAGGGCCTGACTTTATTCCGTGGCCCTCTGCTGCCATTTGGCAGCCGCGCAATATGGCTGGCAGCGGTTCGTGCTATTTTGGACCGAGAGGAGTTAGTTCGTCGTAGTCTTTGTTTGAGAAACGCGCAGACACGATAAGGTGTTCTGGGCTATTTGCTACATAAGAAAACAAGCGGATTTTGATAATCGCATATATATATCCATCAATCTCTTCAAAATAATTAGTCATTTCTGAAACGCTCGTAGTTGCCGGTAATTGTGCCGAAGTGCTACCAACGTATTGAAAAATATTGTCGGTCTTTCCTAGAATTATATTGGGAAGAAGAAAATCTAATAGTGGATAAAATGACTTATGTCTCATAAAAGCATGAGTGTATCCATGTGCAATCTTCGCTAACATTCTTGCGTATTCAGTATAATATAAGCGTCCAATGCCGAGCCCATGCGGATATTTTGGCAACAGTTTCTCAATACGTTTATAATCGATAAATACAACTGGACCCCAAGACTGCTCGGCGTTAGGAGCGACAGGAAGCACCAGCGGACTTGCAAATGCGCATAGCATCAACGCCGCAGGATGGTTCTCGAGTGGAACGTTGGTCCATTCTGACTGTCGGTCCTTATTGATGACTTCGAGGGGAAACGGCCTCTTGCGATGCCCTGGCGTCCGTGTTGCAAAACCTAGGAGAGCCCAGTAAGGCCGGAACATCCTCCGCAAGACGTTATCCTCAACCCTTTGAATAATCGTTTGGCAGGCGATACAGGTTGCCTTGGGCAGCAAGTGCTCGCCATGGAGGGCGAGCGGTATTATATGCTCGTCCGTGAGCGGCACGTTCTCTTTGCCGCAATAGATGCATCGACCGATCGGCTCATATTTGATTTCTGGAGAGCGCGGGATCATGGACGGCGATCAAGAATCCGATATTTATGACGAGTTTGAAACAACGCGCCGCGCCGAAGCCGCGCTCTTGCGCGCCCTTAGCACGCCGCACAAGCGCCAATCCGAAATGAAGATCGGAAAGCGCAAGCGTGGTGCGCAACAGGAAACGGCTAGTCAGGAGCAAAGCGCCTCCGCCGCCTCGCATCTGGCGGACGCCCAGGCTTCTCAGGGGGTGCCCAAACCGTAGTTTCATGCCCGCGCTTGGCTAGCAGGCTGATGGTAGGTGAGGCGCTTGCCTTCCGCGCCTCTAAGCGCCTTGATGGCGCGCTCTGCATCCTCGACGCCAAGCGCCGAGCGGTTGTTGTAGCGGAAATCGAACTCTGCGAGATAGCGATGTAAGTGCGTCTCGCTGATTGAGTGAAAAATGCCGTACACGCCGCGCTTGAAGATGCTGAAATAGTTCTCTGGACCATTGACCGTAACCGTGACGCCGTCGAGCTTGTAGGCATACTCGTTGCGCGAGTGATCCACGGCATGGTGAGATGCGAACTCTCAGCCCATCTTGACGTAATACGACGCTTCGTCAGTGTTTAGCGTGCTCTTGCGGCTGACATTTTTCATGACGAACGGACGCAGCGTCTTGGAACTTATCGCCTTGACGTGCTTCGAACGCACGCGCCCGCCGCGCTCAACGAGCGTTGCGACCATCTTCTTCGGTGCAGGATCGCGATAGGCGCGGTTCTTCGCACGACCGCCAATCACGGTTTCGTCGGCCTCGACAACCTTGCCAGCGCCGCCCAGCGGGCCGCCGTTCTTATTCGGCTCAAGGTCGGCCATGGCCTCGCGGACGCGATGACAAAGAAACCACGCGGTTTTATAGGAAATGTTAACCGTGCGGTGGATTTGATGTGCGCTCATGCCTTTCTTTGAGGAATTCATCAGGTAGAACACCAAAACCCACTTGTTGAGCGGGATATGGCTGTCTTCCATGACCGTGCCAACTGTGACCGTGAAGGGGCTGCCGCACTCGTTGCACCACAAGACGCCGGGCGCGTGCTCTTGCCCGCGAGCTTGGTGATTTTGCTCGCGTCAGCGTTTCCGCAATGACGGCAGATAGGCCCGTTAGGCCAGTAGAGCTTTTCCAAATACTCTCTGGCCTTATCGGCGTCTGTGAAAATAGGATTCGTTAGGTCAAACATGGACTTATCCTCGATTGAGACAAGCTACCACATTTGGCGGTCTACGTCAAGGGTATAATTGCCCAGATTCGCGCGCCGCTGGCCAAAGGCGAAGTCACTCCCACGCGAACCGTCCCCGGCGGCTTGCTCGCCACGTCGTAGACCACGCGGTCGACTCCCTTGACCTCGTTGATGATGCCGGTCGCGGTGCGGGCGAGAAAGCTCATGTCGCAGCGAAAGAAGCCGGCGGTCATGCCGTCGACCTTGCCTCGACCCCCGTTTGGCCGCATTGGTCGGGCAAACGGTCCCTTCACCAAACCCCTGCTCATGCCGTCGTCGCCACCCATTCCGCCCCCGTGCTCGCTTTACCTCATCACGCCGCCGCTCTCGGCTGCGAGCGCGGACGCGTTCGCAAAGACTTTCGCCGAGGTTCTCGCCGCTGCGCCGGTCGCCAGCGCTCTGGTCAGGCTGGCGCCGCGGGCGGAGAGCGAGGCGAGAGCGATCGTCACGCCGCTCCTCAAATCCGGCGTCGCGGCCGATTGCGCGCTCATCCTCGATGAGGACGCGCGGCTCGCGGCGCGGCTCGGGGCGGACGGCGTCCATGTGTCGGGCGCGGGCGAGGCTCTCGAGGAGGCGCTCGACAGCCTCAAGCCCGACCGGATCGTCGGCGCGGGCGGCCTGCGGATGCGCGACGAGGCGATGACCGCGGGCGAAATGGGCGCCGACTACGTGATGTTCGGCGAGCCGCGCGGCGGCGCCCCCTCCATGCCGCTGGAGCTGCTCGTCGAGCGGGTGGGCTGGTGGACGGAAATCTTCGAGACGCCCTGCGTTGCCTACGCCGATTTCGATCGAGGCGGCGCGCAGGCTTGCCGAGGCCGGCGCTGATTTTGTCGCGCTCGACGCGGCGATCTGGAACGCGGCCTCGCCCGTCGACGCCGCGCGCCAGGCCCACGCCGTCCTTTTGCGCGTCGGGGCGGCGACGTCATGAGAAGGCTCGCGCCGTCTCTCGCCTGCGCGTTCGCCATCGGCGGCGCGGCATCGGCTCAGACCCCAGGGCCGAACGCGGCCTCGACATTCGGAATCGGCGCGCCCGCCCCGGCTATGCCGTCGCCCCTGCCGCCGCGCGGGGACGGCAAGCCCGCGGATTTCGCTTTCGGCGCCTATCAGCGCGGCAACTTTCTCATCGCCCTCAAAGAAGCCGAGCGGCGGATCGACGATAATTCCAAGGACGCCGCGGCGATGACGCTGATCGGCGAAATCTACCACGACGGCGCGGCGGTCGGGAAAAACGACCTCGAGGCTTCGCGCTGGTACCGCATCGCCAGCAATCTCGGCGATCCGCAGGCGGCTTACGAGCTCGGCGTCATGCTGCTCGCGGGCGCTGACGGCGTGTCGAAGGATCCGGCCGGCGCCAAGGAGCAGTTCGAGCGCGCCGCGGCCAAGAACCACGCCGCGGCGCTCTACAATCTCGGCGTCATGGCGCTCGATTCGACGAACGGCCGGAAGCCCGATTTCGCCGCGGCGACGCAATATTTCCTCAAAGCGGCCAATGCGGGCGACGACGACGGCGCCTATTCCTACGGCGTGATGCTGCGGGAGGGCAAGGGCGTGCCCCAAGACATCGCCGAGGGGGCGCATTGGCTCAAGCGCGCCGCCGACGGCGGCATCATCGCCGGCCAGGTCGAATATGCGATCATGCTGTTCAACGGCGAAGGCGTGCCGAGCAACGAGGCCGAAGCCGTCAAGATCCTTCGGATCGCCGCGGCCAAGGGCAACCCGATCGCCCAGAACCGCCTCGCCCATCTCTATGTGGCGGGCCGGGTGGTCGAGCGCGACCTCGCCAAGGCGGCCGCGTGGAACGCCTTCGCCAAGGCGGGCGGCCTTACCGATCAGGGGCTCGACGTCGCGACAGCGAACCTGACCCCGGACGAACGCAGCCGCTTCACCAAGATCGTGCGCGAACAGATAGGCTATTGACGGCTTCGGGGGCGACAGGCGGGTCGGACGCAACCCCGCGTGGCGGCGCTCGCCCCGTTCTTGCGATGAAGGAGGCAGGCATGACCCAACTCAATGCGCGCGTCGGCGAAGTCACCGAACGGATCGCCGAACGCAGCCGCGCCTCGCGGCGCGCCTATCTCGACCGGATTGACGCCGCGGTCGCCAAGCGGCCGGCGCGCAAGCGCCTCGGCTGCGCCAATTTCGCGCACGGCTTCGCCGCCTGCGCCGCCGGCGACAAGGAAGCCCTGCGCGACGGAACGGGCCCCAATCTCGCGATCGTCACCGCCTACAACGACATGCTGTCGGCCCATCAGCCGTTTGCGCGCTTTCCCGACCTCGTCAAGGAGGCGGCGCGCGCCGTCGGCGGCTCGGCGCAGGTCGCGGGCGGCGTGCCGGCGATGTGCGACGGGGTCACCCAAGGCGAGAAGGGCATGGAGCTGTCGCTTTTCTCACGGGACGTGATCGCGCTCTCGACGGCGGTGGCGCTGTCGCACGACATGTTCGACGCTGCGGTCTATCTCGGCGTCTGCGACAAGATCGTGCCGGGGCTCCTGATCGGCGCGCTCTCCTTCGGCCATCTGCCGGGGGTGTTCCTGCCTGCGGGGCCCATGCCCTCGGGCCTCCCCAACGATGAGAAATCGAAGATCCGCCAGCTCTACGCCGAGGGCAAGGCGAGCCGCGCGGACCTCCTCGCCGCCGAGGCCGAGGCCTATCACGCGCCTGGAACCTGCACCTTCTACGGCACCGCCAACACCAACCAGATGCTGATGGAGATCATGGGGCTTCATCTGCCAGGCGCCTCCTTCGTCAATCCGAACACGCCGTTGCGCGACGCGCTGACCACACTCGGCGTCAAACGGGCGCTCGAACTGACCGCGCTCGGCAACGAGTATACTCCGATCGGCCACATCATCGACGAGCGGGCGGTGGTCAACGGAGTCGTGGGCCTCAACGCGACCGGCGGCTCGACCAATCTCACCATCCATTTCATCGCGATGGCGGCCGCCGCAGGCATTGCGCTGACCTGGGAGGATTTCGCCGATCTCGCCGAAGTGACGCCGCTGCTGACCCGCATCTATCCGAACGGCAAGGCCGACGTGAACCATTTCCATGCCGCCGGCGGCATGGGCGTCCTCATCCGCGAGCTCGAGGGCGCGGGTCTGCTGCACAGCGAAGCGCGCACGGTCTGGGGCGAGCGCCTCTCGGATTACGCGATCGAGCCGCATCTCGGCGCCGACGGCGAGGTCCGGTGGCGCCCCGCTCCGGAGAAATCGGGCGACCCGAGCGTCTTGCGCGCCGCGGACGATCCTTTCCAGCCGACCGGAGGCCTGCGCGTGCTCGAAGGGCCGCTGGGGCGGGCCGTCATCAAGACGTCCGCGGTCGCGCCGGAGCGGCATGTGATCGAGGCGCCGGCGCGGGTGTTCCACAGCCAGGAGGAGCTGCACGCCGCCTTCCGAGCGGGCGAACTCAACCGCGACGTCGTCGCCGTCGTGCGCTTCCAGGGTCCGAAGGCGATCGGCATGCCGGAGCTGCACAAGCTGATGCCGCCGCTCGGCGTCCTGCAGGACCGCGGCCATCGGGTGGCGCTCGTCACCGACGGGCGTCTCTCCGGAGCCTCGGGCAAGGTGCCGTCGGCGATCCACGTGACGCCGGAGGCGGCCGCCGGAGGCGCGATCGCCAAGATCCGCAACGGCGACGTCATCCGTCTCGATGTGCGGGCGGGCCGGCTCGAGGTCAAGGTCGCGGACGACGTCTGGTCGCGAAGGCCGCATGCCGAAGCCGACCTTTCCGCCTGCCATGTCGGCTTAGGCGACGCCCAAAAATAGCCGATTTCGGAATTTGCGATTTTACTGGCATCGGCTGTTTAGCGGATTCCCGAGTGCGAGGCGAGCGTCTATATCGTGATGATGATAGACGAATCATCCCTGCGCGTCCGGTTTGACGCGCTTCGGCCTTCGCTGGACGAGCGACGCCGGCGGTTGAGCGCGGCGGCGGAGGCGAAGGCGGCGGGCTACGGCGGGATTGCGGCGGTCGCGCGCGCGACGAAGGTCGCCCGGAGCACGATTGGGCGCGGTCTGAAGGACTTGCGGAACCCCGGCTCCTTGACGGGAGAGGTGCGGCGCAAGGGCGGGGGCACTCCTCGGTTGACGGTCAAGGACCCGACGCTGTTGGAGGACTTGCAACGATTGCTCGAGCCGGCGACGATGGGCGACCCGATGCGGCCGTTGCGATGGGTCTCCAAGAGCCACGACAAGCTGGCGACGGCGCTTCGCGCCATGGGTCACAAAGTGAGTTCCTCGACCATTCCCAAGCTGCTGGAGGAACTGAAATATTGTCGCCATTCCAACCGCAAGACCAAGGAAGCCGGCAAACATCCTGATCGCGACGCCCAGTTCGAATATATCAACGCGAAGGTCGAGGCGTTTCAGGCGGCCGGCGAACCCGTGATATCGATCGACGCGAAGAAGAAGGAATTGCTGGGCGAATTCAAGAACGGCGGTAGCGACTATGGGCCGCAGGGCGAACCGATCGAGGTCAACGCTCACGATTTCGAGGACAAGGAGTTGGGCAAGGTCGTCCCTTACGGGGTCTACGACATCGGCGCCAACCTCGGCTATGTCAGCCTCGGAATTGACCACGACACCGGGGAGTTCGCCGTCAACGCCGTCCGATGCTGGCTCGATCAGATGGGTTGGAAGCTCTATCCCGGGATGAGGCGCCTGATGATCACGGCCGACGGCGGCGGCTCCAATGGTTCACGGCTGCGGCTCTGGAAGTTGGCCCTCCAACAACTCGCGGACGAAACCGGTCTGATCATTCAGGTTTGCCACTATCCGCCAGGGACTTCGAAGTGGAACAAGATCGAGCATCGCATGTTCTGCCACATCACGCAGAACTGGCGCGCGACGCCACTCCTCAGCCTCCTCATCGTCATCGAACTGATCGCCAACACCACGACGAAAACCGGTCTCAAAATGGCTCCTCGCTGAATGGAGTGGGTAAGGCCGTTTTTTGGGTTGGCTTGGGGAGCGATCGGTTGGGATCGAGTTTATTGTGAGGGGATGCGAGACACCGATCTTTTCCAGTTGGCCCTTGGGTTGCCGTCGCCGTGGACGGTGACGCGGAGCGAGTTTGCGGTCGAGGATGGTCGGCTCGATTTGGATGTGGATTTTCCGCGCGGGAGCCGGTTCGCCTGCGCCGAGTGCGGACGCGAGGGTTGCGCGGTTCACGACACGAAGGATGAAACGTGGCGGCATCTGGACTTCTTCCAGCATCGCACGCTGTTGCACGCTCGTGTGCCGCGAGTGAGCTGTCCGAACTGCGGGGTGCGCAAGGTCGCCACGCCGTGGGCTCGGGCGGGTTGCGGGTTCACGTTGTTGTTCGAGGCCTACGTGCTGGCGCTGGCCAAGGCGATGCCGATCGCCAATGCGGCCAAGCGGCTTGGCGAGCACGACACGCGCTTGTGGCGGATCGTCGAGCATTACGTTTGGCGCGCGGTGGAGGCGCTGGATTTGTCGCAGGTGCGGCGCATCGCCGCCGACGAAACCTCGGCGCGGCGCGGCCACGACTATGTCAGCCTGTTCGTCGACATGGCGCTGCGCAAAGTCATCTACGTGGCCGACGGCAAGGACGCCGCGACGGTGAAGGAATTCGCGGATTTCCTCGAGGCGCACGGCGGCAAGCGCGAGGCGGTCACCGACGCCAGCATCGACATGGGGGCGGCGTTCGAAGCGGGGATCAAGGCGAACTTCGAGAACGCCGAGATCACGTTCGACAAATTCCACGTCATCAAACTCGCCAACGAGGCCGTCGACCAGGTGCGACGCGAGGAAGCGCGGAACAACTTCCAGATCAAGGGCCGGCGCTACATCTTCCTCAAGAACGTCAATCATCTGACGCAGGAGGAGAAGGAAGCGTTGTCAAGATTGGAAGCGCAGAACTTGGACACGATCCAGGCGATGCAAATCCGCATGAACCTGCAACAGCTGTTCACGATGGACGCCAAGACCGCCCGACGCTTCCTCGATCGCTGGAACGCCTGGGTTCAGGTCTGCGATCTCGGCCCGATGAAGCGACTGGCCAAAACGATCATGGCCAAGGCCGAGGGCATTCTCAGATCGATCGCCACCGGCCTTTCCAACGGCGTCCTCGAAGCCATCAACGGCAACGTGCAGGCCGCCAAGCGCAAGGCCAAAGGCTACCGAACCAAGCGAAATCTCAAAGCCGTCGTCTACCTCATCGCCGGAGACGTTCTGGCCAATTCACCCACTTGAAATAGCGACGAGCCCTCAAAATCCGCTGCGAACTCGATAGCAACACCTATCCAAAGGGCATCAAGGTCTCGGACGCGGAAATGGCGACCCTCAACATGACCCAAAACGTATTCCATCCAGAATGGAACTACAGCATCTCGCCGAGGTTTCACGAAATGAAGCAATAGTTTTTGCATCGCCTTAGGGCGTGAATTGTTCAGCCTCTTCCGAGGCGCGGTCGGGTCGGCGGACGAGGGCGCGGCGATTTTCCCCGCCGCCTGACGCGGCGGCGCCGCGCGTGCGTTGAGGCTTCGTTCACTTTTTGCGGGCGATACTGGCCTCGTCCCTGCCCGTGAGAGAGGCCCTTCGATGTCGTGTCGCCTTTGGCTGGCCGTCGCCTTCGTCATCGCCTTCGGCGCCGAGCCCGCGCGCGCCGGGTCGTCCCCCGACGTGCTGCCGGTCACGCTCGACCAGGCCCAGATCGCCAAGCTTCCGCCGGGAACCTCGACCCTCATCATCGGCAATCCGATGATCGCCGACGTGACGATGCTGAAGAGCGGCGGCGAGATGGTCGTCACCGGCAAGGGCTACGGCCAGACGAACCTCATCGCCCTCGACTCCGAGGGGGCGATCCTCCTGGAAAGGCAGCTGCGCGTCCTGCCGGCAAAGACGGTGGTGGTCTTGCAGAACGGGGCCTCGCGCGTATCCTATGCCTGCAACCCCGAATGCATGCCGACGGTGCAGCTTGGCGACGATACGAAGACTTTCAACGACGCCGGCAGCGAGATCACGACCCGCAACGGTTACGCGACGGGCGGCGCGGGGGGCGCCAAATAGCCTGACCCCGGCGGTGCGCCCTTGCGCCGCCTGATCGTCGCGGAGCCCGTCGCACGCGCAGCGGTCTGGTCCCGCCGGCTCGCGATCTTCGCCTGCGCCATCGCCGCCGTCGCGATCGCGCTGGCGCGGCTCGGCGCCGCCGACCCGCCCGCCGTGCTCACCGTCTTCGCGTCCGCCCTCGTCGTCGCCGCCTTGGCGGCGATGCTCGCCGGCGCCGCCGCCGTCGTCATCTGGCGCGACGGGCTCAGAGGGGCGGGACAGGCTTCGTTCGGCTTCGCCCTCGCCGCCGCGCTGATGGCCTATCCCGTCGCTCTCGCCGTCGTCGCTTTCGTCCTGCCGCCGATCAACGACGTCTCGACCGACCTCGCCTCGCCACCGACGTTTCTCATCTCGATGAAGGCGCGGGCGGCGCGCGCCGGGGACGAGCCGCCGCCGTCCAGCGAGGAGAGCCGCGCGACGCAGCGCGAAGCCTATCCCGACATCGAGACCGTCCAGGTCGAGATGGATTCGACCGAGGCCTATCGGCTCGCGCTCGGCGCCGCGAGCGACCTCGGCTGGCGCATCGTCGACGCCGAGCCGCCGAACCTCGCCGGCGACGGCGCCGCGCTCATCGAGGCGACCGACCGGTCGCTGTTCTTCGGATTCGTCAGCGACATCGCCATCCGCATCCGGCCGGGGGCCACGCGGACGGCGATCGACGTCCGCTCCGTCTCGCGGGTCGGCAAGCACGATTTCGGCGCCAACGCCGGGCGCATCCGCAAATTCATCGCCGCCGTGAAGGAGGCCGCGCGCGAGGGCTGAGAGGGAGGCTCAGCCGCGCTTCTTCAAATAGGCTTCGAAGGCCTCGAGCGTCGCCCGCGACCCGTAGTGCTCGATGCCTTCGGCGTCGGCCATCGTCCATTCCCGACATGAGCCTTTTCAACGGCTTGACGGCGACCTTTTGCGGGCGGCGCGCTGTCGATCGGCCGCAGAAAATTTCAAAAACGCGCCAAGCGCGCGGGAAGCGCGGGGCCAGACGCTTCCGAAGCCGCCAAAAGGCGCTTCCATTTCCTTCCATTCTCTTCCATTTCCTTCCGCGAATTGCGCTTTATCAACTGGTTACGAGAGGCGCCCGGGCGAAAAAAAATTTCTGCCCTCTTCTCCTCGAGAGCGCCAAGCCGGAAAGGGAGGAGCGAGCCGCCCGGCGGAAATTAAAAAAGCGTCATGGCCCTGTCCTTCCTGGGGGAAGGGATGAAGCGCCATCCGAATCCCTCCGCTCCGCCGGAGATAAGAACAAAACGGGAACAATAGCACAGACTCCCCCGTCCGTAAAGATTTTGTCGAAGACTTTGTCTGCCGCTCCGCGCCCCGCTCTCCCGCCGTCCGCCGCGGCTCCGGGGCAGGACATTCACCACCAAGAACACGAAGAGGGCACAAAGAGGCGCGAAGCCGGCCTTCGTGCTTTCTATGTGTACTTGGTGGTCAAATTTTCGGGGCGTCGACTTTTAGAGGTTCGCCGACGTGCCGATCACCGTCAGCGGGGCAGCCCCGTTCTCGTCATAGCCGATGATCTCGTCCGCGCTGCGCGGATCAAGCAACGGCATTTTGCTCCAGCGCCGGCGGATCGCCGCAAGGTCCTCGAGCAGCCCGGCGCGTCGCGCGGCGCGGCCGATCCGGCGCAGCTTCTCTTCCAGAGCCCGCCGCGTCGCGACCGTCAGAGTCTCGCCGGTCCGTTGCGCGAGCGCGCGTGCGAGCCGCTCGGTTTCCGGGTCTTTGATACTCAACGTCATTGAGGTCCCTAGTCGCCCGAGTTATTCAAAATGAGGGGTAGAGCCTCTTGAGCTTCACGCGGGCGTCGTCTGTGGTGAATTGCCAGTTGGCCTTTGCGTGATGCTTGTTGCGGTGGTCCTCCCAGGCGGCGACTTCTTTTTCGAGGGTCGGCTTGTCTGGAATGCGGCGGCTCAGACATTGGCTCGACAGGACGCCGAGTTCGGATTTGGCCATGTCGAGCCAGCTTCCGTGTTTGGGGGTGTAGTGCCATTCGAACCGTTTGGCGAGGCGGCGCGCTTCTGGCGCGGGAAAGGCCGCGTAGAGCGAGGCGGGCGTGTGCGTGCTCAGATTGTCTTGGACCAGCCTGATTTGTTCGGCGTCGGGAAAATGCACGTCGGACAGTTCCTTGAGCACCTGCGCGTAATCGGCGGCGGCGTGGCGGTCGGTGACCTTGACGCGGCGCCAGCCCTCCAGCGGCGCGAAAATCATGAATATATTGGCCACGCCGTTTCGCTCGTATTCGTAATCGTGCCGGACGGCTCGTCCGGGTCTGGCCGGAATTGGAGCGCGCGTCTCGACGATCAACTGCTTGGAGGATTTCATCCAGACAGACGAGGGGGCGATCGGGATCGCGCGGCTTCTGGTAAGTTTCCAGCACGTCTTCCATGGCGGCGACGAAGCCGGCGTTGGCGTCCGGCGGGATCACCCATTGCCGATTGCGGTGGGGCTTGAGGACGTTTTTTTTAGAGTCCTTCCGATCGTGTTGTCGCTGGCCTTCTCGACGATGTTCAATTCGACGACCTTCTCCTCGAGCAGGCGCAAACTCCAACGCGCGAACCCCTCGGGCGCCGGCGAGCAGGTCAGGGCGATCAATTTCGCCTCCGCCGCCCCGTCGAAAATCCGCGGCCGGGCGGAGTTCGGATTGTATTTGCGGGTCAGCGCCGCCGCCATCCCTTCTTCGACCAGTCGACGCCGGGTGCGGCCGATATTGTTGATGCTGGTGTCCAACGCCGCCGAGATCGCGCTGTCGCTCCAACCTTCGCCCGCCTCCGACACGTCCGCCTTCAACAGGATGCGCGCCTTCGTCAGCGACTGCGCCGGATGCTTGCCCGCGCAGATCATCGCCTCCAGCCGTTCGCGCTCCTCGGCGCTCAACTTCACCACATATTTCTTGACCGAAATCTCCCTGCCCGCCACGAATCACCTCCATCGCCGCATCGCCGCGACAGAGATTCAGAAAAACACCACAGATTTAATGACGCTGGCGACTAGGTTTCTATTCGTCTTTATTCTACCCTGGTTTTGCCGGGCGGCGGAACCGCCCCGATGGAAGCTAACTCAACTTTGTTGGACGCCCAGATTCCTCGGTCTCCTCAGGATTAGCAGGAGTTGATTTTTAGGTCACCCCTCATGCTGAAGAACGGCGCGCAGCATGGCGCCTCGAAGCCCGAGGAGGCCATTGCCCGTTCTTCGACAGCTTGCTAAGACCCGCTGTGCGCCTGTCCACGAAAACTCCGCCGTCGCCGTCGTGAAGCGCCTTCTCCTTGTCGCAGCTTTGCTCTGTATCGCGCATCCGGCGCGGGCCGACGCGCCCGCGGTGCTGTGCGCGGCGGCGAAGAAGGAGGTCCGCGCCGACTCGTTGCTTTCTTCCGAAGTGGCGACCGTGTTCGGCAAGGCGGATTTCGCCGGCACGGAGAGCGACTGCGTCTATCCGCTCAAAGTGCTTCGCTACGCGAGCGCAGATGTGCTGCGCGTTCAGGCGGGCGTGCCGGGCGAGGGCTGTCACGGCTGCGGCGCGCCGCTTTCAGCCTACGTAATCCAGCGCATCGGCGGCGGCTTGAAGCCCATTGCGAAATTCCGCGAATTCACGGAACTCGGGTCGTTCGGCGCCGTCATGGACGTGTGGCCCGTCGAGATTTCCGGCGACGACGCAATGGCGATCGAGAGCGGCGGGATGTTCCAGGGCTATTCATCGACGCATCTCGATTTCTTTGCCTTCCACGCCGGCGCGCTCGTCGATCTCAAGCCGAAGCCGCAGGTCGCCCTCGACGCCGACAACGAGGGCGCCACAGTGGACGCAAGCAAGGCGATCGTCGTGGGGGGAACCTGGTTCATCGATCCTAAAGACAAGACTGCCCTCGTCGTCGATTACAAGATCAACGCCAAGGGCGCGACCCGCGTCGAGCGGGTCGTCTGGCGCTTGCAGGGCGGCAAGCTGGTGCTCACTCGCGGCCGCGTGCCGCCGGAGGTGACTCAGGCAAGCGGCGGGTGAGGCGCGCGCCGCGACGCTTGCGTTGCCCCTTGTGCTTCGCCTCAGCGGACCTCGAAACGCCTCGGCTTCAGCGGGGAGATTTCGGCCGCATCTACGAGGTGTGGCCGACGCGGTCGCCGGCCCCGCCTACCCCCTCGCCAGCACCTCGCGCACGCGCTCGACCAGCTCGCCTTCGGGCGCGGTGAACTGCGCCCGCTGGCGGAGCTCCACATAGTCGGCGCGGTCCTTGGTCGACTTGGCGAGCTCGGCCCCGAGCTTGAGGTCGCGGATCGTCACCTGCGGGCCGCCCGGCGCGTCACGCTCGTTCGAGCCCTGGATGACGGCGCAGCGGCTCATGCGCCTGCCCGCGTATTTGAGCTGCGCGTTCATGCCGCCCGAGCCCAGATAGAGCTCGGCCGCGATTCCGGCGGCGCGCAAGGATGCGACGAGACGCTGGGTGTTCGCCATCGACTTCGCGTCGCGGTCGAGCGCCAGCACCACCACCGGGCCGGGGCCCTCGGCGGAGGCGACGATCGGGCTCCTGATCGCGCGAAGCGCGGCCAAGAGCCGCGACACGCCGATCGAAAAGCCGGTCGCCGGGACCGGCTCGGCGCGAAAGCGCGCCACGAGGCCGTCGTAGCGCCCGCCGCCGCCGACCGAGCCGAAGCGGACCGGCCTGCCTTCCTCGTCGGGCGTCTCGAAAGTCAGCTCCGCCTCGAAAACCGGGCCGGTGTAATATTCGAGCCCGCGCACGACGGACCGGTCGATCAGAACTCGGTCTTCCCCGTATCCAGCCGCACGCGCGAGGTCCGCGATGCCTCGGAGTTCGTTGAGACCTTCCGCGCCAATCGGTCCTAGCTCCACATGCTTCTCGAGCCAGTCCAGGCGTTCAGAATTCAAACTTGCGCTTTGCAAGAGTGGGTCAGGTTCGTAGCCCCTGTGGACCTCAGAAGAGAATCCAAGGAATCGAAGAACATTGTCCGCTTGCGCGCCGTCCAGTCCCGCCCCCGGCGTGAAATCGCCGCTTTCGTCCTTTCGCCCGGCGCCCAATAGCGCGCGCACGCCCGCAGGGCCGAGCCGGTCGAACTTGTCGATCGCGCGCATCACGACGAGCCGGCGCCCGGCGTTCTCCGGCCCGCCGAGGCCGATCGCCTCCATCACCCCGTCCAGCACTTTTCGGTTGTTGAGTTTGACGACATAGTCGCCGCGCTCGATGCCGAGCGCCTCCAGACAGTCGGCCGCCATCATGCACATCTCGGCGTCGGCGGCAGGCGAGGCCGAGCCGACCGTGTCGGCGTCGAACTGCATGAACTGGCGGAAGCGGCCCGGCCCCGGCTTCTCGTTGCGGAACACCCAGCCGGCGCGATAGCTCCGGTAGGGCTTCGGTAGCCGGTCGTAATGTTCGGCGACGTAGCGGGCGAGCGGCGCGGTCAAGTCATAGCGCAGCGACAGCCATTGCTCGTCGTCGTCCTTGAACGAGAACACGCCCTCGTTCGGCCGGTCCTGGTCGGGCAGGAACTTGCCGAGCGCGTCGGTAAATTCGATGAACGGCGTCTCGACCGCCTCGAAGCCGTAGAGCGAATAGACGGCGCGGATCTTCGCCATCATCGCTTCGGCCGCCGCGATATCGGCGGCGTCGCGGTCGACCAGCCCGCGCGGCAGTGCGGCGCGCACGCGGGTCGAAGCGTCGGGTTCGGTCATTACGGTTCCAGTCGGGGCGGGCGCTCGTTTCGAAGGCGGCGCCTTGCCCGACGCGGCGCGCAAGGTCAAGCCGGGCGGCGATGGAGGCGGTGGGCGCGACCGGCGTCTCTTATCTCTCTTTACGTTCAATGCTAAACGGGCTCCATGACGAACGCGAACCGTCGATTGCCCGCATGAGCGCGACCGTTTCCGTACGCGCCGAGAAGCGCGTGACCGTGGTGACGATCGAGCGTCCTGAGCGGCGCAACGCGGTGGATCTCGTGACCGCGCAGGCGCTCTACGACGCCTTCAAGCGGTTCGACGCCGACGCGGGCTCGGACGTCGCGGTGTTGACCGGCGCCGGGGGCGCGTTTTGCTCCGGGGCCGATTTGAAAGCTCTGGCCGATGGCGAGACGCGCCCTGTCGAGCCCGAGGGCGACTTCGGGCCGATGGGCCCGACGAGGCTTGCGCTCGGCAAGCCGGCGATCGCCGCCGTCGAAGGGCCGGCGGTCGCGGGCGGCATGGAGCTCGCGCTCTGGTGCGATATGAGGATCGCGGCGCGCTCGGCTTATTTCGGCTTCTACAATCGCCGTTTCGGCGTGCCGCTCATCGACCTCGGAACGATCCGCCTGCCGCGCATCGTGGGTCACGGCCGCGCGCTCGAACTGATTCTCCACCGGCCGCGCGGTCGGCGCCGAGGAGGCGCTCCACATCGGCCTCGTCAGCGAAGTGACAGAGGACGGCGAGGCGCTCGCCCGGGCGCTTCAGCTCGCCCATACGCTCTGCGGCTTTCCGCAAAGCGCGATGCGCAACGACCGGCTTTCGGCGATCGAGCAATGGGATCTGAGCGGGCCTCAGGCGATCGCCAGCGAGGTCGCGCGCGGACTTCAGACCATCGCCAGCGGCGAGACGAGCGCGGGGTCGGCGCGCTTCAAGAGCGGCGAAGGCCGGCACGGACGTTTCGCGCCGGACGACGGACAAATTCCCGATCGCGCCTGAGGGTCTGCGCCCGCCGGCCGATTTGACTCAAGGCGCAAAACGACCTGTCTTGGCTCAAAGCGAGGACTGAAAGCCATGACTTCCGACCCCGGAGACCGCGATGAGGACGCCGCGCTGCGCGCGCGGCTCGACAAGCTGTCGGGGACCTTGAAGGCGCGGAAGGCGCTGGAGCCCGCGCCGCAGCAGAGCGCCCCGCCGAAAGCCGCGGGCATGGGATCGGCGATGTCGATGGGCCTGCGCGCCGGGAGCGAGTTCGTCTCGGCCATCATCGTCGGCGCCGGCATCGGCTGGGCGATCGATCGGGGGCTCGGCACGAGTTCGGCGTTTCTCATTGTGTTTTTCATGATCGGCGTCACGGCGGGCGTCTGGAACGTGATCCGCGTGACTTCGCCCAAAGGCGGGGGGCAAGGCCGCGATTCGCGCTTGTCTGGCGCGGAGGCGGCGGATAAAGGGTTGCGGCGCTCGGCGCCGGGAGCAAGGCATGACGCCTCGCATGGGCGCGGAGCTTCCGGCGGGGCCGCGGGGGCCCGCGACGGGGCGGACGACGACGAGGATTAGGCGAAGTGGCGACCGAAGCGGGACCGGCGATCAATCCGATCCACCAATTCTCCATTCATCCGGTCGTTCCGATTCACGTAGGGGGCTACGACCTTTCGCTGACGAATTCGGGCCTCTTCATGCTGCTCGCAGTCGCGTTGGCCTGCCTACTCACGGCGATCGCAGCGCGGGGCGGCTCAGGCGTGCCGAGCCGCATGCAGGCGCTCGGCGAAATGGCCTATGAATTCACCGCCGGCATGGTCCGTTCCGCGGCCGGCGAAGCCGGAATGCAGTTCTTTCCGTTCGTCTTCAGCATCTTCTTGTTCATTTTGCTCTCCAACCTGATCGGCTTCATCCCCTATTCCTTCACCGTGACGAGCCAGATCGTCATCACCGCGGCGCTGGCGCTCCTGGTTTTCTTCACCGTCGTCTTCTTCGGGATCAAGGATCACGGCCTGAGCTTCTTCAAGATGTTCGTTCCCTCGGGCGTGCCGATCTACATTCTTCCGCTGGTCGTGGCGATCGAGATCGTCTCTTTCCTGTCGCGCCCGCTGAGCCACTCGGTTCGTCTCTTCGCCAACATGCTGGCCGGCCACATCACGCTCTATGTGTTCGGCGCGTTCGTCATCATGCTGCTCGGCGCGGGCGCCGTGACCAAACCGCTCGCGGTGCTGCCCTTCGCGATGACGGTCGGGCTCGAAGCCCTCGAATTGCTGGTCGCGTTCCTGCAGGCCTACGTGTTCGCCATGCTGACCTGCATGTATCTCAACGACGCGCTTCACCCCGGCGGTCACTGACCTGCCGATCGACAAAGAACACGCTGACAAGAACACATAGGAGCACCGAATGGAACCGCATGAACTCGCCCTCGCCGCCAAATACGTGGGCGCCGGCCTCGCCGCCATCGGAACCGGCGCGGCCGGCATCGGCGTCGGCACCCTGTTCGGCCACTTCATGAACGGTGCGTTGCGCAACCCTTCCGCCGTCGACGGCCAGTTCGGCCGCCTCATCTTCGGCTTCGCGGTGACAGAAGCGCTCGGCATTTTCGCGCTGCTGATCTCGTTCCTGCTGTTGTTCGCAGTCTGAGGCGCAAAGCGGCGTTTCGATCCGCGGGAGGGCGCGCTTTGACAGCACTTTCCCGGGGCTTCGTTACCCGAAGGACCCACGATGGCTCAGTCCGAAACACCGCAAACGGCGGTCGGTCACGAGGGGGGAGGCCAATCGAACTTCCCGCCCTTCGACTCGAGCACGTTTCCGTCGCAAATCATCTGGTTCTTCATCGCGTTCGCGCTTCTCTACTGGTACATGTCGAAGCGCGCGCTGCCGCAGATCGGGGCGGTGATCGAGAACCGCCGGACCCGCATCGCGCGCGACCTCGACGACGCGACGACGATGCATCAGAAAGCCGACGCGGCCGCGGCGGCGCATGAGAAGACGCTCGCCGAGGCGCGCGCCAAGGCCCAGGCCCTGGCCCAGGCCGCCCGCGATCGGGCCGCAGCCGAAGCGAACGCCAGGCGCAAGGCGCTGGAGGACGAGATCGCCGCCAAGCTCGCGACGGCGGAGAAGCAGATCGCGGCGACCCGCGCGCAGGCGATGACCAACGTCTCGGAGATCGCGCGCGAGGCGACGGGCGCGATCGTCGAGCGGCTCGGCGGGCGCGCCGCCGACCCCGCGGCCGTGGCGGCCGCGGTCGATTCGGTCGAGCCGTAAGGGAAGCCGCGCGATGGAATTCGACCCCGAAATCTTCGTTCTTCTCGGCTTTCTGGTCTTCGTCGGCATTCTCATCTACTTCGGCGCGCCTCGCGCCATCCTCAAGGCGCTCGACGCGCGCGGCGAGGCGATCCAGGCGGAACTCGACCAGGCCGCAAAGCTGCGCGAGGAGGCGACCGCTCTGCTGGCGAGCTTCGAGAAGAAGAGCGCCGAGGCGGAAGCCAACGCGGCGGCCATCCTCGCCGAGGCGCGCGCCCAGGCCGAGCAGCTGGCCAAGGACGCCGCCGAGCGCATGAGCGAGTTCATCGCGCGCCGCACCAGGCAGGCCGAGGCGAAGATCGCCTTCGCGGAAGCCCAGGCCGCAGCCGACGTCCGCGCCGCCGCCGCCGACCGCGCGGCGAAAGCAGCCGAGTTCCTGCTGAAAGACCAGATGCAGGGCGCGAGCGGCGCCGATCTGGTCACGCGCGAGATCGCGGGCCTCAAGAGCCGCCTGAATTGAGGCCGACCCAGCGCATGGCGGCGAGGACGCGACGACGCCCTTGATTTGGCGGCCCCCGCGCCGCATTGTCCGGCGGCGGCGCGGGGGCCGACGCAAATCGGCCGCAGGGGCGCCGGAACAGGGGAACGACCGCAATGGTTCGCGCGATCATCGGCATGCTGCTCGTTCTCGGCTCGCTGTCGCTGGCCCATGCCGCGGGCGGCCCGGTGGCGATCACGGAATATGAATCGCCGGCCGGTGAGCTGTGGGCGCCCTATTCCTCCGACCTGCCGAAGTGCGACGACTACGGCGTGCTGTCGACGATCTCCGGCCGGTTCGACGACACGGAGAACCTCTACTGGGGCGGCAAGCACGCGATCGACGCCTTTGAACGCGTGCGCGAGATCGGCTTCCGCGCCAACGGACTTTCCTACATCCCGCGCCGCTACTGTGTGGCGCGCGCCCTGACCGAGGATCCGCGCATTACGCCTCCGGAACAGAGGAAATCGCGGACCGTCGTCTACTCGGTCGGGGCGGCGGAAGGCATCATCGGATTGACTTGGGGCGTCGAATGGTGCGTCGTCGGCCTCGACCGCGAGCGCGCCTACGCGCCGGACTGCCTCGTCCTGCGGCCGATCCTCGAGCGCTGGCTCGGCGAATACGGCCTCAAGGCGCTCTACTGAGCCGCCGGCGGAGGCGCCCGATGACGGCGCGCCTTGCGCGGAAAGCGGCTTCGGGCGCGTTGGCGCTGATCGGCGTGACGGCGGCGGCTCACGCGCAAAGCCTTCCGCCCGTCGCGACCGCGCCATTCGACTACTATGTGATGACGCTTTCCTGGTCGCCCGGCTTCTGCGATCTCGGCGGCGAGGACAAGTCGCCGCGGCAACGCGCGGTTGGTTCCGGAGACGGCTTCGTCGTCCACGGCCTGTGGCCGAATAACCGCACGAGCGCCAACCCGGAGAACTGCGACCCCAACGAAGATGCTTCGTCCGCCGATCTCGCTGCCGCACAGGGGCTCTATCCGTCGGAAGGCCTCGCGCGCCACGAATACCGCAAGCACGGAACCTGCACCGGCCTCGACGCCAGGGATTATTTCGACGTCGTCCGTACTGTGCGCGATGAGCTCAATATCCCGCCGATGCTGCAGGGGCCGCACGATCTGCAGCGCGTCTCGCCGGAGACAATCGAGCAGGCCTTCATCGCGGCGAACGCAAATCTCACGCCCAACAGCATGGCGGTCACCTGCGCCCGGGGAGAGCTCGTCGACGTGCGCATCTGCCTGTCGAAGGACCTGAAGGCCTTCGCCGTCTGCCGGAAAGTCGCGGGACACACGTGCCAGCGCTCGTCCATCGCCGTCGCGCCTGTGCGCTGAGACGCGCGCCGCCGGGCCGCGCGCGGGCGCCATGAACTATCGCCACGCCTTCCATGCCGGCAATTTCGCCGACGTGTTCAAGCACGCGATCCTGGCGCGCGTCCTCGTCTATCTCGCGCGCAAGGACGCGCCCTTCCGCTTCATCGACACCCATGCGGGCGCCGGGCGCTACGACCTCGCCGGCGCCGAGGCGAAACGCTCGCCGGAATGGCGCGAGGGCGTGGCGCGGCTGTTGAAGGCTGCGCCGCCCGCGCCGATCGCCGCCCTCATCGAACCCTACCTCCGGGCGATCGGCCCGCACGACGCAAGCGGCGCGCCCGCCTCGTATCCGGGATCCCCGGCGATCGCCCAGGCGCTGATACGTCCGCAGGACCGCATCGCGCTCTGCGAATTGCATCCCGAGGAGCGCGAGAAGCTCGTCGCGGCGCTCGGCCGCGACGCTCGCCTCAGCATCGTCGGCACGGACGGCTACGTCGCGCTCAACGCCTATCTGCCGCCGAAGGAACGGCGCGGCCTCGTCCTGATCGACCCGTCGTTCGAGACGCCCGACGAACCGGCGCGCGTCGAAGGTGCGCTCGCGCGTGCGATCCGCAAGTGGCCGAGCGGTGTCTATCTCGCATGGCGGCCGATCCGCGAGACGGCCCCCGACGCGCACTTTCTCAACAGCGTGGCCGCTCTCGGCGCGCCGAACGTCCTGCGGCTCGAACTCGACGTCGGGCCGGGACCGGTCGGCATCCACGGCCAGCGGCCGCTGGCGCGGGCCGGCCTTCTCATCGTCAACCCGCCGCACACGCTTTTCGACGAAGCCCGGGTCCTCATGCCCTGGCTCGCGAGAACTCCTTTCGCGCGACGGGCGCAGCGCGCAAGCATGCGAATGGCTGACGGCGCCGCGCTGAAGGCGCGCTTGCCCGCGCCGCGGCGATTAGTTTATGTGTGAACGATCAACGAACCTCGTGGGGCCTCGAGCAGCGACCGGCGGGGGTGGATGGCAGGGCAGCCGTCATTCGCCCAAGACAGGCCGCCGGGCCGCGCCGCGTTCCCGCTCCCTTTTTGGCCGCGATTGTCGAATATGGCCGCAGCCGCTACCGTGGCGACGGATCCGGACAAGAGACTTTCATGTCGAGCGAAATGGCGACGCCCCAGCAACCCCGATCGGCGAACGCGCCGCCACGCTTTCACCTGCTCGCCAAGCCCAGCGGATCGACCTGCAACATCGACTGCGCCTATTGCTTCTTCCTGTCGAAGGAGGCGCTCTACCCCAACGACAAACACCGTATGTCGCAGGCGACGCTCGAGAGCTACATCCGCCAGCTCCTGGAATCCCACCGCGCGCCCGAGGTGACGGTCGCCTGGCAGGGAGGCGAGCCGACCCTGATGAAGCTCGAGTTCTTCCAGCGCGCCGTCGAACTCGTCGAAAAATACCGCAAGCCCGGCCAGAAGGTTCAGCAGACCTTCCAGACCAACGGCCTCCTCCTCGACGACGCCTGGTGCGCCTTCTTCAAGAAACACGACTTTCTCGTCGGCCTCAGCGTCGACGGGCCGCGCGAATTGCATGACGCCTACCGGCGCGACCGCAAAGGCCAGGGCACGTTCGAGCTCGTCATGCGGGGATGGCGCTTCCTCAAAAATCACGGCGTCGAGTTCAATATCCTGTGCACGGTCAACGCCGCCAACGAGAAGCATGGGCGGAGGGTCTACCGCTTCTTTCGCGACGAACTCGGCGCGAAATGGATGCAGTTCATCCCGATCGTCGAGCGGGCCACGGCCGAGACGCTCGCGATCGCCAACCAGGGCTGGAGCGACCGGCCCGGCGCGGGAAAGCGCCTCCTCTACACGCAGACCGGCGATCTCGTCACCGACCGCTCGGTCGGGGGCGAGCAATACGGGCGCTTTCTCGTCGACATTTTCGAGGAGTGGGTGCGGCGCGACGTCGGCCGGGTGTTCGTCCAGCTCTTCGACGTCACGCTCGAGGCCTATTTCGGGCGTCATCTCCTGTGCATCCACGCGCCGACCTGCGGTTACGGGCCCGCGCTGGAGCACAACGGCGATCTCTACACCTGCGACCATTTCGTCGAGCCGGGACAGAAGCTCGGCAACATCGAGGCGACGCCGCTCATCGATCTCGTCGCCTCGCCGCAGATGCGCAAATTCGGCGACGACAAGCGCGACACGCTCACCAAACAGTGCCGGCAATGCGAAGTGCGGTTCCTCTGCAACGGCGGGTGTCCCAAGGACCGCTTTGCATTGTCGCGCGACGGCGAGCCGGGGCACAACTACCTCTGCGCCGGGCTCGAACTCTTCTTCACCCACACCCGCCCCCTCATGGGGGTCATGGGTCAACTCTTGGAGCGTGGCCGTGCGCCCGCCGACGTGATGGCCTGGGTCAAGGCAGAGGACGCCAAGCGCGACCCTTATGCGCCGTGCCCGTGCGGCGGCGGGCGCAAGTTCAAGTTCTGCCACGGCGACAAGGCGCCGCGATGAATTTTGGCCGGGTCAGCGTTTGAAAGGGCCGACGGGGTTGCGGAGACCTGGAGTCACCGGTTTGGCGCAGGCGCTTCGCCATACGGCTGGCTCAGGGCGGCGCGAGACGCGTCGAAAACGACCTGGTCGTATTGCCAAAGGCGCTCGAAGAAACGCAAGGCTCGACGCTCGAAATCGCGCTCGTGGACTGCAATTTGCAGAATTTCGCCGAGGGTTCGGTTCCCGTCGATGGCGCCGAGAAGCCGGTCCTCGAAAGCGTCGACCGTGAGAATGAGATCGGTGAATGTGTGCGACTGGTTGATCAACACCGCGACGCTACCGGGCGGCAGACGCTCCCGCACGCACACCGTCCATGGCAGTGCAATGGGGACGTAGTCGCGCCAACGATCCCCGTTGAAGGTGATCGGCTGGCTCTCAATCGCGCTATCGTCGCGGTAGGCGATGAAACTGTGGGACACCATTGTTCCGCGGAAGAGCTCGACGGCTGCATGCTGCGGGCGCGAGGGTAGCGCGGCCAGGCGCGCGGCGTGCGGGCTCAGCGCAATCATCCCGCATTCGGCGAGGTAGGGCGCCTGCTCGATCCAGCGGCCGAAGGACATGCCGCAGCGATCGAGCCACGCATGCAATTCGGGGACGGTGTAGGCGCGATCTTGCGGATGAAGGAGCGCGTCCGCCATCGCCTCCGGTCGCCAGAAATCCTTCGAGCGGCGCAGCAGGCCTGAGATCGGGTGGTCCGCCGGCAACGCTTCGAGCGCGGCGCGGAGCGTTCGCAGATCCGTCGCCGACGCCTCAATTTCGAGGAGGCGGCAGTACTCCTGCATCATATAGATTCCGGCCCGGCCGTAGCGGGCGTAGACCATCAGGCGCATCGCGCCGCTCGGCCGCAGAACGTCGCGGAGGGCGCGAAGACCGCAGTCCGGGTCGGGCAAGTGATGCAGCACCCCTGTACAAACCACCATGTCGAAAGAGCGGCCAATCTCCCGGACGCGCTCGATCGGGATTTGATGCAGTTCGAGATTCTGCAGGTTGTACTTGCGCTGAAGCTCTCGGGTGTGGCGAAGGCTCGTGTCGCTGACGTCGATCGCCGTGATTCGAGCCTCGGGCTCGCGGAGCGCGTACCTCGCGGCCTGCGACGTGCCGCAGCCGGCGACCAGGATTTCCAGGTTTCCCCGCGGCTGCCTGGCGGGCCACATCAGATGAAACTCGACCCGGCGACGGTCCGGGTTCTTGTAGAGGTCGCGGTGTTCGTCCAGACTCGCGAGCGGCGCCGGATAGGGCATCCTCTCGTAGAAGTCGCGGACTTCCTCGCTACGGCTCACCTCGACCCTCCTTGGCTGTCGGGTGTAGGCGCCAGCCATTCCGCCCGAACCCAATCGGCGCACTCTTAGCGGCACGCACTCGTTGCGGACGTGCTCATCGAAAAGGATCGAAAAAGGATCGTGCATTAGCGCGCCCTGCCTGCTGGCCGGCAGGCTGCGAAGGCAGCGCGCTTACCGGTCGCGGCCGCATCTTCCAGTTGGCAGACTCTCGACGCACGCGTCGCCCGCCGAGAGTTTCCGCTCAAATCGGCGAGCGAAGGCGAAGACACATGTTCGACGCCCGGCAAACGCGCCGGGCGCGCTCGCGGCCACCCTCGCAAGAGACCGCCGAAGTCAGGCATGGCCGCCGTGAGTCGACACCATCGCCAACACCGCGTCCAGGTTGAACGAAGCCGGTTTCTGACGCGGCGGGAACTTGACGAAGTTCTCGATCTGCGCCGCCACCGTCGCCTGCATGAGGTACATCTGGGGGACGTGATCGACCATCCAATCCAAGTAGGTGTTGGAGTTGAAATCGGCGCGCTCGAACGGGTCGCGGCGCAGGTTGTAGATCAACGGCAGCCTCAGCTTCACCAAAGGCTCCGCCCATGCCATCGTCCTAACCGCGCGTTGTATCGCCAGGTTGAACTTATAGTCGCCGACCCGGACCGCCATGACTTCGCCGTCGTCGCTGAAGTACATGATGGCGTTTCTCGGGCTCTCCTTCACCGCGCCCGTCACGTAGGGAATCATGTTGTAGCCGTCGAGATGGACCTTGAAGGTCTTGCCTCCGACCGTGCAGCCGTTGAGGAGCTTCTGGGTCACGTCCGGATCGCCGGCGGCGGCGAGCAAGGTCGGGAACATGTCGATGTGAGAGCCGATGCCGTTGAAGACCGAACCGGCCTTGATCTTGCCCGGCCAGCGCAGGAACGCCGGAACGCGCCAGCCGCCTTCCCAGTTGGTGTCTTTCTCGATGCGGAACGGCGTGTTGGCGCCATCCGGCCAGGTGTCGTTCTCGGGGCCGTTGTCGGTGGAATACATGACGATGGTGTTGTCGGCGATGCCCAGCTCGTCGAGCTTGTTCGAGCATCTCGCCGATCTGCTCGTCGTGGGTGACCATCCGATCGCTGTAGTCGTCCTGCCCGCTCTTGCCGCGGTTCTTGTCGGCGAGGTGGGTCCTGAAGTGCATGGCCGTCGAATTGTACCAGAGGAAGAATGGCTGCTCCGCCTTGGCCTGCTTCTCCATCCAGGCCAGAGCGCCCGCAGTGATCTCCTCGTCGATGGTTTCCATGCGCTTCTTGGTCAGCGGACCGGTGTCCGTGATCGTCTGCCCGCCCTTGCCGTCGGCCAGGCAGTGGAGCACGCCGCGGGGTCCAAACTTCTTCTTGAATTCCGGGTCCTTGGGATAGTCGGGCAGTTCCGGCTCCTCCTCGGCGTTGAGGTGATAGAGATTGCCGAAGAATTCGTCGAACCCGTGCACGGTCGGCAGATATTCGTCGCGGTCGCCCAGATGGTTCTTGCCGAACTGGCCGGTGGCGTAGCCGAGCGGCTTCAGCAGTTCGGCGATGGTCGGGTCTTCCGCGTGCAAGTCCGACCGTGGCGCCGGGCATGCCGACCTTGGTCAGGCCGGTGCGGATCGGGTTCTGACCGGTGATGAAGCTCGCGCGGCCGGCGGTGCAGCTCTGCTGGCCGTACCAATCGGTGAAGGTCGCCCCTTCTTGCGCGATGCGGTCGATGTTGGGGGTTTGGTAGCCCATCATGCCCTTGCTGTAGTGGCTGATGTTCCAATACCCGATATCGTCGCCCCAAATGATGAGGATATTTGGCTTGTCAAACTTAGCCATGCGACGCTCCCTTGGTTGACCTGCCTGTTCCAAATTGCGCGTTCAGTCGATGTCTCCTCCGCTTGCACGCGCTATACAAGACGAAACACCACGGCGAAGAATGCGAATATTCCGATGAGGGCGAGGACGACCGCCACCGCGAGCAGCGGCGTTTGCTTTTCCTCCCGCGAAAATCCCGCGATCGCCGCAAAATTTCCGCCCCATAGGTAACGAAGCCCCCAGTGATATTCCCAAATCGCAATCACCAGAGCCATGACGCCGCAGAAGATCAGCGAAAGGCCGAGATAGCGCGGCGCGTGGGGAAAATACGGAGGAGCGGCTCCCGGCGCCTCTTGGATGCGAGCGAAAAACTGGACGATGGTGAAGCCGAAGCCGATCAGCGCTGTCGCCGTGCGGACCCACGCCATCATCGTCCGCTCGATCGCGAGCCGAGTGCGCAGCCAAGCGAAATGATCCGTCGCGCTCGCCCTCACCTCGAACCGGCGCGGCATCGAATCATCGCTCGCGTTCGTCATGCTGCCCGCACCCCCGTCTGGCTATCAGAGACCTTAGCCCGCTGAGGGCCCATGAATCCATAGGCGCGCGACCCGAGCGATTGGGCCGCGCAGCAGCAGATAAGGGAGAAAGGCGAGCACGATCGCGACGATGACCGCCTCGGCCGGATAGAAACTTTCGAACTCGACAAGCTGATAGACGGAGTCCATGACCAGGCCCAACAGAAGGACCCGTGCGGTGGCGACCAGTCCTTCGCCAAGGCGGCCAAGGCGCTCCGACGGTTTGGTCAGCAGCGTCCAGAAATAAGGCGCGCGCCCGGTCCGTGCGTCGTCGACGCCGTCGTGCAGCGCGGCGATCGTCGCCATGACGGGCTGAAGGATGAAGCGGAAGGTCATCGGCCCGCCCGGTCGCTCGACAAGATCATGCCAGACGCGCTCGCGAACCTCCGCGGAGAGGCCGTACGAGGCCACGCCGATAGCGACGAAGGCGATCATCAGCGCGACGACCGCCTGAGCCAACAGAATTCTCATCTTCGACGGCGCTTCGCTCATCGCCTCGCCTTTTTCTCCGGCGCGACCCATCGGAGCACGCCAAGGTCAGGCGGACAACGGGGCGGCTCGTGCAGTCCCGGTACGACGGACGACGCCATTCCTGGCGCCGCGAGCCGGGCCGCCCCTGTCCTTCGTTCCGCGAGTTGGTTCGCCTCCGCACTGTCAAAGTCAAGCCTCGCATTTCCTTCAGGTGGATAGCGGGGACAACGGCGGTTCGCCGGGCCGCGGCCGTTGGCTCAGCCGCGCGTAGGGGCTATGCCGCCTCCGGGATCGGGGCGATGAGCGGCGGCGCTTTTGTCGCACTGAGCCGCCGGCGTATCATCGCGCGTCACCGATTCGCATGACCCTTGCGTTCGCCTCAACTCTCAACCGACGAAAGACGCGCCTCTTGCCCATGGCGACCATCGAGCAATTCCCGCCGCGACAGACCGGGGGGCAGGAGCGCGCGTATCGCACGCCGCCCCATAACCTCGAGGCCGAGCAGGCGCTGCTCGGCGCGATTCTCATCAATAACGACGCATTCGACCGGGTGTCGGATTTTCTCAGAAGCGAGCATTTCGTCGAGGAGATCCATCGCCGCGTCTACGAGATCGCGGGCTCGATGATTCGCGCCGGCAAGCTGGCGACGCCGATCACGCTGAAGACTTTCTTGGGCGAGCACGATCTCGGCGGCGTCACCGTGTCGCAATATCTGGCGCGGCTCGCCACCGAGGCGACCACCATCATCAACGCTCACGACTACGGGCGCAGCGTCTACGACCTCGCCATGCGGCGCGAACTCATTTCGATCGGCGAGGACGTGGTCAACGTCGCCTATGACGCTCCGGTCGATTTCGAGCCCGCGCGAACAGATCGAGGAGGCCGAGCGGCGCCTCTACCAGATCGCCGAGACGGGCCGCTACGACGGCGGCTTCCAGCGGTTTTCCGACGCGCTGAAGATCGCGGTCGACATGGCCGCCAGGGCCTACGAGCGCGAGGGGTCGCTCTCCGGCATCGCGACCGGGCTCACCGATCTCGACCGCTACATGGGCGGACTGCAGGCCTCCGACCTCGTCATCCTCGCGGGGCGCCCCGGCATGGGCAAGACGGCGCTCGCCACCAACATCGCCTTCAACATCGCCAAGGCCTATCAGGGGCGAACCCGAGCGGACGGGACGCTCGAGACCGCCAACGGCGGCGTCGTCGGCTTCTTCTCGCTCGAAATGTCGGCCGAGCAGCTGGCGACCCGGATCATCGCCGAACAGTCCGGCGTCCCCTCCTACAAGATCCGCCGCGGCGACATCACCGAAAGCGACTTTCACCGGGTCGCCGACGCCGTCAGCGATATGCAGCAGATTCCCTTCTACATCGACCAGACCGGCGGCATTTCGATCGCCCAGCTCACTGCGCGCGCGCGCCGCCTGAAACGGCAGAAGGGGCTCGACCTGCTGGTCATCGACTATCTGCAGCTGCTTTCGGGCTCGAAGACCCGCGGCGACAATCGCGTGCAGGAGCTGACCGAAATCACCACCGGCCTCAAGGCGCTCGCCAAGGAGCTCGGCGTGCCGATCCTCGCCCTCTCCCAGCTCTCGCGTCAGGTCGAGCAGCGCGACGACAAGCGTCCCCAGCTCTCGGACTTGCGCGAATCCGGGTCGATCGAGCAGGACGCCGACGTGGTGCTGTTCGTCTTCCGCGAAGAATATTATCTCAAGAACAAGGAGCCGCGGCCCGGCACCGAGGAGCACATCGCCTGGATGGCCCAGATGGAAAGCGCCCACGGCCGGGCGGAGCTGATCATCGGCAAGCAGCGCCATGGGCCCACCGGCACGATCGAACTGCAGTTCGACGCGGAGGTGACCCGGTTCAGCACGCTGGCGCGGGAAGACACGATCGCCGAAATCCGCTAGAAGCGAGCGCGCGGACATAACAATGTTGCAATCGTCGCTCCTAAGGGCCGGCGATCGGAACGTGCGGCGCGTCACGGCGCGCCGCCGCAGGCTGGAGAATTCTCATGAAACTGACCGCCGCCCTCGGCTTCGCCGCCGCCCTCGCCGCCGCCGCGGCCTGCGTCGCCTTGCCCGCTCGCGCCGACGAGTTCACCCCTGCGCAGAAACAGGAACTGGGCGCGTTCATCCGCGATTATCTCGTCAACAACCCGGACGTTCTGCACGACGCGATCGAAGCGCTCGACAAGCGCGACAAGGCGACCGCCGAGGCCGAGCGCCAGAAGACGGTCGCCAACGAAGCGGGGCCGCTGTTCAGCTCCAAGTACCAGGCGACGATCGGCAACCCGAAGGCGACGGCCACGCTGGTCGAATTCTTCGACTACAATTGCCACTTCTGCAAAGGCGCGCTCCCCGACATCGCCAAGCTCATGAAGGACGATCCGAACCTGAAGCTGGTGCTGAAAGACTTCCCGGTGCTGGGGCCCGGGTCGGTCGAAGCGGCCAAGGTCGCGATCGCGGCGCGAAACCAGCTGCCGGGCGACAAGTTCTGGGCCTTCCATTCCAAGCTCTTGGCGACCCACGGGTCGGTCGGCAAGGCCGAGGCGCTGGCGGTGGCCAAGGAGCTCGGGCTCGACATGGACAGGCTCGCCAAGGACATGGAGAGCGCCGACGTCAAGACGGGCCTCGACGAGACCATGCAGCTCGCCGACGCGCTGCAGATCAACGGGACGCCGACCTTCGTCGTCGGCCAGGACGTCGTCGTCGGCGCGGTCGGCTACGATCAGCTCAAGGGCAAGATCGATTCGGTGCACAAGTGCGGGCGCGTCTCCTGCTGAGGCGGCCGCGCCTTCGCTTTCGCCGACGAATCGCGTAATCGCGCCTGTCCGGCGTACTCTTGACAGGCGAGGTTCGCAGTGACCGCCATCCAAGCGATCGTCATGGCCGTGTTGCAGGGCGTGACGGAGCTGTTCCCGATCAGCAGTCTCGGCCATGCGGTGATCCTGCCGCGCCTCCTCGGCTGGGGGGTCGACCTCAAGGCCCCCGACTGGCTCGCCTATCTCACGGTCATGCATCTGGGCACGGCGATCGCCCTCTTCGTCTTCTTCTGGCGCGACTGGATCAATTTCGGCCTTTCCCTCGTCAGCCTCCGCGGCGAGCGCTCGGCGGCGGATCGGCGGCTGTTCGGGCTGGTCGTGTTGGCGACGATCCCGGCGGTGGTGATCGGCGCCGCGCTGCACAAGCCGCTTTCAGAGGCTTTCGGCGTTCCGTGGATCGCCGCGACCTTCCTCGTCGTCAACGGGTTTCTGCTTTACTTCGGCGATCTGATCGCCGGCGAGACGGTCGGAAAACTCGACCAGCTCAACTGGAAGGGCGCGCTGGCGGTCGGCTTCGCCCAGTGCCTGGCGCTCATTCCGGGCATTTCCCGCTCCGGCTCGACCATCGTCGCGGGGGTCGTTGCGGGCCTGAGGCACGCGGAATCCGCGCGCTTCTCGTTCCTGATGGGGACGCCGATCATTCTCGCGGCCAACGTCTACGAGGCGCCGAAGCTCCTGAAGGCCGGCGCCACGCTCGGGCCGATGGCCATTCTCTCCGGCGTGGCGGCGGGCGCCGTCGCTTATGCGAGCCTCGCCTTCCTGATGCGCTATTTCAACCGGCACGAGTTCGAGGCTTTGAGCCCCTTCGCCTATTATTGCTGGGCGGCGGGCGCGCTCTTCCTGGCGATCGTCACGCTTGCTTGACGTCTTGCGCCGAGACCTTGGCCGCGGCCCTTCGCGCGCTATATTGCGCTCTCGCGGGCGAAAAGGCGCCAGCATCAGCGAGGGCGTCATGTCGACCATCGAGGTCATGCCGGCGCGGTTGACGCGAGAAGAAACCGAGGACCTGAAGCGCGCGATCGCTTGCCTCGAGGGGACGAGCTTCGCCAAGCGCCTGACCGACGCGATCGGACGCCCGATCGGGGCGCTCAGCCGTAACGTGCCCCTGCCTGCGCGCCGCCTCGTCGCCCATGCGAGCGAGACGGCGCTGCGCGGGGCGCTGAAGCTCGCGCTGCGCACCATCGACCTGAAGCGCGCGCCTAAAGCCGGCCATCGCGCCCATAGGCTCGCCGCCGCGGCCTCCGGCGCGCTCGGCGGGGCGTTCGGGCTGGCGGCGCTGCCAGTCGAGCTGCCGCTCTCGACCACGATCCTCTTGCGCTCGATCGCCGAAATCGCGCGCGAGGAGGGCGAGGACTTGAGCGCGCCGCAGGCCGGGCTCGCCTGCGTCGAGGTGTTCGCGCTCGGTGGCGAGGAGGATGAGGAGGCCCTGTTCGAAAGCGGCTATTTCGCCGTCCGCGCGGCGCTCGCCAAGTCCGTCAGCGACAGCGCGCGCTTCGTCGCCTCCCAGGGCGTCGGCGCGCAGGCGGCGCCGGCGGTCGTGCGGCTGATCTCCCAGATCGCCGCCCGCTTCGGAGTGGTCGTCAGCGAGAAGATCGCGGCCCAGGCCGCGCCGGTCCTCGGCGCAATCGGCGGGGCCGCGGTCAACGCCGCCTTCGCCGAGCACTTCCAGACCCTTGCGCGCGGCCATTTCATCGTGCGCCGGCTCGAGCGCGAACATGGGCCGAGCCTGGTGGCTTTCGAATACCAGCGCTTGAGGGGCGAGGCGGCGGCGCGGGGCTGAGCGGTCCCGTCTGGACAGCCTGGCGCAAATCGGGATGATCGGCCGCATGAGGGCAATCTGGTCACGGGGGGGAGGCGCGGCGGCGCTCGCCGGAATGCTTGCTGCGAACGCCGCCTTCGCGGACCTGAAGCTTCCGCAGCGGCCGCGCGGCGATCCGCCGATGCGCATCGTGCGCGTCACGAGTTCGGACCCGGCCTGCGAGCCCAATTGCCCCGAATGGATTTCGGCGGAAGGGGTCGTCACGCCCGGCGCGGCGCCGGCCTTCGCCAAGTTCATCGCCGATCTCGGCGGGCGCCGACTGCCCGTTCTGATCTCCTCGCACGGCGGCTCGGTCCGCGACGCGCTGGCGATCGGCCAGCTCGTCCGCGCGAAAGGCCTCGCCGTCGCGGTCGCGCGGACCCTGATCGCCAACTGCCCCGAGCGCGCCCGCGACTGTCCCAACGCGCGCGGCCGGGCGATCGTCGGCGGCGCGTTCTGCGCCTCCGCCTGTCCGCTGATTCTGGCGGGCGGCGTGGAGCGGCTCGTCGGCCCCGTGCCTCAGGTCGGCGTCCATCAGATCACCACGGTGACGAAGGAGGTCGAGGGCGTCGAGCATCTGACGAAGATCCGGACATTCTACGAGCAGGACTGGATCGACGAAAGGGTGAGGGACTATCTGACCGCGATGGGGATCGGCGATCCGGTGATGACGCTGTTGCGCAAAACGCCGGCGGCGAGGATTCGCTGGCTGAGCCTTTCCGAGATCAGCGCCTCGCATCTGGCGACGAGCGCCCTCGATCTCGCAGAGCCGATCCTTGCCGAGGGCGCCAACGGGCTCGACGGCCGCGCCTTCGACGGCGATCCGCCCCGGCCTGATCTCATCGCCGCCAGCGCCTCCGCCCCGATCGCCGAAAGCGGCGGCGGAGCCGGCGTGACGATCGAGGCGGCCCTCGCCTACCGGCGCGGCGGCGGCGAACTCGAAGTCTCGCTCGCCGCGCGCGAGCCGGGCGCGAAGGCGGCGGGCGCGCCGGAGGGCTGGACGCTCGCGCTGGCGCCCGGCGGCGAGGCTCTGACCCTCAAGACGGCCGGAGCGGGGCCGGCCCGCGCGCTCCTGCCGCGCGAGCGCTTCTGCGCGCTCGCCCGAAACGGCAAGCTCGTCGCGCTCGCCCCGGCGGGGGCCTCGGCCGGCGCGGCGCCCCGCGAGCCCGTCACGTTCGCCCTCGCCGCGATGGACGGCGCCAAGGCGCTGACGGAAGAAGCCTGCCACTGAGGCCGCCGACCGCGGCCCCGAAGCGCGCTCCGCAGTTTCGGCGCCGGCCTCATGTTTTCAAGGCGTTAGGCGCCAATTCGTAACCGGGGCAATTCCGGGCACGCAACTGCACAAAGCAAAATGCTGCAGTTGCGAGATTGAATCTTATCAAGCGCTTGCGCGAGCGCCGGCCTTCTGAAATTTTTCCTCCCGCGCTCCTGCCCGGGAATTTGCCCCGGTTACCCAAATTCTGCAACTTCGACGCGGCTCGAACATGGGAACCCACCCGCGCGGCGTCGATCCGGACGCGCCGCCAGCCGCCGCCGCGCCGGATTTCCGAGACGCGCCCGGAACGTTCCATGACGCGACACAAGAGGCGCTTTTCGTTCCTTTTTCGGTCCTCTTTCTTCCCCGAATCCAGACTTTTCAACCGGTTGCGGCGCATCGACGGGGGAATCTTGCAAACCCTTTTCATCTGAAATACTTAGTGAAATTGCAGCGCCCGCCGCGGCGAGGCCGCCCGGGAGGCGGCCCTGCGCGCCGGCGTCGCGGTGCGGCTGATCGAGAGCCGCTTCGAGAATCTGCCTGCGAACCTCGGCGCGTTCGACGCGGTCACGATCGGCCGCGCGCTGCATTGGCTCGATCCCGAGCCGGCCCGAAGGACGCTCGAACGCGTCGTCGCGCCTGACGGCAGGATTCTCGTTTGCCACGCGGGCAGCGTCAAAGACGGACGCAACCCGTGGCTCGACGCCTTCGACGCCGTCCGCGGCCGCTGGAGCGGCGAGCGCCCGGCCCAGGGCGGCAGCGCCTTTTTCGCGGGCGGCCGGTTCGTCCCGCGCCGGACCATTCGCGTCGAAGCGACCCAGCGCGTCCCCATCGACCGCCTCGCCGATCGGGTGCTGTCGATGTCGACGTCGTCGCCGGAGCGGCTCGGCGACGACGTCCCCGAGATGAGGCGCGCCATGCGCGAGGCGCTCATCCCCTTCGCGGCGGACGGCCTCATCGAAGAGACGGTCGAAGCGCAGGCGGACGTGTTCGAGAGCGTCGGGTCGACGAGCGCATGAGGGCGCGCCTGCGCGCTCGAGGCTCTGGCCGCGACGGAACGCGGCTCCTACAGGGCGGGACGATAGGCCTTGGCGGCGACGATCTCGGCCTTCTTGAGAGCCTCGACGCCCTGCGCCCCTATCATCAAGGGGGTGGTCTTCGACGCCTTGATCGCGCCGGCGGCCGAAACCGCGATCGCGATCGCCGCCATGCTTTCGATGTCGGGGACATCGGCGATGATGACGGCGCTGTATTCGCCGAGGCTCAGCCAGCCGCCGACGAGCCTGCCGCCCATCGCCTCGCAGGCGGCTCGGACCACCGTTTCCACCCGGTTTTGTGGGTTTTGACCTGCGCGGCCCAGAATTGGGATGTGTAGGCGAGCTGGTTCATGAAAAGCGGCGTGGTCGCTTCCTCCGAAAGGGCTTCCCGGCTTCATCGCCGCCCCACGGCGTCGCGCGCGGCGCCGGAAACGGCGCCGCAAGTCTGTGACGACGATCGCGCCGCCAGTGACCGCGTCTATCCAGCCGTTAATATTATTCCTGATTACGCGCTTGCGTCAGCCTTAAATGTTGGATAGAACAAACAACGAACAAGCTGTTTTCGCAGGGGTTCTCCGATGGCGCGCAATCAGGTGCAGTTCCAGAAAGGCCTCAGCGAGGCCCGTTTCGCCGAGATTTACGGAACCGAAGAGCAATGTCATGCGGCGCTGGTCAAATGGCGCTGGCCGAACGGGTTCGAATGTCCTGAGTGCAATGGCGCCGATCACTGCGTCGTCACGCGCGGCGCGCGGCGTTTATTCCAGTGTAACGCGTGTCGCAAGCAGACCTCTGTCAAAGCGGGAACGATCTTCGCTTCGAGTAAGCTGCCGCTGCGCATCTGGTTCAAGACGATCTACCTGGTCACGCAATCAAAGAAGGGCATTTCCAGTATCGAACTCGGTCGACGCCTCGGCGTCACCCAGACGGCTGCTTGGATGATGAAGCACAAGCTCGCTCAAGTCATGCTGGAGCGTAACGCGAGCAAACGCTTGAAAGGCAACGTCCAGATGGACGACGCCTATATCGGCGGCGCCCGGTCCGGCCGCCGCGGGCGAGGCGCAACAGGCAAGACGCCGTTCGTCGCTGCGATCGCAACAACGGACGATGGCAAGCCAGATCAAATCATCCTTCGGCCCGTCAAAGCCTTCAGCAGCTTTGCGATCCGAAAGCTCGCAAGCACCGCCCTCAACCCCGGCTCCAATATCGTCTCCGACGGTCTGGCATGCTTCGCCGCTGTCACCCAAGCCGGATGTCTGCACAGCTCAATAAAGACCGGAAGCGGCAAACAAGCGGCTCGCACCCCTGCTTTCAAATGGGTCAATACCGCGTTGGGCAATATCAAAGCCGCCCTCGTGGGGACCTACCGAGCCGTGCGAGAAAAGCACGTCCCTCGATATCTCGCGGAGTTCGAATATCGATTCAATCGCCGATACGATCTCGGGACCATGATCCCCCGCCTCGCATTCGTTGCGCTGAGGACCGCCCCGATGCCTTACCGCTTGCTAAAACTGGCTGACGTTGCCGCGTAATCAGGATATTATTTGAAGTCGGCGGGCGCCGGCTCACTTCGACTATCTATATTTCCTGCTTGCGAGCCGGCGACAAACCGGCGATGATAACGTTCGTGTACTGGACGAGCGGCCGACTGTTCCGGGCTTTGTCGTGGGGACGGCAAGAACGGGCGGCCGCGGGGATCAAAGCGTCGAGTGCGGGGAGGTAAAGTTGTTTGAGATTCTTACGGAGGCGGACTTGGCCCGCGGGGCCGAGGACGGTGCATGTTCCGGAACGGGGGAGAAGCATTTCGCAGACAAGCGGGCGGCGCCGGAGGCGCCGGCGGGTTCGATCTTCGGGCGCGAGAGCGCGGCCGCCGAACTCGACCCGCAGATCGACGCCTCGCCCCTCGAAGCGCTGAAACGCATTGTGCGCGGATGTGTCGAACTCACGCGGCGCTTCCCGACGCGCGGCCGGTTCCTGTTCTGCGGACAGGAACTCGGCCGAGCGGACGACGAATTGCGATCCGAAGTGGTGAGCGCGTTCGCAACCATCTCCAGCAATGTGCGAGCGGCTCAGCTGGCGGGCGAACTCAAGAGCGGCGACGCTGACCACATCGCGGTTTTGATTCTCGGCGCGATGATCGGCGCGGCGGACTTGGCGCAAAACGGCCGCGTGAGGGCCGCAAGCGCCATCCGGGACCTCGAGGCCCTTCCTCTGCTCCTGCTCGATCGGCTCGCGACGAAACGCTACCATTGAACCCCATCGGCATCCCCGCCGCCGCTCTCGGCCCCGGACAACCGGATAGATTGAGAGGAGTGGCGAGGGACCGCTTGCCGGTTCGCGCCCTTCGTGAGTCGCCCTCACACCGTCAGCCTGCGCCTGACCTCGGTCTCGTTCATTTCGGCCCGCGTTCCGGAAAGCACGATCGCGCCGCGGTCCATCACCGCATAGTCGTCGGCGATGGGCGCAGATGGACGAGCGCGCGGCCGATGTCCTTGATGATCCAGGGCTGGATGCCTTCGGTCGGCTCGTCGGGGATGAGGAGCTTCGGCTTCATCGCAAGCGCGCGGCCGATGGCGAGCTGTTGCTGCTTGCCGCCGGAGAGGTCGCCGCCCCGCGCAGGTGGGCTCGTGAGCAGTTTTCCTCGGTGGTTCCTCTTAGGCGATGCCCAAAAACTATTGCTTCATTTCGTGAAACCTCGGCGAGATGCTGTAGTTCCATTCTGGATGGAATGAGTTTCGGGTCATGTTGAGGGTCGCCATTTCCGCGTCCGAGACCTTGATGCCCTTTGGATAGGTGTTGCTATCGAGTTCGCAGCGGATTTTGAGACCGGTTTTCGTCGTGGTGTTGGCGATCAGTTCGATGACGATGAGGAGGCTGAGGAGTGGCGTCGCGCGCCAGTTCTGCGTGATGTGGCAGAACATGCGATGCTCGATCTTGTTCCACTTCGAAGTCCCTGGCGGATAGTGGCAAACCTGAATGATCAGACCGGTTTCGTCCGCGAGTTGTTGGAGGGCCAACTTCCAGAGCCGCAGCCGTGAACCATTGGAGCCGCCGCCGTCGGCCGTGATCATCAGGCGCCTCATCCCGGGATAGAGCTTCCAACCCATCTGATCGAGCCAGCATCGGACGGCGTTGACGGCGAACTCCCCGGTGTCGTGGTCGATTCCGAGGCTGACATAGCCGAGGTTGGCGCCGATGTCGTAGACCCCGTAAGGGACGACCTTGCCCAACTCCTTGTCCTCGAAATCGTGAGCGTTGACCTCGATCGGTTCGCCCTGCGGCCCATAGTCGCTACCGCCGTTCTTGAATTCGCCCAGCAATTCCTTCTTCTTCGCGTCGATCGATATCACGGGTTCGCCGGCCGCCTGAAACGCCTCGACCTTCGCGTTGATATATTCGAACTGGGCGTCGCGATCAGGATGTTTGCCGGCTTCCTTGGTCTTGCGGTTGGAATGGCGACAATATTTCAGTTCCTCCAGCAGCTTGGGAATGGTCGAGGAACTCACTTTGTGACCCATGGCGCGAAGCGCCGTCGCCAGCTTGTCGTGGCTCTTGGAGACCCATCGCAACGGCCGCATCGGGTCGCCCATCGTCGCCGGCTCGAGCAATCGTTGCAAGTCCTCCAACAGCGTCGGGTCCTTGACCGTCAACCGAGGAGTGCCCCCGCCCTTGCGCCGCACCTCTCCCGTCAAGGAGCCGGGGTTCCGCAAGTCCTTCAGACCGCGCCCAATCGTGCTCCGGGCGACCTTCGTCGCGCGCGCGACCGCCGCAATCCCGCCGTAGCCCGCCGCCTTCGCCTCCGCCGCCGCGCTCAACCGCCGGCGTCGCTCGTCCAGCGAAGGCCGAAGCGCGTCAAACCGGACGCGCAGGGATAATTCGTCTATCATCATCACGATATAGACGCTCGCCTCGCACTCGGGAATCCGCTAAACAGCCGATGCCAGTAAACTCGCAAATTCCGAATCGGCTATTTTTGGGCGTCGCCTTAGTCGCTCATTTGTCGACCTATGCGGGCCGCTTCCGACTGTTGCGCTGGTCGACCATGGTGTAATATTCCATCATGAACGACCCAATTGTATCGCGAGACCCTTAGGTGATGGGCGGCGCCGCCGTGTTCCGTGGGACGAGAGTTCCCTTGCAGACGTTGCTTGACTACCTCGAGGCCGGCGAATCAATCGACGACTTTGTCGAAGGATTCCCGTCGGTGACGCGAGAGCAGGTGATTGCTTTCCTCGAAGAGGCAAAGACGCGAGTGATCGAAGCGGCTTCGTGAGGGTTCTCCTCGACGAATGCGTCGATTGGCGTCTGGCGCGAACCATTTCGATGTGTTCGTCACAGTGGATCGAAACCTTTCCTTTCAGCAGAATCTGGCATCCTTTTCGATTGCCCTAATCATTGTTCGGGCGAAATCGAGCCGGCTTGCAGATCTCAGGCCGCTGACGCCGCAGCTCTTGGCGGCCGTCAGGTCGGGGCGCGCTGGCGCCGCCAAATTCAATGAGGCCGACTGAACCGTGTCCTTCGTGTCAGTCACGACCTCCAAGTGGTGGCGCACGCCAAGCGTGGGCAAAGTTGGGAGGCTAGAAAGATCGGTATCGCGGCGCCAAACTGAACGCGAGGGGCCATCTCCGCCCGCGTCCCAGCGACCACGATCGCGCCGCGGTCCATCACCGCATAGTCGTCGTTCGCGCGCCCACGCGAAATATTGCTCGACTGCCAGGATCGCCATGTCGCCCCGCCGGCGCAGATGAACGAGCGCGCGGCCAATGTCCTTGAGGATCGAGGGTTCGGCGCCTTCCTTTGCCAAAGTCGAACCCTGCCGATTTGCGGCGGTTACGGCCGGGGTTTTGTGCTAATCTGCGTGGGCGCAAGGGCATTATGACCGAAACTCGAAAGCTTGCTGCGATCCTCGCCGCCGACGTGGTCGGGTTCAGCCGCTGACCGGCGCCGACGAAGACCGCACGCTGGCGCGGCTTCGGGCGTTGCGCAGCGATCTCATCGATCCGACCATCGCCGTGCACAATGGGCGGGTGGTGAAGCGGACCGGCGACGGCGCGCTGGTCGAGTTTCGCAGCGTCGTCGAGGCGGTTCGCTTTGCGATCGAGGTTCAGAACGCCATGATCGAGCGCAACGCCGGCGTGCCGGACGATCGCCGGATCGATTTCCGCGTCGGCATTCATTTGGGCGACGTGGTCGAGGAGAGCGACGGCGATCTGATGGGCGACGCCGTCAATATCGCCGCGCGGCTTGAAGGCATCGCCAAGCCGGGCGCCATCTGCCTCTCCGAGGACGCCTATCGACAGGTGCGGGCGCGGCTCGATCTCGCGGTCACCGATCTCGGCCCAACCCGCCTCAAGAATATCGCCGAACCGATTCGCGCCTATGCGATTGAAGTGGGGGTTACCGCCGAGGCCGGGTCAGCGCTTCATCTCAAGCCCGCGAAGGCGGAAAAACCCCTTGCGCCCCTCCCTCTTCCCGACAAGCCCTCGATCGCGGTGCTGCCGTTCCAGAACATGAGCGGCGATCCGGAACAGGAGTATTTCGCCGACGGAATGGTGGAGGACATCATCACGGGACTGTCGCGCATAAAATGGCTGTTCGTGATCGCCCGCAATTCCAGCTTCACCTACAAAGGCAAGGCCGTCGATATTCGGCAAGTCGGGCGCGATCTCGGCGTGCGCTATGTCCTGGAGGGCGGCGTACGCAAGGCGGGCGCCCGGGTGCGGATCACGGCGCAACTGATCGAGGCCGAGACGGGCGCGCATCTCTGGGCGGAAAAATTCGACGGCGCGCTTGAGGACGTGTTCGACCTGCAGGATCAGATTACCGACCGGGTAGTCGGCATTGTCGAGCCGAGCCTGCGGCAATCGGAAATCGAACGCTCCCGGCGCAAGCACCCCGAAAACCTGGGCGCTTATGATCTCTATTTGAGGGCGCTTCCGCACATGGAGTTCTCAGTCCCGCCGGCGCCAGGATCGCGGCGGGGCTGCTCGAGGACGCGCTGAAGCTTGACCCGGACTACGCCGCCGCGCATGCGCTCCTTGCCTGGTGCCGCCAGATTATTTTCATTCAAGCCGGGTTGGATGAGGCCGACAAGACCTCCGCGCTCCGGCATGCGCGTGCGGCCATCGCGGGCGGCGCCGACGACGCCACGGCGCTCGCCGTCGCCGGATTTGTGATGGGGCATTTGGGAAGGGATTATGAGTCGGCGTTGAGCGCCATCCGGAACGCATTGGCCGTCAATCCTTCCTGTGCGGCGGCGCATTATTTCGGCGCGCAGATCAACGCTTACTGCGGCAACTCGGCGGCGGCGACCGCCCACGCCGACCGCGCGCTGCGGCTGAGCCCGCTCAACTCCTTGGCCTTTACGGCGCATTGGGCGCTTGGACTTGTCGCGGTGCATGAGGGGCGTTACGATGCGGCGGCGACATGCTTCGCGCGCGCGGCGCAGGCGCGTCCGCTCTTCCAATTTTCCCAGGCCGTGGCTTTGGCGCTTGCCGGTCGCATGGAGGAAGCCCGGGCGATCGCCAGGCGGGCGCTGGAGGAAAGGCCGGACGTTCGACTTCGCCCTCACTTCCAGATCGGGACCATAAGCGAGATCACGGACAAGATCGCGGCGGGCTGGCGCCTGCTCGGCCTGCCGGAGTAGCAGCGGTCGCGCCCCGGATGTCGGTTGATGCGTCTTCTTAATGTTCGATTCCTTCCTTCCAAGGGTAATTCAGCTCAAAGCGCCTATTCCCAGCAACACGATGGAATGAACACATGCCTTTGAGAATTATCGGATCGGGCTTCGGCCGGACTGGAACGATGTCGACGAAAATGGCACTCGAAGAGCTCGGCTTAGGCCCCTGCCACCACATGATCGAAGTCGCGCTAAATCCGACGCAGCTCGTGCATTGGAAGGCCATCGCCGCTGGAGAAAAAGTCGTTTGGGTCGAGGTCTTCGACGGCTACATCTCGCAAGTCGACTGGCCCGGCGCCGCGGTCTGGCGAGAAACCTCGATCGCCTTCCCGGACGCGAAGATTGTGCATACCGAGCGCCCCGAAGACGAATGGTGGAACAGCTTCAGCGTGACGATCGGCAAGCTCTTCACGCTCTTGCCGAACATACCCATGCCGCCGCATATCGCGGAAATCATGCAGACGATGTCGGGTTGGCTCATCAAAAACACGTTCGGAGATCATACCGACGACCGCGCCGCCGCGATCGCGGCCTATCGCCGGAACAACCAGATGGTCCGCGATACGATTCCGGCCGACCGGTTGCTTGTCTTTAACGTCGCCGACGGCTGGGGGCCGCTCTGCCGCTTTCTTGAGGCGCCGGCGCCAGACGCGCCGTTCCCGCGCAGCAATACACGGGACGAGTTCTGGGCGCATTTCGGCGGGGAGCCGGTGTAAACCGAAGCACGCCCGCATCATGTTACTGTTCCTCCGGGGAGGGGACGGAGTACATCCGGCTCTTTTACCTACGGCGCCTCGCGCAAATTGACCTGGCCCGACTGACACTTTTCACGCGCCGCGCCGCGTGGTTGTATCGAACCGGCGAAGCTATCCTTCGAGACGGAGGGCAAAAAATGAAGATCAAGATCGTCGTGCATGAGGCGGAGGAAGGCGGACTCTGGGCCGAAGTCCCGGCGATTCCGGGATGCGCTACGCAGGGCGAAAACATGGAAGAGTTGTTGCGCAATCTTCACGAGGCGATCGAAGGCTGCCTGTCGGTTGATGTCGCCGAGCCCGAACCGGACGACAAAAGTCGCATTCTGGAAATCGCCGTATGAAGGTGTTGTCCGGCCGCGACCTTGCTCGGCTTGTCGAGCGGCGCGGCTGGCGGCTCTTGCGAGTGAGCGGGAGTCATTACATCTACGGCAAGGCCGGAAGCGTGGTGCGCCTTTCAATTCCCATTCACGGGAATCGTCCGCTCAAGGTTGGTCTGCTGCGGCATTTGGCGAAACTTGCCGAAATCGCCGAAGATGAATTGGAATAGATCGCTCCACGGCGCCTGCGCGTTTCCGTCGAGAGCCGGCGCATCTCCCTACACCGTCATCCGCCCGCGCACGGCGCCCTCGTCCATTTCGGCGCGCGTTCCGGCGAGCACGACGACGCCGCGGTCCATCACCGCATAGTCGTCGCAGATGTCGCGCGCCCATTCGAAATATTGCTCGACCACCAGGATCGCCATATCGCCCCTGCGCCTGCAGATGCACGAGCGCCCGGCCGATGTCCTTGATGATCGAGGGCTGGATGCCCTCGGTCGGCTCGTCGAGGATGAGAAGCTTGGGCTTCATCACCAGCGCGCGGGCGATGGCGAGCTGCTGCTGCTGGCCGCCGGAAAGGTCGCCGCCGCGGCGCCCGAGCATGTCGCCGAGCACCGGGAAGAGCGCAAAAATCTCGTCGTCGATCACGCGCTCGGAGCGCTTCAGCGCGGCGAAGCCGGTCATCAGGTTCTCGCGCACGGTGAGCAGCGGAAAAATCTCGCGCCCCTGCGGCACGTAGCCGAAACCCGCCTTGGCGCGCAGGTGGCCGGCAAGCCGGGTCATGTCGTCGTCGTTCCAGCGGATCGAGCCGGAGGCGACCATGTGCTGGCCGACGATGGCGCGCAAAAGCGACGACTTGCCGACGCCGTTCCGACCGAGCACCGTTAGGATGCGCCCCGTCTGGGCCTTGATCGATACCGAGCGCAGCGCCTGCGCCGCGCCGTAGAAGAGATCGATGCCGTCGACGGTCAGCATCGCCTCACCGCCCCAGATAGACTTCGACCACGCGCGGGTCGGCGCTGACCTGATCGAGCGTGCCCTCGGCGAGCACCGAGCCTTCGTGCAAACACGTCACCTTGACGCCGAGTTCGCGCACGAAAGTCATGTCGTGCTCGACGACGACGACGGAATGGCTCTGCGCGATCTCGCGCAAAAGCTCGGCGGTCGCCGCCGTCTCGGCGTCGGTCATGCCCGCGACCGGCTCGTCCACCAGCAGGAGCTTCGGGTCCTGCGCCAGCAGCATGCCGATCTCCAGCCACTGCTTTTGCCCGTGCGATAGCGAGCCCGCCACGCGGGCGCGATTGTCCTTGAGCCGCGTCGTGACGAGAATCCGGTCGATCGTCGCGCGCACGTCCGTCTCGTCGCGGCCGAACAGGGTCGCGAGCACGCTGCGCGGCGCCTTGGTCGCGAGCAGCAGATTGTCCTCGACCGTGTGGTGCTCGAACACGGTCGGCTTCTGGAACTTGCGGCCGACGCCGAGCGTCGCGATCTCCGCTTCGTCGAGTCTGGGTGAGATCGTACTTGCCGTCGAACATCGCCTCGCCCTCGTCGGGGCGCGTCTTGCCCGTGATGACGTCCATCATGGTCGTCTTGCCGGCGCCGTTCGGGCCGATGATGGCGCGCATCTCCCCCGGCGCGAGCATGAGCGACAGGCCGCGCAAGGCCTTGTAGCCGTCGAAGGACACGCTGATTCCGTCGAGATAGAGGATCGACGAGGTCAGCGTCGGATTGCTCGTTTCGGCGAGCGTCATGGCTCGGCCCCCTCCTCGACGGCGAGCGCCGGCGTCTCCGGCGTCGGCGCACGTTCGCGCGGGGTTGTCAGCGCCAGACCGAGCAGGCCGCGGGGCAGGAACAGGGTGACGAGGACGAAGAGGCCTGCCGAGTCCATAAAGCCAGTACTCGGGAAACGCCCCGGTAAAATAGGTCTTGGCGAAATTGACCGCGATCGCGCCGATCGCCGCGCCGACCAGCGTCGCCCGCCCGCCGACGGCGACCCAGATCGCCGCCTCGATCGAGTTGGCGGGCGCGAACTCGCTCGGATTGATGATGCCGACCTGGGGCACGTAGAGCGCGCCGGCGACGCCCGCCATCACCGCCGAGACGACGAAGGCGAACAGCTTGTAGTTCTCGACCCGGTAGCCGAGGAAGCGCATGCGGCTTTCGGCGTCGCGGATCGCCACCAGCGCCTTGCCGTATTTCGAACCGATGATCGCGCGGGCGACCCAATAGGCGAGAATAAGCGCGATCGCGCTCGCCGAAAACAGCGCCGCCTTGGTCGAGGCCGACTGCAGCGAGAAGCCGAGGAGGTCCTTGAAGTCGGTGAGGCCGTTGTTGCCGCCGAAGCCGAAGTCGTTGCGGAAGAATTCCTTGAACAGGGCGAAGGTCATCGCCTGGGTGATGATCGAGAGATAGACGCCGGTCACGCGCGAGCGGAAGGCGAACCAGCCGAAGGCGAGCGCGAGCAGGCCCGGAACCAGCACGACCATCAGCATGGCGTAGGGGAACCAGTTGAAGCCCCACCAGGCGACCGGCAGCGCCTTCCAGTTCAGGAACACCATGAAGTCCGGCAGGATCGGATTGGCGTAGACGCCGCGCGTCCCGATCTGGCGCATCAGGTACATGCCCATGGCGTAGCCGCCGAGCGCGAAGAACGCGCCGTGGCCGAGCGACAGGATGCCGCAATAGCCCCAGACGAGATCGAGCGCGACCGCGAGGATCGCGTAGCACAGGTACTTGCCGAGCAGCTGCACCAGATAGGGCGGGATGTTGAACGGCGAGTTCGCCGGCGTCGCAAGCGACAGGATCGGCACCGCGACCGCGGCCGCCGCCAGGAGGACGATGAAGACGAGACCGATGCGGTCGAGCTGCGGGCTCATGCTTCCACCGCCCGGCCCTTGAGCGCGAACATGCCCCGGGGCCGCTTCTGGATGAACAGGATGATGATGATCAGGAGGACGATCTGGCCCTGCACGGCGCCGATCACCGGCTCGAGGATCTTGTTGGCGACGCCGATCATCAGCGCGCCAGCGCCGGCGCCCCACAGGTTGCCGACGCCGCCGAACACCACCACCATGAAGCTGTCGATGATGTAGCCCTGGCCGAGGTTGGGCGAGACGTTGTCGATCTGCGAAAGGGCGACGCCGGCGACCCCCGCGACGCCTGAGCCGAGCGCGAAGGCGAGCATGTCGATGCGCGCGGTCGATATGCCCATCGCCGCCGCCATGCGGCGGTTCTGGGTGACGGCGCGCATGTGCAGGCCGAATTGGGTGGCGCGCAGCACGAGCTGCAGCGCGACGAAGACGACGATCGCCAGCACGATGATCCAGAGGCGGTTGGTCGTGATCTCGAGGCCGCCCACATGGAACGCGCCCGACATGAAGGGCGGGTTGGTCACCTGCCGGTTGTTGGCGCCGAAGAGGCTCCGGACCGTCTGTTGCAGGACGAGCGACACGCCCCAGGTCGCGAGCAGCGTCTCGAGCGGCCTCGTATAGAGATAGCGGATGATCAGGCGCTCGATCGCGACGCCGACGAGCGCGGCGACGAGAAAGGCGAGCGGAATGGCGAGGGCGAGCGACCAGCTCTGCAAGGACTGCGGCAGCAGGAGTTGCACGACATAGGTCGCATAGGCGCCGAGCATCACCATTTCGCCATGCGCCATGTTGATGACGCCCATGACGCCGAAGGTGATGGCGAGCCCGATCGCCGCGAGCAGCAGAACCGACGAAGCCGAGAGGCCGTACCAGAGGTCCTGCGCCGCGCCCCACATCGCGAGGCGCGTGTGGATCGAGGACAAGGCGGATTCAGCCGCCCTCTTGACCTCGGGGTCGGGGGCCTTCTGCAATATCTGGTCGATGAGGCTTTGCGCGTCTTCGTCGCCGCGCGCCTTGAGAATGTCCATTGCGGCGAGGCGATCCTGCGACGACGCGTTGTCGCTCGCCGCGACGATCGCCGCGCGGGCGAGCCTCAGAGCGTCGGCGACATGGGGATCGCTTTCCTTGGCGAGTTGCGCCTCGAGCGCCGGCAGCGTCTTGGCGTCGCGCGTCTTGAAGACGTCTTCCGCCGCGGCAATCCGCTTCTGCGGATCCGGGTTGGCGAGGGTCAGCGACCCCATCGCGCCTTCGATGGCGCGGCGCAGCGCGTTGTTGACGCGCACCCTCCTGAACGCGGCGGCGTCGGCGATCGTCTCGCCGGTCTTGGCGTTCAGAATCGCGCCGGTCGTCGTTTTGTACGCGACGAGATGATCAGCGGCGTCGAACAGCAGGCGATTGTCGCCGAGCGCATCGAGAATCGCCGCGGCCTGCGGCGGGGCCTCGGCGGCGAGTTCGCCGATCGCCTTCTCGCTCAGGGGAAACTTGTCGTCGAGAAACCGCGCGAGGGTATCGTCGAGCGTATCGGCCCTGGCGGCGCCGGCGAACATCAGGAGAGCGATGACCGAGATGAGCGCGAAGATGGGAGCCCGCACGACTCCGGCTAAGTCCGGACGAGCGAATCGAAAGACGTTCGACGGCGACATTGCTCACCCTTTGGCGGCGGCGCTTGTTGCGGAGCGGGCCCATTTTCCGGCCGTTCGGATCGCTCGCCCCGCTCGAGGCGAGAGTGCGGCCGGCTCCCCTCCCGCTCATGGGGAGAGGAGCGACCGGAGCAAGGGGCTTCAGCTTCCCGTCAGCCGCCGCACTTGCCTGTCTTGACGTTGAAGTTGCCGCAGGACAGCGGCTTGCGCCAATCGGCGATCAGATCGCGCGAACCCTGGAGGTAAGGCGACCATTCCTGCGCGACCACGCTCCCGGGCGTCTGCCAGACCGTGTTGAGCTGACCATTGCTCTGGATTTCGCCGATATAGACCGGCTTGGTGATGTGATGATTCGGCATCATCGTGGCGAATCCGCCGGTCAAATTCGGCACGGCGACGCCGATCATCGCGTCGATCACCTTGTCTGGATCGGTCGTGCCCGCCTTCTCCACCGCCTTCACCCACATGTTGAAGCCGATGTAATGGGCCTCCATCGGATCGTTGGTGGTGCGCTTCGGGTTCTTGATGAATTCATGCCACTTGTCGATGAATTCCTTGTTCGCCGGCGCGTCGATCGATTCGAAATAGTTCCACGCCGCGAGATGTCCGACGAGCGGCTTGGTGTCGAGACCCGCGAGCTCCTCTTCGCCGACCGAGAAGGCGACCACGGGAATGTCGGTCGCCTTGACGCCCTGGTTGCCGAGCTCCTTGTAGAAGGGCACGTTGGCGTCGCCGTTGATGGTGGAGACGACCGCCGTTTTCTTGCCCGCCGAGCCGAAGGCCTTGATCTTCGACACCTCGGTCTGCCAGTCGGAGAAGCCGAACGGCGTGTAGTTGATCATGATGTCTTCGCCCTTGACGCCCTTCGATTTGAGATAGGCTTCAAGGATCTTGTTGGTCGTGCGCGGATAGACGTAGTCGGTGCCTTCGAGCACCCAGCGCTGCACCGAGCCGCCGTCCGGGCTCGTCAGATAGTCGATGGCGGGAATCGCCTGCTGATTGGGCGCCGCGCCGGTATAGAAGACGTTGCGCTCGGACTCCTCGCCCTCGTACTGCACCGGATAGAAGAGGATCGAATTCGAGCTCCTTGAACACCGGCAGCACCGACTTGCGCGACACCGAGGTCCAGCAGCCGAAAACGACCGCGACCTTGTCCTTCTCAATGAGCTCCTTCGCCTTTTCCGCGAACAGCGGCCAGTTGGAGGCCGGGTCGACGACGACCGCCTCGAGCTTCTTGCCGAGCAGGCCGCCCTTCTTGTTCTGTTCGTCGATCAGCATCAGCATCACGTCTTTGAGTGTCGTCTCGCTGATCGCCATGGTGCCCGAAAGCGAGTGGAGGATGCCGACCTTGATCGTGTCGTCGGCGGCCCAGGCGGAGGTCGCGCCGAGCGCGAGCGCTCCGGCGACCAACGCGCCCGCCGCGCGCGAAATAATTCTATTTATCATAGACATAGGTCACCTCGTCGAATGCGCTCCGTGGGCAGGGCCATGAGCCTGGCCCCGCGGAAGCCGGGGGTTGCATCGCAACGAGCATGCCAGCGTCTTTCGAGAGCGTTTCCGCCCTCGGGCGCCGATTCATGATGCGCCGGCGCCAAGGAATTAATCGGCGCTCGGCGTCAAAGCGACGCGCGGCGCCTCAAGCCTCGGCAGCGCGGTAGCCGACGCCCGCCTCGGTCTTGACGATCTTCGGCGCCGTTGGATCGCGCTCGATCTTGGCGCGCAGCTGGCCGATGAACACGCGCAGATATTGCGTGTCCTCGGCGTGCGCCGGCCCCCAGACCGCGGTCAGAATCTGGCGATGGGTGACGACCCGGCCGGCGTTGCGGAAGAGGATCGCCAGGAGGTCGTATTCCTTCGGCGTCAGCTTGATCGCAACGCCGTCGCGGGTGACGAGGCGCTTGCCGAAATCCATCACGACGCTGTCGATCTCGATGCGTTGAGCGGGCTGGGCCTCGCTCGCCTTGTGGCGCAGCGCGGTGCGCAGCCTGGCGGTCAGTTCGCCGATGCCGAAAGGCTTCTCGACATAATCGTCGGCACCGAGATCGAGCGCCTCGATCTTCTCCGACTCGCGGTCGCGCGCCGAGAGAACGATCACCGGCGTCTGCGAGAATTGCCTGATTTCGCGCAGCACGTCCTTGCCGTCGCGGTCAGGCAGGCCAAGATCGAGCACGATGAGATCGGGCGCGCCGGTCGCGGCCTGGCGCAGAGCCTGGGCGCCCGTCTCGGCCGTCTGAACCTCATAGCCCGCCGCGGCCAGCGCGACGTTCAGGAACCGCTGGATTTGGGGTTCGTCGTCGACGACGAGGACGCGAGGGCCCTTCATGGGGCCGGCCTCATCTCCGCCGCCGTCGGCTGAGCGCCGGGCAGTCGGATGACGATGCGCGTGCCGCGCCGGCGCACCGCCGGACTCTGGGCGACGATCGTGCCGCCCATCGCTTCGATGAGGCCCCGGCAGATCGACAGGCCGAGGCCGGTGCCCGGCTTGCGCCCGTCGGCGCGTCCGCCGCGATAGAATTTCTCGAAGATGCGCTCGAGATCGGCCGGCTTCACTCCCGGCCCCTCGTCGGTGACGCTGAGGACGACCTCGTCGCCTTCCTTGCGTCCGTGAATGGTCGCGCCGCTGTCGCCCGCATATTTGTGCGCGTTGTCGAGCAGGTTGAACAGCACCTGCTCGAGCAGCTTGTCGTCGGCCCGCACGAACGGCAGGTCCGGCGCGAGGTTCACGCGCACCGGCTGCCTGGGGAAAGCCTTGCGGCTGCGCTCGACTGCGCCCTGCACGACGTCGGCGACGTCGACCAGATCGCGGTGGACCTTCAGTCCGCCCGCTTCGATGCGCGACATGTCGAGGAGGTTGGCGACGAAGCGCGAGAGGCGCGCGGTCTCGTCCTCGATCGAGGCGAGGAGCTCGAGCCGTTCGTCGGGGCTCATCTTGTCGCCGAGCGCGCGCAGCGAGGTCGCCGCGCCGGCGATCGAGGACAGAGGCGTGCGCAGGTCGTGCGAGAGCGAGGCGAGCAGCGCGTCGCGCACCTTCTCGTTCTCCTGCATCGTCGCCGCCTTCACCGCCTCGCGCGCCAGCAGCGCCCGGTCGAGCGCGATCGCGGTCTGATCGAGGATCGCCGTCAACGCGCGCTCGTCCTCCGCGGTGATCGACTGGTCGGGCGAATGCGGCTCGAAGCCGCATACCGCGATCGGTCCGCGCGCGGCCACGAGCGGCCGGAATTGATACTCGACCCGCGGCAGCGTCCCGGTCCCCCACCCGGCCGGCTCGTTCTTCTGCTGGGCCCAGCGGGCGGCCGTGAGCGCGGCGGCGTCGAGCTGGGCGTCGGGCGGCCAGGCCGCGCGCATTTGGAGATCGTCGCCCTCCGCGACTAGGAGCACGATGCGCCCGCCGAAGGTCGCGTGGAGATGCGCCGCCGCCGCCCAGAGAACGTCGTCGGCGCTCGAGGCGCCCGAGAGCTTGCGCGAATAGTCGTAAAGCGACCGCATGATCTCGGCGTTCTTGATCACGCTTTCACGCTGATCGCGCACGCGTCCGGTGAGCGAGCCGGTCAGCACGGCGACCGCGAGGAAGATCAGCAGCGCGAACAGCTCCTGCGGCTGGGCGACGGTGACCGTGTAGATCGGCTCGATGAAAAAGAAGTTGTAGGCGACGAAGGAGGCGAAAGAGGCGATGACCGCGGCGCGGGTGCCGAAGCGCACGCCGCTGAACAAGACGGCGGTCAGAAAGATCATCGACAGGTTGGGGAGCTTCAGCACAGCGGTCAGCGCTTCGCCGACCGCGACGGCGCAAGCGACGGAGGCGAGGGCGGCGGCGATCTCCAAGCCGAGCCCCGTCGGCTTGACGCTCAGCTTCGGTCGCAGCCAAAGAAGACGCTGCGGCTCCTCGTCGTGGGGAATGACGTGGATCTCGATCGTCCCGGCATGCCGCAAGAGCGCGTCAGGCAGCGAGCGGCCGAAGAGGCTCCCGAGGAATCCGGAGCGCGACTGGCCGAGCACGATCTGGGTCACGTTTTCACGCCGGGCGAGGCGCAGGATTTCGGCGGGATAGTCGCTGCCCTGGAGTCGCATCGTGTCGCCGCCGAGCCGCTCGGCGAGGCCAAAGATCTTGGCGATCTGGTTTGCCTTCTTGGCGTCGCCCTCCTCACCGACCTTCTCGATGGTGACCGCCGTCCAGGCGGCGTTGAGGGAGGTCGCGAGCTGGGCGGCCCGCCGCACGACCCTTTCGGAGACCTCGTCCGGGCCGACGCAGGCGAGCAGGCGCTCGGAGCAGCCCCAGGGGCCTTCGATCGCCTTCTGGCGCAAATAGTCGACCATCTGGTCGTCGACCCGGTCGGCGGTGCGGCGCAAGGCCAGTTCGCGCAGCGCGGTCAGATTGCCGGCCGTGAAGAAATTCTGGGTCGCCCGCCGCGCCGTTTCGGGCACGTAGACCTTGCCTTCGTGCAGGCGCTGGATGAGTTCGTCCGGCGTGATGTCGACGAGGACCACGTCGGTCGCCTCCTGCAGGACCCGATCGGGCACCGTCTCGCGCACGACGACGCCGGTGATGCGCGAGACGACGTCGGCGAGGCTCTCGAGATGCTGGATGTTGAGCGCGGTCCAGACGTTGATGCCGGCGGCGAGCAATTCCTGAACGTCCTGCCAGCGCTTGGGATGGCGGCTTTCGGGCGCGTTGGTGTGAGCGAGTTCGTCGACGACGATCAGCTTGGGCTTGCGGGCGAGCGCCGCGTCGATGTCGAATTCCGCGATCGTTCGGCCGCGATATTCGACGATGCGCCGCGGCAGGACCTCGAGCCCTTCGACGAGCGCGCTCGTCTCGGCGCGCCCGTGCGTCTCGACGAGGCCGATGACGACGTCGACGCCCTCCTCCTTGAGGCGGCGCGCGTTCTGCAGCATCGTATAGGTCTTCCCGACGCCGGGGGCGGCGCCGAGGAACACCTTCATCCGGCCCACGCCCTCCCGGCGGAACGCCGCCAGAAGCGCGTCCGGGTCCGGGCGTCCGTCGTCGGGTCGGCTCGATTGGGCCATCAGGACTTCGTCGTTTGTTACGACGATTTTAGCTGATCCAGCGCCAAATTCAGCTGCAAAATATTGACCCGAGGCTGGCCGATGAGCCCGAGGAAAGGCGTCTCGATCGACGCCTCGACGAGTTGGCGCACCCGGGCTTCTTCAAGACCGCGCGCCTTGGCGACCGAGGCGACTTGGGCGAGCGCGGTCTGCGGCGAGACGTCCGGGTCGAGTCCGGAGGCCGATGTCGTCACCGCGTCGGCCGGAACCGGGCCGGGGCCCGCCATCGCGCGCCACGCCTCCACCGAAGCCTTCACCCGATCGACGAGCTTCTGCGACGTCGGGCCGAGGTTGGACCCGGTCGAATTGGCGGCGTTATAGGGCGCATCGATCGTCTTCGACGGATCGTTGGGGTCGGTGTCGGTGGTCGCGGACGGGCGCGGATGGAAGTAGCGGTCGGTCTTGAAGTTCTGCCCGACGAGCGCTGAGCCGACAACCGCGCCGTCCTTCTCGATGAGGCTGCCGTTGGCCTGGCGCGGCATCGCGATCTGCGCGATTCCCGTCACCGCCAACGGGTAGACGAGCCCGGTCAGTGCGGAAAACAGAACGAGCAGCACGACCGCGGGACGCACGTGTTGAAGCATGGAACGATCCCCTGAAGTCAGGCGAGATGCAAGGCGGCGACGACGAGGTCGATCGCCTTGATGCCGATGAAGGGCAGGATGAGCCCGCCGACGCCGTAGACGAGCAGATTGCGCCGAAGCAGCGCCGCCGCGCCGACCGGCCGGTAGGCGACGCCCTTCAGCGCCAGCGGGATCAGCGCGATGATGATCAGCGCGTTGAAAATGACCGCCGACAGGATCGCCGATTGCGACGAGGCGAGCCGCATCACGTTGAGCGCGCCGAGCGCCGGATAGGTCGTCGCGAACATGGCCGGCAGGATGGCGAAATATTTGGCGACGTCGTTGGCGATGGAGAAGGTCGTCAGCGAGCCGCGCGTCATCAGAAGCTGCTTGCCGATCTCGACGATCTCGATGAGCTTGGTCGGATTGGAGTCGAGGTCGACCATGTTGCCGGCTTCGCGCGCCGCCTGGGTGCCGGTTTGCATGGCGACGCCGACATCGGCTTGGGCGAGCGCGGGCGCGTCGTTGGTGCCGTCGCCGCACATGGCGATGAGCCGGCCGCCGAACTGCTCTTTGCGGATGTAGACGAGCTTGTCCTCCGGGGTCGCTTCGGCGAGAAAATCGTCGACGCCCGCCTCCGACGAGATAGAGGCGGCGGTGGTCGGATTGTCGCCCGTCACCATCACCGTGCGAATGCCCATCGCGCGAAGCGCCGCGAAGCGCTCTTTGATGCCGGGCTTGACCACGTCCTTCAGATGCACGACGCCGAGCAGCCTGCCGCCGTCGGCGACGGCGAGCGGCGTGCCGCCCGACGTCGCGACCCGCTCGACCGCCTGCCGGAATTCCTGTGGCGTCTTGTCGAGCGTCGTCTTCAGGTAGCGCAGGATCGAGTCGATCGCGCCCTTGCGGGTCGATCGGCCGGCGACGTCGACGCCGGAAATGCGCGTCTGCGCGGTGAAGGGAATGACGGTGGTATGGGCCGGATCGGGCGTCGGCTCGGCAAGTCGGTACTCGCCCTTGGCGAGGGCGACGATCGAGCGGCCTTCAGGCGTCTCGTCGGCGAGACTGGAGGCGAGCGCCGCTGCGGCCAGATCCTCGGTTCGGACGCCGCGCACCGGCAGAAATTCGGTCGCCATGCGGTTGCCGAAGGTGATCGTGCCGGTCTTGTCGAGGAGAAGCGTGTCGACGTCGCCCGCCGCCTCCACCGCGCGGCCCGAGGTCGCGATGACGTTGAAGCGGATGAGCCGATCCATGCCGGCGATGCCGATCGCCGACAGGAGGCCGCCGATCGTCGTCGGAATCAGGCAAACCAGAAGCGCGATCAGCACGGTCGCCGAGAGATCGGTCCCTGAATATTTGGCGATCGGCCAGAGCGTGACGCAGACGATCAGGAAGATGATGGTCAGCCCTGACAGCAAGATCGACAGCGCCAGTTCGTTGGGTGTCTTCTGGCGCTCGGCGCCTTCGACCAGCGCAATCATGCGATCGAGGAAGGTCGAGCCCGCCGAAGCCGTGATCCTGACCTTGATGAAGTCGGAGAGAACCGTCGTCCCGCCGGTGACGGCCGAGCGGTCGCCGCCCGATTCGCGAATGACAGGCGCCGATTCGCCGGTGATCGCCGAATTCGTTGACGGACGCGACGCCTTCAATGATGTCGCCGTCGCCGGGGATGATTTCGCCCGCTTCGACCAGGACGACGTCGCCGAGACGAAGGTCGAGCGCGTTCACGCCCTGGACGGGGCCATTCAGGTCTTCGGGATCGACGTAGCGCCTGGCGGGCGTGTCGGTGCGCGTCCGCCGCAACGCGTCGGCCTGCGCCTTGCCGCGGCCTTCCGCCACCGCCTCGGCGAAATTGGCGAACAGCACGGTGAACCAAAGCCAGGCGGCGATCTGGCCGGAAAACGGCGCGACGCCATCATGCACGACGAGGTCGCGGATGAAAAGGACCGTCACCACGGCCGAAACAACCTCGGTCACGAAGATGACGGGGTTCTTGGCGAGCGCGCGCGGATCGAGCTTGCGCACCGCGTCGATCGCGGCGGCGCCGATGATCTTGCCGTCGAACAGGCCTTGCGGTTGTGCTTTGTGCGCCATGGCGATCGCGCCTCCGGTCAGAACGTCTTGCCGCCGAGCATCAGGTAGTGCTCGACGACAGGCCCGAGCGACAGGGCCGGGAAATATTGCAAGAGGTAGAGAATGACGATGACGCCGACCAGCAGCCCGACGAACAGCGGACCGTCGGTCGGGAAGGTGCCGGCCGAAGCCGGGACCTTCTTCTTCGCCGCGAGCGACCCGGCGAGCGCCAACACCGGGATGACATAAGCGAAGCGTCCGAGCAGCATCGCGAGGCCCTGAGTCGTATTGAACCAGAGCGTGTTGCCGTTGAGGCCGGCGAAGGCGGAGCCGTTGTTGGCGTTGGTCGAGGCGAAGGAGTAGAGGATCTCGGACAGGCCATGCGGGCCGTTGTTGTTCAGACTGTCGAGCGCCGTCTGAAGCAGCACCGAAGCGCCGGTGAAGCCGAGCACGATCAGCGGATAGATGAGCACCGCCAGCATCGCGAATTTCATTTCGCGCACCTCGATCTTCTTGCCGAGATATTCGGGCGTGCGGCCGACCATCAGCCCGGCGACGAACACCGCGATGACCGCAACGACGAGGAAGCCGTAGAGCCCCGCTCCCACGCCGCCCGGCCAGATGCAGCCGGCCAGAAGGTTGAACATCGGCACGAGGCCGCCAAGCGGAGTGAAGGAGTCGATCATCGCATTGACGGCCCCGGTGCTGGTGCCGGTCGTGCCGGTGATGAACAGGGCCGACAGCGCCTGGCCGAAGCGGACCTCCTTACCCTCGAAATTGCCCATCGAAGGGCCGACCCCGAGCGCGGTCAGGAGGGGATTGCCGGAAGTCTCGGCCCAGTAGACGACGAGGATTCCCACCAGGAGGAAGACGGCCATGGCCGCCAGGATCGCGCGTCCCTGGCGAATGTCGCCGACCGCGCGGCCGAAGGCGAGCACGGAGGCGACGGGAATGAGGAGAAGCGCCCAGATCTCCAAGATGTTGGTCCAGGCGTTGGGGTTCTCGAACGGATGCGCCGAATTGGCGTTGAAGAAGCCGCCGCCGTTGGTGCCCAGCTCCTTGATGATTTCCTGGCTCGCCACCGGCCCGATGGAGATGGTCTGCTTCGCGCCCTCTAGCGTGGTCGCGTCGACCGCGCCGGCAAGCGTCTGAGGAACGCCGAGCGCCACAAGGACGAAGGCGAAAACCACCGAGATCGGCAACAGGATGTAAAGCGTCACGCGGGTCAAATCGACCCAGAAATTGCCGACGGTCGTCGCGGAGGAGCGGGCAAATCCGCGCACCAGCGCAAAGGCCATCGCGAGGCCAGTCGCGGCCGACAGGAAGTTATGCACGGTGAGGCCGAGCATCTGGGTCAGATGGCTCATCGTGGTCTCGCCGCTGTAATTCTGCCAGTTGGTGTTGGTGATAAAGCTATCTGAGGTGTTGAACGCGAGATCGGGCGGCACGGCGTCGAAGCCGCGCGGATTGAGCGGCAGGAAATTCTGCAGCCGCTGCAGAGCGTACAGCGACAGGAAACCTGCGATGGAAAAGACGACCATCGCGATCGCATAGCCGTACCAGTCCTGCTCGCGCGCCGGGTCGACCCCGGCCAGGCGATAGAACCCGCGCTCGACAGGCGCCAGCACGGGGCTCAGGAATGTCCTCTCGCCGGCGTACACGCGCGCGACAAACGCGCTCAGCGGAACGGCGCAGGCCACGACAAGGGCGAGCACCAGCACAATCTGCGACCAGCCGACAAGGGTCATCGCGAATTCCTCGAGGTCAGAATTTTTCGGGATGGATCAATGTGTAGAGGAGGTAGAGGCCGAGCAGCACGGCCACTGCCAGTCCGACGATCGGTTCGCTCATGGGAATCCCTCAGACTTGCCGCAAGCCCATGGCGTAAAGCCCCATCAACGCGATGACCGCAAATCCGAGCGCGACAAACACGACATCGAGCATGAACGCCTCCTTGCCCGTCGGGTTCGTAGCGCCGGGCGGCGTAAGTATTCGATTTCGATTCGAGCGGCGCCTCATAAGGATTTCATAAAGCGGGACACCCGCGCTAATATGCGCGACGGTTTGCAACCCGAGGGGAAAAGGCGGGTCTCGAGAGGGGTCATATTCTGATGTCTTTTGTCAAAGAATGCTCCCGTTAGCAAAATTGTCAAAACCGCCCTATAGCTGGCGCCCGAGTTTCAACGACGCTCAGCGCCGCCTCGCCCCGCATGCCAGCGGCGGCGGGAGCCGATGCCCAGAACCGTCGCGGGCACGGAAGTCGTCCTTGCGCGGCGAAGGGCGTTCATGTTTTGCGCGCGCTCCGGGCGCCGCGGAAGGTCGCGGCGATCGGATCAAACTGCCGGGTCAACCTAGGAGAATCGTCTTGCTGCATGTTTCGGGGCTACAACATGGTCGCTGGCGCGTCGCCGTGACGGCTTTGGCCTTGGCGGGCGCGATCGCGCTCGCCGGCTGCGGGAGGCACGAGACGCAAGCCGTCGTCGGTCAGGTCATCGCACATATCGGACCGGACGAGGTGACGCAACAAGAGCTCGACAACGAACTTCGCCTCGACAACATTCCTGCCGACAAGCGCAGCGACGCGGTGGTCAAGGCGGTGTTGAGCCGCATCATTGAGCGCAAGTATCTGGTCCAGCAGGCGATCGCCGCCAAGCTCGACCGCCAGCCCACCGTGCTTCTCGACCTCATGCGTTCGCGCGAACAGGTTCTCGCCGGCGCCTATGTGCAGCGCGATCTCGGCGCAGAGGTGAGCGCCATTTCCAAGAGCGAAATCGACGCCTATATCGACGCGCACCCCGATCAGTTCGCGAAGCGCCGGCTTTACCAGATCGAGCAAATCTCCTTCCCGCCGCAGAAGGACATGGAGTTGCTCGCCGCCGCGACCAAGGACTTCAAATCGCTCGATCAGGTCGTGGCGAAGCTGAACGAACTCGGCGTCAAATTCAGCCGCGGCCCGGGAGCGCTGGACAGCGCGACCATGCCCGCCGAGATGCTGAAGCCGCTCGATGCGAGAAAGCCCGACGACATCTTCTTCGTTCGCTCGAGGACGAGCGCGAGCTTCTTCAAAGTGACCTCGGTGGACGACAAGCCGCTGACCGGGGCGGAGGCCGACCAGTTCGCCAAGCGCGAACTGGCATCCGATTTGGCCAAGAAGACCGCGCAAGATGCCGCGAACGCCGCGCTCGCCGGCGCCAAGTTCGAGGGAGATTACGGACGCATCATGACGGCCGCGGCGCCGGCGCCCGGCGGCGAGACTCCGGCGGGGGAAGCGCAGAACGGCGAGAAGCCCGCTGGCGAGGCGCAAAAAGCGGGGGAACAGCAAAAGGAAGCGCCGAAGAACTGACGCCGAGCCGCGAAACCGCGCGGCAAGCGGTGGCGATGCTTGCCGCGCCTCATGCTCGCGCGGCCCGCCGACGTCAGCAGATCCGGGGAAGCTGCTCGCCCGCCAGCCAATCGACGATGCGACCGCCGCCGAAGGCGGTCCGCATTTCGACGAAGCGACTGGGATCGTCGACCGCGCGACCGATGGCGGTCGAACCCCGCCCCAGCGGATGGGCCCTCATCGCGGCGAGCAGCGCCTCGGCGAATTCCGGCCCGACGATCGCGACCAGCTTGCCCTCGTTGGCGACGTAGAGGGGGTCGAGGCCGAGAAACTCGCAGGCCGCGGCCACTTCGGGGCGCACCGGAATCGCCGCCTCCTCGATCGAAAAGCCGACCCCGGACTGATGGGCGAGTTCATTGAGGGTCGCCGCGAGACCGCCGCGGGTCGGATCGCGCATGACCCGGAGGCCGCGGCCGGCCGCCTTCACCATCTCCGCGACAAGGCCGTGCAGCGCCGCCGTGTCGGACAGGATTTGCGTCTCGAATTCGAGATTTTCGCGCTTCGACATCACCGCGACGCCGTGATCGCCCATCGTTCCCGAAACGATCACGACGTCGCCCGGGCGCGCGGCGTCGCTCGACAGGTCGAGGCCCGGCGGCGCGACGCCGACGCCCGCGGTCGAAATGAACACCTTGTCCGCCTTGCCGCGTTCGACGACCTTCGTGTCGCCGGTGATGATCGGCGCGCCGGCGGCGCGCGCTGCCGCGCCCATGCTCGTCGCCACCCGCTTCAGATCGGCGAGCGGAAAGCCCTCCTCGATGACGAAGCTCGCGGAAAGATAGAGCGGACGGGCGCCCGCCATCGCGA
>CAWDTW010000077.1:0-4380 GCA_963805295.1 uncultured Alphaproteobacteria bacterium | reverse complement strand
ATGTATTGCTCCGGGTCCGTGGCGAAGCCGAGCGATGCTTGGTTCTCAGCAGGGCGGATCGTCCTATCGGTCTACGGCGTGAACCCGCCGCTGCGGTGAGAGTGGGGAAGCGCAGTACCCGCCCTAATCGGGATATCGGTTGGTTCGGGAACGACACTCAACGGTCGGCGGAGTTGATAGAGCCACACGCCGAACTTACGTTCCCCTAACGCCAGTGCCCTACCACATCCGAGGAACAATACGATATCGCACCCTCTGCATATACTCGTCATACCCTGGCAAATTTTTGCGGAGGAAAATTTCCTCATCAAGGATGCGCCAAACGAGCACCGGGAAGAACGGTACGACGAGGAGAATGCTCCACCACGAACCGAGTGCGAGCGGCATCGCCACGAGCAGGAGCAATGCACCCGAATACATCGGGTGCCGGACGTACGCGTACGGGCCCGTCGACACGACGGGCTGTCCCTCTTCTACCTGAATGGTAGAAGCGGCATAGCTGTTCGATTTCATCACCACGAAGAATAACAGGAAAGATAGTACGATCATTGCGTCTGCGATAACCGACACGACCGGCGCAACCGCCGACCAACCGAAGCGATGGTCGAACGCGGGAAGCACCACGAACCCTACAAATCCGAGGATGAAAAGCGCCGAGATGAGTTTCTGATCCGGCCGCTGTTCCGCCACGGGTCCGATGTTCATGCGGCGTTCAACGAGCTTTCGGTCGTGCACGAGAAAATAGATGCCCAACGCCTGCGCGGACACCTCAAACACGGCTACGAAGGCCCACGCCTGCCAATAGTTGAGCGTACCTGTAGGAATAAACAGGCACGCGAGCAAAATTGCGAGCGTTATCAGATTGGCCAGTACGCCCCGGACGTAAAACTTTGACATGGATGTCTTTCTCGCCACCAGCTTACACCACTTACAGGCGCTCCTCGACCTGACTCATCATTGCGACATTGTCGAGAAGGAAACGAAAGCTGGTCTCGCCTATCGGCAGTCCAGCTGCTCCCCGCGCTACGCTGGCTCCGAGCTTCACCTGCGCGGCGCAGTGCACCGGCGAGCCGCAGCGGCCGCTTGTGGCGCTTTCTCCCCGTCCATGGTTTCGAGTTGACTGTCCGTAACGGGTCCGAGGGCGGTCCTTCAGCGCGGCTATGCTTACAGGCTGGGACCGTGAGGAGATGGAGAAGGTGGACTTGGAGGTTGCGGTTCAGCCGAACCGACCGCGTCCGCTCGGAGTTGGATGGCCGCCGCGACGGCTCTCACATGTTCGGCGATAAGGTCTGCGGCCTGCTTCAGGCGCTCGAACGCGACCTCGGCAATGGTTTCGAGCGCGCCGCGCTGCTGAGCGAAAGCCTCGCGCGCAAGGCCGGCCTCATAGGCCGCCTTCATCTGGTTTCTAGCATCTGGCCGGGCCTGCGCCTTCTCGACCCGGTTATGCGACGAAAGCCCTGCCTCGACCGCCTGGTCGTGGCGGCGATGGGCCTTCCCGGCTAGATCGAGCGCGAGCGCCTTGTAGGGCTTGGCAGAGGCGTCCTTGGCGACGCGCTCCCATAAACCTAAATTCGGCGGTTTGGGTGTTTTCCGCGGGGTGAGAATCATTCATTTTCATATGCATGAGAGAAGATTTAGCGCGCTTTGGGGCTCACCCGTCGGGTGAACAATCTGCGGTTGAACCCGACGCCTCGGGCATGGGCGTCGTGGTCGACAGTTTCGCCGGTTCGGTTCGGGTCGAGTTTGACCATGAAGCGGCGCTTACGCCGCTCGGGCAATTGCCGTTCTTCATCGATTTTCTGAAGACCGCGGGGCTGTTCGAGGCGTTCGTGGCGGATTGCCCGCTGCGTTACACGAGCCCGAACGCGCCCAAGAAGCGCGACGTGCTGGGGACGACGATGTTGTCGATGTTGGCCGGGCACAAGCGCTACGCGCATATCGCGGCGCTGCGAGGCGACGGCGTGTTGCCCGAGCTTCTCGACATGAGCAAGATCATCAGCGAGGACGCGGTTCGGCGGGCGTTCGCGGCGATCGAGGAAGAAGCGGGCGCGAACTGGCTGCGAGGTCATCTCGACCATTGCGTGGAGCCGCTTTTGAGCGAGCCGTGGATACTCGACGTCGATACGACGGTGAAGCCGCTCTACGGCCATCAGGAAGGAGCGGTGGTCGGCTACAATCCCAAGAAGCCTGGGCGGCCCAGCCACTGCTATACCCCGACTCATTGAAGAGCCGAAGAATTGCTTGACAGGACGGCCGAGTGGGATTCGGCTGAGAGATATGATTCGCGGTGGATTTCTCTCGGCTGACGACCGGCGCGCCCTGATCGGGATTGCGCGAGACGGGCTTGCCGAGGCTCGCGTGGCCCGGCGCGCCAACGCCATCGTCCTTCTCGACCGGGGCTGGGGCTGCGAGCGCGTCGCGGCGGCTTTGTTGCTGGACGACGACACGGTCCGCAACTGGCACAGCGCTTATCAGCGCGGCGGCGTCGAAGAGCTGAAGAGCTTCGGCCACGAAGGCAGCAGCAGCCACCTCAGCAGCGATCAGGAAGCCGCGTTGAGCGAATGGGTCGACGCCCACTGTCCCCACAGCATCCGGAAGGTCGGGGCCTGGTTGAGGCGGAGCTTTGGGCTGAGCTACAGCCGGTCGGGGCTGATCGCCTTGCTGCATCGTCTGGGCTTCGACTACCGCAAGCCGGAACGGATGCCGCGCGGCCTCGACGACGCCAAACAGCAAGCCTTCATCGACGAATACGAGAACCTGCTCAACACGATGGGCGTCGACGAGGCGGTCGTCTTCGTCGATGCGGTTCATCCGACCCATCAGGTCAGGCCGGTCGGCTGTTGGGCCCGCAAGGGCGTCACGATCGCGGTGGAGCAGACGACGGGCCGTCAGCGGCTGAACATCCACGGCGCGATCAATCTGGAAACCGGCCGGACGCAGATCCTCGAGGTCGAGACGGTCGACGCGGAGAGCTTGATCAAGCTATTGGGACAGGTCGAGAGCGCCCATCCTCGCGAACGCCTCATCCACGTCTTCGTCGACAACGCCAAATATCACAAAGCCCGCATCGTCAAGGAGTGGCTTGCGGCGGCCGGGCGCAAATGCGTGGTGCGTTTCTTTCCAAAGTACTGTCCCCATCTCGATCCGATCGAGAGGCTGTGGGCCTTGATGCATGAAAACGTCACCCACAATCGGGACTACAAGACCTTCCCGGAGTTCCGCACAGAGATCATCACGTTCCTGCGGTATACCGTGCCCAGACACTGGAGCCGTTTCTGCGACCGAATCACCGACAATTTCCGCGTGATTCATCGCGCCAATTTTCGGGTTCTCGCCTAGCCGGCGTATATCACACCTATTCGATGGCGGGGACGCGATTGGTTCTCGATGTGGATGTGAGCGCGGGCGACGAGCACACTTCCAATCACAGCGCGCCTGGCCTGTGGGCGTTGTTGGATCGAACGCCGCGCGATTGTTGGCCTTCTCTTTTGCGCGGCGACAAGGGCTTCGGCAATGAGGGGATCATGGGGGAAGCCGAGCGGCGCGCTTTGCCGTATTTGTTCAAGCTACGGCTGACCGCCAAGGTCAAACGCGCGATCGAGCGTCTTTCGGGGCAGAGCGATTGGGTCGATTTGGGCCAAGGTTGGCAAGCCAAAGAGACCGAGATTCGATTGCAAGGCTGGAGCCGACAACGGCGCGTCGTCATATTGCGGCGGCGCGTGAGAGGCGCGCTGGCGACGCCCGCGATGGACGAGGATGGACCGCCTCGGCTCGCCTTCCTCGACATCGGCCCGAGCGAGGAGATGTGGGAATATCAGGTTCTCGCGACCACGCTCCTCGAGGCTCTGGAAAGCTTTGGCCAGCTCTATCGCGACCGCGGCGATGGAGAGAATGTTTTCGACGAGTTGAAGAACCAATGGGGCTGGGGCGGCTTCGTCACTCACGACCTGGCGCGCTGTCGTTTGGCGGCCCGCCTCGTGGCGTTGTTTTACGATTGGTGGAACATCTTCACGCGATTGGCCGAGCCCGATCGCCACCGAGAGGCGATCACGAGCCGACCATTGTTGTTGCACGCCATCGCCGAACGGGTGCGCCATGCGCGACAAACGACGATCAAGATCGCCAGCACGCACGCCAAGTCCGTTCCCGCCGCAAAGGCGCTTCGAGCGGTAGCCCTATTCCTAAGGCGGTTGGTCACAAATGCGGAGCAGTTGACGCCCTGGCAGCGTTGGCGCGAAATACTCTCCCGCGCCTTCCAAGCCTTCCTCAAAGGCCGCGCCCTTCGCACGCCACCGCGCCTATGTCCATCTTGACGCAACCGCAGATTGAAACGCACCCCGCTTCACGAACGACGATCAGAGCCAACTGCCGAATTTAGGA
>CAWDTW010000076.1:0-6439 GCA_963805295.1 uncultured Alphaproteobacteria bacterium | reverse complement strand
CTTCTCCCTTCCCCCGGGTCACAGCCCGGCGGGAGAAGGTGTCGCGCGTAGCGCGACGGACGAGGGGTCCGGCGCCGTCAGGCGCCTTGACCGTCACTTCGCGCCGGCGCCGAGACGCTGGCGCGCGCTGTCGGTTTCCGCCGTCACCGCCGAGCGGGCGCCGGCCTTCGCCAGGCCGATCAGCGGCATGCCGCTATAGAACGCCTCGTATTCGCCCGCCCGGACCAGCTGAACCGCGCGACCCCCGGTCCAGGCCAGAACAGCCGCGAAGCTCTTTCGGACTGGGGAGTGCCGGCAGAGGAGATCGCCGCGCTCGATGCCCGTGGCGCGATGGCTCAACTTGACGCCATGCGCCTGATCCTTGTTCGTCACGGTCGGCCCAAATGCGGTCGGCCAGCGCGATCGCTTCGGGTCGCGTCGGCTATTTCTGGCCGAACAGCTCCGCCACGTATTCCCAGTTGACGAGGTGGTCGACGACAGCCCTCAGATAGTCTGGCCGGCGTCGTAGTCGATGTAATAGGAGTGCTCCCAGACATCGATGCCGAGAATGGGCTTGCCGCCGTGGACGAGCGGGTTCTCGCCATTCGGGGTCTTGGTCGCCTCGACCTTGCCGCCCTTCAGGGTCAGCCAGCACCAGCCGGAGCCGAACTGGGTGACGCCCGCCTGGATGAGGTCTTCCTTGGCCTTGTCGACCGTGCCGAACGCATCCTTGAGTGCCTTCTCGACCTCGCCCGGGATTTTGCCGCCGCCGTTCGGCTTCATCCAGCGCCAGAAGTGAATATGGTTGTAGTGCTGGCCGGCGTTATTGAACACGGCCGCGTTCTTGCCGAACGAGCCCTTGACGATATCCTCAAGGGACTTGCCCTCCCATTCAGTTCCTTTGAGCGCATTGTTGCCGTTGTTGACGTAGGCCAGATGATGCTTGTCGTGATGGTATTCCAGCGTTTCGCGCGACATGTAGGGGCCCAGCGCGTCATAAGCGTAGGGCAGATCGGGCAGCGAGAAACTCATGACCGGCTCCTTGGCGAGGTTGAAGGGAGTTATTGGACGCCGAGGACAATACATCCTATCGGGGGCGAAATTTTAGCGGCGCCTTTGCGGCGCCGCAACTGCGCGGACGAAGCGCCCGGGCAAGGCTACCACGCGCCGGCTTCCAGACATTCTTCGCACCCCAACGCGCTCGGGGTCACATCGCGAATGCTGTTCAAATGCGTGCAGCGCTTCGACATGACGACTTGCCTTGTGGTTAGAGGGTTGGACCTGGAGAGTGTGCGAAAAACCTTGGATGGCCTGCACGACCTGAGCGCCTTCACCGATCGCGCTTCCCACGCGCTTGACCGATCCCGACCGGACGTCGCCCACGGCGAATACTCCGGGCATCGAGGGTTTCGAGCGGCGAGGACGAGCGATTCTCGCCTTCGCCGAAGTGCGCGCCGGTGATCACGAAGCCAGCCTTGTCCACTGCGACCCCGCAGCCCTGCAGCCATTCTGTCGCGGGATGCGCCGACGAAGAGAAAGACATTGCGAATTGGAGCCTCGGTCTCCACGCCTGTCCGGTTATCTCGCCAGCGGACCCTTCGAGACTGGCGGTCGGCACTCCGCTCAACGCGACAACTTCCGTCGGCCGAACGCGAGTGGACGAGCCGTGCGGGACCGGCTGGCTTCGACCTGCAGAAGGCGGCGCTCCTGAAACTTCGGGAGGAATGGAACCCGGTGCCCAACGTTCGACTGGCAAAACTGCAGGAGCTTGAGCGCAACCGTGAGCGGGTGCAGCGCGAGCGTTTCCTGGACCTGTTTGAGATTGAAAAGGCGAACATCAAGGGGATCGGCAAAGGCCGGACGCAGACGCTCGCGTTCTTCGGCATCGAGACAGCGGCCGACGTGACGACCGGAAAACTCTCCACTGTGCCCGGGTTCGGCCCGAAGACGCAGTCCCTTCTGCTGGCATGGCGGGCTTCCGTTGAGAGCGGGTTCAGGTTCGATCCGATGAAGCCAACCGATCCGCGTGACATCGCTCGCGTGGAACAGGAGGTGTTAGCTTCGAAGAAAAAAATCGAGGGCGACATCGTTAATGGCATTGCGAATCTGCGCCAAGCGCATGCGCAGATATTTTCAAGTCGCCAGCACATGCGCGCGCAGGTCGAGACCGTCAGGAGAGAGTTCCTGCAGGCGAGGGCGAACTACGACGCCGTCACATAAGCCCTGTTTCTGCTCCCAGCCGACGACTACGTCGTTCTCCACTTTCACTCGGCACCGAAAACGATTCTTACCCGACGGAGCATACTTGTAGGTTTCGGTGATCTTCGACTTGTACACCTTACGGTCGACCGCGACTGGCGGCCCGAGCGAATGACGCAGCTGATCGGACGACATGCCCTGCCACATCATTTTCCGCATGATACGGTCGACAACGGTCTCGTCACCATACTTCTCCATCAAGCGTTTTCGGCGAGCCTGATTGCGGAGCACGCTCACTGCGACGATGCCGACCACAATGAGAAGTACAACGGCTACAAACTCCATAATGCTGTCTCCGGCCTCAGTCAGGTGAACCTACGCAGTTCTATCCCGGGCCTCATGGAGCTTCCTAACCAGCTCCTCCGTCATCGGGTGCGCAGCTCCGGACGACAGGAAGGCTTCGCTCGCTGACCACAGACGGCCGGAATTCGACGTAAAGCAGCCATCGCGGATCGCGAAGATGAACCTGGTGGTGCGCCGATCGGGCTGAGAGGATGGCGATGTTGTATCTCGCGCAGAGCATCGCGCCTCCCACGCCGGAAAGCCCGCGCGGTTCGTTTTGGGCACGGGCCCGCGATGCACAACGATCATGGGCCAAAAGTCCTGGCTTGGACACGGCGTCCCGGACAGCTTCACCCACGGATCGCCCGCGATGCGCCAGCACTAGTTGACAACCCGCGTCAAGAGCAGGCAGGTCGCCTGCTGTGACACGTTCTCGAAACGACGGCGCAGTGAAATTGACCACGGAAGCGGCCGGACCAAGGTCGCCTTGTTTTTTCGGGGGATACAATGGTTCGTAAGTTTCTGGCGTCTGTCGCCGTTCTTGCTTTCGCCGCACTGACGCCGCCGAGCCCAACGTTCGCGTGTACGCGCGTCTTGTGGAACGGGGGCGGGCCCGCCATTCTCGCAGGGCGAAGCATGGACTGGCCGGAGTCGACCGATCCGATCCTGACCGTCCTGCCGCGCGGCCTCAAGCATGACGGCGGCAAGCTCGGCAAGGAGAGCCTCAACGACCCCAATCCGATGATCTGGACGTCGAAATACGGCAGCCTCGTCACGCAGCTCTACGGTCTTGGTTCCGCCGACGGGATCAACGAGCGCGGCCTCGCCGCGCACATGCTTTATCTAAACGCGACCGATTTCGGCGAACGTGACAAAAGTCTCCCGGGCGTGCAGGCGGGCCTCTGGGCGCAATATGCGCTCGACAACGCGGCCGACGTCGCCGAGGCCTTGGATCTTCTCACGAAGATCCAGCCCATTCCGATCGAAGCGCACGGCCACAAGGCCAACGTCCATCTTGCGCTTGAGGACGCGAGCGGCGACTCGGCGATCATCGAATATATCGACGGCAAGCCGGTCGTGCATCACAGCCGCGACTTCCGCGTGATGACCAACGATCCGAGCTACGATCAGCAGCTCGAACTCCTGAAAGGCCAGGACTTCACCAAGCCGTCGAGCGAGATGCCCCTGCCGGGCAACGTGAACCCCCGCGATCGTTTCCAGCGCGCCTCCTATTATCTCTCGATGGTTCCGACGCCGAAGACCGAGCGCGAGGGCGTCGCCTCGGTGCTCGCCATCATGCGCAACGTGTCGGTGCCGTTCGGCGCGCCCTACAAGGGCTTTGGCGTCTACAACACCGAGTACCGAACGGTTTCCGACACGACCAACAAGGTGTATTTCTTCGAGCTGACAACGAGCCCCAATGTCATCTGGACGGACCTCAAAAAAATGGACTTCCGCCCGGGGCGCCGGTCCGCGTCCTCAATCCGGATTCGATCGACCTCAGCGGCGACGTATCGGGCGACTACCGCCGCGCGCCCGCGCCGTTCTAAACCAACCAGACCCACGGACGCCACTTGCGCCCAAACCCGTGGCGATGCTGTCTTACAGTCGATCGGGAACGTCAGGAATGGGTCGATCTGACCGTTCGCCGCGACATCGCGGAATGACGCTATTTGCGCGGAACTGCCGCTCACGGTAGAGTCGAAGTGTGGCGCGGTGACGTTGGGCTGAGCATGTCTGTTTCCGCCCCTTTCGTCTGGCGGTGCCTTAGTGGCTCAGCCGTAGCTCCGTTTCCACACCCCGCTCATCGGTAGGGTCGGGGACTGGGGCGCCGGTTTAGGCCGAAGTTTGTGTTCCCTGTTGGCTCGCTCTTCGGTTGCGAGTGTCACACCATCTCGGCCATGCCACGTTTCCAGCCCCCGCCTCGTCGAACGCAGCATGCGGATTTCCCGCACTGCGCTCTGCTGTTTGCTTCGCCCCAAGGGTTATGGGACCTATCCTGCCGGAGCGCCTTTCGGCGCTGGTCGAACCACTCGGTAGCCATTGAACAGCTTCAGAGTTTGGTACAGCCATCCCCTACTCCACCGCGCCCAGCCGAAGCCCTGTCGACGATTATGAAGGCATCGCGGGCTACAAGGAGTTTCGCGGCGATCTTTCGCTGATGTATTTTGCCGACGTCGATCCTGCGGACGGCCGCCTCCGCGGCCTCGACCTGACTCCTGTTCCAGAAGCACCATCGTCGCAAGCTCGATGCGAACGCGTCCGAGCGTCGGGAAGGTTGAGAGCTCACTTCGCCAACCATCACCGTCACCAACGTCGGCGACCGAAGGGCGGAAACGGTGACGGGCATCATCTACCCGCCGCAGGTCGCCCTCGTCGGCTTCGGCCGGGCGGCCCGCGTCCGTAGGTCGTCGACGGACGAGTTGAGGCCCGCACGCTGGTCGCCCTCCGCTGATCACCGGGTTACCGACGGCCATGTCGGCGGCCTGTTTCTCGCTTCGATCGCGCGGCGCTTGCAGGAGCCCGAGAACCTATGACCGACGCCGAAATCAGAGCGCTGATCTTGCGTTTGATCTGCGACATCGCCCCCGAGGCGGATCCCGCTACGGCGCACGATCAAGACCATATCCGCGAGGCCTTCGACCTCGATTCGATGGATTTCATCAACCTCGTCACGGCAATTCACGAGCGGACGAAAATCAACATCCCCGAGAGCGACTACAACAAGATTTTCGTCCAAGGCGGGTCATCGTGGGTCTCAAATCCAGTGTCGAAAGCTGTCCCGCGCCAAGAGCGATGGGAAGACCCCCGCGCCATAACTCCCGCTCTAACGCGCTTAAATGTCGAGGGATTGTGGTAGCGGGAACCGCGGGCCGCTCGCGCCGACTTCCTGGTGGAGCGAGATGGATCGATTCGCCGCATACACCCTTAGCTGCGTTGCTGGAGACGGGACCACGCCCCAACCTCGTACCGGCCAACTATGACGCTTCCGTTGGCTTCGACTTCTGCACGCATACGCTCATAGAGCGTGACCGGCGCAATCTCAGCGATAGTCGCTACGCCCATCTCTTCCATCACGGGACCCATTGTGACCGCAAGGTCGGCGATCAAGTCCAGACCGCTGAGACTGTTGGATCCCCCTCCAACCAAGGCCTGTAATCCCATAGTAGGCGCATTCAGACCGGCGCTAAGAAATGCGGAATGCAAGCTAAGGCCCATTTGGGTGCTGGTGCCCACCTTGCGGAACGTCTTGACGATCCAGTCGCAGCAAAGATCATAGGTCGGGGCCGGCGGGAATGATCGCGCGCCCCTCCAATCCGCCTCATGGAAGACAACTGTCCCGCCTGGTCGCAGATGACGCGCAATCCCCCTCAGCATGGCAGCCGGGTCAGGGGAGAACATCAAGACATACCGACCCACGACGGCGTCAAATGGTCGGTCGAAGGTCAACATTGTTGGGTCGCCATCGCGAAAGGAGACGTTGCTCAACGAACGTTCCATTGCGCGTCTCCGAGCAGAGGTTAAGGCGGTTTCCGATCTATCCGTGCCAACAACCTCGCCCGCAGCGCCGACTAACTCGGCGGCGAGAAATGCAACGTCGCCAGCGCCGCTGCCAATATCCAGTACTCGCATTCCAGCTGCGAGCCCTGCGTTTCGAAAGAACTGTCGCGTCATAGGATCGACGAGCTGGGCTTGCGTGCCGAGCCGTTTGAGTTCTCGATCAGTGTGGCCAAGTTCATATTCATGGGTGCGCTTAGAGCCCGCGACGTGTTCCGCCATGGTCATCTCCAGCATCTGTCTGTTTAAATTCGTTTTGTTGGCGATGAAAATGAGGTCGGAAAATTGGCGACCCCCGCTCCGCCCTGAGCCGAGATTCTCCAGACGGAAGCCTCGTTTAAGCTGAGACTGTCCCCAGGGA
>CAWDTW010000075.1:0-19474 GCA_963805295.1 uncultured Alphaproteobacteria bacterium | reverse complement strand
TCCCCGACCCTACCTGTGAGGGATGGGGACGGCAACGTCCCCATCTACTCGGCGATGACCCCCTGGTGGGTGTCTGCGTCAACCGGACAAGCAAAAGGATCTTTCATTTGAAAGCCCATCTAAACACGGCTCCGATGGCCAGCACAACCAGGACCGGAACGCCCCAAAGCGTCATGAACAAAGACGGGGTCTCCGGCTGCGCCCGAATCCATTCGTCGGCGCTCAGAAATTGAATCCATACAGCGATCACTATCGCCCACATGAATGCAAGAGCAACCCACAACTTAAAACTCTTCCGCCAGGTACCGTAGTCCTTGACTTTGTGGTGGATAGTCAGATTTTCGGTCGAATGTTGTGCGTTCAACGCCATTCTCCAGAAAAACCGCAATTTAGAAATAGAAATGGCACCTAGGGTGTTCTTTCACGATTACAAGGCTGCAATCCACCTTATATGTAATTTCTTCCAAATCGACTTTCTGAATAACGATGATTACGGGCTGGAAGAAATACTCAACAGGAAGAATCAGACGGATACGTCGTTTCAAGAGCGTGTGGACCCTCGCCGATCAGCCTGGCGCCGCAAAACGCGTCTCGTCGGTCCACACCCGGAACGACTTGAGGATGTGCGGACCGAACGAGTTGACGAGCGGAATATCGGCGGCGTCGCGCCCGCGCGCGATCAGGATGCGGCCGATGCGCGGCATGTTGTGGCGGGCGTCGAAGGTGTGCCACTTGCCGCCGAGGAAGACATCGAACCAGGCGCTGAAATCCATCGGCGCCGGGTCCGGCGGCACGCCGATGTCGCCGAGATAGCCGTTGCAGTAGCGCGCCGGAATGTTCATGCAGCGGCAGAACGCGACCGCGAGATGCGCGAAATCGCGGCATACGCCGACGCGTTCGGCATAGGCCTCGTACGCGGTGCGCGTCGAACGGGCGCTCGCGTAGCCGAAGGCGATGTGTCCGTTGACGAAATCGCAGATCGCCTGCGCCCGCGGCCAGCCGGGCGCCGCATGGCCGAAATGGTCCCAGGCGATCTGGCTGAGCTTGTCGGTTTCGACGTAGCGGCTGCCGACGAGATAGAGCAGCGTGTCGTCAGGCAGATCCGCCACCGGGATTTCAGCCGCATCGGCGACGACAGGATCGGGCAGGCCGCTGACTTCGATGACGCCGGCATTGGAGATCGTGAGGTCGCCGGCCGGCGCCGGGCGACCGGGAATTGACTCTCGACAAGCTGACTACCATCGAGGCGGAGGACATCCGCCAGAGCCGCGTATTCGACAAGAAGGAGAATGGCGCGTGACAAACCCGGTCATGATGGCGCCTTCGATTCTGTCGTCGGACTTCTCCAAGCTCGGCCAGGAGGTCCGCGACGTCGCCGCGGCCGGCGCCGACTGGATACACCTCGACGTGATGGACGGGCATTTCGTGCCCAACATCACCTTCGGTCCGCCCGTGGTCGCGGCCCTGCGCCCGCACACGGACAAGGCGTTCGACTGCCATCTGATGATCGCGCCCTGCGATCCCTATCTGGAAGCCTTCGCCGAGGCAGGCTGCGACCACATCACCGTCCACGCCGAGGCGACCAGACATCTCGACCGCTCTCTGCAAGCGATCCGCGCGCTCGGCAAGAAGGCCGGCGTGTCGCTCAACCCGGCAACGCCGGAGAGCGCCATCGAATACGTGCTCGACCGGCTCGACCTCGTCCTCTTGATGACCGTCAACCCCGGCTTCGGCGGGCAAGCGTTCATTCCCGCGATGGTGGAGAAGGTCGCGCGCGTGAGGACAATGACCGGAGATCGCGACATCCGCATCGAGATCGACGGCGAAGTCACGCCCGAGACCGCGCCGCTCGTCGTCAACGCCGGCGCGGACGTTCTGGTCGCCGGCTCCGCGGTGTTCAAAGGCGGGCCGTCGGCCTATGCGGCCAACATCGCGGCGATCCGGGCGAGCCTCGGCGCCGCGAGCCGGGCGGCCTGATCCGGACGGCGACCAAGGCGACGCCCGTCTTCATTTCAAGGAACGTCGCGCCTGCGCTAACCAGCGTTGACTTGCGCCCACCGGCGCATTTCGTCGGCCCACTCCAGCGCCGCGGCGGCGTCCAGTTCAAGCATCGCGTAGCGCGCGCCCTCGCGGATCGTCACCCGAAGCAGCTTCATCCCGCTCGCGTAGGCGACGTCGTCGAGCCTGCCTCGCGCCCGTACGGAGCGGCGATCTCCTTCAGCCGGGTCTTGACCGAATCACTGACGGCGCAGCTTCTCCGCCCGGTAGAACGCAAGCTCCAGTTCGGTCTCCCAATTGCGCGGCGTGTCCGGGAACTCCGGCTTGATGTCCATGAACAGGTGAATCTCGCCCGCCCGCGCCGCCTCGACGACGGCGTCCTCGAGCTCGGTGAAACTGTGCATCCGCGGATTGGCGATAAGAAGCTCGCTCACGCGCGCCATGATTGCATCCTCTTGGGTTATGAAGGGAATCCGCCGCCGACGTCGATCCGGTCGGCGTAGCGGACGCGGTAGAGAAGGTGTCCCCGCCCGGCGTCCTTCGGGCGACTTCGCAAGGCTGCCGACAACCCGAACATCAAAGTGGGCAAGACGCCCTGGACCTTGATGCGATTGGCATCGCCCTTCGTTCCCTTGTTTAGGGAACTCATTGAGATGCGCTATCTATGGAACACGCCGATCCGCATGAACAACGCCGGCGGTCCGGCGGACGGCCCGGGCTTGCTAGGCGCTCGAAACGGCCGCAGATTGGGCTTGCACCGACGGCCATCGGTAGATGTCGGCTAACAGTAGGGAGCCGGCAGAATGGCTGAACTCGCGGAGGCCGACCGGGTGGAGGCGCTCGTTCTGGTCGACAACCAGACCGACAACCTCTCGACGACGCCGAGCTATGTCGAAAACGAATTGCCGCGGCTGTGGAGAAAGGGCCTGCGGCTGTGGTCCGGCCAATGCATGTGTTGCGCCGCGCACGGCCTCTCCTGTGCGATCACCGCTTGGCGCGATGGCGTCTCGCACACGCTGCTGTTCGACACGGGACCCGATGTCTGGGTGTTCGAACGCAACGCCGGACGGCTTGGTTTCGACATGGGCGGCGTCGAGGCGATCGTTCTTTCTCACGGGCATTGGGACCATTGCGGGGCCATGCTCCGGGCGTTGGAAATGATTCAATTGCAGAACGGCGGCCGCGCCGTTCCGGTCTACATGCATCCCGGCATGTACCGCAGCCGGGCGATGAAAGCGGCGGACGGTTCGATGCGGCCGTTCGATGACGTGCCGACGCCGGCGATGCTCGAGCGACAAGGGGCCCTCGTCGTCCATTCGACCGAGCCGCAACTCATTCTCGACGATCTCTTTTACGTGAGCGGCGAAATCCCGCGCGTCACGGCTTTCGAGACGGGCATGCAGGGTCAGTACCGGCGCACTGAGGACCGACTGGGCTGGGAGCCCGACCCGCTCCTCCAGGACGAGCGTTTTGTCGCGGTGAGGGTCGCGGACAAGGGCGCGATTGTCTTTACCGCCTGTTCGCACGCCGGCGTCGTCAACGTGATGACCCACGCCCGCGACTGCTTTCCCGGGGTGAAGCTGCACGGCGTGATGGGAGGTTTCCACTTGGCAGGCGGCAACGAACGGGTGATCCCCGAGACCGTGGCCGCTCTGCGCGCTTTCGACCTGAAGACGATCGCCGCCGCCCATTGCACCGGCTGGCGCGCGGTCGGCGCGCTGGCGGAAGCGTTCGGCGAGGCGCTGGCGCCGTCAGCGGTCGGCAAGACCTATCGGTTCTAGCGCCCGGCGACCGATTGAGCGGCGCGCGGCCTTGCGTCCAAACGAGGAGGAAGGGTTCATGGCTTTCCGTTCTGAAGGCCGACAGGAAGGGGTCAACGCAGAAACTTCCCGAAATCCTACACTAAGGCCCGTCGTATAGACCTGTTGCCATTCAGACTGGTTAGGCAACCGATTTGCGCAACAAGAAAGTGCCAATCTTTTCAGTCTCAGTCTCAGGGCAAACCGTTGCGCAAACGAACGTTTGTGAAAGACCGTAAGCCGGCCGACGGCGTGCTCCTCGGCTATGCGCGCGTCTCCAAGGGTGATGAACAGACGAACACCCTGCAGGCCAAAGCACTTCGGGCCGCCGGTTGCCGTCGTCTGTTCGAGGAGGCCGCCTCGGGCGGACGATGGGACAGACCGGAACTGCACCGCCTGCTCGATCAGCTGCGCGACGGCGACATCGTGGTGGTCTGGAAGCTCGATCGCCTGTCGCGCTCGCTGAAAGACGTGCTGCACATCATGGAGCGGATCGCCAAGGCTGGCGCTGGCTTCCGCTCGATCACCGAGAACATCGACACCACCACCCCAGCCGGGCGCATGATGATGCAGATGGTGGCCTCCTTCGCGGAATTTGAACGCGCCATGATCCGGGAACGGACCTCGGCGGACTCGCCGCCGCCCGGGCTGAGGGGCGTGTCGGAGGGCGGCGAAAGAAACTCGACGCCGGAAAGCGCAAAGAGATCGCTGAAAGTGTGATATCAGGGGTCATCGCAGAATCTTCCCAAAAACGCACTCTAAGCGACGTTGATCATTATATCAGCAAGTTGCGCAAATACCAGATTGGGCGGCTGTTCGGCTTCGGAGCGACAAAATCGGCCTCTTTTGTTGCGAAACCCGGTTGCCAAATTGGCTTGAATGGCGCTAGGCCAACGCGACAAGTCTTAGCGTGCTCTTTCGGGAAGATTTTGCGATGACCCCTTGTAGGCAAGATCGCAATCCCGCTAACCTGGCATTTCGGCCAGCATCTTTCTCAGCTGCTTGGTCGCAGGCGTGACGATGGCAACGAAATACGCTTCGCGCAGGCGGCGCTGCGCAGCTCCCGTCGAAACGTAGCCCTTGGCACCTTGATGCAGCATGGCATAATGCGCCGCCTGCACCGTGGCTTCGCCGGCCGCTAGCCTCGCTTGCACGACGCGCCGGAAATAGCCGGGATCGGTTTCGAAAGGCGTTTCGCACAGCTGCCAAACTTCATTCTCAAGGCTTGCGAGCGTGTCTTCGAAATCCTCGGGCTGCTTCTCAATGTATTTGTTCACGTGTGCCAGGTTCACCCGCTCCTGTTTCATAAGTTGGATGCAATTGCGGATGAGCCCGAAGGCCATCCCCGCTTGCAGCAAAATGAAGCCAGCGCGGATGCGCGGGACGTAAAGATCGACGGGATCGGCAAGAACGTCGGCGTCCGCAACAAACGCGTCGCGAAATTGAACGGCGAAGGTGCGCGTTCCTTCCAGCGCGACGAAGTGATCGTTCTGAACGATTTTGACGCCCTCGCCTGCGCAATCGATAGCCGCCATAACGCGATGTTCGGGTTTGCCGCCGAGTTCGAATATGGCGCCGAAGTGGTGGTCCTGCCCAAGATTTGAAACCCAGGGAAGGACGCCTCTCACCGTATAGCCGCCCTCGACACGCTGAGCCTTGAGCTTGATCCGCTCAATGCCGACGAACGCCTTCATCGGGTTCGAGAGCCCGGTCCCGCCCAGCGTTTCGCCGCGCGCGACGCGAGGACCGAGCGAAAATTGCAAGCCTGCGTTGGAGGATGCCGCTATATACCAAGCGAGCGCGTCCTGACACCACATGCAGAATGCAGTCGATAGACAATACTCGCTGGCCACGCTCATGGCTTCGATCGCGGTCCTAAGGCCCAGGCCTGGGTCGCCGTTGGCAACAGCTTCCCCATGAGCGGCAAAAGCGCCCGCAGCACCAAATGCGCGGAGCACCGCCTCGGGATAATGTCCTTCGCGGTCGATGGCGGCCACAAGGGGGGCAAGCTCACGCCGGGCAATGTCGCGGATGGCGCCAGTCACGTCCGCCGGCCGCGATAGGGCTGCGTCAACATCATGCGCATCATGCATAGGGAAACCGCCTCCCAGGCGCGGCCGCCAGTTTCGGCATTAAGGACACTTCGAACAATAACCGAATCGTGATTGCTGGTCATGCGACGGAGTGACTTGGGTTGCGGTGGATTCCGCCACTGAGCGAACCGGCGTAGGTCGGTGGCATGATCGAGGAGGACGCGATTCGGCAACGGTGGGGAGCGGTTGGCTCGAAGCTCGACGAGCGGGGACGGCGGTTGTTTGCCGCGGGCGAGACGCGGAGCGCTGGGTGGGGTGGTCTTGCGGCCGTCTCGAAGATCACCGGGCTGGCTCGTTCGACGATCAATCGCGGGAAGGATGATCTGGATGCGGCGGCGCTGCCGAGGGGGCGCGTTCGCCGCGCCGGCGGCGGGCGTCGCGCGCTCTCTGAGAACGATCCGGGGCTCGTTCGCGCGCTCGAACGGCTGGTCGAGCCTGCGACGTTGGGTGATCCGATGCGGCCCTTGATCTGGGTGTCGAAAAGCATGGAGAAGCTCGCGGCGACCCTGACGGAGATGGGACATCCGATCAGCGCCGACACGGTGCGCAAGGAGCTGGTGAAGCTCGGGTTCTCGCGCCAGTCCAATCGCAAGGCGGATGAAGGCGCCAAACATCCCGACCGAAACGCGCAGTTCGAATATATCAACGCGAAAGTCGTGGCGGCGCAGGCCCAACAACAACCCGTGATCTCCGTCGACACCAAGAAAAAGGAGCTGATCGGCAACTTCAAGAACGGCGGAACCGATTATCGCCCGAAAGGCAAGCCACGGCGCGTGAACGTGCATGACTTCGAGGACAAGAAACTCGGCAAAGGTCGTGCCCTATGGCGTCCACGATGTGACTGCCAACGCCGGCTTCGTCAGCGTCGGGATCACGAGCGACACGGCCGAGTTCGCTCTACAGTCGATCCGCTGCTGGCGCGAACGCATGGGGCGGCAGCGCTATCCCCATGCACGAGAGCTGACGATCACGGCCGATTGTGGCGGCTCGAACCGGGCGCGGGTGCGGCTGTGGAAAGTCGAACTGCAGAAGCTCGCCAACGAGACCGGGCTCGTCATCCATGTCCACCATTATCCGCCGGGCACATCGAAGTGGAACAAGATTGAGCACCGGCTGTTCTGCCACATCACCCAGAACTGGCGCGGCCGGCCGCTCACCGATCGCCTTGCCGTCGTCGAGCTGATCGGCGCGACGACGACCAAGGCCGGTCTGCGAATTGAGAGCGCGCTCGACACCCCCACCTACCAGAAAGGCATCAAGGTCGGCAGAGCCGAGATGAACCGTCTCGACATCACCGGTGATCCGTTCCATCCTGAATGGAACTACACCATCAGGCCGCGACTCCCTCCCTCGGCACAGCCAGCGGAACCGTGGCGGGCATTTTGCGTGATGTCCTAATTCGGCTTCACCTCAAGGTTTACGGCCCGGATGAAGGTATTGGCGACGGGCGACCATTTGACGACGTGGTCAATAAGGGCATCGACCTCCGCCTTCGGCGCATCGCACTCCATGTCCACCTTGACGCGCACATCTGTGAAGCCGACGGGCTTTTCGCTGACATCGCCCGTGCCCCAGACCCCGGTGATGTTGAGATCGCCTTCGAGTTGAAGCTCCAGCTTTTTCACCTTCCAGCCTCGGTGCACGGCGTTGGCATGAAGCCCTACCGCGATGCAGGAGCCGAGCGCCGCAAGTGACGCTTCAGACGGATTGGGCGCGGTGTCGTCGCCGAGCAGGGCGGGAGGCTCGTCCACGATGTACGGCGGCAGGTCCCGTATGTAGTTCAGATGGCGAAACCGCTTTTCCGCGACCGTCCGGCACTTCAAGGTACGAACGGCTTTGGGGTTAGCCTTCGCGGTGCCGATGAGTTTTTCAAGGGCCCTCTTGTCGATGGGCTCCAAACCGTCCGAATTTGCTTCCGGCATTGTGTTGTCCTCCCTAGTGTCGGGCTAATGGTCTTGCCGCAGCCACGAAAGCCGCTGGATGAGCTTTTGCAGACCGGCGTCAAGGGTGAAGCCGATCAGGCCGACGATCAAGACTATGGCGGCAAGGCGATCGTATTCCAAGGCCCGCGCATCGTTAATGGCGTAACCGAGGCCAGACTTCACGCCGAGATACTCGGCGGGGACCAGCACGATCCCTCATGAATTCCCTCATTTAGACCGACTCGAAATTGCCTGAATTGGCGGGTCACCGCGTTGCGCTGTCGCGAATCAGCGGGGGAAGGTGGCTCATGCGGAAGCCGGTCGAGCGCGTGGAATTCATTCATCATTTTGTGGAGCGGGCGTTTGCAGGGAGCCTGCACGCCAAACGGATTGTTTCGCTGGCCAACGGGGTGGTCGGCGTTGTGACGGGGGCGTCCTTGGCCGTTTCCGTCATCGGGCATGCGCTGGCGCGGGCGCGCGGTCTCGTCGACAGGCACGCAATCAAACAGGTCGATCGTCTGCTGAGCAACGCCGGCGTCGTCGTGTGGGAGCTGTTTGCGCCGTGGGTGCGCGAGATGGTGGGCCAGCGCGAGGCGATCGTCGTGGCGATGGACTGGACCGATTTCGACGCCGACAACCAAGCCACGCTCGCGCTGAACCTCGTCACCCGCCACGGCCGCGCGACGCCGCTCCTGTGGCTCACGGTCGACAAGGATGAATTGAAGGACCAGCGCAACGACTTCGAGGACCTCTGCCTTTGCCGTCTGAAGGCGCTTCTTCCCGAAGATGTGGCGGTGACGATCCTGGCCGATCGGGGCTTCGGCGACGTCAAGCTGTTCGAGTTCCTCGACAGGCTCGGCTTCGGCTACGTCATCCGCTTTCGCGGCAATGTTCAAGTGGCCGCGGCGGACGGCGAGACGCGCCTGGCCGCCGACTGGGTCGGCAAGGGCGGACGGGCGCGCCTGCTGCGCGGCGCCAAGGTCACGGCCGCCCGCCACAAGGTCGGCGCGGTGGTCTGCGTCCACGCCACGGGCATGAAAGAGGCGTGGCATCTGGCCGCCAGCGACGCAAGTTCGAGCGCGGGCCAGATCGTCAAACTCTACGCCAAGCGGTGGACGATCGAGCCTGGGTTCCGGGATTCCAAAGACTTGCGCTTCGGCATGGGGCTGAGCGCGCTACGCATCGGCGATCCGCAGCGGCGCGACCGCTTGCTAATGCTCAACGCCTTGGCGATCCTGCTGCTGACGCTGCTCGGCGCCGCCGGCGAAAGCCTCGGCATGGACCGATTGCTCAGAACCAGCACGGTCAAACGCCGCGTCCATTCGTTGTTCCGCCAGGGTTGCCTGCTCTACGGCCTCATCCCCAACATGCCCGAGCAAAGACTGCGGCCGCTCGTCGCCAAATACGAGGAATTGCTACGCCAAAACAGAGTCTTCACCGAAACCTTCGGGCTCGCGTAAATGAGGGGATGGGTGAGGCACGATCCAGCCCACGCCAAGCGCGAGCCGGACCCCTGTCAGGATGTCCTGCGCGATCGCAGGCATAACAACCGCGCTTAGAATATGCCCGGGCTTGGCGCCGAGATTGCGCGCAACTCTTAAGCCAAGCGGGATCGATGCGGCGGCGGGCAGGGCGGACGTTAAGGCCGCCGCGCGTGCCGCCATTGCGGAGATCGAGGCGAGGCTCGCCGAAAAGCAAGCGCAACTGCGTCAAGACTTCCCCCGTTATGTCGAGCTAGCCAATCCGAAGCCGCTCTCGCTCCCGGATGCGAAAGCGTTACTCGGCAACCGCCAGGCGCTGGTGCTGTTTCTCGATGTTCCGCAAATCGGCTGGGTCCCGGAGGAAACGGTTGTCTTCGTGCTAACCCGGATTATGCATTGCGGGTTGGCGGGTGTGGCGTAAATAGCTGATTTCGTGTAGACTTTGGTTGTCTAAGCCGATTTACGCGATTTCAGCGAGGCCGCACCCGCCATGAACAATCCTATGTTGCCGTTGCCTGGGTTGTCACCTGTTTCGGGCAAGCGCGTCGAGGTCAAGTTTGACGGCGGCTTGCTGTCGTCGGATGGCGGCGTTCTGGCGTTGCGCGAGGTCGACCAGCGCCTTCGCGTCGCCGATCGGCTCGCCGCCTGCATGGTCGACCGGCGCGCGCCCGATCAGGTCACCCACAGCCTTGCCGACATCATCCGCTTTCGGCTGCTGATGATCGCGGCGGGCTATGAGGACGGCAACGACGCCAATTCTCTGCGGAGCGATCCGATGTTCAAGATGGCGCTCGATCTGACGCCGTCGGATCGCGAACTGTGCTCGCAGTCGACGATCTCGCGGTTGGAAAATCTGCCGGAGGTTCGCGCCCTGTTGCGGATGGGCCGCGCGATGGTCGATCTCTATTGCGAATCCTTTCACAAGGTTCCCAAACGGATCACCCTCGACATCGACGACACGTTCGACGCGGTCCATGGCGGCCAGCAGTTGCGGCTGTTCAACGCGCATTACGACGAATACGGCTTTCAGCCCATCGTCGTGTTCGACGGCGAGGGCCGCTTCGTCACTGCCGTGCTTCGTCCCGCCAAGCGGCCGAGCGGCAAGGAGATCAAACCCTTCCTCCGCCGGCTGTTGCGCGCGATCCGAGCCCATTGGCCCAACACCGAGATCCTTCTGCGCGCCGACAGCCACTACTGCGGCCCCGAGGTTCTCGACTGGTGTCGGGCGAGCGGCCTCGATTACATCCTCGGCGTCGCGCCGACTACCACGTTGCGCCGGCATGTCGAAAGTCTCGAAGCCAGCGTAAAGGCACGGTTCGAAGCCGCGCCCAGAGACGGCAAGCTTCGTCGTTTCAAGGAGTTCTTCGACGGCGCGCAAAGCTGGAGCCGGGTCGAGCGGATCATCGCCCGCGTCGAAGCCGGCGCGGAAGGATCAGACACGCGCTTCGTCGTCACCAATCTGAACAAAGGCAACGCTCGCATGCTCTACGAAGACGTCTATTGCCGGCGCGGCCAGGCCGAAAACCACATCAAATCCTGGAAGACGCTTCTGGCGGCGGATCGCACCTCATGCACCAAGGCGACCGCCAATCAGTCGGCTTTTCCTGCACGCCGGCGCCTACTGGCTGATGTGGGGGCTGCGCGCATCGATGCCCAGGCGTTCGATGTGGCGCGTCGCGCAGTTCGACACGTTGCGCCTGCGCCTCGTCAAGATCGCCGCCCGCGGAATGCGCGCCGATTACTCGTGGGCGCGGCCCGGTCAGGACTACCTCAACATCTATCATCACATCAGGCACAGGTGAACGACATGTCGAATCTCCAATCGACTCGGCCAAGCCGCGCTGTCCCGCCGACAGTCCGCCCGTTCAAGTGGAGATCATCGAGCGTGGTGACCTCGAACGACCACGCGGTCGGCGCTTCGGTGCTCTCGTCCACGTATCGCTGTAGCGTCCTCGCCCGACTTATGATAGACACATTCGAATGTTTTGAACTATACAAGCCGAAGGCTGGCGCTCCTCGTCCGCCGCACGCTGGCGGCGGACCCGAACCTCGGCTAGTTGGTCAGTCCTCGACGTCCAGGCGGATGGACCGGCGGCATGGGGCGTGTCTTGCGCAGACCATTTCGGATCGAAGGCTATGCGATCGCGTGCTTGGACGGCGCGATCGCCGACGCGACCGGGCTCATGCCGGATTCACTCAAACTCGAGGCCGACCAACGCTTCTTCGAAGAGGCGCTGGACCGTGCGGCCGTCGTCGTGCATGGCCGCATGTCGCACGAGGGCCAGCCCAACTCGCCGAAACGGCGCCGGTTGATCCTTACGCGACGCGTCAACGCGCTTGCCCCCGACCCGGACAACGCGAACGCCAGGTTCTGGAACCCCGCTGGCGCTTCGCTCGAAGAGGGCTGCGCGGCGGTCGGCTGCCGCGCGGGCAGGGTCGCGGTTCTCGGCGGTCCGGAGGCCTACAGTCACTTTCTGAAAATCGGCTACGACAGTTTCTACCTTAGCCGGGCCCACAGGGTTCGTTTGCGGGGTGGCCTGCCGGTCTTCCCCCAAGGCCGGCTTGGCCGCTCGCCCGAAAAGGTCCTCTTCGGCGCTGGTCTGAGGGCTGGCAAAACTCAGTGTCTCGGCGAGGATGTGTCGCTTGTCGAGTGGACCGCCTAAGGTTAAGCGCGGGGGCCCGATCGTCATCTCGGACGCGCCTCAAACCCATTGCAAGTGGTGCGCCCTGTCGGCTATCGTCACGCCAATAAACCAGAACTCATCGGGGAAACGTCGGCCAATGTTCACCAGCAATCCGTTCGCAGAACTTTCGGCTTCCATACCGCCCATCATCATGCAGGCGTATGTTGTCGTCATGGCTTTCTTGGTCGTGAGCGGCACGGTTTTCGACATCATCCACAAAAAGAGTGCCACGTATTTCTTCAACAATTGGCGGAATTCCAAGAATAACGCGAAGCGGCAGGTCGGCGGCGGAGAGATGGTATCCATTGCGGTCCAGACCGCCGTGGTTGATGTCATGACCTCGGGTGAATTCTGCAACACGTGGCGCAGAATTGCGCATCTCCTGACAATGTACGGCTTTGTGATTTACGTCGTCACCACCGCCATCATGGTGTTCGCGTACCCAACACCCGCCATTCCTGCGCCCGCCAATCTACCAGCATTGTGGTACATTGGGGCGTTGATGGTTTGCCTCGGCGGCTACTGGTTCTGGTTTTTCATCCGGGTCGACGTCGCCGCAGAGGGCAATTCGCCGTTCCGTTTTGTGCGCGCTGACTTGTTCATCGTCGCGCTTGTCGTAAGCGTGACCTTCGGCTTGGTGTGGGCGTACGTGCAGACGACAGGTCACACCGCCTGGGCCTACGTGTTCCTGGCCCTGTATCTCATCGCCACCACGGTGCTATTTGGATCAATTCCGTGGTCCAAATTCTCTCATATGTTCTTCAAGCCCGCTGCAGCCCTGCAGAAAAGAGTAGCCGAAGCAAACGGCACGAGGAGCAACCTGCCGGCTCCCGCCGACGCGCGCAAAATTTACGGGAGCGTTCTCCGGCATTCCCGACATTATTGATCGGCCCTACATCGGTCTTCGATACAGGAGATAAGGGAACATCATGCCGACCTTCGTCTATATGACGCGTTGCGACGGCTGCGGACACTGCGTGGATATCTGCCCGTCCGACATCATGCACATCGACACCACCTACCGCCGGGCCTTCAACATCGAGCCCAATATGTGCTGGGAGTGCTACGCCTGCGTGAAGGCTTGTCCGCAGTTTGCGATCGACTGCCGCGGCTACGCCGACTTCGCCCCCTTGGGCCACAGTGTCCGGGCGCGCCGGGAAGAAGAGAAGGCCACCATTTCCTGGAAGATTAAGTTCCGGGACGGCCGCGAAAAGGATTTCGTTTCACCGATCAGAACCACGCCATGGGGATCGATCAAGTCGCCATCCGAGTACGCGGCGCCCACCGCAGATGCGATGAAGTCCCAGCAGCTCGCGCACGAGCCTGAGGCGCTCAAAGTCGCTGCGCTGCCGGCGCTCAAGCCGGGGCAACTCAAGCAAGGATTGGTGTGATGCGCCGCCCAAAGACCGTGTTCGTAGATGCCGATATCCTTGTCGTCGGTGGTGGCATGGGCGGCTGCGGGGCCACGTACGAATCCCGCTACTGGGGCCGCGACCTGAAGATCGTTTGCGTCGAGAAAGCGAACATCGAGCGCAGCGGCGCGGTTGCACAGGGCCTGTATGCGATCAACTGCTACATGGGCATGCACTGGAACGAGAACCAGCCCGAGGACCATGTCCGCTATGCGCGCAACGACCTCATGGGTCTGGTGCGGGAGGATCTGGGCTACGATATCGCCCGCCATGTCGACTCTACGGTGCACAAGTTCGAGGAGTGGGGACTCCCCATCATGAGGACCCGCAGACCGGGAGGTATCAGCGCGAAGGCAAATGGCAGATCATGATCCACGGCGAAAGCTTCAAGCCGATCGTCGCCGAGGCCGCGCGCAAGGCCGCCACCGAAGTCTGCAACCGGATCATGGTGACCCATCTGCTGATGGACAAGGCGAAGCCCAATAGGGTCGCTGGCGCTGTCGGCTTTAACGTCCGGAATGGGAACTTCTACGTGTTCCGCGCCAAGGCGGTGATCGTCGCTGCCGGTGGCGCATCGCACATCTTCAAGCCCCGCGCGGTCGGCGAAGGCATGGGGCGGACCTGGTACGCGCCGTGGAGCAGCGCATCCGCCTACGCACTGCCGATCCTGGTGGGCGCCAAGATGACTCAGATGGAGAACCGGATCGTCCTCACCCGATTCAAAGACGGGTATGGTCCGGTCGGCGCCTATTTCCTGCATCTCAAGACGTACACGCAAAACGCCTATGGGCAGGATTACGAGGCCTTCTGGCGCGATTTTATCGAGCAGATGGTCGGCGATTACGTTAATCACCACCCGGTGCCGACCTGCCTGCGCAACCACGCCCTGCTCGAGGAGGTCAAGGCCGGCAGAGGCCCCATTCGTATGGTGACGAAGGAGGCCTTCCAGGATCCGCACAAGGAGACGGTCGGCTGGGAGAACTTTCTCGGCATGACGATCGGGCAGGCGGTCGTCTGGGCGTCGCAGAACATCGATCCCAAGGAAATAAATCCCGAGCTGACGACGTCGGAGCCCTACGTCATGGGCTCCCACGCGACGTGTTCAGGCGCCTGGGCAAGCGGTCCGGAAGATTACGCACCCTCGGAATACCAGTGGGGATATAATCGGATGATGACCGTCGAAGGACTCTTCGGCGCCGGCGACACCATCGGCGGCACCGCCCACAAGTTTTCGTCGGGATCCTTTACGGAAGGCCGGATCGCCGCCAAGGCTGCAGTCAAATACGTGATTGACCTGGGTAAGGAACAGCCTCAGGTCAGTGAAACTGAGTACGAAGAACTCAAGAAGACCGTCTACAAGCCTCTGGAAAACTACGCAATCGGCCGCAACGAAATCGTCGCCGGGACCGTTTCGCCGAGCTATCTCTTGCCGATTTATGGCCTTCAGCGTCTCGAGAAGATCATGGACGAATATGTCGGCGGCATCGGCGCTCTCTACACGACCAACGAACCGCTACTCACTCGCGGGCTCGAGTTGCTGGGCATGCTGAAAGAAGATCTCGCCTATCTCGGGGCAGAAGACCTTCACCAGCTTCAGCGCGCCTGGGAGCTTCAGCACCGGGTCTTGGCCTCGGAAAGCGTGACGCAGCACACCTTGTTCCGGAAAGAGACGCGGTGGCCGGGCTATTACTACCGGGCGGATCATCCGAAGCTGGACGACAAAGATTGGCATTGCTTCACCCTGTCCCGGTACGACCGGGAGTCCGGGAAGTGGGAAATGGAGAAGGCTCCCGTGTATCACATCGTAGACTGATTACCCAGCTGCTCAGAACGCTGCGGCGCCCGCCGGCGTGCGAGAGAACGCCTTCCCTCCCGCAAGGGTGCAGGGGGCGCCGGCGCTCTTTCCGGTCCCGAGCCAACCCGCATCAAAACCTTCATCGATCTCTTGCCCACGCAAAGCCGGCGCCGCACCGTCATGGCGAGCGGAGTGCATGATAATTGAGAATCGCTTCAAGGTCAGCAAACGCCGGTAAGGTGGTGCGGACCCTCAAACTGATCTTCTACACCACGAATTGCCAAGGCATTGATTAAAAATGCAAATCGACGCTGGAGAAGCGCCTTGGCACTACATTTTCGTTGATCGATCGGCTGGGATCAGGCGTCGGCGAGCTGGCGCACGGTGGGTGGCAGGGCGACGCCAGCGGCGCGTAAGGCGAGGCTTGCGGCGGGGCGCGGCGGCGATCGCAGGAGAAAGCACTTGCCGTCTTGTTCGACCTCGGTCTCGGTCAGCGAGTTGGGGCGGAAGGCGCTTCCGTGCGAAAACGTACGTTAGCGTATTGCACGCAATCTTATGGGTGGGTTTAGCCGCGGTTCGAGGATTGCTTACCGAGGAGATATCGAAGGCCGAGTTCGATGTCGCTCATCACCTCGGTTGCTTGTATTGCACGCAAAGTCATCCCCAGCGTTCGCACCCCTGTTTGTTGCGTGCAATACACCTGTCCAAACCATGTGATCGCGTCCAACGTCGATTGCACGCCATGATTGCACGCAATAAACGGGCGATTTATACCGCTAGCGCACCAGAATTGCCCGATTCAGGCCCCTGAACCGCCGAAATGGCCCTCGGAGGCCTTTCTTAGCGTACGTTTTCGCACGGATGGGCCTTCCACCCCAACCAGACCTACCGCCTTATGGCGAGCGCCTCCAGATACTCGTTGCTGATCAGGGTATGGTTCTCGCCATTGGTCGCGAGATTGTTGTCTATCCAGAGCTGCTCCAAGTCATGCAAGAGTGCGGCCTGTTTCGGGGCATCGAGGCGACCGAGCACGAGTTGTATTGGGCCAGCATTCTTCGTGAAGAATTCGGCGGAATTCAGCGGCGTTTCTCTGCAACTCCCACGTGGCGGCCACGACGCTAGTTTCGACGGCATCGAAGCCGGGCTTCAACCTGTCGCGTACCGTAGCTTCTTCTCCCCAGAGGAAACGAGATATCTCCCAGAGGAAACGAGATCTCCCCAGAGGAAACGAGATATCGTGCCTTGAGGAGGCGGAAGGGCGTTGTCACGGCACCGGCCGCTTGCCGGCGCTTTTGACGCGCGGTAGCCGAGCGGATGCAGAAAATCAGCTACGCGGGCTACCGGTTCCCGCCTGAGGTCATTCACCAGGCGATTTGGCTGTACCTTCGGTTCACGCTCAGCTTCCGCGACGTCGAAGACTTGCTCGCAGAGCGCGGGATTATGGTCTCTTACGAGACCGTCCGGCGGTGGGTGAATCATTTCGGACCCATCGTCGCAGCCGACTTGCGCAAGCGTCGCCCGAAGCCGCATTCGACTTGGCATCTGGACGAGGTCTATCTGAAAATCGGCGGCCGGATTGTCTATCTCTGGCGCGCAGTCGACGCCGAAGGCGAGGTCCTTGACGTTCTCGTCCAATCGAAGCGAAACAAGCATGCTGCGCTGAAATTGATGCGCAAGCTTCTGAAGAGGTACGCCTTCGCGCCCGAACGATTGGTCACGGACGACTTGCGATCATACGGCGCTGCGGCGCGCGAGCTCGGACTTGAACGCCGGCGCGAGCGCGGGCGATGGAAAAACAATCGAGCGGAGAATTCACACCAGCCGACCCGGCGGCGGGAGCGCAAGATGCAGCGCTTCAAGAGCGCCGGCTCCGCCCAGAAGTTTCTTTCAACCCACGCCGCCGTCTACAACACCTTCAACGTCCAACGCCACCTCATCTCAGCCCAAACCCACCGTGCGCTTCGCGCTGCGGCGATGACCACGTGGCGGAACGCGGTCGCAGAGGCCTGACATTCCTGAGTTGCTGACGCTTCGCGCTCGCGGCATCGCAACGTGACAGTGCCCCTCGCTGCCTTGACGACGGGGGTAAATTCCTGCCTGACTTGGCGATGCGCGAACGCAGCGCCGTCAGCGAAGGCTAAGGCGACGCCCAAAAATAGCCGATTCGGAATTTGCGAGTTTACTGGCATCGGCTGTTTAGCGGATTCCCGAGTGCGAGGCGAGCGTCTATATCGTGATGATGATAGACGAATCATCCCTGCGCGTCCGGTTTGACGCGCTTCGGCCTTCGCTGGACGAGCGACGCCGGCGGTTGAGCGCGGCGGCGGAGGCGAAGGCGGCGGGCTACGGCGGGATTGCGGCGGTCGCGCGCGCGACGAAGGTCGCCCGGAGCACGATTGGGCGCGGTCTGAAGGACTTGCGGAACCCCGGCTCCTTGACGGGAGAGGTGCGGCGCAAGGGCGGGGGCACTCCTCGGTTGACGGTCAAGGACCCGACGCTGTTGGAGGACTTGCAACGATTGCTCGAGCCGGCGACGATGGGCGACCCGATGCGGCCGTTGCGATGGGTCTCCAAGAGCCACGACAAGCTGGCGACGGCGCTTCGCGCCATGGGTCACAAAGTGAGTTCCTCGACCATTCCCAAGCTGCTGGAGGAACTGAAATATTGTCGCCATTCCAACCGCAAGACCAAGGAAGCCGGCAAACATCCTGATCGCGACGCCCAGTTCGAATATATCAACGCGAAGGTCGAGGCGTTTCAGGCGGCCGGCGAACCCGTGATATCGATCGACGCGAAGAAGAAGGAATTGCTGGGCGAATTCAAGAACGGCGGTAGCGACTATGGGCCGCAGGGCGAACCGATCGAGGTCAACGCTCACGATTTCGAGGACAAGGAGTTGGGCAAGGTCGTCCCTTACGGGGTCTACGACATCGGCGCCAACCTCGGCTATGTCAGCCTCGGAATCGACCACGACACCGGGGAGTTCGCCGTCAACGCCGTCCGATGCTGGCTCGATCAGATGGGTTGGAAGCTCTATCCCGGGATGAGGCGCCTGATGATCACGGCCGACGGCGGCGGCTCCAATGGTTCACGGCTGCGGCTCTGGAAGTTGGCCCTCCAACAACTCGCGGACGAAACCGGTCTGATCATTCAGGTTTGCCACTATCCGCCAGGGACTTCGAAGTGGAACAAGATCGAGCATCGCATGTTCTGCCACATCACGCAGAACTGGCGCGCGACGCCACTCCTCAGCCTCCTCATCGTCATCGAACTGATCGCCAACACCACGACGAAAACCGGTCTCAAAATCCGCTGCGAACTCGATAGCAACACCTATCCAAAGGGCATCAAGGTCTCGGACGCGGAAATGGCGACCCTCAACATGACCCGAGACTCATTCCATCCAGAATGGAACTACAGCATCTCGCCGAGGTTTCACGAAATGAAGCAATAGTTTTTGGGCATCGCCTAAGCATGCTCGACCAGCTCAAGCAGAACAACCGCGCCTGGGCCGAGGGCAAGCTCGCCGTCGACCCCGGCTTCTTCAAGCGACTGGAGGGTCAGCAGAGTCCCGAATATCTGTGGATCGGCTGCTCCGACAGCCGGGTACCCGCGAATGAGATCGTGGGCCTGGAGCCCGGCGAGCTCTTTGTCCACCGCAACGTCGCCAACCTCGCCCCGCCGCAGGATGCGAACTATCTGTCGGTGCTGCAGTTCGCCGTCGACGTGCTCAAGGTGAAGCACCTGCTGGTCGTCGGCCACCACGACTGCGGGGGCGTGGCCGCCGCGGTGGACGGCAAGCGCCGGGGCCTCGTCGACCACTGGCTACATCCGATCCGCGAAGTCGCCCACGACCACAAGGACGAGCTCGCCGCCTATGCCGACGATCGGGAGCGGCTGAACCGCCTTTGCGAGCTCAATGTCGTCCGCCAGGTTAGGAACGTCGCCTCCGACGTCTTCGTCCAGGAGGCCTGGGCGCGCGGCCAGCCATTGTCGGTGCATGGCTGGGTCTACTCGCTGTCGAGCGGGCTGGTCACCGATCTGAGCGTGACCGTGACCGGGCCGATATCGCCGGGATGACAAGCTGCTCGCCTTCCTCGAAGCGCTCTGATTATGCCGAACACCACGTGGCCGGAGGACCGTGGTTCCGCCGCCAATCTGCGCCATGCGGCATAATCCGGGGTTCGGCATAATGAAGAGCGATTTTAGCTTGGCGGCGCGGCGTACAGGCCTCCCCGCGCGGGCACCCAAGTTGGAAGCCGCGCCGGTAAGCTATAAACGGATTGGACT
>CAWDTW010000074.1:0-135255 GCA_963805295.1 uncultured Alphaproteobacteria bacterium | reverse complement strand
ACCGCACGCCGCCGTCCTATGCGCCGCTGCGCAAGCTGGTCGCCCCCTACATCCTGCGCCGGCTGAAGACCGACCGCAGCGTCATCGCCGACCTACCCGACAAGACGGAGGTCAAGGCGCACTGCGCCCTCAGCCGCAGACAGGCGGCGCTGTACCAGTCGACGGTGTCGGCGTTCGACGAGCGGTTGAGAGAATCGAGCGAAGACATGGGGCGGCGCGGACTGGTGCTGGCGACGCTGATGCGCTTGAAACAGATCTGCAATCACGCAGAGCACGGCCTCGGCGGCGGGGGCCGGTGGGCGACCGAAGACAGCGGCAAATTCGCGCGCCTTTCCGAGATCGCCACGACCGTCGCCAGCCGGCAGGAGAAGATGCTGATCTTCACTCAATTCAAAGAAATCGTCGAGCCGCTCGCCGATCTGCTCGCCGGCGCTTTCGGCCGCCCGGGCCTCGCGCTCAGCGGCGAGACGGCGGTGGGCAAACGCAAGACGCTCGTGAAATCGTTCCAGGAGGACGAGAGCATCCCCTTCTTCGTCCTGTCGCTCAAGGCCGGTGGCTCTGGCCTCACTCTGACGGCGGCCTCGCATGTTGTTCATTTCGACCGCTGGTGGAACCCGGCGGTCGAGAACCAGGCGACCGACCGCGCCTTCCGCATCGGCCAGAAACGCAATGTCCTAGTGCACAAGTTCGTTTGCCGTGGCACGATCGAGGAGCAAATCGACGAACTGATCGAGTCGAAGCGCAGGATGGCGGAGGATCTGCTCGCCGGCGGGGGCGAGATCAACCTGACCGAACTCGCCGACGCCGAGCTGATGGCGCTGGTCAGGCTCGACCTTGCCGCCGCGACCCAGGAAGGAGGGGCGCCATGAGCTACTGGGGCTTCCGGCCGTACGTGCCGGTCGCGGCGCGGCGCGCGCAGGCGGCTAAGGAAATCGAGAAGCTCAGAAAGAAGGGGCGCTCTGTCGCTCCGGTCGTCGTCGATGGCCGCAAAATCGCACGAAACTTCTGGGGCAAGGCGTGGTGCGACAACCTTCAGCGCTATTCGGACTTCGCCAACCGCCTGCCGCGCGGGCGAACCTACGTCAACAACGGCTCGGTGATCGACCTCCAGATCGAGCGCGGCAAAGTCGAGGCGCTGGTCAGCGGCTCCGAGATCTACAAGGTCAAGATCGACATCGCGGTGGCGGCGCCGGCGCGCTGGAAGGCAATTTGCACCGACTGCGCCGGCTCCGTCGGCTCCCTCGTCGAACTCCTGCAAGGCAAGCTGTCGAAGTACGTGATGGAGCGCGTCTGCCGCGAGATTGACGGGCTGTTCCCGGCGCCGCGCGAGATCACGATGTCCTGCTCCTGCCCCGACTGGGCGGGCATGTGCAAGCACGTGGCGGCGACGCTCTACGAAGTCGGCGCGCGGCTCGAACTCCCAACCGGACCTCTTGTTCAAGCTTCGCGGCGTCAACCGGGAGGACATGGTCTCAGCCGTCGGCGCCGATCTGCCGCTGTCCGCGATGCCCGCTGCGAGCGACCGCGTGCTCGCCGACGACGGTGTCGCGGCACTGTTCGGCCTCGACATGGCCGAACCGGCGACGGCGAAGCGGGATCTCGTTACGGCTGGCGGCGCTGAAGTTGTCGCCGACCAAGCAAAGTCGCCTGCGAAACCACCGCAGGCGGCCGCTCCCGTGCGGGCAAAAATAAAGGCGAACGCCAAGACGAAGACGAAAAGACAGACGGCAGCGCCGCCAGGGGAGCCCCAAGCGGATCGGAAGTCGTGGCGCGCGACGCAGCCCTCCGCGACAAGCGGCGCTCGAAGGTCAACGAAGGCAAAGTCCACTTCTGACAAGGCGCAAGTCGAGCGCATGTCGACGGCCGGATCGAAAGCGGAGCCGGTTGTGGAAGGCGGCGGCGCCCAGGCTCAGCGCAAGCGGCGTAGCGTCACGTCTGCACAACCGGGTCGCACGCGAGCGGCCAAGTGGATCGGCGGACGGGCGCGCAGAACAGGAGCGTGACAATCAACGACCTCGTAGCGTCGAGAGCCGCGCGCCCGAGGTCGACGCGGATGTTGAGCGGCGTGCGGTCCGAATGCCAATTGTCGTCGCACCCCATTGAAAGTATTGGTAGTTGCGGGGTAAAGCCTCGGAGCCGAATTACGCGTTATTGCGGCGAGCGGCGCGAGCGCCGATGATCGGCCGTAAAATCCATTCCAATTCTCCGGCTTCTGCGCAGGAAGTCCTGGCCGGCCTCGTCGAGCGGGTCACCTTTCACAACGAAGAGAACGGCTTCTGCGTTCTTCGGACGAAGGCGCGCGGCCAGCGCGACCTTGTGACCGTGGTCGGCCAGGCGGCGACGATCGCCGCCGGAGAATGGATCACCGCCAGCGGCGAGTGGGTCAATGACCGCACCCACGGACTGCAGTTCCGCGCCCGGTTCCTCAAGGCGTCGCCGCCGACGTCGATCGACGGCATCGAGAAATACCTCGGCTCCGGAATGGTCCCCGGGATTGGGCCCGTATACGCGAAGAAGCTCGTCCAGGCCTTCGGCGAGAAGGTGTTCGACACGATCGAAGCCGCGCCCGAGCGGCTGCGGGAGGTAACAGGCATTGGCCCCGTCAGAGCCAAGCGCATCACCGACGCCTGGGCCCAGCAGAAGGTCGTGCGGGAGATCATGACGTTCCTGCACGCCAACGGCGTCGGGACGGCGCGCGCGGTGCGGATCTACAAGACCTACGGCGCGGACGCAGTGCAGGTGATGAGCGAGAACCCGTACCGCTTGGCCCGCGAGGTGCGCGGCATCGGCTTCAAGACCGCGGACGCCATAGCGATGCGAACTCGGAGTGGAGAAGATGGCGATGATCCGGCTGCGCGCCGGCGTCTCGTTCGCCCTCGCCGAGGCGATGGACGACGGACATTGCGGACTGCCGACCGAGGAGCTGATTCCGCTTGCGGAAAACCTGCTCGAAGCGCCTGCGGACCTGATCAGCACAGCGGTCGACCTCGAACGGTCGGAAGGAACCCTCGTCGCCGATCGCGTCGGCGAGGCGCCCTGCATGTTCCTGGCGGGCCTCTATCGCGCGGAGCAGGCCATCGCCGAAAGGCTGACCAAGATTGCCGGCGGGGCCCTGCCATGGCCGGACATCGACGGGACGAAGGCGATCGCCTGGGTCGAGAGCCGCACCGGCTTGCAGCTCGCCGAAACGCAGAGGGAGGCGATCGGGCTGGCGCTGAAGAGCAAGGCGCTCGTCGTGACCGGCGGTCCTGGCGTGGGCAAGACGACGATCGTCAATTCGATTCTGCGAATTCTGGGTGCGAAGGGCGTCAGGAGGCTTTGTCACGTTGCCGGGGCGACGAGCGCGAAGTGTCAGCGCCTCATGGATGGTCAGGCCGCTGCGACTGCAGTCCGCCACGTGGTCATCGCGACACCGCGAAGTGCGCGGTGCGTTTGGGCGGAGATGAGATGGCGTTGAACGTTGAAGGTGTTGTAGACGGCGGCGTGTGTGGAAAGAAATTTCTGGGCTGAACCCGGACTCTTGAACCGCTGCATCTTGCGCTCCCGCCGCCGCGTCGGCTGATGCGAATTCTCAGCTCTATTGTTCTTCCATCGCCCGCGCTCGTGCCGGCATTCGATCCCAAGTGAGCATGAGTTCTTTTTTTGATGGTCTTTCGCGGACGCCTTTGGATGGTTTGTTTGTTGCATAGAGAGATCGCAGCCCCGACGCGATCGAGCATGCCGTCGTGCTCGCGGCCGTCAAGGACGCTGCGCGCCGCTGACGCGGTCGCCCGAAGACGGGCCATCCTTGACCGCCGCTGCGCGCGCCGGCACGGGCTGCGCGCAGGTCGGGACGGAAGGATGGCGCCGATCGAACAAAAGGATGGAACGCGAGAGCCGGTCGGCCGGTGGTCCTCATCTTGCGCCCAGAACCCAGCTCGGAGAGGTCTTGAGAGACTTCCCACTTCCCGTTCCCGCACGCTGTAGGGATGCCGGGAAGCGGAAGTAGGAAGTCGCGTGCGGCTTCTGGCGCAGACCCCATCAGAAACCGCAATTTCGCGAGAACCCTCAAATGAGCACGTGTCCAATCAGAATGCGGCTAACTTTGCTGCCGCCAGATGGGTCGTGCTGAAAACGACCCTCGATCCGCAAATCGAGCCCGCCTCGGTTTCCGACTGCATAAGAGCGCGACAAGATCCCGGCTGGCCGCCCCTTTCTCAAGTGAGGCCTCACGATCGCTGAGGGCGACCCTCAAGTTCTGTGCACAGGATTGAGGCATGTCCCCATCAGATGGCATGCTGAGCCTCACCCAAGCTCCCGGACCGCGGCGCTGTATGATCGCAAGTCGTCGGTGACCAACCGCTCAGGAACAAAGGCATATTTCTTCAAGAGCTTGCGCATCAGTTTCAGGGACTGCCTGGAGATTGGGGGTGCGGGCGCCGAAGCGGTAGTTTCGCGTCTGATCTCTGATCGGGGGTAGGCGCGTGGCTTGGATTGTGAGGTTGGTGAAAACCGGGGCTGACGGTGAGAGACAGTGCGCCGACGTCTTGAAGATCAACCGGCCTGATGATCTCGGTGATATCGCCAACTTAGGGTTGACCCTGGCCGAAGGGAAGCTGTTGCTGGCCGGCCTCCAACAGGAGATCGTCGCGGCGCAGGCCAAGGGCCACGCCGTCCGGCGGCCGGACTGCCGAAGCTGTGGCGAGGTGTGCCGAGTGAAGGATTACCGGGACCATGCGGTCGCGACGCTTTTCGGCCAGGTCACGGTGCGGCTTCCCCGCTTTCGCTGTGCTGGGTGCGGCGGCAACGAAGCCGGCCATGGTTGGCCATCGTATTGCCGCTCGACGGCGGAGTTGGATCAGCTTCAGGCGCATCTCTCTGCCCTGATGACTTACCGGGTGGCTGCTGACGTGCTGCGGCAAATGTTCCCGGTCGACGCCGGAAACGACCCGGAAACTTTGCGTTTGCACACTCTGAAAATTGGTGCGGAGCTTCGGGATCAGGCCGCGGTGCGGCCTGATCCGGCGGCTCCGTCGATCACCGTGACCTTGGATTCGACCTTCATCCGCAGCTGCGAGGACGGCGAGCGGCATCTGGAGGTGCGGGTCGGCAATGTTGAAACGGAGACTGGCGGGCGGCAGGTTTTCGGCGCCGTCGCCAAAGCCGATACGGACATCAAAGTGCTGATCCGCCGCAGCCTCGACGCCGTCGGGCGAACCGAGGACACGGTGCTGACCGCGTTCACCGACGGGTGCTCCGGCTTGCGGCGCATTTTGGCTGATGCCGGTGTCACCGAGGCGCCGGTGCTCGACTGGTTCCACATCGCCATGCGGCTGCAGCACCTGGAGCAAACAGCCGGCGGTCTGTCGGCGGATGACCCGGCACGGGTGGCGGCGAAGGCGGTGATTGTCGCGGAGGTCGAGCGCCTGCACTGGAGGCTGTGGAATGGCAAAGCCAAGGATGCTCAAATCAGCATCGGTCGTATCCGCGCAGTGATGCATCATTTTCAGGGGGAACAAGGGCAGCGGAGGTCCATTGCGCCTTCGAGAAAGCTGTGGACCGCCTTGCACGCACTGGATGGTTATCTCACCGGACAGAGCGACTGGTTGGTCAACTACGCCGAGCGGTACCGTGCCGGATTGCGGGTCGGCACCGCGATCACCGAAGGGACGGCCAATTTTCTGGTGAACCGCCGGATGAACAAATCGCAGCAGATGCGCTGGTCGCGGCGAGGGGCGGATCTTCTGCTTCAGGTTCGCAGCGCCGTCTATAATGGCACGCTCGGCTCCGGCTTCGGACAGAGATTCCAGCCCGCCAACGATCCGCTCCCGCAAGCAGCCTTTGCGGCCTGACACCCCCAATCTCCAGGCAGTCCCCTGCGCCGAAGCGCGCCATAAGCGGCGCGTAGAGGTCCTCCAGCACCGATTGCTCTGCGACGAGCGCATCGAAGGCCCTGCCGTAGGCCTCTTCGCGCTGCGTCTGCAGCTCGCGTGCGCGGTCCTTGGCGCCCTTGGCGTCGTTTAGCTTCTCGGTCAGCGTTTGCAGCGCCGCAGTCTCCGTCGCGATGCTGCCCGAAAGCGCGGTGTATCGGCGTTGCGTCTCCTTGTCGGCGCTGACCAGCTTCTCCAGCCGTGCCATTTCTGCCTCAAGCGCCGCCTGCGACAGCGTGCTGAGGTCGGTGTCATCGCGGAAGTACGGCGTGTTTGGATCGCCCGCAGCCGGCGCCGTCCCCTTGAGTTTGGCAATCTCTCCATCGACCCATTTCACGTAGTCGGCGAGATTGTTGTCGACCGGTCCCTTGTAGTCCAACAGGAAGGCGGCCCATTGTTCCGCCGACATGCCGCTGTGCGTATGCCGGGCCTGGGCCTGTCTGAGCGCCTCCGGGGCTTGGTTGCGCCGGAGATCCTTCACCTCATCCTGCAACGCGAGAAAGGTTTGTCGCTGGCCGGCGAACTGCCGCAGCTTCGCCCTGATTTGGTTGGTGGCGCCGGCCAGCTCGGTATGGCGCTGAGCCCTCTTTTCGCTACCGGCCGAGACGAGCTTCGCACGGTCGGCCGTATACGCGTCGACCAGCTTCTTCTTCTGCGCGACCTGAGCCTCATAGGTCGCAATCAGCTTTTCCTTTTCGAGCTCCGCGCCAATGCGCTGGGAGATCTGCGAGACAGCTTCGGCCTCGCGATCACGCGCCAATCGATGGCGCGATGCGCGGTGCTCCAGCAATTCGGCAAAGTCCAATGCGCCATCCCGTGCATGATCGGGGTGCGCCTCGAAGATCACACGTTCGATCTCGCGCAGTAGGCCGTCCGTCAGCCCGCTCGACGAGCAGAGTTCCTCGACGAACTGTTGCGACAGATAACGGACACGCGGATAGCTGAAAGCTCCGTTCGCATCTGAGCCGTCGAGCCCACGCACGCCGGGATCTCCCGATGCCCAGCTCACCTTGACCTTCCCTGGTCCTACAAGGGGACGCGCCCGAATGAGAAAGGATGGATTGGCCCACTCGTCGGCGTTCCACGCCTCGTCCGAGATGGAATCGCATCCCGCCGCGATCATGTCGGCGAGCGCGGTCTTCCCGGATCCGCGCGCTCCGATGACGGCGACCAGGCCCGGATTGAGCGGAATGACTGGCGTCGTCATCCACGGGGCGTGGAGGATCTCGACGCCTGAGATCACTTGTGACGGCGTGGCGGAAGCCGGCGGTCCGGCGCCGACATGCGCTCGGCCGCCCGGGTCGATGCACGCCTGCCGGAGCGAGTCGAACTCCAGCCCGCCCTTGATCCAAGAGAAGCGGTCTCCGAACGGAGACGCAACATCGTCGAGCTTGTGCGCATCGCTTCCGTGCAGGCAGGGCTTCAGCCCGCCGTACCGGGCGCGAATTTCAGCAGGGCCGAGATCCCTTTGGCCCAGCCAGAACTCGCGCTGCGCCGGGCTGCCGGCAAAGATCACATGCGCGAAGCCTTCGATCTCGCGCCGGATCGTCTGGTCGGCAGCTTCCCGGACGCCCGATGTGCCATCGGTCGCACCGCCCGCCACCGCGATCAGGATGTTCTTCTTGGCCCATCCGCTGCCGGCCAAAATCTCACGCAGTTGCTGGAAGTTGACTTTGACCTGGTTCGCACCGTAGGCCAGTGCGGTCCGGTCGTCGGTGATCGTTAAATCGGCCCTCTTCCCCAGCCGGATGAGATCCGCCCGTGTGCAATCGAAATGGTCCTGCATGACATTGAAACGCAGGCGCGACAGCAGGCGCCGCAACTCGTCGACGTGCTGAGGGTCTTCCGGGCTGACGAACAGATGGAGATTGACGAAGCCGCCTTTCGCGGTCGCGACGTCGAGCCTCAGCTCCACATTCGGAAAGATCAGCTTGACCGCCGGCAGCCGCCCGGCCGCCTTATGCCGCAGCACCTCTTCGTAGGTGTCGGTGACGTAGTAGTCGGTGACCGCGATTGCCTCGATGACCGGCGTGGCCTTCTCGAGGGCGGTCAAGTAATTGTGCCACGCAGTGGGACCGCTGAACTGGTTGTTAATTACCGTGCCTGGCGCGTGGATATGCGGCTCCCACCTCCGCCACTCCGATCCCCGGTTCAGCATACTTCGCCCCTTCTATGCGCCCACGCGGTTGGCCCGCGCGGCAATCTCGGCGCACCGCACCATGAGCGCCTCAAAGGGCTCGGCATCTTCCAGCAGCAGCCCGTCCTCGACCATGCGGGAGTAGTCCTCTTCGAGGGCCTTCAAGGCATCGCCCGCCGGGACGAGGCGCAAGCCGCCGCCCACCGCCGCGGTGTAGTCGATCGAACTGAGGTCGGCCGCCTTTTCTGCGAAGAACATGCTCTTGTGTCGCGCTACCGCCTGGGCGAGATCGCGGTCTGCTAAGGCCGCTGCGGCGAGCCCGGCCTCGTCCAGCCGGGCGACATCGTGCCAGTGCCGCGCGAAGCGGGCGCCGCGCAGACGTTCCTGCAAGCAGAAGACGTGGATGGCGGTCGCCTTCTCCCAGAACGTCCGCTCCGCGTGCATGACGCGCGGGCGCGCCGTCGGAAAATCCACCCCCTCGATCAGACCGGACGCGTCGCAGGTAACATCGCGCAAACTCGCCGGCTCGCCCGTCGAGCGGGCGCCGAACTCGAGCCTCACGCTCGGCGCGACGTAGCCCGAGCCGGTCGCCGTTGCCTCATAGTCGATGAACAGCTTCTCGCCTTCGACGCGGATCGCCGCGGCCAGCCCCTCGGCGGCCAATGCACTTGCGATCACGGGCCGCGCGGTCCCGGTGACCCACTCCGGCAGACGCCGGCGAACTTCGCTCGACCACCGCTTCTCCTCGCTGCGCGTCTTTGGCAACGCTTCGCCATCGGCGCCCACAAGGTCCGGCGCGATAACGCGGATGTCGTAGGTGAGGTCGACGTCCTCGGAGAATCTTCCGAATGACCGTATAGGCTTTCGACAGCGACGTGCCGCCCTTGAACACCAGGTGCTCGCCGAGGGGCGATCCGTAGAGGGCGGCAAGCGCCCAGACCACCCACACATCCTTCTCCAGGAGGTACGCAGGTCGCCCCGATCGATCGGCCGCAACACCGAGGGCGTCGCGGCGATCCTTGGCCGAAAGGCGGAGGAAAGCATCAGCCATAGGCAGTCTTGCCCACGCTCCGGGCAAGCCAGGTCGGTAGCTGCGGCGCGACGGCCACCAGTTCACCGAACGCGCCCGTCGGCATTTTTCGTTTCAGCGTCTTGAGCGCCTCCTCGGCCTTCTCCGGGCCGAGCCAGGCCAGCGCGCGGACCGCTTCGCCGGCCGGCCGGTTAGCCAAAGTCAATTGCCAGCGCGGCGCATGCCGCAGCTCGATGACCTGCTTGCCGAGGTTCATCGTCCGGCTGCGCCCTGATGTCAGATAGACCGACCGGATGGGCACCTGCGTCGTCAAACCGAGGGCGTTCGCAGCGGCCACCCCGTTCGAGACAATAACCTCGCCCCGCTGGGTAGCGAGCGCCTCGACCGCCTGCTGGACGGATGGAGCCCGCGTGCCGAACCGGCTTGTGATGGGACGGAGATAGACGCCACGGCCCGCGCGGATCAGCCGACCGCGCTCAGCAAGACGCGACAGGGCCTGGTCCACCGCGGCTCGATTACCGAGGTGGAGCAAGCTTTTCGCTGCCACGGGAGTCCCCTCGGGCAACCCTTCCGCATGTGCCAGAATCTGTTCGGTCAACCGCTGCATGGTATTCTCCTGTTAGAAATATACGCACGTTTCTGACAGTCTTCAAGAAGCCGTCCCGGAGCGCTGCTGAAAGGGGAAGGCCTTCCCCTCGCCGGCGCCTTGGTCGCCAGCACACCGCGGACGCCGACATGAAGATGCCCAGGACGGGCGCAACGTAGGCTCCGCACTTGACCTGTATTTTAACCGAGAGCAAGATGTAGGGGTAAGATCGTGGCGCGTCCAATCGCCGCGGTGGGTGTCGATTTGCATTTCATGGGGGTCTGCTTCACTCTCGGTGCAAAGTGACGGCGAGGACATGCCGTAACCGGCAGAGAACGCGAGACAATCCGCTCCGCTTGGGCGGCAGACCTCAACATCATGACCGACGCGACTGAAAATATCCGAACCTCGAGCAATTTCAGGAAGTTCGGTTCTCCCTCACGTCACAGGTTGCACCGAGAGTGAAGCAGACCCTTTCACGGTGAGACTTGAACGTGCCAAGCCGAACTTGAGCATTTCATGTGAGACTGGATCGGGCTTTGAGCCTCAATTTGGATGTCACGGTTGTTCCTGAAAAGCATGATGTCCCCTGCCCTTACAAGAACGCCCAGGTTCAGGATACGTGCAAAAAGTGGTCACAAGGCCAGCTCGAAGGGAAGCGGCTGAGGGTTGAGGGGGCTTGGTAGATCGTCCATGTCCAGGACGTACTGGCCGAAGCGTCGGATGTGCTCGCGCATGTAGGGGCTGAGGCCCGCGACCAAGCTCGGGGTAACAGGGTGGCCATCCGCAGCCATGGCAGCAAGCGCTTCTGTCATGTCTGCGACGTTGGACAGCATGATCGCATTAGCGACCAGGCTGGCATACTTGAGTTGTTTCTCTTGTTCGACGGGATCACCACTCTTGATCACCGGTCCACCGAATGCGATCCAGTCGAGGAAATCGTTGTAGGCTTCGATTTTCGTGGTCTCGGCACGGATGGTGCGGCGGACATTCGCATTGGAGATGAATCGCAGCAGGAACAGGGTGCGCTCGACGCGGCCGAGTTCGCGGAACGCGCGGTACAATCGGCTGCGGCGGCTGTACGCGCCGAGCTTTCGCAGCAGCATCGATGGCATGACCACGCCCGCCTGGATTGATAGCACGACCTGGATCATGTCGCGCGCATGCGTGGCGATCATCTCCCAGTCGATCTCCCCACCGAACAGCGCGTCGATATGCTGGTAGCGGACCGATTTGGCCGGACGATAGAAGACGGCGTCGCTCAAGCCGCGCATGCGCGGCATCAGCTTGATGCCAAGCAGCCGGCAGAGCCCGAAGACCGGCTCGCTCTGACCCTGGGTGTCTGCGTGGAGCGTGTCAGGCTGGAGGGCCGATCGGTTCTTCATCAGCCCATCAAGGATGTAGACGGCCTCCCACACGCCGCAGGAAATGAAACTGGTGAACAGTGCTATGTAGGTGTCGGCGATGTGGTGATAGGCGATGCCGCCATAGCCACCGTAGCGGATATGACGAGACCCAATCAGGTTGTTTTCATGCAGCTTGACGTGTGTGCCATCGGCGATGGCGGTACCGCCACCACCCCAATGCCGCGGCAGCGGAAAGCGAACATACTGGTTGATCACGTCCACCATCGCCGCTTCCAGCTTGTCGACGTTGATATGCTGGGCGTTGATCCGGCGCAACGCTGGCGCCGTAGCGATGTCGGAGGCGTGCCGGGCAGTCTGATTGGGACCAAGATTGCAGCCGTAGCCGAACACTGTGAACAGGTAGCGTCGGATGGCTTGCACAAGTTTGGTATCGGATCCCGACGGCGGTCCGAAGTGTCGGGTGTAGTGTGTCCAGTGCTCAGCATGTTTGAGGATGTCGAGGGGCATTGTCACGGCGCTCTGGGCTTGCGGCGTTCTCGGTGGCGGGGTAGCCCAACACGGATGAACAAGATCAGCTACACCGGGTATCGTTTCCCGCCCGAGATCATTCACCAAGCAATATGGCTCTACCTCCGGTTCACCCTCGGCCTGCGTGACGTCGAGGATTTGTTGGCGGAGCGCGGAGTGGCGGTGTCCTACGAGACCGTTCGGCGTTGGGTAAACCATTTCGGACCGATGATCGCGGCCGACCTACGAAAGCTTCGCCTGAAGCCTCATACGACTTGGCATCTCGACGAGGTCCATCTGAAAATCGACGGCCGAATGGTCTACCTTTGGCGGGCCGTCGACGCTGAGGGGGAGGTTCTCGATGTGCTGGTCCAATCCAAGCAAAACAAGCACGCCGCGCTGAAACTGATGCGCAAGCTGTTGAGGAAGTATGCCTTTGTTCCTGAGCGGTTGGTCACCGACGACTTGCGATCGTACAGCGCCGCGGTCCGGGAGCTTGGGATCGAACGCCACCATGAGCGCGGGCGATGGAAGAACAACAGAGCTGAGAATTCGCATCAGCCGACGCGACGGCGGGAGCGCAAGATGCAGCGGTTCAAGAGCCCGGGTTCAGCCCAGAAATTTCTTTCCACACACGCCGCCGTCTACAATACCTTCAACGTCCAACGCCATCTCACTTCAGCCCAAACGCACCGCGTGCTTCGCGCTGAGGCGATGAACACGTGGCGGACCGCAGTCGCAGCGGCCTGACATCCCGCGAGGTCGTGAAATGTCGCGTTCTTCCCTTGGCAACGTGACAGTGCCTCACCTACCCCAACGTCTACCGCAATCCGATGAGCGGCTCGCAGTTGAAGGCCGTGCTCGAGGATGTCGCCGACAACCTGTTCAATCCCGACCCCTATTATCAACAGGGCGGAGATATGGTGCGGGTCGGGGGCCTCGCCTACGCGATCGACGTGACCAAGCCGCAGGGCCAGCGCATCTCCGACATGACGCTCATCAAGACCGGCGCCGCGATCGACCCCGACAAGCAATACCAGGTCGCGGGCTGGGCGAGCGTCAACGAAAGCGTGCAGGGCCCTCCGATCTGGGAGCTGGTCGCCAATCATCTGGCGAAGACGAAGACGGTCAAGCTCGAGCCCAATCGGACCGTCAAGGTCGTGGGAGCCTGAGATGGCGCGCCGGAGGAACGGCTTCGGAGCCCGTGCTGCGCTCCTGTTCGCGCTTTGCGCCGTCGCGAGCGCAGCGCGCGCTGACGAGCACAAGCTTGCCCTCCAGGTCAGCGACAGCGATCCTGTCAAGATGAGCGCCGTGCTCGATATCGCCGCCAATGTCTCGCGCGCCTATTCCGGGCGAGGCGACGAGGTCGACATCGCCGTCGTCGCCTTCAACGCCGGAATCGCCATGCTGGTCGCGGACCGGTCGCCCGTCGCCGAGCGGCTCGTTCAATTCGAAAAGTCGATGCCCAACGTCCGCTTCGAAGCGTGCGAGGCGAGCCTGAAGAGCGTCGAGAAGCATGAGGGCAAAGCGCCGCCGCTGCTGCCCGGCGTGACCACTGTCGAAGCCGGCGTCGTCGAACTCATCAGTCTGTCCGTGAAAGGCTACACGATCGTGCGTCCCTGAGACGGGCGCGGCAATCGACGGAGCGGAAGTGGAGCGGCGCAATTTCTCCAGGACCCTGGCGGCGGGCGGTGCCGGTTTGTTGGCCATGACAGGCTTGAGCAAGGCCGAGGGCGCGCGGGCGGGCAAGGTCGCCTACCATCTCGACGATGTCGAGAAAGTGGGCCCCGTGCTCCTCAACATCCGCAACCACATCAAGGGAACTGGGGGCCCGGGCAAGGTCGAGATCGTGCTCGTCGTGCACGGGCCGGCGCTGAAAGCGTTCGAGGCGGGGTCGGCGATGCCCGATGTCGAGAACGCGCTCGCGACCCTGAAATGGACGGGGTCGCGCTCAATGTCTGCGGCAACACGATGCGGGCGATGCAGATCGACGTGAACGATCTCCTGCCCGGCTTCGTAAGGGTCGATCAGGGCGTCGTCGTGCGCCTCGCCGAATTGCAGGCGGCCGCTTATGTGTATTTGCGTCCGTAAGGGCGCGCACCCGCCGCCGGCGGACGACGGCGGGATTTTCATGACGAAAGGGGAGCGCGGCCGGGCGCAGCACGCAGCCGTGTCCCGAAAATTGGAAAGCGCGGGGCATGAGATCAATTCGCTTCATCTGGAATCTGCTGGCGGTGATCGGGCTCCTGGCGGTTGTCGCGGGGCTCGTCGCCTTCTTCGAAATGCGCGAGACGCTCAGCGCCTTCGATCCCAAGGCGGTAACGACCTATCGGGAGATCGCCGACAAGCTGATCGAGACCGGCGATATCGCTGAGGCGACGGTCTGGAAGGCGAAGGTCAAGGACGGGCTCTCCTTCGACGACGTCGACCAGGCGATCAAGTCGGTCGCTACGACGATGAACATCAAGGGCGTCGGCGAGCTCCCGCTCGGCGATCAGGTCAGCGCGATGCAGGGCTCGCCGTGGCGCAAGCTCAAGATCTATCTTTACTGCAATCCGCTGACTGCAGCGCATATGGTCGACTACTCGGGCGCCTTCGCCGCCTATCTGCCGTGCCGGATTGCGTTGCTCGAGGACAAGACGGGTAAGCTCTGGATATACACCCTAAACATGGACATGATGATCTACGGGGGCAAGCCCCTCACCCCCGGGCTCAAGGCCGAAGCCGAGCAGGTCAAGAAGATCATGCAGACCGTGCTTGACAAGGGGGCGACAGGCGATTTCTGACCGTACGAGCCTCGGCCTAGCAGCGCACTGAATTCATCACGATTCATCGGCGTGAACAGCCTGCGGGCGGCCTTTTTCGCCGCCTGTGGCGAAGATACCGGAACGGGCGGACGCGCGCGCCACGGGCGGAGGCCGGCGGGCGGCCGCGTCGTCCACAATTCATGCGGATAGCCCAAATCCTTGGGCTTGCGGCAGGCCAAATCGACAATAAACGTACGCGCCTCGTTGGTGATGGTCCGATCGCGGCCCGGACGCGGACTGTCGTCGAGAGCCGCCATGATCCCGAGCTCTTGGGCGCGCCGCAAACATCGCTCGACCGTTTGATGCGTGACCCCGATAGCGCGCCCGGTCGCGTGTAGGGAAGGCGTCTCGCGATAGGCGAGCAAAATGCGCGCGCGCTCGACGCGGCTCGCGGGTTCCGTTCGTGAACGCGAAACCCGCATCTAATCCGCCAGCTCTTGTTCCGAAAAGGCCAATTCTATCACCCGCCGAGGCGCCGCCATCCCAATATCTCCCATGATCGGCGAATCACGGAAAAGAGGTATAGTCGCCCTCCTGCCTCGACGGAATCCCACCAATATGTGCGGATTCAAGGAATCGATGTACTAGGCCTTGCGCTCGGCCTCTTGCGCCTTGCGGGCGGCGATCAGCGCGAGACGGGCCGTCGCCATCGCGCGCGCCTCGTCGTCAACGGTCAGTTCGCTCTCCGACCCGTCGAGGTTAATCCGCATCGCGTGAGCCAGAACCGCCCGGCAATAGGCCTCGCCCAGCGCCCAGGGGCTCAGCACGCCGCGCGCGTATGCGTTGCTCCACCCGAGAGCTTCCGCGATCGCGGGCGCGGCGTTCGCCAGCGGACGGACCTCGTGTCCCTTGGCCGGAAACGCCTTCGGCCACCTGGCGCGAAGAAGCTCGATCTGTTGGCGCGACTCCGACGCGCCGCGTTTCCAGTCGGACTTGCTCATGATCTCGGGCTCCGTGACGTCGAGCGCGAATCGCTCGACTCGCCCCGAGAATCGGCCGTTTTCGGGCCTTCCGCAAGGGAGGCCGAGAAAGGTCTTTTCAATCGAAAGCTCCCCTTGCAAAATGAAAGGCGCGCTTTCAATTTGAGCCGAATCGTCCCTGCGCTGGGGCGGGCCGGCATGTCCCGGCAACGCCGGGGAGCATGACGGCGCCGACGGCGAGGCCGATGTCGGCTTTTCCCCTGAGCGGCTCGCGCTTGCGCCGCACCGCGGCGGCAATGGCGGCAAGCATAAAATGGCCAAGCACTTCGCGCTCGACATCACCGACACGTCCTTCGCCTTCGCCCGCAAGACCGCCGCGATCGCTGAGGAGGCCGCCCTCGACGGCCTCTACGCCGTGCGCACCAGCCTGCCCGAAACCGCGCTCGACGACAGCAAAACCGTCAAAAGCTACAAATCCCTGAGCCTGGTCGAGCACGCCATCCGGTCGATCAAGACCGTCGACCTCCATGTCCGGCCGGTCTACCACTGGCTCGAAGACCGCGTGCGCGCCCACGTCTTCCTCTGCATGCTCGCCTATTATCTCGAATGGCACATGCGCCAGCGCCTGGCCCCCATGCTCTACGACGACACCGACAAGGAGGCCGCCGAGGCGCTCCGCAAGAGCCCGGTCGCAAAGGCTGAGCGATCGCCCGCCGCCCTCGCCAAGCAGACCACAGGCCGAACCGACGATGGTCTCCCCGTCCACAGCTTCCACACCCTGCTTCACGACCTCGCCACCATCACCAAAAACACCGTCGCGACCGCCCTCGCGCCCGACTTCCCCTTCACAATCACCACACGGCCGACACACATCCAGAAAAAAGCCTTCGACCTCCTGGGCATCACCTGTACCCAGTAACACACCCATCCAGCTTGATCTTATCAAGCTGGAACAATGGGTTGCGCAGGTCGAAAGAGGGAAGCTCCGCCTAGACCCAACAGTCGTGTCACCAAGTGCCATCTGGGCTAGAATGGCCGCGAAACCCGCAGAAACCTTGGGATTTCGCGAAACTTAGGAATTTCGCGACAGGCGGCCGGTTGACAGGAGCCGTTTTTCGTGTCGCAAAAATCTGTCGTGAAAGTCAGGACTACCGCGACGGGTATTGCGACAGCAATCTTTGGCTGTCTTTTGTCGAAATGGCACCTGGTGCCACGACTGTTGGGTCTAGGCCATATCGGCGCGCGACGGGCAGGACCGCTATTCGCCAGCCGTCAAGGAGGTTCCGGGCCAACGCCACATGTGCTGACGCGCCAGCGGGTCGGCCAGATCGTTCGCGCCATCGCCGTCGCCGCCGGGATCAGCAAGCGCGTCTACCCACATCTGCTGCGCCACACGGTGGCGACCCGGTTGCTCGCGTTGGGCATGGTCATTACCGATCTGCAGCGTTTTCTCGGCCACGAGAGCATCGCCACGACGCGCCTTTATGCCGAGACGACGGCTGCCACCCTGCAGCGCCGGTTCGACCAGTTGACCGATCCCGCGGTGCACGCACTGGTCTCGGGTATCCGACAGAAGCAAGGGGATGAAGCAGCGTTGCTCGCCGCCGACCTGCTCGCACAGCGACGGGCGGAGCGCGTTACCACTGCTGGTGCATGAGGTTGTGGTGCTCGTTATCGCGAAGACTGGCGTTGACTTCCCGCCGCGAAAACGGCCGACCCTGCGCTTCCTCGCGAGCCTTGGCCCGCTCCCGGGCATCCTGCAGCCGCCAGCGGGTCTCCTGGTCGAGCGCGAGCGGCTCCGACCCGTCCTTCAGCGCGACCTGCTGGAGAACCTCGACCATGGTGTCCAGGTCCTCCAGCGCATCGAACGAAAATCTGTCGTCGCGACGGGCCATGAAGCTCGCCGGACCGCCGCAATCCTCGGGTGGACAAGCGCCGCCGCCCCCGGTGCAGAGGGGATAGGTTTTTCGAACCTCCAGCGGCAATCGGTCTTCGATGCGGACCTCGTGGCGCCAGGGGATGTTCAGGTCGTACTCATAGATAAATCGCGCACCCTTGCGGAACCGCAGCGCAGCCAGCGTCACGTCCGGTGACGCCGCCGCCACCTCCCAAGAGCCGTAATGCGCGGCGCGCAATTGGAAAACGTAGAGGTGGATACCTTCCCAGCCCATGGCGACCTGGATCACGCCATGAAGCTCGCGGAGCGTAAAACTCGACGGCGCCAGAACGCGCCGCCACACCATCGGGCTGATCCCGGTCAGCCAGAATTTGACCTGGAGGATCGCGTCGGCGTCCGCCGCGAGGTTCTCTGTCGGAACGAGAGGCTTCGGCCGTCGTTTCATGCCGCCAGAATACTGCCTCTCAGCCTCTCCGTCGCCGGACACCCCAGAGATCCTGATGCTCTCCAGATCGTCGAGGCGCACACCGCTCTCTTGCTCGCTCGGCTACAACGCTCGCTCTGAAAAGAGAAATTCAGGTCCTCGCCCGGCTGGCCCGGGAGACGCTGGGGCGTGTGGGATGGGATTTGCGCCGTTCCGTTGACATAGACCTTCGTGTCAATTGGCTGTTGAGGGAACGGATCAGAGCCGACACAGCCGCGCGCGACAAGGCCGAAAAACCTCTTGCCGATCGCAAGCGACCTTGCCGGACCTGTTCAACCTGTTCACGCGCTACCACCCCCCGCCCTCCGACAATCGACCCCCCGTCTCGCGCGCCCCCCCTCCCTGAGGGGACAGCATCGGCAACACAGCGCCGTCTCGACGCGCCCCCGACCGAAGGTCCAGCCTCAGGCCTGCCTGGGCGTATTGCCATTCGAACCGCTTGGCGAGGCGGCGCGCTCCGGCGGCGGGGAAGGTCGCATAGAGCGAGGCCGCGGTGTGCGTGCTGAGATTGTCTTGGACCAAGACGATTTTTTCGGCGCGGGGAAAATGCACGTCGGACAGTTCCTTCAGCACTTGTCCGTAGTCGGCGGCGGCATGACGATCGGTCACCTTGACGCGACGCCAGCCCTCCAGCGGCGCGAACATCATGAACAGATTGGCCACGCCGTTGCGTTCGTATTCGTAGTCGTGGCGCGCGGGTTTTCCTGGCTTGGCCGGGATCGGGGTGCGCGTCTCGACGATCAACTGCTTGGAGGTTTCATCCAGACAGACGAGGGGGCGATCGGGATCGCGCGGCTTCTGGTAGGTTTCCAGCACGTCTTCCATAGCGGCCACGAAGCCGGCGCTGGCGTCCGGCGCGATCACCCATTGCCGTTTGCGGTGAGGTTTGAGCGCGTTTTTTTTAGAGTTCGTCCGATCGTGTTGTCGCTGACCTTCTCGACGATATTCAATTCGACAACCTTCTCTTCGAGCAGGCGCAGGCTCCAACGCGCGAACCCCTCGGGGGCTGGCGAGCAGGTCAGAGCGATCAATTTCGCCTCCGCCGTCCCGTCGAAAATACGCGGCCGGGCGGAGTTTGGATTATATTTGCGGCTCAGTGTCGCCTCGAACCCTTCCTCGACGAGTTGTCGCCGAAGCCGACCGATATTGTTGATGCTCGTCTCCAACGCCGCCGAGATCGCGCTGTCGCTCCATCCCTCGCCCATCTCCGACGTGTCCGCCTTCAACAGGATGCGCGCCCTCGTCAGCAACTGTGCGGGGCTCTTGCCCGCGTGGATCAACGCTTCGAGCCGAGCGCGCTCCTCGGCGCTCAGCTTCACCACGTATTTCTTGACCGCAATCTCTTTCCCAGCCACGAATCACCTCCATCGCCGCATCCCGGCGACAGAGATTCAGAAAAACGCCACAGATTCAATGACGCTCGCGGCCTAGTACATCGATTCCTTGAATCCGCACATATTGGTGGGATTCCGTCGAGGCAGGAGGGCGACTATACCTCTTTTCCGTGATTCGCCGATCATGGGAGATATTGGGATGGCGGCGCCTCGGCGGGTGATAGAATTGGCCTTTTCGGAACAAGAGCTGGCGGATTTGATGCGGGTTTCGCGTTCACGAACGGAACCCGCGAGCCGCGTCGAGCGCGCGCGCATTTTGCTCGCCTATCGCGAGACGCCTTCCCTATACGCGACCGGGCGCGCTATCGGGGTCACGCATCAAACGGTCGAGCGATGTTTGCGGCGCGCCCAAGAGCTCGGGATCATGGCGGCTCCCGACGACAGTCCGCGTCCGGGCCGCGATCGGACCATCACCAACGAGGCGCGGACGTTTATTGTCGATTTGGCCTGCCGCAAGCCCAAGGATTTGGGCTATCCGCATGAATTGTGGACGACGCGGCTATTGGCGCGGCATGTGCGAGAACAGGGTCCGGCGGCGGGCCATGCGTGCCTGGCCAAGCTCGCTCAGGGAACGTTGTGCAAGATACTGGCCGCGCACGAGATCAAGCCGCACAAGGTGCGTTACTATCTCGAACGCCGCGATCCCGAATTCGCCGAGAAAATGGCGGAGGTGCTGTGTGTCTATCGCGAGGTCGCGTTGCTGAAGCAGGCGGCGCAAGGGCAGGCCGAGGAAGGCCCGGCGGTGGCGATCATCTCCTATGACGAGAAGCCGGGCATCCAGGCGCTCGCGACCACCGCGCCGGACCTGCCGCCTGAGCCCATGCGCCATGAGAGCGTTGCGCGCGATCATGAATACGTCCGATTGGGAACCCTGAGCCTGCTGGCCGGCATCGATCTCTTGACTGGCGCTGTCCATGCCAGCGTCGAGGAAAGACACCGCTCCCGCGAGTTCGTCGAGTTCCTCAAACGACTCGACGCGGCCTATCCGACGGCGACCGCGATCAAGCTCATCCTCGACAATCACTCCGCCCACATATCCAAGGAAACCAAGGCCTGGCTCGCCAAGCAGCCCGAGGGGCGCTTCACCTTCGTGTTCACGCCCAAACACGGCTCATGGCTCAACCTCGTCGAGGGATTTTTCTCAAAACTGGCCCGCTCCGCGCTTCGCCAAATTCGCGTCGCCTCCAAACAGGAACTGCGCCAAAGAATCCTCGACGCCATCGAGGAGGCCAACCGCGATCCCGTCGTTCACACTTGGACCTACAAAATCGATCAGGCCGCGTGATATGAGTTCGATCCTTGGAAGCGATGTACTAGTACGCGTCTGCCACATGGCCTCGTCACGTTCCCGCGTCGGCTTTTGCCGTGGATCGAGCCGTGGTTTCTCGCGTATGCGTGCCTCGGAGTGGTCCAGGGCGGCATGCTGCCGCTGCTGCTGCCGCTTTCCGCAGGCGGGTCAACACTTGCCGGCGTAATTGTCGGTGTGATGAACCTTGCTGGTTTGACCGCGCCCTTCTGGGGCCACCTCGCCGATCGGCGCCGGCTGCACCGGCAGGGGCGTTGTCACGGCACCGGCCGCTTGCCGGCGCTTTTGACGCGCGGTAGCCAAGCGGATGCAGAAAATCAGCTACGCGGGCTACCGGTTCCCGCCTGAGGTCATTCACCAAGCGATTTGGCTGTACCTCCGGTTCACGCTCAGCTTCCGCGACGTCGAAGACTTGCTCGCCGAGCGCGGGATTATGGTCTCTTACGAGACCGTCCGGCGGTGGGTGAATCATTTCGGACCCATCGTCGCAGCCGACTTGCGCAAGCGTCGCCCGAAGCCGCATTCGACTTGGCATCTGGACGAGGTCTATCTGAAAATCGGCGGCCGGATGGTCTATCTCTGGCGCGCAGTCGACGCCGAAGGCGAGGTCCTTGACGTTCTCGTCCAATCGAAGCGAAACAAGCATGCTGCGCTGAAATTGATGCGCAAGCTTCTGAAGAGGTACGCCTTCGCGCCCGAACGATTGGTCACGGACGACTTGCGATCATACGGCGCTGCGGCGCGCTAGCTCGGACTTGAACGCCGGCACGAGCGCGGGCGATGGAAAAACAATCGAGCGGAGAATTCACACCAGCCGACCCGGCGGCGGGAGCGCAAGATGCAGCGCTTCAAGAGCGCCGGCTCCGCGCAGAAGTTTCTTTCAACCCACGCCGCCGTCTACAACACCTTCAACGTCCAACGCCATCTCATCTCAGCCCAAACCCACCGTGCGCTTCGCGCTGCGGCGATGACCACGTGACGGAATGCGGTCGCAGAGGCCTGACAATTCCTGAGGCGCTGACGCTTCGCGCTCGCGGCATCGCGACGTGACAGTGCCCCTCGCTGCCTTGACGACGGGGGTAAATTCCTGCCCGACTCGGCGATGCGCGAACGCAGCGCCGTCAGCGAAGGCTAAGCATGCTCGACCAGCTCAAGCAGAACAACCGCGCCTGGGCCGAGGGCAAGCTCGCCGTCGACCCCGGCTTCTTCAAGCGACTGGAGGGTCAGCAGAGTCCCGAATATCTGTGGATCGGCTGCTCCGACAGCCGGGTACCCGCGAATGAGATCGTGGGCCTGGAGCCCGGCGAGCTCTTTGTCCACCGCAACGTCGCCAACCTCGCCCCGCCGCAGGATGCGAACTATCTGTCGGTGCTGCAGTTCGCCGTCGACGTGCTCAAGGTGAAGCACCTGCTGGTCGTCGGCCACTACGACTGCGGGGGCGTGGCCGCCGCGGTGGACGGCAAGCGCCGGGGCCTCGTCGACCACTGGCTACATCCGATCCGCGAAGTCGCCCACGACCACAAGGACGAGCTCGCCGCCTATGCCGACGATCGGGAGCGGCTGAACCGCCTTTGCGAGCTCAATGTCGTCCGCCAGGTTAGGAACGTCGCCTCCGACGTCTTCGTCCAGGAGGCCTGGGCGCGCGGCCAGCCATTGTCGGTGCATGGCTGGGTCTACTCGCTGTCGAGCGGGCTGGTCACCGATCTGAGCGTGACCGTGACCGGGCCGATATCGCCGGGATGACAAGCTGCTCGCCTTCCTCGAAGCGCTCTGATTATGCCGAACACCACGTGGCCGGAGGACCGTGGTTCCGCCGCCAATCTGCGCCATGCGGCATAATCCGGGGTTCGGCATAATGAAGAGCGTTTTTAGCTTGGCGGCGCGGGGTACAGGCCTCCCCGCGCCGGCACCCAAGTTGGAAGCCGCGCCGGTAAGCTAAAAACGGATTGGACTAAGCCGCTCGCTCTGGCAATTGAGCTATGGGCGTTGAATGCCCCCGGATCCTTGATCGATGCGGTATCGGGGCATTCCGGTCGTCCGAGCACGCGAGGGACAGGGTGGCTGGGAGCCATTTACCGCCGATATCAACCTCTCGAACGGCTGGGATAGGCGTGATCTGAGCGCTCATCCCCTGTTTGAGCGCGCCGGTCGTCGTCGCGGCCCGAGCGTTGGGGCCCCGATCCGACCGGCTGTTCGGCTTTGTGCGGTTGGGCCGTCGATCCCGGGTCGTGATGTGTCCGGAACCGGCTGGCGCGTCATGGGCTGCCGCGCGATGCAGTCGATCGCCACCATGGCGCCGGTGTGGCAGTGCGGGCATTCTCGCAACGACCGCCCGGTCAGCGCCTCGAAACGGTCGCGGTAGTCAGCGGGCGGATCGTCCCCGGATCCGGGCGATGACATGCCGAGCAGTTCCCGGCAGCGCGTAAGCTTGCCCGCACGATGGCGGTTGCCGAGGAAGCCGTAGTACCGGATGCGGTGAAATCCATCCGGCAGCACATGGATCAGGAAGCGGCGGATGAACTCGCCAGCCTTGAGGGTCATCGTCTTCTGGCGGCTGCTGTCCCGGTAATCCTTCCAGCGGAAGCTGACCTTGCCGTCGTCCATTGATATCAGGCGGTTGTTGGAGATGGCGACGCGGTGGGTATACCGCCCGACATACTCGAGGACCTGAGCCGGCTCGGCGAACGGCCGCTTCGCATAGACCACCCAATCGGCGTTCCAGGCCGGTTCTGGAACGCGATGGTGGCGATCAGGTCCGGCACGGTGAACACCACATGGAAGTAGGGCACGTCGAGCAGTTCAGCCTGACGGTCCTCCAGCCACTGGGCGCGCGCGAGACCCTGGCACTTCGGGCAGTTGCGATTTCGACACGAGTTGTATGCGACCCGTTGATGTCCGCAATCGCTGCACTGCTCGAGGTGACCACCGAGCGCGGCGCTGCGGCAACTCTCGATCGCTGTCATGGCGCGCCAATGCGTGGCGGACAGCGACGCGCCATGCTGATCACGGAAAGCCGGGCCGAAGTGGCGGAACACATCCGCCACCTCCAGCCCCTCGCGGGACACGGCCCCGCCGTCAGGCGGGAACGAGGTCCGGCACGACCGGCGTCATCGCGTCCAGTGGACTGGCGGTGGCGCAGACCTTGCTGGTGGCTATGCGCAGATATCGTGACGTGGTGTTCAGGCTGCGATGACCAAGCAGCAACTGGATCGTGCGCAGATCGGCGCCGGACTCCAGCAGATGAACCGCGAACGCATGTCGCAGCGAATGCGGCGTGATCGGCTTGGTGATGCCCGATCGCTCACGTGCCTGGCTGCAGGCGAGTTCGACGGCGCACGTCGAAATCGGTTGCCCGGGACGGTCCCCTGGAAACAACCACTCGCCGGGATGAGTGCGCTTCCAATAGTCGCGTAGAATGCGGAGCAGGCTGGGCGAGAGCATCACGTAGCGATCCTTCCGCCCCTTGCCCTCCTCCACACGGATGACCATGCGCCGGCTCTCGATCGCGGCGGGTTTGAGGTGAACTGCTTCGGAAACCCGAAGGCCGGCCGAATAGCAGATGGTCAGGATCACCCGATGCTTCTGGCTTCTCACCGAGTTCAGGAACTGGGCCACTTCCTCTTGGCTCAGCACGTCGGGCAATTTCTGTGGCCGCCGACCGGTTGGGATGTCCTTCTGAACGATCCAGTCCCGTTTGAGCGTGACGGTGTAGAGGAACCGCAGCGCGGCAACCGCGACCGCGATCGAACTGGCAGCCATTTGCTTGTCCCGCGTCAGGTAGATCTGATAGGCCCGGATCTCCTCTCGGCCAGGCGCTCAGGCGGCTGGCCGAAATGGCGGGCGAACAGCGACACCTGTTGGACGTATGAGGTCTGGGTCAGCGGTGCGAGATTGCGTATCCGCATGTCATCAATCATGCGACGGCGAAGCGGGGTCATGAACAACTCCTCTGTGAGATGAGCAGCGCCACATGGCGCCAGCGCATCGTCTCGCAGTTGCGTTGTCAGACCAGGGGGGAGCCGGCCGACCCTCACTCGAAATGGAACGGGTCAGATTGGAGGCTTGATGTTCAGGTCATTCGACTCCCGCGATGCGGGTTAGTCGTGTGCCGGGCATGTTCAGTAGCTTGGAGGTGAAAGTCCTCTACCCAACCTGATGGAGGTGAAGGGTTAACGATGCGCAAGGGCTATCGCCGCGAGGCGGGGTCCAAAGGAAGCGCGGAGCAAATGTGCGAGTTGATGGACAAGAACCGGATATGAGGCGCGAGCGTTGGACGAGCGGGCGACTAGTCGCGAAGTCCATATTCATCAAGGACGCGAAGCGTAGATTCGGCAACTGCGCACGGAAGGCGATTGAACTTACCCCGGGAGGTCCGCTCCGCGTTCCAAATTCGGAACTGAGGGCGTCGCAAGGCGTCCTGACCGCGGATGCAGAAGTCAGCAGAGGGCATGAAGTGAGAGCGCAACCTCGGCCGTTGACCCAGATCAATGCGCGCACGCTGCAATCTGCAAGGGTAGCAGCGTCAGATCGGGCGCAACGCAACCTCCAAGACGTCACCGACGCGGGTTGATCTGCCTATCTGAAAGTGCGGGTCGAGGCTGGCGGAGTTGCCTCGGCCCGACTTCTTTACGTGGCCTGACCCGCAAGCAGCCCTTGCCGATACGCCTGGGTAATCGCCAGCGGGCGAATGGTGACAATCTGGCGCTCGGGTCCCGCGCCGACTGACCGGAAGCGACCCTGAGCGGACGACCCGCATGGTGTAGAAATCAAGCAGACCGTGCGAAAACTCCGCGACGCGTTACGTTGCGCCCAATTTTCGCGGCCTACGACCGCGCAGAGCGAAGAAAATCGCGAAAATCGGTTCTCTGCGCGACCCTACGGAGCCACGCATCGAGTTTTCGCACGGTCTGCAAGACTTTCGCTCGCCGATTGTGAGCCCAAAAACCGATGGGCTTTGAGAGACGCACCGCCCACGACATGATGTAATAAGCCCTATGTCGCTTCAGAACCTAGACCGTTGATCGGCTCCGGGCCGCGCGACCTCGTGGGGAGCATCCCAATGCTGACGAAATACCAAGTTGCGACCGCCGCCGAAGCAATCGCCGCGGCGCAGTTTATCGTGGCGTGGTAGCTTTCGCTCATTCTTGCTGCGAACAGCCAGCTTCCTGTCTGGTTCCCCCTCACTGAAATAGGAAGAGTGCGCTGCTGCGCATCCGAAATCATGAGGTCATATTCCGGTTGGTTTGCGCCGTACTGAACGGCCACGTTGCACCCGCGCCCCATCACATCAACCACAGTGTTCTCGGCGCCAACCAGGCGATCCCGCAGCACGAACAAACTCGCGGTTTGCGAAGGGACCCGCCGACCGAGGATGACGTACGAAACGCGATCGAGCGCGCCACAGTCAGCGCGAAGCGGATCGAAATTGTTCTGAGCGAGTCCATCGTCGCCGAGGGGCAGGACCGGGTATTGACACTCCCCTGAACTCGGACGTCTTCGCGTCGCCGCCGCGAGATCATCCAGCGCGTGGGCGAAGCGCAGCAACCCTTACGAGCAATGCGACCGATCTGGGGTCCCGTTTCGGCGCCGATTGACAGACCAGCGATCGCCGATGCGGTCCTTGGGCCCCGTCGTCGCGCAACACAGGATCACCTCGAACGCCGGGGTCTTTGCGCGGCAATCAGGAGGTCGCGTTCCGATCGGCCTTCCGCATCCCTCCGCCCATCCTTCGATCGACGGCAGAAACGCCGCCCCGTGGCCGACGGCGAAATCGCGAAAGGCGCGCGCGGCCGGAGACAAGGCGCGGTCGGTCCGGTTGACGACGTACCACTGGCGGACGATCGGCAGCTCTTCGACGTCGAGGCAGACCAGCCTTCCGGCCTGAACCTCGGCGGCGATCGTGTGGGCCGAGATGAGCGCGATCCCCAGCCCCGCCATGACCGCCTGCTTGATCGTCTCGTTCGAGCCGAGCTCCATGCCCATTTGCACGCGCTTGATCCGTCGTGTCGCCGATGAAGTCGTCGAACAGCGAGCGCGTGCCCGAACCCGTCTCCCGGAACAGGAAGGCCTCGCCCGCGAGATCGCCCCGGGTCAGTCCCTTGGCGCTGGCGAGGCGATGGTCCGGCGGCGCGATGAGCACGTAGGGGTGCGGGCCGAGGGGAAAGATCTCCACCGCCATGTCGCGCGGCGGACGTCCGGCGAGAGCGATCTCGACCTCGCCGCTGCGCAGCGATTCGACGGTCGCGTCGCGATTGCCGATCAGGAAGCGCAAATCGACTTTCGGCCGGGACGCGACGAAGGCCGCGATGAGCCTGGGGGCGAAATATTTCGCCGTCGACACCGCGCCGACGGAAAGCCTGCCGCCTTCCCCCGTGCTGAGCGCGAGCATGGCATCGGCGAAATCGCGCACCGCCCGCTCGACGCCGCGCGAGGCTTCGAGCGCCGCCTCGCCCGCCTTGGTCAGGCGCATTCCAGACGCCGTTCGATCGAACAGCTTCAGCGCGACCGCGTCCTCGAGACCCTTCACTCGCGCGGTCAGCGCCGCCGGCGTCATATTGAGCGCCGAGGCGGCCTAGGGGCGAAATATTTCGCCGTCGACACGGCCCCGACGGAAAGCCTGCCGCCTTCTCCCGTGCTGAGCGCGACCATCGCATCGGCGAAATCGCGGATCGCCCGTTCGACGCCACGCGAGGCTTCGAGCGCCGCCTCGCCCGCCTTGGTCAGCCGCATTCCGGACGCCGTCCGATCGAACAGCTTCAGCGCGACCGCCTCTTCAAGGCCCTTGAACTCGCGCCGTCAGCGCCGCCGGAGTTACATTGAGCGTCGAGGCGGCCTGGACAAGCGAACCGGCCGCGGCGATCGCCTGAAGGGTCTCGATATGCCGGAGCGACAGATTGCGCATTGCACACCCCGCTATTCAACTTTTTTGAACACTGGCCCAAAATTAAATCAGTTTTCTTTTGTATGCAAATATTCATATAGGTTAAAGATCAAGAAGCGCGCACCCTCGAAGCGCGCGGGCGAGGGAGGGCACACGTGACCAGCATGCCAAGGATCGGGGACGACCTCGACGCGTTCCTGAACGCGAATGCGCCGGCGACGTCGCGCGGGTGCTGAGCGCGCTTGCGAAAGCCTCGTTGCCGCTCGTCCATCTCATCCGGCGCGGCAGGCTTGCCGGCGCGCTCGACGCCACGGTCGGTCCGGCCCACGACGGCTTCGGACAGAAGGCGCTCGACGTGTTCGCCGACGAGGCCTTCGTCAACGGCCTGAGAGGCGCTGGCGTGCGCGGCGTCGTCTCCGAGGAGCGCGGCGATCCGGTCGCGATCGACGCCGACGGAACGCTGCTGGTGGCGATCGATCCGCTCGACGGCTCCTCGAACATCGACGCGAACATCGCCATCGGCACTTTCTTCTCTGTGCTGGACGCGCCCGCCGGCGAACTGCAAGCCGCCCATTTCCTTCAGCCTGGCGTCAAGCAACGGGCTGCGGGTTTCGTCATCTACGGGCCGCATGTCGCCTTTGTCTTCACGACCGGCGCCGGCGTTTGCATTGCGACGCTCGATCCGGATTCGAACGGATACCGGATCTCGAGCGTCGGGGCCAAAATCCCGGCGGATTCGTCCGAATTTGCGATCAACGCCTCCAACTCCCGCCATTGGCCGGAGCCGGTGCGCGCCTATGTCGAGGACTGCCTGGAAGGGGACGAAGGGCCTCGCGGGCGCAATTTCAACATGCGCTGGGTCGCCTCGACGGTGGCCGACGTCTACCGCATCCTGGCGCGCGGCGGCGTCTACCTTTATCCGGAGGATTCGCGCGAGGGTTACGAGCACGGACGATTGCGCTTGCTCTACGAGGCGAATCCGGTCGCCTTCCTCATCGAACAGGCGGGCGGCGCGGCGATCGACGGCTTTCACCGCATCCTGGAAGTCAAGCCGACCTCCATCCACGTGCGCACGCCGCTGATCTTCGGCTCGAAGGACAAGGTCGAGCGGATCGCGCTCTACTACAGCGAGGGCAGCGCCTCGCAACGCGCGCCCCTCTTCGGCAAGCGCGGCCTGTTGCGCCGATAATTCTCGAACGTCGGAACCAACAAAATGTCGATCAAGCACCCCATTATCGCGATCACCGGCTCGTCCGGGGCCGGCACGTCGTCGGTCAAGAGGACGTTCGAGCAGATCTTCCGTCGCGAAAAGATCAACCCGGTCTACATCGAGGGCGACGCCTTCCATCGATGGAACCGCGTGGAGATGCGGGAGCAGATGAAGGAGGCCTCGGCTCCGGGGCGACCACCACTACAGCCATTTCGGGCCGGAAGCCAATCTGTTCGAGGAGCTCGAGACGACGTTCCGAGACTATTCCGAAACCGGCGTCGGGCGCACCCGCACTTACGTTCACGACGCTGAAGAAGCCGAGCAGCACGGCTGTCCGCCGGGGACGTTCACGCCGTGGCGCAACTTCGAGCCGGCCTCCGACCTCCTCTTCTACGAAGGCCTGCACGGCGCCGTCGCCACCGAAACGGTCAACATCGCGCGATACGTCGATCTCAAGATCGGCGTCGTGCCGGTGATCAATCTCGAATGGATCCAGAAGCTCCATCGCGACCAGGCCTCGCGCGGCTACACCACCGGTGCGGTCACCGACACGATCCTGCGGCGCATGCCGGACTACATCAACTATATCTGCCCGCAGTTCACCCATACGGACATCAATTTCCAGCGCGTGCCGACGGTCGACACGTCGAATCCGTTCATCGCGCGCTGGATCCCGACGCCCGACGAATTGATGGTGGTCATTCGCTTCCGCGATCCGCACGGCATCGACTTCCCCTATCTCCTGTCGATGATCCACAACAGCTTCATGAGCCGCGCCAACTCGATCGTCATTCCCGGCGGCAAGCTCGACATCGCGATGCAGCTCATCCTGACGCCGATGATCCTGAAACTGGTCGAGCGCCGCCGCCGCGCGATCCGCGCCTGAGTGCCTCACGAGGTTTTCTGAAATGAACGCGATTGTTCAAACTCCCGCCGTGTCTCGCGCGGCCATGGCCAACGCCGTCCGCTTCCTGGCGGTGGACGCGGTCGAGAAAGCCAAGTCCGGCCATCCGGGCATGCCCATGGGCATGGCCGACGTCGCGACGGTGCTGTTCACGAAGTTCCTCAAATTCGATTCCGCCGACGCGCGTTGGCCCGACCGGGATCGCTTCGTTCTGTCGGCCGGCCACGGCTCGATGCTGCTCTATGCGCTGCTTTATCTGACCGGCTATCCGGACATGACGATCGACGAGATCAAGCGCTTCCGCCAGCTCGGCTCCAAGACCGCCGGCCATCCCGAATACGGCCACGCCCTCGGGGTCGAAACGACCGCCGGCCCGCTCGGCCAGGGCCTCGCGACCGCGGTCGGGATGGCGATCGCCGAGCGCGCTCTGGCCGCGCGTTACGAAGACCTTGTCGACCATTATACCTATGTGATCGCCGGCGACGGCTGCCTGATGGAGGGCGTCAGCCACGAGGCGATCGACCTCGCGGGCCATCTCCAGCTCTCCCGCCTGATCGTACTGTGGGACGACAACCAGATCACCATCGACGGCTCGACCTCGCTTTCGACCGACATGGACCAGCGCGCTCGCTTCGCCGCCGCCGGCTGGCATACGATTGCGATCGACGGCCACGATCCGGCCGCGATCGAGGCCGCTATCGCGGAGGCGAAGCGCCAAGACCGCCCGACGATGATCGACTGTCGCACCGTGATCGGGTTCGGCGCGCCCAGCAAGCAGGGCACCGAGGCGACGCACGGCGCGCCGCTCGGCGCGGCGGAGATCGAAGCGGCGCGGGCCAAACTCGGCTGGCCGCACGCGCCCTTCGAGGTTCCGGCCGAGATCATGACCGCCTGGCGCGCGGCCGGCGAGCGTTCGCGCGCAAAGCGGTTGGCATGGGAGGATCGGCTGAGGGCGCACCCGGAGCGCGCGCGCTTCAAGGCGGCGATGGCGGGCGACATTCCGCCCGTCTTCCCCGAGCGCATGGCGGCCTACAAAGACGAGCTCGTGGCCAAGGCGCCCAGCGTCGCCTCGCGAAAAGCCTCGGAAATGGCGCTCGAGGTGATCAACGCTTCGATCGAGACGACGCTCGGCGGCTCGGCCGATCTCACGCACTCGAACCTGACGATCACCAAGGGCATGCAGTCGATGAAGGCGGGCGACTTCTCTGGTCGTTACGTGCGCTATGGCGTCCGCGAATTCGGCATGTCGACGGCGATGAACGGCATCGCGCTGCACGGCGGCTTCATCCCGTACGGCGGCACGTTCTTCGTGTTCACCGACTACGCCCGGGGCGCAATGCGGCTCTCGGCCCTCATGGGAGTGCGCGCGATCTACGTGCTGACGCACGACTCGATCGGGCTCGGCGAGGACGGCCCGACGCACCAGCCGATCGAGCATTTCGCGATGCTGCGCGCCACCCCGAACCTGCAGGTGTTTCGTCCCTGCGACGCGGTCGAGACCGCCGAATGCTGGGAGCTGGCGCTCGCCGCCAGGACCAGGCCTTCGGCGCTGCTGCTCTCGCGCCAGAACCTGCCGACGCTCAGGACCTCGGCCGAGGTCAACGAGAGCTGCGTGCGGCGCCTATGTCCTCAGCGAGGCCGACGGCCCGCGCGACGTGACGCTGCTGGCGACCGGCTCGGAAGCGGCGCTGGCGGCGGAGGCTGCTAAGACGCTGCGCGTCGAAGGCAAGCGGGTCGCCGTCGTCTCGATGCCGAGCTGGGACCTCTTCGAGTTGCAGCCGGCCGAATACCGGGCCAAGGTGCTCGGCTCCGCTCCGCGCATCGCCATCGAGGCGGGCGCACGGCTCGGCTGGGACCGCTGGATCGGCGAAGGCGGCGCCTTCATCGGAATGAACGGCTTCGGCGCCAGCGCGCCGGCCTCGGATCTCTACAAGCATTTCGGCATCACGAGCGAGGCGATTGTCGCCAAGGCGATGGAACTCATCGGTTGACAGGAGGCGCGCCGGTCGATCGGCGTCCTCGCGGACAAGGAGAAGAGCCATGAACAAGCAAATGTCACAAACCGTGAAGGGCAAGGACCGTTACAAGTCCGGCGTCATGGAATACCGCAAGATGGGCTATTGGGAGCCCGACTATCAGCCGAAAGACACAGACATCATCGCGTGCTTCCGCGTGACCCCGCAGGAAGGCGTCGACCCCGTCGAAGCCTCGGCGGCGGTCGCGGGCGAATCCTCGACCGCGACGTGGACCGTGGTGTGGACCGACCGCCTCACCGCCTGCGAAAAGTATAGGGGCAAGTGCTACCGCGTCGATCCGGTTCCGGGCGCCGACGGACAATACTTCGCCTACATCGCCTACGATCTCGACCTGTTCGAGCCGGGCTCGATCGCCAATCTGTCCGCCTCGATCATCGGCAACGTGTTCGGCTTCAAGCCGCTGAAAGCGCTGCGACTCGAGGACATGCGTTTCCCGGTGGCCTACGTGAAGACCTTCCAGGGCCCGGCGACCGGCATCGTCGTCGAGCGCGAGCGCCTCGACAAGTTCGGCCGGCCGCTGCTCGGCGCGACGGTCAAGCCGAAGCTCGGCCTTTCGGGCCGCAACTACGGGCGCGTCGTCTATGAGGCGCTGAAGGGCGGGCTCGACTTCACCAAGGACGACGAGAACATCAACTCCCAGCCCTTCATGCACTGGCGCGACCGCTTCCTCTATTCCATGGAGGCGGTCAACAAGGCCCAGGCGGCGAGCGGCGAGGTCAAGGGCTCCTACCTCAACGTCACTGCCGCGACGATGGAGGACATGTACGAGCGTGCCGAATTCGCCAAGGAGCTCGGCTCGGTCGTCGTCATGATCGACCTCGTCATCGGCTACACCGCAATCCAGTCCATGGCGAAATGGGCGCGCAGGAACGACATGATCCTGCACCTGCACCGCGCCGGACACGGGACCTACACGCGCCAGAAGTCGCACGGCGTGTCGTTCCGCGTCATCGCCAAATGGATGCGGCTCGCCGGCGTCGACCACATTCACGCCGGCACGGTGGTCGGCAAGCTCGAGGGCGATCCGGCCACGATCAAGGGCTACTACGACGTCTGCCGCGAGGACTTCAATCCGATGCAGCTCGAGCACGGCATCTTCTTCGATCAGCAGTGGGCTTCGCTCAACAAGCTTATGCCGGTGGCTTCGGGCGGCATCCACGCCGGCCAAATGCACCAGCTCCTGAGCCTGCTCGGCGAGGACGTGGTGCTCCAGTTCGGCGGCGGCACGATCGGCCATCCGATGGGCATCCAGGCCGGCGCGACCGCCAATCGCGTGGCGCTCGAAACCATGATCTTCGCGCGCAACGCGGGCCTCGACTATGTGCGTGACGGACCGACCATTCTCGCCGAAGCGGCCAAGACCTGCACGCCGCTGCGCCAGGCGCTCGACGTCTGGGGCGACGTGACCTTCAACTACGCCTCGACCGACCAACCCGACTTCGTCGCGACGCCGGCCGTTGCATAGCCCTCATCCGGCCCTTCGGGTCGCCTTCTCCCCCCGGGCTGCGACCCGGGGGTTGCGGGAGAGGGCCGGGGCGAGGGCAAAAGACGACGCGAACCTAAGGAGACATCCGATGCGCATCACTCAAGGCTGCTTTTCCTTCCTTCCCGATCTGACCGACGATCAGATCCTCACCCAGGTTCAGTACTGCCTCGACAAGGGCTGGGCGGTGAACCTCGAATTCACCGACGATCCGCATCCCCGCAACACCTATTGGGAGATGTGGGGCCTGCCGATGTTCGATCTCGAGGACGCCAAGGGCGTTATGATGGAGCTCGACGCCTGTCGCAAGATCTACGGCGACCGCTACATCCGCCTCTCGGCCTTCGATTCCTCGCACGGTTGGGAATCGGTGCGCATTTCCTTCATCGTCAACCGGCCGAAGAACGAGGAGGGCTTCCGCCTCGACCGCACCGAGGGCCAAAGCCGCGTGCAGCGCTATGCGACGCGCGCCTATGCGACCGACCGGCCGGAAGGAAAACGCTACCCATGAACGAGGGCGCCGAGGCCAAGCCGGCGGCGCCGGCGAAGATCAATCTTGCCGAGGAGTTCGCGCAGTCGGGCGTCGGCCCGGTGCTGCAACAGCTCGACGACGAGTTGATCGGCCTCGCGCCGGTCAAGCAGCGCATTCGCGAGATCGCGGCGCTGCTGCTGGTCGATCGCGTGCGGTCGAAATTCGGCCTCAGCTCTCAGGCGCCGACCTTGCACATGAGCTTCACCGGCAATCCCGGCACCGGCAAGACGACGGTGGCCGTCCGCATGGCCGAGATCCTGCATCGGCTCGGTTACGTGCGGCGCAGCCACTGGTCGCGGTAACGCGCGACGATCTCGTCGGCCAGTATATCGGCCACACCGCGCCGAAGACAAAAGAGGTGCTCAAGAAGGCGATGGGCGGCGTGCTGTTCATCGACGAGGCCTACTATCTCTATCGGCAGGAGAACGAGCGCGACTATGGGCAAGAGTTCGATCGAGATCTTGTTGCAGGTGATGGAGACCAATCGCGACGATCTCGTCGTGATCCTCGCCGGCTACGCCGACAAGATGGACCGGTTCTTCCACTCCAACCCGGGCTTTCGCTCGCGCGTGGCCCATCACATCGACTTTCCCGACTACACCGACGCCGATCTCGAGGCGATCGGCGAGAAGATGCTCGCTTCGCTCAGTTACAAGCTGAGCCCGGAGGCGAGGCAGGCGCTCGCCGAATACATTCCATTGCGCCGCGCGCAGCCGCTGTTCGCCAACGCGCGCTCGATCCGCAACGCGCTCGACCGCGCCCGGCTGCGCCAGGCCAATCGCCTGTTGGCGGCCGGCGATCGGGAGTTGACTCTCGACAAGCTGACAACCATCGAAGCGGAAGACTTCCGGTCCAGCCGCGTATTCAATCAGAAGGAGAACGGCGCATGGCACACCCGGTAATCATGGCGCCGTCGATTCTGTCCGCCGATTTTTCTAAGCTCGGACAGGAGGTCCGCGAAGTCGCCGCAGCCGGCGCCGACTGGATTCACCTCGACGTGATGGACGGGCATTTCGTGCCCAACATCACCTTCGGACGGCCGGTGGTCGCGGCCCTGCGCCCGCACACGGACAAGGTGTTCGACTGCCATCTGATGATCGAGCCCTGCGATCCCTATCTGGAAGCCTTCGCCAAGGCAGGCTGCGACCGCATCACCGTCCACGCCGAGGCGACCAAACATCTCGACCGCTCGCTGGAACTGATCCGCGCGCTCGGCAAGAAGGCCGGCGTGGTGCTCAACCCGGCGACGCCGGAGAGTGCGATCGAATACGTGCTCGACCGGCTCGACCTCGTCCTGCTGATGACCGTCAACCCTGGTTTCGGCGGACAAGCGTTCATTCCGGCGGTGGTGGAGAAGGTCGCGCGCGTGAGGACAATGATCGGAGATCGCGACATCCGCATCGAGATCGACGGCGGGGTTACGCCCGAAACCGCCCCGCTCGTCGTCAATGCCGGCGCCGACGTGCTGGTCGCCGGCTCCGCGGTGTTCAAAGGCGGGCCGTCGGCCTACTCGGCCAACATCGCGGCGATCCGGGCGAGCCTCGGCGCAGCCAGTCGGGCGGCCTGATCCGGGCGACAATGCGCAGCGAGATCGCGCTGGCCGATAGGCTTTTCGTGTCGCGCTCGCTGAGCGCGCCAAGGCAGGGCAGGGCCAAGGCGGGCGCCGGCCGGCGCCCTACGGCGCGTTGGCTTCTGCCCACCGGCGCATTGCGTCCGCCCACTCCAGCGCCGCGGCGGCGTCCAGTTCGAGCATCGTGTAACGGGCGCCCTCGCGGATCGTCACCCGAAGCAGCTTCATCCCGCTGGCGTAGGCGACGTCGTCGAGCCTGATCTCTCGTCCGTAAGGGGCGGCGATCGCCTTCAACCGCGTCTTGACCGAATCACTCACGGGTCAACTTCTCCGCCCGATAGAAGGCGAGCTCCAGTTCGGTCTCCCAGTTGCGCGGCGTGTCGGGAAATTCGGGCTTGATGTCCATGAAGAGGTGAATCTCGCCCGCCCGCGCCGCCTCGACGACTGCGTCCTCGAGCTCGGTGAAACTGTGCATCCGCGGATTGGCGATGAGAAGCTCGCTGACGCGCGCCATGATTGCATCCTCTTGGGTTATGAAGGGAATCCGCCGCCGCCGCCGACGCGGTCCGCATATCGAACGCGATAGAGAAGGCGTCCGCGCCCGGCGTCTTGCGATGTCGCGAAAGCGGTGCGGTCGTGCAGCACGTTGTTGCAGACGAGGCCCTGACCGGCCTCCATCCGCGTTTCCACGCACAGCGGATCCTGGCGAAGAATGGCCTCCAGCGTCGCAACCGCCGCGCGCGTCGAGGGATCGTCGCGCCAGACGACATTGCGCTTGCGCGCGGTGAAGCGCATGCCGAGCGCTCCCGAGCGCGCATCCACATAGAACACCGGACCGACATTCTCCGGCCGCACCCGGCCGTTGGCTTCGACGCTGGCCGGGATCGTCATCGCCTCCGGATGCATCAACGCCTCGATGTGGCCAGGGTCCGAATCGCGCAGGCGGATATAGGCGATTTCCGGGTCGAGCAGCCGATTGACGCCGCCCTTCGCGGCCGGTCGCATGCAGTGGAGCAGCATCGCGCGCACCACCCGGTCGGGCCCATGGAAATTATAATAGCCGTCCGTATGCCAGTTGATCGGCTTGTCGGTGTAGGGAATATAGCCGAGCCTCCCGCCCTGATCTACGACCTCGATGCGAACGATTCCGTCCGCTTCGGCCGAGCGGTGGTCCTCGATGGCGACGAGGCCGAAAGCCTTGGCGAAAGCAATCAGGCCGCTGCGCGTCGCCCGTTCGTCGGCGAGATTCGTCCGCGTGACGTAGAGCGCCATGTTGGCGACTCCCGCCAGCCTGAGAATCGCTTCCCGCTCGGCCGGCGTCGGCGCGCCGAGGTCTTCGATTTCGACGACGAAATCCTCGGGACGGGTCGGATAGGCGGCCAGTTTCGCGTCGCGCCAGGCCCTGTAAGCGGCCGCGTCGTCAAGGCGGAACGGGTCCGCCGACGGCTGCGGTTTCCGCCGCGATTCCAAAACTTTAATAGGGCCGTCCAGCATCGTTTCAACTCCGCGCCGGGGGGCCGGCGATCCGGCTCTCCACATTTTTTTCGCATCACCTATTCACATATTCGAATTTTTGGGTAATATCGTTCAATTGCTGCGGCGAGGAAAGAGGAATCGTCGCGCGACGCCGTCGACGACGTTCGGGTCGGCGCAGCGTTCAGGCGGTTGCCCCTTTGGCGCCGCAAGCAGGTCAGTCCGACCGGACGCCGATGAGCGCCGGTCAATTAGAGAGGGAGAATCGCCGGTGTCAAAGGAAGACAAGCCCAGTTCGCCCTCAGAGGGCTTTCATCCGACCCCCATGCTCGACCAGCTCGAAAGCGGGCCGTGGCCGAGCTTCGTCACGGGCTTGAAGCGGCTGCGCGACGCCACGGACAAGCAATATGCGCCGATGATGAACGACCTGCTCGGGCAACTCGAGCATTCCTATGAGGAGCGCCTCGGCTACTGGAAAGGCGGCACCGTCTCGGTCTTCGGTTACGGCGGCGGCATCATCCCGCGCTTCTCCGAAGTCGCCTCGAAGTATCCGGCCTCCAAGGAGTTCCACACGCTGCGCGTCCAGCCGCCGGCCGGCTACCACTACTCCACCGACGTTCTGCGCAAGCTCTGCGACATCTGGGAGAAGCATGGCTCCGGGCCTCATCGCCTTCCACGGCCAGAGCGGCGACATCATGTTCCAGGGCTGCACGACCGAAAACGCCCAGAAGGCTTTCGACGCCCTCAATGAGATCGGCTTCGATCTGGGCGGCGCGGGTCCGGCGATGCGCACCTCGACGAGTTGCGTCGGCCACGCGCGCTGCGAGATGTCCTGTTACGACGAGGTCAAGGCTCACCGGACGGTGCTCAACTCATTCCTCGACGAGATGCATCGTCCGGCGCTGCCCTACAAGTTCAAATTCAAGTTCTCCGGCTGCGGCAACGATTGCGTCAACGCGATCCATCGCGCCGACTTCGCCGTCATCGGCACTTGGCGCGACGACATGAAGGTCGACCAGGAAGAAGTGAAGGCCTTCGTCAAGAGCGTCGGGCGGAAGCAGATGATCGACTCCGTCATCTCGATGTGCCCGACGCGCGCATTGAGCCTCAACGACGACGACACGCTCGACGTCGACAACAAGTCCTGCGTGCGCTGCATGCATTGCCTCAACGTGATGCCCAAGGCGCTCTCTCCCGGCGACGACCGGGGCGCGGCGATCCTGGTCGGCGGCAAGCGCGCCCTCAAGGTCGGCGACCTGATGGGAACGGTGCTCGTTCCGTTCATGAAGCTCGAGACCGACGAGGACTACGAGAAGCTGGTCGCATTGGGCCGCAAGCTGGTCGATTTCTTTTCCGAGAACGCCCTCGAGCATGAGCGCATCGGCGAAACCATCGACCGTATCGGCCTGCCGGCCTTCCTCGAAGCGGTCGAAATCGATCCCGATCCGAACATGGTCAACCATCCGCGCACGTCCTGCTATGTCCGCACCGACGATTTCACCGTCGAAGCGGAGAAGTATTTCGAGCGCAAGGCGAGGGAAAAGAATATCGACGTCGCCGCCGAGTAGGAGATCGAAACGAGCCGGCCGCTGGACGCAAGTCCGGCGGCGCGTTTCAGAGACAAGAGCTTTGGGAGAGACCGCGAATGAACGTTGCGACGCAAATGAGACGCCCCATCGAGTTCAGGCGTGCCGGATCCCTTTCAATACATGCACCCGCTGTTGAAGAAGAACTACGGCCAATGGGCCTGGCACGAGCACCCGCGTCCGGGCGTGCTGCGTCATGTCGCCAAGAACGGTGACGAAGTCTGGACGGTGCGCGCCGGCACACAGCGCCAGATGGACGTGTTCACCATCCGCAAGCTCTGCGACATCGGCGACCAGTTCGCCGAGGGCCACGTTCGGTTCACCACCCGCAGCAACATCGAGTTCATGGTCAGCTCCTTCGACAAGGTTCAGCCGCTGATCGATACTCTCATCGCCGAAGGCTTCCCGGTCGGCGGCACCGCCAATTCGGTGTCGATGATCTCACACACGCAAGGCTGGCTGCATTGCGACATCCCGGGCACCGACGCCTCGGGCGTCGTAAAGAGCCTGATGGACAAGATGCATCACGAGTTCACGCACACCGAGATGCCGAGCCGCGTGCGCATCACCACCTCCTGCTGCCAGATCAATTGCGGCGGCCAGGGCGACATCTCGATCAACGTGCAATACACCAAGCCTCCGCGCATCAATCACGATCTCGTCTCAAAGGTGTGCGAACGCCCCGCCGTCGTTGCGCGCTGCCCGGTGGCGGCGATTCGCCCCGCGATGGTCAACGGAAAGCCGTCCCTGGAAGTCGACGAGAGCAAGTGCATCTGCTGCGGCGCCTGCTATCCGCCGTGTCCGCCGATGCAAATCAATGGCGCGGATTCGACGAAGCTCGCTGTCTGGGTCGGCGGCAAGCACTCGAACGCGCGCTCGAAGCCCACCTTCCACAAGCTGGTCATCGCCAACTTGCCCAACAATCCGCCGCGCTGGCCGGAAGTCGAAGAGGTCGTTCTCAAGATTCTTTACGCCTACAAGGCGGGCGGGCGCCCGTGGGAGCGGATGGGCGAGTGGATCGAGCGGATCGGCTGGCCGCGCTTCTTCGAAATCACGGGTTTCGCCTTTACCAAGCACCACCTCGATACATGGACGGGCGCGCGGAAAACGATGAACATGTCGGCGCACTTACACTTCTAAGGGCCAGGACTGGGCTCGCCCGTCGTCGCCGCCTCCCACGCGTCGACGGGACTTTTAAAGGCAGCGCCGGAGGGCGCTGAAGGAGAGGGTTTTGAGGTTCGGTATCGTTGTCAATGAAGGGCCCTACACGCACCAGGCGTCCGACAGCGCCCTGCAGTTCGTCAAGGCCGCGATCGACAAGGGGCACGAGATCTTTCGCGTGTTCTTCTACCACGACGGCGTCAACAACGGCACGCGCCTGACCGTGCCGCCGCAGGACGACCGCAACCTGCAGAAGCAGTGGAGCGAGATGGCGCTCATGCATCACCTCGATCTCGTCGTCTGCATCGCGGCGGCGCAGCGGCGCGGCATCCTCGACGCCAACGAAGCCAAGCGCCAGGGCAAGGACGCCGACAACATCGCTCCCGGCTTCCGCATTTCCGGCCTCGGCCAATTGATCGAAGCCGGCATTCAGTCCGACCGCATGGTCGTGTTCGGGGATTGAGGCGACCATGTCCGAGACCGCGAGAAAAAAATTCCTCTACATCAATCGCAAGGCGCCTTACGGCACGATCTATGCGCTGGAGTCGCTCGAAGTCGTGCTGATCGGCGCGGCCTTCGAACAGGACGTCGCGCTCGCCTTTCTCGACGACGGCGTCTTCCTGCTGGTCGACGGGCAGGACACCGCCGGCATCGGCATGAAGAATTTCTCCAAGACCTATCGCGCGCTCGGCGATTTCGAAGTGCGCAAGCTCTATGTCGAACGGGAGTCCTTGAAGGAGCGGGGTCTGCGCGAGGCCGACCTCATGCCGATCGTCTACGAGGACGAAAACGAGGATTACGCGGAAAAGCCCTCGATCCATCTCGTCGATCGTGCCGACATGGCGCGGATCATCGGCGAGAGCGACGTGGTCCTGAGCTTCTGAGGTCGCATCGATGTCAACGCTTCACACAGTCAACAAGTCTCCTTTCGAGCGCGGATCGATGGCGACCGCATTCGGGCATGTGTTGCCAGGCGACGCGCTGCTGATGATCGAGGACGGCGTGTTCGGCGCGCGCAAGGGCGCGACCTTCGCCCGGACAATCGAGGAGAGCCGCGCGCGATGCGAAGTCTATGCGCTTGGGCCCGATCTCGCCGCGCGCGGCCTCAAGACGGAGGATTTGGCCGATGGGGTGAAGGTCGTCGGATACGACGGCTTCGTCGATCTGGCCGCGAGCCACGCTCGCGTCTGCGCTTGGCTCTGACGCAGGCGGTCTGCGCTTCATCGGGGAAGCAAAAAGGAGAAGAAGGTTATGTCCGCATACGCATTCAACGGGATGTCCATCCCGCACGACGAAGAAGGCTACCTTACCGACATCGGCGAGTGGGCCCCTGAGCTCGCGGAGCTGATCGCCAAGGGCGAAAACATCGACATGAGTCCGGAACACTGGGAAGTCGTCAACTTCCTACGCGACTATTACGAAGAATATCAGATCGCTCCGGCCGTGCGCATCCTCGTCAAGGAGATGACGAAGAAATACGGCAAGGAAAAGGGCGACCAGAAGTACCTCTATACCCTGTTTCCGTATGGCCCGGCGAAACAGGCGTGCAAGATCGCCGGCCTGCCGAAGCCGACCGGCTGCGTCTGATCCATCCGGGTCGGAAAGAGCGTTCAATGACGCTTGCGGGCTGATTGAGCCCGCGGGCGATGGGAGGAGTGAGTGGCGACCGTCGTCTACGCAGCGCTGTTCTATGCCGCGACGACCGTTCTGTTCGGCGGTCTCGGCCTTCGGGTCTGGCAATACGCCGGCACGCCGACGCCGCTGCGCATTCCCACGACCCCCGCGCCAGTGACGCGAGGCGGCGTGGCGCTGCGGATGGCGAGCGAAGTCGTCTTGTTCGAGAGCCTGTTCAAGTCCAACAAATGGATCTGGCTTTTCGGTTGGGTCTTTCACGTCACGCTGGCGGCCGTGCTGTTGCGCCATCTGCGCTATTTCCTCCAGCCGGTCCCGATGGTCGTGGCGCTCGTTCAACCTTTGGGCGTGCTGTTCGGCCTGGCCATGGTGGCGGCGCTGGCGGCGCTGTTCGCGCGGCGCATCGTCGTTGACCGGGTCCGCTACATCAGCCGCGCCTCCGACTACCTGATGCTGGCGCTCATTCTGGCGATCGGCCTCAGCGGGCTCACGCTGAACCTCGTCGCGCGAACCGACATCGTCGAGACCAAGGCGTTCTTTCTCGGCCTGATGCTGTTCGACTGGAAGCCCCTGCCGGCCGACCCCGCGCTGCTCGTCCATCTCGCGCTGGTCGCGGCGTTGATGATCGTCTTCCCGTTTTCCAAGCTGCTGCATGCGCCCGGCGTCTTCTTCAGTCCCTCGCGCAATCAGGCCGACAACACGCGCGAAAAGCGGCATGCGCCGCCTGCGGGTCTCGAAGCCGCGGCCAGGCGAGCTTGAGGAGGGTCGCATGGCCGCCGATGCCGACATGAAGACCGAAGACCTTTCTCACGGCGATCCGCTCGAGATGCCCGTGCTGTGCCCGGGCGCGATGGCGAACTCGAAGCCGTATCCCGCGTCCCCCGCGATGCAGGAGTCGCTCGGCTTTCCGGGAAAGCTCGTTGATGGCTGGCATGACAAGGCGATCGCCCGGCTCGGCGAACTCGTCGAGGGCTCGCGGGCGTTGCGGGTCTATCTCAATTCCTGCGTCAAATGCGGCGCCTGCACCGACAAGTGCCATTACTTTCTCGGCACCGGCGACCCGAAGAACATGCCCGTCGCTCGTCAGGACCTGTTGCGCAAGGTCTACCGCCGTCACTTCACCTGGACCGGCAAATACCTGCCCTGGCTGGTCGGCGCCGAAGACCTCACCGAAGAGGTGCTGGCCGACTGGAACACCTACTTCCACCAGTGCTCGCAGTGCCGCCGCTGCTCGGTGTTCTGTCCCTACGGCATCGACACGGCCGAAATCTCGATGGCCGCGCGCGACATCATGGACACGATCGGCCTCGGTCAGAAGTATTCCAACGAGATCATCGGCAAGGTCTTCAAGATCGGCAACAACCTCGGCCTGCCGCCGAAGGCGCTGAAGGCGACCCTCGAGGGCCTCGAGGACGACATCGAAGAAGAGACCGGCGTGCGCGTCGAGTTGCCGCTCGATCGGCCCGGCGCCGACATATTGCTGGTGACGCCGAGCGCGGACTTCTTCGCCTCTCCCCACATGGAAGGGCTGATCGGCTACGCCAAGGTCTTCCATGAGGCCGGAGTCAAGTGGACGCTCAGCTCCTACGCCTCCGAGGCGGCGAATTTCGGCATCTTCATCGGCTCGCACGACAACATGCAGAAGGTGGCGCTGCGCATCCGCAAGGCGGCCGAGGATCTCAAGGTCAAGCGGCTCGTGTTCGGCGAATGCGGCCACGCCTGGCGGGTCGCCTACAGCTTCCTCAATACGCTGGCCGGTCCGCTCGACTTCCTCGACCCGGCCTATCCCGTTCCGCAGCACATCTGCGAATTCACCTTCGATCTCATCGAGAAGGACAAGCTGCGCCTCGACAAGTCGAAGAACGACCATATCCGTCTGACGTACCACGATTCGTGCAACGTCGCGCGCGCCTCGCGCATGGGCTCCAAGCCGGGCGGGCAGTTCGAGATTCCGCGGGCCGTGCTGCGGGCCGTCTGCAACCATTATTTCGACATGGCGCCGGAAACCACCCACGAGAACACGTTCTGCTGCGGCGGCGGCGGCGGCCTGCTTGACCGACGAACTGATGGACATTCGCACCAAGGGCGCGCAGCCGAGAATGCGCGCGCTGCGCGAGGTCGCCGACGAACACGGCGTGACGCACATGGCGGCGATCTGCGCGATCTGCAAATCGCAGTTTTCCAAGGTTCTGCCGAAATACGGCTTCGACAGGGAGTTGATCGTCAGCGTCCACCAGATGGTGTCGAACGCGATCGTGCTCACCGGCTCGAGGCAGGCCGACGAACTCGACGCCAAGGAAGGCGTCGCCGCGACGGCGTCTTGAGGAGACTAGGGCAATGAACGAAGCAGCCGGTCCGAAAAAGCTGACGTTTCGCCGGTTCGAAAGCGGCAAGACGCCTTGGGCGTGGGACGACCTGACGACCAAGATCTTCCAGGCCGACCACACCTACAAATGCCCGACTTACGTCCATCGCACCCCGCCCTGCCAGGGCAGTTGCCCGTCCGGCCACGACATCCGCGGCTGGCTCGCCATCGCGCGCGGCATGGACAAGCCGCCGGTCGCCGGCATGCCCTGGCAGCACTACGCGTTCAACCGCATGGTCGAGGCCAATCCGTTTCCCTCCGTCATGGGGCGCGTGTGTCCGGCGCCCTGCGAGGACGGCTGCAATCGCAACGAAGTCGACGACTTCGTCGGCATCAACGCGGTCGAGCAATATGTCGGCGACTGGGCGATCGAGAACAAGATCGCGTTGCCTGCGGCCCCTGCTCTCACCGGCAAGAGGGTCGCGGTCATCGGCGGCGGCCCGGCCGGTCTCGGGGCGGCGCATTTCCTGCGCGGCAAAGGGCACGCCGTCGTGATCTTCGAGGCTCACGACCAGCTCGGCGGCATGATGCGCTTCGGCATCCCCGGCTACCGCACCCCGCGCGACATGCTCGACGCCGAGATCGACCGCATTCTGGCGCTCGGCGACATCGAGGCGCGCTGCGGGGTCAAGGTCGGGCGCGACGTCTCGATCGAGGAGCTCGAGCGCGATTTCGACGCGATCTTCTGGTCGATCGGGGCGCAGAAGGGACGGCCGCTGCCGGTTCCGGGCGCGGACGCCGAGAACTGCATCACCGGCGTCGACTTCCTCGACGCCTTCAATCGCGGCTGGGTGTTCTCGACGGCGATGCGCATCGTCGTGGTCGGCGGCGGCGACACTTCGATCGACGTCGCCTCGGTCGCGCGCCGTCTCGGCCATATCGGCCAGGCCCACGCCCACGACGTCCCGATCAACGAGGAATTCGGCCATACCGCGACCGACGTCGCCGGAACCTTGCGCCGCGAGGGCGTGAAGGCGGTTCTCACCTCCCTCTTCCCGGTCGAGAAGATGACGGCGGCCGAGCGTGAGCGCGAGGACGCCAAGCGCGAAGGCATCGAAATCCTCGGCGGGGTGATGCCGCTCGAAGTTCTGAAGGACGAAAAAGGCCTCGCGCGCGCGCTGCGCGTCTGCAAGTGCACGATGAAGGGCATGACCCCGCAGCCGATCGAAGGCACCGAATACGAGATCGAGTGCGACATGATCATCTCGGCGATCGGCCAGATGGCGGATTTCGCCGACGGACTGCAGCGGCTCGACGGCGGCCGCGGGGCGATCGCGATCAACCCGGTCTACCAGGTCAAGAAGATGCCCAAGCACTTCGCCGGCGGCGACGCGCTTCGCCCGCATCTCCTGACGACCGCGATCGGCCACGGCCGCATCGCGGCCGAGACGATCAGCGACTTTCTGGCCGGCCAACTCGGCGAGCGCCGGCCGAAGGTCGACACGCATCAGTTCAACCTGCTCGCGGAACTGCACAACCGCCGTCTCGATCCGTCGCCCTACGACCATCGCCAGGAGTCCGGAACGGACGGAAAGAAGTTCGCGGTTCACAATTACGAGGACCGCGGCGCGACCCAGATCATTCCGCACGATGCCTTGTTCAAGGGCCACTTCTCCTATGTCGAGCGAAGCCCGCCGCGAGGAGCGTCATGTCGAGGCCGACAAGGTGCTCGGCGATTTCGGCGAGCGCATCGTCGCCTTCAGCGAGGCTCAGGCGCGCAAGGAGGGCGAGCGCTGCATGAGTTGCGGCATGTGCTTCGAATGCGACCAGTGCGTCATCTACTGCCCCCAGACGGCGGTGAAGCGCGTGCCCAAGAAGGAGCGCGCGGTCGGGCGCTACGTCTACACCGACTACAAGATGTGCATCGGCTGCCACATCTGCATGGACGTCTGCCCGACCGGCTACATCCAGATGGGTCTCGGGGAGTAATCCGTGGCGCGCGCACGCACAGCCGCGTTCGCCCTCGCCGCGCTTGTCGCCGCAGCGGCGCTCGCCGCAGTCGCCGTCGCCGATGAGAGCGCGGGCCGCACGCCAATGCCGACGATTCCGAAAGGCAGAGGCGAGCATTGCGTGCGCGACAACGCCTTCATGCGCCGCTACCACATGACCATGCTCATGAAGCAGCGCGACGAGACGGTGCACGAGGGCATCCGGGGCGGGGACTTCAGCATCCGCCGTTGCGTGAACTGCCATGTCGTCAATGGTCCGGACGGCCAGCCCGTCGGCTACGACAATCCGAAGCATTTCTGCCGCTCCTGCCACGACTACGAGTTGGTGTCGATCGACTGTTTCGAGTGCCACGTCTCGAAGCCGGACTCGGCGGCGGTGAAGGCCTCATTCGCCGACCCGGAGGCCAAACGCGACGTCGCGACGCTCAACGACTACCTGCGCGAGGCGCGGCCATGACCAGATTGATTTCGCGCGAGGACGAGCCGGAGGCCGACAGGCGCGCGTTCCTGCGAGGCGCAGGCGCCTTCGCCGCGACCGCGCTCGCTCCCGGCGTCACCCTCTACGCCTTCGGCGCCGGATCCGCGCCAGCGCGGGCGCCGGGCGAGCCTGTGTCGTCCAAGGTCCGCTGGGGCATGCTGATCGACATCAACAAGTGCGGCGACGGCTGCGATCACTGCGTGACGGCGTGCCGCGAAGAGAACGGATGGGGCGGCTCGGGGAACCGCGAAACGGACGCGCAATGGATCCGCAAGGTTACTCTGCGCGATCCCAAGACCGGCTGGAGCGGCGAATTGCCGGTCATGTGCCAGCACTGCGACGATCCGCCGTGCGTCGAGGTCTGTCCGACCGGCGCTTCGTTCAAGCGCGCCGACGGCATCGTGCTCGTCGACAAGCACATCTGCATCGGCTGCCGATACTGCATGATGGCCTGCCCCTACAAGGCGCGCTCCTTCGTGGCCGAGCCGATCGACGACCAGAAGCCGTGGGCGCCGCGCGGCAAAGGCTCGGTCGAGAGCTGCACGATGTGCGTGCACCGCATCGATGCGGGCCGTCAGCCGGCCTGCGTCGAGGCGTGTTCCGCCAAAGGCGGCGGCGCCATGACCTTCGGCGATCTCAACGATCCCGAGAGCGACATCGCCAAGGCGGTTCGCGCGCGGGCGAGCGAGCAGATCCGCGCCGATCTCGGTCTGAACACCGGCGTCCGATACCAGAACCTCTGAATCTCATACTGGCGCACCGATGGCGAAGTTGGCGTTTCGAAAGCTCGACGATCACACCCCCCTCTTCTGGGGGCTCATCGCGCTGCATGTCGCGCTGCTGGCGCTCGGCCTCGGCGCCGCGCTCTATATGGAAGAGCACGGCCATATCGTCACCGGCATGAGCAATCAGATCGTCTGGGGAACGCCGCACGTGTTCGCCGTGTTCCTCATCGTCGCCGCCTCGGGCGCGCTCAACGTCGCCTCGATCTCGCTCCGTCTTCAACCGGCTCGCCTACAAGCCTTACGCGCGGCTCTCCGGCATTCTGGCCGTCTCCCTGCTCGCCGGCGGTCTGATGGTTCTCGTGCTCGACCTCGGATGGCCCATGCGCGTCTTCATCGCGATGACGCACAACAACTTCAAGTCGATCTTCGCCTGGAACATCTACCTTTACACCGGCTTCGTCATCATCGTCGCGGCGTACCTGTTCACGATGATGGATCGGCGCGCCTCGAAGTCGGCGACGCTGGGCAAGGCGGTCGGTTGGCTGGCGTTCGTCTGGCGTCTGGTGCTGACGACCGGCACCGGCTCGATCTTCGGCTTCCTCATCGCGCGCGAGGCCTACGACTCGGCGATCATGGCCGCGCTGTTCATCGCCGCCTCCTTCCTCTACGGCCTCTCGTTCACGGTTCTCGTGCTCTTGATGATGTGCCGCGAGACGCGCCAGGAACTGATGACGGCGGAAATGCGGCGCAGCTTTCAGGGCTTGCTCATCATCTTTTCGCTGGCGGTGCTCTTTTTCACCGCCGTCCAGCACCTGACCAATGTTCTATTCGGCGGGGCGCCAGCGGCGTGGAACTGTTCCTGCTGCGCGACGGCGGCGTCTATCCGCTCGTCTTCTGGCTCGGCCAGATCGTCATCGGCTCGCTCGTCCCGCTCGGCATCCTGGCGTATCCGTCCCCCGGTCAAAAGGGCCGCATGGCGATCACGGCCGCCGCGACGCTGTTCCTGATCGGCGGCCTTTGCCAGCTCTACGTCGATCATCATCGGCGGCCAAGCCTATCCGCTCGACATCTTCCCGGGGATGCAGGTGTCGAGTTCGTTCTTCGACGGCGAAGTCGCCCGTTACGTTCCCTCGCTGCCCGAGGCGCTCCTCGGGGTGAGCGGAATCTCGCTCTCCATGCTATTGGTCACTCTCGCGCTTAGGCTCATGCCGTTCCTGCCGGTGGGCCCCGAGCGCGAGATTGCGACAAGGACCTGAAGCGCCATGAAGCGCCAACCTCATCCCTTCGCCCGGTTCATCAACATCCTCGGCCGCGGCAAGACGCTGACCCGCTCGCTGACGATCGAGGAAGCCGAACAGGCGATGGCGATGATCCTCGCAGGCGAGACGCTGCCGGAGCAGCTCGGCGCCTTCCTGATGCTCTTGCGCGTGAAGGAGGAGAGCCCGGCGGAGATCGCCGGATTCGTCCGCGCCGCCCGCGCCGCCATCCTGGCGCCGGGCCACGCGCCGCACGTCGACGTCGACTGGTCGTCCTACGCCGGCAAGGGCAGGCAATTGCCTTGGTTCGTCCTCTCTGCGCTCATTCTCGCGCGCAACGGCTGGCGGGTTTTCATGCATGGCGCGGAAGCGCACACGGAAGGCCGAATTTACACGGGCGCCGCGCTGCAGGCGCTGGGCGTTCCCGCATCGGCGAGTCTCGACGAGGCGGCCGACGCCCTTGCGGCGCGCAATTTGGCCTATCTTCCGATCGACGCCCTGAGCCCGAAGATCGCGGACATGCTCGAGCTGCGCCCGATTCTGGGCCTGCGTTCGCCCGTGCATACGTTCGCGCGCATGCTCAATCCGTTCGGCGCGCCCTGTATGCTTCAGGGCGTCTTCCATCCGGGCTACATGGCTATCCATCGCGGCGCCGGCGCGCTCCTGGGTCAGCCTCGTCTCGCCGTCTTTCGCGGCGAGGGCGGCGAGATCGAGCGTCGGCCCAACAAGCCGTGCGAGGTGATGACCGTGGTCGAGGGCCAGCTCGATGAAGAGCGCTGGCCGCCGATGATCGAGCCGCGGCAGGCGCCGGACGAGTTGATGGACCTGACCCGGCTTGCCGCCCTGTGGCGCGGCGAGATCGGCGACGAGTACGGCGAGGCGGCGATCGTCGGCACGCTCGCGATCGCCTTGAAGGCGCTGGGCGCCGCCGCGGACGCCGCCGGCGCCGAAAGACACGCCAGGGCGCTTTGGCTCGCGCGCGACAGGAACCGCCTCGCGGCGGCGGCGTGACGCCGTGGCGCGTCTGTTCCTGTCGGCAACCCACAAATCCTCCGGCAAGACGACGATCTCGATCGGGCTGGCGGCGGCGCTGAGCCAAAAGGGCCACGACGTTCAGACCTTCAAGAAAGGGCCTGACTATATCGACCCGATGTGGCTGAAGCGGGCGAGCGGCCGCCCCTGCTACAACCTCGACTTCAACACCCAGACGCGGACCGAAGTCCTGACGACTTTCGCCCGTTACGCGCGGGAGGCCGACGTCGCCCTGATCGAGGGCAACAAGGGCCTTCACGACGGAGTCGATCTCGAGGGCTCGAATTCCAGCGCCGCGCTGGCGAAGCTCCTGCGCGCGCCGATCCTGCTTGTCGTCGACGCCTACGGCATGGCGCGCGGAGTGGCGCCCCTGGTGCAGGGCTACGCCGCCTTCGACCGCGACGCGCCCATCGCGGGCGTCATTCTCAACAAGGTCGGATCGGAACGGCAGACCGCCGCGCTGCGGCAGGCGCTGGAGCGCTATACCGACATTCCGGTGCTCGGCGCGGTCGGCCGCGATGAGGGCGTTGTCGTGCGCGAGCGCCATCTCGGCCTGACGACGCCGGGCGAGACGGCCGAGAGCGACGCAATCATCGAATGCGCCCGCGACGCGGTCGCCAGAAGCGTCGATCTGACCCGCGTTCGCGAAATCGCGGCGAACGCGCAGGCCCTTCCGGCGGCGCTCGCCCCGATCGTGCGTCCGCGAGCGCAAGACGTCCGCATCGCGGTCCCCCGCGACGAGGCGTTCGGCTTCTATTACGAGGACGATCTCGAAGCGTTCGAGCGCGCGGGCGCGCGGCTCGCGTTCTTCGACGCTTTGCGCGACGAACGCTTGCCGGACAGCGACGGCCTGTTCATCGGCGGGGGATTCCCCGAGACCCATGCGCCCCGGCTCGCCGCAAACGTCTCGATGCGCGCGAGCATTCGCGCTGCGATCGCCGACGGCCTGCCGACCTATGCGGAATGCGGAGGGCTCATGTACCTGAGCCGTTCGATCGCCTGGGGCGACGAGCGGCGCCCGATGGTTGGCGCGATTCCCGCGGACGCAAGAATGCACGGCGGGCCCCAGGGGCGCGGCCTCGTCGTCCTTGAGGAGACGGGCAAGGCGCCCTGGAGCGTCGGCGCCGGCGTGTTCCCCGCCCATGAGTTTCATTACGCTGCGCTCGAAGGTCTCGCGCCCGAGATCGAGTTCGCCTACCGTGTCCGGCGCGGCGCGGGCGTCGACGGCCGCCACGACGGCGTTGTGATCGGCTCCCTCATGGCCAGCTTCAGCCATTTGCGCGACACGCTCGCGCATCCTTGGGTCGAACGCTTCGTCGACTTCGCGCGCGGCAAGCGCGTCGGCGCGTCCTCGCCCGCTGCGAATGTCGCGCTCGAGGCGTCGGCCTCGAGCGCGCGGACGGCCGCCCTAAATCGAGGCATGCGACGGTAATGCGCGACTTGCCGATCTTCCTCGACATGCGCGACCGCCCGGCAGTCGTGGTCGGGGGCGGACTGGTGGCGGCGCGGCGCGCCGAGCTTCTCTTGCGCTCCGGCGCTCGCGTCACCGCGTTCGCCCCCGAACTGAGCGACGAATTCCTCGCGCTCCGAGAGAAGCCCAATTTCCAGCATGCGGCGCGCGATCCGGAACGCGAGGATTTCGCGGGCCCGGCGCTCTGCTTCATCGCCAGCGACGACGAACGCCTGACCGAGGCGGCGCGCGCGACGGCGAAAAGCGCCGGCGCGCTGGTCAATGCGGCCGACCGGCCGCAGATCTCCGATTTCATCATGCCCTCGATCGTGGACCGCAGTCCGCTCGTGATCGCCGTTTCGACCGGCGGCGCCTCGCCGATTTTGGGTCGCATGCTGAAAGCGCGGCTCGAGTCGCTGATCCCCGCAGCCTACGGCCGGCTCGCCTACCTGATGGCCGGCTTTCGCGGACGCGTTGCGGCGGCGATCCCGTCCCAGACGATGCGCCGCCGCTTCTGGGAAACGGTGCTCGAAGGTCCGATCGCCGAAGCGGCGCTGGCAGGCAACGAGAGCGCAGCGGACGCGCATCTCGCGAGGGAGATCGAGCGCTGGGGCGGAGCGCGCGAATCGCCGCAGGGAGAGGTCTATCTGGTCGGAGCGGGGCCCGGCGATCCGGACCTCATCACGTTCCGCGCCTTCAGGCTCATGCAGAAGGCCGACGTGGTGCTGTACGACCGGTTGACCGACGAAGGCGTCATGAACCTCGTGCGGCGCGAGGCCGAGCGCATCTACGTCGGGAAGCGTCCGGACAATCACGAATTGCCGCAGGAAGAGATCAGCGCGCTGCTCGTCAAACTCGCCAAGCAAGGCAAGCGGGTGCTCCGGCTCAAGGGCGGCGACCCGTTCATGTTCGGCCGCGGCGGCGAAGAGATCGAGACGCTGGCCGAGCACGGCGTTCCGTTTCAAGTCTGCCCGGGAGTGACCGCGGCGATCGGCGCCTCCGCCTACGCCGGCATTCCGCTGACCCACCGTGACCATGCGCAAGCCTGCGTGTTCGTGACCGGCCACGGCAAGGACGGCAAGATCGACCTCGACTGGACGGCGCTGCTGCAGCCGCGCCAGACCGTCGCGATCTATATGGGGTTGCGCAATCTGGAGACGCTGACGCGCGAGTTCGTCGCCCGGGGGGCGAGCGCCGACCTGCCTGCCGCGATCGTCGACAACGCCACGCGGGTCAACCAGCGCGTCGTCGTCGCGACGCTCGGAACGCTGGCCGCCAAGGCGCGCGCCGCCGAATTGCGCGGGCCCTCGATCGTGATCATCGGGACCGTCGTGACGCTGCGCGACAAGCTCGATTGGTACGCGCCCGGCGAGAACGCTTCCACCCGCGCCGCCGCCAGACCGTCTCACGCCCCGCTCAATCTGACCGCTCGCGGCGCCTGATCCGGGGACAGGCTGGCCACGAGGCGGTTTTTTTCGCGGGCGTCCGTTGATTTTCGCGCCGCATGTGAGTGCGACGTCATTGACCATTGTCGCGATGACATATTGATGACATATTCATATATCATCATATGTATGCATGATCATACGAAGGTCGAATGCGCACGGTCTCCATCGGATCCAAGGGAGGGCGAGAGTGTCGTCCAGCGAATCGAATAACGCCAAGTCGATGACGATCATCGTCACCAAGGGTACGCTCGACTGGGCGTATCCGCCTTTCATCCTGGCGACGACCGCCGCCGCGATGGGCGTCGACGTCACCATGTTCTTCACCTTTTATGGATTGCCGCTGCTGCTGAAGAAGCTCGATCTGGAGGTCAATACGCTCGGCAATCCGGCGATGAAACTGCCGATGATGGGCATGCACATGGCGATGCCGAATCTGGTCGGCATGCTGCCCGGGGTCACGGCCTTCACCACCAAGTACATGGAGACCTTCATCAAGAAGAAGGGCGTCGCGACGATCGAGGATCTGCGCCAGGCCGCGATCGAGTCCGACGTCAAGATGATCGCCTGCCAGATGACCATGGACCTCTTTGATTACAAGATGGAGGACATGATCGAGGGACCGATCCTCGCCGGCGCCGCGACCTATATGGCAAGCGCGCTGAAATCCGACATCAACCTTTACATTTGACAGCAACTCGGCTCCGCAGAAGCGCGGGGCCGGAACGCCAAAGAAAGGGTGAGGACGAGCGCGGATTTGCCCGCCGCGATCGTCGACAACGCCACGCGGGTCAACCAGCGCGTCGTCGCGACGCTCGGGACCCTGGCCGCGAAGGCGCGCGCCGCCGAACTGCGCGGGCCCTCGATCGTGATCGTCGGAACGGTGGTGATGTTGCGCGACAAGCTCGATTGGTATGCGCCTGGCGAGAACGCTTCCACCCGCGCCGCCGCCAGACCGTCTCACGCTCCGCTCAATCTGACCACTCGCGGCGCGTGAGCCGGGGGACAAGCGAGCCGCGAGGCCGGTTTTTCGCGGGCGCCCGTTGATTTTCGCGCCGCAGGCGGGTGCGACGCCATTGACAATTGTCGTGATGACATATTCATGTATGATCATACGAAGATCGAACGCACACGGTCTCCATCGGATCCAAGGGAGGGACGAGAATGTCGTCCAGCGAATTGAATAACGCCAAGTCGATGACCATCATCGTCACCAAGGGTACGCTCGATTGGGCGTATCCGCCTTTCATCCTGGCGACGACCGCCGCCGCGATGGGCGTCGACGTCACCATGTTCTTCACCTTTTATGGATTGTCGCTGCTGCGGAAGAAGCTCGATCTCCAGGTCAATACGCTCGGCAATCCGGCGATGAAACTGCCGATGATGGGCATGCACATGCCGATGCCGAATCTGGTCGGCATGCTGCCCGGGGTCACGGCCTTCACCACCAAGTACATGGAGACCTTCATCAAGAAGAAGGGCGTCGCGACGATCGAGGAGTTGCGCGAGGCGGCGATCGAGTTCGACGTCCACATGATCGCCTGCCAGATGACCATGGATCTCTTCGAATACAAACTCGAGGACATGATCGGGGGGCTGACCCTCGGCGGCGCGGCGTCCTTTATGGAGGACGCGCTGAAGTCCGACATCAACCTTTACATTTGACAGCAACTCGGCTCCGCGGATCGGCTCCGCGGAAGCGCAGGGCCGGAACACCAAAGAAACGGTGAGGAATAGAATCATGGCTGAACATCTTCTCGACGCGAAAGGCCTCAACTGCCCGCTGCCGATCCTCAAGGCGAAGAAAATGCTGAAGGACGTGCCCACTGGCGAGACACTGCGCGTCCTTTCGACCGACCCCGGCTCCGTCGCCGATTTCCAGGCTTTCTGCCGCACCACCGGCAACGAATTGCTCGAGTTCGAAGCAGGACGGCGGCACCTACAATTTCCTGATCAAGCGGCTTTCATAAGCTGGCCGTGGACAGTACCCGCGTCCCCGGTATACTTATTAGGAAGCGCAGAAAGAGGGATGAAAAGGAGCGCCGCGAAGGCCGTTTTCCGAATATGCAAATGGTGAGATTATGTCGACGGCAACTACACAGACGGCAACTACACAGGCTGTAACTTTTTTTACGATTCCTTGGTGGGCCATGGGCCAGCCGGTTACCGGATATCAGAGCCCTTGCGTCAACGAGACTGCAACGAGGGCTCGGGCCGGTTTGCTGAACATTATTTCGGGCACAACGATTTTCATTCTGCTTGCAGCCCCGCAGCTTGATCCTGTTATTTACGTTGGGCCATTCGTGATCTTTGACATGGCGATAGCGGCCATCTTTGGCTTGACGCCTCTAAGCCCGGTAGGGATTCTGGGGACGCTGATTACCATGAAAATGCGGCCGGTCTGGAAGCCGATCCCCCCCAAGCGCTTTGCCTGGACTCTGGGAGGTGCGCTTGGGGTTACCTGTTTGACCCTTCGGCTTTTCCATGTGGCTAACGTATGGATTATCGCCGTGGTAGCCGCCTGTTTCACGCTGACATGGCTTGAGGGTGTTCTCGGATTTTGCGTGGGCTGCTGGATGCACCGCCAGCTCTTCGGTTGCGAGGTCTGCGAGATAAGTTGACCGACGACTTCGGAAACGCGCAAGCCGGCGGCATATGCCGTCGTCAAGCCGACGCGGGCCTTGAGGCTGGAAACCGCCTCCGGAAAGCGCACGACTTCGTCGGCGCGCAATGAGACGGTCACGCCGAATCGCGCGAAGGCTCGAACCTCAACGCCGCGACCGAACACGGATTGGGGGCCAGATGAAGAATTGGTCGAAGTTTTTCGCGCGTGCCGGCGTGGGTTCGCTGGCGCTGGCCGCCGCGAGCGGCGCGAATGCGACGGAGGGATATTTCCTCGCCGGTCAAAGCGAAATACTGAGGTCATGAGAGCGGCGCAACGAGATCTATCGCAAGGAGAGGCCTTGAACGCCATCACATTGGGACGCCGTTCGGCTCTGCTGTCGATGGGGCTGGGCCTCGCCGCCGGCGCGTCCGGTCTCGTGACCGCTGCGAGCGCGACGGAGACGATGACGCTGCCGGACGGCGCGAACACGCTCGCCGATCTCGCCGCACGCCTCGCCAAGGCGCCGCGCCGGCGCGACTTCACGACCGTGCCGATGATCCTCACTTCCCCCGACACATGGGATCACGAGGCGCTCAGCGAAGTGCTCGCCTATCGCGGCGGGCCGAAGCAGGTGTTCGACAACGTCGACGTTGCGGGCACTTGGCTCAATCTGATGCGCAACGCGACGAACGCTCAGGTCTTTGCGTTCAGACATCCGGATTTTCTCTGCGTTTCGGCGACCCACGGGCCCGCGCATCTCGCCCTGCTCGATCAGGCGACGTGGGACAAGTATCAGCTGGCGAAGCTCGCGAAGATCGACCGCAACACATTCATCGTGGAGCAGAAGGCCGCCGAGGCGGACGCCAAGGACTTCGAGAATCCAGATGGCGTCTTCTCCGGGCACAACAACTCCATTCCGGCCCTGCAACGGCGCGGCCTCGTCTTCATCGGCTGCCACAACTCGATCTGGGAAGTGACAGAGAAGCTGATGGCCGCAGACGCGAATCCCGACAAACTGTCGCACGAGGCGATGGCCGCAGAACTCACCAATCATCTCGTCCCCGGCGTCGTGCTGACTCCTGGAATGGTGGGAACGCTGCCCGAGTTGGCGGCGGCCGGCTTCTCCTTTGCGAAATAAGGACCGCGCAATATCTGGCGTTTTCGGGCGCGCGGGCGTCGCCGGGCTGTTCGCTCTATGCATCCTCGCCGCGACGGCCCACGCTGAGGCCCCGCCGACGCCTTTGGCCAGGCCCGAGGTCTATCCGCCTTGGCAGCGCGGCGAGAACAGCGACGTCGCCGACAAGGGCCTCGTGTTCACCGAGCCGGAGATCGACGATCTCGCCGATTTCCACGGCGATCCGATGGATCCCAAGCTCTCGCTGTTTGTCGGCGGCAATTACTTTTTCGCCATGGCGCCGTTGGTGCGCAAGTTCGAGGAGTTGCACCCGGAATTCAAAGGCAAGATCTATTGGGAGACGATCCCGCCAGGCCTGCTCATCAAGCAAATTCAGAGCGGCGGCACGATCACGTCCGGCAACATGACCTGGACGGTCAAAGCCGACGCCTATTTCGCCGGCTTCAACAAGGTCAAGCAGCTCATCTCCGACGGGCTGCTCGCTGCGCCGGCTGCGCCCTACGCTACGAATACGCTGACGATCATGGTTCCGAAGGGCAATCCTGCGCATGTCGCCGGCCTCGTCGATCTCGGCAAACCCGAGGTCAAGCTGGTGATGCCCAATCCGGCGTTCGAAGGCGTCGCCCATCAAATCAAGGCCTCGCTGACCAAAGCCGGCGGCGACGCGCTCGCGAAAGCCGTCTATGAGGACAAGGTCGCGAACGGGACGACCATATTGACGCATATCCACCACCGCCAGACGCCGCTCTATCTCATGCTGGGCCGCGCCGACGCAGGCGTCACATGGCAGTCCGAAGCGATCTTTCAGGAGGAGGTCGGTCATCCGATCTCGCACGTCGACATCCCCGACCAGCAAAACACCACCGCGATTTATGCGGGCGCCGTTGTCGCCGGCGCGCCCCATCCCGACGCCGCCAAGCTGTGGATCGATTTCATCCGCTCGCCTGACGCCCTGAAGATTTTCGAGCACTATGGATTCAAGCCCTATCGGGGAAACGACGGCTGATCCGAGGTCGGGAAGGCTGATCCGCGGCGAGGGAGAACGGAGTACGAGAGGATGCCAGCGATGTCGTCAATCACCCGGCCGATCGTTAGAGATTCAGTCGCGACCCGACGCATCGATTTTTCGCCCTACCTGGCCGGCGTCGGCCTCGGCGTCCTCAGCTGGATCGCGTTTGCGGTCGCGAAGGACCCGCTTGGCGTCACCACGGCGCTGTCGCGCGTCGGTCAGCCGGTCGCCGCAGCGGTCATCGGGGACGAAGCCGCCGCGACCAACGCCTATTGGGCGTCGATGCCGTTCGCGTGGGACTACGGCGTCCTGTTTCTCGTCGGCATTCTCGCAGGCGCGTTCGTCTCCTCGCTGATGACGGGAACCTTTCGCATTGAATTCGTGCCGCGCTTCTGGCGCGAGCGGTTCGGCCCCTCGGTGCTCAAGCGCTTTGCGGGCGCCTTCCTCGGCGGCGCGGCCATCATGTATGGAGCGCGGCTCGCCGGCGGTTGCACGAGCGGTCACGGCCTCTCGGGCGGAATGCAGCTGGCGTTGTCGAGTTGGGTGTTCCTTGTCGTGATGTTCGCGAGCGCGCTGGCCGCTTCCGCGCTGCTGTTCGGCCGTCAGGCGACAGGAGCGCGCCGATGATCGCCGGCAGCGCAGGTCTCGCCCTTGCGATGGGCTTCGCTTTCGGATGGCTGCTGCAACGCGGCCGGGTGACGGACTCCGACGTCATCGAAGGTCAGTTTCGTCTCAGCGACTTCACGATGCTAAAGGTGCTGCTGCCCGCGATTGTCGTGGGCGGCCTCGGCGTTCTGTTGCTGGTCGATGGGGGCGAGGCGAAATATTACGTCAAGGACGCCAACCTCCTGGCCGTCGCGCTTGGGGCGGCGGTGTTCGGCGTCGCTCTAGCGATCTGGGGCTATTGTCCCGGCGCTGGCCTCGCATCGGTCGCGACCGGCAGCGTGCACGGCCTCGTCGGCGTGATCGGCATGGTGGCGGGAGCAATCGCGTACGCGTGGACCTTCGATTGGGTCAAGGCGCATGTCCTGCCAGTCGCGGCTTACGGCAAGGTCCGCATCCCCGACATGACCGGCGTGCCTGACGTCGTCTGGTTTCTGGCGCTGACTGTCGCGGCGGGCGCGCTGTTCGCCTGGGTTGAGAGGCGCGAATCCGGCCCGCTCTGATCGGCCACGAAACAGAAAGGCGCGCCCGAAAACGGGCGAGGGGAAGACGCATGAACCGGCTCGTCGTCGCGGGCTTGGCCGTCGTGGCCGCGGCAGGCGGGATTCTCGTGTTTGTGCTCGAGCCGGCGCCCGCGCCGATGTCCATGCTCGTCGCGCCTCCGATGGATGAGGCCGCCATCGAACGCGGGGCCTATCTCGCGCGGCTGGGGGATTGCGGCGCCTGCCACACCAGCGAGGGCGGGAAGGAGATGGCCGGCGGCTTGGCGTTCGACACGCCGATGGGCCGCATCTACTCGACCAATATCACCCCCGATCCCAAGACCGGCATAGGCGCATTCACGCTCGCCCAATTTGAGGGAGCGCTCCGGCGCGGCGTGAACGCCAAGGGAGAGAATCTCTATCCTGCGATGCCCTACCCCTCCTTCGCCAAGGTCACGGACGACGACGTCGAGGCGCTTTACGCGTACTTCCTGAAGGGGGTGGCGCCGGTCGAACAGGCCAATAAGCCCGGCGAAATGCGCTTCCCTTTCAACATCCGCCTGGGGCTCGCATTCTGGAACGCATTCTTCCTGGACAATCGTCAATTCTCTGAACACCCGTCAAAGGACGCGCGATGGAACCGCGGGGCCTACATCGTCGAGGGCCTTGGCCATTGCGGCGTCTGTCACACGCCGCGCGGCATCGGCATGCAGGAGGCGGCCACGCAGGCGGACGGCAAGTCTTTCCTGTCGGGATCGACCATCCCGCCCTGGCGCGCAGTCAGCCTTCGCCATTTGTGGAGCGAGCCGGAGATCGCTGAGTTCCTGAAAACCGGCGTCAACGCTCACGCCGCGGCCTATGGCGACATGACGGAGGTCGTGCACGACAGCACGCAGTATTTCACCGACGACGACCTCGGCGCGGTCGGGCATTTTCTCAAATCCCTAGAGACGCGCGAAGCCGCGCCGAGCGTCGCGAGAGCCACGGGAACGATTCCGGAAGGCCTCTATACGACCCGCGGAGGGCTCGGTTACAACCAGTTTTGTTCGGCATGCCATCAGCGCGACGGACGTGGCGCGCCCGGCGTCTTCCCGCCGCTCGCGGGCAATGCGTCGGTGCTGTCCCACGACCCAACCTCCGTCACTCATTTGGCGCTGACCGGCTGGACGGAGGCGGCGACGCGGTTTTCGAAGCACGCGTTCAGCATGCCGGAATACAGTTCGCTCACGGACGCCGAGCTTGCGGAGATTCTGACCTTCGTGCGCACGAACTGGGGAAACAAGGGCGGCGCCGTCACCGCCGCGCAGATCAAGGAACAACGCGACGCGCTTTCCGCCGTGTCGACCGCGCCGGCGAAATTCACCATGGCGCGCTTCGCCGAAATGCTGGCCGCTCCCAACGCCGATCAGCTCATCCTCGGCATGCGCCTCATGACGGAAACGAAAACGCTCCTGCCCGATCACGTTGGCGATGAGATGACCTGCGGCAGCTGCCATTTGAACGGCGGCACAGTCGCCAACGCCTCGCCCTTCAACGGCGTCGCGACCCTGTTTCCGGCGAACAATCCTCGGGCGGGACGCGTCATTTCTCTGGAGCAGCGCCTGAACGGCTGCTTCTTGCGCTCGATGAACGGAACGCGGCTCGCCGACGATTCCAAGGACATGAAAGCCATGGTCGCATTCATCGCCTGGATGAAGGGCGATCAGGCCGCCGACAGCAAGATCGTGGGACGCGGGATCGGGAAGGTGGACGCAAAGCTCGTGCCCGATCCGGTTCGCGGCAAGGCGCTGTTCGAGGCCGACTGCGCCGTCTGTCACGGCTCGGACGGGCAAGGCGCGAAGTCGGCCGACGGCAACTGGCTCTTTCCGCCGCTTTGGGGCGACGCCTCGTTCAATATCGGCGCAGGGATCGCGCGGACCTTCACCGCGGCGGCCTTCGTCAAGTCAAACATGCCGATCGCGCGCGGGACGAATTTCCCGCAGGGACAGGGCGGGCTCTCCGATCAGACCGCCGTCGATATCGCGGAATATTTCACCCATCAGCCGCGGCCGGATTTCGCCGCCAAAGCCGACGACTGGCCGAAGGGAGGAAAACCAAAGGATTCAAGATATTGACGGTTTGCAGCGGCAGAGAGGATTCGCCGCCGCTCGGAGGATGAGCCCGGCCGGGCGCACGCGGTGTGCGCAAATCGTCGAAGGGCAAGCGCTCGCCCTTTTCGTTCATGCGCCGGAAGAAGCTCGCCGCAGGACCGCTACCCCGCGCTCCCCCCAAAGCGTGAGCGTCGCCTCAACTCACCTCGATTTCGACCAGCGGCGCGCCGTTCGGGTCGGCGACATGCACCGCGCAGGCGATGCAAGGGTCGAACGAATGGATCGTGCGCTGGATCTCCAGCGGCTGCTTCGGCACGGCGAGCCTGTGGCGATCGGCGAGCGCGGCCTCATAGGCGCCGGGATGACCCTGAGGATCGCGCGGTCCCGCGTTCCACGTCGAGGGCACGACCGCCTGATAATTGGCGATTCTGCCGTCGCGGATCACGATCCAGTGCGCGAGGCCGCCGCGCGGCGCCTCCATGAAGCCGACGCCTTTGGCTTCGCTTGGCCAGGTCGAAGGCTCCCATTTCGCGACGTTCTGGACCGAGACGTCGCCCGCCTTGACGTTGGCGACCAAGGCGTCGAGCCAGCCGGTCATCTCGTCGGCGATGATCTTGGTCTCGAGGGTGCGGGCGGCGGTGCGCCCCAGCGTCGAGTACATCGCCTCGATCGGCGCATCGAGTTTCTTCAGGGCGAAGCCGGCCAGCGCCTTCGTCGGCTCGTGGCCGCTGGCGTACAGCATCAGCACCCGCGCGAGCGGCCCGACCTCGATCGCCTTGCCGCGCCAGCGCGGCGCTTTCAGCCAGGAATAGCTCTTGTCCACTTCGAGCTGGTCGTAGGGCGGCTTCGGCCCGGAATAGTTGAGCGCGGTCTCGCCGTCGTACGGATGCAGCCCAGCGTCCTTGCCGGCCGAGTAATCGTACCAGGAATGGGAGACGAACTCCTGCACTTGCGCCGGGTCGTTGAGGTCGATCGGCTCGATATGCGACAAATCGCGATTGAGGATGATGCCGGCCGGCAGCGCGCGTTTCGAATCCCACTTGCCGTCGAGCGGGAACTCGCCGTAGGTCATGAAATTTCCGAGGCCTTCGCCGCGATGGAACCAGTCCTTGTAGAAGCCGGCGATGGCGAGGGTGTCGGGCACATAGACTTCGTCGACGAAGGCCTGCATCGTCTTGATGATCTGGCGCGCTTCCGACAGCGTCACGACGTTGACCGCCGTCGCCGCGGCGTCGCTCGCGCCGGCGATCGGGCTCGCCGAAATCGGCGCCGGCGCCCCGCCGACGAGAAAATTCGGATGCGGGTTCTTGCCGCCGAAAATCGTGTGCAGCTTGGCGACTTCACGCTGCCAGGCGAGCCCGTCGAGGTAATGAGCCACCGCCATCAGGTTGGCCTCGGGCGGCAGCTTGTACTCGGGATGGCCCCAATATCCGTTGGCGAAGATGCCGAGCTGCCCGCTCTCGACGAAGGTCTTCAGCTTCTTCTGGGCGTCGGCGAAATAGCCGGGGCTCGCCTTGGCGTAGCTCGAGATCGATTGCGCGAGCGTCGAGGTCGCCGCCGGGTCGGCCTTCAGCGCCGAGACGACGTCGACCCAGTCGAGCGCATGCAGATAATAGAAGTGCATCACATGATCGTGCACGAATTGCGCGCCGATCATCAGATTGCGGATCAGATTGGCGTTGTCGGGAATGTCGTAATGGAGCGCGTTCTCGACCGAGCGCACCGACGCGACGCCATGCACCAGCGTGCAGACGCCGCAGATGCGCTGCGCGAAGGCCCAGGCCTCGCGCGGATCGCGTCCGCGCAGGATGATCTCGATCCCGCGCACCATCGTGCCGGAAGAATAGGCCGCCTTGATCGCGCCGGCCTCGTCCGTGTCGGCTTCGATCCGCAGATGCCCTTCGATCCGGGTGACGGGATCGACCACGATGCGTTTGTTCATGGGCTCTGGTCCCTCAATCGACGAGATTGTCGGCGACGAGCTCGAGCAGGCTCTCGACTTTCTTGTCCCATTTGAAGTGCTTGGCGCCCTGCTCCAGCGTGATGCGGCACTGGCCGCAGGCGGTGACGAAGCGCTCGGCGCCGGCGTTCTCGACTTCGCGCTGCTTGAGCTGGAAGGCCTTGAAGCGGATGGGATCGGCGCGCGTGTTGGAGACGACGCCGCCGCCGCCGCCGCAACACCAGGCGAGGTTTCCGTGGTTCTCCAGTTCCTTGAGCTCGGTTCCCAGCGCCTCGAGCACGTCGCGCGGCGCCTTGGTGACGCCGCCGCGGCGAACCAGCTGGCACGGGTCGTGGAACGAAACGCTCTGGCCGATCGGCTTCAGCTTCACTTTGCCCGAGGCGACCGTCTCCTGCAGGAACTCGGTCATGTGGAGGATGCGCACCGGCAGCTTGCCGCCGTACCAGCGCGCCGCCTCCCACCGCGCCGCGCCGTAGGCATGGCCGCATTCGGGCAGGATGAGCGTGTGCGCGCCGATCTTCTTGGCCGTATTGATCAGTCGAAGCGTCATCGTCTTCTGCAGATCGGTGTCGCCGTCGATGTAGCCGATATTGGACGCCTCGAACCCCTCGGTGTGGTAGGTCCAGCTCGCTCCGATCTTGTTGAGGATCTTGGCGATGTCGGCGAGCGCCTTGGTGTGTTCGGTCAGTTCCGCCGGCGCGACCGTGACGAGATAGTCGGCCTTGTCGAGGTCGACGCGCATCTCGACCCCGTGCTCCTCTCCCGCTTCCTTGACGATGTCGGCGAAATCGTCCGCTGGAGTCGCCGGGCTCGTCCAGGCGCGCGTCGTGCGATCCATCAACTGCAGGCGGTCGGGAACGAGCCCCGCCTTGAACATGCCGTGGCGCGCCTCCTTGATGAGTTCCGCGATGTCGATGCCCATCGGACAGGCGAGCGTGCAGCGCCCGCACAGCGTGCAGGCGTCATAAATGAGTCGCTCCCACTCCTCGAGTTCCGCGATCGTCACCTTCGGCGCGATTCCGAAGCAGCCGGTAGACCGGGGCGAAGGGTCCGGCATGGCGATGATAGGCCATGCTCGAAGGGCCTGAGCTTGTGGATCGGCGTGTAGATCGGATTGCCGGTCGAAACATAGAAGTGGCAGGCGTTGGCGCACATGCCGCAGCGCACGCAGGATTCGAGATGGGCGGCGGCGACCGCGCCGAACTCGTGGATGAAACCGCGCATCGCGGCGTCGCGGCGGTCCGCCTCGCTTGTGTCGCCCTGGGCGTCGTAGGCGACGCCGGCGGCGGTTGTCTTGCCGGTCATAGCGCGGCCCCTCTTTGTCCCAGGCGGATACCCGTCATTCCTCGCGAGAAGACGAACAGGAACGCGTGCATCAGTTTGCCGAACGGGAACCAGATGAAGAAGGCGCAGATGCTCAAAACGTGCAGGGTCAGCAGCGTCTCGTAGGGCAGGCCGAGATGCGCCGCGGCGAGGAGCCCCGTCGCGACCGGCAGGAAGGTCATCAGCCAGCTGATGTAATCGTCGGCGCGCGAGATGAGCCGCAGCACCGGGCTCGTCAGCCGAAACACGAGCGCCACGATGAGCGAGGCCGCAGTGATGACGCCGACCATCATGATCAGGTTGTTCGGCAGCCCTGGCCAGCTGAGCCCCGTCAGGCTCTTGATGAACAGGATATGCGGCACGAACAGGAACACGACGACAGCGAGGCCGAGATGAAAGACATAGCCGTTGACGAACTGCGCGACGCCGGACTTCTGAAACGGTTCGTAGGGCCAGAGCTTGACGACGATGCCCTTCAGCGCCGAGACGAAGGCCGAGGGCGCGCCGGCGCGGGGTTCCGCGGCGATGAGCCGCCACGGCAGCAAGAGCGCGCCGAGAAAGCGCCAGAGCGTCCCGACGACGAAGATGATCAGCGAGGCCTCGAGCGCCGGCCCGCGGGCGAAATCGAGCAGCGTCATGGCTTCCTCTCTTCCGGTGTGATCGGTTCCTTGCCGAGGTTGGCGAGATGGCGCCGGGCGGTCCAGGCGGCCCCACCGCCGAGCGCAACGCCGGCAGCGCCCGCCGCGGCGAGCGGCAGGCCAAAATCGCTGAGCGAGGCCGACAGAGGCCGATAAAAACCGCCCTGATCCCAGAACTCGGGTTCGGAGCAGCCGAGGCAGCCGTGGCCCGACTGGATCGGGAATGACACGCCGCCATTCCATTTCAGCGTCGCGCAGGAATTGTAGGTGACCGGCCCCTTGCAGCCGACCTTGTAGAGGCAATAGCCGCGCCGCGCGCCTTCGTCGTCGAAGCTGTCGGCGAATTCGCCGCGCTCATAAAACGGGCGACGGTAGCAACGATCGTGGATCGTCTCGCCAAAGAACGCCTTCGGGCGTCCGAGATGGTCGAGGTCCGGCAGCTTGCCGAATGAAATCATGTAGGCGATCGTGCCGGCCATCGCTTCGGCGATGGGTGGGCAGCCGGAAATGTTGATCACCGGCTTATCGGTGATGAAATCCGACGCGGGCCCCGCGCCGGTGGGGTTCGGGTTGGCCTTCGGGATGCCGCCGAACGAGGCGCAGGTGCCGACCGCGACCACGGCGAGCGCGTCCTTCACCGTATCCTTTAACATGTCGAGGTTGGTCTGGCCGGCGCTGGTCGAATAGACGCCGCCGTCCTTGGCGGAGACGGCGCCGTCAACGACGACGACATATTTGCCTTTGTTCTCGGCCATCGCCTTGAGGCGCGCCTCTTCCGCCGCCTCGCCGGACGCCGCCTGCAACGCCTCGTGATAGTCGAGCGAGATGAGGTCGAAGATCAGGTTTTCGAACGTCGGGGAAAAGGCGCGGGTCAGAGATTCGGTGCAGCCGGTGCATTCCTGGAACGACAGCCAGATCACCGACTGCCGGCGGGCGTTGGCGAGCCCTTCGGCGAAGGCTCGGGTCGCAGACGCCGGCAGCGCCATCAGCGCGCCGAGGTAACTCGCATATTTCAGGAGCGCCCGCCGCGAGACGCCGCGCCGCTGCAAACTTTCGCCGAGCGTCAGGCCGGACGCCGGAGGGATCAAGAAGGGTGCGGCCATCATCGTCTCCTTCACGCGGCCGGCGCAGCTTTCGCGCGCAGGTCTTCGCCGAGGCGCGCCGCGGCGGCGCGCCGGTCGTCCGGGTGGCTGAGCAGGATCACGGGAGCGGCGCAGATCTCGATCGTCTCGGTCGCGACCTTGCCGTCAATGCCGAGATGGCGAACGAACCACACGCCGGCGTAAGCGGTTTCCCACACTTCGGAGCGGCCGGCCAATTCGATCGTCGCTTCGACCTCGCCGCGGCCGAGACGCGTCTCGATCTCCTCGCGGTCCTGACGGGTCAGCGGCATCGAGGTGAGCTCGATCGCCGCCCAGTCGCCGGTCTCGGCGTGCCGCGCCGCCAGCGACGCCACCTCGTTCAGCACGGCGTCGGCCATCCCTGTCGGATCGGGCGCAGTGATGGATCCGTTCATGCCGCCCACCTCTCGATGAGGCTTTCGATCTCGGCGCAGGCGAGCGGAATGCTCGCCGCGACTTCCGGTGTCGGCTCCAGGCCCCATCCGACCGCCGAAGGCGCGATCCCGACGAGGGCCCGGCGCTCCGGCAAGGAGCCGCTCAGGCGAGCCGCGCCGATGAGGTCCGCGAGCGCCAGTTCATGCGCCGAGGTTTTCGCCCCGCCGAGCTGGACGTCCATGGCGTCAGCGTCGAACACCCGGACGTCGCCGGGCAAGCCGCCGAAATTGGCGGCGTCGACCACGATCAGCGCGGTCGCAGCCTCGATCTCCGGCAACAGGGCGAGGCCGAGCGTGCCGCCGTCGAGAACGACGACAGAGCCCTGGCTCCGCCGCGCAGCGTCAGGATCCAGCGCCGCGATCACGTGCGGACCGATTCCGTCGTCGCTGAGCAGCGTGTTGCCCAAGCCCAATACGAGGATCGTTCCAGCCATCAGACGTCGCCACACATTCGAAGCGCGACATATTCAAACGCTTGCATACACTACGCAAATCGCGACGAATTGCGATGCGTCAAAGCGGCACAGTCAGAGTGGGTTCGATTCAAAAATTCAAAGACGCGGCATACCCGACCTTGCGCGCCGACGTTGCGCCTAGCGTGACCTCCCTCTTCAAATACGCCCGCGTCGCCCTGCCGCCGCGCGCCCGTCAGGCCCGTCCGCCGCCGCCCCCGCCCAAACGCGCCCGAAAACGCCGCGGCCGCCCAAGGCGTAGTGCCACGTCGACTTGAATTTCGCCGGAACGCCAACACAATCAACCACTTGCAAAAATCAGGTGTACAAGTCGGGTCAAAACGGGCTCTGTGGAGACCTTGCGCCCTTAAGCCGCCTCCCCACGCCGCCTCGCGTCACTGGCGCGGAAGTCGTGGGAATGCGCAGCGGCGTCGGCGTGCCGGCGTATTGCCAGACCCGAAGCCCGAGGCCGCCGACACGCGCGATCGTCGCGGCATAGAACAGCGCTGCGTAGACGACGGTCGCCACACACTCCTCCCTTCGCGTGCGGGCTCGATCAAGCCCGCACGCGCAATTGAACGCTCTTTCCGACCCGGATGGATCAGACGCAGCCGGTCGGCTTCGGCAGACCGGCGATCTTGCACGCCTGCTTCGCCGGCCCATACGGGAACAGGGTGTAGAGGTACTTCTGATCGCCCTTTTCCTTGCCGTATTTCTTCGTCATCTCCTTGACGACGATGCGCACGGCCGGAGCGATCTGATATTCTTCGTAATAGTCGCGTAGGAAGTTGACGACTTCCCAGTGTTCCGGACTCATGTCGATGTTTTCGCCCTTGGCGATCAGCTCCGCGAGCTCAGCCGTCCACTCGCCGATGTCGTTGAGATAGCCTTCTTCGTCGTGTGGGATGGACATCCCGTTGAATGCGTATGCGGACATAACCTTCTTCTCCTTTTTGCTTCCCCGATTGAAGCGCAAACCGCTTGCGTCAGAGCCAGGCGCAGACGCGAGCGTGGCTCGCGGGCCTGCGCCTGACGAGGCGAGAGCGCGATCCCGGCGCCCAGGACAATTATCGCCGCCGATACGCCGGCTGCGCCGCACACCGCCGCCAAAGGAAATATAGCGCTTGAACCTTCTTTACCGCTCATGGCAATTCCTCAAGAAATCTGGCTCGGAGCAGCCGAGGCAGCGTGGCCCGACTGGATCGGGAACGAGACGCCGGCTTGGGTCGCCGAGGCGGGCAGCGCCATCAGCGCGCCGAGGTAACTCGCATATTTCAGCGCCCGCCGCGACACGCCGCGCCTCTGCAGACTTTCGCCGAGCGTCACGCCGGACGCCGGAGGGATCAGGAAGGGTGCGGCCATCGAAGTCTCCTTCACGCGGCCGGCGCGGTTTTGGCGCGCAGGTCTTCGCCGAGGCGCGCCGCGCCGGCGCGCCGGTCGTCGGGATGGCTGAACAGGATCAGGGGAACGGCGCAGATCTCGATCGTCTCGGTCGCGACCTTCCCGTCGAGGCCGAGATGGCGAACGAACCACACGCCGGCGTAAGCGGTCTCCCACACGTCGGAACGGCCCGCCGCCTCGTCAGCGTCGTCGAACACCCGGACGTCGCCGGGCAAGCCGCCGAAATTGAGGGCGTCGACCACGATCAGCGCGGTCGCATCCTCGAGGATCGTTCCACCCCTCAGCCGTCGCCTCACATTCGAAGCGCGACATATTCTAATTCTAACGCTTGTACACCCTACACGAACCGCGACGAATTGCAATGCGTCAAAGCAACACAGTCAATGCGTCATGGCAGCACGGTCAGAGTGGGTTCGGATCGGGATTTCGAGAGGCGCGGCCCGCTCGAACATGCGCGAGCGCATCGATGAGGGCGCCGCCCTGTGCTTGCTCGCGCCATGCCGAGAGCCGCGACAACGCCGCCTTCAAGGTCTCGCCCGGCGCCGGCGACGGCGAAGTAAGTCACGCCGACGTCGCCGACGTCGCCGACGTCGAAGACGGTCGACCTCAAGCCGTCGACGAGCAGGTCCCGTCGCTCCTCGAGCCCGCTCTGCAGGCCGGTGAAATAAGACGTGGGCAGCCCCAGCCCGAACGCGACGGCCCGCCTGCAAGGCCGGCGGGGTCGTGAAGGTCATAAACTGACGGGCGCGGATGATGGGGGCCAGCAGCTTCGCGTCAGCCATGGCGTAGCCGACCTTCCAGCCCGTGACGGAAAAGCTCTTGCCCGCCGACTGCCCCGATCAGCCGCGTCTCGGACACATACTGAAAAGACCGCGCGAGGAAGCCGCCGCGCGGGTTCGATTGCGGCCGCAAGAGACCGGAACCCGCTCGCCGGAAGAAGGGGAGTTTGCGGCGCGGGCTTTTTTGATAACGTCCGGATGGTTCGAGGTCTTCCGAGCCGCCGCGACGCTGATCGCAGAATAGAGGATCCCGACATGGCTTCCGATGCTCGACCAGGCGCACCCGATTCGGGGCGGAAGTGGGCCGGCCTGATCGACGACCTCCCCTATGCCGCGATCATCGTGCTCGGTCTCATCGGCATCAGCTGGACCAGCATTTCCCGGACTCCAACGACAACCTTCTGGGTGGTCCTGACCCCGATCATCGCGCTCATCTGCATCGTCGCAGGGTTCCGTCACACCGCGCCCGGCGGCCGCATCGCCATGGCCGTCACCCAGGTCCTGCAGTGGGCCGCGGTCCTGATCGCGATGTACCTCATGACCATCGGCGACGTGCAGCGCTCGCTCAGCGCCAACGCGATCGGCCTCACGCTGCTGACCCTGCTGGCGCTCGGCGTGTTCGTTTCGGGCCTCACTCTGCGGGCCTGGAAGCTGTGCGTGACCGGCGCTTTTCTGGCCATCGCGGTTCCGGCGATCGCCTGGGTCCAGGACGCGGCGCTGCTGCTGCTGCTGATCGGGCTCGCGCTGCTCGCGCTCTTGTTCGCCTACAGGTGGATCCGCGAGCGAACGCGCCGCAGCGAGACGTAACGGTTGCGGTGCGGGCTGGAGCATGATCCGCTTCGATGGCATCGGCGCGTGCAATCTCCCTTCGCCCGAGGATGCGGCAAATTCCCTGTTCGCGCGGTTTTCGCCGAATTTATTCCCTGTTCGGCCGAAAACGTTCCCTGTTCGCCTGCGTAGGGAATTACTGCGCAAGTTGCTGGAATCAGGCGGTTTTTTGTCCCTGTAAGCAGGGAACGCGGCTGAGCCGACCGCGTGCCGCCGGACCGATCCCGTCCAGGCGCAAGCGGCTCTATGTCTCGATCGTGACCTCGAAGTTGCGGCCGCGCCACGCGCTCGTGTCCTTGTCGCGCCAGGTGAAAACGATGCGCTGGCCCTCCGACATTCCTTCCGTGGAAATCTCCGCCACGAACAGGCCCATTCCTGTGTCGTTGGTCTCGACTTCGGCCTGCGTGAGCCAGCTGTCGCGCGTGTAGCGCACGATCGCCGCTTGCGTGAGATCCAGCCGCAGCGCGCGCCCCGCGGCGAGTTCGGTGATCGGGCAATCCTCGCGCCAGGGCCAACAGCGCGCCCGCCGCTTGCCGTGACTGTAGCGACGCGCGGCGTGGGGCGGCAGGTCGAACACGGCGCCGTCCGCCAACGATCGCAACAGCTTGACGTATTCCGCATGCGCCCACACCAGAGGCATCGCCGAACCGGAAGGCTCGCCGGGGGCCAGCTCCCGGGAGGGGATCGGCGGCCCGTCCCACACCTGCTCGGGGATGAGCCCGCCGGGGCTGGTCTGCGCCTCGATCGTCGCGAGCAGTGCTTCCGCCTCGGCTCGCCGCCCCGCCGCAAGCGCGTAATGCGCGCGCTCCCCGGCCAAGAGCGGCCAGACGCGACCGACGCCGACCCCGTCGAACGGCCGCCCGTCCGCCTTTTCGCCGTAGCCGTCGAAATTGTAGCGGCGCCAGCCCGGCCCCTGCGGGAGGTCGACTTTCAACACCTTGTCGATGACCGCGACCGTGTCGAGGATGCGCGGGTCGTCGGGCGCGCGCAGGCCGAACCGCACCAGCGCCAGCGCGTCGGTGCTGACGAGCGCGTCGGCGGCGATCGAGCAGGTCCCCGCCTCATGGTTGCGCACCTGGACCTGCCCATGAAGGTCCGGGCCGTCGGTCAGCGGCGATTCCGGCGCAATGCGGATGTAATAGCCCGCCACGCCTGCTTCGCGCGCGAGCGGGGTATCTCGAACGTACACCCAGTCTTCGATCTGCTCGTTCCATGCGTCGGCCGTATCCCGGAAGAACGCCGGCGCCGCCTCGACTTCCAGGGCCTCGGCGATCTCCGCCGCCGCGAGCAGCGAGGCGACGGCGACGGCGAGCGTGAACGGCGTGTATCCGCAGTTCTCTTCCCATCGATCCTGCTTGGTTCTCGGCCCGTTGCGAATGACGAAGGCGGCGGCTCTCTGGACCATGGGCCAGTACGGGCGCAGATCCGGAAGCCGCAGCGCGCCGGAGCGCCAGGCCATGTCGAGAAGCAGCATCGGGAAGGCGCATTCGTCGAGCTGCACGCCGCGCCAGAAAGGCGTGCCGTCGAGCCAGCAGTTCTGCGGCCAGGATCCGTCGGACTCTTGCGTCGCCCGCAGATAGCGAAGGATTTGCCGCACATGCGTATCCCCGCCGCAGGCCAGAAGCGCTCCGCCGGTCTCGCAGAGGTCGCGCGGCCAGACCAGATGGTAGCCGCCCATGTCGTCGTCGCCCTTGCTGAATCCCCACGGAATCGACAGGCTCGCGATGACGCCGCCCGGAAACGTCGGAGCCTCGTGGCTGCGCAGGATCGCCGCGCTGACGCGATAGACGTTGTGGCCGCGCGCGCGCCGCTCGAGCGTGCGCAGGCCCGCCTGCCACGAACGCCAGCCGACGGCGTAATCGTTGAGGATCGTTTCGAACGGCGTCTGAAGTGAGCTCAGGGCATGGTAGCCCGCCTCGGCCGACGTCCGGCCGAAGCCGAGAGCGAGAACCGAGGCGCCGTCGGCGCCCTTCGCCAACTCGGCGGTCAGCGCGACGTTGCCGTCCGTCGCCGTGTCGTATTGCTCGGCCAGCCGGCGATCGCGCGAAAGCTGCCGCCAGCCGTCCGAGGCGCCGACGAAGCCGACGGAACTCGCGAGGAACGGCTGATCGGCGGCCATGGCCAAATAGGCTCCGTCGCCGTGGGCGAACAGCATGCGGCAGCCTTTGTGGTCGCCCCGCCAGCCGTCGTTGTTGGCGCCGCCGTTGACGAGATGGGGCGCCGCCAGGGCGAAGAGACGCAGGCCGGAGCCGGCGAGGTCCTCGAGGCGGATCTGCATCAGCACCGCCTCGCTGCGCGGATCCGAGATGACGCGCTTGACGATGCGGAAGCGGCCCCCTTTGTGCGTGCTCGTCAGGAGAAAGGCCGGGACACCGTCCTCGAGCGACTCCACCACCGACACGCAGTCCCGCTTCTCCTCGGCGAAAAAGATCGCGCCGTCGGTGACGATCAGGCCGAGGTCGCGAATGCAGGCCTGATCGACGCGCGGATAATAGACTTCGTTGAGGATGCCGTGGCTGATGGTGAACCAGACGCGGCTCGTGTCGGAGAGCGCCGTGCCGACCCCGCTCTTCGCGCTCGACGTCCATCGGGGTCGAATTCCGGGCCGCCCAGGCGCCTCGACCATCGTCCCCCCTCTTCCCTAACGCCGCTCCGCCGTCACCCGGCCCGCTCCAATCGCGCCGCGGCGGCGGCGTCGAGGAGCCAGAGCGCGGGCCGCTCCGTAGGGCGGATGACCTGGGCCGGCAGCACGATCGGCTCGAGCGGTCCCTGCAGGACGCGACGAACGACCTCCGCCTTGCCTGCGCCCGAGACGAGGAACGCCGCCCGGCGCGCCGCGTTGATCGCCGGCGGCGTCAGCGTCAAGCGCCACATCGCGACCACCTCGACATAGGCCGCCATCACCGTCCGCCGCGTTTCCGTCACCGCGGCGAGGCCCGGAAACAGCGACGCCGCGTGCCCGTTGTCGCCGAGGCCGAGCAGGACGAGATCGAGCCGCCCGCCGTCGCCCAGGACGCCACGCAGTTCAGCGGCGTAGGCTTCGGCCGCCGCGTCCGGCACGTCTTCGCCGTGCATGCGGTGCAAGTTTTCGGCGGGGATCGGGACGTGGTCGAGCAGCGCAGACTTCGCCATGTCGAAGTTGCTGCGGGGGTCGTCCGGCGGCACGCACCGCTCGTCGCCGAAGAAGACCTGCACGCGCGACCAGTCGAGCGCCGCGGAGGCCAGACGCTGGTAGACGGGCTTCGGCGTATGGCCTCCGGAGAGGGCGATCGTGAATGTTCCGCGCGCGGCGATCGCCTCGGCCGCGGACGCGGCGATGAAATCCGCGCCGCCGGCGGTCAAAGCCGCGGCGTCGGCGAAGACCATCGCCTCGGCGACGGCGCCGTCCGGGGAGGCGATGATGAAAGTCTCCGGCATCTCTGATCTCCCGCGCGAGCGTCACCCGCCGGCGCGGCGCAGACGCCGGTATCGCCGGATCAGCGCGTTGGTCGAACTGTCGTGCGCGAGCGCCGGCTCGCCGCCGGCGGTCAACTCGGGGACGATGCGTTTGGCGAGAACCTTGCCGAGCTCCACGCCCCACTGGTCGAACGAGTTCGATCCCCCAGATCGCGCCCTGCGTGAACACGTTGTGCTCATAGAGCGCCACCAGCGCGCCGAGCGCATGCGGCGTCAGCCGTTCGGCCAGGATGAGGTTGGTCGGACGGTTGCCCTCGCACACGCGGAACGGCGTCTGCGTCGGGTCGGACCCTTCCGCCGCGAGCTCCTCGGCGGTCTTGCCGAACGCCAGCGCCTCGGCCTGGGCGAACAGGTTCGCCATCAGGAGGTCGTGCTGCTCGGCGAGCGGGCTCAAGGGATGACAAAAGCCGATCAGGTCGCACGGGATCAGCTTCGTGCCCTGATGAATGAGCTGGTAGAACGAATGCTGTCCGTCGGTGCCCGGCTCGCCCCAGATGACCGGGCCGGTCTGAACCTCGACATGTCGCCCTGCGAGATCGACGTGCTTTCCGTTGCTCTCCATCTGCAGCTGTTGAAGATAGGCGGGAAAGCGCGCGAGATCGGCGGCGTAGGGCAGGACCGCGACCGTCTCGGCGCGGAAGAAATTGTCGTACCAGACCGTGAGAAGCCCCATCAGCATCGGCATGTTGCGTTCGGGCGGGGCGGTGCGGAAATGCTCGTCCATGGCGCGGAAGCCGGCGAGCATCGCGCGGAAGTTTTCCGGACCGATCGCGATCATGGTCGAGAGGCCGATGGCGGAATCCATCGAGTAGCGCCCGCCGACCCAATCCCAGAAGCCGAACATGGCGGCGGCGTCGATGCCGAATTTCGCGACCGCCTCCGCGTTGGTCGAAAGCGCGACGAAATGGCGCGCGATCCCCTCTTCGGCGCCGATGGCGTTCAGCACCCAGCGGCGCGCGGCGGCGGCGTTGGTCATCGTCTCGAGCGTCGTGAACGTCTTCGAGGCGACAACGAAAAGCGTCTCGTGCGGATCGAGATCATGGGTCGCCTTGGTGAAATCGGCGCCATCGACGTTGGCGACAAAGCGGACCGCGAGGCCCGGTTCGCTGAACGGCCGCGACGCGCGATAGGCCATTTCCGGTCCGAGATAGGAGCCGCCGATGCCGATGTTGATGACGTTGCGGATGCGCTTGCCGCTGTGCCCGGTCCACGCGCCCGACCGCACCTGATCGGAAAAGGCCGCCATCCGGTCGAGCACGGCGTGAACCTCGGGCACGACGTCCTCGCCGTCGACGACAATGCGCTGATCTCGCCTCGCCCTGAGCGCCACGTGCAGGACGGCGCGGTTTTCGCTGACGTTGATCTTCTCGCCCGAAAACATCGCGTCCCGCTGCGCCTCGACGCCGCGCGCGCGGGCGAGGTCCGCGAGCATCCGAACGGTCGCGTCGGTGATGCGGTTCTTGGAATAGTCGAGGAAGAGCCCCGCCGCCTCGACGGCGAAGCGCTCGGCGCGCCCCGCATCGCTCGCGAACAGGGCTCGAAGATGCAGGTCCTTGACGCTTTCGTAGTGCGCCTGAAGCGCGTTCCACTCCGGCGTGGCCGTCAGCGCCGCCTTGCCTGTCATTGCCGTGTCTCCCTTATTCCCCGGCGCCCGAAATCAGCCTGCCGCGAACGCGGCGCTGTCCAAGGCGACGAGGTCGCCGATCCGGTCGACCGCGATGTCGGCCGCAGGATAGGCGGCGAGCGCCGCCGGATCGTTCGCGTAGTGCCCCTGCCGGGGAAAAACGGTGACGACGCGAGCGCCCCAAATTCTCTTCACCGCGGCCAGAATGCGAAGCTTGTCGTCGATCAGCACGTAGCGCTTGGCGGGATAGAGCCGCTCCACGTCGTCGAGTTCCTGCTCCTTGTGGATGTATATGAGGATCTCTCCGTCGAAGGCCTTCCACAGGCCGGACCGCTCGACCTTGCGCGGCTGAAAGACGGCGTCTCCGTCGGACAGCACAACCGCCCGCCCCCATTGACGGACGCGCTCGACCGCCTCCAGCGCGCGCGGATAGAGCCGGTCGGCGAACGGATAGTCGACCAGCCAGCTCGACATGCGCAGGATGCGCGGATCGTGCAGGTCCTCGAGCCGGTAGCGCTCGAGCGCGCCGAGGTAGTCCGCATAGCCGAGTTCGCCGCGCAGCTGTTCGAAAATCGCCCAGTAGCGATCCCTCGCCGCCTGTCCGTGGCTTGCGGCGATATAGGCGCTGAGATCGTCCTGAATTCTGTCGTTGTCCAGGAGCGTGTTGTCGACGTCGAACAGGAAGACGAGATCGTCCATGACGCTCACCCCGCCGATGGGCTGGGGTTCAGCCACGGACCGTCCGCGCCGATCAGCGCGTCGGCCGCCGTCGGCCCCCAGGTTCCCGGCTCATAGTCCCGGCAGGGCGGCGGGTTCGCCACTATCGGGTCGACGATCCGCCATTGAGCGTCGACGATGTCCTGTCGGCCGAACAGCTCGTCGTCGCCCCGCATCGCATCGCCGAGCAGGCGCTGATAGGGAGGCGTCTCCGAGGCGGCCTGCTCCATCAGAAGTCAATTCGACATTCTCCCCGGACATGCGCTCGCCCGGGCGCTTCACCCGCAAGCCCATCGCGATGGAGACGTCGGGACCGATCCGCATCCGCATGTGGCCGAACGACTCGGCCCCCTCGCAAAAAGTCGCGCGGGGCGGATCCTTGAATTGGACGACGACCTCCGCGGCCGTCAGAGGCAGGCATTTGCCGGCGCGGATGTAGATCGGCACGCCCGCCCAGCGCCAGCTGTCGACGAACAGCTTGATCGCGACATAGGTCTCGACGTTCGAGTCCGGCCGGACCCCCGGCACCTTGCGGTAGCCGCGATACTGGCCGCGCACGACGCTCGCCGCATCCAGCGGACGCACGGCCTTCAGGAGGTTCGCCTTCTGGTCCCGCGTCGCCTCGTGCTCTTCGCCGGTCGGCGGGTCCATCATCAGGTTCGCAAGCACCTGCAGCATGTGGTTCTGAACCACGTCGCGGAGAGCCCCGTCGCGTCGTAGAAGCCGCCGCGATCCTCGACGCCGAAGGATTCGGCCATGGTGATCTGGATGCCTCGGACATAATGGCGATTCCAGAGCGGCTCGAACATCGAATTGGCGAAGCGCGTATAGGCGATGTTCTGGACCGGCTCCTTGCCGAGGTAATGATCGATGCGGAAGATCGCTTCCTCCGGGAAATGCTCGAGCAGCGTTTGGTTGAGCGCGCGGGCCAACTCGCGGTCGTGGCCGAACGGCTTTTCGACCACGAGGCGCGCATTCTCGTTGAGGCCGGCTCTCGCGAGCGCCGACACGACCACGCCGAACAGGGACGGAGGGATCGCCAGATAATGCAAGGGCCGCCGCGCGGATCCGAGCGCCTGCTTCAGGAGCTGAAACGTCAGTGGATCATTGTAGTCCCCGTCGACGTAGTTCAGGAGCTTCAGCAACTGCGCGAAGGCGGCTTCGTCGTAGCTGCCGTGGTCCTGGAGGCTATCCCTGGCGCGGGCGCGAAACTGGTCGAGTCCCCAGCCCGCCTTGGCGACGCCGACGATGGGGACGCTCACGCCTTCGCCGCGCACGAGTCCGAGCAGGGCGGGAAAGATCTGCTTGAAGGCGAGATCGCCGGTCGCTCCGAAGAACACCAGCGCGTCGGACAGGGCGGCGCTCATTCAGATCCCCGCCGGCTTCTCGTGGTGCCCGCCGAACCCAAGGCGCATCGCCGACATCAGCTTGTCGGCGTACTCGGCGGCGCCGCGGGACTCGAAGCGTCCGAACAGCGCCGCGCTCAGCACCGGCGCCGGCACGCCCTCCTCGATGGCCGCCTGCAGCGTCCAGCGTCCCTCGCCGGAGTCCGACACGCGGCCGGCGAACTTGGCGAGGGCGGGGTCGGTGCGCATCGCGGAGGCGGTGAGATCGAGCAGCCAGGAGCTGACGACGCTGCCGCGCCGCCAGACCTCGGCCACCTTCGCGATCTCGATCTCGTAGCGATAGAGCTCGGGCTCGCGCAGCGGCGTCGTCTCCGCGTCCACCTCCTGTTTGGCGAGGCCGACATCGGCGTGGCGAAGGATGTTGAGGCCTTCGGCGTAGGCGGCCATCAGGCCGTATTCGATGCCGTTGTGGACCATCTTGACGAAATGCCCGGCGCCGTTCGGGCCGCAATGCAGATAGCCCCATTCCGCCTCGTCCGGCTCTCCCGTCGCGCCGGGCGTGCGCGGCGCCGCCGCGACGCCGGGGGCGAGCGAACGAAAGATCGGGTCGAGACGCTTCACGACCGCATCCTCGCCGCCGATCATGTGGCAATAGCCGCGCTCCTTGCCCCAGACGCCGCCGCTGACGCCGACGTCGACGTAATGCAGCCCCTTTCCCTCGAGTTCGGCCGCCCGCCGGATGTCGTCGTGGTAGTAGGAGTTCCCGCCGTCGATCACGATGTCGCCCGGCTCGAGGAGCCGCGTCACGTCGGCCAGTATCGGGTCCACCGCGGCGGCCGGGACCATGAGCCAGACGGCGCGCGGCTTGGAGAGCTTCGCTGCGAAGTCCTCGAGGCTGCCGGCGCCGGTCGCCCCGAGACCGGCGAGCTGCATGACTGCGCCAGGGTGGGAATCGTACACGACGAGGTCATGGCCCGCCTTCATCAGGCGCTCCACCATGTTTGCGCCCATGCGCCCCAATCCGATCATGCCGAGCTGCATCGTTTCCTCCATTCCCATCGCGGCGCCGGCGGGCGAGCCGTCGTTTCTCGCAAAGGCGTCAGCGGGTAACCGCGATCCCTGGCTGCCGCCGCACCCCTTGTCGCGCGTCCCGGCGTCTTAATCCCTCCCCGAACGCCCGATCAGGTTATGTCGGACGAGGCTCACCGTGAAGCCGCAATATCAACAATCGTCTTGCCGCCAGGGTTCCAAGCCGGCGACCCCGCACTAAGGCGACTGGGGAGGCGTCTCGGCCAGCGCCTCCGCCTCGAACGCGCAATCGCGTTGCGGAGCAAGATGCCTGGCGCGCGCGTCCGCGATCTCTTTTTTGGCCGCTTCGAGATCGGCGAGAAAGGTTGGTTCGGCGTGCAGCCGCGCCACGGTCGCCGCGCCGATGAAACGGCCTTCGAGCACGTCGCTTTCCCAATGGACGTTGCAGACAACCCGGCTTTCGCCAAAGGCGCGCCCGCGGGCGAGAATCGCCCCGCTTTCGCCGGGAGAGGCTTCGGCCAGCACGAGCGCCCACGCCCAGCCGATCGAGGCGTGGCCGGAGGGATAGGAGCCCTGGACTCTCAGCCTCTGCTCGTCTTGCGGAGTGCAGATCGGCTGGCCGTCGAGTAGGAACGGACGCGCGTGCTGATACTTGTCCTTGGCCGAGGCCGTCGCGAAGCCGGCGTCCGTCATGACTCGCCGCAGCATCTGATAAAGTCGCGGCGTGTCCTGTTCGGTGACTGCCGTCCCGAGGGCGCAGGAGAAGTCTCCGGCGGCGGCGGGAAAGGTCAGGTTGGCGTCCATGGCGGCGAGCCGCCAACGGGGCGTGTCGCGAAGCGCAAGACTGGTGCGGGCGACGTCCTCATCGAGCGCCGCGGCGGCGGAGGCGACGGCGGGCGGCGGCGGCAACAGCACTGCGCTGTTCGGCACCCCCTCCTTTGGCAGATACCCCTTGAGCGCGCCGGGCCTGATTTCCGGCACTGACGCGGCTTCGTCGGCGATCCCCCCGCCGGCGCAGAGGCACATGAGGGCGATCGCCAGACTGAAAAGCTGAACCCGGTCGCTGCGTTTCGCCATCGCCAATCTCGCCCCGCTGGCAGCCGCCACTATTATGGCAAGAAGATCACCGGAAAGCGAGAGGCGCCGGCCGCGAAGGCCGTCGGATTACGGAGACTGCGCACTCTATTACGGCGCGTGGCTACGCCTGACGGATTCGCATGGCCCGGACTTTCGCGCGTCATTGTTCCCGATACGCCCTGGACCAGCCGAGATCGAAAACAGGGGCGAGTAGAATGCACTGTCACCGGAATCCCGGAATCCGAGGATTACGCGCTCGAACTCATCGTTGCCGACATGATCGAACTCGTCAACTCGATCGGCGCCGAAAAGGCGGTTTGGGTCGGGCATGATTGGGGCGCGCCGGTCGTCCGGTCGCTCGCCCAGCATCATCCCGAGCGTTGCCACGCCGTTGCGGCTCTCTCGGTTCCCTACATTCCCGAAGGCTTCAGCGTGGACGCCCTTTTGCCGCTGATCGATCGCAGCCTCTACCCGGAGGACAAGTATCCCTACGGGCAGTGGGTTTATCAGGTCTTCTATCTTGAGAACTTCGCACGCGCTTCCGCCGGCTTTGAGGCCGACATTCGCGCCACCGTCCGCGCGCTGTTCCGTTCCGGCAAGCCGGATGGACGCGGCAAGCCCAACCGCACGGCGTTCGTGCGCGCGAACGGCGGCTGGTTCGGTCCCGACAACAAGGCGCCTGCCCTGCCGCGCGACGAACACGTGATCGACGAGGCAGCCGAAGCCAGCTATGTCGCGGCTCTGTCGCGCAACGGATTTTCCGGCCCCGACAGCTGGTATTTGAACGGCGAGACCAACGCCGCCTATGCCGAGCGCGCCCGAAAAAACTGGCGCCTGACGATGCCGACGCTGTTCCTGCACGGCGCCTATGACTATACCTGCGAGACGATCAACTCGCGCCTGGCCGAGCCCATGCGCGCCTCTTGCGCCGACCTGACCGAGTCGGTTGTTCCCTCCGGACATTGGATGGCCCAGGAGAAGCCGGCTTACGTCAACGCCGCGCTGGCCGGATGGCTCGCCCGCAAGCGCTCGGAGCTTTGGCTGCGGGGGTAGGGAATTGTTGGAGGATTGAAGTCGCCGCTGAGCTGGTCGACGCGCCGAAGAAGAATTTGGCGCGGCGATCTTCCTCGACCGCCTCGCGGCGCAGACCGGGCGCGACGCGCGGCAAACGCGTCGAAAGAGCCGCGCTGCGGCGAAGCCGGTCGGGGAGGGAGAGGCGCGGATTGGTTGATGGGAATATTGCAAATACTGATGTGTCACCGTTTCCAGAGCGGGATCATCGCCGTTGCCCTGCGATGCACGAAGGACGGACGCCAACCGAGCGGCTGGCGGTGCAAGTCGGGAGCAGGCTTAAGCCGCCGAGCGCCTAGGGAAGGCCCCCTCTGATAGGCCAGCCTTCCAGCCGTACCGGGAAAACCCGCCGGACGGAATGATAGGGGGGATCGAGGAGACGTCGGCAACATCCGAAGCCCGGTCCGCACATCGATCCTACCCGACTGCGGGGCACGCTCAGCAATGAGCGTCCCTGCCGCAATCCATTTCCATTCGCCGACGCAATCGCCGGGAAATCCCTACGAGGGCCACACGCTCGCGGCTCTGCTTTCTCGCCGCGTTCAGGATTCTGACGCCATCGTCTTATGCCACTCCGATTCGAAAAGGCGCCAGTTGATCCTGGACATTTCGTCTTTAAAGTTGGCCTGGAGCATCCCTAAAAGGCCCCAGGCCCAGGTCTGGGTAGCAGGCCTTGCAGACATCACCCTTGCAATCCCGGTTTGAGCGAGAACTTGGCAAACGATTTCGAAATCGTTTGCGGAAGCGATCACGTAGGGGATTCTCTGGGGCAAGTCTGTCGGTAGCCCGGTTGCTACGAGTAGGCGTTCTATGAATGCGTTCAGCATTTCCGAGACTTTCGGGCTGATGATGAACCAGTCTTCCATCAGCAGGATTATTGAGAACACCGCGCGCTGGTCGGCTATCCAATCGGTCATACCGTCGAGGGCGTCCTGGATGTTCCGGTAGTTCTGGACGACGGACTCCGCCAACACGGACACGTCCTTTTCGAGTGCGCTAGGTTCGGAGAGCGTTCTAGAGCCGAGCGTCAGCCGCTTCGTCTTGCATTCGATGAATAGATGTGCCGTCTCGTCGGACAACAACCAGTCCACACCGTGTTTCTTGTCCCCGCCGACGTAATACTGGCGCTCTGCGCGAATTTGGAAACGCGCTGGATCGCAAGTGGCCTTCAGGATGTCGCCGACATAGGCTTGGAAAGCGTCCCCAAAAGCGTTGTCGAACCCAGGAGCCCTAACCAAGTCATAATAAATTCCGAAGGAGACCCGTCGCAATAAGTAACGTGGAACGGGGCACAACGTCCGGTCCGGAAACGCGAAGTCGACGCCAACCAGCGGAGTGCCCTCCAAAGGATTCCACGTGTAGAGCCAGTCGCGACCGTACGACTGGAGGCCTATCAGTTTCATCCTCAACACCTCCTTGCTTATTGAAATACGCGAGAGAAACGCCGAAACCGCCTTTTTCGGCACTTTCAAGACCGAATAGTCATTGCTCGTCAAAACAGCGGGGGAGCGGATGACTCCGCCGCTGAGCGCCGCGCCGAGCCGCATATACTGCCTTGTTGTCATGCCCAGTTCACCGAGAACTACTGCCTCCATCGCGGGAGTACCAAAGACTTTGAAGACCCGCATCATAGGATTGATGCCTATACGCTGCTGCCACGGGAACTGGCGATGTGCCGCTCGATGCAAGTCGATCATCACTGCATCTTGAGGGTCTGAGCTTAGCTTGAACGCCTCATCCTCCAGCCGGTGGACATGGTTCAGGGCCACCGCCAGGTTCCCCCATCTCTTGAGGCTCTGGTCCCCGCCAACGCCTGCGTTGAGAAGAACTTCGCGGGTCACTGTGTCGAGGTCCCAAGGGAATACGTGACCTTTCAACGACGAGTGCCAGAGACCGGTCGCCCCAACGGCATATTCGGGAGGAAGCGGAGCGTCATCCACCAGATGACGAAAATAGACCCAGAGGTCGACGAGACTTGAAGTCAGGTCACATCGGCGAACGTAATTGCGGAAGGGTTTGTATAAATCGTAAAAACCAGACATTCCGCGTCTACCTCGTTGCGTTCTCGGCTCTTAGAGCCTGTCCGCGAACATATTAAATCTGCAAAAACGTTTGTGTTTGACAGTGCATTCTACTCATCGACGTTTCGGGCCAACGCCTCGCTGAAGGCGCTCTGCGCCACAATAGAATGCACTGTCACCGTAACGCCCAGTGATGGCGCACCATCGGTCCCAGCCGGTCGGCGGGCCATGCCGACGAGGTCAAGTAGTAACGGGTCTCGCGTTCGGCTCGCATCCCAATCTCTCGCGCGCTCTCGACGATGATGACGCCTTTAAGTCCGGGCCAGTGGTTTGTCACACACTTCCTTCACCCGATTGCCCTGTTGCTTAGGCCGCGCTCCCTTGACCCCGGCCGCTGCAGCTTCACCGCAGGGCGCTTGATTCCTGCAAGAATAATTCGGAAGCTGCTTATAAAGCGTCATGGTCGTTTTAAAGACGGCCGCACTTTGTACTTCGTTTTCCTTGATCTCGGTCCTGAGATATGTCCCGCAGTTATATCGCAACGCTAAACCGTTTGGCGCGTGAAGCCGAACGGGCGGCTCGCGCACGAGAGAAAGAACAGGCGGCTGCCATTCATCGACAGCAGCAAAATGAAAGAATTGCGCGTTCCGCGATCGTGGATAACATGAACAAAGTGTTGGACGAAGAAATCAATGCTTTGACAAAATTATTGTCTGACACCCTTTCAAGAGATCCGGCTATAGACATCAGTATGCTCAAAGAGTCAGTACCAACTGAAGCTATCTTGGTAAATCGTCCGGATTTGACCCTCGGACTTCGTCCTACCAGGAATTCGGCTTACGTACGCCCGCTTGGGTTTTTTGCCAGCCTCATCCCGGGTGCAAAGGCAAAGCATACCGCACTACTCGCCGCCGCCAACGCCGAAGCGGACAAACTCTACGAGACAGAAATGCGTAATTATGAGCTTTTGCAACGACGGAGAGCTGACGCACTTAGCGCTGCCATCGCCGAAACTGAAGACTTTAATCGACAGATCGATGAATTTTTTAGCGCCCTGAGGAATTCAGAGACGCAAGCGATCACGCACTATTTCGCACTGGTCTTCGACAGGTCAGAATATCCCTCTGGATTTCCGAAAAAATATAGAATTGCCTACGTTGCAAACTCGCGTCAGCTCGTTGTCGATTATCAAATGCCTATTATTGATGCGATAGTTTCAAACATCGAAAAGTACAAATACACAAAATCGTCTGATACCGTTTCGGAGACAAAGAAGCCAGAACGGACCCGTAAGCAAATCTATGCAGAGGCAATCTCTTTGACTGTACTGCGAACCCTACATGAAACTTTTGCTTCTGACACGTATAAATACGTCGATGTCGCAGTAATAAATGCGTTTGTTGTCACGATCGATCGTGGTACCGGTCAAAGGATACAGCCGTACATTCTATCCGCGCGCACCACACGGGACGAATTTGAAAAACTTGTCCTAGGCAACGTCGATCCGACGGCCTGCCTGAAACGCATCTCCGCTGCTATTTCGCGAAGCCCAGCAGAATTGGTTCCGATCAAGCCGATTGTCGATATCAATATGGTTGATCCTCGTTTCATTCAGGAGCAAGATGTTCTGTCGGCCCTCGACAACCGGACAAACTTAATGACGTTGTCACCGGGGGAGTTTGAATTGTTAATTACAAATCGTTTCCAGAAAATGGGCCTCGAAACCAAACTGACGCAGCCATCTCGAGATGGTGGCGTCGATTGCGTTGCCTTTGACCAAAGACCGATACTTGGTGGGAAAGTTGTTGTTCAAGCAAAGCGCTACAAGAACACGGTTGGCGTCGGCTCTGTGCGCGATCTCTTCGGAACAATGATAAACGAGGGCGCATCGAAGGGCATCCTTGTCACCACGAGCGGCTACGGAAAAGCGAGCTTCGAATTCGCCAATGGCAAGCCGATAGAACTTATTAGCGGGTCAAATCTGCTCTATCTCTTGCGGGAGCATGCCGGCGTCGACGCGAAAATCGAGCCGCCGGATGACTGGGTCGATTTTCAAGAAACTTCGCAATAGGCCACTTACGTCGAGCATTACCGAGCATTACGAGCATTACGGGGACATGACATGAATACTCCATATCAATCCATCCTCCGGCGTGCGGCTTGCGCCCCCGCTCGCCCGGCCGAACCTTGCGGCCGAGCTTCATCTCGACCATCGCGATGAAGTCCGCAACGTCGAGCGGGCGCCCGTTCGGGCTGCGGTTCAGGAACCCGTCGAGCCCCGCCTGCTGATCGAGCGACAATTCCAGGAGATTGGCGACGGCGATACGGGAAAGACGAGCCATCGGGCCAGCATGACCGGGCTGCGATATCATGCAGTGCGTATCATAGCCCTTAGTCCCCATGCGCGGGTCGCATACCTCCAACGCCTCATGTGCGATTTTCGCGGCGGCGGGTTCTCCCGTTTCGCTCACCTGTTATCTGCCTGATAAGCGCGAATTATCGACCTGTTATTCGCCTGTTATTCGCCTGTTATTTTGCACTGGAGCAGCGATCGGCGACGGCCTCCAGGCGCCGTCCGCGGCGCGTCGGCGCCGCCGTGGCGCCCGAATGGCGCGGCGTCACTTTAGCGCCCGTCGGCGGCGTTCGGGCCGGGCGTCGGATCGGTGCGGACAGTTTCCCATCGCATGACGAGTGAAAATCCTTGGCCAATGTCGGTTTTTGTGCTACATTTGTTCTCCATCTGAAAGGCGCCCGATGACCGATTTGGCAAAACTCCGCTCCGCCCGCCCGGCTCTCTCGCCCGCCGCCCGTGCGCTGCGGGAAGCGCCGTCTTTGGGGTCCTTCGTGTTCTTCGTGGTGACATCTCTAACCACAAAGCACACGAAGGACCACGAAGTCAGAGCCCAAGGCGTTTGATTGCTTGTTCGAGGAGAACCAGGTTGAACTTAATGAGGAGGCCGATGCGGAGACCGGAAGGCTTCCGCTAAGTCCCCACCGAACCTTCATCATCCTGAGGTCCTGTTCGGCCAGGTTGTTGGTGAAGGCACGTCAAAATCGGTGAGGAAGCGCAGGGTTTGCGTTTGGAACGTTTTCAGCCTTTGCAGAAGATTGTGGCCGGGGCGATGCTTGACGCGCCCGCGCGGGTTGGCTTTGGCCGCCAGCTTGGCAAATCGCGATGGAAGGCGAGACCGAGCCGAACCGCCGCCCAATAGCGCTCGACCAAGGCCTCCAGTTGATCGGGCGCGAGGGCGCGGGCGCCCTGCTGGCGGGCTTTGTCGACCGCCAGATTGGCCGCAAGCAGCATGTCGCGCATGAGTTCGGCCCAGAACTCGTGATCGAACTCGATCAGGCTCTTGAGTTCGCGCAGGATGTGGGCGTTGCAGAAGGCGTGGTCGACCGCATCGAGCCGGCGATAGGGCAGGAAGTGGTCGTGCACGACGACGCCTGCTTGCAATTTCTCGGGGATCGCGCCGCGCTTTTCGTCGACGCGATAGAAGGTGAAGGCCAGGCTCGACGTCGTCTGCAGCCATTGCAGCTTGCCGGCGATGCGAAAGCCCGTCTCGTCAAGATGGCGGACCTTCGCCTCGGCCACGCGCTCGCCGATGAACGCGTAGACCTGCTGCAGCTCTTGCGCCTTCTTTCCGACCCAGGCGACGATGCTGGCCGGGCAGATCAGCGGCGCGCCGAAGAGATCGCTCAGCGCTTGCGCGGTCCGATCCTCGGGGATGAGTTGCTGGATATTGAGATAGACCGCCGCCGCCTTGACGCGCTCGCCATATTGGGCGGCCGAGACCACGCCATCGGGAAACGCCGCCTTGGTCACGCCGCGGCAATTTTCGCAACGGTAAATCGAGGCCTGATGTTCGGTGACCACGAGCGGGCGCTCGGGAAGATCGAACACCTGGCGCTTCTCGATGCCCGTGGCCGACTTCGATCGAGCGGCGAACCGCAATGGCCGCACGCGCACGCCTCATGCCGAACCGTGCGATCGGGATCGGCGACTTGCAGCAAAGTGCCGCCCTCGTGGCCGGTCTGGCCGCCGCTCACCTTGCCCGAGCGGCCGCGCAGGCTGCCCGGGATGCGAGGCTTCTTCTTCAACCCGTCGCTCGAAGGCGGCTTGGAACTGTTCGAGCTGTCCTGCCCCAACTGGCGGCGAAGGTCCGCCACTTCAGCCTCAAGCGCCGCGATCCGACGTCTCAGCGAGTTGATCATCCGAAAAGCGCATAACCCGTTGAAAACGCGCAAAACGACAATGGACAGGCCTTGTAACGGGTTGGCATGGATTTGGGGTTGGCGCCCGATCCGTTTGGCGTCGGCGCCCCGCGGACCGCCTAGATGTAATACATCGCCGTCGGCTCCGGCGGATCGGCCCGCGCGCGCATTTCGGCGAGGGTGCGATTGTCGAGCACGTTGGCGATCGCGTTCCGCGCCTCGACCATGATCATCCGGACGGCGCAGGTCTTCAGATCGCTGCAGTCGACGCAGGGCCGGAAGGCGGTGACCGAAGCGCAAGGGATCGGCGAAAGCGGACCGTCGAGAGCGCGAACGATCGCCCCGACCCGGATCTCGTAGGCCGGACGGGCGAGCGCATAGCCGCCGCCTTTTCCCTTTTTGGAATAGACAAGCCCGGCGCGGCGCAACTCGGTGAGAATGTGATCAAGGAACTTTTTCGAGATCGAGTTCGTCTCCGCGATGTCGGCGACCTGAGCCAGCGCGCCCGGCTCGAGCCCGGCGAGATGCACCATGGCCTTGAGCCCGTATTTTCCTTTGTTCGTCAGCACGTCCCGTTCCCGGCGGAAGTTCGGCGTTTGTCTGGAGAAAACACTGCGGGACCGGAAAAGTCCAGCGTGTCGATGGAATGAGCCATGTTTTGCACTTCTTTTGTTGACATACTCTATAGACTTACGGTATCAAAATGACAGGTCTCCCGGCTGAGCAAGCGCAAGGGGAAAGCGTTGGCAAGCGTTCTCCATCTGATCAACCCGCTTTACACGGCCTCGGGGTTTGCGGTCGGCGCGCTGGTCGGCTTCACCGGCGTCGGTGGCGGCTCGCTGATGACCCCGCTCTTGGTGCTGCTGTTCGGAATCCACCCGGCGACCGCGGTCGGGACCGATCTCCTCTACGCCGGCCTGACCAAGATTTGCGGCTCCGCAGTTCACGGCTTCAACGACGCGATCGACTGGCGGGTGGTGCGACGACTGGCCTCGGGAAGCGTTCCCGCCGCCGCTCTGACGCTCTTGGCGCTGTGGCGCCTCGGCGTCGATTCCAAGGGCACAAACACGGCCATCACGACGACGCTCGGATTCGCCCTTATTCTGACGGCTGTCAGCCTCTTGTTCCGCCAGCGGCTCTCGAGGGCGGCCGCATCCTTCTTCCAGAGGCGGAGCGACCGCGAACTCGCCGCCCTGACGACCGCGCTTGGCGCGCTCCTCGGCGTGCTCGTTTCGATCTCGTCCGTCGGCGCCGGCGCGATCGGCGTGACCGCGCTCGTGATACTTTATCCCAAGATGGCGACCGTGCGCCTTGTCGGCTCCGACATCGCTCACGCCGTTCCGCTCACCCTCATCGCCGGCGCCGGCCATTGGTGGCTGGGTTCGGTGGACTGGCGGCTGCTCGTCTCGTTGCTCGCCGGCTCCCTTCCGGGCGTCGCGATCGGCAGCCATTTCGCCTCCCGCGTGCCCGAGCGCGTGATGCGCCCCCTGCTCGCCGGCACGCTGGCTCTGGTTGGCGGCAAGCTCGTCTTTTGACTTTGCGCGCGATCGGGATAATCGCGTGAGCGAAAGCGCGAACTTCGACAGCCGGCGATCAGCTGCGAATCGCGACAATAAACAGACGCGGATAGGTGAACAGAACCTTGCCGTCCGACTGGGCAGGATAGGCGTCGCGCAGCTCGTTGCGATAGCGTTCGAGGAACGCCCGTCGCTCGTCATCGGAGAGCCGCTCCAGGAAAGGCTGCAGTGGAGAGCCCGCGAACCAGTCGACGATGCCGTCCAGGTCGTCGAACACGTGGACATAGGACGTCGTCCACATGTCGACGCGGGAAGCGACCGGCCGCAGCCATTCGTAATATTCCTCGAACTCGGCGATCAGCGGTTGCGACTTGGCGACCGACGCCAGCCGCGACCACCACGGCCCTTCCGCCGCAACCATCCGCATCAAGGCGTGCGAGGATTCGCGCGCGGCCGACGGCATCTGCGCCGCGAACACGCCGCCCGGGGCGAGCGCGGAGGCGAGGCGCGGAAACAGCCGGTGGTGATCCGGCAGGAACTGCAGCGCTGCGTTGGTGAAGATGAGTTGCGGACGGTCGGCCGGCGTCCAGTCTACGATGTCCTGCTTGACGAAGCGCGCCCCCGGGACCCGCGCCCGCGCATGCTCGAGCATCGCCTCGGACCGGTCGAGGCCGGTGATGACGGCGTCGGGAAAGCGCCGCATCAGCAGTTCGGCGCTGTTGCCTGGCCCGCAGCCCAGATCATAGACGACGGCGGGCGAGGCGATCGGCACGCGCGCAAGAAGATCGCGCGCCGCAAGCGTCCGCTCGTCTTCGAATTTGCGGTAGAGGCTCGGACTCCAGTCGCGCATCGGCTCGAACTGGGCTGGGGCGTGCGAGTTCATGGGCGGATGACCAGTGGGGTAGCCTCAACGTAAACACGGCTATATTAGTCTAGTAAAGTTGTCAACAAACAAGGGCCGGCTTTGCCCCGCCATCTCGGCCTATAGCAGCCCTTCCGCCCTCAGCGCTCCATACAACGCCTCGCTGCTGCGATAGAGATGCCCTCGCAGTCCTGCGCGCTCCGCGCCGGCGACATTTTTGGCGCTGTCGTCGACGAACAGCGTCGCCTCGAGCGCGGCTCCGAGCCGAGCGAGGCAACCGAGATAGGCTTCGCGCTCGGGCTTGCGGGCGCGAAACTCGGCCGAGACGAAAAAGTCGCTCCCGAAGATCGGACCGAGCTGCGGAAAGACGGCGTCGAAGGCGCGTTTGACCAGAAGATTGTTGTTGGTCAGCACCGCGATGCGCGCATGTCGTCCGACCGAGGCGGCGAGCGCGAGCGTCTCCGGGATCGGCTGAACCGCAACCCGCAGAGCCTCGGCCCACTCGTCCAGCGTCAACGGATAGCCGAGACGTTCGCCAAAGGCGGCGAGGTAATCGTCGGCGTCCATGGCGCCGCTGTCGCCCAAATCTTCGAAGCCCGACTCCCAGATCGCCGCTTCGACCACCGCCGCCGGCTTGCCGCAGAGGCGCGCGAGATGCGCTGCGCGCGCGCTCCGGTCGTAGCGGAAGAGCACATCGTTCATGTCGAAAAGAACGGTCGAGATCATCGGGCCGCCGCACGCAAACTCGGCGCCAAACATAGCCCGCGCCGCCGACCCGGCGCGAGGCGGAAAGGCCGGCGTCGAGGCGCGACGCGGCGGGAACGAAACGGGCGCGAACGCGCCGTGCGCGGCCCGAGGCCGAAGGAACGGCGCGTCGTCGCGGCCGAAGACGCTGAAATCCCGGTCGAACGCAGGTCCGTTTCCCGCTCTGTGACGCACGTCACAGCGCTGGGCCGAGCGCTGTGGTTAAAAATTTGCGGCTTGAAAGGCGGCGTCAAAGAGGGGGGGGTCAAGCCGACGGCGAACGAAGGATAAATCCTTATGGTGACCGTGATGGGAATTGAGAAGCACGCGGCGTTCTACCGCGGATATCAGCCCGACGATCGCAGCGCGTTCCCGGTGGCGATCGTCCTGGCGACGATGGTCGCGCTTTGGCTGCTGGTCTACTTGGTCAGCGCCGTGGGGCCTCACGGGAATCCCGAGACGGCGAAGTCGCCGCACCCCTCTTACGTCGTGTCCCGACCGGCAAGTCGCTGACTGGGGGCGTTCGCCGGTCGCTCGCGGCTGGGGACAGCGACAATTCGGTTGTCATCGAGCGAAAATGCAGGCATCGCTATCGGCAGCCTTTCTTCTCTCGCCCGCTTCTTCCGATTCGAGCTCCCCGCGGACGACTAGCGCCTGGAAGAATGGATGGCGTCGCGCCCCACGCGCTCGCGCGCCACGATCAGCTTCATGATGCCGGCGGTCCCGTCGGACTACCGCATCAAAGGCCACGACCGGCTCAGGACCATGACGCTCGACGCCGCCGAGTTCATCCGCCGCTTTCTCCTGCATGTGCTGCCGAGCGGCTTCCACCGCATCCGCCATTACGGCCTGTTCGCCAGCGCCGTTCGAGCCCGCAACATCGAGCGCGCCCGCCAAGTGCTCGCCGCGCCCGAGTGCTCGCGCGCCGAGGCGGACAGCGCGGCCGAAACAGCTTCGCCTGTGCGCCGTTGCCCCTGTTGCGGCGGCCGGATGATCATTGTCGAAACCTTCGATGGCGTGCGCCCCGCGCGCTCGCCATCACCGACCCCGATCAGGATCGACACCTCATGACCGTCGCCGCGCTCCCCGCCGCGCAACGCCGTTTCTCCTCGCCTCCAACCGCGCGCTGGAGCAGGAAGGCGATGTCCTCACAAGGTCGGCGCTCCTTCTCCAAGAGCCGCGCCCACACCCGCCCCTCGCATCCTCGCGATCGAAAAAGCTCGCCCTCTTCGCTCCCGCCGATAAGACTGGCCGCCTCCGGCCCCCGCCGCCAGGTGTGCGATCCGTCCGCGACTTTCAAATCCCCATAGGTCCCGCCCGGCCAAACCGCGCCCCTTCTCCCCGCGGTTTCCTCCTTACGAGGCTTTCGAACGCCGGCCCCCCGTCGAGCCCCGCCCGCCTGCAAAGGGCCGGGGTCCGAAACCCTTCAGTGATCGGCGGTTCCACCTCAGGCGAGCCCGGCGGCAAACTCCGGCGCGGCGGCGCATGGAGACATGGTTAATTCAGAATTATGCAGCATTTTCTTTCCAATTATCAGAATTTATGCTATTCTGGATATTTCGCTCCGCTCTCTTAGCTCGACTTTGCCCATTTTTGCGCGCCTGTTTCAGACGGCGGCCCAAAAGATCGAGGCTTCCGCGACGAGGCGCACGGCCTGTTCGGCGGGTAACGCCGTGCGTCCAAAGGGTCCGAACGGCGCCCATCGTTCGTTGCGCAGCGACCAGTAGAGGATTTCATAGAGATCGTCGCGACCGAGGGGGCGTAGGCGTGCGATGGGAACGCCGGTTTCGGCATGGATGAGCGTGAAGCCGCGATTGCGCCGCTGCGCCACGACGGGGCCTGCGTCGAAGGCGAAGTTTTCGATGAGTTGGATGATGTCGTCGTCGGTCATGACGCCATTGTTGTGGAATGGCGCGGCGCTGTCCTTGTCCTGGTTTCGGGCCGAACCGAGTCGAAATGCCGCAGCCTGGACTTGAAAGGCGTCAAGCCGCATTCGCCGCGACTCGATTCTACCGTCGCGATGACCCGACATCGCCCCTCTTCCTCGTTCGCCGCGGCGCCGATGGCGCCGTCGATCATCATCGCGCTGATGGCGCCCTTCCGAAGCTTTTTCACCGCGCCGGTCTGGGACCATGTGCTGGCGCTCGTCACCGGCATGACGCTCGCCCCGGGAAAGCGCACGGTGAGCGCCGCTCTGCGTGTCATCGGCCTCGGCCAAGCCCGCGACTTCGCGCGCTACCACCACGTGCTCAGCCGGGCGCGATGGAACAGCGCCGCCATCGGCGGCAAACTGCTGCTGATGATCCTCGACCGGTTCTTGCCTGCCGGACGGGTCGTGATCGGCATTGACGACACCATTGAACGCCGCTGGGGCCACAAGATCGCGGCGCGCGGCATCTACCGCGATCCCGTGCGCTCCTCGCATGGTCACTTCGTCAAGACGAGCGGCTTGCGCTGGCTGGCGGTGATGGCCGTGGTTCCCGTGCCATGGACCCGGCGACACTGGGCTCTGCCGTTTCTCACCATCCTCGCTCCTTCCGAACGCTACGCCGCCGCGCACGGTCGTCGCCACAAGAAGCTGACCGACTGGGCTCGCCAAGCCATACTTCAGGTTCGCCGATGGGCGCCCAAGCGCAGTATCGTCGTCGTCGCCGACTCCAGCTTCTCGGCGCTCGATCTGATCGCTGCGGTTCGCCGCCATGTGTGTTTCGTCACGAGGCTGCGCCTCGACGCCAATCTGTTCGCGCCGGCGCCGCCGCGCCGCCCCGGACAGCTCGGACGGCCGCCCAAGAAAGGTCGTCCGCTTCCCAAACTCTCCCAGGCGCTCGAAAACAAGGCGACGCGCTGGGCCAAACTGTCGATGCCCTATTGGTACGGCGATCGGCGCTGCATTCTCGAATTCACGACCGGAACGGCGGTCTGGTATCACCCCGGGTTGCCGCCGGCGCCGATCCGCTGGGTGCTCACGCGCGATCCAACCGGCGTGCGGGATCCGCAGGCGTTCCTCTGCACCGACATCGACGCGACGCCCGTCGAAATTCTCGGCTGGTTCGTCCACCGCTGGTCCGTCGAGACGACGTTCCAGGAATCCCGCGCCCATCTGGGCGTCGAAACCGGGCGGCAATGGTCCGATCTCGCCATCGCGCGAATGACGCCAGCGTTGCTCGGCTTGTTCTCGCTCGTGACGCTCTGGGCGGCCGATCCCACAGTCCTCGCCAGCCTTCACCCCAGATCGGCCGCCTGGTATCACAAACGCGAACCCTCCTTCAGCGACGCAATCGCCGCCGTTCGACGGTTGCTGTGGAGCCCGCCGACTTTATCAATGTCCCGGCTCGACCCGGATCGCGTGGAAATTCCGACCGCACTCTGGCAAAGACTCACCGAAACGCTCTGCTACGCCGCTTAAAATGGGCAAAGTCGAGCTTAGAGTTGACTCGAAAGTCTATGAGGGATTGCAGAGCCTTCGCAACATGAGGCGGATGGACGCGAAACGAAGGAACATGAGGGCTGTGAGGTTGAGGTTCCCCCAGTCCTTGGCCAGTCTTCGGCAGCGGTTGAGCCAGGCGATCGTTCGCTCGACGATCCAGCGCTTGGGCAGCGTCACGAAGCCTTTCGCCTGATCGGATCGTTTGACGATCGCGATCTTGACCCGAGAGAGGAGTTTGGTGAGGGCATCGGCGAAGGCGCTGTCGGCGAACAGTTTTTCGAGATAGGGGAACCGGCCAAACAGCGTGGCCAGCAGCAAAACGCCGCCGTCGCGGTCCTGAATGGCGGCGGAATGAACGGTGGCCTGCATCAGCAGCCCCTGCGTGTCGACGAGAAGATGACGCTTCTTGCCCTTGATCGTCTTTCCCGCATCGAACCCGTGCGGATCGATCCAGCCCCCCTCACATGGGGTGTTTCCAGTCAAGCTCAATCATTTCGGCATTGTGCATGCTCCTTGGCGTTTGGATCCGAAGCGTGAGCCCGTCTTTGCCATGCAGCCCTGACGACCGCATCACCTCACATCCGGTCGAGCCTGTGGGCTCGGACCATAATCCCTCGTGCTCGAGGGCATCGGGCTCGGGTTGGCGGGACCATCCTTTTTCACGGCGTGTTTCAGCCCGGGGGTTGATCCGCGGTCGCCGCCCGCCCGGATCCGGCGAAGCCGTCGCGTTCAGCTTCGCTGGAGTGGGGTTAAGTCATTAAGCCATCGTTGGAGTGTTGGAGTGGGGTTGAGTCATCGGGTCATGCCGCCTTGAACACGGCGCCCTCGGGAACGACGCCTTGGGTGACATAGCGCCACAAGGCGACGAGGAGTTTGCGGGCCAGCGCGACGATGGCGATCCGGCGGATTCGTCCCTTCCCGGCGCCGACCCGCGCCTGAAACCAGCGGCTCAACGCCGAGTCCGGCTGATGACGCAACCAGAACCAGGCAAGCTCGATCATGGTCTCGCGCAGGCGGCGATTGCCCGACTTCGAGATGCCCTGATCCCGTTCGACGCCGCCGCTCTGCCAGGGACTGGGCGCCAATCCGCCGTAAGCCGCCACCTGGCGTCGGTTGCCGAAGCTGCGAAACAACGATTCCAGCCAGAGGAGCGAGGCGAACTCGGGGCCCAAGCCTTTGAGCTTGAGAAGCAGGGCGGCGGGGTTGTTGGGCTCCTCGGCGTCCGTGCGGATGAGCGCGTCGCGGGCGCGTTCGACCGCAGCCAGTTGCGTCGTCACCAGCGCGATCCGATCGAGCTCCCGGCGGATTTCCGCCTTCAGCATCGGCGGCAGCTCACGGCCGTCGCCGGTTCGCAGCGCCTCGAGTTGTTCGAAACGATCGCGCCGAACCGGATTGTAATCCCGGACGCCTTGGCCGCTGAGCAGGCCCCGGACCCGATTGGTATGCGGAATGCGTTCCTTGAGCAGCGTGCCGCGCTCGCGCGTCAGCCGCCGGCGATCCTCGTCTTCCGGGCTCGGCGCCCGAACCATCGAACAGACCCGCCGCTCGCCGCGAGCCCAGGCCATCAGCGTCCGCAACAGCGTCTCGCCGTCGATCGCATCGGTCTTGGCCCGCCGATGCCGCCGGGCGACCGCGATCGAAGCCGCATCGACGACGTGGCTCTCGATCCCGTTGGCGAGCAGCAAGCGATGAATCCAAAACCCGTCCAATCCCGCTTCCTGAATGACGACCGTTTTGACCGGCACGCCATGGCGCTGCTCGGCCTTCGCCCTCGACCGCGAAAGAAGGTCGAGCAGGCAGGCGCCGTCCCCACCCTCAACCACATGCTTGGAAAACTTCTCCCTGCCCGGACTGTTGATCGTCACAACCCATTTCGATTTGCTCAATTCGAGCGAGGCGAACAACGTGATATCATTCGCGCGGACGGTGGTCGCGACAGCGGTCGCGGAGCTGACAGACTGCATCGGTTGCCTCCATGCTGGTGTGGAAGCTCAGCCTACCAAGTCAGGCCGCCGTCCACCCGCATAGGATCTTTTTCCGCGCTCTTCACGCTCTGGCTGTCGATGATCGCGGCGGTGGGGCTCGCCGCGCGCGAGCGGCCTCGCGGCATTTCGCATAAAGCGCGTCGTGGGTGCGATCGAGCGTGCCGTCCCAGCTCCACCATCGAAATAACCATAGACCATCGAGCGCGGCGGCAGACCTTCGGAAGAGCGCGCCATTGGCAGCCGGTGCTCAGCACACCCATCAGCCCGTTGACCACTTCGCCCACGTCGACATGGCGTCGGTTGCCGCCGCGCTTGGCCGGCGGTATCAACGGCTCCGCCAGCGCCCACTCCTCGTCCGTCAGGTTGCTCGGGTCGCGCAGCGCGCTCCGATCATAGCGTCCGCGATTCTGGCTCGTCCACATCGGCGACCCCTCCAAAAAAGAATCAGGCCGCCTCCCTTGAATCGCAAACGATTCTGCAGATTCAATATGTTCGCGGACAGGCTCTCAGTGGGGCACGATGATGTAAGTATAGCCAATGCCCGCGGCGATCAGGACGATCGCCAACACGTTCATACCCGCGTTTCCCAACTGGTTCGCGATCGCGAAGGCGGCCGCCGGCAGCATGAAGTGCGCCAGCGCCTTCATGCCGCCGTCTGTGAACATGAAATAGGTCACAACGACGCACGCAAAACACGTCAATGTTACGATATCGTAAACAGTTATCATCTCTTCGCCCGTCGGCCGAATACCTGATGCCGCATCCTATTAAAACAGGCGCGTCCAGCCCCGCTCCAAAGTGAATCGATGTTTCAAACAATCCAACCCGGCGAGCCGCCCGAACCAACAGACCCGATGCGGCGCGTCCTGAACAACCTTCCGCCTGCCGCACTGAGCTCGCTCTAACGAAAAAGCGCGACGGCAGTCAGGCGGGGCTAAGCTGCCCGTGCGAAGACGACAATGCTCTCTTAAGGAAGTACCCGACGCCGATGAGCGCGCCGTCGAGGAAAAAGAACAGCGCCGGTGCGAATACGAACAGCGCGATGCCCGTCAGGTCGTGAAATAGCCGTTCAACTCTGTCGACTCCGAGAAAATACGACCCCAGCACCAATGCCAGAACCCGGATGAGATTGGCCAGGATTGTGATCGGAATTATCGACGCGACCAGAATCAGGGTCCGGTTCCAGCTGTCGTAAACGAACTCGTACACATAGAAGATTCCGATCGCCGACAAGGCAAAGATCGAATTCATTCCCGAGCAGGCGTCCTTCACCATCAGTTCGTAGGACCCGTTCATGATCATGACGCCATTCTGTGCGATTGGATAACCGAGTGCGTAAAGGAAATTCGTCACGACATCGGATATCCACGCCTTCAGCGGAACCGTGAACGCGTCCATCATCCAACCCGGCGGGGGCAGCGAGAATGCGAGAAACGCCAGCGGGAAGGCGAAGACGCCCGACACCGGCCAGCCGCCGATTAGCAATAGGCAGCCGACCAGCACCGGGATCTGCGTCGCCACCTCGACCATCAAGACGTCCTGTGACCGGGTCAAAGCCATGAGGAGCAGAGAGGAGAGCAAGATGATCCACCCAGCGATCGGGGCCGGCCTGAATTCTAAGGACGCCAGCTTGCTGCGCTGTTGCCAGGCGAGCCACGCGGCGGCGAGCATAATTAGGGGGCCATGACTTTCCTGTTCGGTTTGCCAAGGCCCATTCGCCAGCTTTACGTAAGTCGGCAAATAGGCGACGAGGAATGAAGCCGCCATCGCGTTGAGATATATGAGGCTCACGCTTCGCCGTTCCGAGCGAACCGACAAAGAAGCGTTCGCCGGCGGGTCCGACTTCAACGAATGAACCGACATTTCTTGCCCTGTCCATTGACAAGCAAACCCGTCGAATTGACGGCAATCACGCCTAGTCCGAAGCTCCATTGCCGCCCTTCTTCGCTGTCAGTGCGCGTTCTCTCCGAAAAAAACAACAAAAGCTGTCCTTATCATGATCGAGAAGTCAAGCCAAATACTCCAATTATTTATGTACCAGAGATCAAGCTCAACTCGCCGCTGCATCTTGTCATGGGTGTCCGCTCACGCATCCCCTCATTCAGCTCACGCATCCCCTCATTCAGGCGGGGCCGAAGGTTTGTGTGAAGACGTTGTTTTGATTTAGGAGTTCTTCGTATTTTTCAACGAGCGGCCTTAAGCGTCGCTCGGGCATGTTGGGAATGAGATCGTAGAGCAGGCAGCCCTGGCGGAACAGCGAATGGACGCGGCGTTTGATCGTGCTGGTTCTGAGCGATCGGTCCATGCCGAGGCTTTCGCCGGCCGCGCCGAGCAGCGTCAGGAGGAGGATCGCCAAGGCGTTGAGCAGCAGCAGACGGTCGCGCCGTTGCGGATCGCCGATGCGCAGGACGCTCAGGCCCATGCCGAAACGCAAATCCTTGGTGTCGCGGAACCCCGGCTCGATCGTCCATCGTTTGGCGTAGAGGTTGACGATCTGGGAGGCGCTCGCGGTCGCATCGCTGGCGGCCAGATGCCAAGCCTCCTTCATCCCCTTGGCGTGGACGCAGACCGCCGCGCCGACCTTGTGGCGCGCGGCGGTGAGTTCGGCGCCGCGCAGAAGGCGCGCGCGCCCTTTCTTGCCGACCCAGTCGGCGGCCAGGCGCGTCTCACCGTCCGCCGCGGTCACATGAACGTTGCCGCGAAAGCGGATGACGTAGCCGAAGCCGAGGCTTTCGAGGAATTCGAACAGTTTGACGTCGCCGAAGCCGCGATCGGCCAGGATCGTCACCGCCACGCCCTCGGGCAGGATCGCCTTCAAACGCGTCAGGCAGAGGTCTTCGAAGTCGTTGCGCCGGTCCTTCAGTTCGTCCTTGTCGACCGTCAGCCACAGGAGCGGCGTCGCCCGGCCGTGGCGCGTGATGAGGTTCAAAGCGAGCGTGGCCTGATTGTCGGCGTCGAAATCGGTCCAATCCATCGCCACGACGATCGCCTTGCGCTGGCCCACGACCTCGCGCGCCCATGGCGCGAACAGGTCCCATACGACGACCCCGGCGTTGCTCAGCAGGCGATCGACCTGTTTGATCGCGTGTCTGTCCATCAGACCGCGCGCTTGCGCCAGCGCGTGCCCGATGACCGAAACGGCCAACGACGCCCCCGTCAGAACCCCCGACGTCCCATTGGCCAGCGAAAAATCCGCTTGGCGTGCAAACTCCCCGAAAACGCGCGCTTCAGAAAATCATGAACCAATTCCATCCGATCGATCGACTTGCGCATCCCCGCCTGCTCGCACAATTCGCCACATCGTCATGCGCGAGAATCAAAAATTCAGGCGTTTTCGAGTCCTTCAAAATGAGGGGATTCGTGAGCTCATTCAGGCGGGGCCGAAGGTTTGTGTGAAGACGTTGTTTTGATTTAGGAGTTCTTCGTATTTTTCAACGAGCGGCCTTAAGCGTCGCTCGGGCATGTTGGGAATGAGATCGTAGAGCAGGCAGCCCTGGCGGAACAGCGAATGGACGCGGCGTTTGATCGTGCTGGTTCTGAGCGATCGGTCCATGCCGAGGCTTTCGCCGGCCGCGCCGAGCAGCGTCAGGAGGAGGATCGCCAAGGCGTTGAGCAGCAGCAGACGGTCGCGCCGTTGCGGATCGCCGATGCGCAGGACGCTCAGGCCCATGCCGAAACGCAAATCCTTGGTGTCGCGGAACCCCGGCTCGATCGTCCATCGTTTGGCGTAGAGGTTGACGATCTGGGAGGCGCTCGCGGTCGCATCGCTGGCGGCCAGATGCCAAGCCTCCTTCATCCCCTTGGCGTGGACGCAGACCGCCGCGCCGACCTTGTGGCGCGCGGCGGTGAGTTCGGCGCCGCGCAGAAGGCGCGCGCGCCCTTTCTTGCCGACCCAGTCGGCGGCCAGGCGCGTCTCACCGTCCGCCGCGGTCACATGAACGTTGCCGCGAAAGCGGATGACGTAGCCGAAGCCGAGGCTTTCGAGGAATTCGAACAGTTTGACGTCGCCGAAGCCGCGATCGGCCAGGATCGTCACCGCCACGCCCTCGGGCAGGATCGCCTTCAAACGCGTCAGGCAGAGGTCTTCGAAGTCGTTGCGCCGGTCCTTCAGTTCGTCCTTGTCGACCGTCAGCCACAGGAGCGGCGTCGCCCGGCCGTGGCGCGTGATGAGGTTCAAAGCGAGCGTGGCCTGATTGTCGGCGTCGAAATCGGTCCAATCCATCGCCACGACGATCGCCTTGCGCTGGCCCACGACCTCGCGCGCCCATGGCGCGAACAGGTCCCATACGACGACCCCGGCGTTGCTCAGCAGGCGATCGACCTGTTTGATCGCGTGTCTGTCCATCAGACCGCGCGCTTGCGCCAGCGCGTGCCCGATGACCGAAACGGCCAACGACGCCCCCGTCAGAACCCCCGACGTCCCATTGGCCAGCGAAAGAATCCGCTTGGCGTGCAAACTCCCCGAAAACGCGCGCTTCAGAAAATCATGAACCAATTCCATCCGATCGATCGACTTGCGCATCCCCGCCTGCTCGCACGATTCGCCACATCGTCATGCGCGAGAATCAAAAATTCAGGCGTTTTCGAGTCCTTCAAAATGAGGGGATTCGTGAGGGGTGTCCGTCTCCCCCCGAGCACCGCATACTTGCGCCCATCCGGTTCCGGATTTGACGTGATGGCGGAAAGCATACTTCTCAATCGCTGAGGTAAAATAGTGGTCGTGAGTGGAGGCGTGCGGGCGCGGTCCGACGATCGACATGTCGCCATAGACGACATTGAGCAATTGTGGAAGCTCGTCAATGCTAAGCCGCCTGATCCAGTAGCCGACCCGGGTGACCCGCACGTCATGTTTCTCCGCTTGACGAACGACATCGCCGTTTTCCATCACCGTCATCGACCGGAACTTGTAGATCCCGAATGGTCGCCCGTTGAAGCAGTGCCTGGTCTGCCGGAAAAACACAGGCCCTTCGGAATCCAGTTCGATCGCGATTGCCACCGCGACCATCAATGGAAACAAGAGCACAAGCGCCGCCACCGAAACTAGAATGTCTACGATGCGTTTCACCGTCTGCTCAGTCGGGGACAGCGCGGCCCGCTGCAGTTCGATCGCAACGGTATCGCCGATATCATTATGTGCCCGCCGAAAAAGCTGTGAGAGCGTACCGAAAGGCACGAACGTAACGGGCAGCGGAAGCACGCGCAACCGCTTGGCGATCGCACGAAGGTGCGACATGCGTTCCGGATCGACGAAAAGCAGGACCTCTTCTATCTCTGAGCTTCGGCACAACGAAATGACGTTGTCGATCACTTCGTCGGCGAACGGTTCGCGCGTCGGCACGTGAAAATGGGCCACGATATGGTAGCCATGACGGGTCAGGTTTTCGACGAAACGCTGCGGGATCCCGTCTTCGCATGTGAGGCTCACGACGGTTCGCCCGCGCAATGCGCCGCTCTCGAGGGCCCGCGGCAACGCGACCCACCAGAAGGCCCGATGCGCAAGCAGCGCGACGGCGCCGAACGCCCAGAACATCAGAATGTCACCACGCGACAAATCTTGGCTTACCCCCCAGGTGAAGACGCCGGAAGCCAGAATCAGGAACGCGCCGCACCAAGCGCTCAGCACGCTACGCGCCTGGTCGTCCATGACGATTAAACGCGTTGGGCTGTAGAGCTTCTGCGCCCGCATGGCGGCGACGAAGAGAGTCGCGACGAACATCGCCGCTCCCATCGTGTGAGAAAACTCGCCTTCGAACTCGGGCGGGATCTTGTGGTACGACACGTCCGCGCCGACTGCAGTCGCGGCGATCAACGCGACGTCGATCCCGAACGCGGTCGCGGGAATCGCCCGATAGCCAACAGGCAACTGCAAGCGTCGTGGGACGATGGGGGGCGCCTGATTGGCGCCGGAGAGCACCGGTGCAGAGTCAGGCGCGGCTTCGCTGTCGGTCCTCATCGGTCTCGCTCGCGCTTCGCCGGGACCCGCCCGGCATTGCCAAGTTCGGCGCTGCTCTTCGCTACTAACCCGGATTATGCATTGCGGGTTGGCGGGTGTGGCGTAAATAGCTGATTTCGTGTATAATTTGGTTGTCTAAGCCAATTCGCGCGATTTCAGCGAGGCCGCACCTGCCATGAACGATCCTATGTTGCCGTTGCCTGGGTTGTCACCTGTTTCGGGCAAGCGCGTCGAGGTCAAGTTTGACGGCGGCTTGCTGTCGTCGGATGGCGGCGTTCTGGCGTTGGGCGAGGTCGACCAGCGCCTTCGCGTCGCCGATCGGCTCGCCGCCTGCATGGTGGACCGGCGCGCGCCCGATCAGATCACCCACAGCCTTGCCGACATCATCCGCTTTCGGCTGCTGATGATCGCGGCGGGCTATGAGGACGGCAACGACGCCAATTGCCTGCGGAGCGATCCGATGTTCAAGATGGCGCTCGATCTGACGCCGTCGGATCGCGAACTGTGCTCGCAGTCGACGATCTCGCGGTTGGAAAATCTGCCGGAGGTTCGCGCCCTGTTGCGGATGGGTCGCGCGATGGTCGATCTCTATTGCGAGTCCTTTCACAAGGTTCCCAAACGGATCACCCTCGACATCGACGACACGTTCGACGCGGTCCATGGCGGGCAGCAGTTGCGGTTGTTCAACGCGCATTACGACGAATACGGCTTTCAGCCCATCGTCGTGTTCGACGGCGAGGGCCGCTTCGTCACTGCCGTGCTTCGTCCCGCCAAGCGGCCGAGCGGCAAGGAGATCAAACCCTTCCTCCGCCGGCTGTTGCGCGCGATCCGAGCCCATTGGCCCAACACTGAGATCCTGCTGCGCGCCGACAGCCACTACTGCGGCCCCGAGGTTCTCGACTGGTGTCGGGCGAGCGGCCTCGATTACATCCTCGGCGTCGCGCCGACTACGACGTTGCGCCGGCATGTCGAAAGTCTCGAAGCCAGTGTAAAGGCACGGTTCGAAGCCGCGCCCAGAGACGGCAAGCTTCGTCGTTTCAAAGAGTTCTTCGACGGCGCGCAAAGCTGGAGCCGGGTCGAGCGGATCATCGCCCGGGTCGAAGCGGGCGCGGAAGGATCAGACACCCGCTTCGTCGTCACCAATCTGAACAAGCGCAACGCTCGCGTGCTCTACGAAGACGTCTATTGCCGGCGCGGCCAGGCCGAAAACCACATCAAATCCTGGAAGACGCATCTGGCGTCGGATCGCACCTCATGCACCAAGGCGACCGCCAATCAGTTTCGGCTTTTCCTGCACGCCGGCGCCTACTGGCTGATGTGGGGGCTGCGCGCATCGATGCCCAGGCGTTCGATGTGGCGCGTTGCCCAATTCGACACGTTGCGCCTGCGCCTCGTCAAGATCGCCGCCCGCGTCGTCGAGATGAAAACCATGATCCGCGTCCATCTGCCGACGTCATGCCCCGGCCAGGAAATCCTGCGTTTCGCCCTCCAGCGCATCCCGCGCCTCGTCACTTGAAACACGGGGCGTGAACGTCCCCGAACGTCAAACCCATCCCTTCAACCCGCAAACCCCTCCACCCGTTTCAGGCCCAAAGCCGGAGACGATGCCGCGCGTCCGCGAGCAAGCGCGGTTCCGAAAAATCACCAGAACGCGCCGCCGAAAACGTCACGGCGCTGCATAATGCGGGCTAAGGGAGAAGCTATTTTTAGATTATCAATTATTGCTTACGGCCCGGGACCACGATCCCCATTGATCGACACCTTATACGAAATGCGCCTCAAAAAAAAAGCTGCTTGTCCGGTCCCTTCGAGTAGGGGCGGACCCTCAGTCTGTTACTACCGGCTCGCTGTCACTAGTGTTCTGTAACTAACGGAAGGATTGAACGAAGCCGCTAGGCGGCGTGGTGAGCGAGGTTTTGTAAGCGCCTCCCGTCCGAGAGGATGTGGATGTTGAAGCGCGTCCCTCAGACAGGAGTCACCGATGGCCGAGTTGAGCCCTCTTCGCCGCCGCATGATCGAGGACATGACGGTCCGCAAAAAGTCGCCGGCGACGCAGCGATCCTACATCAGCGCGGTTTCGAAGTTCAGTCGATATTTTGGCAGGTCGCCCGAGCGGCTGGATCTTGAAGACGTCCGAGCCTTCCGGGTCCATCTCGTCGCGACGGGCATCTCGTGGCCTGGTCTCAACCAAATCGTCCGCGCCTTGCGTTTCTTCTACGGCGTCACGCTCGGCGAGGCGGAGGTTCCCGAGCGAATCCCTTAGCGCGCGAGCCGCGCAAACCGCCGGTCGTGCTGAGCGCCGACGAAGTCGTGCTGTTTCTGGATTCCGTATCGAGCCTGAAGTGCCGGGCGGCGTTGACCGCGGCTTATGCGGCCGGGTTCAGGGCCTCGGAGGTCGCGGGACTGAGAGTGGCGGACATCGACAGCGCGCGGGGCGTGATCCTAGTTCGGCACGGCAAAGGCGGCAAAGACCGCAATGTGATGCTGTCGCCGCAGTTGCGCGGCATCCTACGCGCCTATTGGAGGCTCACCCGGCCGACCCCCTTCCTGTTTCCTGGTCGGGACGAGGATCATCCGATCGATCCGACGGTGTTTCACACCGCGCGCCGATCGGCGGTCAAGGCCGCCGGTCTGACCAAGCGGGTCACGTTGCACACGTTGCGCCAAGCTTCGCGACGCACCTGCTCGCGGGCGGAACCGATATCCGGATCATTCAGGTTCTGCTCGGTCATTACAATCTGTCGTCGACGGCGCGCTATGCGCTAGTCCCCGCCCACAAGATCCAGGCGACGCGGAGCCCGCTCGACCGATTGTCTCTGGAGGTCATGCCGCCAGGGCAGACGGGCGCGCGACGCTGGCCATGGCCCGCGCCGGAGGTTCCTTCGACCGACCGGCGATCGATGTCGCGGATATCCTGCGTCGCCATGGCGAGGCCTGTCTTCGCGATCACGCCGGAAATGTGGGGCGGAACGAGCGCCGCGTCATGAGTGCGATCACCGCGTGCCGAACGGCGGCGCTGGGCGGCCATGTCGAAGCCTGCGACGATTGCGGGGCGACGCGCATCGCCCACAAATCGTGCCGTAATCGGCATTGCCGGAAGTGTCGGGGGGGCTGCACGGGCGCAATGGCTGGCCGATCGGCAGGCCAAACTGTTGCCGGTTCCCTATTTCCAAGTCGTGCTTACGCTGCTCGCGCCGATCGCCGCACATCGCCTTCCAGAACAAGGACGCCGTCTATGCGATGCTGTTCAAGACCGCCGTCGAGGCCATGACTACGCTGGCCGCCAGTCCGCGTAGGCTCGGAGCGCGGATCGGCGGCCTCGCCATTCTGCACACTTGGGGCCAGGCGTCGACGCATCACCCTCATGTTCATTGCGTCGTGCCCGGCGGTGGACTTTCGCTCAATGGCTCTTGATGAATCGAGGGGCGCGGGAACTTCTTTCTGGCCGTCAAGCCGCTTTCCCGGTTGTTCCGTCGCCTCTTCCTCGAACGCTTGCAAGCCGCCTTCGACGCAAAGGACGTTGGCTTCTTCGGCGATCTTGCGCGCCTGGTTGATCCTGCGGCATTCACCGCCGATCCAGCCGCCGCGCGCGCGTCGATTGGATTGTCTACGCCAAGAAGCCGTTCGGCGGGCCCGCGCAAGTCCGCGTCATCTCGGCCGCTATACCCATCGCGTCGCCATCGCCAATCGCCGCATAAAAGCCTGTGACGACAATCATGTCGCGTTCACCTGGAAGGACTATGGCCATGAGGGCGCCGTCAAGATGATGCGCTTGACGCCCGACGAGGTCATCCGGCGCGTCCTGCTGCACGCCTTGCCCGACGGCTTCCATCGAATTCGCCACTTCGGATTCCTCGCCAACAGCCAGCGGGCTGAAAGACTCGCCCTCTGTCGCTCGCTCCTGACAAACAAACCCGAGCCGTCAGCGCACTGAAAGGAAGAACCGGCGGCGTCCGAGTCGGACGAGAGGATCGGCCCCGACCCTCCGCCCTGTTCGGAATGCGGCGGCGTCATGCGCTTCGTCGCACGCGTTCTCCGCGGCCGCCAATGGCCTCGCTCCAACACATCGCCATTCCGATGCGACCCATCGTGAGCCCCGCCATGGCTAGTCCGACGGTCATCGCCCGTCGCCCCAATTGCATCGTCTCGATTATCGGCGGCGATCAAAGCGACGCGCGGCTTCGCGATCCCGCGGCAACGAGCCGACGCGACCCGAAAGCGGTTCAGGCGCAGCGACGGCCTCCATCCCCGTCAATCGGCCGCCGATCCCCGCGAGTTGCGCTTCCCACAGGCGATGCGACAACGATGCGCCCCCGACCCAAATAACGCACATAGAACCGACAGTGCAAACCTTCCCGCGCCTTCGTTCGATCCGGCTTCAGTCAGGTCCGCTTCCCTGCGCACGCCAAAATCGCGCCCCGGACCTCACAGAAGCCTCTAGATTCGCTTTCCATCCCACACAACTCGCGCGGTCACAAGCCATTGGGAATCCTTCCGTTAGTTACGGAACACTAGTTCAGCGTTTTCGAGGTTCGAATCACGCCTATCCTGTTAACGCATACACCCGCTAGATGTAGGGTGATTCCAGTCGCCGGAATAAAGCTGGGCATAGGTCGGCGCCTTTGCGTCGCTGGCGATGCCGAGCAACGAACGGAAGGCGTTGAACGGGTAGAAGCGGCGGTTGAACCGAAACGTGAATTCGTTGAGGTAGGCTTGTAGATGCCGTTCGCTGACCCCGTGATGGATGCCGGTCAGCCATGTCTTGAGATTTGCGAAGACGAGATGGATGATGGGCAAAAACTCGTCGGTCACTTCGGAATCACCACATTCGGCAATGGCGTGGTGATCGTAACCGCGCTTGCGCAGGTCGGCGTAACCGCTCCCGTCGTCCGTGACGATCAACGTCCCCGGAGCGACCGCGCCATCGACAAATCCGCAAAGGGATTTGGCGCTTCGGTCAGCGGCGACCGCCAGCCGCACGCGCCCCGCATAGCGCCCATTGTTTCGCTTGTCCCGCGCGGTTCCAGGCTTGCGATGGCGCACCTCGACGGCGCAGGCGACCAGAACTTTGTGGTGCACGCCTCGGCCTTCGCCGCGTGTGCGGCCGCCGATCCAGGTTTCGTCCACTTCGACGTGTTCGTTCGCGCGACCCCCGATGCGATCCTGGTGCGGGCGGACCATTCCGGCGCGAAGCTTATGGAGGATCTGGAAGGCTGTCTCATAGCGCGTTAGCCCGAGTTGCCGTTGAAACTGGACGGCCGACATGCCCTGAGTCTGGCTGGCGACCAGGTAGGCAGCCCAGAACCAAGTGGACAATGGCGTGTGACTGCGCTCCATGACCGTGCCGACAGTCAATCCTGTCTGACGTCGACAGTTGCGGCATGCCAGCACACCAGGACGGGTCGAGATGCGAAACGGCTCACCAGTGACGCCACAATGCGGACAGACGAAGCCGTCCCCCCAGCGCGCCTTTTCGAGGTATTCGGCGCAGGCGGCATCGCCAGGGAAGAGCCGCTGAAACTCCGGCAGCGACCGCGGAAACGGCAACCCCGCGTGCTGGTCGACGTCCATGAGAATCAGCGTGGGCGCATTCATACCCGCGGCCCCCTTTCAGGCAATCGCGTCCAGGGCATCGCGCCGATCGCCAGCGGGTTCAGGCCCTACTCACAGACAAACACTACCCCTGGGGGGTGTATGCGTAAACCGGACAAGCATGGTTCGAATCATATCATGCTGCTATGTCAAGCTTATAGGACCAGGTGGGGTGCGATCCAAAGTGGTGCAGTCAGGCGGTACGGCGTCGTGATTTTTGCGGGCTGTTGTCATTGGCGACGGCTGGGCTTCTGGGCGAGGGCTTTCCAGTAGGCGTCCCAGTCGCCGTTGATTCGGTTTATCCGCAAGGCGAGCATATGTTCGGCATGCTCGACGCGCCACCAGGCGCCGGGCCGCTTCAGGCGTTGCTGGGCGACGTAGCGATGGGCGCTTTCGATCTCGCCGGAGCCGATCGGCAGTCCTGTCGGCCAGGGCCTGGCGATAGTTCAACTGGTCGGCGCGAGCGCCGAGATAACGATGGCAGGTTCGCACGGGCGCGTGCTGGTCGTCGGCTTCGGGAGGCTCGCTATGTCCGACAAGCGCCCGTAGGACGGCGTCGAGACGCCCGCCTTTGAGCGCCTCCTTCTGCGTCTCCATCCATGCGCTGCGCGTGGCCGGGTCGGGCGCGATCGCCGCCGAGGCGGTGCCCAGGTATTCGCAGACGTGATAGAAATCAATCAGGTAGCAACCCTGATCGCCGAACTGCTGCTCGATTTGGCCGACGATCCAGGGCGCGCCGTCGCCGACCGCGTGAACCCGGGAGTTCGCCCCGAAGCCGGCGCGAACCGCGCAGGAAAGCAGCTGGCGCCCGGCCTCTTCGACCCCGCCCTCGATCGAGCCCGCATAAACCGGCGTGCAGTTCCCTTGCGCGTGCGCCAGCGACAGCTTCGCCTCCCGCCACGACAGCGTCTTGCCCTTGCGCTTGTCCTTCTCCTCGCTGCTCGGCTCGACGATCGGAACCATGCCGCCGTCCGTCTCGACGATGATCGGCTTGCGAAGGCCCGGCGCTTCCGGAAATTCCAGATCCCGGCGATGGCTTTCATGCATCGCCTCAGCGTGGGCGAACGTGATCCGCTGGATCGTGCTCTCGCCGATCGCGAAGCCGTAGTGCTCCTCAAGCTTGGCGCGCGCCTGCGCGAAGGGCTGATCGGCGGCGAAGTCGACAATGGCGCGCTGCAGCGGCCGCGAACACCCGAGCGGGCTCACCTTCGCCCCAAGCACGAAAGGACGCACCCGTTGCGTCCCGAACCGATATTGCGGCTCCCGAACCTCTATTTCGCCGAATTTCGTATGCCAGCGCAGTTTTTTTCGCCTTGGCGATGCATCTGCGGGCGTTGGCGAATCTCCCGCTCCGTCGCCTCCACCCGCCGCTCGGCCCAACTGCGCAACGCCTCCCGTCCCAGAAGACGCGTCTCCTCGAACCATCCGCTCTTCCGCCGCGTCGGCCTCCTTCAATTCCCCCGCCTCGCCTTCGACCGCCCGCACGATCGACGACACCCGCCGGCGAAGCTCGGGATGCGCTCGCAAAGCCGCAACCAGCGCCCCATCGCTCAATTCCCCGACCGCCATCCCTCGTCTCCCGCCAAATCAATCAAACCGAACCTACCTTGCATCGATTTGAATTGCACCCGGACCAGGTGTGGACGACGGGATGCTGGTTGATGTCGTCCATGGCGGCGATGATGCGGTCCTTGAGTTCCTGTTTGGAGGCGACGCGGATGTGGCGCAGGACGGAGCGGGCGAGCTTCGAGAAGAAGCCCTCGACGAGGTTGAGCCACGAGCCGTGCTTGGGTGTGAAGGTGAACTCGAAGCGGCCCGGGGGCTGTTCGGCGAGCCAAGCTTTCGTCTCCTTGGAGATGTGCGCGGAATGATTGTCGAGGATCAGCGTGATCGCCGTATGGGTCGGATAGGCCTGATCGAGAAGCTTGAGGAATTCGATGAACTCGCGGCTGCGGTGACGATCCTTGACCAGGGCATGAACCTTGCCGGTGAGAAGATCGATGCCGGCCAGCAAGCTGACCGTGCCGTGACGCTTGTATTCATGATCATGGCCGAAGGCCGCGTGCACGCCCGGTTCGGGCGGCAAGTCGGGGGCCGTCGTTGCGATCGCCTGGATGCCGGGCTTCTCGTCATAGGAGACGATCGCCACTGCATCGCTCGGCTCCGTCTTCGACTGGGCCGCGCTCTCCTTCAGGATTTTCACCTGGCGATAGACGCACAGGACTTCCGCCATCTTCTCTTGGAAGTCGGGGTCACGCCGCTCCAGGTGGTAGCGCGCCTTGTGCGGCTTGACCTCCTGCTCGTCGAGGATCTTGCACACCGTGCCCTGGACCAGCTTGCCGAGGCAGACGTGTCCCTCCGCCGGCGCGTGCTCGCGGGCGTGGCGGGCCAGAAGCCGCGTCGTCCACAATTCGTGCGGATAACCCAGGTCCTTGGCCTTCCGGCAAGCCAGCGACACCAACCACGCCTTCGCCTCGGCCGTGATCGTGGGCTCCTTGCCCGGGCGACGGCGATCATCGAGCGCCGCCATCGGACCATAGGCCAGGGCTCGCTCGACGCAGCGTTGAACCGTCTGATGATGCACCCCCAAGGCTCGGCCAACCGCAAAGAACGACCGGTCTTCCCGGTAGGCCAGCAGCATTCGCGCCCGCTCGACCCGGCTCGCCGCTTCGGTGCGCGAGCGCGCAATCGACATCAACCTCCCCAAATCCTCTCCCTCGATCGACAACTCAATCGCTCGCCGCCAGGCAGTCATGACCTTCGTCCCTCTTCCGCGAATCAAAGGCCAGGCTACAAGACATCGTCAGCCACTTGAATCCCATGCAATTGATCAGTTTCATGGAATTGCTGAACTAGGGAACGCGGATGCGGCTTCTGCCCGAGCCCGGCATCAGCCCGTCGGTGCAGATCGCCATGGTGGGCCGGCGGAAGAAGCGCTCCATCGTCGCCTCGTCGCCGTAGTGGGTGATGATGGCGATCTCGCCGGTTCGGCGAAGAAATCGAACGCGGCGGCAGGCCGCGTCGCGTCGAGATCGCGACGCCGGCGCGTGCGACAGCGCCGAGTCGTCGCCCGCGCCCGGCTTGACGCCGGCGATCTGGATGCCGCCGAGCCCGCCGCAGAAATGGATGAAATTGTCCCAGCTCTTGGAGTTGGTCCGCATCTTGTCGGTCATCGCCCGCCCCATCGCCGGATCGGCCAGGCGGCCAGGAATTCGCCGCGCCCGCCCGCGCGCATCTGCGGCGGAAAGATCGGGTCGCCGGTGCTCGAGCCGGCGGTGTAGGAATACATGTTCTCCATGGTGGGGATGAGCGAGGCAGCGTCGGCGAGAAGGCCCTCGAACTCGCCGATGCGATCGTAGTTCTGCGCCCCGGCGATCTTGGAGTGCTCGTTGCAGTAGCCGCCGCCGCCGTCGACCGCGGCCGCCATCACTTCCCTAACGCTGCCGATGATGTTGTCGCTCTCCGAGCGCAGGTGGGAAAAGAGCGCACCGAGCTTGACCTGATTGAAGGCGCGCACCAGCGCGGTGATCTCGCGCTGGTCGCAATAGACCGCGGGATTGTACTCCAGCCCGGTCGACAGGCCGAGCGTCAGCGGCGCCTCGTGGCGCACGACTTCGCTCATCGCCTGCGATTTCGGCGTCGGTCGCGACCCGGGCGACGTTGCTCATGACCACCCGGCGCACCGCCGAATGGCCGAGATAGATCCCCATGTCGGCGACCGAGCGGCCGCGGTGCCTGGCGAGGAACTCGGCCACCGAGCTCCACGTCCAATCCTCCGCGATGGCGCCGTCGAGCGGCTTGAGCTGGGCCGCGCATTGCGAGCGCTGCGCCTCGGTGACGGGCGCCGGGGAGAGGCCGTCGACGCCGCAGATGCGTTTGGTGACGCCGCCCAGGATCGCGAGCTCGTAGGCGAGCGGCAGCCCGCTGGCGCCGAGCGCCGTGCCGCCGAGAGCGCCGTGATAGTGGGTGTCGACGAAGCCCGGCGCGAGCGCCCGTCCCTTCGCGTCGATCACCCGGTCGGCCGTCCGGGCTTGCGAGAGGCCAACCGCGCCCGGCGCGGCGACGACGTCGTCTTCGATCAGGACGTCGCCGAGAAGGGGCGGCGTGTGTCCGTCGCCGGTGACGATGCGCGCGTTGCGGACGAGCTGGCGCATCACTCCGCCAGTTCGCTCACGAGCCGCAGCAGCACGTCGGCGCCGGCGGCGAGATCCTCGGGCTTGGTGTATTCCTCGATGTTGTGGCTCATCCCGCCGACGCTGGGCACGAAGATCATGCAGGCGGCGCAGACCGCCGCCAGCATCTGCGCGTCGTGCCCGGCCCCGCTGGGCAGCCGCTTCGCGGCTTAGCCGAACTCCTTGGCGATCGCTTCGACGCGCGCGAGCAGATGGGGCCCGAAGGCGACCGGATCGAAGCGGGCGAGCGCGCGCTGGGCGACCGCGACGCCCTCGGCCGCGGTGGTCTCGGCGACGAAGGCGGCGAGACGGCGCTCCGCCTCCTTGAGCCGATCGTTGTCGGTGTTCCGCAAGTCGACCGTTATCACCGCGCGGTCGGCCACGACTTTGACGAGATTGGGCGAAAGCGTCAGCGCGCCGACCGTGGCGACCTGGTCGCCTCTCGCGCCGAACAACCGCGAACACGGTGTGGCGGCGCGGAGTTCTATCTTTCGCATGCAGCATGCGCATGGCTCGCGATCGTCCGCGAGATCCATGCAACGGGTTGACCGTCAGCGGCGGGCTGGACTGGCGCCCATGTCCGCGGAGATGGCGCGCGACGCTTCGAGGACCAGCGCGCCAAGCTGCGCCATTCGCTCGTCGCCGATGCGCGCCATCGGGCCCGAGGCCGAGACGGCGGCGACGACGTCGCCGGTCTCGTCGAAAATCGGCGCGGCAATGCAACGCAACCCGATGGCGTGCTCCTCATCATCGACGGCGTAACCGGAAGCGCGCACGCGTTCCAGGTCGGCGCGCAATGCTGACGGAGAGGTGATCGTCTTGACCGTCAGGCGCGGCATGCCGTGTCGATGCAGAATCTTGGACAATTTTTTGTCGGAAGTCGCCGACAGAATCGCTTTGCCGACAGCCGAGCAATGCAGCGGCACGCGCGATCCGGGCCGGGCGAAGGCGCGCATCATTTGCCGGCATTCGACCTGCGACAGGTACACTACTTCGCCTTCATCCTCGATCGCGAGATTGACGGTCTCTCCGCCGTCCTCCATCAGATGGCGCATATGGGGTCTGGCGACCCCGGCGAGACTGCGGGTCTTGGTGAACGTGCAGCCGACGACGAAGGCCTGAACGCCCACCGACCAAAGCCGTCCCTCATGATGGAATCGGACATAGCGCTCCTGCTCCAGCGTTGTCAGCAGCCGATGCGCCGTCGACGAGGGCAGCCCGACCTGCTGGGCGAGATCGGTCAGGTGCGCTCCATCGTCGGACAATTCCGCGATCCGGTTGAGAAGCGCCAACGCGCGGACGAGCGACTGCACTTGATCGCCGCCTGTGCGCGCGGCCGGCCGCCCGCGGGCCGGCGTTCCCGCCCGGTTTTTTCTCGCCGTCTGTCGCTCCATCGACAGCCTCCGCGTTGGACCCGACCGCTCTGGAAACGCCAGTTTATGAGCAAACGCCGCCTCTTGCACGGGCGCTTTCCACGATACGGGAAAAGTTTCTGCGCAGCCGTCTCTGAGGCTCGTTGGAAACAGACAACTCTTTATAACAGCTTGCGTTTTTGTACTGTTTTCGTAATGCGGAAATAGTCTCGTAACGCCAAGAAACTCTGTCATATTGCCTTCAACGACAAAAGCGCAATTGGGAGTGTCAAGATGGCGCGGATGAACGCGGTGGACGCCGCAGTGCTCGTGCTGGAACGGGAAGGCGTTTCAGTCGCCTTCGGCGTGCCGGGCGCCGCAATCAACCCGTTTTATGCCGCGCTCCGCAAGCGCGGCTCCATTCGTCATATTCTGGCGCGCCACGTCGAGGGCGCATCGCACATGGCCGACGGCTATACGCGCGCGAAGCTTGGCAACGTCGGCGTTTGCATCGGCACCTCCGGGCCTGCGGGCACAGATATGATAACCGGTCTTTACGCCGCCGCCGCCGACTCGGTTCCGATCCTTTGCATCACCGGCCAGGCGCCGCGGGCGAGGCTTTTCAAGGAAGATTTTCAGGCCGTCGATATTGAAGCGATCGCCAAGCCTGTCGCCAAATGGGCGGTCACCGTTCGGGAGCCGGCGCTTGTTCCAATGGTCTTCCAGCAGGCCTTCCACGTCATGCGCTCCGGGTGCCCCGGGCCGGCGCTAATCGACCTGCCGATCGACGTGCAGACAGCGGAGATCGAATTCGAAATCGAAACCTATCAGCCCCTGCCGCTCTACAAGCCTGCCGCGTCCGGGCCGCAGGCGCGGCGCGCAATCGAGATGTTGAACGCGTCAGAGCGACCGCTGATCGTCGCGGGCGGCGGCATCATCAACGCCGACGCCAGCGACCTCTTCGTGGAGTTCGCCGAGCTGACTGGCGTGCCGGTGATTCCCACCTTGATGGGCTGGGGCGTCATTCCGGACGACCACGATCTGATGGCCGGCATGGTCGGACTGCAGACCAATCACCGCTATGGCAACGCGACCTTCCTCGAGTCCGATTTCGTGTTTGGCATCGGCAACCGCTGGGCCAACAGGCACACAGGCTCCATCGACGTTTACACCAAGGGCCGCAAATTCGTGCACGTCGACATCGAGCCGACCCAGATCGGACGCGTGTTTGGGCCTGATTTCGGCATCGTCTCCGACGCCCGCGCCGCGCTGCAGCTGTTTATCGAAGAAGCCCGCGCGATGAAGGCGGCCGGCGAGCTCAAGGACCGCTCGGCCTGGGCCGCTGAATGTCTGCATCGCAAGAAGAACATGCTGCGGCGTAGCCATTTCGACCAAGTCCCGCTCAAGCCGCAGCGCGTGTATCAGGAGATGAACGAGTGCCTTGATCGCGACACCTGCTATGTCACGACCATCGGCCTGTCGCAGATCGCCGGCGCACAGTTCCTGCATGTCTATCATCCGCGCAACTGGATCAACTGCGGCCAGGCGGGTCCCCTCGGCTGGACGCTTCCCGCGGCGCTCGGCGTCCGCGCGGCCGATCCGAACCGGAAAATTGTGGCGCTGTCGGGCGACTACGACTTCCAGTTTCTGATCGAGGAGCTGGCCGTCGGCGCGCAGCATAAGCTGCCCTATCTGCACGTGGTGGTGAACAATTCCTACCTCGGCCTGATCCGCCAGGCGCAGCGCGGCTTCCAGATGGACTTCGAGGTCAGTCTCGCCTTCGAGAACATCAATGCCGAGCCCAAAGGCGACGCCGTGCCGGGCTATGGCGTCGATCACGTCGCCGTCGCCCAAGGGCTTGGCTGCAAGGCGATCCGGGTGAAGAGCGCCAACGAGTTCAAAGACGCTTTCGCGCAGGCGAAGGCGCTGATGGAAGAGCATCAGGTGCCCGTCGTGCTCGAATTCATTCTCGAGCGCGTCACCAACATCTCGATGGGCACGGAGATCGACAGCGTAAGTGAGTTCGAGGAAATCCTCTGTCTCGATCCCTCGCTGTCAATTCGCAAAGCCCAGGACATGCGGACCGTCGAGGCGCCCGCCAAGCTGGTGGACGCTTTCGCGGAGAAGCGTTGAACGCCGCCGATTTTTCTTGCTCCCGGCCGGTCGCCCGGCCGAGGGCGAAGGAGGAACGATGCCGAAATTCGCAGCCAACCTGACCATGATGTTCACTGATCTGCCGTTCCTGAGCCGCTTCGCCGCGGCCGCGGAGGCGGGGTTCGACGCCGTCGAGTTCCTGTTCCCGTACGAGTTCGACAAAGGCGAACTCGCCAGCCTTCTCGCAGCCAGTGGCCTGAGGCTCGTGCTGCACAATCTGCCCGCCGGCGACTGGGCCCGCGGCGAGCGCGGGATTGCATGCCATCCCGGCCGGGTCGCGGAATTTCGCGCGGGCGTCGAACGGGCGATCGACTATGCCGCTGCGCTCCAATGTCCGAAGGTCAACTGCCTTGCAGGCATCCTGCCCGACGGCGTCACTGCCGATGCGGCGCGCGCCACCCTGATCGAGAACCTGCGCTATGCCGCGGGCAAACTTGAGGCCGCGAAAATCGGTTTGCTGCTGGAGCCGGTCAACTGTCGTGACATTCCAGGGTTCTTCGTGGACCGCACGCGTCCAGCACTGGAAATCATCGCTGCAACCGGTTCGAACAACATCAAGCTTCAATACGATATCTACCATGCGCAAGTGATGGAGGGCGACCTCGCCTGCACCATTGAAACCGAGTTCGAGCGCATCGGTCACATTCAGCTCGCCGACAATCCAGGCCGCCATGAGCCCGGAACCGGCGAAATCAACTTCCCGTTCCTTTTCCGCCGCATCGACGAACTGGGCTACCGCGGCTGGATCGGCTGCGAATACAAGCCGGCGACCACGACGACGGCAGGCCTGAGCTGGTTGGCTCCCTATCAACCGAAACGGCAAGCCAGGCACGCGGCCGAATCCCACTCTTCCTGACTTTGGAGCAAGACACATGAGCAACATCGGATTCATCGGCTTGGGGATCATGGGCCGCCCCATGGCGGGCCATCTCATTGCCGGCGGGCACAAGCTCTTCGTTCACGATCTCGGGGCGCCACCGAAGGAGTTGCTGGACAAGGGCGCCGGTGCCTGCTCGAGCGCTCGCGACGTCGCGCGCGACGCCGACATCATCATCACCATGGTTCCCGACACGCCGAACGTGGAGACGGCCCTCTTCGGCCCGGGGGGCGTCGCCGAGGGTCTCTCGCCCGGCAAGATCGTCGTCGACATGAGCAGCATCTCGCCGATCGCGAGCAAGGAGTTCGCCAAGCGGATCAATGCGCTCGGTTGCGACTACCTCGATGCGCCGGTCTCGGGCGGCGACGTCGGCGCCAAGGCGGCCAGCCTGACGATCATGGTCGGCGGGCCCGAGCGGGCCTTCGAAAAGGTGAAGCCGATCTTTGAGCTGATGGGCAAAAACATCACGCTGGTGGGCGGCAATGGCGACGGGCAAACCACTAAGGTCGCTAACCAGATCATCGTCGCCCTGACCATCGAGGCGGTTGGCGAAGCGCTGCTGTTCGCCTCCAAGGCGGGCGCCGATCCGGCGCGGGTGCGCCAGGCCTTGATGGGCGGCTTCGCGGCCTCGCGCATCCTCGAGGTCCATGGCGAGAGGATGGTGAAGCGCAATTTCGAGCCCGGCTTCCGCATCGCCCTACATCAGAAGGACCTGAACCTCGCCCTTCAGGGCGCGCGCAGTCTTGGCCTCAGCCTGCCCAACACCGCGAGCTGCCAGGAACTTTTCAACGCCGCCGTCGCCGCTGGCGGCGCGGCCTGGGATCATTCGGGAATGGTGCGGGTCCTGGAGCGCCTGTCCTGCCACGAAATCGGTCAGGCGGTCGCCGCCGAATAACAGGACGAGGCCAGGGGCGCCGTATCTGGCCTCGTCTTTGGCGCCGGTTGGCGCGAAGACCGGCGGAAATGCGAGGGGAGGGAACCAGCGCCATGGACGAGCGCGCGTTGTTGCGGCGGATGTTCGGTGCGGCTGTGGAGTCGGCCGCCGCGGACGCGGCTGTCCCGCCCAATCTGCCCCCGCCGCCGGCCGGCCGCACGATCGTCGTCGGCGCCGGCAAGGCCGCTGCGGCGATGGCGCGCGCGGTCGAGGCGCACTGGCCCGCGGACCGGCCGCTCAGCGGTCTGGTCGTCACCCGTTATGGCCATGGCGTCGGACCGCTCGCCCGCATTGAAGTCGTCGAGGCCAGCCACCCGGTGCCGGACGCAGCGGGCCAGGCTGCGGCGGCCCGCATTCTCGATGTTGTGCGCGGCCTCGGTCCGGACGATCTGGTGCTGTGCCTGATCTCCGGCGGCGGCTCTTCGCTGCTGTCGCTTCCCGCTCCGGGTATCGCGCTGTCCCACAAACAGGCGTTGAATCGCGCCCTTCTGCGCAGCGGCGCTAGCATCAATGAGATCAACTGCGTCCGCAAACATCTCTCGGCGATCAAGGCCGGCCGTCTTGCCGCCGCGGCTGCGCCCGCACAGGTGGTCTCGCTGATCATCTCGGACGTGCCCGGCGACGACCCGTCCGTGATCGCCTCCGGCCCAACTGTGCCCGACGCCACCACGCTCGCCGACGCCAGAGCGGTGCTCGAGCGCTACGGCATCGAGCCGCCGCCCTCCGTGCAGGCCCTGCTCGCCGATCCCAAAGCAGAGACGCCCAAACCGGGCGACCCAGCCTTCAAGCGCACGGTGACCCGCATTATAGCCGCGCCGCAGGCCTCCCTCGAGGTGGCCGCGCTCGTCGCCCGCAAAGCAGGGGTTGAGCCGCTCATCCTCGGGGATTCCATCGAGGGCGAAGCGGCCGAAGTCGGCCGAGTTATGGCGGGCATCGCGCGTCAGGTCGCGCTGCATCATCAGCCGGCGCCGCCGCCGTGCGTGTTGATCTCCGGCGGCGAAACGACGGTGACCGTGCGCGGCCCTGGACGCGGCGGACGCAATGTCGAGTTTCTGCTGGCTCTGGCGATCGAACTGAACGGACTGTCCAACGTCTACGCGCTGGCCGGCGACACCGACGGCGTCGACGGCGGCGAAGAGGTCGCCGGCGCCATTGTCGCGCCCGATACGCTCGCGCGTGCGGCGGCTTTCGGCATAAGCGCCAAGGCGCGCCTCGCCGACAATGACGGACACGGGTTTTTCGAGGCGCTGGGAGATCAGGTGATTACTGGCCCCACGCTGACGAACGTCAATGATTTCCGGGCGATTTTGATCAGCGCATAGAGGGGGACGGCCCACAGGCCGCAGACGGCATGAAACGCAATCGCAAAGCCAAAATCGTCGCAACGCTCGGACCCGCCAGCTCTACGCCGGACGCAATTCGCGCCCTGTTCAACGCCGGCGCCGACGTCTTCCGCTTCAACTTCAGCCACGGAGCGCATGAAGATCACCAGCGTCGCTACGACATCGTGCGCGAGGTCGAGCGCGAAACCGGTCGGCCGATCGCCGTGCTCGCGGATCTGCAAGGCCCCAAGCTGCGCGTTGGGACCTTTGCCGAGGGCAAGGTCGCTCTGCCGACCGGGGGCCCGTTCCGTCTCGATATGGACGCCTCTCCGGGCGATGCGAGCCGGGTCGGCATACCGTATCCGGAAGTCTTCGCGGCGCTGAAGCCCGGCGTCCAACTGCTGCTGGACGATGGCAAGATCCGCCTATTGGTCGAGGCGTGCGGGACTGATGCCGCCGACACGCGGATCGTCGCGGGCGGCGCGCTTTCCGACCGCAAAGGGGTCAGCGTTATCGGCGCCTTGCTGCCGCGTGTCCTACGAAAGACCATCGATTGGCTCGAGGAGATCGTGCGATTGTCAGATCGGGCATGATGGCTCGCGCGCGGCGATCTCGGCGTTGGAGATGAAACCCTGCCACGAGCAAGTGCCAGTCATCCAGCGGCGAGATCCTGAGCGCCCCAGTGCAGAACAGCGCGGTAAGCCGGTAAGCCGGTCATCGTGGCCACACTGATGCTCGAGTCGATGATTACTGCGCCCACGCCCACGCGCGCCGAGGCCTCCGATTTGGCGACAGCCGTCTACGGCGGCGCTGACGCCGTCATGCTGTCCGCTGAGTCGGCCGCAGGACGGTTCCCGGTGGAGGCGGTTGAGATGATGGACGCCACCATCCAGGAGGTCGAAAAAGATCCCTATTTCCGTCTGGTCCTCGACGCGGCTCATCCCGAGCCGGCGCCCACCATGACGGATGCGATTTGCTGCGCGCTGCGACGGGTGGCCGCGTTGCTGGATATCGCGGCCGCCCTAACCTACAGCACGTCCGGATCCACCAGCCTGCGCGCCGCGCGCGAACGTCCGGCGGCGCCGATCCTCAGCATGAGCGCGAACCCAGAGGTCGCCCGCAGGATGACTCTCGTCTGGGGCGTGCACTCGGTGTCGATCGGCGAAGTCGGCTCGCTCGAGGAGGTCGTGGAGCGCGCCCGCAATGCGGCGCGCCACCAGGGCTTCGCACCGCCAGGCAATGTCGTCGCGATAACCGGCAGCACGCCGTTCAACGTGCCCGGAACGACCAATCTTCTCAAACTGGCGGTGGCGTAGGGCGCAGGCTCAAGGTCTTCGATAGTCAAAGACGCGGTCAAAAAGAACAAGTGAATACCAAGGAGAGCGTATATGTTTCGACAGCTGTTGGCGCCTGTGGGCGACAGCCTGGGGCTTTCGTTTCTCGTCGCGGTCCTGCCGATCGTCGCGGTCCTGGTCCTTCTCGGCCTCTTGCGGCGACCGGCGTGGCAGGCGGCCCTGGCCGGACTCGTCACGGGCCTGATCGTCGCCGTCGCGGTCTGGAAGATGCCGGTCGGGCTCGCGCTCAACTCGGTCGCCGCCGGCGCCGTCCTTGCGCTTTGGCCGGTGATGTGGATCGTCGTCAATGCGCTGCTCCTCTACAACATCGCGGTGAAGTCCGGTCGGTTCGACGCCTTCCGCCACTGGGTGATCGAGCATCTCCCCAACGACCGGCGCGTGGTGCTGGTCGTCATCGGCTTCTGCTTCGGCGCTCTGCTCGAGGGCATCGCCGGGTTCGGCACTCCGGTCGCGATCACGAGCTCGCTGCTCATTCTCATGGGCTTCCCGGCGCTCGAGGCGCTGGTCTTCGTGCTGATCTTCAACACCGCGCCGGTCGCATTCGGCGGGCTGGGCGTCCCGGTCACGGTGCTCGGGGCCGTCACCGGTCTGCCGGCGACTGCGCTCGGCGCGATGATCGGCCGTCAGTTGCCCGTCATGGCGCTGATCCTGCCGTTCTACGTCATGGCGATCTACGGCGGCATGCGCTCGGTCCGCGCGCTGTGGCCGGTCCTGCTCGTTGCGGGCGGCAGCTTCGCGACGTCGCAATTCATCGCCTCGAACCTGCTCGACTACGCCTTGACCGACGTGCTCGCCTCGCTCGGCTCGCTCATCGTCACGCTGCTGTTCCTCCAGGTCTGGCGTCCGGCGCCCGACCTCGAATTCCAGGTCGAGGACGCGACGCTCGCCGAGGAAACCAAGGCGTCGTCCGTCGCGCCTTGGCAAGGCTGGCTGCCGTGGCTGTTGGTGTCCGCCGTTGTGATTGTCTGGACCCACTTCGGCTGGGCTGCGATCGACGAGGCCAAGATCCAGTGGCCGGGCCTGCACAATGCGATTTCGATCACGCTGTACAACGACAAGCCCTATGCGGCCGTCTGGAGCTTTCAGCCGCTGGGCACGGGAACCGCGATCCTGCTGGCGGCGGTCGTGACGGCGGCCATCGTCAGGCTTTCGCCGCGCGCATTCTTCGAATGCGTCGCCCTGACCATCAGGCAGGTTTGGCTTGCGATCATCACCGTGATGCTCATCATCGGGCTCGCCTATCTGATGAACTATTCCGGGCTCGCCTATACGCTTGGCCACGCGGTCGCCTCCACGGGCTATTTCTTCGTCCTGCTGTCCCCCTTCCTCGGATGGGTCGCGGTGATGCTGTCCGGCAGCGATACGTCGGGCAATGCGCTCTTCGGCAATCTGCAGGTCGTCGCCGCGCGTCAGCTAGGCCTGCACCCGGTCCTGTTCGCCGCCACCAATTCGTCCGGCGGCGTGATGGGCAAGATGATCTCGCCGCAGAACATCGCGACCGGCGTTTCGGTGACCAACCTCAAGGGTCACGAGGGCGTGGTGTTCGCGCGCACCTTCATTCACAGCATTGTCCTGACTGCGCTGCTCAGCGCTCTGGTTGTGCTCCAGCAGTTCGTCATTCCCTGGGTCATTCCGACGGTCGGAGGGCCGCAATGATCACGATGCCTCCTTCGGACCAGGCGGTGCTTGCCCGTCGGGCCGAGATCGTCGCAGCCCTGCGCCGGATCGTTCCTGGGGAGGGGGTGATCGACGCCGAACACGAGCGTCGCGCCTTCGAATGCGACGGACTGACCGCCTACCGACAGCTTCCGATGGTGGTCGTGCTGCCGGATACGACCGCGCAGATCGTCGAGGTGCTGCGCTACTGCTCGGCCAACAACGTGAAGGTCGTGCCGCGCGGCGCCGGCACCTCGCTCTCCGGCGGCGCGCTGCCGCTGGAAGACGGCGTGTTGCTTGGGCTGGGCAAGTTCAACCGGATCCTCGAGATCGACATCTCCAATCGCTGCGTGGTCGTGGAGCCGGGGGTGACCAATCTCGGCATAACCCATGCCGTGCAGGCCCACGGATTGTATTACGCCCCGGATCCATCCAGCCAGATCGCCTGCACCATCGGCGGCAATGTGGCCGAGAATTCAGGCGGTGTGCACTGCCTGAAATACGGCCTCACCACCAACAACGTCATCGGCATCGAAATGGTGACGATGGAGGGCGAGGTGGTGCGCCTCGGGGGCAAGCATTTCGACGCCTCGGGCTATGATCTGCTCGGCGTCATGGTTGGCTCGGAAGGGATGCTCGGCGTCGTCACCGAGGTGACGGTGCGCATCCTGCCTACGCCGCCAGGCGCGCGGGCGCTGATGATCGGCTTTCCCAGCGTCGAGGGCGCCGGCGATTGCGTCGCCGCGGTTATCGGGGAGGGCGTCATTCCGGGCGGGATGGAGATCATGGACCACCTAGCAGCCTGTCGAACTCGGGGTGCCTCTGATCGCTAACATATTGATATCATTGCAGTTTTCCGTTAGGCACGAAAAAGCAAACTGCAATTAAATCAATGACTTAGAGTTTAAGTCCGACAGGCTGCTAGCCATCGAAGCGGCGGAGGCTTTCGTCCATGCCGGATATCCGCTCGACGCCGAAGCGCTGCTCATCGTCGAACTCGACGGCTGCGAGGCCGAGGTGGATCATCTCATCGCCGCGGTTGAGGCGATCGCCGCGCGGCATGGCGCAACCACTTGCCGCGCCAGCCAGTCCGAAGAGGAGCGGCTCTTGTTCTGGGCTGGGCGCAAGGCCGCGTTCCCGGCGGTCGGACGTATCTCTCCCGACTATTACTGCATGGACGGCACGATCCCGCGCAAGCGCATCGGCGACGTCCTCTTGCGCATGAAGCAGTTGGAAGCGCGATACGGCCTGCACGTGGCCAATGTGTTCCACGCTGGCGACGGGAATCTGCATCCGCTGATCCTCTATGACGCCAACAAGCCCGGCGAACTCGAGCGCGCGGAGGCGTTCGGCAACGACATCCTCCGGCTCTGCGTCGAGGTCGGCGGCGTTCTGACTGGCGAGCACGGGGTCGGCGTCGAGAAGCGCGACCTCATGGACACGATGTTCAACGAGAGCGATCTCAACCAGCAGCAGCGCCTCAAATGCGCCTTCGACGAAAAAAGTCTGCTCAATCCCGGGAAGGTGTTTCCGCAGCTCTGCCGCTGCGCGGAACTGGGCCGCATGCATGTCCGCGCGGGGCAGCTCCGCTTTCCCGATCTGCCGCGCTTCTGAGCGAGGGAGCTTTCATGACCGTTCTCCAACCCTCGGACGCCGCGCAGGCAGCGGAAATCGTCGCCTGGGCGGCCGCCGAGAGCCAGTCGCTCGAAATCGTCGCCGGCGGCAGCAAGCGCGGGCTGGGTCGTCCTCCGCGCGCCGACCATCGGCTTGAAGTGTCGCGACTGACTGGAATCGTCGACCATGATCCGGCCGAGCTGATCCTCACCGCGCGCGCGGCCACGCCGATGACTGAGATCGAGGCGCAGCTGGAAGCCGAGCACCAGATGCTGGCCTTTGAACCACCGGATCGGCGCGGCCTCGTCGGCGGCGGCGGCGAACCCACCCTTGGCGGCGTTCTCGCCTGCAATCTCGCCGGGCCGCGCCGAGTCCGCGCCGGATCGGCGCGCGATTACTTCCTCGGCTTCTCGGCGATCAACGGTTGGGGCGAGGTATGGAAAGCCGGCGGCAAGGTCGTGAAAAACGTCACCGGCTACGACATGTGCAAGCTGCAAGCCGGCGCCTACGGCACCTTGTCGGTGCTTGCCGAAGTGACTTTGAAAGTCATGCCGAAACCGGAGACGGCCTGCACCATACTGCTCCAGTCGATGGCGGACGAAATCGCCATTCCCGAACTGTCGCGGGCTCTCAACACGCCTTATGAGGTGTCGGCGGCGGCGCATCTGCCGGCGTCGGTTGCGCGCCGCTCGGGCGTCGCTTCTGTGGCGGAAGGCCTCGGCGGTGTGACCGCGCTGCGCCTCGAGGGACCAGCTCCCTCCGTCGCCTTCCGCGCCAAGGCGATTGAGTCTTTGTTCAGGCATGGGCTCCGCCTAGAAGCAGCTGAAACCCGGCAGCTCTGGACGGAGATTGGCCAAGTTCGGCCTTTGCTGGCGTCCGGCGCGCGGTGCGTCTGGCAACTCTGCCCGACGCCAACCTCGGCGCCCGCCGTAACGAACGCTTTGCGGGCCCAGTTCGCTTCGGCCGAGGCATTTTACGATTGGGGCGGCGGCCTGGTTTGGCTCAGCTTCGAGGCCGACGAAGCGAGGCCGGATGGCGGAGCGTCTCGGGTGCGGGCGGCGATGGATCAGGCCGGTGGTCATGCGACGCTTGTCGTTGCGCCCGAGGACGTTCGGGCCACAACGGCGGTCTTCGAACCCTTGCAGGGCGCGCTGGCTGCTCTCAGCAGACGGGTCAAAAGCAGCTTCGACCCGCGCAGCGTCCTAAATCCTGGCCGGATGCACGAGGGTCAGTAACCATCATGCAGACGAACTTTACAGCGGCCCAACTGGCTAATTCCGATATCAAAGAGGCCGAGAAGATCCTCCGGTCCTGTGTGCATTGCGGCTTCTGCACCGCGACCTGTCCAACCTATGCGCTGCTCGGCGACGAACTCGACAGCCCCCGAGGGCGGATCTATCTCATCAAGGACATGCTGGAGAACGATCGCCCGGCGACGGAGGACGTCGTCAAGCACGTCGACCGCTGCCTTTCTTGCCTGTCGTGCATGTCGACGTGCCCTTCCGGCGTCAACTACATGCACCTCGTCGACCACGCCCGGCATCATATCGAGCATACCTATCGCCGGCCGTGGCAGGACCGCGCATTCCGCCGTCTCTTGGGCTTCATCCTGCCTCGGCCGCACCTCTTCAGGGCGGCGCTCAGCGCGTCGCGCTTGGCCAGACCGTTCGCCCGATGGGCGCCGGGTGCGTTGCGGGCGACCCTGGCTTTGGCCCCGGCGCATGTGCCGGCCGCTTCGCCCTGTCGATCGGCCGCAGGTCTTCGCCACCCCGACGCGGACCCGGCGCGTGGCGTTGCTCAGCGGCTGCGCCCAGCAAGTCCTGGCGCCGCAGATCAACGAAGCGACGATCCGTCTGCTGACGCGGCACGGCTGCGAGGTTGTCGTGTCCAAAGGGGCAGGCTGCTGCGGCGCCTTGACCCATCATCTCGGTCAGGAGGGGAACGACCATGCCCGGGCCAACATCGTCGCGTGGACCCGGGAAATTGCCGTGGGAGGGCTGGACGCGATCGTGATCAACGCCTCCGGCTGCGGCACCACGGTCAAGGATTACGGCTTCATGTTCCGCGACGATCCCGAACTCGCCGGGCCGGCCCGAGCGGTTTCCGCGCTGACGCGCGATATTACGGAATTGATGAGCGAGATTGGCCTCCGCCCGCCCGTCAGGCCGACGGGTCGGCGCGTGGCCTATCACAGCGCATGCTCGTTGCAGCACGGGCAGAAGGTTCGAAACGAGCCGAAGCAATTGCTGAAGGATGCAGGGTTTATTGTGCTCGACCCGCCGGAGGGACACCTTTGTTGCGGCTCGGCCGGCACATACAACTTGTTGCAGCCTGAGATCGCCTCCCAGTTGCGCGACCGCAAGGTGGCCAACATCGAAAGCACCGCGCCCGACCTCGTCGCCGCCGGCAATATCGGCTGCATCACCCAGATCGCCGCCGGAACTGCGCTGCCCGTTGTGCACACAGCCGAGTTGCTCGACTGGGCGACCGGCGGGCCGAGACCCCGCGCCTTGCCGGCGTGACCGTCGCATTTATGACTGAAATCCCTCGGACGGCATTGTCATGTCGCCAAGCTGACACTGGAAAGATTTCTCGAAAACGTCGCCTTGCCGACTGCGGGTCAGCCCTGGGCGCTCGCGCAAGTGCTTGATACAACTCAATCTCGCAAGTGCAGCGTCTTGCTTTGTGCAGTTGCGTGCCCGGACTTTTGCCCCTGTCACCCAAAAATAAACTGTTCCGTTTTCTTCGACGCCCCTTCCGTCGGGAGCGAAAGGCCGCGCGCGGCCAACTCCCCCGACCGCACTGAAGGAATTCCAAGCCAGACTGAAGGAATTCCAAGCCAATACTGAAGGAAAACCAAGCTTTACTGAAGCAAATCCAACATTATCTGAAGGAAGTCCAAATCGATTTCCTTCCGCGAAATGAGCCCTTTCAAAGGGTCATGCCCAATTCCGGCTCACGCATCCCCTCATTCAGGCGGGGCCGAAGGTTTGTGTGAAGACGTTGTTTTGATTTAGGAGTTCTTCGTATTTTTCAACGAGCGGCCTTAAGCGTCGCTCGGGCATGTTGGGAATGAGATCGTAGAGCAGGCAGCCCTGGCGGAACAGCGAATGGACGCGGCGTTTGATCGTGCTGGTTCTGAGCGATCGGTCCATGCCGAGGCTTTCGCCGGCCGCGCCGAGCAGGGTCAGGAGGAGGATCGCCAAGGCGTTGAGCAGCAGCAGACGGTCGCGCCGTTGCGGATCGCCGATGCGCAGGACGCTCAGGCCCATGCCGAAACGCAAATCCTTGGTGTCGCGGAACCCCGGCTCGATCGTCCATCGTTTGGCGTAGAGGTTGACGATCTGGGAGGCGCTCGCGGTCGCATCGCTGGCGGCCAGATGCCAAGCCTCCTTCATCCCCTTGGCGTGGACGCAGACCGCCGCGCCGACCTTGTGGCGCGCGGCGGTGAGTTCGGCGCCGCGCAGAAGGCGCGCGCTCCCTTTCTTGCCGACCCAGTCGGCGGCCAGGCGCGTCTCACCGTCCGCCGCGGTCACATGAACGTTGCCGCGAAAGCGGATGACGTAACCGAAGCCGAGGCTTTCGAGGAATTCGAACAGTTTGACGTCGCCGAAGCCGCGATCGGCCAGGATCGTCACCGCCACGCCCTCGGGCAGGATCGCCTTCAAACGCGTCAGGCAGAGGTCTTCGAAGTCGTTGCGCCGGTCCTTCAGTTCGTCCTTGTCGACCGTCAGCCACAGGAGCGGCGTCGCCCGGCCGTGGCGCGTGATGAGGTTCAAAGCGAGCGTGGCCTGATTGTCGGCGTCGAAATCGGTCCAATCCATCGCCACGACGATCGCCTTGCGCTGGCCCACGACCTCGCGCGCCCATGGCGCGAACAGGTCCCATACGACGACCCCGGCGTTGCTCAGCAGGCGATCGACCTGTTTGATCGCGTGTCTGTCCATCAGACCGCGCGCTTGCGCCAGCGCGTGCCCGATGACCGAAACGGCCAACGACGCCCCCGTCAGAACCCCCGACGTCCCATTGGCCAGCGAAAGAATCCGCTTGGCGTGCAAACTCCCCGAAAACGCGCGCTTCAGAAAATCATGAACCAATTCCATCCGATCGATCGACTTGCGCATCCCCGCCTGCTCGCACGATTCGCCACATCGTCATGCGCGAGAATCAAAAATTCAGGCGTTTTCGAGTCCTTCAAAATGAGGGGATTCGTGAGCAATTCCGGCCGTCTTTCGATCGCCATTCTGAGGAACGGCGCAACGCTCAAATTGAGTATTACGAATCTCAGTATGCTCAGATCCGTAATTGAGACATTACGGACCTCTGCCAGTACCCCTTCCACGCGCGGCTGACCGAATGCGCCAGAGCGGCGTTGACGACAATCAAATATTGCTCGCCGTTCGATTTCGCGGCGGTTGTCCTCGCGCCACGCCATTTCGTGCGCGTAAGCCGAGAGACACCGCCCGCTGATATGATAATGAATGTCGATTTCGGAGCGCCGAATGCGCGAGAAGAACGACTCGGCGTCATTCGTGCAAGCGTCGCCGTCGCTGTAGGCGTCCCGGTGATCGATGCTCTTGGTCGGAGAACGGGAATGCAGCGCGTCCCAATGGGTCGCTTCGTCGGCGTGAACCGTTGAGCCGACCTCGATCCGCTGGCCGAGGGTTTCGAGCGGCGCGTGTTCGGCCTTGAAACACGAAGGGGAGGGTCTTGCCGTTCTTTTCGCGGGCGATGACGCAAGTTACAAGGGGTAGGCGCCGCGAGACGCGCTTCTCGAGGCCCATGACGGTGCCGACCCCTCTCCTGAAAGGGGGTGGTCAAGCCGCCTTCTCATCCATCAAGGTGCGCGCAAGCGAATGAGCCTAAATTCGGCGGTTTAGGTGTTTTCCGGGGGCTGAGAATCATTCATTTTCATATGCATGGGAGAAGATTTAGCGCGCTTTGGGGCTCACCCGTCGGGTGAACAATCTCCGGTTGAACCCGACGCGTCGGGCATGGGCGTCGTGGTCGACAGTTTCGCCGGTTCGATTCGGGTCGAGTTTGACCATGAAGCGGCGTTTACGCCGCTCGGGCAATTGCCGTTCTTCATCGATTTTCTGAAGACCGCGGGGCTGTTCGAGGCGTTGGTGGCGGATTGCCCGCTGCGTTACACCAGCCCGAACGCGCCCAAGAAGCGCGACGTGCTGGGGACGGCGATGTTGTCGATGTTGGCCGGGCACAAGCGCTACGCGCATATCGCGGCGCTGCGGAGGCGACCGCGTGTTGCCCGAGCTTCTCGACATGAGCAAGATCGTCAGCGAGGACGCGGTTCGGCGGGCGTTCGCGGCGATCGAGGAAGAAGCGGGCGCGAACTGGCTACGAGGTCATCTCGACCATTGCGTGGAGCCGCTTTTGAGCGAGCCGTGGATACTCGACGTCGATACGACGGTGAAGCCGCTCTACGGCCATCAGGAAGGAGCGGTGGTCGGCTACAATCCCAAGAAGCCTGGGCGGCCCAGCCACTGCTATCACACCTATTCGATGGCGGGGACGCGATTGGTTCTCGAGGTGGATGTGAGCGCGGGCGACGAGCACACTTCCAATCACAGCGCGCCTGGCCTTTGGGCGTTGTTGGATCGAACGCCGCGCGATTGTTGGCCTTCTCTTTTGCGCGGCGACAAGGGCTTCGGCAATGAGGGGATCATGGGCGAAGCCGAGCGGCGCGCTTTGCCGTATTTGTTCAAGCTACGGCTGACCGCCAAGGTCAAACGCGCGATCGAGCGTCTTTCGGGGCAGAGTGATTGGGTCGATTCGGGCCAAGGTTGGCAAGCCAAAGAGACCGAGATTCGATTGCAAGGCTGGAGCCGACAACGGCGCGTCGTCGTATTGCGGCGGCGCGTGAGAGGCGCGCTGGCGACGCCCGCGATGGACGAGGATGGACCGCCTCGGCTCGCCTTCCTCGACATCGGCGCGAGCGAGGAGATGTGGGAATATCAGGTTCTCGCGACCACGCTCGCTCGAGGCTCTGGAAAGCTTTGGCCAGCTCTATCGCGACCGCGGCGATGGAGAGAATGTTTTCGACGAGTTGAAGAACCAATGGGGCTGGGGCGGCTTCGTCACGCATGACCTGGCGCGCTGTCGTCTGGCGGCCCGCCTCGTGGCGTTGTTTTATGATTGGTGGAACATCTTCACGCGCTTGGCCGAGCCGGATCGTCACCGAGAGGCGATCACGAGCCGACCATTGTTGTTGCACGCCATCGCCGAACGGGTGCGCCATGCGCGACAAACGACGATCAAGATCACCAGCACGCACGCCAAGTCCGTTCCCGCCGCAAAGGCGCTTCGAGCGGTAGCCCTATTCCTGAGGCGGTTGGTCACAAATGCGGAGCAGTTGACGCCCTGGCAGCGTTGGCGCGAAATCCTCTCCCGCGCCTTTCAAGCCTTCCTCAAAGGCCGCGCCCTGCGCGCGCCACCGCGCCTATGTCCATCTTGACGCAACCGCAGATTGAAACGCCCCCCGCTTCACGAACGACGATCAGAGCCAACTGCCGAATTTAGGATGAGAACTCATCCGGCGGCCTTCGGCCGCCACCTTCTCCCGCCATAGGGCGTTCGCACCAACGCCCGTCTAACGACGGGCTTTGGGGCGAAGGGGCGTCCGGCACGTCCCCAGCGGGACGATCAACCGAAAACCGGTCTGACAATGCTCGCGCCGCTGCCCAGTCTTAGGCGATGCCCAAAAACTATTGCTTCATTTCGTGAAACCTCGGCGAGATGCTGTAGTTCCATTCTGGATGGAATGAGTTCTCGGGCCATGTTGAGGGTCGCCATTTCCGCGTCCGAGACCTTGATGCCCTTTGGATAGGTGTTGCTATCGAGTTCGCAGCGGATTTTGAGACCGGTTTTCGTCGTGGTGTTGGCGATCAGTTCGATGACGATGAGGAGGCTGAGGAGTGGCGTCGCGCGCCAGTTCTGCGTGATGTGGCAGAACATGCGATGCTCGATCTTGTTCCACTTCGAAGTCCCTGGCGGATAGTGGCAAACCTGAATGATCAGACCGGTTTCGTCCGCGAGTTGTTGGAGGGCCAACTTCCAGAGCCGCAGCCGTGAACCATTGGAGCCGCCGCCGTCGGCCGTGATCATCAGGCGCCTCATCCCGGGATAGAGCTTCCAACCCATCTGATCGAGCCAGCATCGGACGGCGTTGACGGCGAACTCCCCGGTGTCGTGGTCGATTCCGAGGCTGACATAGCCGAGGTTGGCGCCGATGTCGTAGACCCCGTAAGGGACGACCTTGCCCAACTCCTTGTCCTCGAAATCGTGAGCGTTGACCTCGATCGGTTCGCCCTGCGGCCCATAGTCGCTACCGCCGTTCTTGAATTCGCCCAGCAATTCCTTCTTCTTCGCGTCGATCGATATCACGGGTTCGCCGGCCGCCTGAAACGCCTCGACCTTCGCGTTGATATATTCGAACTGGGCGTCGCGATCAGGATGTTTGCCGGCTTCCTTGGTCTTGCGGTTGGAATGGCGACAATATTTCAGTTCCTCCAGCAGCTTGGGAATGGTCGAGGAACTCACTTTGTGACCCATGGCGCGAAGCGCCGTCGCCAGCTTGTCGTGGCTCTTGGAGACCCATCGCAACGGCCGCATCGGGTCGCCCATCGTCGCCGGCTCGAGCAATCGTTGCAAGTCCTCCAACAGCGTCGGGTCCTTGACCGTCAACCGAGGAGTGCCCCCGCCCTTGCGCCGCACCTCTCCCGTCAAGGAGCCGGGGTTCCGCAAGTCCTTCAGACCGCGCCCAATCGTGCTCCGGGCGACCTTCGTCGCGCGCGCGACCGCCGCAATCCCGCCGTAGCCCGCCGCCTTCGCCTCCGCCGCCGCGCTCAACCGCCGGCGTCGCTCGTCCAGCGAAGGCCGAAGCGCGTCAAACCGGACGCGCAGGAATGATTCGTCTATCATCATCACGATATAGACGCTCGCCTCGCACTCGGGAATCCGCTAAACAGCCGATGCCAGTAAACTCGCAAATTCCGAATCGGCTATTTTTGGGCGTCGCCTTAGGACACTTCGAACAATAACCGAATCGTGATTGCTGGTCATGCGACGGAGTGACTCGGGTTGCGGGGATTCCGCCACTGAGCGAACCGGCGTAGGTCGGTGGCATGATCGAGGAGAACGCGATTCGGCAACGGTGGGGAGCGGTTGGCTCGAAGCTCGACGAGCGGGGACGGCGGTTGTTTGCCGCGGGCGAGACGCGGAGCGCTGGGTGGGGTGGTCTTGCGGCCGTCTCGAAGATCACCGGGCTGGCTAGTTCGACGATCAATCGCGGGAAGGATGATCTGGATGCGGCGGCGCTGCCGAGGGGGCGCGTTCGCCGCGCCGGCGGCGGGCGTCGCGCGCTCTCTGAGAACGATCCGGGGCTCGTTCGCGCGCTCGAACGGCTGGTCGAGCCTGCGACGTTGGGTGATCCGATGCGGCCCTTGATCTGGGTGTCGAAAAGCATGGAGAAGCTCGCGGCGACCCTGACGGAGATGGGACATCCGATCAGCGCCGACACGGTGCGCAAGGAGCTGGTGAAGCTCGGGTTCTCGCGCCAGTCCAATCGCAAGGCGGATGAAGGCGCCAAACATCCCGACCGAAACGCGCAGTTCGAATATATCAACGCGAAAGTCGTGGCGGCGCAGGCCCAACAACAACCCGTGATCTCCGTCGACACCAAGAAAAAGGAGCTGATCGGCAACTTCAAGAACGGCGGAACCGATTATCGCCCGAAAGGCAAGCCACGGCGCGTGAACGTGCATGACTTCGAGGACAAGAAACTCGGCAAGGTCGTGCCCTATGGCGTCTACGATGTGACTGCCAACGCCGGCTTCGTCAGCGTCGGGATCACGAGCGACACGGCCGAGTTCGCTCTACAGTCGATCCGCTGCTGGTGCGAACGCATGGGGCGGCAGCGCTATCCCCATGCGCGAGAGCTGACGATCACGGCCGATTGTGGCGGCTCGAACGGGGCGCGGGTGCGGCTGTGGAAAGTCGAACTGCAGAAGCTCGCCAACGAGACCGGGCTCGTCATCCATGTCCACCATTATCCGCCGGGCACATCGAAGTGGAACAAGATTGAGCACCGGCTGTTCTGCCACATCACCCAGAACTGGCGCGGCCGGCCGCTCACCGATCGCCTTGCCGTCGTCGAGCTGATCGGCGCGACGACGACCAAGGCCGGTCTGCGAATTGAGAGCGCGCTCGACACCCCCACCTACCAGAAAGGCATCAAGGTCGGCAGAGCCGAGATGAACCGTCTCGACATCACCGGTGATCCGTTCCATCCTGAATGGAACTACACCATCAGGCCGCGACTCCCTACCTCGGCACAGCCAGCGGAACCGTAGCGGTTATTTTGCGTGATGTCCTAAGCAGCCAACCAGCGCCCGGGGGGCGCGCCATTATGCGTGAAAATGACGGGGGCGGGCCGCACGACGCCAATTCCTCAGAGCTATTTTCATGGCAGAGATTCGTGGTTCGGCCAACGGAAGCACCGTGCGCTCTGCATTGAGTTCGTCCACGGCGTGGTGGATCGCCCGGTCGAGCGCGTCAATGTCGGCAAAGGTCAGATGCGCCAGGTGGTGCGCCTTGAGGTCGTGCCAGACCACCTCGATGTCGTTGAGTTCCGGCGCATACTTGGGCAGCCACTCGACGGTGAGCCAGTGTGCGCGGGCGGCAAGCGCCGCCATCGAGAGCTTGCTCGTGTGGATCGGGCCATTGTCCTCCACGAGCACCACCGGCTTGGTGGGTTGGCCGGGCCTGGGACCAAAGAGCCGATCGAGTTGCTCGAGATGGGCGACGAAATCGCTGCTGCGCTTGGTCGGGCTGGTGTGGACGATGAGTTGGCGCGTGACGTGATCGAGCGACCCGAGCATGGCGACCTTCCTGACCTGTCCCGGGGCCGGCACACGCAGGTCCGCCCCCGCCTTTGCCCATGCGCGGGCGAGATAGGGATGCGTCAACGCCTCGCTCTCGTCGCCATAGAGAAGAACAATGTCCCCGGCTTCGGCCTGCTGTTTGCGCAATTGCAGGCGCAGGCCGACCCGTTCGACCTCGCCGGCGATCTGGCGTCCCTTCAGCGTGTGCCGCGGTCGCCGCCAACGGAACTTTTTTTCGCAACGCCTTGGACAGCTGCGAACGGCTGATGCGAACACCCTCACGCGCTTCGATCTCGGCACGCAGGCGGGGGATCGTCCAGTTGCGTCGGTCGGCCACAGGTTGCTCCAACAAGGGCGTGACCACACGCAACGCCGTTTCACTCTTCACCGGGGCTGGGCCGGGGGCCACGCTCGCTTTCAGCGCCTCAATACCGCCGCCGGCGAAGTCACTGCGCCAGAGGCGAACCGTGTCTTCGCGCACGCCGAACGCCTCGGCGATCCGCGGACTGGTCCAGCCAGTCAGCGTCAGCAGCAAGGCGCGCGCCCTGTCCGCTTCGCCGCGATCACGTGAGCCGGCAAGCCTCGCAAGCGCGGCGCGTTGCTCATCGGTTGCCGTGAGCGGCGATTTTCCAGCCATGTCTTGCCCCTGCAAATCGGTGCCGACACCGAATCAGAGCCCCATGCGTTGGTCAACCGACCGGATTCTGCCATGAAAATAGCTTCAGCGCGGATGTGGGGTCATGCGGGCTCGGCCTTTGGTTCGAGGGTGACGTTGTAGCCGAGGCGCTCGATACGTCGTTTGAGGTTGGCGACGGTTCGGGTCTGGGCGATCTGGTCGAGGTAGGCTTCTCCGAGTTCGCGGTAGGGCAGGCCCTTGGTAAGCATGTGATAGGCAGCCACGAGGATCTTGTGAGCGATGGCGAGAGCCGCGCGCATGGCGCCGCGGCGCGCCTTGAGGCGGTGGAACTTGTCCTTGAGGTAGCTGCCCTTGGTCCGCGCGGCGGAAATGGCGGCGCCGACGAGCATGGTGCGCAGATGGACATTGCCCTTGCGGGCGCGCCCGCTCTTCTGCTTGCCGGCGCTCTCATGGTTGCCGGGGCACACGCCGGCCCATGCGGCGAGATGGTAGACGCTGAGGAAGACGCTCATATCGACACCGATCTCGGCGATGAGGGCGGCGGCGACCACCCAGTCGACGCCAGGGATCTGCATCAGCAGGGCGTGCTGAACGCAGTAAGGTGCGAGCTTTGCTTCGATGCGGTCGTCGAGGGCGGCGATATCGTGCTCGGCCGCTTCGAGCCGGCGCAGTTGTGTCGCCAGTAGGAAACGATGGTGCTCCTCCATCCGCCCTTCGAGCGCCAGAACCAGATCGTCCCGCTTACGGCGCAATTGCCCTCTGGCAAGGTCCGCCATCGCCTCGGCCGAGGCGCTGCCCTCGATCAGAGCCTTCAACATGGCGCGCCCGGAAACCCCGAAGACGTCGCTGGCGACGCTGGCCAGCTTGATGTTGGCCGTCTCCAGGAGCTTCAGGAGCCGGTTGCGCTCGGCCGCCTGGCTCTCCACCAGCTTGCGGCGATAGCGCAGCAACTCGCGCAACTCGCGCTGCGGCGCCGGCGGAACGAAGCTCTTGGCAATCAGCCCATGGCGGACCAGATCGGCGATCCACTCGGCATCCTTCACATCGGTCTTGCGACCCGGCACGTTACGGATATGCCGGGCGTTGCCGACGATGAGGTCGAAATGCCCTTCCAACACGGCATAGACCGGGCGCCAGTAAACGCCGGTGCTCTCCATGCCGACCTGCGTCACCCCAAGCTCTTGCAGCCAGTCCCGCAACGCTTCCAGATCGCGCGTCATCGTCCAAAAGGTCTGCACCTGCTTCCTCGGCCGCTCGCCCGGGGCGCCGATCAAGACGCAGGCAACGACCGCCTCCTGATGCACGTCAAACCCGGCGCACCGCTCAATGATCACTTGCATCTTCGCCTCCATCCAAAGGAAGGCGACCGTGACGCCGCAGGTATAGTCGAGACACTGCCACGCGTGCTCCCCGTTCCCGGGGGCGAGTGCGTCCGTGATGTTGTCTTGTCAGGGGGGTGAAAGTCCAACCGATGTGAAGTCGTGACACATGTAGCCGAAGGCAACTGCGTCGTCGCGAGACGGGGTGGGGAGCAGCCGGAGGCGAACGAACAGCCCGCAGGACGACGAACCCGTTTCGGCGGCGTGGCGCGGCGAGCCTGCTCACTCATGGCGAAGCCTGGGTCATGAGACCCGCCGGGCGCGTTGAGACGACTGCGAAAACGACGCTCGGGCCCATAACGTGGTTGGGGGCGGGATGTTCGGGCGGCGAGACAAAGGAAGCGGAGAGACCTGCGCGGCGTGTGCGAGCCGGGCAGGAGTCAGAGCCCGCATACTACCGCTGTGGTCTGCGTCCGGAAGGGACGGACCGCGAGAGGACGGGGCAACATAAACCCGTGCGAGGGAAGGTGGGCAGGAAGGGGATGCGCGATGAACGGGTCGAGGCAACAGACCGTCGGGAGTGCCGACGAGGCTACACAAGGCGGAGAGGCTCGACGTGACTTTACGTGGGTCGAAGCCTCGATCTGGACGGAACGCATGCTGTCGGCGCTGGGCAACGGCGTCAAAGGCGGCAAATGGTTCAGTTTGATGGATAAGGTGTTCGCGCCCAAGACGCTGGCGGCGGCCTGGACGAAGGTCCGGGCCAACAGAGGCGCGGCGGGCGTGGATGGGCAAAGCATCGAGCGGTTCGCGGCGAAGGCCGAAGATTATCTGGCCGAGCTGTCGGCGGCGCTGCGGGAGGGATCATACCACCCGCAAGCCGTCAAACGGGTCGACATCCCCAAGGGCGATGGAAGAACGAGGCCGCTGGGCATTCCGACGGTCAAGGATCGCATCGTCCAGCAGGCTGTCCGGCTCGTGATCGAACCGATTTTCGAAACGCGGTTCCGCGACGGGAGCTACGGCTTCCGACCGGGACGCGGATGCCATGACGCGCTGCGGGAAGTCGATCGGCTGATCACGGACGGCTACGCCCACGTCGTAGACGCGGACTTGGCCGGCTATTTCAATTCGATCCCGCATGATCGGCTGTTGGCGCGGGTCGAGGAGAAGGTCAGCGATGGCCGGGTTCTCGATCTGATCCGCGGCTGGCTGAAGGCCGACATCCTGAAAGGGCTGGAGAGGTGGACGCCGGCACGCGGCTCGCCGCAAGGCGCGGTGATCAGCCCGCTGCTGGCCAACATCTACCTCGACCCGCTGGATGCGGCGATGGCCGAACGCGGGCGCCGCATGGTGCGGTATGCGGACGACTTCGTCATCCTGTGCCGGACACGCGAGGAGGCGGACGCCGCCCTCGCGGAGGTGCGCGCCTGGGTGGGCGAAAACGGCCTCGCGCTGCACCCCGAAAAGACGCATGTCGGCGACTGCCGGCAGCCGGGGCAAGGGTTCGAGTTCCTCGGCTACCGTTTCGAAGCCGGCCAGCGTCACGTGCGCCAGAAGAGCCTGAACAAGTTCAAGGACAGCATAAGGGAGAAGACGCGGCGCACACGCGGCGACAGCCTCGCCTGCGCCGTGAAGGATCTCAACCCGCTGTTGCGCGGCTGGTTCGGCTACTTCAAATATGCCCATCACACCACCTTCGGCAAGCTCGACGGGTTTGTCAGGCGGCGGCTGCGCGCCGTCCTGCGCAAGCAGGAAAAGCGCCCAGGGCGGGGCGTCTGCCGCGCCGACCATCAACGCTGGCCAAATGCCTTCTTCGCAGAAGCCGGGCTGTTCGCGCTTCACACGGCCTGGTTATCAGCGAGACAGTCTCGATGAAGAAACCACCGACCGGAGAGCCGTATGCGGGAAAACCGCCCGTACGGTTCGGAGGGAGGGGTCGGCGAAAGCCGATCCCTACCCCTATCAAAAAATGGTACCTCTATGTAGCGCGGGCCAGACTGCTTATCGGGGTCGCAAGCCACCGCAGAGTTGTCAGCCTCAACACGATCGCCCGTGGAGAGACTCGGACAAACCGGCCCGCGCCGCCACCATTTTCACTCATAATGGCGCGCCAAAGGCGCTGGTTCGCTGCTTAGATTACAGACGCAATTCTCGTAAATCCGTCGTGTCGATTTCAATCAGCGCGAACGAAGGCGCGACTCGGACGTCGCGTCGCGCCGCAGGGGGCGGTGTGCGCAGTTTCAATTCTTTCACCGATCCCGGGTTGGACGTGGGCTTTCTTCAGCCACGGAGGACGCAGTCTGGTCGATCGCCGTGCGGATCTAGTGTAGTGAATCTAACGCAAAGCGCCCTGTCGGGACTCTGAAACCTACGACTTCCCGGTCGCCGCGTGGGGTCGCAGCGTTAAAGACACAACACTAGCCAAAGATATTTGAAATTTCAGGACGGTGACGCGAGCAGGTGCGTGGGGTATCCGAGGATGGTTGAGACGCGCCGGGTCTGGCGATCGGAATAGATGAAGGCGGGTCCCTCGATGCGATAGTTGCCCTTCCAATCGATGACGAAGGAGGTATCATTTTCTTCGATGTGGACGGGTTCCGGGTCGCCGTCGCGGGCCAGCCTTGCGGCGAGTTGATCGGACGGGTCGAGCAGCCAGGCGTCGCCGGTTTCGGTAGACAACAGGACCAGCTGACCAACAGTGACGACGCGCCCATGGCGGTCGGCGGCCCGGCGCTGGATGTAGCGGACCTCGTCGGCGAGGCGAAAGCTCTTCCCCTCCACCATCTGTTTGCCCGGTCGACGCCGGATCGCCTTTCGATCCCTGCCGGGTATCGAGGGGGCTGCCATGGATTTGTTCACCAAGCTGTTCGGCGACTTCTTGCTCTTCGTCTATCACT
>CAWDTW010000073.1:0-43973 GCA_963805295.1 uncultured Alphaproteobacteria bacterium | reverse complement strand
GGACCTGGATCACCCGGATGTCGACGTTCTGTTCGAGCAGGTGGGTGGCGAAGCTATGCCGCAGGGTGTGCGGTGATACGCGCTTGGCGATCCCCGCCGCCTGCGCTGCGGCGTGGACGGCGCGCACCAGCTGGCGGGCCGACATCGGGTTGACCGGGTTCTGGCCGGGAAACAGCCAGGCCTGAGGCCGCGCCGCGTGCCACCACTCGCGCAACAGTTCGAGCAGTTGCGGCGACAGCATGACATAGCGATCTCGCTGCCCCTTGCCCTGCTCGACCCGAAGTGTCATGCGCTGGCTGTCAATGTCGGACACCTTCAGGTTCGCGACCTCGGACACCCGCAGGCCCGCGCCGTAGGCGAGGCTGAGCGCGGCCTTGTACTTGAGGCCGGGCGCGGCTTCGAGGAGACGCGCCACCTCCTCCTGGCTCAGCACGACCGGCGCCTTGCGTGGCTTGTTCACGGTCGTCAGAGGACGAACGAGGTCGGGCCGTTCGAGCGTCACGTTGAAAAAGAACCGCAGCGCGGCGATGGCGGCGTTGATAGTCGCAACGCCGATCTCCTGCCGCGCCAGATGCACCTGAAAACGGCGAAGGTCCTCGCTCGTGGCGGTGTCAGGCGAGCGGCCGAGAAAGGCCGCGAAGGTCCTGACGTGCCGGACGTAATCTTTCTGCACCTTCTCCTTGACCCGGCGCGCCGTCATGTCGTCGATCATGCGCTGGCGCAATGGGCTGATGGGCTTGTCGGGCATCGCGAAAGCTCCTGTCTCGCATGGGGTTGAACCCCACGATCTTGAGACAGTCCGGACCTCTTCTTCAGCCCTCGGGAGCTTCCCGCCGTCCCTCGCCGCCGCTACCGCGAGAGCGGTTTAGTCCATACGTCGACTCCGGCCGTCTGCGGCGGAATAATGCGCCGATGCCGATGCCAGCGCGGCTGGATGCAAGCCCAGGCTACTCGCCATCCCACCGTTTAAGAGTGAGCGAGCTCGGAGCCATTGCCTGCGCGCGATGAACTCCGGCGGCCGCTTGCTGCTGGCGGAGATGGTGCTCCCGGAGGGCGATGTGCCGCATCCCGGCAAGTTGCTCAACATGGTCATGCTGACGGTGCCGGGAGGGGAAGAGCGAACGGCGTCCCAATACAGCGCTCTGCTCAACGAGGCTGGTTTCCGAATGACGCGGGTCGTACCGACAGAGTCCCCTCGTGTCAATCGTAGAGGCTGTGCCCGCGGGGATAGACTGATGCCAACAGCGATGCGAATGCGCGCCCATTCTGGATCCAACGGAGACGCGCGCTTGATCCGCGAGAATTCACATCAGCCGACGCGGCGGCGGGAGCGCAAGATGCAGCGGTTCAAGAGCCCGGGTTCAGCCCAGAAATTTCTTTCAACCCACGCCGCCGTCTACAACACCTTCAACGTCCTCCGCCCAAACGCACCGCGCGCTTCGCGGTGTCGCGATGACCACGTGGCGGACTACAGTCGCAGCGGCCTGACAATTCCTGAGGTGCCGACACTTCGCGCTCGTTGCACGGCAACGTGACAAAGCCTTCCAAGGGGCCCGCTCGATCGCTTGGCTTGGCGCGGCGGTGCCGGGTATCGCGGTCGGCAGCGCGCGGGCGGGAGCCGGCAGGGAGCAGGGAGACGCCTGGGGCGCCTCCCCTTCGTTCTACAGCGCCTCGCGGCGCAGTATTCACCTCTGGATGCAGGTGTCCGCGGTCTCTCTGGTGCATTCGTCGAGGCCGGTGAACACGGGATCGTCGACCTTCTTGCCCTCGATGAGGTCGATCATGACGGACGGCGCCTTGTAGCCCATTTCGAACGGACGCTGGCCGACCAGCGCGTTCACGCGCCCTTCCTTGGCGATGGCGACTTCGTCGCCGATCGTGTCAGCGGCCGTGATCACGAGCGATCCGTCGGCGAGCCGCGCCTTGACCTGATCCGTGAGTTGCCGGTAGGGCTGCGGCGCGTCAAACAGCGGCCAGCCGCCCTCGAGCACGAACGCGTCGAGCTTCGGGTTCGCGGCCAGGATGTCGGCCATGGCCTGCACGCCTTTCGCCCCGTCGTCGTTGGTGAAGACCGGGCAGCCCGCGATCTCGGTCCAACCGCCCTCGCCATTGAGCCTGTCGAGGCCCTTCTTGCCGGACAGCGAGTTGCGCGTGCCCGACGCGCGGCGCAAAATATTGTCCGCGGCGGCGTTGCCTTCGATGAAGCAGACCGTGCCGCCCTTCGGCTTGGCGTTCTTCACATAGTCGCCGAGCCTGAAGCCCATGAGATAGTTGTCGGTGCCGAGATAGGTCCTGCGCACCGCAGAATCTTCCTTCTTGAGGTCAGCGTCGACGGTCATGATGGGAAGTTTCGGATTGGCGGATTTGATGCTGTTGGCGATCATCGGCGCGTTCGACGGAGAAATGGCGACCGCCGCGGCGTCGGACTTGCCGAGAATGTCGGCGACGATCTGCGCCTCGCCCGCTTCGTCCGAGGTCGACGCCGGGCCGGTGTAGAAGCACTGGTAAGGCGAACTGGCGTTCTCCTTGTTCCACTTCTCGCAGCCCTGGTGGATGGCCTCGAAGAACGGATTGTCGAGGCCCTTGACGATGATGACGAGCTGTTTCTTCTGCGCCAGCGCGGAGCCTGCCGACAGAGTCAGCGCTGCGGCGGCCAAAGCGAGTGCGACCTTCTGCATAACCTCCCTCCCATGTTTGGCGTCGAGCGAGACTTCGCCGAGCGTTAGTTTCTTCCTATGACGGATTCGAGGCGTCGCCGAGAGAAAAATAGGGCGGGCACATTTTACACCCGCCCTTCGGTAACAGGCCCGCCGCTCGTGCTAAACGACCTTGTCCATGATTGGCGCGAGCTCCGCCGCCGAGAAGGCGCGCAGGGTTTGCGTGCGAATGTAGCCGAGCTTCCCGATGCTCATCGCCAGCGCAGTTGCGGAGGCGTCATCCGGTGCCTCGACGATCGAGACGACGTCGTATTGCCCTTGTGTCCAGTAGTTCTCCTTGACCGTGCAGCCAAGTTTTGCCGCGAGTTCCTTGTAATGGCTCGCTCGATTGGCGGTGTCCTTGATGTGAAGGACACCTTGATCCGTGAAATTGATCAGCGTGACGTATGTCACCATGGCGTTTCCTTTCTTTCGCTTCGGAGGGCCTCCGTTGGCCCCAAAATTATCGGCAGAAAATCACGTCAGAGCGGACGCCGCATTGATATGGATCAAGGGGACATATTGCGGAGCCTCGACGCGAGAAGCACAAATGATGTTCTTGATCTGTTTTATTGACCGCCAAAGATGCAGTTTGTTTTGGGCTCGTCTCGTCCGACCGCGTGTGGGCAGCGGCGGTTCTGACCCTGGATGCTTGGCCGAAAAGCTGCTCCGGGGCGAGGAGCAAAGAGCGGCATCTATTTGGCCGCTGGAGCAAAGGCCACCGAGTAAGGTGGAGCGTTCATCACGCCCGCTTCTTTGGCGATGCTCGCGCCCGCGCGCATCCGAATTTGACCTAGGTCAAAACGATCGCCCAAATAGGCGCGTAGATTGATTTGGTTATCGGAAGGGGGCGGAGATGGCGATAATGCTGAGGTCCGAGATTACCGGCCACAGGCCGCGAGCGCCGCCGCAGTGGCGCGTGATTCTAGCTCGGTTTGGGGAGCAGCACTCGAAAGAGAGCGAGGAGGGAGAGTTCTTGCTCAACAGCGCGCATGCGCTCGACGCCATGCTGCATTGGCGAGACCCGGTGGAGAGGTTGCGGACTCTTCGCCGCCGGCGACGCACTCTTATCGACGATAACCCGTGTTCGGGTTAGGGCTGAGTAACCGGGACGACTGGCGCGTTGCCGTAGGGCGGGAGGGTTAGCGGTTAGCAGGCGGCTCTCTCCAGTACCGGCGCTTCAGTGCGGGCAGTCGGCCGTGAAGTACGCGGGCAAAGCGCTGCTGGCTGAACACGGCGGGGTGTTGCTCGGGAGGGCACGCGCTCGCGCGGCGGGGGACGAGGGGCTGAAGGCGGCCAGGACTAGGGACAACCTGTGGTCGGGCGCGGCATTGTGGCCGCGATAGTTGGGGTCGGCGACGATTTGGGTCAGGTTCGCGCCGAGCTGCGTCTCGATCTCCGGGATGACGGTCGCCAAGGTGTGGCCGTCATAAGGGTTGCCAGGCAGCGCCTTGGCGTGGGCGACGAATTGCCCGCCCTTCGAAACGATGGCACTGTCAAGGCAAATGAGTATAGGTCATTTTCGGCGTCGAATCTCGCCGAGCGTGTCGGCGATTCCTGAGCAAAAACAGTGGGACTCCATCCCGCGCCGGCGCGCCAGCTGACAGTATAGATTCTTACCCAAGCGATCATAGACATAACGACTTCGAGATTGTCGAGCCGCGCTGTTAAGCGGCGACGAGGAGTTCGATGATGTGTTCGATGGCTTTGTCGGCGCGGTGATAGGCGGCTTCGAGGCGGCTGGCGGGACGGTGTTTGGGATCGGGGCGATGATGGAAGCGGCTGTTGGCGAGCGGTCCGCACAGCCGTTTATGGAAGAACAAGAAGAGCAGCGCGACCTGGACGCCCTTTGCGGTGAGGCGGTAGGCGTAGCGCGAGCCGTCGCGCTCGATCAGTCCGTGGCCCCTGAGCTTGCGCAGGTCGTAGCGCAGTTGGTTCAAGCCATAGGCGCGCTCGGAGAGATGGAAGGTTGTGAGGGCAGCCTGGTGGATTTGCTTGGCCGTCCAGCCGCCGACGTGAGTACCGCCATGCAAGAGGACTTCGAGCAGACGGATGACGCGCACGTCGTGGATTTTGATGCCGGGATAGCGCACGGCGCCGATGGTGATCGGCAAGGCGATGCGTTGCAGCAGCGGGAAGTCGGCGTGAACGTTGAGCCACTGCGCCTGGAAGCCGGCGAAGCGGCCGGTGATGGCCTGGAAGGTGTGGCGAACCGCTTCGAGATGGTCCAAGCCTTTCTTGAGACCGAAGTCGGCGAGGTTGTTGGAGCATAGCTCGTTGCGCAGGAACGTTGAGAACTTCTCGTATTGCTTGAGGAAGGCGTTCTTGAAGTAGGCGCGGAAGACATGATGGCCGTGCTCGATGCGATCAATCCCGGTGGCAAGCTTTCCGCGGTGCCGGCGGCTGAGACGGGTGCCGAAGATCGCCGCCATCTTGTCGGCTGTGAGCCGCCACAGGCCGAGTTCGCAGCTGCGCTCGAACAGCTTGTGGATCGGAAAGTGGCGCTTGAAGATGAAGTTGCGGCAGTACTCGATCTGCGCGATGGCATAGAAGCGGGAGAGGTTGATCGCCTTGCGCTCCCTGGCGGAGAATTTCGGCCCCAGCAGGAAGGTCCAGTAGTCGAGACGTTGGCGGATGATGTCCGCGCTCAGCCGGTCCGCGGCGGCCTGCAGGGCAGCGACATCGTCAACCGCGAGAAACGCATTGTCGTTCTTGCGGAAGCCGATCTGCGCACGGGTGAGTTCCTGTTCGATGAAGCTGTGGCCATTGAGGTAATAGGTGGTCTGGAACGGAAAGAACGAGGCTACCCGGATCGCCATCGGCCCGAGCACTTCGTCGCGGATGTAGAAGTAATAATGCGTGAAGCGGCTGCGCTGGTGCGCCAGGATGCGGTAGTTCGGGTCGGCGGTGGGATACTTCGGTACCGTGATGCGGAAGGTCGAACCCTGCTCCATGCTCTTGAAGATGAAGTAGACGCCGTAGCGATTGGCCCTGGTCATGCGGCGCAGCCAGGGCAGCACGTGGTCTTCCTTGCGCACTCCCTTCTCGGCCCATTCAATCGGAAGCCCATGATTGCGGGCATAGGCTTCGACCCAGTTCTGGTAATCGGCGGTGCGGCGGCTCAACACCTCCTTGTCCACCGCCGCAACGCCGACGACCTGACGAAAGAAGTGCACCACCTGCTCGGGCCGCGACAGGGCGCTCAGATAACCGTGAATGACAATGCGATCGAAGCAGTGATAAACAAAAACCAAGAGATTGCCGAACAGCTGGATGAAGGCGTCCATGGCAAGCCCCGCGATGCCCCGAAAAGCGCGGCGCGCAAGGAACCGCGGCTCAGGCCGCTACGGCGAAGGCCAACGCCTGGTCGATGGTGCAAGCTTCCACCTAGCCGACGAGATCCGCTACATCCAGCGCCGCGCCGCCGATCACGATGGCCGCGTCGTCACCATCGGTCAACTTGTGCTATTCTCCAGCGAAACCGGCGATGCATGGCTCATCGACCGCGACGACCGTCTCGCGCTCCGCCTCGGCAGCCAGGGCGACCCTGAACCATTCCACATCGAAGAAACCGACACTTCCTTTGCGATCGACTGGAAGGGACACTACCGCATCGAAGGTCCAGCCTTCGTCTACACGGATCGCGACTTCGGCCGCACTACAACCGTGCTCGGTTACCCGACTGACCTGCTCGCACCGCAAGTATGATCGGAAAATTTCAAATATGTTTGGCTAGATTCTTACCCAAGCGATCATAGACATAACGACTTCGAGATTGTCGAGCCGCGCTGTTAAGCGGCGACGAGGAGTTCGATGATGTGTTCGATGGCTTTGTCGGCGCGGTGATAGGCGGCTTCGAGGCGGCTGGCGGGACGGTGTTTGGGATCGGGGCGATGATGGAAGCGGCTGTTGGCGAGCGGTCCGCACAGCCGTTTATGGAAGAACAAGAAGAGCAGCGCGACCTGGACGCCCTTTGCGGTGAGGCGGTAGGCGTAGCGCGAGCCGTCGCGCTCGATCAGTCCGTGGCCCCTGAGCTTGCGCAGGTCGTAGCGCAGTTGGTTCAAGCCATAGGCGCGCTCGGAGAGATGGAAGGTCGTGAGGGCAGCCTGGTGGATTTGCTTGGCCGTCCAGCCGCCGACGTGAGTGCCGCCATGCAAGAGGACTTCGAGCAGACGGATGACGCGCACGTCGTGGATTTTGATGCCGGGATAGCGCACGGCGCCGATGGTGATCGGCAAGGCGATGCGTTGCAGCAGCGGGAAGTCGGCGTGAACGTTGAGCCACTGCGCCTGGAAGCCGGCGAAGCGGCCGGTGATGGCCTGGAAGGTGTGGCGAACCGCTTCGAGATGGTCCAAGCCTTTCTTGAGACCGAAGTCGGCGAGGTTGTTGGAGCATAGCTCGTTGCGCAGGAACGTTGAGAACTTCTCGTATTGCTTGAGGAAGGCGTTCTTGAAGTAGGCGCGGAAGACATGATGGCCGTGCTCGATGCGATCAATCCCGGTGGCAAGCTTTCCGCGGTGCCGGCGGCTGAGACGGGTGCCGAAGATCGCCGCCATCTTGTCGGCGGTGAGCCGCCACAGGCCGAGTTCGCAGCTGCGCTCGAACAGCTTGTGGATCGGAAAGTGGCGCTTGAAGATGAAGTTGCGGCAGTACTCGATCTGCGCGATGGCATAGAAGCGGGAGAGGTTGATCGTCTTGCGCTCCCTGGCGGAGAATTTCGGCCCCAGCAGGAAGGTCCAGTAGTCGAGACGTTGGCGGATGACGTCCGCGCTCAGCCGGTCCGCGGCGGCCTGCAGGGCAGCGACATCGTCAACCGCGAGAAACGCATTGTCGTTCTTGCGGAAGCCGATCTGCGCACGGGTGAGTTCCTGTTCGATGAAGCTGTGGCCATTGAGGTAATAGGTGGTCTGGAACGGAAAGAACGAGGCCACCCGGATCACCATCGGCCCGAGCACTTCGTCGCGGATGTAGAAGTAATAATGGGTGAAGCGGCTGCGCTGGTGCGCCAGGATGCGGTAGTTCGGGTCGGCGGTGGGATACTTCGGTACGCGTGATGCGGAAGGTCGAACCCTGCTCCATGCTCTTGAAGATGAAGTAGACGCCGTAGGCGTTGTCCCTGCGTCATCCGGCGCAGCCAGGGCAGCACGTGGTCTTCCTTGCGCACTCCCTTCTCGGCCCATTCGATCGGAAGCCGATGATTGCGGGCGATAGGCTTCGACCCAGTTCTGGTAATCGGCGGTGCGGGGGCTCAACACCTCCTTGGTCACCGCCGCAACGCCGACGACCTGACGGAAGAAGTGCACCACCTGCTCGGGCCGCGACAGGCCGCTCAGATAACCGTGAATGACAATGCGGTCGAAGCAGTGGTAGACAAAAACCAAGAGATTGCCGAACAGCTTGGTGAACAGCTCCATGGCAAGCCCCGCGATGCCCCGAAAGCGGCGGCCGAGGAACGCGGCAGGCGTGGCCAAGGCCAACGCATCGTCGAGGGCGCAAGCTTTCGCCTAGCCGACGAAATCCGCTATATCATCCGCCGCGCCGCCGACCACGATGGCCGCGTCGTCACCATCGGTCAACTCAGGCTGTTTTCCAGCGAAACCGGCGACGCATGGATCATCGACCGCGACGATCGCCTCGCGCTCCGGCTCGCCAGCCAGGGCGACCCTGAACCGTTCCGCATCGAAGAAACCGAAACTTCCTTTGCGATCGACTGGACGGGCTACTATCGTATCGAAGGCGCAGCCTTCGCCTATTGGGATCGCGACACCGGCCGCACCACGACCGTCCTCGGCTATCCGACTGACTTGCTCGCAAACCAAGCATGACCGGAAATTTCAAATATGTTTGGCTAGAATTTAGTCTGACAATGCCATCTTGCGCTCCCGCCGCCGCGTCGGCTGGTGCGAATTCTCAGCTCGATTGTTCTTCCATCGCCCGCGCTCGTGCCGGCGTTCGATCCCAAGATCCCGGACCGCGGCGCTGTATGATCGCAGGTCGTCGGTGACCAACCGCTCAGGAACAAAGGCATACTTCTTCAGGAGCTTGCGCATCAGTTTCAGCGCGGCGTGCTTGTTGCGCTTCGACTGGACCAGCACATCGAGGACCTCGCCCTCGGCGTCGACGGCCCGCCAAAGGTAGACCGTTCGGCCGTCGATTTTCAGATAGACCTCGTCCAGATGCCAAGTCGTATGAGGTTTTAGGCGACGCTTCCGCAAGTCGGCCGCGATCATCGGTCCGAAATGATTCACCCAACGCCGAACCGTCTCGTAAGACACCGCCACTCCGCGTTCCGCCAATAAATCTTCGACGTCGCGCAGGCTCAGGGTGAACCGGAGTAAAACCATATCGCTTGCTGAATGATCTCGGGCGGGAAACGATACCCGCTGTAGCTGATCTTGTTCATCCGCGTGCGGCTACCAGGCCACCGAGAACGCCGCAAGCCCGGAGCGCCGTGACAATGCCCTTCAAAGTGAGGTGTGGCAAATTCGGGCCTTGACGGACTTTCGATGGGCGCGCTGCCTGCATGCCTCTGAGCAGAACCGCGCGTCTGATCCGCCGCATGTTCGCCCACCGCCGCGACCCATCCCTGCCGACCGATTTCGACTGAGCGCCGCACGAAGACAGCTTGCGGCGGACGGCCGCGACACGCCGAGGCTGCGAGGCGCGCCCCGCCGGGCCCGCCTCGCGCCAACGCATCAAACCGCTCGGACCCGCACGTAGGAGCCCGGCGCATCCTCGATGACCTTGAGCTTGCCGTCGCCCGGAGTGCGCGCCGGCACGCGGCCGCCGTCGTACTGCGTCACCCACTTGTCCCAGTACGGCCACCACGACCCCTTTTGCGCCTCGGCGCCGGCGAACCATTCGTCGGGCGAAGCAGGCAGCTTGTCGTTGGTCCAATGGCCGTATTTGCTGCCGGGCGGGCTGATCACGCCCGCCAGGTGGCCGGACGCCGCGAGCACGAAGGTGACTGGTCCCGAATAGATCTGCGTCGCCGCGTAGGTCGACTTCCACGGCGCGAGATGGTCCTCGCGGCATGACAAGAGGAAGCTCGGCGTCTTCACCTTGGCGATGTCGATCGGCGTGCCGGCGAGCGTGATGCCGCCGGGCTCCTTCAGCAGGTTCTTCTGATACATGTTGCGCATGTAGTAGGAATGCATCACCGCCGGCATCCGGGTCGCATCGGCGTTCCAATAAAGAAGATCGAAGGGAACCGGATCCTTGCCGAGCAGGTAGTTGTTGACCACGAACGACCAGATGAGGTCGTTGGCACGCAGCATGTTGAACGACATCGCCATGTCCGCCGCGTCGAGATAGCCATGTTCCTGCATGCGCTTCTCGACCGACGAGATCTGATCATCGTCGATGAACACGCCCATATCGCCGACCTCGGTGAAATCGATCAGCGTGACGAAGTAGGTGGCGCTCGCGACGCGGTTGTCGCTCTGCGCGGCCAGATAGGCGAGCGTCGCGGCGAGGATCGTGCCGCCGAGACAATAGCCGATCACGTTGAGGCTGTGCTCGCCGGTCGCCGCCTCGACGGCGTCGAACGCGGCGATGAGCCCGTGAGACATGTAATCCTCGAAGGTCTCCTGCGCGAGCTTCTCGTCCGGATTGACCCAGGAGGTCACGAACACCGTATGCCCCTGGTCGACCGCCCATTTGATAAACGAGTTCTTCGGCTGCAGGTCGAGAACATAGTACTTGTTGATCCACGGCATGACGATCAGCAGCGGCCGCCTGCGCACTTCAGGCGTCGTCGGCGTACATTGGATGAGCTGCAGGAGCTCGTTCTGGAAGATGACCTTGCCCGGCGTCGAAGCGATGTTCTCGCCGAACCGGAAGGCGTTCGTGTCGGTCATGGCGATCGCGAGCCGGCCGTCGCCGCGATCAAGGTCGGCAAGCACGTGTTCGAGCCCGCGCAGCAGGTTCTCCCCCCCTGTGTTCAGCGTCGCCGACAGCACTTCGGGATTGGTGGCGATGAAGTTCGTCGGCGACATCGCGTCGACGAACTGGCGCGTGTAGAAATCCACCTTGCGCGCCGTCGCGGGATCGAGATCCTTGACCCCGCGCACCATCGACAGGAGCGATTTCGAAGCGACGAGATAGCTCTCCCGAATGAAGCTGAACGTCGCGTTCTCGCTCCAGTCCGGGTGGCTGAACCGCTTGTCCTTCGGCAGGGCGGCGTCCTCGGACGGGAGGTTGAGCATCCGTTCGGCGGCGTGGCGCCAAACGTTCAGGCTTTCGTTGAACAGATGGATCTGCGCGGCCGCGACGGCCGCGGGATCGTTCATCATCTTGGTCATCAGATCGAGAAAGGCGCCGCCGAGGACGGACGCATCGCCTATGCCGAGGTGGCCATCGTCGGGCCGCCGGGACAGGAAGCGCAGCATCAGCTTCTGGCTCTGCTCTGCGATGGATTGGAAATGCCCAGCCAGGACCACCGGGTCCCAAACGGCTCCTGCGTCATCAACCTTCATGTCGTCCTCCCTCGCGTGTCGCGGCTGGCCGCCCCCCTCGCACGCGCCGGACGGTCGCCGTTGCGCCGCGGGGCGATCGCCTGGCCCGCGGCGCTTCGACAGCGCCAGCGTCTGCTCCACGTTATCCGTTCGCGTATAGGACCGCTACTAACGCTAACGCGCGCGCGCAATCAGACGAAATGCGCAGGCCGCCGGCCGTCCGCGATTGTCGATCGGGGACTGCGCGAGGGTGCGCGCGACGGACGACGAGAGTTGAAGCGTAAGCATCCGGCATGTACCCAGGTGCGGGCCGTCCGTCCGGCTGGGCGGTTTAAGGCGTCAAGCTGCGAGGGCGGTTTGCGGCTTGGCGCGGGCCTTCCAATTCCAGGGCAGGAGTTCGCCCACCCTCTTGGCTGGGTAGTCCGGCAGCTTTTCAAGCACGTAGGCGAGCCAGGCGCGCGGGTCGACGTCGTTGAGCTTGCAGGTCTCAATCAATGAATAAACTGCGGCGGCGCGACGTCCGCCGGCGTCGGAACTGGCGAAGGTCCAGTTGCGGCGCCCGAGGGCCGCCCCGCGCAACGCGCGCTCGGCGGCATTGTTCGACAGACAAATCCGTCCGTCGTCGAGAAAGCGCGTGGCTTTGTCAGAGTAACGGCAGGTCCTCTACGCATGGCGCAGCACGCCCAGACCGAAGCGGCCACTAGGCCGCGAGGGCGCGCCACTCGGCCAACGCGCCGGCTCGAAGGCCAGCAGGCTGTCGATGGGTGCACGCTCCAGGCCCAGAGCAGCGGCGAACGGGGCAGAGGAGGTGACCGCGAAACGGGAACCGAAGAGTGCCGTGTAGAGCGCTATATCACCGTCCGTCACCGTGCGCGGCGTGGCGTGAACGATCTCCTGTCCCAGCCGGAAGTCCTCGAAGTAGTTGCCGAGTCTCGTTTTCGAACTCATAGCGACCTCCATCACCCGGGCCAGAGGCTATTAGGAATTGACTAACTATAAGATCTGAGGTTTGCGAGATGCTGGATAGACCGGCTGACCAAAACGACCGTTCGCATAGCCGAGGTTAGCCACAGCGTTGAGCGAAATGTCGGGCACGGTCTTGCCGAACACGGTGTGAAACCCCACAATCTGCGCACAGAGCGTTACGACACTTCGATCTGTTCACTGGCGGTATCAAATCGTGGTGCCCCGGCCTTGAGCCTGACGGCACCATGAAAGACGTGCGGCACCCCGAGCTTCATCCTGATGGCGTCATTAGAGAAGTACTACCAGCTCGCCTACCCCGACCGCATCAGGCAGTTCGGGAACGACCGTCTCCGGCGCGGGCGCGTTCGGGTCGTTCTTACGCACCATCACCCAGCGGATGTAGTCGACCACCATATCGCGCCGTTGATTGGTGCCTCTCGAGCGCACGTAGACGACGCCGGTCTTCCCGTCCTTGTTCTGCCTGAGACCAATCACGACCGACGTAGTCGAAAGCGTATCGCATCCTGGCCGATCGTCTATCAGCAAGCGCAGCGCTGGATGCGCGCGGGTTGCTTTGAAGCTCTGGCGGAGGATTCGCACATTTTGGCGCGCCTGGCAGACGGCAGGAATGCTCAGCCCAGCGCGGCTTATCGCTCGCAAACCTTATCCGTCCGACGTTTCCGACGACGAATCGGCGCTTGTTGCGGCCTATCGCACGCTGTTGCCGGAAGAATCCGGGCAACGGACGCACGCGCTGCGCGAGGTGTTCAACGGCCTGCGGCATATCGTGAAAATAGGCGCGCTCTGGTGCCACTTGCAGATCAGCACGCCTTCTTCCGTCACCGACCGTCCTTCTCCACGTGCTGATTGAAGTGCACCCGCGCTGTGTTCTGATACAGGCGGGTTGCCATCATATGCTCGGCTTCTTCAATCGTCATGCCGTCGATATGATCGATGCGCTCGCCGAGCTAGTAGTCTTCCCACAGATGCGGACTGCCTGAGAGGGCCGTCATCGATAGCCGAACTTTGCGCTCGACGCCGGAAAGCGGCGCTAAAGCGGGCTATGGCGACGCCAAACGCAAGAAGGGCTCGAAGCTGCCCTTGGCCGTCGATACGCTCGGCCGCTTTCTGGCCCTGCACGTCACGCAGGCCGACGCCGATGATCACGCAGAGGGCGGTCGTATGGCCAAGGCCGTTCAAGCCGCCACCGATCAAAGCGTGAAGACGGCGTTCGTGGATCAAGGCTATACGGGCGAAAAGTCGGCGCAGGCGGCCGGAGAAAACGGCAAGCAACTCGAAGTCGTCAAACTGCCCGAAGCACAGCGCGGCTTCGTCTTCTTGCCAAGACGCTGAGTTGCCGAGCACTCCTTCGGTTGGACGACCCGCTTCAGAAGACTCGTCAATGACTACGAACGATGCGCTGCGACCGTCGCAGACCTCCATGTTGTAGCTTGCGTCGGCCTCATGCTCAAAAAGGTCACTATGCCTGCGCCGGTTCATGACAGGCTCTAGAAGCCGTAGGCCTGGGCAAGCTCGGGGTCCTTCTTCGCCACCAACCGCGCTAGGTCTACGATGACCTTTGCCTGCTTCCAGGTGGCATCGTCTTGCATCTTGCCATCTATCATGGCCACACCGGTACCGTCAGGCATGGCCTCGAGGATGCGTCTGGCGAACAATACCTCTTTCACATCCGGGCTGAATACGCGCTTAGCGATAGCGATCTGATTCGGAGCAAGCGACCACGCCCCCGTACAGCCCATGAGGAAGGCATTACGAAACTGCGCTTCACATCCGGTTTCGTCTAAGCAGGAGCAGGCAGTTTGATGGTCGCGAAATCGAGATAATCGATGGACTTCCCGATCGGAGTTCCCGGACTTCGGTAGAGACTGCGGGAACGGGAACCGGGAAGCCGCGACGATCTCCGTGGTGACGAGGCGTGCTCCGCTGCCACGCATGATCGTCTTCCGCTCCGATACAGCCAGCGTGCCATCGTGCTCGCGGCCGTCAAGGACAAGCCCTTCGGGTGGCCGCGAAAAGCGCGGCCATCCTTGACCGCCACTCGACACGATGGCGCAATCGAACTGCGGTCGGGGCGGAAGAATGGCTCCGCCGGGGTCAAACAAAAGAATGGGTGCGAAAGCAGGTTTCGTGCCAAGATTTTGTCATCACGATACGCGAGGGCCGCCATCAATTTTCCTGGCACAAAAAACAGGAACAATCGCGGATTTCCCCATCAGACACCGTGGTGGTGCTTATTTCGTCCTTCAGGTCGCCGAAAGGCCCGTAGAAAGCACGGATACCATGCGCGACGCAGGCATCGACCATACGTGCGACGGTGTAGTGCCACAGGTCTTGCTGAAAGAATGTTCGTTGCTGCTTGCCGTCTTCAGGATCAGCCAGGACGCCGTAGGATGGATGGCCACCACCAACGCGGGTCGTCTTCATGCCACGCGAGGCAGCCAGATCGGCAGGCCCCAGGCTCAAACCGTGCATGCGCGGACTCGCGCCACAAATCTCCTCCACGTTCATGACGCCCTGGGCGGTCTCCAGCAGGGCATGTAGGAGGATCGGCTTTCTGACCTCGTACTTCGCTTCGAGCAAGGCCAGGTACTGGTCGACGAAGTGGATATCCCACGGCCCTTCGACCTTGGGGATCATGATCACGTCGAGTTTGTTACCGACGGCCTTCACGATCTCAGTCATGTCGTCGAGAAACCAGGGGCTGTTCAACGCATTCACACGTGTCCAGAGCGCAGTGTCCCCGAAATCCGTAGCTCTGGCGACCTCGATGAAGCCTGCGCGTGCGGCTTCCTTGGAGTCAGCGGGAATCGCATCTTCTAGATTGCCGCACACGACGTCGACCTGCTTTGCCGTCTCGGATATCCTTGCACGGATCTTGTCGATGTGCGGCGGAAAGAAATGGATCATGCGCTCCGGTCGTACCGGCAGCTCACGCAGTGGCTTCGGTGCACCGATCGCAAGCGATTTGTAGAAATGAACAGGAAGTTTCATAGATGTACCCTCCACTACTCGTTCAGTTCTAGAGCGGTATCCGAACGGATTGAATCGGTTGGGGGATTCCCGAATCGGTTAATTTCTGCTTCCTCATTCACGCTGCGAGAATGGGGGCGGCGGGGATGGGTCTTTCCAACGATCTTCGCGAGCGCGTGGTTGAGGCGGTGGTCTTGGGCGGGTTGTCGCGCAATCAGGCGGCCGCGCATTTCAAAGTGAGCATAGCGAGCGCAGTGCGCTGGGTGAAGCGGTTCAAGACCACGGGCGAAATTTCGCCGGCGCCTTGTGGCGGCGACCGACGCTCCGGCCGGATCGAGGCGCATCACGACTATCTGTTGGGCCTGATCCGGCGCAGCCCGGACAAGACGCTGCTCGAGATCCAGGAGCGGCTGATCGCCAATTGCGGCGAGCGCTTTGCGGTCTCCGTGCTGTGGCGCTTCTTCGACCGTCACGCGATCACCTTTAAAAAAAACGGCGCATGCCGAGGAGCAACAACGCGCGGACGTGCAAAGTCGACGCCGGGAATGGTTCGCGGGGCAACTCGATCTCGATCCGACGAAACTCGTTTTCGTTGACGAGACCGGAGCCTCCACCAATCTCGCGCGCAAAAGCGGACGTTGTCGGCGCGGGCGCCGCTTGCGGGCGGCCATCCCGCCACTACAAAACGGTGACTTTGGTCGCCGGCCTTCGCCTTCGCGGCCTGACAGCGGCAAAGACTTTCGACGGACCGATCAACGCCGCCCGGTTCGAGGATTGGCTGGAGACATGCCTCGTCCCCACGCTCTCGCCCGGCGAGGTCGTCGTCATGGACAATCTCCCGGCTCACAAGGGGCCGCGGGTCGAGCAACTCATCAAGGCGGCGGGCGCGGAGTTGCGATATCTCCCAGCCTACAGTCCTGATATGAACCCCATCGAAAAAGCCTTCTCCAAGCTCAAAGCCTTCCTGCGCAAAATCGCCGAACGGACCGTCGCGGGCCTCATGCGCGCCCTCGAAACCTGCGCCGAAATCTTCAAGCCCTCGCAATGTACAAATTACTTCAAATCCTGTGGTTATGAGCACGATACAGGATGATCGGATTCCGCTCTAAGCCGCGCGGCTACGAGGGAGAAAGTTCCGGTCCGGCGACGATGCCTTCGTCGTGGAGCTTGCCAACCTCCCCCTCGCTGAGACCAAGAATATCCAGCAGGATTTCATCGGTGTGCTCACCAAGCCGAGGCGCGGGCCGTGCTGGCAGCCGCGGAGCCTGGCTGAAGTCGAGGGGAGACGCAGGCATCAGGTATGTCCCGATGCCGGGCTGTTCCACCATGCTGAACATCGGATTGTCAGGGGAGCAGTCGGGATCGCTTTCGATGGCTTCCCGCACCGTCCGATATGGAGCCCAGGTGACGCGCTGCTTCTCGAAAATGCGACCAACTTCTGCCAGCGTTCGGGCGTGAAACCAGGGCTCCAGAATGTGTGCGATCTCCCTGCGAGCACGGAAGCGATCGCCTTCATCAGTCATATTGAGGCCCAGGCGTGCGCCAAGGGCGTTGAATTCAGCCGTGAAGCCGGTCGCCTTGCATAGGCGGCTCCACTGTTGATCGGTCAGGCCCACAACCATCGCCTGCTTACCATCCAGCGTCTCGAAATTGTGGCCAAAGGCGCCATATAAATAATTCCCTTGCTTTGGTCGGTCGGCATCATTGATCACCACCTCGGCAATCATGCCGAAGTTGCCAAGCATCGCCAGAGCTACGTCCTTCAACGCAATCTTCACCAGTTGTCCTTGTCCAGTGAGGCGTCTGTGTCGCTCGGCGGCGAGCAACCCGAGTGCAATCATGTGACCCGAGACGAAGTCCCACACTGGAATGACATGGTTCACCGGTTCCGGCGAAGTCGTCGGACCGGTCATAAACGGAATGCCGATCAGCGGGTTGACAGTATAGTCTACTTCGGAGCCGCCGTCGCGGCGACCCACGAAGCTGACCATAATCAGGTCATGCCGCTGAGCTTTCAACCTAAGGCGACGCCCAAAAATAGCCGATTCGGAATTTGCGAGTTTACTGGCATCGGCTGTTTAGCGGATTCCCGAGTGCGAGGCGAGCGTCTATATCGTGATGATGATAGACAAATCATCCCTGCGCGTCCGGTTTGACGCGCTTCGGCCTTCGCTGGACGAGCGACGCCGGCGGTTGAGCGCGGCGGCGGAGGCGAAGGCGGCGGGCTACGGCGGGATTGCGGCGGTCGCGCGCGCGACGAAGGTCGCCCGGAGCACGATTGGGCGCGGTCTGAAGGACTTGCGGAACCCCGGCTCCTTGACGGGAGAGGTGCGGCGCAAGGGCGGGGGCACTCCTCGGTTGACGGTCAAGGACCCGACGCTGTTGGAGGACTTGCAACGATTGCTCGAGCCGGCGACGATGGGCGACCCGATGCGGCCGTTGCGATGGGTCTCCAAGAGCCACGACAAGCTGGCGACGGCGCTTCGCGCCATGGGTCACAAAGTGAGTTCCTCGACCATTCCCAAGCTGCTGGAGGAACTGAAATATTGTCGCCATTCCAACCGCAAGACCAAGGAAGCCGGCAAACATCCTGATCGCGACGCCCAGTTCGAATATATCAACGCGAAGGTCGAGGCGTTTCAGGCGGCCGGCGAACCCGTGATATCGATCGACGCGAAGAAGAAGGAATTGCTGGGCGAATTCAAGAACGGCGGTAGCGACTATGGGCCGCAGGGCGAACCGATCGAGGTCAACGCTCACGATTTCGAGGACAAGGAGTTGGGCAAGGTCGTCCCTTACGGGGTCTACGACATCGGCGCCAACCTCGGCTATGTCAGCCTCGGAATCGACCACGACACCGGGGAGTTCGCCGTCAACGCCGTCCGATGCTGGCTCGATCAGATGGGTTGGAAGCTCTATCCCGGGATGAGGCGCCTGATGATCACGGCCGACGGCGGCGGCTCCAATGGTTCACGGCTGCGGCTCTGGAAGTTGGCCCTCCAACAACTCGCGGACGAAACCGGTCTGATCATTCAGGTTTGCCACTATCCGCCAGGGACTTCGAAGTGGAACAAGATCGAGCATCGCATGTTCTGCCACATCACGCAGAACTGGCGCGCGACGCCACTCCTCAGCCTCCTCATCGTCATCGAACTGATCGCCAACACCACGACGAAAACCGGTCTCAAAATCCGCTGCGAACTCGATAGCAACACCTATCCAAAGGGCATCAAGGTCTCGGACGCGGAAATGGCGACCCTCAACATGACCCGAGACTCATTCCATCCAGAATGGAACTACAGCATCTCGCCGAGGTTTCACGAAATGAAGCAATAGTTTTTGGGCATCGCCTTAAATTCGGCAGTTGGCTCTGATCGTCGTTCGTGAAGCGGGGTGCGTTTCAATCTGCGGTTGCGTCAAGATGGACATAGGCGCGGTGGCGTGCGCAGGGCGCGGCCTTTGAGGAAGGCTTGGAAGGCGCGGGAGAGGATTTCGCGCCAACGCTGCCAGGGCGTCAACTGCTCCGCATTTGTGACTAACCGCCTTAGGAATAGGGCTACCGCTCGAAGCGCCTTTGCGGCGGGAACGGACTTGGCGTGCGTGCTGGCGATCTTGATCGTCGTTTGTCGCGCATGGCGCACCCGTTCGGCGATGGCGTGCAACAACAATGGTCGGCTCGTGATCGCCTCTCGGTGGCGATCCGGCTCGGCCAATCGCGTGAAGATGTTCCACCAATCGTAAAACAACGCCACGAGGCGGGCCGCCAAACGACAGCGCGCCAGGTCGTGAGTGACGAAGCCGCCCCAGCCCCATTGGTTCTTCAACTCGTCGAAAACATTCTCTCCATCGCCGCGGTCGCGATAGAGCTGGCCAAAGCTTTCCAGAGCCTCGAGGAGCGTGGTCGCGAGAACCTGATATTCCCACATCTCCTCGCTCGGGCCGATGTCGAGGAAGGCGAGCCGAGGCGGTCCATCCTCGTCCATCGCGGGCGTCGCCAGCGCGCCTCTCACGCGCCGCCGCAATATGACGACGCGCCGTTGTCGGCTCCAGCCTTGCAATCGAATCTCGGTCTCTTTGGCTTGCCAACCTTGGCCCGAATCGACCCAATCGCTCTGCCCCGAAAGACGCTCGATCGCGCGTTTGACCTTGGCGGTCAGCCGTAGCTTGAACAAATACGGCAAAGCGCGCCGCTCGGCTTCGCCCATGATCCCCTCATTGCCGAAGCCCTTGTCGCCGCGCAAAAGAGAAGGCCAACAATCGCGCGGCGTTCGATCCAACAACGCCCACAGGCCAGGCGCGCTGTGATTGGAAGTGTGCTCGTCGCCCGCGCTCACATCCACCTCGAGAACCAATCGCGTCCCCGCCATCGAATAGGTGTGATAGCAGTGGCTGGGCCGCCCAGGCTTCTTGGGATTGTAGCCGACCACCGCTCCTTCCTGATGGCCGTAGAGCGGCTTCACCGTCGTATCGACGTCGAGGATCCACGGCTCGCTCAAAAGCGGCTCCACGCAATGGTCGAGATGACCTCGCAGCCAGTTCGCGCCCGCTTCTTCCTCGATCGCCGCGAACGCCCGCCGAACCGCGTCCTCGCTGACGATCTTGCTCATGTCGAGAAGCTCGGGCAACACGCCGTCGCCTCGCAGCGCCGCGATATGCGCGTAGCGCTTGTGCCCGGCCAACATCGACAACATCGTCGTCCCCAGCACGTCGCGCTTCTTGGGCGCGTTCGGGCTCGTGTAACGCAGCGGGCAATCCGCCACGAACGCCTCGAACAGCCCCGCGGTCTTCAGAAAATCGATGAAGAACGGCAATTGCCCGAGCGGCGTAAACGCCGCTTCATGGTCAAACTCGACCCGAACCGAACCGGCGAAACTGTCGACCACGACGCCCATGCCCGAGGCGTCGGGTTCAACCGCAGATTGTTCACCCGACGGGTGAGCCCCAAAGCGCGCTAAATCTTCTCTCATGCATATGAAAATGAATGATTCTCAGCCCGCGGAAAACACCCAAACCGCCGAATTTAGGTTCAATGCTTCGTAGCTCAACCAGCCGTGGGCAGGAAAGTTGCTGCTGAATAGACCCTCGTTCTCACCTGGCGCGCAGATCAGTTGGGTCAAGAGCTCCTGCCCACGCAGCTTGTGGAAGTCCGCCGCAATAGAGCGCTTGCCCTTGTTGAGTCCAGCCCAGAATAGGCTCTGTTTTCCATCCAGAGTAACAGGCCAACGTTTGTGGTCGAGACCTCCACCAATCTGGTCGAAGCGGATGACATCCGCACCCAACTGGGCCAGTGTCATTCCGCCGAGCGGTGCTGCCACGAAGGCCGACCCCTCGACGACGCGGAGGCCTTTCAGTATTCCTTCCACAATTCCTCGCTTCCATTTCTAGGAATTTAGATCACATGCTTGTTGCGCAGCTCGTCGATCTGACAATCATCCATGCCAAGCAAATCTTTGAGCACAACTGCGGTGTGCTCTCCAAGTTTGGGACCCAGGTGGCTGATCTTGCCAGGGGTTTCCGACAATTTGGGAATCGTGCAGGGCACAATGATCGTCTCTCCTGTCTCCTCTTCATCGATGGCGACGAGATTGCGACGGGCGTGAAATTGCCGGTCGCCGAAAATGTCGGCGATATTGTTCAGCGGCCCGGCTGGCGCTCCGGTCGCATAGCAGCGCTCAAGCACCTCATCGCAAGTCAAGGACCCACACCAGTCTCTCACGATCTCATTGACATCGTGGCAGTTTTCCAACCGCGTCTTCTGATCGCCGTAGGTGCTTGAAGAGGCCAGTTCGGGCCGCTCCATGGCCATCGCCAGCCGCCCAAACAGCTTGTCCGTCGCACAGGCGATGGCGACCCATTTGCCATCTTTGGTCGGAAAGTGACCGTGGGGACACTCGAATTCGTTGTGATTTGGTCCGTGCCGTTCTCTGACGATGCCATACATGCCGTAGATCGGCACGAGCTCATCGGTGCAGCGGAAAACGGACTCGTACAAGGCGGCGTCAACATACTGGCCACGGCCGGTGCGCTCCCGGTAGCGCAGCGCCATCAGAACACCAATGCAGCCGTATAGTCCGGTGAGGTAATCGCCCAGGGTCGTCGAACCCGGAGTAACGGGCCTGCCCTTTGGCATACCCGCGAGATACGCAATTCCGCCGACGGCATGTGCGATGCGGGCAAAACCAGGCCGGTCCTTGTACGGTCCGTACTGGCCGTACCCCGTCACGCGCAGCATGATCAGACCTGGATTGATAGCGTGCAGCACCTCCCACCCCAGCCCCCACTTTTCCAGCGTGCCGGGCCGGAAGTTCTCGCACAATATATCTGACTTCTCTATTAGCTTCTTGAAAAGGTCTACACCTTCACGACGATGCAGGTCGATAGTGACCGATTTCTTATTACGCGCTTCGCTAAGCCAGGTCAACGTGTCGCCTTGACGCCTTGTTGGAGTCCCGAACCGGCGCAGGGCGTCGCCGCCCAACGGATGTTCCACCTTCAGGACCTCGGCGCCAAATTCTCCGAGAACGGTTGCGCAGTGGGGCGCCGCGATCACCGTGGCGACGTCAACGACGCGGATACCCGCCAGCGGCAGCTCGGCTTCGGTCTCATGTATCATACCCTACCTCAGAAACTATGCAGTGTAGCGTGTTAAATAATCTTGCGTTGCCGGAGTTGCCTGATCTCGTCTGGCGAGATTCCCAGCAACTCGCGCATAACCTCGTATGTAGCGTTGCCCAGAGGCGACCGAGCCCGGTGATGCGCCCGGGCGTTTGCGAAAGCGTCGGTAAGACATTGGGGACCACCACCTCGCCCAGACCTTCCTGTTCGACGCGGACGAGATTCCCGCGCGCTTGGAAATGTTCATCCTCGAAGATGTCGGCAATGCTATTTACTTTTCCGACGGGAACCTCTTTTTCAAGGCAACGGTTCAGCACATCTTCGCGGGCGAGCGAGCCCACCCATTCGATGACGATTTGATTAACCACATCACGGGCGGCAAGCCGTTTGCGTTGCTCGCCATAGAGTGTGGTGGACGCGAGTTCAGGGCGTTCCATCGCCTCCGCCAGGCGTTCAAACATCTTGTCGGTCGTGCAGGCAATAGCGATCCATTTGTCGTCCTGGGTGCGAAAATGACCGTGCGGCACGGCGACGAAACTGCCGACGCCTTCCCGTTCCCTGATCTTTCCGAACAGGCCATATGCGGCGGCGATCTCATCCAAATGGCGAAAGACAGCCTCGTAGGTCGCGATGTCGATCACCTGTCCGCGGCCACTCTTCTCGCGGTGGCGTAAGGCCAGCATAATGCCGATTGCGCCATAGAGACTCGACATGTAGTCCCCAAGGGGCGTCGTGCCGGGAAGGACTGGCGTTTCGCCGGGGAAGCCAGCGAGATAGGACAGGCCGCCAAACGCGTGGGCAATATGAGCGAAGCCTGAACGTCGGCGATAGGGACCGGTTTGCCCATAACCCGACACCCTCAGCATGACCAGGCCGGGATTGGCCCCGCTCAGTTCTCGCCAACCCAGTCCCCATTCCTCCATCGTGCCCGGACGGAAGTTCTCGATTAAGACATCGGAGTTCGCGACGAGTTTCAGGAAAATCTGCACGCCCTCTTTCTGGCGCAGATCGATTGTGACCGACTTCCTGTTTCGGCCTTCGCTGAGCCATGCCAGAGTTGCATCGTGACGCTTCGTGGGCGTTCCGAAACGCCGCATTGGATCGCCCGCGATGGGATGCTCCACCTTGAGGATCTCGGCGCCGAACTCGCCCAGGATCGAGGCTGCATACGGACCAGCGAGAAAGGTGCCCACGTCGATGATACGCACACCACTCATTGGCAGATTCTCAGTCTGCGGTGGACTATCGTTATGGCGGCTTTGATCGATTTGAATGTCGTCGCCTTGCTGCCCGTCATCTGTAACGCTTGCATCTCCTGGGTGCTGCTCCATGGATGTCATTGAACCCACTCCTTATCCGTGACCCAATGCCTGGCTAGCTTAGCTTAAAGTGCCCGTCGGGCGAAGCGGCCGGGGCCGAACACGCGCTCGTTGAGGCGGTCGATCGAACTCGGCGTCGTCGGGCGTTTCGGGTTCGAGGGGCAGGGAAAGGTCGGGCATCGCCCGCGCCTTTAGCATGCGGCGCGAGCCTGCGGAAACGGCTCAGGCGCCCAAGAGATTGGGGTCGCGCCATTCGCGCTCGAACGGGAGATGCCAGGATTGGGGCGCGATGAGCTGGTAGATCGTCTGCGGCCCCCAGGTGCCCGGGGCGTAGACGCGCACCGGCGGGGGATTGTCGAGAAGGCGGGCCGAGATTTCCCACAGCCGCTCGATGCCGTCGGCCGAGCAGAACAGCGTGTGGTCGCCGCGCATGGCGTCGAGGATGAGGCGCTCGTAGGCCTCGAGCACATCGCCGCCGTGCCCTGTCTCATGCATGGCGAATTGCAGGCTGTGCTTGCCGAGCCGCATGCCCGGCCCGGGCTTCTTGCCGTAGAAGGACAGCGACAGGCGCGACTGGTCGGCGAGATCGAAGGTGAGGTGGTCTGGGCCCTGCGAGCCGACGCCGGAATCTTCGGGGAACATGCTGCGCGGCGGCTCGCGGAAGGCGATCGAGATGATCCGCTGCCCCTGCGCCATCCGCTTGCCGGTGCGCAGGTAGAAGGGAACGCCCGCCCATCGCCAGTTGTCGATGCGGCATTTGAGGGCGATGAAGGTCTCTGTGTCGGATTCGGGATCGACGCCTTTTTCCTTCCGGTAGCCGATAAACTGGCCGCGCACCACTTCGGCCGGGTCGATCGGCGCGAGCGAGCGGAACACTTTGCCCTTTTCCTCGCTGATCGGTCCTGGCGCGAGCGAGGTCGGCGGCTCCATCGCCGTGAAGGCGAGGATCTGGAAGAGATGGGTGACCACCATGTCGCGATAAGCGCCGGTCTGCTCGTAGAAGGCGATGCGATTGCCGATGTCGCGCGTCTCCGGCACGTCGATCTGGACGTGGTCGATGAAGTTGCGGTTCCAGATCGGCTCGAACAGGCCGTTGCCGAACCGGAACGCCAGAATGTTCTGGGCCGGCTCCTTGCCGAGGAAATGGTCGATCCGGAAGATCTGGTCCTCGGAGAAGACCTTGTGCAATGCGGCGTTGAGCGCCATGGCGCTCTCGAGGTCGGTGCCGAACGGCTTTTCCATGATCACGCGCGAATTCTCGGCGAGGTCGGCGTCGTCGAGCACCCTGACCGCTGAGAGCGCCGCGCTCGGCGGAACGCTGAGATAGTGAACGATCCGGCACTCCCCGCCGAACGCCGCGGCGGCCTCCTGAACCGCGGTTTTCAGGGCGCTTGAGCCCTTCGACAGCGAGACACAGCCGAGCGCCGCGGCGAACTGGGGCCAGGCGTCCGCCAGCTTGGGGTCGTGGCGCCGCTCGATCGCCTCCCGGGCGAGGGCGCGAAACGCCTCTGCGTCGATCACGTCGCGCGACACGCCGATGACGCGGCACTTCGGGAGGAAACCCGCAGCGGCGAGATGAAAGAGACCCGGCAAGAGCTTGCGCTGCGAAAGATCGCCGGTCGCGCCGAACAGGACGACGATTTGCGGCATTTTGGGACCGACCCCTGGCGGTATCTTCGACATCGCGCCTCTCCCTTCGCCCCTCCGGCCGCGCGGCCAGTCTGCCCGGGCCAATGCGACAGTGGTGCGAGGCCTATTGTAGCCGCGATCGTTGATCGCGGCCAACGCGGTCAGCGACCGCGTGTACAGCGCCTGAGCCGCAGGCTCGCCCCGGCCCGGCACCGAGTTTGCGATAGGCAGCGAGGAACCGATCGACGCGCATCTCGAGCGGCGGCCTCATATCCTTCCTGGGCCGATTGCTCGGCGGCGCGGCGCGCTATGTGATCAATGCCGCCGCGATCGCCTATATGCGCGGCGCCAGCGCACCCAGGAAATATTGTTGGTCCAACTCCCGCCTTCCATCTGGAAGCGCAAGTCCTCCTTCCGCAACTGCGCGATCAAAATCTCCGGCGGAACGGTCAGCGAAAAAGGCCGCCAAGCCCGCGACGTGATGCTCGGCCTCGCCAAGACCTGCAAAAAACTGAAAATTCCCTTCTTCGACTGTCTCGGCGCCCCCCTCGGCATTCCCGGCCCCGCAATCCCCCAGCTCGCAACCCTCGTCAGCCCCGCCCCGAGCTAACGACTTGCCCGGAAATCTGCCCCGGTTACGCGGCGGCGTCTCAACTTGTTGGATATCAAGGACTGGATCGAGTCCAACGGACGACCAGTGCGACTCGGCGGATCCCGGCGCCGCAGAAGAAGAGCACCTGCCCCTCGTCGCGCGCGACCAGGAGCTCGTCCGGTATTGCAGGACCGTTTTCTCGAAACCGCAAATCTAACACCTTTCAGGGCGAGGTCTGGTACCCCAGACCTCGATTCGCAAACTACGATAGCTTGCGCTTCAGGTCGGCCGCAGCGACCTCCATAGCCTGCCAAGAAGGCTAGCGGTGAAAATCTGAAAAGGAGACGCTCGTGTCGCGTGCGACGCAATGTACGAACGACTGGAATCCGCCCCAAATGAGACTGTCGTCTTTAGTCCGCCGCACCTCTCTCGCTAGGAGGCGTTCCCAACCTCCCGGCGGTCGCCGCCTGGGCAATACCGCCCGAGATCTGTCTCTGACCACGGGAATTTCGGTCACTCGTCGTTTCCGGGAGAAACGGCTGTCGCTATGCCGGCCGAGTTTCGCCGAAAATTCCGGCGAAATTTTCCCGAGCTGCGTCCGCTTTATGCTTTGCATGCGCCCGGCATGAGCTAACGTGAAAATGGGAAGCCACGCTTCTGCACCCCCCAAAACTGGAGGGTCAAATGGAGCGCATTCCCATAATATCGACTGCCCGCGAAGAGCTGGCCGAAGCGGTCAGCTCAGGGCCAGTTTCGCCACCGTCGCCGATCGCCTGCTCGCCCTGGGTCGCGATGAGCACTTTGCAGAAGGCGATCCGACGCGGTGTCGAGGATCTTGCGCTGCGCGCCGCGGCGACGCTCCTAAGGGATACGCCGGAACGCTTGTGGCGGCGGTCCGGCATCATCGCATTCGAGGACAGGGAAACTCGGCGGCGAGTGGCCGGTCGCCAGCGCGATCGTCTCAGCGATGGCGCGAGGGCACTGTCAGAGCAATTTTTTGGGACGTCTTTGGCTGTGGTAGCTTCAGGCCACGAGTGACCCGTTCCGATATTTCAACAGCTCGCCAGAAGTGATCCGTCTGGTCGTGATGATGTACATGAAGTACCCGCTATCGCTGCGCAACGTCGAGGATCTCTTGGCCGAGCGCGGGATCGACATCAGCCATGAGACGGTCCGGTTTTGGTGGAACCGGTTCGGCCCGATGTTTGCTGCCGAGATCCGAAAGAAGCGGGTAGCGCACATGCGCGGCTATCCTCAGTGGCGTTGGCATTTGGACGAGGTGTTTGTGAAGGTCAACGGAAAGCTCTGCTATCTCTGGCGCGCTGTCGACCATGAAGGCGAGGTTTTGGAGTTGGTCGTCACCGCGAAGCGGGACAAGGCGGCGGCACTGAAGTTTCTCAAGCGCATCATGAAGAAATACGGCCGACCGCGGACCGTCGTCACCGACGGGCTTTGCTCTTATCCCGCGGCGATGAAAGAGATCGGCAACGCTGATCGCCAGGAGGTCGGTCGTCGGCTCAACAATCGCGCCGAGAATTCGCATCAGCCGTTTCGACGACGAGAACGGGCCATGCAGCGGTTTCGAAGCATGAAGACGCTGCAAAAATTCAGCTCAGTTCATGCTGAGGTCCACAACCATTTCAATCAGGAGCGCCATCTCGTCACCCGCGAAGTTTACAAACAAAGACGAGCCGGCGCGTTGGCCGAGTGGCGCGCCCTCGCGGCCTAGTGGCCGCTTCGGTCTGGGCGTGCTGCGCCATGCGTAGACGACCTGCCGTTACTCTGACAAAGCCACGGCGATCGAGGCCTTGTCGGTCCGCGCCTGCCGCGCGTGAGCGTCTTGCGCCGAAAACTGAAACTGCCGACCGCGAGCGCGAGGCGGCGCCTTTCTATTGGAACCAGATCAGCGCCGATCGCATTCGCGTCGCGGAAATCGCGGCGCTCGTCGATGGACAGGCCGCCACCTCCGCCGGATCCGGACATGTCGGCCTTCGCCGCTGCCGCGATGCACGACCCGGACGTTTTGCGCGCGCTCATCGAGTGCGTGGTGTGCGTCTCAGTCCCGCACGAGGCGATGCGGCGGCCGCATGTCGCCGCAAAGATTGCCGAGTTCAAAGGCAGCCCGCCCGCGCCGGAACCGGGCATGAGCAGGAGTTCAGCTCGAGGCGCTTATTGCCGGGTAAGGCGCGTCACTCCTCAGTCTTGCGAGATGAGGCCACGGGCCAGTCCGAGGAGACGCCAATGAGCGAGGCAATGCGGGTCGATGCTATCCGTGGCCCATGCCGCGTCCGTGCCGACCCGGAGACAGGCCCGCCAGTCGGCCAACCCGAAACTCCGCAGGGACAGGTATCTTTGCAACTCGACCGCATGTTCGCGGCGAGTTCTGATCCCGCTGCGCGTAATCAGCGAAAGCGGCGGCCGGCACACTGAGTTGATCGGCCACGAATGCGATCATTGCCCCCGGCGGTTGTTCAGCCGGGCCCATGCCGAGGCCGGGATACCGAAGGAGGCACAGCTGGACGGCCTCTTCGTCCGGATCAGCGCCAGGTCTTCCCCGCCGAGCACATAATGGCGCGTTCGGCAACGTCGCTCGATAGCGGAACCGCCACAACCACCACCACCCAAGAAACTCAGTCAGCGCGAACAGCGGGCCGCGCTGCGGGCCGATCTGGGCCTACCGCCAGAGCAGGAAAGACGGTGGCATCCAGCAAACGGGGGAGCTCAGCGCTGCTCACGGTTCCATTAGGCATCGTCAGGAACTTACTTTTACAAGTCATGTCAGACCCGATAGCCTTGCGGGATGGATGATGACGAATCCAAAATCGCTGAGAAGTACGAAGCGCTGCGCAGCGTGATGGATGAGCAAAATGCGCCGATTGTGGGCAGCTACCGAAGCGCGTGCACCCGGCTACGGCGGTGTCAGCACCGTCTCGTGGGCGGTCGGCCTGACGCGTCAGACGATCACGGCGGGGATGAAGGAGCTGGGTGACTCGTGTGCGTGCAGCGCTTGACACCGACGTCTACCCGACGGGAGCCAAAGTAGACGACGCAACGATGGCCTTATTGCACTTGATTCCGGACAAGTTCCATGGCGACTGGAACTATGTGTTCGCTCCGAGCGGATCGAATCGAATCAAAAAGCAGCCTCGCAAACTTCGACACAAGTTGTAAAAGTAATATTCTGACGATGCCTTACTACCCGAAACCCCAATCTACTGCGATCGCGAAGCAGCTTGAATGTCGCAGGGCTATTCTTGGACATTACAGGGTCGCCAAGGGGGCAACCGGATCGAGTTTCCAGATCTGCGCGTTGTATTCGCGGATGGTGCGATCGCTGGAGAAGCGGCCGCAGCGGGCCGCGTTGATGATGCTCATTCGGGTCCAGCGCTCGGGGTCTCGAAAGGCGTGGGCCGCCCGGCGCTGAGCTTCGACGAAGCTGGCGAAGTCGGCGACCGTCATCCACGGGTCGCTGGGGCTGCGGATGCTGCCGAGGATCGGGTCGAAGTAGCCGGGCGAAAACTGATTGAAGTGCGCGCTGTCGAGCAGATGCATGACCCGGCTCAGGTTCTCATCCTCGCGAATGATCCGCTCGGGGTCGTAGCCGCGGCGGGCCTCGCCGACTTCTTCGGCGGTCAGCCCGAACAGGAAGAAGTTCTCCGGCCCGACCGCTTCGAGGATCTCGATGTTGGCGCCGTCCAGGGTGCCGATGGTGACCGCGCCGTTCATCATGAACTTCATGTTGCCGGTGCCCGAGGCCTCCTTGCCGGCGACGGAGATCTGGCTGGACAGGTCGGTGCCGGGGGCGAAGACCTCCATGGCGGACACCCGGTAGTTGGGCACGAAGATCACTTTCAGCAGATCGCCCACGAGCGGGTCGTGGTTGATGACGTGGGCCACGTTATTCACGAACTTGATGATGCGTTTGGCCATCCAATAGCCGGGCGCGGCCTTGCCGCCGAAGAGCACGCAGCGCGGTGTCCAATCCTGGGTATCGCCGCGCTTGATGCGATCGTAAAGATGGATGACGTGCAGGACGTTGAGGATCTGGCGTTTGTATTCGTGGATGCGTTTGACCTGCACGTCGAATAGGGCTTCGGGGTCGCAGCCTACCCCGCAGATGGTCTCCACCGCCCCGGACAGGCGCCGCTTGTTCTGCTTTCTTATGTCCCACCAGCGCTGCCGAAAGACCGGGTCGTCGGCATGGTGCTCGATCTCGCGCAAGCGCTCCAAGTCGGTTATCCAGCGCTCGTCGCCCAGGGTCTCGGTGATGAGCTCGCTCAAGCCCGGGTTGGCCAGGGTCAGAAACCGCCGCGGGGTCACGCCGTTGGTCTTGTTGTTGAACTTCTCCGGCCACAATTCATAGAAGTCCCGAAACGATCCCTCCTTGAGCAGTCGGGTGTGCAGTGCCGCCACGCCATTGACCGAGAAACTGCCGACGATGGCCAGATGTGCCATGCGCACCTGAGGGTCCAGGCCCTCTTCGATGATCGACATGCGGGCCTGGCGGAACGTATCGCCGGGCCAGCGGCGGGCCACCTCCGACAAGAACTCCGCGTTGATCTGGAAAATGATGTCGAGCAGCCGCGGCAGCAGCTCGCGAAAGGTGCGCACCGGCCAGCGCTCCAATGCCTCCGGCAACAGCGTGTGATTGGTGTAGGCCATGCAGCGCGAAGTAATTTTCCAGGCACGGTCCCATCCCATACCGTAAACGTCCATCAGCAGACGCATCAGCTCCGCCACCCCTACCGAGGGGTGCGTGTCATTGAGCTGAAAACAGTTCTTCTCGGCAAACTGCGAGAAATCCAAGCCGTGATCGCGCACCCAGCGGCGCAACACGTCCTGAATCGCCGCCGAGGCCAGGAAATACTGTTGGCGCAGACGCAGCTCCTTGCCGATATCGCTGGCGTCATCCGGATACAACACCTTGCTGATGTTCTCCGCCACCAAGCGCCCGGCAACCGCCTCGACGTAGAATCCCTCGTTGAACTGCTCCAGATCGAACTCCTCAACCGCGACCGCCTTCCATAGCCGCAGCGTATTGACGGTATCATTGCGATAGCCGGGAACCGGAATGTCGTACGGGACCGCCAGCACATCTTGCGTGTCCAGCCAGCGTACCTTTAGCTCGCCGAGGCCATCCGAACCATATTCCACGCGGCCGCGAAACCGCACCCGTTGAATGAACTCGACCCGCTCCAACTCCCACGGATTTCCGTGCGCTAACCAGTGATCGGGTTTTTCCACCTGCTCGCCGTTTTCGATCAACTGGCGGAAGATTCCATACTCGTAGCGAATGCAGTGCCCCATGACCGGCAACTGCAGGGTCGCGCAACTGTCCACAAAACAGGCCGCCAAACGCCCCAACCCGCCATTGCCCAACCCGGCGTCACGCTCGATGGTCAGCAGTTGTTCCAACTCCAGGCCCAAAGCCTGCACTGCTTCCCTTACCGCCTCGGTGACGCCCAGATTCAACAAGGTGGAGCCCAGACTGCGCCCCATCAAGAATTCCATCGACAAGTACTGGGTACGCTTGCAGCCCGAATCCTGGTAGGAATAATGCGTGCGCTTCCAGCGCTCCATCAGACGGTCCCGCAAGGCGATCACCAGCGCCTGGTACACGTGATGCGCCGACACCGAGTGCTTGTCACAGCCCAGGGTGTAGTTGAAATGACGCCGGATGTCGGCGGCAATGCTGTCCGCGTTCATGCCCAGCCCCTTCCCCTCGATCAACAACGACTGAGGCAAGGGCACGCGCCTATCCTTCGTGGTCATGTCGTTCTCCTGTGCTCCGCAATTAATCGATCAGGCCGATTGCGGCGCGAGCGAATTACCTATGATGGGTAGGCGTAAGGATTCCTTCGTAAATGAGTAACATCATGCCGTTGCAATAAGGTTGACCAGCTTCGCATGACCGCAAGAGGCTTATTGCGTTGTCCCAGGTTCGTCCATATTTAGTGGCGGCCCGATCGTCGCATGGTGATTTTGGCCCTCGGTTTGCGCACCGCCCGCGCCATCTCGACGCATGCCGACCGCTGTCTTTCTGTGGCGTGGCGCGCGCCTAGTCGTCGCCTCCCCCTTTCGGGGATTGGCCCGGCCAACGATATCCCAATAGCTCGACGGCGCGTGGCGCGCCGTCAGGCCGAGCAGTTTTTCGAACGACGCATGCCGGTAAAAGCGGCGATTGTAGCGAAAGACGAATTCGTCGAGATATGTATCGACATGCTTGCGGCGCAGGCCGTGATACGTGCCCAATCCCCACCGCTTCATCAGCGCGAAGACCCGGTGAATCCAGGGCAACACTGCGTGTCCGGCCATTTTGCCGACCACGCGCGGATCATGCCGATAATCGGTCAAGCCCGGATAGGATGAATGGCCGTCGGTCAACAGCGTGGCGCCGGGCTTTACGTTGGCCCGCACGAAAGCTTCGAGCGAGGCCGCGGAATTGTCCGCTATCATGGCGAGGCGGATGCGACCGGAACGCGTATCGAGATATTTCGCGTGCTTGCGTCGCGGCCTGGGCTGATTGGTGTCGCGATCGATCACCTCGACGGCCCCGATGACGAGGATTTTGCCAGCATTGCCGGGCTCGAAGAATGTGTCGCCCTCGCGGAAGGGGATTTCCGCTTGATCGACTTCAACGACCCCTTCGAGAGGTTCTCGGTCTGGGTCGACCATCGATCGCCGCAGCTTTTGCGCCAGCAACCAAGCCGTCCGGTAAGTGAGGCCGAGTTGATCCTCAAGCTGCCGCGCCGACATGCCGTTTGAATGTGTCGACATCAAATGCGCGGCCCAGAACCACGCCGTCAACGGAAGCCTTGTGCGGTGCATCGCTGTGCCCGCCGTGATCGAAGTCTGGCGGCCGCAACCGTAGCATTCGTAAGTGTATGCCCGGCTCCTCAGCGCGGCCGCGCAGGCGTTGCCGCAAGCGGGACAAACGAATCCATCCGGCCAGCGACGTTCGAACAAGAAGGCCGCGCAGCTCGCCTCGTCGGGAAACGCCGACTGAAATTCGGTCAGCGATCGCGCCCTCGCCATAGGGTCCTCCCTTGGAGTCCCATCGCGGGCCTCAACAAGGGCTGGATACCACATTTAGGCGGACCTGGGACAACGCAATAAGCCGCGACCGCAACGGTATGGTGCCCCCCGTCACACTGTACCCAATGCTCGCGGCCGGATGAAGTGTAGCAGCGTCGAACGCGATACGTGCAAAATTTTGGCAATCGATGCCTTCGGCACTCGTTTTCCCAACAACGTCCGGATCCCCATTTCCTTGCCATCGAGTTTCGAGTGTCCGCGCGAGCCCTTTGGGCGGCCTGGCATATGGCCTTTGGCTTTGGCCGCCGCCATGGCACTGTCGCGTTGCCATGCGAAAAGCGCGAGCGGGCTAGGCCTTACGGATTTTCAAGCCGCCGCGACGGCCTCACGCCACGTGGTCATCGCCGCGGCGCGTAGCACGCGGTGAGATTGAGCTGACGTGAGATGGCGTTGGACGTTGAAAGTGTTGTACGCGGCGGCGTGGGTTGAGAGGAACTTCTGGGCTGAGCCTGCGCTCTTGAAGCGTTGCATCTTGCGCTCCCGCCGTCGGGTCGGCTGATGCGAATTCTCGGCCCGATTGTTCTTCCATCGCCCGCGATCATGCAGGTGGTCGATGCCGAGATCGAGGGTTGCTGCGCGGTAGGACCGCAAATCATCCGTGACCAACCGCTCAGGAGCGACGGCGTATTTCCTTAGAAGTTTGCGCATCAGTTTCAACGCGGCGTGCTTGTTGCGCTTGGACTGGACCAGCACATCCAGAACCTCGCCCTCGGCGTCGACGGCGCGCCACAGGTAAACCATGCGCCCATCGATTTTCAGATAGACCTCGTCCAGATGCCAGATCGAATGCGGTTTGGGACGGCGCTTGCGCAATTCCGCCGCTATGATCGGCCCGAAATGATTCACCCAGCGTCGGATTGTTTCGTACGAAATTGCAATTCCGCGCTCCGCGAGCAAATCTTCGACGTCTCGAAAGCTGAGCGTGAACCGGAGATAGAGCCAGATCGCCTGGTGAATGATCTCCGGAGGGAACCGATATCCGGAGTAACTGATTTTCGTCATGCTCTTTGGCTACCAAGCCGCCGCCGACGTGACAACGCCGGGCGACGCGCTTGTCGGCCAGCGCTGGCCCTGCCGCCATCGAAGCAACGACTGCGACGGCGCCGAAAATGAATGATAATCGGATTGGGATCGCGGGGGATATTCGTCGCGGCATGACCGATCGCTCCGACGAGGGGCCGACGTCCGGCAAGGGATGATGGCGTCTTGGCGGGTGTGGGTGTCCCGGCCTCGTCTAGTTTGTCGCGCTGCGCTTAAACGTGAGATTGCGCCCGTTCGCGAACATCACTGCAGCTAAAGGTGAGATTCAGGGCGGCCTGAGTTTCAAATTAGCTGCATAAATGAGACTCAAGATTCGGGCTGGGTCGGCGCGAAAATGCCGGCGCCAATAGTTTCGAAATGAGCGTGGGCAGGCCCCAATCGTCCTGCCTTTGAGTTCTGCGATGTTTTTTCGGTTGGGTCGCGGCTGAGCCCCCAATTTCCAAGCCAAAGTCCGCGACGTCCCTGCCCTTCAGACCCTCCGGATCTCTGCTCGGCAGATCGCGTGTGGCCTCCTCAAGCTGGCTGGCTTCCTCCCAGCGCTTTTGCTCGTCGTTGCCGCCTGCAGATCGTCCACTTGGCCCCGCAAATTTCACCAACATTGCGGGCCCTCATTCTCAATTTAAGTACAGTACGGCAGGCCGAGTCTCATATTTAACTACAGAGTCTCAATTTAACTGCAAAAGGAAGCACTTGAAAACATTGAATCCGGCGTCTCACGTTTAAGTGCAGCACGACACCCGGCATGGCCAAGGGGATCATGCCTCCGCGTTTCAAGCGGGACGAGGCTGTGCCGAAGGGGCTGAAACGAGAGGATGTCCTGCGCCTCTTGGCCACCACGGAGGGCGACCGGCCGATCGACAAGCGCGACCGCGCCATCTTGATGTTGTTCATCGCTTACGGCCTGAGAGCCGGCGAAGTCGGCGGCTTGCGCCTGGATGATCTCGACTGGGAGAATGAGATGCTCCGGGTCCGCTGTCCCAAGCCGGGCCGGACACACTCCTACCCTTTATCCCGAGGGGTAGGAGAAGCCATTCTCCGCTTCATGCGCGAAGTCCGCCCGTCTGGCTTCGGGCGCGCGCTTTTCTTCAGGATGCGCGCTCCGATCCGGCCGCTCGACCGGCGTGCTTTGGGGAAAATCGTCAAAGACCGCCTGGCTGGTCTCGGCATCGTCGCCGGGAAGCGGGGAACGCATGCGCTGCGGCATGCGGCCGCCCAGCATCTTCTGGACCAGGGCATGTCGATGAAGGTGATCGGGGACTTTCTCGGACACCGTGATCCATCGTCCACCGCCATTTACGCCAAGGTCAATCTCACCGCGCTGCGTGAAGTCGCGAACTTTGATCTGGGGGGTCTCGTATGACGCTCCGGGACGCGATCAATCAATACATCGCATGGCGGCAGGCCCACGGCGAGAAGTACAGGAGCAGCTCGGCCATCCTGCATCTCTTCCTCAAAAGCGTCGGCGGAGAGACCAACTGCAACGCCGTCACTCCGGCGCAGGTCCTCAGCTTTCTCGCGGGCAAAGGCCCGTTGACCCGAAACCGCGAAAACAAGTACAGCGCCCTGGCAGGCTTCTATCGTTATGCGATCAACCGCGGCTACGTGATGCGTTCGCCGCTGCCGGACAACGAGCCGAAGCCGCCCGCATCGGCGCCGCCCCACATATTCTCCCGCGACGAGCTGCGCCGCCTCTTCGACGCCATGGAGGACAGCCGGGGGCGCGCGGCTCAGCTGGATGCGGATACTTTCCGCACGCTGCTCTTTGTTCTCTACGGCGCCGGGTTGCGCGTTGGAGAGGCGCGACGTCTCACTTTGGCGGACGTCGATCTGCCGGGAGCGGTCCTGACCATACGCGGCACGAAGTTCTACAAGAGCCGCTTGGTTCCAATCGGACCACAGCTCGCCACGATGCTGAAAACATACGGGTCATTGCGCGCAAGCCGGCCTCTTCAGCAAGGAAGCAATTCATTCTTTCTCGCAAACCGGGACGGAACGCCGCTCGCTCACAGCACGATCCTCCAAGCTTTTGCCGAGTTGCGCCGCGCCGCCGGGATCCATGGCGCAAACGGCAGACGCCATTCCCCGCGCCTGCATGACCTCAGGCACAGCTTCGCGGTCCACAGGCTGACCGACTGGTACCGCCAGGGCGCCGATGTGCAACGGCTGCTGCCAGTGCTTTCCACCTATCTCGGCCACACGGACCTGGCAGGCACCCAGGTCTATCTGTCGATGACACCGGAGCTGCTGCAGCAGGCCTCGTCACGCTTCGAGCGCTATGCAAGCGGAGGGGATGATGCGTGATCTCAATACGCTCGGCCCCTGGCTTCGTCGCTTCCTCTGCGAACACATCGTCACCGAGCGCAACCTGGCCCGAAACACCCAGAAGAGCTACCGGGACACCTTCAATCTGTTGCTGCCCTTCGTCAGCCGCAAGCTCCGCAAACCCGTGGACCGGCTGGCCGTCCGCGACCTCACATCCAGGCATGTGTTGCAGTTCCTCGCGCATCTCGAGAATGAGCGCGGATGCTCCATCCAGACCCGCAATCAGCGCCTGGCGGCTATTCGCGCGTTCGCCCGCTTCGTGGGTAGTCGCGATCCGGGCCATGTCGACATGTCGAATGGTACGGTCACATCCGGACCATTCCATCGAAGAAGGCCATGCCCCAGCCGATCGGATGGCTGACGAAGGCGGAAATGGACGACATGCTCAAGGTTCCCGACCGAAAGACGCCGCGGGGCCGGAGCGAATATGCTCTTCTGCTGTTTCTCTACAACACCGGGGCGCGGGTCTCCGAAGCCACACAAATGAGAGTAGACGACCTACAGGTCGACCGTCGTGATGGCGGCCATGCTCTCGCGACCCTGCATGGAAAGGGCGGGAAGATACGCCAATGCCCGCTATGGCCAGCAACCGAACGCGTATTGGCGGAACTGATAGACGGTCGTGCGGCCGATGATGTCGTGTTCCGCAGCAGGCTTCAAAAGCCTTTTACACGGTTCGGCGTCTATTGGCTCGTCGAGCGTTGCGCCGCCCGCGTGCCGACGTTGAGCGGTAGGAAAATAACCCCCCCATGTGCTCAGGCATACAACAGCCTGCCACTTGGTTCTTGCTGGCGTGGACATCGGCGATGCGTCGGGCGTCGATTAACGGGACGGCCGAGTGCATCCCGATCACGGCCCGCGGCTACGACCTTCCCTGGAATCCGAACCGGCTGGAGCAGCGCGAAGACCGCGTCGCCCCCGCGCTTAGGCGATGCCCAAAAACTATTGCTTCATTTCGTGAAACCTCGGCGAGATGCTGTAGTTCCATTCTGGATGGAATCAGTCTCGGGTCATGTTGAGGGTCGCCATTTCCGCGTCCGAGACCTTGATGCCCTTTGGATAGGTGTTGCTATCGAGTTCGCAGCGGATTTTGAGACCGGTTTTCGTCGTGGTGTTGGCGATCAGTTCGATGACGATGAGGAGGCTGAGGAGTGGCGTCGCGCGCCAGTTCTGCGTGATGTGGCAGAACATGCGATGCTCGATCTTGTTCCACTTCGAAGTCCCTGGCGGATAGTGGCAAACCTGAATGATCAGACCGGTTTCGTCCGCGAGTTGTTGGAGGGCCAACTTCCAGAGCCGCAGCCGTGAACCATTGGAGCCGCCGCCGTCGGCCGTGATCATCAGGCGCCTCATCCCGGGATAGAGCTTCCAACCCATCTGATCGAGCCAGCATCGGACGGCGTTGACGGCGAACTCCCCGGTGTCGTGGTCAATTCCGAGGCTGACATAGCCGAGGTTGGCGCCGATGTCGTAGACCCCGTAAGGGACGACCTTGCCCAACTCCTTGTCCTCGAAATCGTGAGCGTTGACCTCGATCGGTTCGCCCTGCGGCCCATAGTCGCTACCGCCGTTCTTGAATTCGCCCAGCAATTCCTTCTTCTTCGCGTCGATCGATATCACGGGTTCGCCGGCCGCCTGAAACGCCTCGACCTTCGCGTTGATATATTCGAACTGGGCGTCGCGATCAGGATGTTTGCCGGCTTCCTTGGTCTTGCGGTTGGAATGGCGACAATATTTCAGTTCCTCCAGCAGCTTGGGAATGGTCGAGGAACTCACTTTGTGACCCATGGCGCGAAGCGCCGTCGCCAGCTTGTCGTGGCTCTTGGAGACCCATCGCAACGGCCGCATCGGGTCGCCCATCGTCGCCGGCTCGAGCAATCGTTGCAAGTCCTCCAACAGCGTCGGGTCCTTGACCGTCAACCGAGGAGTGCCCCCGCCCTTGCGCCGCACCTCTCCCGTCAAGGAGCCGGGGTTCCGCAAGTCCTTCAGACCGCGCCCAATCGTGCTCCGGGCGACCTTCGTCGCGCGCGCGACCGCCGCAATCCCGCCGTAGCCCGCCGCCTTCGCCTCCGCCGCCGCGCTCAACCGCAGGCGTCGCTCGTCCAGCGAAGGCCGAAGCGCGTCAAACCGGACGCGCAGGGATAATTCGTCTATCATCATCACGATATAGACGCTCGCCTCGCACTCGGGAATCCGCTAAACAGCCGATGCCAGTAAAATCGCAAATTCCGAATCGGCTATTTTTGGGCGTCGCCTAAGGTGCGAGCTTTGCTTCGATGCGGTCGTCGAGGGCGGCGATATCGTGCTCGGCCGCTTCGAGCCGGCGCAGTTGTGTCGCCAGTAGGAAACGATGGTGCTCCTCCATCCGCCCTTCGAGCGCCAGAACCAGATCGTCCCGCTTACGGCGCAATTGCCCTCTGGCAAGGTCCGCCATCGCCTCGGCCGAGGCGCTGCCCTCGATCAGAGCCTTCAACATGGCGCGCCCGGAAACCCCGAAGACGTCGCTGGCGACGCTGGCCAGCTTGATGTTGGCCGTCTCCAGGAGCTTCAGGAGCCGGTTGCGCTCGGCCGCCTGGCTCTCCACCAGCTTGCGGCGATAGCGCAGCAACTCGCGCAACTCGCGCTGCGGCGCCGGCGGAACGAAGCTCTTGGCAATCAGCCCATGGCGGACCAGATCGGCGATCCACTCGGCATCCTTCACATCGGTCTTGCGACCCGGCACGTTACGGATATGCCGGGCGTTGCCGACGATGAGGTCGAAATGCCCTTCCAACACGGCATAGACCGGGCGCCAGTAAACGCCGGTGCTCTCCATGCCGACCTGCGTCACCCCAAGCTCTTGCAGCCAGTCCCGCAACGCTTCCAGATCGCGCGTCATCGTCCGAAAGGTCTGCACCTGCTTCCTCGGCCGCTCGCCCGGGGCGCCGATCAAGACGCAGGCAACGACCGCCTCCTGATGCACGTCAAACCCGGCGCACCGCTCAATGATCACTTGCATCTTCGCCTCCATCCAAAGGAAGGCGACCGTGACGCCGCAGGTATAGTCGAGACACTGCCACGCGTGCTCCCCGTTCCCGGGGGCGACAAAAAATGGTACCTCTATGTAGCGCGGGCCAGACTGCTTATCGGGGTCGCAAGCCACCGCAGACTTGTCAGCCTCAACACGATCGCCCGTGGAGAGACTCGGACAAACCGGCCCGCGCCGCCACCATTTTCACTCATAATGGCGCGCCAACGGCGCTGGTCGGCTGCTTAGACCTCAGCCATCCCCTCATTTTTCACACGAACGAGGACGTTTTAGCCAAGGCGCTGTTTTGAGTTATGTATTCGCTAAATCGCGCCACGAGTGGCCGCAGGCGGATTCCGGCATGTTTGGGATCAGCTCATAGAGCATGCAGCCCTGCCGGAACAGCGAATGGGTTCGATGTTTGGCGGTGTTGACCTTGAGGTGGCGGTCCATGCCGAGGCTTTCGCCAGCGGCGCCGAGCAGCGTCAGGAGAACGATGGCGAAGGCGTTCAAGAGAAGAAGCCGGTCGCGCCGTTGCGGATCGGCGATGCGAAGAACGCTTAGGCCCATGCCGAAACGAAGGTCCTTGGTGTCGCGAAAGCCCGGCTCGATCGTCCAGCGCTTGGCGTAAGAGTTCATGATCTCGCGCGCGCTCGCCTCGGCGTCGCTGGCGGCCAGACACCAGGCCTCCTTCATGTCCTTGGCCTTGACGCAGACGACCGCCCCGACCTTGTGGCGGCCCGCGGTGACCTCGGCGTCGCGCAGCTTGCGCGCTCGTCCGCCCGTCCCGGTCCATGCGGCGGCGCGCGTTTCGCCATCGGCCGCGCCGACGTGGATGTTGCCGCGAAACCGGATGACGTAGGCGAAGCCCAACGTCTCGAGATAGGCGAACAGCTTGGTGTCGCCGAAGCCGCGATCGGCCAGGATCGTCACTGCGACGCCCTCGGGCAGAACCTCGGCCAAGCGGGCCAGGCAGAGGTCCTCGTAGTCGTTGCGCTTGTCTTTCAGTTCGTCCTTCAACACCGTCAGCCACAGCAAAGGCGTCGCCCGGCCGTGGTTGGTGACCAGGTTCAAGGCCAGCGTCGTCTGATCGTCGGCGTCGAAATCGGTCCAGTCCATGGCCACGACGATCGTCTTGCGCTGGCCAACGACTTCCGCCACCCACGGGGCGAACGTGTCCCACACGACGATGCCCTGACTGCTCAACAGCCGATCGACCTGCTTGATGGCGTGCTTGCTGAGCAGGCCGCGCGCCTGAGCCAAGGACTGGCCGATGATCGACACCGCCAGCGAAGCGCCGGTCATCACGCCGAGCGTGCCGTTGGCCAGCGACGCCACACGCTTCGCATGGAGATCTTCGGCGAAGATGCCGTCGAGATAATTTTGAATGAAATCAATACGCTTGATCGGACGGTTCATGGCCACGGCTCGTCGGGATGCGATTCTGCATCCTCATGACCTGTCTACGGATTTTGGCCAATATGAGTCCCCCGGAAAATGAGGGGATTTATGAGAGCCTAGACCCCAATTGAGGAGCGAGCGAACGCCGCCATTGAAACCCGCAAATTGGCCAACCGGAGGCTTGAGCATTATTAGCTTGGCAGCGGCCTCACCCAAATTGCGATCCTTGCTGGCTTCGGCGGCGATCATCACGGGCATCAGCGTCCTTATATGGCTCAGCGTCGGGCTCGGCGCCATCGGCGTCGCCTTAGGACACTTCGAACAATAACCGAATCGTGATTGCTGGTCATGCGACGGAGTGACTCGGGTTGCGGGGATTCCGCCACTGAGCGAACCGGCGTAGGTCGGTGGCATGATCGAGGAGAACGCAATTCGGCAACGGTGGGGAGCGGTTGGCTCGAAGCTCGACGAGCGGGGACGGCGGTTGTTTGCCGCGGGCGAGACGCGGAGCGCTGGCTGGGGTGGTCTTGCGGCCGTCTCGAAGATCACCGGGCTGGCTCGTTCGACGATCAATCGCGGGAAGGATGATCTGGATGCGGCGGCGCTGCCGAGGGGGCGCGTTCGCCGCGCCGGCGGCGGGCGTCGCGCGCTCTCTGAGAACGATCCGGGGCTCGTTCGCGCGCTCGAACGGCTGGTCGAGCCTGCGACGTTGGGTGATCCGATGCGGCCCTTGATCTGGGTGTCGAAAAGCATGGAGAAGCTCGCGGCGACCCTGACGGAGATGGGACATCCGATCAGCGCCGACACGGTGCGCAAGGAGCTGGTGAAGCTCGGGTTCTCGCGCCAGTCCAATCGCAAGGCGGATGAAGGCGCCAAACATCCCGACCGAAACGCGCAGTTCGAATATATCAACGCGAAAGTCGTGGCGGCGCAGGCCCAACAACAACCCGTGATCTCCGTCGACACCAAGAAAAAGGAGCTGATCGGCAACTTCAAGAACGGCGGAACCGATTATCGCCCGAAAGGCAAGCCACGGCGCGTGAACGTGCATGACTTCGAGGACAAGAAACTCGGCAAGGTCGTGCCCTATGGCGTCCACGATGTGACTGCCAACGCCGGCTTCGTCAGCGTCGGGATCACGAGCGACACGGCCGAGTTCGCTCTACAGTCGATCCGCTGCTGGCGCGAACGCATGGGGCGGCAGCGCTATCCCCATGCGCGAGAGCTGACGATCACGGCCGATTGTGGCGGCTCGAACGGGGCGCGGGTGCGGCTGTGGAAAGTCGAACTGCAGAAGCTCGCCAACGAGACCGGGCTCGTCATCCATGTCCACCATTATCCGCCGGGCACATCGAAGTGGAACAAGATTGAGCACCGGCTGTTCTGCCACATCACCCAGAACTGGCGCGGCCGGCCGCTCACCGATCGCCTTGCCGTCGTCGAGCTGATCGGCGCGACGACGACCAAGGCCGGTCTGCGAATCGAGAGCGCGCTCGACACCCGCACCTACCAGAAAAGGCATCAAGGTCGGCAGAGCCGAGATGAACCGTCTCGACATCACCGGTGATCCGTTCCATCCTGAATGGAACTACACCATCAGGCCGCGACTCCCTACCTCGGCACAGCCAGCGGAACCGTAGCGGTTATTTTGCGTGATGTCCTTAATGGCCTCCGGCTTCTTGGCCCCGACCCTGTTGAGCTACATCGGCTGAGCTGCGCCCAGGACGCTTTCACTTCACCGCCTTGCGCTTCGGCGGATCCGCGGGCCGGTCCGCCAAGCGAGCCGCAGCGGCGCGCGTTGGCGCAGACGCCCCGGCGTTGGTCGACGGCTGCTGACGCCGGAGCGCTACAGATTCGCCGCGTAGCGCCGCAATGACCGTAATCGCCGCGTCCCGATTGAGCGCATTGTTGAGACGCGCGAGCGCTCGGACGCGCTGATAGCTAGCGCCCGCCAACAGGTCGTTCGAGATCAGCGCGCGCACAAGAACTTCGTTTTCGGCACCGAGGGCTGCGAGCGCGACAGCCAGCGGTTCGCCTGAGGTGTCGTCGACGATCCGCTGCGCGAGTTCCGGCTCGCAATCGAGTGCTTCGGCGAGGATGGCGACAAACCGCTGCGGCTCGCGTGCGATTGCGGCCAGCTCCAGTTGGTCAATCGACCCAGATCGTGTTGGAACCGGAGGGGAAGGTGGGCGGCCCAGTTGCAAACGTTGAGCGGCCAGCAGGATATCCACGCGTTGATATGGCGTAGCGCATAGGAAGAGCGCGGCGCTTTCCGGCGGGACCGGCCGGCGCTGCAGCAACGCATCGGCCAGCCGCCGGTCGCCGGCCTGTTCCGCGAGCTTGCGGGCCCGGTGCAACAGATCGAGCAACGTCTTGCCCTCAAGACGCGCCGATTCGTTATTGGCCAGCGCGATCAGAACGTCGATGTCGCCCTGCGCGGCGAGCGCGCAGGCGATTTGCGGATCGAGATTCTTGCGCTTGGCGACTGCAATGGCGCGCCGGCCGCCGGGCGCGACAGCCTCAGCAAGATCACGGTCCGCGTAGGCGACACCGTGCTCGAGCATGTGTTCGCAGGCTTCCGAATCAGCGGACGCGAATTTCGCCAAAAGTCTGGCCGGCGTTCGAGCGCAGGGCGCGAGCTTGCGGGCGATGTCGAGACGCGTCGCCGCGTCCGCTGCGTCCAGTTGCAAGGCGACAACGTTGGCGAAATGCTCGCTCGCATCAGGATCGTTCCGTTCGGCGGCGACGAAATGATCGATCGCCACTCTAAGCCAGATTCTGCGATCCTTGGCGTTCTCGCTCGCCGCCAAGGAGGCGAGAAACGGGAAGTCAGCAAGAGTCAGATCGCGCACCAAGCGGCCCATCAAGATCGACGAGTTTACGACCAGTTAGCGCATTCTGGTTGATAGAGTATTAACCTTCGCGCCCTGAAATACCGAATCATTGCGCTGATAATTCGAGGCGGGAGGGCCATGGGCGAAATTGTTGCCTTTCGGGCGCCAAAACGTCGTTGTCACGTCGCGCCGTCCGGAGGCGCAAAGATCTCGTTTTTCAGCAGCGTCCGATATCAGCGCGGGATCGAGGACGCCCCATCTTCGTTACCTGAACCACGCTCGCCGCAGCAGGACAGCGGGCGTGGCGGCGTCGGCAGAGGCAAGCTCCGGCGAAGCGGTTGAAGCGGGCCCATCACCTTAACCCAACTTGCGCAGTTTGGGGGTGGTTTTTCATTTTTCGCCGTGGTGAGCCGATCCGATCAAGGGGTTGGCAGGCCGGTAGGGTCGAGATCGGCGTGTAGTGCCGACCTTGGGCATTTTCTTTCCTGATTACGCGGCAACGTCAGCCAGTTTTAGCAAGCGGTAAGGCATCGGGGCGGTCCTCAGCGCAACGAATGCTAGGCGGGGGATCATGGTTTCGAGATCGTATCGGCGATTAAATCGATATTCGAACTCCGCGAGATATCGAGGGACGTGCTTTTCTCGCACGGCTCGGTAGGTCCCCACGAGGGCAGCTTTGATATTGCCCAACGCGGTATTGACCCATTTGAAAGCAGGGGTGCGAACCGCTTGCTTGCGACACGCGCTACACTTCGGCTCGAAGACGGCGGCGCAGAGGCGGGGTTCCGGCTCGTCGTCGAGGTCAGGCCGTCCTTCGAGGCGTGGGCGGCGCTCTCCGAAGGCGCCTATCTGTTGCGCTCGAATATCGTCGATTGGCGCGAGGACCAGCTCTGGAAGGCTTATATTCAGCTGACCCAGGCCGAAGCCGCCTTCCGCAAAGAAGGACCAACTGCGCGTGCGTCCCGTCTGGCATCAACGCGCCGATCGCCTCGAGGCCCATATCCTGGTC
>CAWDTW010000072.1:0-19038 GCA_963805295.1 uncultured Alphaproteobacteria bacterium | reverse complement strand
ATCACCCACTCGTCGAGCGCGCCCTGGCGGATCTCGATGCCGGAAAAGCGCCGGAGACGCTGGTCCGCACCCCGAAGGCGGGCGCCGCGGAGGTCCTTTACGGCTTAGGCGCAGCAGGCAGCCGGCAAGGAGACGAGCTTCCGGCGCTCATGTATCTTCGGCTGTCGCTGGATCTGCGGCCTTCGGACGACATGACCGCCGTCACCTTGGCAGATCTGTTCGAACAGATGAAGCAGGGTGAACAGGCGATCGCGGCCTATCAGCTGGTGCCGCCGACTTCGCCCTTACGAGAAGACGCCGACATTCAGATCGCGCTTGTTCTCGATAGCTTGGGGAAAACAGATCGGGCGATGCAGCGCTTGGCCGGGATTGTGGCGGCGAGGCCTCACGACGTCGACGCGTTAAGCTCGTTGGCCGGGTTGCAACGCAGCCAAGAAGTACGCGGAAGCCGCGGCGACATATGATCGAGCGATCGCCGCGGTCGGTATCCCGCAGCGGGAAAATTGGACGCTATACTACTTCCGCGGCATTTGTTTTGAGCGCGATAAACAGTGGCCAAAAGCCGAATCGGATTTCAAGAAGGCGCTCGAACTCTATCCTGAACAGCCGCTGGTGCTGAATTATTTAGGGTATTCATGGGTTGATCAAGGAGTGAATTTCGAATAGGCTTTCAAGATGCTCCGACGAGCAGTCGAATTGCAACCGAATGACGGCTATATTGTCGACAGCATCGGTTGGGCCCACTTCAAGCTTGGCCAATTCGCCGAGGCGGCGCAGACCCTTGAGCGGGCGATCATTTTGAAACCGGCCGATCCGGTCTTGAACGATCACCTTGGCGACGCCTATTGGCGGGTCAATGGGCGAACGGAGGCGCATTTTCAATGGAACCATGCGCGCGACATGGGTCCTGAGCCGGAAGACTTGCCGGCGATCCTGAAGAAAATTGAACTCGGTCTCCCGGAGATAACCCCCGCTCCGTCGTCGCCGAGCGAGGCGACGCAAACGCGGAGTGGCGGGTAGGGATCGACGTCGCGGCTCGTGCGTTGGCGGCGCGCCCCGGCCAAGATAAACCTGACCTTGCGTGTGGTCGGACGTCGGGCCGACGGGCTGCACGAAATCGAGAGCCTGGTCGCGTTCACAGGGATATCCGACTGGCTTGGATACGAGCCAGGCCATCGTTTGCAACTCGAGGTCGAGGGGCCGAGCGCGCGCGAAGCGGGTCCAGCGGAGGATAACCTCGTTTTGCGCGCAGCGCGCGAACTGGCCGCCCGGGTCCCGGGTTTGGCGCTTGGCCGATTCCGTTTGATCAAGCGCTTGCCGGCTTCGGCCGGAATAGGGGGCGGTTCCGCGGACGCGGCGGCGGCTTTGCGCGCTCGCCGAAACGAACGGTTTGCCTGTCGAGGACGAACGCCTTCGCGCGGCGGCCGCCGGCGCCGGGGTGGACGTTCCAGTGCGCCTATTCTCGAGAGCCCGAATGATGTCGGGCGTCGGCGATCGGCTGGGCGGTCAAGTCGCTTTGCCGGAAGTTTTCGTGCTCCTCGTAAATCCTCGGGTCGCAGCGCCGACACGACAAGTTTTCGAGGCCCTTGGACTCGCTCCTGGGTCGGATTGCAGCCCTCCTGGCAGCCGATCCTCGCTCCCCGGTCCGACGCGAGGGTCACTCTTGATTTGCTTGTCTCGGGCTGCAACGATTTGGAACCCGCGGCGCTGCGCATAGCGCCGGCTATCGGAGCGACGCTCGAGAAACTTTCGCGTCTTCCCGCAGTCAAGGCGGCGCGCATGTCGGGTTCAGGGGCGACCTGCTCGCTCTGTTCAACGACCGACCCGACGCGGCGTCAGTCACAGAATGATCGTCGCCGATCAACCGGAATGGTGGGTCAAAATGACCGGTCTCCGTTGAACGCTTTCCCGGAAAGCGTCGCGAGATTAGAGGCAGTCGGTGCAAGCAGGGCCCGACAGGCGGCGAGTGGATCGCGACCAGAATTGGCCAGTCAGCGGCATTGGCCCTATGAACGGTTTCCGGTTATCGTTGCCCGGAACTCGGACAACGAGCGTTGGAAGCCGCGATGAGCAAAGTCGCTTTTTTGGGTCTGGGCGTCATGGGATTTCCCATGGCGGGTCACTTGAAACGCGCAGGCCGTGACGTCGTCGTCTACGACCGGACTCCAGCCGTTGCCGCCAAATGGGTCGAAGAATTTCCGGACGAGTGCGCCTACGCCTCGCGAGGCGTCGGCCGAACGTGATTTTGTCGTAGCCTGCGTTGGCAACGATGACGATTTGAGATCGGTGACGCTCAGCGACGACGGCGCGCTTGACGGCATGCGGAACGGCGCGGTGTTCATCGATCACACGACGGCGTCCGCCAGTGTCGCTCGAGAGCTCGATCGCGAAGCGAAGCGCCGAGGCCTTGCCTTCATCGATGCGCCGGTTTCGGGAGGGCAGGCCGGAGCGCAAAACGCTCAACTCACGATCATGTGTGGCGGCGAAAGCAAGGATTAGGAGCGGTCGGAGCCGGTGATGGCTTCTTACGCACGCTCCTGTCGTCTCATGGGACCCGTTGGGGCTGGACAATTGACGAAGATGGTTAACCAAATTTGCATTGCCGGTCTCCTGCGAGCGCTTTCAGAATGGCTCCGTTTCCCCGAGGCGGCGCGAGTCGACCAGCAATTGGTGATCAACGTGATATCGAAGGGCGCAGCTCAATCGTGGCAAATGGACAATTGGCACAAGACCATGATTGCGAGAAATTTTGACGTTGGTTTCGCTGTGGATTGGATGCGAAAGGATTTCGCGATTTGCCTCGACGAAGCGCGACGCAACGGCGTGTCGCTCCCCGTTACGGCGCTTGTCGATCAGTTTTACCGCGACGTTCGGTCTAAAGGCGGAGGGCGTTGGGACACCTCCAGCCTCATCACCCGCCTTTGAAGTTCACGCCGGCGAAGGGAGCGCTTTCGTTTGGCGGCAGAAGCCAATTCGATCGGCGGTTGAGTCCGAGGCGCTCGGTGGCTCATGCGGACCATTGGCAGGGTTGCGAGCGTCGGCTAAAGAATTTGCGTGCAGATCTTCGCAGGCGCGAAGCCGTAAGTCGGCGCGTTCCAGCGGGCGAAGTCCCGGGAACCGTAGTGATTGACGGGGAAACGATGTCCGTGGACGAAATCGTCGCCACAACAGCGTCAGCATGACTACGACTTTTCCGGTCTCCAGGGCCTGCAGGTCGTTGGAAGCGCGGCTGGCGCGGGCGGAGACGAAGGACCAGAAAATTCACTTTGGCGCGAAGCCCTAAGATCGGAGCTGGAGGCCCGCGCCGCGCGCTTCCGCCAAGCCGTCGACGCGTCGATCGTACTCGCCAATGACGGAGTTATCCGCTGGCTCGGCGACCCGATTGCGAAACTGGCGACCGGCCCCGATTTGCTGTCGCCCCGTGCGGTCATACTCGCCGACACAGTTTGCCCGAGGCAGCTCGAGAAGCCGTCGCGGCGCGGCTCGAGCTGTGGCTGGCGGCGACGACCCGGCGACTTCTTGGACCTTTGCTTGCCTTGCGAAGCCTGGAGGGCGATCGGGCCGGTTCACAACTTGGCCGCAAAAATCTCAGAGTCGCTCGGCGTATTAGAACGCGAACCGATGAGAAGCCAAATCAAAGCGCTCGACCAGAATTCGCGAGCCGCGTTGAGAAAGCACGGCATCAGATTTGGGGCCTTTACGTTTACGTTACCACCGTGCTCAAACCGGCCTCGAGAGCTTTGGCGCTGCAGTTGTGGAGTCTCCAGACGCCGCAAGTGGATGCCGAAGGGCTTGCGAAGGCGCTCATCCCGATGGCGTCGTCCGGACGAACTTCGCTGGCTGTCGATCAGCTGATTTCAACCGAAAGCTATCGCGTTGCGGGCTTCCGGTCATGCGGCGAGCGCGTTGTGCGGGGTTAAATCGTCGAGCGGCTTGCCGACATAATTCGCGCGGCATTCGTGCCGCGCTCGACCTCAGGCGGCGCGCGATCCGCGGGTCCGGTGTTTATCGTCAGTGGCCAGATGACGTCGTTAGCTGGATGCTCGGGCGAAACTTTCGCCTCGATCCTTCGGTCATTGGGATTTGAGAATTCTCGAAATCGACCGAGGCGAGCTCGTTTTGCCGCGACCGGCCGTCGAGGCGCAAGCAACAAGCATGTCCTCGTCCGTGGCTAAGGCGCCGGACAATTCGCCGGCGAAAGATGGGCGCAGTCCCCGAGCGTCCCGACTTGCGACGTCCTCGCGGGTCCGGCTCCCGGTCAGGAACGGGAAGGGGAAGGGGAAGAGGAGGGGTTCTCGGCGGCGGCCTCAAATTCTGAGGAGCCCAACGGCGAGACCCGCAAGGAGGATTCGGGGTCGGGTCGACCAGCTGAATTCGCGCTCGCGTCGAACGCTGCGGAAGTTCCCGAGTCGGCAGGGAATAACACGTCATCAACCGACACGACGGTCACAGCGTGGCGCCCCGTCCGAAAACCGCGAGCGGAGTGGAGAGCGCGGCATTTTCATCGGTCCAAGAGATGGTTTCCGGCAGCCGAAGCGTCAACGACCCGCCAGGCGAGCAATTCTATAGGCCGCGGCGCATCGGACCGGGGGCCGGAGCGGGCGCGGAGCCGTCGCCCGGCCGCATCGACAGCAGACCGGCGGGACGTCGGGCCTCCTCTGTCGCCTGCGCATGGCCCTTCCGAAAGCGCTCAAGCCGACGAAAAGCGTCGCCAGACGATGCGGAAACGGAATACCTCCGGCGCGGCCGCGAATTTGGAGTCGCAACGCCAGGCGACCATCGACCCGAACTCCCCTTTCGCAAAACTCCTGGAGCTGCGATCAATCCTTGAAATGCAGGGCAAGAACCGATCATAGAACGCCCGATCGCTGACGTCCTTCACGCTGCCGCGACGAACAACCAAGCTACGCTGGCCGATTAATCTGGTCACAAATTCCAACGAGGCTACGAGGGAAGCTTCATGACATATGTCGTTGTCAGAACTGTATAAAGTGTAAATACATGGACTGCGTGGAAGTCTGCCCGGTGGATTGCTTCTACGAAGGCGACAACATGCTGGTGATTCACCCAGATGAGTGCATCGACTGCGGGGTTTGCGAGCCGGAGTGTCCGGCGGAGGCCATCAAGCCGGATACAGAGCCGAATTTGGCTTCGTGGCTCAAGCTGAACGCGGATTACGCAAAATTATGGCCGAACATTACGTCAAAGCGGGAGCCGCCGGCTGATGCAAAGGGATTTGACGGACGTCCGAACAAGTTCGCCGACTTTTTTTCCCCAGAGCCCGGGCAGGGCGATTAGGCAAGCTCACAAGCGCTCGCGTTGCGTCAACCAGAGAGAACGGCCGTACGGAGCCATCCCTTACGCTCTTTGATTTTTCGACTGTTTTGTGCTAAACGACGCATTAACTGCGGAATGGATTGCCGGCGGGACTTTTCAGCGTAAACTCGCTGAAGAGATGATCCGGCGGCATGTTGCTGTTTATAAGACGGGCGTAGGCGTGAGCGGTCCAAGCGCGGCGTCAAACAAGCCAGTCATGCGTGGAGAGTTTACCGATGGCGGCGCGTAGGAAGTCGACAAAGAAAACCACTGGAACAGCTGCGCCGAAACAAAAGACGACGTCGGTTTCGACGGCGACACGAAAGCGGAGCACCGCCGCGAAGACGCGCTCGACCGAAAAGCGAGGCAAGCTTGCGGCCAAGCCGAAAAAAAAGCCTGTTCGTTCGAAGGACGTGCGCAAACGTTCGGGGGCGACTGCGGGTTCGCAGAGCGCAACACGAAGCCGCTCAAAGGGGGGGAAGCGGACGTCGACCAGGGCGAAGGCTTCGGTCAAAGCCAGCAAGACTGGGGGTCGCGCGAGAGCAAGAGTTTCGTCGGCGAGCAAGCCCAACTCAAAGCGAGTGGAAGCGAAATTGCGATCGAAGAACGGCCAGAAAGGTGAAACGAAAGTGACGGCACGTCGTGCGTCGACCCAAAAGTCTACAATGAAAGTGGCAACGGCTCAGTTGTCCACAACAGAGACGTTGGGATCGTCCGTGGACGCGTCGTCGCCGAAGCCGGCGCCGTCGGCGGCGAAGGAGCAAAGGTCGATTTCACGCGAAGAGCCATCCTCGGCCTTGAAAGCGACGAAGCCCGCCGTCCAGCGTCAGGGCTTCAAATTGAACGAATTCGTCGTCTATCCCGCTCATGGAGTGGGTCAAATCGTCGCGATCGAAGAACAAGAGGTTGCTGGATTTAAGTTGGAGTTGTTTGTCATAAGCTTCGCGAAAGATAAGATGACGTTGCGCGTCCCGACCTCCAAGGTAGCCGGGGTGGGGATGCGCAAGATATCCGACCCCGAAACCGCGAAGCGTTCGCTGGAGATATTGACTGGCCGCGCGCGCATCAAGCGCACCATGTGGTCGCGCAGAGCGCAGGAATACGAGACCAAGATCAACTCTGGCGACATCAACGCCATTGCAGAGGTCGTTCGGGATCTTTACCGCTCGGAGGCGCAGCCGGAGCAGTCATACTCGGAGCGGCAGCTCTATGAGGCGGCGCTGGACCGCATGGTGCGGGAAATCGCAGCCGTTCATAAATCGAATGAGATCGACGCGCTTCGAGCGGTGGAGGGGCAGCTTCAAAAAGTCACGGTCGCGCCACAAAGTCGGCGGCGCCGCCAAGCGAGGCGGTCGATCCCGAGATTGAAGAAGCCGCGTAGCCAGTTGGCCGAGCACGTTCTCACCAAGACAGCATTCGATTTCGAGGCGACCGGCGGGTTCTGCGCTGGCGGGCGCTGTCGACCGCGCGGCGCCGAAAGGGTCTGGTTTTACGGCGCCTCAAACGTGACGGTCGGCAAGACGTTTGGTTTGCCCCTCGACCGCTTCGAGCAGTTTCTTGAAGTTCTGCCGACGCGCGGCGGCAGCTGGCGAAGTTGGACGATTACGCGCGCCGCCATCGAGGCGAAGAACTGCGACCTCGAGGCGGCGAATCCGAACCGCAAGGTCGAATTCGATCCCCGCACCCCGACCGAAATCTCGAGCGGCGTCGGGAGGTTTCAGCGGCGCCGCTTGGCGCACAATAATTATACATAGTATAGGTGTTTTAGGTAAAGTCGAGGAAGGGCGCGGTGGCTTGAGGCTGGGCCAATGGCTCCGTTTCCCTTCCCCGCTCATCAAACCGGACGTGCGGATTTCCCCCATCCGGCTTTCCGACTGGCTTCATGGCGAGGCTTTCGGCGCGGGGTTGGGATGGTGGCTCCAGAGCGAGACGACTTCCAGTTTGCCGTAAATGGCCGAACGGGAGAAGTGTCGCGCGCCCCGGTTTTGCATCTTGTGCCTCCTGGCGAGGAAGGCGCGCACGTGATCGACGACGTAGTGATCGACGTCCCGATACGCCTTGGCGAGGCTGCCGTAGCTGAAATACGCCGACCCGCCGAGCAGAAGCCTGTTCAGCTTTCGGCGGGTTTTCGGCCACGGGGCCACGTTCGCGGGCGTCAGCATTTCGCCGATCTTGGTCTTGATCCGATGCACGCTCTTCTTCGAGGGACTTGCGCCCGAGGATAAGCGTCCGTCCTTGGTGCGGCGATGCGGGCATGTCCTGCTCTGTCGCAACCGATGGAGCGAGAAATGACGAAGTCACGCAAGAAGTTTGATGCGGCGTTCAAGGCGAAGATTGCGCTTGAGGCGCTGCGGGAGGATGCGACGGTTCCGGAACTGGCAAAGCGGCACGGGGTGCATCCGAACCAGATTTATGCCTGGAAGAAGCAGGTTCTCGACAACGTCGCGAGCCTATTCGCGCGAGGGGCGAGCGGTTCGGGCGATGGCGAGGAGGAGCGCGAGCGTGAGACGGCCAAGCTTTACGCCAAGATCGGCCAACTGACGGTCGAACGGGATTTCTTGGCCAGGAGGCCAGGTCGATGAGCGCGCCCGATCGAAGGGCGATGGTCGAACGGCCTGGCAAGGACCTGTCGGTGCGCCGCCGATGCGCGCTTGTGGGTATGGCGCGCTCGGCGGTCTACCGTCCCAAGCCCGTCACCGGGGCGGACGATCTGGCGGTGATGCGCCGCATCGACGAACTGCATCTCGAACTTCCGTTCTACGGCTCGCGGCGAATGACCTTCGAACTCAACAAGGAAGGCCGTGGGGTCAACCGCAAGCGGGTGCAGCGGTTGATGCGGGTGATGGGGATCGAGGCGCTGGTTCCACGCCCCGGCACGAGCAAAGCCGTGCCCGGGCACAAGATATACCCCTACCTGCTGCGCGGCCTGAAGATTGTCGAGCCGAACCACGTGTGGGCGGCCGACGTGACCTACATCCCGATGGCGTGCGGCTTCCTCTATCTGGTGGCGATCATCGACTGGGCCAGCCGTGCGGTTCTGGCATGGCGGCTGTCGAACACCAACGATGCGAGCTTCTGTGCGGCGGCGCTGGAGGAGGCGCTGCTTCGGTTCGGAAAGCCGCGGATTTTCAATACCGATCAGGGCTCCACTTTCACCGCCGAGGCTTTCGCCGGCAAGCTCGCGGCGGCCGGCGTGGCGATTTCGATGGACGGACGCGGCCGCTTCATGGACAACATATTCATCGAACGGCTGTGGCGCTCCATCAAGTATGAAGAGGTGCATCTGAAAGCTTACGCCGACGGCCGCGAGGCGCGGGCCGGCATCGGTTCCTGGATGACTTTTTACAATTTTCGACGCCCTCACCAGGCGATGAACAACCAGATGCCGATGGCGGTGTGGCGCGCCGGCATGGACAAAATCGAGGCGGCGGCGAGGGCTGTGGATATGCCGCTTCGCTTGGACAACGCAAACGCGTTGCCCACATACCCACAGCAGAAGCAGAAGCAGCAAGAAGCGGCTTAATTCTTGAAGGACAAGGGCAGGCGAGATTACACCTTAAATCCAAGGACCCGTGGTCCCACGAATGGGGTCCAGTTCACCTTTGAGGTAGCTGCCCTTGGTCCGCGCGGCGGAAATGGCGGCGCCGACGAGCATGGTGCGCAGATGGACGGGTGCGATTTAAAGCGATGCAGAGTAGGTTCGGTTTGGACTGATTTGGCGGGAGGATTCGGATGGCGGGCTTGGAGTTGAGCGATGATGCGCTGATGGCGGCTTTGCGGGCGCATCCCGAGCTTCGCAAGCGGGTGTCATCGATCGTGCTGGCGGTCGAAGGCGACGAGGGGGAATTGACGGAAGCCGACGCTGCGGAAGAGCGCTTGGTGGAGGAGATGCGTCTTCTGGGACGGGAGGCGCTGCACAGTTGGGCCGAGACCCGAGTGGAGGCGACGGAGCGGGAGATTCGTCAACGCCCTCAGATGCATCGCCAGGGTGAAAAAAACTCCGCTGGCATACGAAATTTGGCGAAATAGAGGTCCGAGAGCCGCAATATCGGTTCGGGACGCAGCGGGTGCGTCCTTTCGTGCTCGGGGCGAAGGTGAGCCCGTTGGGGTGTTCGCGGCCGCTGCAACGCGTCATCGTCGACTTCGCCGCCGATCAGCCCTTCGCGCAAGCGCGCGCCAAGTTGCAGGAGCACTACGGCTTCGCGATCGGCGAGAGCACGATCCAGCGGATCACGTTCGCCCACGCCCAGGCCATGCTCGAAGTTGGTCGCGAGGGCTCTGAATTTCCGGAAGCGCCCGGCCTGCGCAAGCCGATCGTCGTTGAGACGGACGGCGGCATGGTTCCGATCGTCGAGCCGAGTTGCGAGGGAAAAGACAAGCGCAAGGGCAAGACGTTGTCTTGGCGGGAGGCGAAGCTGTCGCTGGCGCACGCTCAAGGGAGCCGGACGCCGGTTTATGCGGGCTCGATCGAGGGCGGGGTCGAAGAGGCCGGGCGTCAGCTGCTTTCCTGCGCGGTTCGCGCAGGCTTCGGGGCGAACTCCCAGGTTCACGCGGTCGGCGACGGCGCGCCCTGGATCGTGGGTCAAGTCGAGGCGCAATTCGGCGACCAGGGCCGCTATTTGATTGATTTCTATCACGTTTGCGAATACCTGGCCGCTGCTTCCGAAGCGATCGCGCCCGACCAGGCCGCGCGGAGCGCCTGGATGGAGACGCAGAAGGAGGCGCTCAAAGGCGGGCGTCTCGACGCCGTTCTGCGGGCGCTTGCCGGATGTTGCGAGCCGCCCGAAGTCGACGACGAGCATGCGCCCGTGCGAACCTGCCATCGCTATCTCAGCGCTCGCGCCAACCACCTGAACTACCGCCAAGCTTTGGCCGACGGGCTGCCAATCGGCTCGGGCGAGATCGAAAGCGCTCATCGCTACGTTGCGCAACAACGCCTCAAGCGGCCCGGCGCCTGGTGGCGCGTCGAGCATGCCGAATACATGCTCGCCTTGCGGATAAACCGAATCAACGGCGACTGGAACGCCTATTGGAAAGCCCTCGCCCAACCCAACTCCGCCGTCGCCAATGACAACAGCCCACAAAAATCACTGCGCCGTACCGCGTGACTGCATCAGTTTGGATCGCACCCGCAGATGGACATTGCCCTTGCGGGCGCGCCCGCTCTTCTGCTTGCCGGCGCTCTCATGGTTGCCGGGGCACACGCCGGCCCATGCGGCGAGATGGTAGACGCTGAGGAAGACGCTCATATCGACACCGATCTCGGCGATGAGGGCGGCGGCGACCACCCAGTCGACGCCAGGGATCTGCATCAGCAGGGCGTGCTGAACGCAGTAAGGTGCGAGCTTTGCTTCGATGCGGTCGTCGAGGGCGGCGATATCGTGCTCGGCCGCTTCGAGCCGGCGCAGTTGTGTCGCCAGTAGGAAACGATGGTGCTCCTCCATCCGCCCTTCGAGCGCCAGAACCAGATCGTCCCGCTTACGGCGCAATTGCCCTCTGGCAAGGTCCGCCATCGCCTCGGCCGAGGCGCTGCCCTCGATCAGAGCCTTCAACATGGCGCGCCCGGAAACCCCGAAGACGTCGCTGGCGACGCTGGCCAGCTTGATGTTGGCCGTCTCCAGGAGCTTCAGGAGCCGGTTGCGCTCGGCCGCCTGGCTCTCCACCAGCTTGCGGCGATAGCGCAGCAACTCGCGCAACTCGCGCTGCGGCGCCGGCGGAACGAAGCTCTTGGCAATCAGCCCATGGCGGACCAGATCGGCGATCCACTCGGCATCCTTCACATCGGTCTTGCGACCCGGCACGTTACGGATATGCCGGGCGTTGCCGACGATGAGGTCGAAATGCCCTTCCAACACGGCATAGACCGGGCGCCAGTAAACGCCGGTGCTCTCCATGCCGACCTGCGTCACCCCAAGCTCTTGCAGCCAGTCCCGCAACGCTTCCAGATCGCGCGTCATCGTCCGAAAGGTCTGCACCTGCTTCCTCGGCCGCTCGCCCGGGGCGCCGATCAAGACGCAGGCAACGACCGCCTCCTGATGCACGTCAAACCCGGCGCACCGCTCAATGATCACTTGCATCTTCGCCTCCATCCAAAGGAAGGCGACCGTGACGCCGCAGGTATAGTCGAGACACTGCCACGCGTGCTCCCCGTTCCCGGGGGCGACAAAAAATGGTACCTCTATGTAGCGCGGGCCAGACTGCTTATCGGGGTCGCAAGCCACCGCAGAGTTGTCAGCCTCAACACGATCGCCCGTGGAGAGACTCGGACAAACCGGCCCGCGCCGCCACCATTTTCACTCAAATGGGTATCCCCTTCATTGCCCCGATGTCGGGGAGCCGCTGGAACCCGCTGGCTTGACGATGGCGTTGTAGGGCGCGGGTCCAGCGGCGAGTGCTTGTTGGGCGAGGCGATGGAAGAGCAGCCCGCGTGCCTTTGATCTGCGGCGATTGAAGCGGAAGGTGAATTCGTCGAGGTAGTAGTTGAGATGCTGATGCTGGACGCCACCCTGGTGAGTGCCGATCAGCCATCGCTTGAGCAGCGAGGCGACGAGGTGGACGCGCGGCATGACTTCGTGCGCTGGGTCGGAGCCGCCGCTGAGGACCGTGACCTGATGCTGGTAACCGGCCGCCGCCAGTCCGGCATAACCCCTCCAGCCGTCGGTGTGAACCATCGCCCCGCGCTCCACAGCGCCTTGGACGAAGGGAAGCAGGCTATCTGTCGAGACATCTCCGATCTGCTGAAGGCGGATGCGGCCAAGCCCCCGGCCGTTCTTCTCGACTGCTATGGCGACGATGGCCTTGCTCTCGGTTTCTCGGCCTCGTGTACCCTGTTCCGGACCACCAACATAGGTTTCATCAACCTCGATCGTACCAGACAACAGGTCCCGGCCCGGGCGGACCATGGCGCGGCGCAGCTTGTGCAGCCAGGTCCAGGCAGTTTCGTAGCTTCCAAGCCCCAATTCCCTCTGGAGGCCGAGCGCACTAACCCCGTTCTTCTGGCTGGTGACGAACCACATCGCCAGAAACCACGTCCGCAACGGCTTACGGGTACCCTCGAAGATCGTCCCGGCGGTCAGCGATGTCTTTTTGCGGCAGGCCCGACACCGCAGCCATCCTCCTGCCATCACCCATGGCTCCCCCACCTCCCCGCAATGGAGGCAGGTGAACCCCTTAGGCCAGCGCAAACGACGAATATACTCCCGGCAGGCCTCGTCGTCACGGAAGCGTTCGTCCATAGCCTGAAACGTGCGCGGGTAATCAAGTCCAGCGAGGGGGTGTCGAGTGGTGTCCACCCGACAAGCGTACCAGATCCCTAAGGGGCAGTGAAGGGGATACCCATTTTCACTCATAATGGCGCGCCAACGGCGCTGGTTGGCTGCTTAGGCGGATCCGAGCCGCCATGGCTCCGGTGCGAGTTCGACAGCGGGGCGGCGGGATTCTAAGAGCGCGTCTCGGGCAATTGGCCCGATAGGACTTGGGCGCTCCGGATGATCATCGCCATCGACGGCCCAGCGGCTTCGGGCAAGGGCACGATCGCCCGCCGCCTCGCCGCCCACTACGGGCTGCCGCATCTGGACACCGGCCTACTCTACCGTGCAACCGCCGCCGCGTTGATCGCCGCGGACCGCGACCTCTACGACGAGCCCGCGGCGGTCGCGGCGGCGCGCGGGCTCGGCCTCACCGATTTTGACGAGACAGTCTTGCGCAGCCGCCAGATGGGGGAGGCGGCATCGGTGGTCGCCGCCATGCCGGGCGTGCGCAACGCGCTGATCGAGGCCCAACGCGCCTTCGCCGCGCGGCCGGGTGGGGCGGTGCTCGACGGCCGGGACATTGGCACGGTCGTCTATCCACAGGCAACAGTGAAGATTTTCGTCACGGCCAGCGCTTCGGCGCGCGCCCAGCGGCGCGCCCTCGAATTGGCCCAGCGCGGCGAGAAGGCCGATTACGCCGCTATTCTTGAGGACATTTTGAGGCGCGACGCCCGCGACTCCGAGCGGACGGTCGCGCCGTTGCGTGCGGCGGACGATGCGGTCCGGCTTGACACGACCCATTTGGGGATCGACGCCGCCCTCGCCGAGGCGCTGCGAATCGTCGAGGCGGCGCGAGTGAGGGCGTAGAGCGGTGTTATCGCGCTAGCCCTACGCCCTGCCGGCGAGTTCAGGCGGCGGCGCCTTGCGACAGACGGCTGTGGGTCGCGCGCAGCCGCTCGATTGCGCTGTCGATCTCGTCGCGCTGTCGTTCCAAATGTCCGATCTGGCTGACGATCTGCTGAGGCTGCAGTTGCTCTTCGAGATCGGGCGTTTCGTTCGCGCCCTTGGCGCCGATCAAGTCATTGATTTCGGTGAGTGTGAAGCCGAGCTTCTTGCCCCTGAGAATCATCTCCATGCGAACGCGATCGCCGCCGCGGTAGTAGCGGGCGTTGCCTTCGCGCCGCGGCTTGATGAGGCCTCGATCCTCATAGAACCGAAGCGTCCGAAGGCTGACGCCGTAGAAGCGCGACATCCGCTGATTGTCATTTCCGCCTGTCCTGATTCAGGGGCTGCGTTGGCTTCGCCTTCCGGCGCGGCCGACGCCGCGCTGGTTGCATGATTGAGGGACGACATCCGGCTCATGGCCTCTCCTTTCGTCGGCGCCGTTGGGTTCGCGCCTTGCTGATTCGCGCGCCGCTGCGCGATTTGTTTCCACTATGCCCTATGGGTATCAAAATGCAATCAAAAGTTGCATCAGCCATTCATACAACCAAACGTTTTGCCAAATAGAGCCCTTCAAAGCGGAGCGTGTTTAACCGTTTCTTCACCATGGCGATCGAAACATCTGCGCGCGGCGCCATGACCAGAAGGCGCGACGAATCGCAAACGCCAATGACGGTTGAGGGTATGAATAAAACCATGGCGTGGGACCTTGCGAGCGTCCGCCCCGGAGCTCGGCGCATTGCCGAGGACGCCGCCCATAACGCAGGAATGAGCCTCGAAGAATGGCTCGACGAGGCGATCGTCGAACGGGCGGCCGGCGGAAGGCTGGAGGAAGGCAACGGAGAGTTTCATTCAAACGCCTCCAACTGGCGGCGCAATCCCGCTTCGCTTCGTCAAACCGTCAGCCCTCAGGACTTGCGCCGCATCCTGGAGGCCGAAGATGCGCGCGTCTGCGAAACCGAGGATTTTGTCGAGTTGGCGATTGCGCGGATCGAGCGGAGGATGGCCCGCGGCGAAGAGCGTGCTGCGCGCGCTTTCGAGACGATTGCGCATATGCTCGAGCGACCGGACGGAAACTTCGATCGAGCGGCTCCGCTTACAGGCTCCAGACGATCGACCGCGAAGGACGTACCGGAAGCGCGCGCCGCGCTGCACGCTGTCGACGCTCGCGTCGGTGAGGCTGCCGCAAGCTCCCAAGAAGAAAGCGTCTCACGTCGTCGCTTGAACGAGCGGATGGAAGAAATCGCGCGGCGGACCGGGGCGTCGCGGCGGTTGTCGCGCGACCCGAACGGTTCGCAGGCTTCGGTTCCGGAGAAGCCGCGCCTCGATCTGGAGGCTGCGGTCTCGCAGATCACGTCGCGGAGACAGGCGCTGGACGCCCGCGAAGCGCGGAACGCGTCCCCTACGCCCCGGGCAGACCCGGCAACCGTCCATATGGATTCGAGCCGCGACGCCCGCGATCCGCCCGCCGGCTCGGAACAAAGCCTTGGACGCACAGCGGGCGTCGCGGCTGACGAAGGGGGGCGCGCCCCCGCCATTTCACAGAATGAAGCGCGCCGCGAGCCGACGAGTTCTCGCTTGCGGCCGCCGGAACTTCCGCGCGAAGACATACGCGCGCTTGTGAGCAAGTTGGGCGGCGTTTGGAGCGAGCGCGCCGTTCAACGCGTTAGCTCCGCAGACCTAACTGCGATACGCGAACAGATCGCCGCGATGACGCGTATTCTTGCCGCCCTTGCTCCGCGAAACGCCGTTGTCGCCCTCGAAGGGGCCGTTCGAGACTTAACCGAGCGAGTCGCCATGTTGCGTCAGGACGGTCAACGCGAGTCGCTGCTTGCGCCGCTCGAACTCGATGGCGTCCGAACTGCGCGCGGCTCTTAAGTCGCATGATCCGCAGGCAGTCGCCGCCGGGCTGGAAAGAGAAATTCGCGCCCTCGGCGCCAAGATTGACGGCTTGGCCAGCGCCGCGATCAATCCGGAGACTTTCGAGCGCGTCCGACGTCAGACTGAAGAGGTGCACAATCTGTTGGCCGCGGCGGCCACGCGCACGGCGCCGGTCGAACGCTTGGAACGTCAGATCAGCGAGCTAGCTGACCGGGTCGAACGGCTGGGCGCAAGTCCGGAGCCCCAGGTCGAATCTGCGCAGATGGCCGCCTCGCTCGCCGACGTCCGCAGGGAGATCGAGCGATCGACGCCCCTTTCGACTCTGGTCTCGATTGAGCGTCGCCTTGAACAGATCGCGGCTCGGCTCGATAGCGAGATTGCGCGGCCTGCTCAAGACGGAGTCGACCAGCGCCCGTTTGAAGATTTAGTGCGTCGAATTCGACGGCGTTCGTCAGTCTCTGGAGACCCATCCGCAACGTCCAACCGACGCGAACGCGCTGGAAGCATCTCTGAAAGAGCTTAACGCGAAGCTAGTGCTTCCGAACACCGAAGCGCTTGCGACGATGATGCGTGAGATCAACGACAAGCTTGACACGGCCATGCTCAAAGACGTTGAGCCGCACGCGTTCGAGCCGATGCTGACGGAAATCATCGATAAGCTCGATCGCATTTCGCGGTTTGATGCCTCTTCCTCCCTCGTCGACGTGGGTTCGATCGAGCAGGCGCTTCAATCCCTGCATGCGAAACTCGACCTTGGCGACGGACGGACTTTCGATCGCCAGATTGTCGGCGAGATCGCTGAAGAAGTCGCACGCCGCCTTGACAACGGCCCCGCCCTGCGGATGGATGCGGAAAGGCTGGTCGATCAGATCGCCAGTATTAACGACCGTCTCGAGGCGCTTTCGGGTCAGCTGGGCAGTCCGGAGGCTCCTGGGTCGGTCGTCCGGGAATTGCTGAATAGGCTGCCTGGGACGAGTTCGTCATCGACTGCTTGGGGGACCGTCGCGTCATCCGAGGTCCATGCAAGTCTCGCGAAAGAATTGGCGGAACTGAGGACCGAACAAGCGACCGCCGATAGGCGGATCCAATTGCGCCTTGGCGAAATTCAGGACATTTTGCGTAAGCTCTCTGCGCAATTTGCGAGTGTCGCGTGCGAACTCGCAAACATCGTCGACGAGCAAACGCAGTTGTCCGCTCGCTCGACAAGCCCCAGCGAGCCGCCGGCTTCGGTCTTCCGCGGCGTCGAGGAGCTGAGCGCTAGGGATTCGGCCGGCTACGGCTCGGTTAAGCGCGCGTTCAAGGCTGCGATGCCGACGAACGAAGAGGAATCCTCGCTGTCGAAATCCACCGGCGACGAGGTTCTGCTCGAACCCGGGACCGGTGCGCCACAGCGGCCGCGAGAAGCGGGAGAGCTGGCCCAAGCGATCGGTTCCAAAACGAATCCGTCGGTTTCAGCCCACATCGCCGCCGCGCGTCGCGCAGCGCGGGCGGCGCTCTCGGAAGGAGGGGTCGAAAACGCTTTGACCGCTTCACCTCCAGCCGGGCGAAGGGTCGAGGGAGCGAAATTGCTCTACGTCAACCACAAGCGCACCGTGCTGCTCGCTGTTGCATTAGCGATTGCCGTCGGGGTCGCCGTCCGTCTGATCGGCACACACGAGCCCTTCGTGCAGAAGTCCGAATCGGTTCGGCAGCCCGTCAAGGCCGCCGCGACCGGCATTTCGCCCGCCAAGCCGGCTGACCTTGCTTCCGCGATCACGCCAATCGCGCGGCCAGTCGACACGACGCCGACCGCCTCAATCGTTCGGTCCTTTGAGCCCGAGAAAGCCAATACGAAAAACGGAGCGCCGCCGCCCGAGCTTCTGGCGACGGTTCCGGCCGGATTGTCGCCATTCCTGCGCGACGCCGTCATCGCGGGGTCGCCGGGGGCCGAGTACGAACTCGCGCAACGGCTCTTCGAAGGTCGCGGGCTGCCGCAAGACCAGCAAGCCGCGGCGCTCTGGTTCGAACGAGCAGCCTCGTCTGGCCTAGCCCCGGCGCAATTCAGGATCGGAACGCTATATCAAAAGGGCGTTGGGGTCGCACGCGACGCCGCCGCGGCCAAGCGTTGGTATGAGAAGGCGGCGGAGGCCGGCAACGCCCGCGCCGCGCATAATTTGGCGGTCATGTACGCCGAACCGCTCGGGGATCAGCCTGACTACACCGAAGCGACGAAGTGGTTCCGTAAAGCGGCCGAGTTGGGAGTCCGCGACAGCCAGTTCAATCTCGCGATCCTCTACGCTCGCGGTCTCGGGGTCGATCAGGACTTTCGCCAGTCGTGGCTGTGGTTTACGCTCGCAGCGGCTCAAGGCGACGCGGACGCGGGTAAGAAACGCGATGAAGTTGCCGCCAAAATGGACCCTGCGGCGCTCGCTGCCGCGACGGAGGAACTGATTAAATTCAAGGTTGCCCAACCAGATCCCGTCGCCAACGAAGTGGCGACGCCGCCCGGCGGATGGGATGGCAAGCCAGGCGCGTCTCCGCTAAGCCAGACCCTGCCCGAGTCCATTGGCGGCGCTCGCCCGCTGTCGGCGCCCTGACCTCCCTATAGCCGCGGGAACAGACGGGCAGCCCCTTGGCGCTTGCCGTTCGCGCTTTCTCGTCACAACCCTCTCGCGCCGCTGCGCGAGGACGATATGAATGTTGGTATTGCAGGCGCCCCGCCGCGCCGCGGCTTGCGCCTCATCGGTGTCACGGATTTGCACGCCAGCCTCTATCCTTACGACTATTTTCGTGATCGTCCCGACGAATCTCTCGGGCTGGCGCAAACGGCCGCGTTGATCGCTGAGGCGCGTGGGGAATGCCTGAATTGCCTGCTGTTCGACAACGGCGACATTCTCCAAGGCACGCCGCTCGGCGATTTCGCGGCCGAAAACATGGCTAAGGATAGGGCCGGACGTCATCCCGTGATTGTCGTCATGAACACGCTGGACTATGCGGCCGCGACGCTTGGCAATCACGAGTTCAACTACGGCCTCGACATTCTTGAACGAGCCTACGCGGCCGCGCGGTTTCCAGTCACCTGCTCCAACGTCCGCCGGGCGGACGGAGCGCCCTGGTTCCCCCCTTCGATCATCGTCGAGCGGTTGTTCGCCGACGATGGCGGAGCGAAGCGGGCGCTGAAGGTCGGCGTGATTGGCGTCGCTCCTCCGCAGATCGCGCAGTGGGACGAGGCCCACATTACCGGAAAGTTGATCACGGTCGATATTGTGGAGGCCGCGCGCGCGGAAGTCGCCGCGTTGCAGCGGCGCGGCGCCGATCTTGTCGTCGCGTTATGCCACTCGGGCATCTCGCGGCTCGCTTCGACGCCGGGCGAAGAGAACGCGGCGCAGGACCTCGCCAAGGTGGAAGGGATCGACGCCCTGTTTCTTGGCCATCAACATCTGCTCTTTCCTGGCCAGGATTTCGCCGGCGTCGATGGGCTCGACGCTGCGCGCGGAACGATCCATGGGAAGCCGGCCGCGATGGCCGGCTTCTGGGGCAGCCATCTCGGCGTCGTCGATCTAGTGTTCCGTAACTAACGGAAGGATTCCCAGCGGCGCGCGATCGTGCGAGTTGAGGGGGATGGAAAACGAATCATGCATCTGGTTGTCTCCTGAGGATCGGGCGCGGC
>CAWDTW010000071.1:0-74973 GCA_963805295.1 uncultured Alphaproteobacteria bacterium | reverse complement strand
GCGGAACATTCTGTTTGGTGCGGCGCCGGGTTCGGTGGCGCCGGCACGCCATGTTCAATGCGCCCATGTCACGCTGCGGCACTGCCAAGGCAAATTAGTATAGGCCATTTTCAGCATCGATCTCGCCGAACGCGTTGGCAATTCGTGAGCAAAAACAGTGGGGCTCCACCCCACCCCGAAGCGCCAGCCGGCAGTATAGAATTTAGTCTGACAATGCCTTGCGCAGTCGAAGGATTTCCAGCGGCGCGGCCGGGGCTTTTTGTTTCGCTCTTATGTCGAATTCTGTTGGTATGGACCCAATCCGCCGGCGCCCATTATCCAGGCGTCCGGGACCGAGTCTGTTGAGAGGGCCTCGATCGTTCGCCGCCAGCTCAGATAGCTCGGGAGGTTCTTGGTGGCGACGCCATGGAAGCGCCGCATCCACTCCTTCAGCCGGCCGTGGTAGGCGTTCACGTTGTTGATGTGGAGATCTGGCGCCTCCGGCTTGGGCGTGCCGGGTGCGGGCAAGACATGGAACTTGACCCGGGCGCGCCGAGCGAATGCGGTGATCGCCGCACCTCCATCGCAGCACAGTTCCGCTGGCCGGGTAATGACCTGCCCGAGCGCGGCCGTGATGCTGGCGGCGTCGAGCCGCGGCAGGACGGCATCGATGGTCGCGCCGGTGCGGTCGCGGGCGACGATGACTGGGATCTGCTCCGCCGACAGACCCCGCTTGGCGGCCTTGCCGCCCCGCTTGCGCGATGCTCTCGGCAGATCGCGGCGTTTGCCCTTGAAGGATTCGAGGATGAAGGTCTCGTCCGCCTCGACGATCCCGGACAGGCACGGCGGCTTGTCGAGATTGAGCGCGGACAGGAACCGATGTCTCCACCGGAACGCGGTGGTGTAGGCCACCTTGCAGCGTTCCGCGGCCTTCGCGACCGTCTCGCCGGCGATCAGCGCCTGCGCCTGGTCAGGCCAGCGATCCTGGTGATGCAAGCCGGCCAACGGCGTCCCGGTCAGCGGGTTGAATGTCTTCCGGCAGCTCGTGCAGCGGTACCGAGGCTTGCCGCCAGCCTTGCCCCAGGGACGAACGTCATCCCGACCGCAGTGCGGACAGCCAAAGCGCGCAATCCGGCCCCGCCCGACCTTCGACAACAGGTCTTCCTCAGGCGCGGCATCGTCCCTCTCCGCGACCGGGAGCGAGGGCGCAACAGCAGCCTCATAAGCCAACACGGCGGCATCGACAGGGTGAGCCGAAGGGTCGATCGGATCGTCCGCTTCGGCCAGCGCCAATTCCCGGAACGCCTCTGCGCGTTGCGCCGGGTCCAAAAGCCCAATCCCGCCAAGCCAAGTCGCAAACGCCGCTGTGTCCATCTCACGCAGCCCTCGAAGCCCGACCCAACTCTCTCATCTCTCAACAGACTTCGCAAAGGGAAATTCTGCGTAAAGAAGTCTGTAGCCTCGAAGCCGCCTAAGCCGCGCCCCCAAATCCTCGACATTTGACAGAGCCGGCTCAGACCCGCATGAGCGCCGCCGGAGTCAGGTCAGCGATCTTCGGATGACCGTCGATCGCCATCAGGAGGTCCGCCTCGGCGAGTAGGCAGCGCAGCACGTGCGCGACGCCATCCGTGCCGTCGAGGGCGAGCCCGTAAGCGTAGGGGCGCCCGACCCCGACCATCCTCGCACCGAGCGCGAGCGCCTTGACCACGTCGGCGCCTGAGCGAACTCCGGAGTCGAACAGGACCGGCGTCTTACCGCATGCCGCGACGACCTGCGGAAGCATTTCAATGGCCGCCGCGCCGCCGTTCGCTTGCCTTCCGCCGTGATTCGAGCAGTAGATCGCATCAGCCCCCGCGTCGATCGCCCGGCGCGCGTCGTCGGGATGGCAGATCCCCTTGAGAATCAGGGGCAGCTTGGTCAGCGAGCGCAGCCAGGGAAGATCGGCCCAGGTGAGCGGCCGGCCGAAAATGCCCGCGAACAGCTGGATCGCAGGCGCGGGGTCCGCGCTTGGCGGTTTCGCCAGGCGCGACAGAAAGTTGGGATCGCTGAAGTAATTGGCAAGCGCGACGCCGCGCATTTGCGGCAAGTTGGCGGCGTTGAGGTCGCGCGGCCGCCAGCCGAGCTGCCAGGAGTCGAGAGTGACGACGATCGCCTTGAACCCCGCCGCTTCCGCACGGCTGACGAAGCTCTCGGCGAGCGCCTTGTCCGCGGGCGTATAGAGCTGGAAGAACCCGGTCCCGCTATTGAGCGCCTTCGCGATCGCCTCCATCGGGTCGTTGGAGAGGGTCGAGGCGATCATCGGCACGCCCGTCTGCGCCGCGGCGCGCGCCGTCGCGAGGTCGCCGTGGCCGTCCTGCCCGCAGATTCCGAGCACGCCGATCGGGCAAAGGAAAAGCGGCGAGGCGAAGCGGATCCCGAAGAGTTCGACGGAAAGATCGCGCGTCGCGCAATCGACGAGCATCCGAGGCACGAGACCCCAGCGGTCGAATGCGGAGACGTTGAAGTTCTGCGTGCGCTCGTCGCCGCAGCCGGACGAGACGTAGGCATATACGTCCTCCGGCATTTCCGCGCGAGCTCGCGCCTCCAGGTTCGCGAAGTCGACCGGCAGCTTCGGCTTAATCCCGGACAAACCTTTGGCGTAGATCTCGAACTGATAGTCGCCGAATGCGCTCATTGGGGGTCTCTCCTGAAGCTTTGGTTCGTCCGGCATCGGCGTCGCGGCTTTGATCCGCGGCTTAGGGTCTCGCTCGATCCCGAAGGGACTTTGCGGATAGAGCATGAACCACATCGTACGATGCGAGCATGAGCATTCGAGAACCGACATTCGCCGGACGACTTCCGGCTTGGTCCGAAAGTTGGCCGATATTCGCAAATCCAGCAACCCTGAACCCGCCGGCGCGGCGGACACTACCCGATGCTGGCTCAGCTTGACCGGATCGGCGAGGATCAGATCTCGCTGACCGATCCCGACAGCCGCGCGATGGCGGCGGCGCATACGAGGGTCGCCGTGGGCTACAACGCGCAGGTCGCGGTCGACGCGAAGAACAAGATGATCGTCGAGCAGGCGGTAACCAACCAAGTCGTCGACATGGGCCGACTGACGCAGACCGCCGAGCCGGCCCGCGACATTCTCGGGGTCGAAACGATCGACGTCGTCGCCGACCCCGGTTACTTCAAAATCGAGGACATCGAGGCCTGCGAAAAGGTCGGCTGCATTCCTCATGTCGCCAAGCCTCAACGAGGATCGTCGGTGCGCGAGGGTTTCTTCCGCAAGGACGAGTTCCGATACGACGCCGGGGGCGACGCCTACGTCTGCCCGGCCGGGCAGTTGCTGATGCCAATCCGCCACGGCCGGCTGCGCGATCTCGAGAAGATCGAATACGGCGCCCCGAAAGCCTGCCGCGTGAAGGTTGTCGGCGGGGTTCGCTGCGACGGGCGAGCCCTTCAGGCCAAGCTCGCGCATAATGTGCCGGATCGCGTTGGAAAGGCCGCCATAAACCTTCCCGTCTTTGTCGGTCCACTCCCCGGCGTTCATCTTTTCGTCGAATAGCTCCAGCCGCAGCATGGCGCGAGCGGCGCGGCGGATCAGAACGCGCTGCGTGATAGTAGGATTGCCGCCGATGTGCTTCGTCAGTTCAGCCTCAAAGGCGCGCACAAACCGGCCCTCGCGCGATCGACCGTCGATCGAAGCGCCGATAGCGCCGCGCTAAAGCAACTGCGAGTAAGGGCCGATCTTAGGCGACGCCCAAAAATAGCCGATTCGGAATTTGCGAGTTTACTGGCATCGGCTGTTTAGCGGATTCCCGAGTGCGAGGCGAGCGTCTATATCGTGATGATGATAGACGAATCATCCCTGCGCGTCCGGTTTGACGCGCTTCGGCCTTCGCTGGACGAGCGACGCCGGCGGTTGAGCGCGGCGGCGGAGGCGAAGGCGGCGGGCTACGGCGGGATTGCGGCGGTCGCGCGCGCGACGAAGGTCGCCCGGAGCACGATTGGGCGCGGTCTGAAGGACTTGCGGAACCCCGGCTCCTTGACGGGAGAGGTGCGGCGCAAGGGCGGGGGCACTCCTCGGTTGACGGTCAAGGACCCGACGCTGTTGGAGGACTTGCAACGATTGCTCGAGCCGGCGACGATGGGCGACCCGATGCGGCCGTTGCGATGGGTCTCCAAGAGCCACGACAAGCTGGCGACGGCGCTTCGCGCCATGGGTCACAAAGTGAGTTCCTCGACCATTCCCAAGCTGCTGGAGGAACTGAAATATTGTCGCCATTCCAACCGCAAGACCAAGGAAGCCGGCAAACATCCTGATCGCGACGCCCAGTTCGAATATATCAACGCGAAGGTCGAGGCGTTTCAGGCGGCCGGCGAACCCGTGATATCGATCGACGCGAAGAAGAAGGAATTGCTGGGCGAATTCAAGAACGGCGGTAGCGACTATGGGCCGCAGGGCGAACCGATCGAGGTCAACGCTCACGATTTCGAGGACAAGGAGTTGGGCAAGGTCGTCCCTTACGGGGTCTACGACATCGGCGCCAACCTCGGCTATGTCAGCCTCGGAATCGACCACGACACCGGGGAGTTCGCCGTCAACGCCGTCCGATGCTGGCTCGATCAGATGGGTTGGAAGCTCTATCCCGGGATGAGGCGCCTGATGATCACGGCCGACGGCGGCGGCTCCAATGGTTCACGGCTGCGGCTCTGGAAGTTGGCCCTCCAACAACTCGCGGACGAAACCGGTCTGATCATTCAGGTTTGCCACTATCCGCCAGGGACTTCGAAGTGGAACAAGATCGAGCATCGCATGTTCTGCCACATCACGCAGAACTGGCGCGCGACGCCACTCCTCAGCCTCCTCATCGTCATCGAACTGATCGCCAACACCACGACGAAAACCGGTCTCAAAATCCGCTGCGAACTCGATAGCAACACCTATCCAAAGGGCATCAAGGTCTCGGACGCGGAAATGGCGACCCTCAACATGACCCGAGAACTCATTCCATCCAGAATGGAACTACAGCATCTCGCCGAGGTTTCACGAAATGAAGCAATAGTTTTTGGGCATCGCCTTAGGCTGAGCGTTGGGTGTTTCCATGCCCTACTTTGCCACCCGGTCGTTACCCGCGGCAATATGACAAAACAGGACACTTTGAACTACTTGGCTTATTTTCGCTGAAGCCGCTGTCTCACGTCAGAGGCTCGTATCAAAGCGGCTTTTCCGGTCGGCCGCGATCTGACCCGGCGCTTTCGCCAACGGCACCGGCCCGTCCGCCGGCAGCCGGACCCCAGACCCCAAAACCTCGAAACGACGGCGCGAGCGGCGCGCGGAAGCACGACGCTCGCGCTGGGCCGGCGGCGCGACGTCGGTCGCAAAGCCCATCATTTTCAACACGCTCTTCAGCGGGCTGTCGGCCTGTTGGACGAGGCTTGCCGAAGACCAGAGGCAAGCGGCGGCCGCGACGATGATGCCGATCATTTCGCTCGCCCTCGCCACCCTCGTCGTCCTCTTGATCGAATCCGCTCGCGCCGCCGACTAGGAATCGCGTTCCGACCGAAAGTCGTTGTGGCGTCGCGCCGGGGTAGTGACCTATTATGAAAACGGGACCGGGTCTTCTCCCGGGGTCGACTGAGAACGTTTCATGCCCAACATTCGTGGGAGGACCGATAAGCGGCGCGCGAACGCCACTACGCCCAACTCCGCGGCCGACGCCTCGGCGGCGAGCCGCGCGAAGGCGCCGCCCGCAAGCGCAGGGCAGGCGCGGAAGGCGGGAGGCGCGCAGGCGCAGAGCATTTCGAAGGCCGCCGCGCCGGCCGCGGCAAAGACGGCGAAGATCCCGTCGAAGCCGAAATGGGTCAGCGCCTTGTCGTCGCCGGCGCCGGCGGAAAAGCCGCGCAGTTCGTCCGGCCGGGCGAAGCCCGACGCGCTCGACCAGTGGGTCGACACCCTTCCGTCGACGCCGCCCGAGGCAGCAGGCGAGTCCCCCCCCCGGTCCGGGCGCCGGCTGATGCGCAGGGGGAAAAGGCAAAGGAGGCGAGGCCATCGGCTGACAAAGCCACGCCTGCCGCAAGTCCGCGGAAAGCTCTTACGCCCCCGACCGCCGCCAAGGCCGCGGCAAAAGCGGCCCGGCGCGAGGAGCCGCCCGCCAGCATTGCTCCCGCGCCCGCGTCGGTTGTCGCGGCCCCTGTCGGCGAACCCGCTCCCGCCGCCGGGCCCCCTGCGCCGGCGCAGGCCTCCGCCCCGCCGCCCGCGCGCGCAGCGTCCGCCGAACCAGCGCCCGCGCCGAACCAGCGCCCGCGCCGAAAGCCGCGCCCGCCGCGCCCACTTCCTCGCCCGACTCGGCGGTGGGCGGCACCTTCTTCGCCGCCCACTATCCGATCCCCAACGCCGAGGCGCTCGCCAACAACATCGCCAACGCCATCGAGCAGGCCGGCAGGGCGATGGCCGCCTACTTGCGCCCCCGCGAGACCGGCGAGATCAAGACGACGCTCGCCGAAGAGATTGGCGAAATGGTCCGCTCGATCGGCCACGTCGCCGAATATTACATCTCCGATCCCGCGCGGGCGATCGAGGCGCAGACGGCGCTGACCACACAGTTCATCGACCTTTGGGCGGCAACGCTGCAGCGCTTCCAGGGCGTGCCGGCCAAGCCGGTCGCCGAACCCGACCAGTCGGACAAGCGCTTCTCGGACGCGGAGTGGCGCAACAATCCGTTCTTCGACTTTCTCAAGCAGGCCTATGTGCTGACGTCTCGCTGGGCGGACGATCTCGTCCGGCGCGCCGACGAACTCGAGCCGCATGAGCGCGACAAGGCGCAGTTCTATTTGCGCCAGGTCTCGGCGGCCTTCGCGCCATCGAACTTCATCGGCACCAATCCCGAGCTCATCCGCGCAACCCTTCAGGAGAGTGGCGAGAACCTCGCGCGAGGCCTGAAGATGCTCGCCGAGGACATTGAAGCCGGACATGGCAACCTGCGCATCCGTCAGGTGGACGCGCGCCCCTTCAAGCCCGGCGTCAACATGGCCGTGACGCCCGGCAAGGTGATCTATCGCAACGAGCTGATTGAGCTGATCCAATACGAGCCGACCATGCCCGAGGCGTACAAGCGTCCGCTGCTGGTCGTGCCGGCCTGGATCAACAAGTACTATATTCTCGACCTCAATCCGGAGAAGTCCTTCGTCCGTTGGGCGGTCGCGCAGGGGTTGACCGTGTTCGTCATCTCCTGGGTCAATCCGGACGAACGCCACGCCGACAAGGGCCTCGACGCCTACATGCATGGGGGCATCCTGACGGCGCTCACAGCCATCGAAGACGCGACCGGCGAGATCGACGTCACGGCGGTCAGCTATTGCGTCGGCGGAACGCTGCTCGCCGTGACGCTCGCCTACATGGCCGCCGTCGACGACCGGCGCGTCTCCAGCGCGACGCTCTTCACCTCGCTCGTCGATTTCACCGACCCGGGCGATCTCGGGGTCTTCGTCGACGCCGAACAGTTGAAGGCGGCCGAGGAACGGATGGCCGAGCAAGGCTACCTCGAAGGCTCATACATGGCCCAGGCCTTCAACATGCTGCGGCCGAACGACCTCATCTGGTCCTACTACGTCAACAATTATCTGAAGGGCAAAGAGCCGATGCCCTTCGACCTGCTCGTCTGGAACTCGAACTCGACGCGCATGCCAGCCGCCAATCACAAGTTCTACCTGCGCCACTGCTACCTGCAGAACGATCTCGCGAACGGGCGCATAGTTCTCAGCGGCAAGACGCTCGACCTCGGGAAGGTGACGATTCCCATGTATGTGCTGTCGTCGCGCGAAGACCACATCGCCCCGGCCCGCGAGGTGTTCAAAGGAGCGAAATGTTTCGGCGGCCCGGTGCGCTTCGTGACCGCCGGCTCCGGCCATATCGCCGGCGTCGTCAACCCGGCCGACAAGCCGAAATATCAGTTCTGAACCGACGGGCCGCCCGAGGGCGATTTCGAGTCCTGGCTCGCCGCCGCCAAGGAGACGCGGGCTCGTGGTGGCCGGACTGGATAAAGTGGATCGCAGCCCAGGCGCCGGAGAAAGTCCCGGCCCGCAGCCCGGCGAAGGCAAGCTCAAAGCGATCGGCGATGCGCCGGGCGAGTATGTTCGCGTGAAGGCGTGAGGGAACCCTTCCCGACGGTCGAGGCCGGCAAAATTCCCTGCTCGCTACTGGAGCGGACCGAGCACATTTTCTCCGCGGTGCCGCCCATCTCGGCGATGCGGCGGTCAAGCGTATCGAGTTCGTTGTCGTAGCCTTTGACGGTATGATCCACCACGGCGCTTCCTCACTAAGCCGATCCGGTTGGTGTCGCGTTCTTGCATTCGTTTGTCGCACAGCGCGGCATCGCATTTGCCAGGCAGAGAGCGCGCCGGGCGGCCCGCAAGCCAGAACAAGATGCAGCGCCGGTGGTGCAGTCCTACGAAATTCCGTGCGTCGATGACATGTCGGTTCTGCAAGCGCTGCAATACATCAAAGATCATATCGATGGGACGCTGTCCTTCCGCTGGTCCTGCCGAATGGCGATCTGCGGCAGCTGTGGGATGATGATTGACGGCAAGCCGCAGCTCGCCTGTCAGACCATCCTGCGCGCCGGCAACCAACGGCCGCTGCGGATCGAACCACTCCTGCACTTTCCGATCGAGCGCGACCTGGTGGTGACGGTGTCCGAATTCGTCAGCAAGATCGAAAGCATCTACCCTTTCATCATCCCAAAGTATCCACGAACGCTGGCAGAGGGAGAATACCTGCAGACGCCGGGTGAAATGGCGCGGTTTGAGAATTTCAGCGATTGCATCAACTGCATGCTGTGCTACGCCGCCTGCCCGCAGTTTGGCGAGAACCCGGATTTTCTGGGTCCAGGCGCGTTGGCGCTGCTGCAGCGCTACAATGGGGATTCCCGCGACGCCGGTCAGGCCAAACGAATGGAGCTTGTGCACACCGAAAACGGCGCCTGGAGCTGCACCGCGGTGGGCTATTGCTCGGAAGTTTGCCCGAAGCACGTCGATCCGGCCAATGCGGTCAACCAGAACAAGACCAACAGGGCCCTGGACTTCTTCCTCAGGTTCCTGCCGCGACGCGGCACAATCGAGCGGGGTGCGTGATGCGTCGCCCCTACCTGCGTCCGATCGATCCGCATTGGTGGGCCAAGCCACCCTATCTCGCCTACACGTTGCGTGAAGCGACCGGCATTGCAATCGCCGCGTACGCCCTTGTCCTGATGGCTGGCGTGATTTGTCTTGCCCTCGGCAGGAGCGCCTACGACGCCTGGCTCGGATTTATCGCAAGCCAGTGGTCGCTGGTGCTGCACGCGATCTTCCTGATCGCTATGGTGTTCCATGCTTGGACCTGGCTCGCGATCATGCCCTTGCCACGCTTAAGTCGTTCCGCTAAACGCCTCACAGGCCCAATCTCCGGGCACTCTTCGGCGACTTTTGATTCGGACATAGGACTTTTGCCTCGCCAGAAACTCTTAAGGTCGGAGCGCCGGTTAGCAGATTTTGCACGCGCGCGCATTTATGATCGCTATTCCCGCGTCGATCTGAGCGCCTTGTCGAGGAGCGCATGTCTTCGTGCATCCGATGACGAGGTGGCCGACCGGTCTGTTCTACTCACGACGCAGGCGCAACTTCTAAGCGCTGTCGCTATGATCGAACTTGACGGGCTTGCGCGCCGCCTTGTTCTTGCACCGCCCGGTTTGCGCGCGGAACATATGCAAGCAATCGTTGAGGATGCCGAGGTCGACAGCATCGTCACCGACTATGAGCCGCGCTTCGAGGACATTCAGCCACCGTCCGTTTTTTCGATTGATTTGCAACTCGTCGGGCGAGCTGCACCGCGCCAACGAAAAGTCGATACGCAATGGGTTCTCCTGACATCGGGCACCTCCGGACGCCCGAAGATGGTCGTCCACTCCCTAAGCTCGTTGACGGGCGCGATCCCCCAAAAGGCGCACCTGAGCGCGTCGCAAGTCTGGGCGACCTTTTACGACGTCAGGCGCTACGGCGGCTTGCAAATTTTCCTTCGGGCGGTGCTTGGCGGCGCCGACTTGGTGCTTACCAGTCCGGATGAACCACTCGACGAACAAATGGCTCGGTTCAGTGCGGCCGGCGTCACGTCAATCTCGGGTACGCCCTCGCATTGGCGACGGGTATTGATGTTTTGGGAGAGAGGCGCGTTCGCGCCGTCTTATATTCGCCTCTCCGGCGAAATCGCCGATCAACCAATGCTTGACGCATTGCGCTCCGCCTTTCCGGGCGCCAATATCGGCCATGCTTACGCCTCGACGGAGGCCGGAGTCGCATTTGCGGTTGACGACGGCCGTGAAGGATTTCCGTCCCGGCTCGTCGAGGAGCCGGTCGATGGCGTCGAAATGAAAGTCGTCGATGGCGCGCTTCGGATCAAGTCGAGTCGAACGGCGTCCAGATATGTAGGCAAGTCGGCGTCGCCGCTTGTCAACAGCGAGGGTTTCGTCGATACGACCGATCTCGTCGAGCGGCGCGGCGATCGGCATTATTTTGTTGGGAGGCGAAGCGGAATCATCAGCGTCGGCGGCCTCAAGGTCAATCCTGAAGAAGTCGAGACGGTTCTGAACGGACACGCCGGCGTTCGGATGTCGCGCGTTGTCGGCCGCAAGAACCCGGTGACCGGTGCGATCGTCGTCGCAGAAGTCGTTCCTTGCGCTCCGCCGACGGACGAAGACGCTTTGGGCCGCGATATTCTGGCGCATTGCCAGCAACAGCTGGAACCCCACAAGAGGCCGGCCATCATCCGGTTCGTAGAAAACCTGAATCTCAGCGCAGCAGGCAAGCTTAAGCGCGAAACTGTTCAAGACTGATGCACAATGTCGTCGTCACCGGTGCCAGCCGAGGCATCGGCCTAGCCGTTGCACGCGAACTTGCGTGCGCTGGGTATCGCGTCCTAGCGCTCGCGCGGCGCGAAACGGCAGAATTGCGCGCGGCGGCGAACGATGGGCCAACGCAAGCGTCCGGCGAGATCCACTTTGTCTCGTTCAATCTCGAAGAACTTGACGAGATTGCAGACCTCGTGCGTTCGCTGCGGGAAGCGCACGGCCCAATCTACGGGCTCGTGAACAATGCCGGGATGAGCGTTGAAGGCGTCCTGGCGCAGCTGCGTGAAAAGGACATCGAGCGCATCATCAGATTGAACGTGCTCGCCCCGATTTTGGTCGCCAAGCACGCCGTCCGCTCGATGATGGCGTCGGGCGAGGGCCGCATTGTCAACATGGCGTCGATCGTCGCGACGACCGGCTTTAGCGGACTGTCCGTTTATGCCGCCACAAAGGCTTCAACCTAAATTCGGCAGTTGGCTCTGATCGTCGTTCGTGAAGCGGGGTGCGTTTCAATCTGCGGTTGCGTCAAGATGGACATAGGCGCGGTGGCGTGCGAAGGGCGCGGCCTTTGAGGAAGGCTTGGAAGGCGCGGGAGAGGATTTCGCGCCAACGCTGCCAGGGCGTCAACTGCTCCGCATTTGTGACCAACCGCCTTAGGAATAGGGCTACCGCTCGAAGCGCCTTTGCGGCGGGAACGGACTTGGCGTGCGTGCTGGCGATCTTGATCGTCGTTTGTCGCGCATGGCGCACCCGTTCGGCGATGGCGTGCAACAACAATGGTCGGCTCGTGATCGCCTCTCGGTGGCGATCGGGCTCGGCCAATCGCGTGAAGATGTTCCACCAATCGTAAAACAACGCCACGAGGCGGGCCGCCAAACGACAGCGCGCCAGGTCGTGAGTGACGAAGCCGCCCCAGCCCCATTGGTTCTTCAACTCGTCGAAAACATTCTCTCCATCGCCGCGGTCGCGATAGAGCTGGCCAAAGCTTTCCAGAGCCTCGAGGAGCGTGGTCGCGAGAACCTGATATTCCCACATCTCCTCGCTCGGGCCGATGTCGAGGAAGGCGAGCCGAGGCGGTCCATCCTCGTCCATCGCGGGCGTCGCCAGCGCGCCTCTCACGCGCCGCCGCAATATGACGACGCGCCGTTGTCGGCTCCAGCCTTGCAATCGAATCTCGGTCTCTTTGGCTTGCCAACCTTGGCCCGAATCGACCCAATCGCTCTGCCCCGAAAGACGCTCGATCGCGCGTTTGACCTTGGCGGTCAGCCGTAGCTTGAACAAATACGGCAAAGCGCGCCGCTCGGCTTCGCCCATGATCCCCTCATTGCCGAAGCCCTTGTCGCCGCGCAAAAGAGAAGGCCAACAATCGCGCGGCGTTCGATCCAACAACGCCCACAGGCCAGGCGCGCTGTGATTGGAAGTGTGCTCGTCGCCCGCGCTCACATCCACATCGAGAACCAATCGCGTCCCCGCCATCGAATAGGTGTGATAGCAGTGGCTGGGCCGCCCAGGCTTCTTGGGATTGTAGCCGACCACCGCTCCTTCCTGATGGCCGTAGAGCGGCTTCACCGTCGTATCGACGTCGAGGATCCACGGCTCGCTCAAAAGCGGCTCCACGCAATGGTCGAGATGACCTCGCAGCCAGTTCGCGCCCGCTTCTTCCTCGATCGCCGCGAACGCCCGCCGAACCGCGTCCTCGCTGACGATCTTGCTCATGTCGAGAAGCTCGGGCAACACGCCGTCGCCTCGCAGCGCCGCGATATGCGCGTAGCGCTTGTGCCCGGCCAACATCGACAACATCGTCGTCCCCAGCACGTCGCGCTTCTTGGGCGCGTTCGGGCTCGTGTAACGCAGCGGGCAATCCGCCACGAACGCCTCGAACAGCCCCGCGGTCTTCAGAAAATCGATGAAGAACGGCAATTGCCCGAGCGGCGTAAGCGCCGCTTCATGGTCAAACTCGACCCGAACCGAACCGGCGAAACTGTCGACCACGACGCCCATGCCCGAGGCGTCGGGTTCAACCGCAGATTGTTCACCCGACGGGTGAGCCCCAAAGCGCGCTAAATCTTCTCTCATGCATATGAAAATGAATGATTCTCACCCCGCGGAAAACACCCAAACCGCCGAATTTAGGTTCAATGGTCGGGTTCACGTACTCGCTGGCGCGCGAAGTCGGCGCGCTGGGAATTACAGTCAACGCAGTGGCTCCGGGCTTTATCGAGACCGGTTTGACGGCCAGTTCCCGTCCGGAGCAGCTTGAAGCAGTCGCGCGGCGATCCGCCCTAAAGAGGCTTGCAAAGACGGAAGACGTCGCTCACGCCGTTTCATTCTTGTTGAGCGAAAAGGCGCGAAATATCACCGGCGTCGTTCTGACGGTCGACGCGGGGGGTACGGCTTGAGGCCTCGATTGCCAATATTCGCGGCGCAGCAATGCAGCCTCTGATGTCTGGACCGCATCAGCCCCCGGAGCCATCTCCGAAGGCGGACTGGGTGCGCGCGTTACAAAGGAGCGCGCGGGTTGAAATTGGCTCACGCCGGACGCTCGCTGCGATCATTGAGGAAAAGGCGGCAGAAAGTCCGGATCGTCCCGCTTTGATGGGAGACGCCAGCGCACTGACGTACGCCGAACTTGCTGCGCTGTCCCGCCGCTATTCCCGTTGGGCGGTCGCACGCGGTTTGCGCAGCGGGGACCGCGTCGCGCTTATGATGCAAAATCACCCAGACTATGTCGCCATCTGGACTGGTCTGTCGCGCGTAGGCGTCGTCGTGGCGCTTCTCAATCCACGACTGGTCGGAGCCAGTCTTGTTCACTGCATCGAGATCGTGGCCGTGCGACATGTCATTGTTGACGCGGCGAGTCTTGGCGCGCTTGCAGGCGCGCTCGGCCCGGCGCAAATGCTCTGCATTCATGTTCATGGCGCAGAGCACTCCGATTTCGAACGGATCGATACGGCAATCGAACGCTTTCCCGCTCACCCGCTTGGGGCGGATGAGGGCGAGCGGCCACTGTTATCGGACGTCGGCCTGCTCATCTACACGTCCGGCACGACCGGAATGCCGAAAGCCGCACTCGTCAGCCATTACCGGATCGCGATGTGGAGCGAATGGTTTGCCGGCATCATCAATGCCCAGCCGGAGGATCGCCTCTACAATTGTCTGCCACTGTGCCATAGCGTCGGCGGCGTCGTCGGAATCGGCGCGGCTCTAGTTGTCGGCGCATCGGTCATCATCCGTCGTAATTTTTCTGCGACCCGATTCTGGGCGGATATTATTGCCTCTCGCGCGACGATTTTTCTCTATATCGGCGAGCTGTGCCGCTACCTGCTTGCGACGCAAGGCGAAGAGGGCGCCGCGCGACATCACTTGCGTCTTTGCTTCGGAAACGGCTTGGGCTTGGACGTCTGGGAGACGTTCGCAGAAAAATTCGCGATTCCAAGAATCATCGAATTCTATGCCGCAACCGAAGGCAGCTTTTCGTTGTTCAATCTCGAAGGAAAGCCCGGTGCCATCGGCCGCATCCCGCCATTCATGGCGCATCGTTCGCCGGTTGCCTTGGTCAAATTTGACTTTACCACGGAGCAGCCTGCACGCGGCGCGAACGGCTGCTACATACGGTGTTCTACGAACGAAGTTGGCGAGGCGCTCGGCAGGATCGAGCCTCGACCTTCGCAACTCGCGACCAGGTTCGAGGGCTATCTCGATCAGAAGGAGACCGAAGGGAAAATTCTGCGTGACGTCTTCGCCCAGGGGGATGCCTGGTTTCGCACCGGCGACCTGATGAAAATGGACGAACGTGGCCACTTTTACTTCGGCGGCCGTGTCGGCGACACCTTCCGGTGGAAGGGGGAAAACGTCTCGACCTCGGAGGTCGCAGCGATCTTATGCGCCGCCCCCGGCGTCTTGGCGGCCAGCGTCTATGGCGTGGAGACGCCAATTGCCGACGGGCGCGCCGGCATGGCGGCGCTTGCCATAGCGCCCAGCTTTGACCTTGCGGCGCTGCGGCGCCACGTCCATGCGCATCTGCCCCCTTTCGCCCAGCCGATCTTTCTGCGGCTTTGCGAGAACCTCGCCGTCACAGGGACCTTCAAACCACAGAAATCCGAATATGTCCGCGAGGGCTACAACCCGGCGTCGACCACCGATAGGCTCTTCTTCGACGACGTTCGACAGGGAGCCTACCGGCCGATCGACCAAGCGCTTTATGATGAAATTCAGTCTCGAAACGGTCCCTTCGGGATTCCCGCGACCCATTCGGCGTAGTCTCGCCTCGCCGAGGCGCCATCCTGTGCGAGACCAGAGGGCGCCCCGCGCCCCCAGAGGGCGGGACGGATGCGACCGCGGGTCGTTTGCCGCGACTTAGGCGACGCCCAAAAATAGCCAATTCGGAATTTGCGAGTTTACTGGCATCGGCTGTTTAGCGGATTCCCGAGTGCGAGGCGAGCGTCTATATCGTGATGATGATAGACGAATCATCCCTGCGCGTCCGGTTTGACGCGCTTCGGCCTTCGCTGGACGAGCGACGCCGGCGGTTGAGCGCGGCGGCGGAGGCGAAGGCGGCGGGCTACGGCGGGATTGCGGCGGTCGCGCGCGCGACGAAGGTCGCCCGGAGCACGATTGGGCGCGGTCTGAAGGACTTGCGGAACCCCAGCTCCTTGACGGGAGAGGTGCGGCGCAAGGGCGGGGGCACTCCTCGGTTGACGGTCAAGGACCCGACGCTGTTGGAGGACTTGCAACGATTGCTCGAGCCGGCGACGATGGGCGACCCGATGCGGCCGTTGCGATGGGTCTCCAAGAGCCACGACAAGCTGGCGACGGCGCTTCGCGCCATGGGTCACAAAGTGAGTTCCTCGACCATTCCCAAGCTGCTGGAGGAACTGAAATATTGTCGCCATTCCAACCGCAAGACCAAGGAAGCCGGCAAACATCCTGATCGCGACGCCCAGTTCGAATATATCAACGCGAAGGTCGAGGCGTTTCAGGCGGCCGGCGAACCCGTGATATCGATCGACGCGAAGAAGAAGGAATTGCTAGGCGAATTCAAGAACGGCGGTAGCGACTATGGGCCGCAGGGCGAACCGATCGAGGTCAACGCTCACGATTTCGAGGACAAGGAGTTGGGCAAGGTCGTCCCTTACGGGTCTACGACATCGGCGCCAACCTCGGCTATGTCAGCCTCGGAATTGACCACGACACCGGGGAGTTCGCCGTCAACGCCGTCCGATGCTGGCTCGATCAGATCGGTTGGAAGCTCTATCCCGGGATGAGGCGCCTGATGATCACAGCCGACGCGCGGCTCCAATGGTTCACGGCTGCGGCTCTGGAAGTTGGCCCTCCAACAACTCGCGGACGAAACCGTCTGATCATTCAGGTTTGCCACTATCCGCCAGGGACTTCGAAGTCGAACAAGATCGAGCATCGCATGTTCTGCCACATCACGCAGAACTGGCGCGCGCGCCACTCCTCAGCCTCCTCATCGTCATCGAACTGATCGCCAACACCACGACGAAAACCGTCTCAAAATCCGCTGCGAACTCGATAGCAACACCTATCCAAAGGGCATCAAGGTCTCGACGCGGAAATGGCGACCCTCAACATAACCCGAAACTCATTCCATCCAGAATGGAACTACAGCATCTCGCCGAGGTTTCACGAAATAAGCAATAGTTTTTGGGCATCGCCTAGGCGACTCCCAAAATAGCCGATTCGGAATTTGCGAGTTTACTGGCATCGGCTGTTTAGCGGATTCCCGAGTGCGAGGCGAGCGTCTATATCGTGATGATGATAGACAAATCATCCCTGCGCGTCCGGTTTGACGCGCTTCGGCCTTCGCTGGACGAGCGACGCCGGCGGTTGAGCGCGGCGGCGGAGGCGAAGGCGGCGGGCTACGGCGGGATTGCGGCGGTCGCGCGCGCGACGAAGGTCGCCCGGAGCACGATTGGGCGCGGTCTGAAGGACTTGCGGAACCCCGGCTCCTTGACGGGAGAGGTGCGGCGCAAGGGCGGGGGCACTCCTCGGTTGACGGTCAAGGACCCGACGCTGTTGGAGGACTTGCAACGATTGCTCGAGCCGGCGACGATGGGCGACCCGATGCGGCCGTTGCGATGGGTCTCCAAGAGCCACGACAAGCTGGCGACGGCGCTTCGCGCCATGGGTCACAAAGTGAGTTCCTCGACCATTCCCAAGCTGCTGGAGGAACTGAAATATTGTCGCCATTCCAACCGCAAGACCAAGGAAGCCGGCAAACATCCTGATCGCGACGCCCAGTTCGAATATATCAACGCGAAGGTCGAGGCGTTTCAGGCGGCCGGCGAACCCGTGATATCGATCGACGCGAAGAAGAAGGAATTGCTGGGCGAATTCAAGAACGGCGGTAGCGACTATGGGCCGCAGGGCGAACCGATCGAGGTCAACGCTCACGATTTCGAGGACAAGGAGTTGGGCAAGGTCGTCCCTTACGGGGTCTACGACATCGGCGCCAACCTCGGCTATGTCAGCCTCGGAATCGACCACGACACCGGGGAGTTCGCCGTCAACGCCGTCCGATGCTGGCTCGATCAGATGGGTTGGAAGCTCTATCCCGGGATGAGGCGCCTGATGATCACGGCCGACGGCGGCGGCTCCAATGGTTCACGGCTGCGGCTCTGGAAGTTGGCCCTCCAACAACTCGCGGACGAAACCGGTCTGATCATTCAGGTTTGCCACTATCCGCCAGGGACTTCGAAGTGGAACAAGATCGAGCATCGCATGTTCTGCCACATCACGCAGAACTGGCGCGCGACGCCACTCCTCAGCCTCCTCATCGTCATCGAACTGATCGCCAACACCACGACGAAAACCGGTCTCAAAATCCGCTGCGAACTCGATAGCAACACCTATCCAAAGGGCATCAAGGTCTCGGACGCGGAAATGGCGACCCTCAACATGACCCGAGACTCATTCCATCCAGAATGGAACTACAGCATCTCGCCGAGGTTTCACGAAATGAAGCAATAGTTTTTGGGCATCGCCTTAGTCACCGGGGGACGAGGCACTGTGACGCGGCTCCCCCATCGATGCTGCGGCGACGCCGCAGCGACAAACGACATATTTGGCGGGTCCGACAGCCGGTCTATGTCAACGATCATTGCGCAATCTGAACATCATTCTCTCTGTCCAGGTCTGTTTTCCCCCGACGACGTACCCCGGACACGCTCGAAAATGATAACCTTCCAGCCAATTCGGTCTACAGAAGAGGTGTTAGCGGTTGCAGCTGGATGGAGAACGGGATGGACAAGTCGATTTTCCGCTTCGGCGAGGCCGCCATTTGACGGGATGCGAAAATGGTTTCTTGTAAACTTTAGGCGAAGAAGGTTGCCAACCGTTCGGCAGGATGGCCCATTATGACGGGTGACGCAGAGGATTTCGGTGTGACCTCGCGCCGCACCCGCCGCAACATCGTGAAGATGGGCGCCATTTTCGGGTCCGTGGCCTTGGCCAGAACCAGCGCGTCCGCCAACTGCAGGCGTTGGGCGTGCAAATGCTTCCTCAAAGGAACGAGGATCCGGACGGCTGACGGTGAGAGGAACGTCGAAGACCTGGCCATTGGCGATTTGCTGCCCACAATGTTCGGCGGGACGCGTCCCATCCAGTGGATCGGACGCTATCCGATCAGGAAGACCGATCCGGCAAAGCCATGGGTGAAAGATGCGCTGCCGGTTCGGATCGGTCGCTCGGCTCTCGCGCCGGGCGTTCCGCTCGCCCCTCTCTACGTGAACGCGGGACATGCCTTGTTCATTGATGGCGTGTTGGCGCCGGCGGGGATGCTGATCAACGGCACGACGATCAAGCGCTTTGAGGCTCGTGAATTCGAGGCGCTGGAGTTCTTCCACATCAAGCTCGAAAGTCATGACGTGATTTATGCCGAAGGGGCTCCGGTTGACACGCTGTTGAACGTCGACGAGCGCCCGGTCAATTTCGCCGAGTATTTTCGCAGATATGGAACGCCAAAGACACAAGAGACTCCTTGCGTCCCCTCACGCATCCCCTCAATTAGACGAGGCCGAAGGTTTGTGTGAAAGCGTTGTTTTGGTTTAGGAATTCTTCGTATTTTTCAACAAGCGGTCTCAAGCGTTGCTCGGGCATGTTGGGGATGAGATCGTAGAGCAGGCAGCCCTGGCGAAACAGCGAATGGACGCGGCGTTTGATCGTGCTGGTTCTGAGCGATCGGTCCATGCCGAGGCTTTCGCCGGCCGCGCCGAGCAGGGTCAGGAGGAGGATCGCCAAGGCGTTGAGCAGCAGCAGACGGTCGCGCCGTTGCGGATCGCCGATGCGCAGGACGCTCAGGCCCATGCCGAAACGCAAATCCTTGGTGTCGCGGAACCCCGGCTCGATCGTCCATCGTTTGGCGTAGAGGTTGACGATCTGGGAGGCGCTCGCGGTCGCATCGCTGGCGGCCAGATGCCAAGCCTCCTTCATCCCCTTGGCGTGGACGCAGACCGCCGCGCCGACCTTGTGGCGGGCGGCGGTCAGTTCGGCGCCGCGCAGAAGGCGCGCGCTCCCTTTCTTGCCGACCCAGTCGGCGGCCAGGCGCGTCTGGCCGTCCGCCGCGGTTACATGAACGTTGCCGCGAAAGCGGATGACGTAGCCGAAGCCGAGGCTTTCGAGGAATTCGAACAGTTTGACGTCGCCGAAGCCGCGATCGGCCAGGATCGTCACCGCCACGCCCTCGGGCAGGATCGTCTTCAAACGCGTCAGGCAGAGGTCTTCGAAGTCGTTGCGCCGGTCCTTCAGTTCGTCCTTGTCGACCGTCAGCCACAGGAGCGGCGTCGCCCGGCCGTGGCGCGTGATGAGGTTCAAAGCGAGCGTGGCCTGATTGTCGGCGTCGAAATCGGTCCAATCCATCGCCACGACGATCGCCTTGCGCTGGCCCACGACCTCGCGCGCCCATGGCGCGAACAGGTCCCATACGACGACCCCGGCGTTGCTCAGCAGGCGATCGACCTGTTTGATCGCGTGTCTGTCCATCAGACCGCGCGCTTGCGCCAGCGCGTGCCCGATGACCGAAACGGCCAACGACGCCCCCGTCAGAACCCCCAACGTCCCATTGGCCAGCGAAAGAATCCGCTTGGCGTGCAAGCTCCCCGAAAACGCGCGCTTCAGAAAATCATGAACCAATTCCATCCGATCGATCGACTTGCGCATGAGCCCCCGCCCGGCTGATTTGTGATCTCGCCACGCGGTGACTCGCCAATTCAGGCAATTTCGAGTCGATCAAGAATGAGGGGATTCATGAGCTTGCGTCCCCCGTGTTTCCTACACCGGGGGACGTGGCGAATTGAAGTCCAGGTTCCGTAGCTCGGTCTCGCCCTGGCATAATCGGCGAGAGGAGTTTGACGTGATACGCGACCGCTTGGAGGAACGCGGGATCGCCCTTTCTCGACAGCCGGAGCTCGCTCACTATACGTTCGCTTGACTGATGCTCGGCTTTCGCCGCCGAAACTTCTTGGCCCCGTGGAAGGCAAAGCCCAATCGTTTGGGAGCGCCGCGCAGTGACAGGAGCGGTTTCGCAACTCGCTTTAGGAAGTGGCAGGGGCGCCCCCTTTACGCGAACCCTAGACCACGTTGCATGTAGACGCGGTCGCTGACTGCGTGCGGCCGCGCTCGATAGGGCGTCCGGAACGAGGCCGTCTTCCGATGGGGCGACCTTGCCCGGCGCGACGCTGCCGATCCTGTCCTCCCGCCGCCTGGAACAGGCGGCCTTGATCGTCACCGCCCCCAAGCGCCCGATCGACGGTCAGACGGTGCTCCGGCGCTGCGATGCGGCCCCGGCCTTGCCAGAGCTTCCGCATTCAGGCAAACTCCCCCGTTAAAATGTCGTCCGTTCAGCAGGGTTCAGCAGGGTTCGCTGTTTTTGCTGACGGATCGACGCGGAGGGACTATGCGCGAGCGCGTTCCACTGCCTCGAGGGCTCGTCCAGAAGTGGCGCAGCTGGACGACCTCGCGATTTGTGGGCGAAGTCCCGCTCGAAGACGTGTGCTGTGAATACGGTTGCCGCAAGACGCAGTGCCGGCTCGACGACTGGACCGAGTGCCAGAACCGGCTGGCCTATATGGCGCGCCACGCAGGCTCCGGCGGCCGGTCGGCGGCGAAGCCCTAGCCAGGTCTGCAGAATCCGCCATAAGATCGGACGCGGGATTGCGCCCCAAAGGCGGAGCGATTCATTCTTGCGGCCCCGAAGCCGTGGCCCTTAAGTCAGATTAATTCACGAGCTTGCTGCTTCTACGCAATAAACTGGCCGACTTGAAGTAGGTTGGAAGTTGTTCAGAATAGTCGGCTTTTTATGCGTCGTCGCCGCTTTCGCGTTCGCGGCGCAAGGGGCCGCTACCGAAGCAGGCCGCGGCGCGCTTTGGCAGGTCGTTCGGGCCTGCGTGGTCAACCACGCGCTGACGGGCGCCGCTTTCCCATGCCTCGAAGTCAATGTGTCAGATGGAGACGAGCGCGGCTACGTTGTCCTGCGGGCGCCGCTACGAGAGCCAGACCTCATTCTTTCGCCTACGAGGAAAATTGTCGGAGTTGAGGATCCATCGCTTCAGACTTTGGAGGCCGCAAACTATTTTGAGGACGCCTGGAAGGCCCGTACGTTTTTGCAGGGCGCGCCTGAACAGCCGCTTGCGCGTGACTACGTCGTCCTGGCTGTAAATTCGCGCTCTTCGCGGACACAAGATCAGCTTCACATTCATATTGGGTGCCTGTCTCCCACGGCGAAACAGGTGCTCCACGCTCTCGCTCCGGGCTTGCTCGAAACCCGATGGGTTCCAGTTGGAAGACCCTTTAACGGCCTTGAATTTTGGGCGCGTCTGGTCGTCCAAGAAACGCTCGTGGGCGTGAATCCTTTTCGTCTCGCCGCTGAGGCGAGGCCTAATGAGTCCGCGGATGGATCACAGGTGACGATCGGGGTTGCCGGAATCCAACTCGCTGACGGACGCAAGGGATTCGTTCTTCTTGCTTCGTACGCTAACCCCTTCGGCCAATTTTCGGCAGAGGATTTTCTCGACTATTCAAAATTGCGCTGTCAGTGAGGCTAGGACTGACTGGCGAACGGGGTTTGAGGCGCCGCACGCAATACGCCGTCTGCAAACAGGTGCTTTGTTCAGGGCAGCGCGGTAGCCCACGGCCTTTCGGCCCGCCGAAACTATGGACCGAGGAGTGCGGCGACCGGCGAGTTCTCAAAGGCACGTCGGTCGCGCTACTCCTACATCGAACCATCGCTATCGTCGCGCCAGGAGAGGACGCGGAAAGGCTCACCCGCGTCCTCTCGATAGACCCGTATGACGACCTCGGCTCGGGCGGTGCGGCCGTTGACGAGCCGGATTTGCACATCGACCCGGGCAGCCGGATTCTGGCTCGCATTGGCCCAGGCGCCCGCGGATCCCAGGAGCCTCAACAAGGCCTGACCGTCCAGCGGATTCTGAGCGCGTTGAGCAAGGACTTTTTGTAACTGCTCCGGCGTTATGCCCGGCAAGGCGGATAGGACCTCGGGCGGCGCGACGCGAACATCTACTTGGCCGGCGCCGCTGTAAACGGTCACGAGCGGCAGAACGCGCTCGACAATGTACGGGGGGATGCCAAGCACTAGCGCCAGCTCGAGAACATTTTGAAAGGGTCCCTGCCGGGGCTGATAATCAAGGCCGGCTTCTTTGTAGTCCTCGGCTTCTGCGTTTTGACCGGCGCCGTCCTCTTTCTTTCGCCAACCGACTATGCGGTCCGCGAAGCTCGACGCATTGGAAGAGCTCACGCCGACAGCGGCGAAAAGGCCCGCCAATAGGGCCTTGGGCGCCGCATTGAGATCGACGCGGGCACTTTCGGACACAAAGCTCACGTTGATCGTCGACTGCGCCAACCGAACCGTGAAGGCCCCGCGCGGCGAGGGAGCGTCGTTGGGCTCGGCAGCGAGAAGCTGGTACGCGGTCAGTTCAATTCCACTCGATATGGCGTTTCTTATCCGCAATCGGTCGTCATTGACCTGTGTGGCGAATGCAGCGTTCACAACATAGACTGAATAGGTCGCCCCAAGTGCGGCGAGCGCTGCGAGTATCCAGAGAACGACAACCAGAATGAACCCGCTCTCTTGGCGCTGTGGCTTCAATGCAGCTTCATTCGAGCGTTCCGCCCTCATGGCTGAGTGCCCGCCACTTGACCTTGGCGATTGCGCTGCCGGTGCGCGTTCGCGCGCGTTCCGTCGATGCATTCTTGGGGCGAGTGCTGGGTGACGCATCCCGCGGGAAGATCCACCTGCAAGAGCGCCACGGTCGAGACCGCGAGAACCTGGCCGGTCGCCGCGTCGCGCACCTGGATGCGCACCGCGGACGGTAACAGGATGTCATCCTGCCAGGAATCACGCCAAAGACGATCAACTCCGGCGAAAGCGAAGGAAACCCGGTAAGGGGCGCGGGCAAGCGCGACCGGGTCAGCGAAATGCAGTTGCGCGTCGATGGGCCGATGGGAATCGAGCGGCTTGAACGGCGCGTGGGAGCGAACCAGCGCGAAGCCGCGTTCATCGACGGTTTCAGCGAGTTTCACAAATTCGAGATGCGGGGTCGTTCCGGGAGCATTCGCAACGCGAACGAGCGTCACCGATTTTGCGTCGCCGAGAAAAATCGGCGTCTCGGACACGGCGTTGGGCGTGACGAATTCGGCCGCCTCGAGATCGGCGACCAGGCGCTGAAGACCGACGTCGAGCAATTCCAGGCGTTGCACACGACCAAAACCGCGATGCCAGTTCGGCAACCATTGGCCGGTAACCGCGCTGAGCGACGCGACGATTGCGCTCATCAACGCGACAGACACGAGCGCCTCAAATAGCGTGAAACCGGCGATCCGCCTGTTTCCTCGAGTCTCCCTCCGGCCACGCGCCTTCATTTTGCGCCTGTCCCGACGAGCCGGACCATATTGAAGCTCAGCGGAGCGCCGCTTGGGCCTTGCACCATCAGGACAATCGTTTCCGGCCTCCAACGCGTCTGCGCGCGCTGGTCGACGAAATCGGCGTTGAACGGTTTGGCGTCGAGTCGCCAGCGGTAACCCGCCATCTCGCCGGACTGCGGCTGGTTCGCCAGCGCGTTGCGCGCGGGCAACCCCGCAAGGATCCGCTGGATGTTCTCCATATCCACCACGTGGCGCTCGACATATCGACCGGCGCGAAGAGACGACGCGCTCAATTCGCCGATCGCCGACAGCAAAATCATCGTGACGGTCAGAGCTACAAGCGACTCGACGAGCGTGAACCCGCGCGAACAGCTATTTGGCCGCGGAGTTGAACGAAACAACCTGAGCCCCTCCCGTGAGCCAATTGACGCGAACTTGAAAACCGACGTATCCGCGCCGCAATTGGATGGTCCCGCCGCACGACATGCCGCTAGGCAAGAAAACGATCGTAGTGCCGGCTTGCCGACCCTTGCATGTGTCGGCGAGCAGGGCGTCGAACGCGACGTCGCGCGGCAACTCAATGCGATCGGCGCCGGCGCCCGAGCGTACGGTCCTGGCGTTCGCGTCGAGCGCGGTCGCGACCTCCATGTGCCGCCGGATCGCTGCGTTGCGATCCGCGGTCAAAAGCGCTGCAACCTCGAGCGCGTAGGCTTCGAGCCTCGCATTGGAGGTCGCGCTGGGAATGGCCGGCAGAACGAGGCCGGCGAGCAACGCGATAATCGCGAGAGCGCAAACGACTTCGATCAGCGTGAAGCCGGCGGTCCGGTTCATGACTGCGTCGCCCTCGCTAATTAGAGATCCGATAGCCTACCCACCCAAACTTTCAGTTTCCTGGGAAACTACCCTGGCCCAACTCTGTCACGAACACAAGTGCGGAGGCGCCTGCCGCGCAAAGATAGGCGTTTTGAGAAACGGTTGTGATCCGGCGTGGAAAAGTTCGACGCCGATTGACAGCGTGTGCGCCTTGGGCCCCGCCCGAAGCGAAATGCAAAGCTGCTCCTCAGGTTGCATAGCCGCCAAAGCGACCGGGCATCGCCTTGTCGATCTCGAGGGCCGAGAAGTTCTTGCGCAGCCGGCCGTCGATAGCCTTACCGGCAAAGGCAACCGAGCCGAAGGTCAGCCGACATCGGAATGAGAATGATTAATCCACAATTAGAGCGGTATCCGAACGGATTGAATCGGTTGGGGGATTCCCGAATCGGTTAATTTCTGCTTTCTCATTCACGCTGCGAGAATGGGGGCGGCGGGGATGGGTCTTTCCAACGATCTTCGCGAGCGCGTGGTTGAGGCGGTGGTCTTGGGCGGGTTGTCGCGCAATCAGGCGGCCGCGCATTTCAAAGTGAGCATAGCGAGCGCAGTGCGCTGGGTGAAGCGGTTCAAGACCACGGGCGAAATTTCGCCGGCGCCTTGTGGCGGCGACCGACGCTCCGGCCGGATCGAGGCGCATCACGACTATCTGTTGGGCCTGATCCGGCGCAGCCCGGACAAGACGCTGCTCGAGATCCAGGAGCGGCTGATCGCCAATTGCGGCGAGCGCTTTGCGGTCTCCGTGCTGTGGCGCTTCTTCGACCGTCACGCGATCACCTTTAAAAAAAACGGCGCATGCCGAGGAGCAACAACGCGCGGACGTGCAAAGTCGACGCCGGGAATGGTTCGCGGGGCAACTCGATCTCGATCCGACGAAACTCGTTTTCGTTGACGAGACCGGAGCCTCCACCAATCTCGCGCGCAAAAGCGGACGTTGCCGGCGCGGGCGCCGCTTGCGGGCGGCCATCCCGCACAGTCACTACAAAACGGTGACTTTGGTCGCCGGCCTTCGCCTTCGCGGCCTGACAGCGGCAAAGACTTTCGACGGACCGATCAACGCCGCCCGGTTCGAGGATTGGCTGGAGACATGCCTCGTCCCCACGCTCTCGCCCGGCGAGGTCGTCGTCATGGACAATCTCCCGGCTCACAAGGGGCCGCGGGTCGAGCAACTCATCAAGGCGGCGGGCGCGGAGTTGCGATATCTCCCAGCCTACAGTCCTGATATGAACCCCATCGAAAAAGCCTTCTCCAAGCTCAAAGCCTTCCTGCGCAAAATCGCCGAACGGACCGTCGCGGGCCTCATGCGCGCCCTCGAAACCTGCGCCGAAATCTTCAAGCCCTCGCAATGTACAAATTACTTCAAATCCTGTGGTTATGAGCACGATACAGGATGATCGGATTCCGCTCTAGGCGGAGCTTCCCTCTTTCGACCTGCGCAACCCATTGTTCCAGCTTGATAAGATCAAGCTGGATGGGTGTGTTACTGGGTACAGGTGATGCCCAGGAGGTCGAAGGCTTTTTTCTGGATGTGTGTCGGCCGTGTGGTGATTGTGAAGGGGAAGTCGGGCGCGAGGGCGGTCGCGACGGTGTTTTTGGTGATGGTGGCGAGGTCGTGAAGCAGGGTGTGGAAGCTGTGGACGGGGAGACCATCGTCGGTTCGGCCTGTGGTCTGCTTGGCGAGGGCGGCGGGCGATCGCTCAGCCTTTGCGACCGGGCTCTTGCGGAGCGCCTCGGCGGCCTCCTTGTCGGTGTCGTCGTAGAGCATGGGGGCCAGGCGCTGGCGCATGTGCCATTCGAGATAATAGGCGAGCATGCAGAGGAAGACGTGGGCGCGCACGCGGTCTTCGAGCCAGTGGTAGACCGGCCGGACATGGAGGTCGACGGTCTTGATCGACCGGATGGCGTGCTCGACCAGGCTCAGGGATTTGTAGCTTTTGACGGTTTTGCTGTCGTCGAGCGCGGTTTCGGGCAGGCTGGTGCGCACGGCGTAGAGGCCGTCGAGGGCGGCCTCCTCAGCGATCGCGGCGGTCTTGCGGGCGAAGGCGAAGGACGTGTCGGTGATATCGAGCGCGAAGTGCTTGGCCATTTTATGCTTGCCGATGACGGCGCCGACGGCGAGGCCGATGTCGGCTTTTCCCCTGAGCGGCTCGCGCTTGCGCCGCACCGCGGCGGCAATGGGGGCGAGATCGCGTTCCGTGGCGCGCAGCAGGTCCTCGCGCTTGCGGGCGCGCTCGGCGGCGAGCGCGGCGTTGCGGCACAGGATGAGGCGCTCGCCCGGGAAGTCGGGCGAGGTGATGGTCGCCATATCGCGGTCATCGAACAACGACATCTGGAAGGCGCCGCCGTCGAGCAGCCCGCGGATCGCAGGCGCCCTGAGCGCGGTGATCCAGTCGAGCCCGGCCGGCTGGATGTCCTCGGCGATCCGGGCGTCGGTGATCATGCCTCTGTCACCCACCAGGACCACGTGGTCGAGGCCGAAGCGCTGCTTCAGCTTGGCGACCTGTGAGCCGAGCGTCGCCGGGTCGCCGGTCGAGCCCTCGAAGACCTCGACGGCGACGGGGCAGCCGTCGGGGGCGCAGAGCAAGCCGTAGACGATCTGGAGCTTGCCCTTCTTGCCGTCGCGGTTGTAGCCGAACCGGGCGAGCGGGCAGCAGCGGCCCTCCATGTAGCTCGAGGTCACGTCGTAGAGCACCAGCGTCCCGCCAGAGAGTGGCGCTTGGCGAGCATGGCCTCGATCGCCGGCTGGCGGACCGCGAGCCAGTCGAGCGCCGCGTAGAGCTCCTCTTCGTCGACGATCCCGAGGCCGAGCTCGTCCCCCAGGCTGGAGGCGGCGGTTTCGGGCGACAGCGCGCGGGCCGCGGCACTCTAGTCGACGGGAACTCCTGCGGAGGCTTATCCCGTTGACTCAGGTAGTTGCCTTGGGCGTTTCGTTGCCCCCTTATGCCCATGAGGCGACCATTGGGGCCTCCCGAGGCGGCGAGCGCTCTCTTGCCGCGAGAGGCTGTTCCCGTTTCGGGACGGAAATCGGACCGCCGACATCCCATGAACTGGTCAAAATCTCTAATCCGCTCAAGTTCGTCTGAAATTGGCCTCTTACTGCTCGCCCAACCGAACCCAACGTAGGCAAACGTAGCGAAAGCGCTGATCGCGGCGTAGAGTTCGAAAATGAATTTTGTCATGAGAAGATTTATACAGCTTAGGATGTGGGACTCGAACGGCGCATTCCGGGTCGATCATCGCCCACATCCCCACCGTTAAACTCCCGAAATAACAGTTTGCGACCCCAGCGGCGTACGACTGTGTGCCCGCCTCGTGAGAAGTCGCATTTTGTTGGCGGGAAAGAACCGCGCGGCGCAGTATCGGGTTTCATGTCCATTCGCACTCCGTCGCTCTTGTCACGAGTTCAGCGACTACCGCCCTCTCTTTCGATTGGATGCGAAAAGTGTAAGAAAAGCGTTATGTGGGCAATCTCCATATATGGGGAGATCAGAACGTGTACAAATCTCCCAAACGGCAGAATTGTAATTTCGCTTTCGGTTCGGTCAATCTCGCTTCGGGGCGGAACATTCATAATGTCCGACTGCCGTTGGGCGAAGTGACGCGACCTTTTTCTCGCCTCTTGTCTGGTCAATCCCACGCTTCGGAGAAGCGCTCTTGACCGAGAGCTTTATCGGCGTCGAGTCCTCCCTCCTTCGCCCAGGCGGCGCGTCCAAAGGACAGTCAAACATAGTTGTTTGCTGTGGAAAGGAAGGCTTCCTCGGCCCGCTCAGCCACCGGCGGAGAGGCCGAACTCCGCCCACCTACCACGTCTTGTGGGCAAGAGGCTGCCGGGGCCATACCGTTTCCCGGCGCGGATTCAATGATTTCAGGCTCTTGCGGCGCCATTCCCCGGCCGGTTTTCCGGGGCGGGCCGGCAGAGGCTGCTTGTTGGCGACGCTGGAGTTCCAAGACGGGTCGGGAGCGCGTCCAGGAAGGCGCAATATGCTCTTGAGACGCCGGAAAATCCTTCCTTTTCATCCTATTTCTGGCTGCGAATTGAGACTTATCAAAGAGTTGCACGCGAAACAGCGGAAAAGTATTTTTTGCTTCCCTCCCCGAGCGGTGAGCGTGGGCAGCCGTCCCGGCCTTCGCCAGGCGCGCCCCGCGCTTCGACCGATCGGTCGCAAGCGGCGGCAGGAGGAACGGCTTCTATGGAACCGGGCAATCGGCTTCTCCTTCAGGACGGCGGGCACGAGAACAAATATAGAACAACGGCGCCTTTGTCAAGAAGTTCCTGCTCTTTTTCGAGGCCGGACAATCGATGCCCGCTTTCCCCTGATCCCAGGGGCGGAGGGGGAGCCGACGACGCCCGCATCAAAGCTCAAGACCTTGATACCCTTCACTATGACCGAATCGCGCCACTAGCCCCGTGTCTGGTCAAGCCCCATGGCCTCAGTGAAGCGCAGCCTGCGAGCGAAGGAGGAAGGACTCGGCGCCGTTGAAGCCCTCGGTCAACAGCGCATTCGAGAGAGCGCCAAACGCCGTGGTTTGCTGCGGCCGAGAACAAAGAGGGAACATTTTCTTGACTCCTTCCGCCGCTCATGGCATAAAGTGACAAGCTGGAGATGGAGCGAGCGGGCGATGGCAGTGCCTCGGTCACGCTGTGGCTGCCGACGATACACGGTTTGCTCTGTGATGTAGAAGGCGCGGTATCACCGGCAACTCGACACGAGCCAACGCTCACTCATCCCCTCATTTTTCGCCGTATGCTGAAAATCGCAATGAAATCAATATGTTAATGGTTATCTGTCACATTTATCTAACTTATTGATTTCATTGACGAAAATCGAAATGAGGGGATTCTTGAGGAGCCAACGGGCAGCCAACGCTGTCCCGAGAGCGTGACGGAGGATGGATCCTTCTCAGCGCGGAATCGTGATCGGCTTACATCGTTTGATTGTCGCGCGTCCTCATACCATCCGCCCCTGGAACCATGAAGAGGTTTTGCATTCGGCGATCGTTTCAATATGATCGCGATAACGCTAAGCTTTCGCGCTTACGCATATTCGCGATGCGAGCTGCATTGATCCCTCGTGGCTCGGTAATGTCCGGCTCGGATCTTCGGGATCCGATTTGCGAGCGCCTCCCTTCGCTGATCGCCTGACCATAAAGGTCGCGCCCTCAATTTGCCATTGGCTCCCGATTTGGCTAGCGGCCATCTGCAAGGGCGATGCCGAGCGCCTTGTGACCCAAAGGGAACAGGGTAAACGACCTGATTTTAGTACGCGAGCGGATGCGCATGTACTCACTAGCTATTCTCTATTTTGAACATAATTAAAAGCGTAATCGCCCAAAGCAATAACTGACGTTCGACGATCATTACACCCAGTTAAGCCTACATTTTTTCAAGAACGGGCTTAGCAACTCAACTTCTCTAACATCAACACAATACAGGGCGCAGTCGTCTGAGACACGGCCCAATAAGTCAGACCACCAGGCTGACTTTGATGAATTTCCCCACAATATCCCCACAACAACTGAAGGAATCCCCATGAGACACACTCTCCTGGGCGGCGCCCTCGCGGCGCCGCTTGCACTCGTCCTTGCCTGCCCGGCGTTCGCGCAGATCTCGGGCACTTTCTCGGCGACCTTGTCCGGCTTTCAGCCGACGCCGGCCTATTCGCAGCTCTCGGCCTCGAACGTAACAAGCAGCGTTGCGCTGCCGAGCGGAACAACCGTGGTTGTCTACAACACCGGCTCGACCGCGGCCTACGTGAGGCTTGGGACTTCCAACGTGGCGGCGACGACGACCGCGGGCGACGTGATCCAGCCGAACAGTTGGATGGCATTTACCGTCGGCTCGAACACCTATCTGGCCGCAATTACCTCTTCGGGCGCCACGGCGCTAACCATCTCGGGCGGCACGGGCCTTGCGGCCGGGACCGGCGGAGGAGGCAGCGGCGGAGGAGGCAGCGGCGGCCTCCAATACAACAGCAGCGCGCCGACGCTCAGCAGCGGGCAGACAGTCGCGTTGCAGGGCGATTCCTCCGGCAATCTCAAAGTGGACATTGCCTCCCCGATCCCGACCGGTTCAAACACGATCGGCGCCGTCAATCTCGGGACCCTGAACGGTGCAGCGACAGCGGCCAACCAGCCGGCGCTCAACGGCGACGGCGGCGCGCTCGCTCATGTGACGAACTTCCCCGCGACACAGACGGTATCGGCCGTCTCGTTGCCATTGCCCTCGAACGCCGCGCAGGAATCCGGCGGCAACTTGGCGACGGTCGCGGCGAACACCGCGAAGACGAACGCCGGAACGAGCGCGACGAGCGCTTTGCCAATCCAGGGCGTGAGCGGCGGGGTGCCCGTTCCCGTCAGCGGCGCCTTCTGGCAGGCGACGCAGCCGGTCTCGCTCGCCTCGCTTCCGGCCCTCGCAAGCGGATCGAATACGATTGGCGCGGTGACGCAAGCGAGCGGCCCTTGGACGGTCAATCAGACCCAGATTAACGGCGTCGCGCTTGGATCGCCGTCAAACTATGGCACATCTCCTGGCGCGGTACCTGTTCAAGGCGTCAACGCCTATGTGACCAACACGCCAGCGGTGTCGCAAAGCGGCGCGTGGAACATCACCAACATCAGCGGGACGGTCTCACTTCCCACCGGTGCATCGACGTCCTCGAACCAGACGAGCGGCAGCCAGAAGACTCAAATTGTCGACGGCTTGGGCAACGTGATCGGCTCGACTTCGAACAGCCTGAATGTCCAGTGCGCCAACTGCTCCGGTTCCGGGGCGGGCGCGGCGGATGGCGCATCTTTCACGGCCGGTTCGGCTGTCTTTGCGCCGAATGGCGGCGTCTATCAGTCGACATCGACCAGCAACCCGCTGACGAGCGGCAAGCAGGGCCTCGCGCAGTTGACGCAATATCGCGCTCTGTTCACCAACCTTCGCGATTCGTCGTCGAACGAACTCGGCATCGCGTCGAATCCTCTCCAGGTGTCGCTCGCCAATACAGGGGCGAACGGCACGGCGCTCGCCGTGTCGAACTCGCAAGAGCACACCGATCTGATGACGCTGAACGCCACCATCAATTCGCCGCCACAGCTCAACGTCAATGGAACGAGCGCGTCCTGGACCGGCTTGACGCCGGGAACGTCGCAAACCGGCGTTATCGTCGCTAGCAATACGGACCTGACGTCAGTTGGAGGGAAAGCGGTCGCGACCGCAGCCAACGGCGCCCAGATGGTCGGGATCGAAGGCCATGCCGGCGCGGCGATTGACGGACCAACGGGGTCGGCGGCCCCGGCGAACGCGCTCGAGGCCGGTGTGGTTTCTAGTGGAAACCTGGTCGGGCTCATTCAGGCCGACAACTCGGCCTCGATCAACGTTTCGACCGCGACGACGACGCAGCTTGTCCCACTCTCAAGCGGCAAGAAAATCTATGTGACCTCGTATGACGTGGTCGCTGGCGGAACTGGTAACCTCACATTTGAGTATGGCGCCGGGTCGAACTGTGGCACGGGCACGACGGCCTTGACCGGCGCCTATAACCTCACGGCGCAGTCCGGCATCGCCAAGGGAAATGGCCTTGGCCCCGTCCTCGTCGTCCCGGCCGGCAATGCCCTTTGCGTCCTCACGACCGCCGCCGTTCAGATGAGCGGCTCCGTCTCCTACACGGAGTTCTAGAGCGGAATCCGATCATCCTGTATCGTGCTCATAACCACAGGATTTGAAGTAATTTGTACATTGCGAGGGCTTGAAGATTTCGGCGCAGGTTTCGAGGGCGCGCATGAGGCCCGCGACGGTCCGTTCGGCGATTTTGCGCAGGAAGGCTTTGAGCTTGGAGAAGGCTTTTTCGATGGGGTTCATATCAGGACTGTAGGCTGGGAGATATCGCAACTCCGCGCCCGCCGCCTTGATGAGTTGCTCGACCCGCGGCCCCTTGTGAGCCGGGAGATTGTCCATGACGACGACCTCGCCGGGCGAGAGCGTGGGGACGAGGCATGTCTCCAGCCAATCCTCGAACCGGGCGGCGTTGATCGGTCCGTCGAAAGTCTTTGCCGCTGTCAGGCCGCGAAGGCGAAGGCCGGCGACCAAAGTCACCGTTTTGTAGTGACTGTGCGGGATGGCCGCCCGCAAGCGGCGCCCGCGCCGGCAACGTCCGCTTTTGCGCGCGAGATTGGTGGAGGCTCCGGTCTCGTCAATGAAAACGAGGGGGGGGGACCAGGCCCAAGAGATAGTCGTGATGCGCCTCGATCCGGCCGGAGCGGCGGTCGCCGCCAGAAGGCGCCGGTGAAATTTCGCCCGTGGTTTGGAACCGCTTCACCCAGCGCACCGCGCTCGCTGCGAGCGGCAAAGAATGCAGGCTGTCGGCTAGCGGTTAGGATACCCGCCACTAACAAATAAATCGGTTCTGGGTCAGACGGCATGTGGCAATCAGACTCGGGGCGGCGGGATTTCCTGGGGTCCCGTCGCGAGTTGTAGCTAGGCCGCCTCGCCACTCGCCGCATCCCGCACGGGTCTCGATCCATCGCCGGCTCCCTTCGGACGCCATAAATCACAATTCCTCGCCTGCGCCAACCTTCTTACGCGTCCGGACTCTGAAATACCTTGCCGCAATACGCCTATACCCCGCGAAGAAAGAAAGACGATCGGTATAAAAATCTAGTACCGCTAATTTACGAAATACATCAATTGTGTGCGGGCCGCGTGCGTCATCGAAAGCAATAGATCCTACACTTTTCTCGCAATAATGAACTTTAGACAATTGCACTATCTCGTTTATTGTTATTCCATCCCCATAGCTATAGCTATTATTCTGGCCAAATCGATACAGTCTTCCACCGCAGCGTAAAATGTGCCCGGCCATGCGAGCAGAATGTGGATCTATCACTATCGGGTTGTGCGGGTGAGGCTTGTATGGACCCTTCAGGTCATCACTAAAGTACAAATATAGGCAGTCCGCAGCGGAGTCGGCCAACCCACCAAATAGATAATAGACGCCGTCGTTCTTGAATAATGTTCCGTCCACAATTCTGACTTCCTCTAACCCACTCAACCGCTCCTTGACGGAACCGTCAAAGGGTTTACCCAACAAAAATGGTGAAGAATGCGAGGCGACCTCGGGGATGATGTATTCCCTATTTGTGTCCTCAAAAGAACACGGATAGGAGTAATGGTGACCTTTTACCAATGTCCGAACGGCGTCGAAACTACTTGAGCTAAGCTCAACAATTTCTCCTAGGCCATTTGTAGCATTCAAGGCCTCAACGCGTATCTTGTCACCTGTTGCGTCGAAAAATGGATCCGCATAAATGCGTATCCCGCTCCTAAAACTGGAACGGTCCCCCTCGCGACAGACAGCTTAAACAAATCTTCTATCTGATCAAAGCTATACCTGACGATATTCCATCTTTTTTCGCTAAAAACGCCGTAAAGCAGCCGGTCAATCTTTCTATAGGCTAACTTAAAAGCAAATTTAGCTACTGTCATGTTGCTTGGCAACCGATAGTTTGGCCCAAGTTTTTGTAATTTATATGACGTCCCCATGGAATAGTTTATAAGAGCTTTTCTTAGTAAAAAACGAGATACGGAATAGAACTTTTCAGCGCTTCGTTTATAAGAATAATGATATACCTTACTGTAACCGCTAGAAAAATCGCACCACCATCAAGTGTATTAGAGAGTCTCTGAACGATAATTCCAATGCGACTATGATTTCCATAGAGTTCGTAGAAACCAGCGGGGCGACCTCTGTATTGCGCGGGATCGCCGTGATGGAAAGAGAGTATATCAAAATCCGAGAGCCTATCGTCGATTCTAAGCAAATTCCTACCAAACTTAATAACAAGCTTTATATTTGCAAATCTAACCCTTTCAACAACTCCTGACGGGATGGTTTGCCACGCCCCATTGTATCCTGACTTAAAGGTAATAACGTCAGCCCCCGGAATATCACACGACAGCGTACGAGTCGCAGTCCTCAAGGCAACAATATTCAACGCATAGTAAGCAAAGTGCTTAGCGTAACGTCTCTTCGTGTTCGTGTTCAAGCAGTTTAAAAGAAGTCTAATATCTATGTAATCATACGTATATTCTAAAGCGAACTTTTGCCATTCGGCCATGGAAAGTCTATCAACTATCAAGGCGGCTCTAATTTTCATATGGCGGGTCACCCGTAAGAAGCTCGAAGAACTTCAGAGTTGCAGGGGATTGCGATCGAAGGTATTCGGATTTGCTGGTTTTGTCGTTGATGGCCGAAAGAGCTGGTCTCTTATGGCGCGCGAGCGAGGCGGTTCCGTCGGTGCCGGGGTTGGGATTCCCTCTGGAATCTCGAGTAGAGAGCGATGTGCCCCACCTCGGTCGGTCGCCGAGCTGCTGGAGGCCGTCAATGGCTTCCGCGAAGACCACGACGCCCATTACATTCCCTTGAAACGGATTGCGGGTCTCCACAATATCATTTGCCGCATCATTGCCGCCGTGCGACGCGGGCATCGAGTGTTACATGCGGCCGGGTATCGCATCGACTGTGCTCCCCCAGGGTGGGTTAGGCGGGGGGAGGGGCGGGGGTGCTCTTTACCACCATATTTGATACGGAACATAGCACCGCTCAAATAGCGACGATAGCTGTGTCCATACCAGAAGGAACAGCGTTGCGACCGAGTAAGGTGCAATTGCGATCGCAGTCGAGTAGGGACCTGGAACTATAAGCGACAAACGGGCGAGGACCACAAGCTGAATCGGATATAGGTAAAACGCGATTCGATCTCCGAGGACCGAAGAGTAGAGGGCGAGGGGGAATGTCGCCACCATCATATACGATGACATTTTGGCGAGTTTGTAATCCCGGATGGACTGCGCCTTCCACTCGCGATCGAGAAACCAAAGGAACGCTATGCCGGTCAACGCCAGCAAACCGGTGCGGAACGGCGCCCCAGCCGCGTCTGTCGCGGTCCCGATATAACGCTGCGAGTACGTCTCGGCGGCTTCGCTAGTCAGAATATAATAGACTCCAGGCAACGCGAGTAGTCCCCCCAAAGCGATACGTCGGGCCGAGAGTTCGCCGCCTACAAACGGTGCCAGAAGCAAGAAAATCATCGCGCTTGAATGAAACGAGGTCGCAATTAAAACAAATACAACAAATCGCGGAAGGAGAATGTCTACGAACGCGTTGTATGCAAAGCAAAGGAATCCCACAGCCATTGCCTGTCGGATTGCAGACATTGCAAGTTCCAAAATCAAGATCGGAAAGGCTAGGATCAGGACGCCGAGAGGATCGGGCTGGCGCTTCGCTAGCGCGTGAAAGCCGACGAAAAAGGCCACAGCCGCGATGACGTTGATATATGGATAGTCTAGTTCAAAATAATGCAGAACCCTGTTCATAGCCCAAAAAGCAAACTCAGAGCGCGCTGTTTCGTGCCGAGCTAATTCAAAAATGTTCAAATACCCGGTCCAATCGCAGCCAACTTCGTATCGGAACCCGGCGAAAAGAAAGAGTCCGACGAGGCAGGTGTAGTAAAGCGTGTTACGACGTGAGCCGTTTCCCCTTGAGGCCGCTCCGCAGAGCAGAAGACCGGCAAAAACTAGAAGATAGATCAAGTTAAGAACCGCTCGGACCCGCGTACAAGTTGCGCACGCGCTAACTCACGCTTGCTCGCCGGCGATTGTGGAGGAGCCAGGATTGCATCGTGAGTATCGCCCAGAGGCGCCATCCGGCATCGTCCTTCTTCGATTGATGATCCTCCCATAGACTCTCGATCTGGCAGGGGTTGAACACGCCGGTCGCGAGGATCTGCTCGGAACATAAGAGGCTCTCCGCCCATCCACGCAACTCCCCGCGCAACCAGCGGTGCACGGGGATCGCAAACCCTTGCTTGGGACGCTCCTGTAATTTGCGAGGGACGTGACGGTAGAGGATGTCTCGAAGGATGCGCTTGCCAGTGCGGCCTTCGATCTTGACGCTGAGCGGTAACCGCCACGCGAGCTCCACCACCCGCCGGTCGAGAAACGGCGCGCGCGTCGCGAGCGAAGCGCTCATTGCGGCGCGATCGACCTTAACAAGCATGTCGCCAGGCAGATAGGTGAGGGTGTCCGTCGCCATCATCCACTCTTCGCGCTCGAGCAGTTTCATCCGCCGCCGCTTTGAGGCGCATCCCGTCCGCTTCCGCGACCGGCGTCAGCAACACAGCGGCTGGGTTCGGGAACGTGCTCACGATCTCATAATAGAGACCTTTAAAGTCCTGCGCGCGAGCGATGGCGCCACCAAATTTGGATAGCTTATCGATGGTCGTGACAGGAAGTCCAAGACTGCGGACAGACGACCGCAAGAGCGACTGTTCCGTCGCGCCGAGTGCTCGTGATGCCGCGAGTGCGCGTCCGGCTGCTCTGCGCCCAAAGCGCGGAACCGCAGCTGCGAGCCGCCAAAGACCCGGGGCGAATGTGTAGCGGTTGTAACCGCCGAAGACCTCTCCTGAAACGTGGTGGTCATGCGGCCTTTTTGATCTCGACGACGAATCCGAGGGATCGGATTCGGTTGGCGAGGCTTCGGGCCGCGCGTTCTGGGTTTCGAGCTCGACGGTAATCGGGTCCGAGGTCTTGGTAGAAGGTTCCGTCCTTGAGCATATGGTAGATGATGCGCAGCATCGCGGCGGCGACGGCGATGATCGCCTTCTTGTGGCCGAGGCGCGGTTTGAGGCTGAAGTATCGCGCCCTGAGGCTGGAATTTTTCACCTTCGTCGCCGCCAAGGCCGCCTGGACGAGCACGGGTTTCAGCCAAGGCGCGCCCTTGCGCAGGCGCCTCGAGCGCTTTCGGCCGGCGCTTTCGTCGAGCCGTGGACACATGCCGGCCCAGGAGAGCAGATGGTCGGCCGTGGGGAAGGGGTTCATATCGACGCCGATCTCGGCGATCACGGTTTGGGCGACGTTGTCGCTGACGCCGGGAAGATCGTTCAACCGCTCGGCGGCGCCGCAAAAGGGACCGAGCGCAGCCTCCAGCCGCGCGTCGAACTCCGCGATCGTGGCTTCGATCTGTTCGATCGTCTTCAGATGCTGACCGATCAGGAAGCGATGATGGTCGCGCAAGCGTCCTTCCAACGCGGCGGCGAGTTCCTCGCGCGCGCAGGCGAGCTGGGGATGGCCGAGTTCGGCCAGCCGCCGCGGGTCGCTTTGGCCCGACACGATCGCCATCAAGATGCGCCGGCCGCTCCAGCCCAGGATGTCGGAAATGACCGAGGCCAGCTTGATGTTGGCCTCCTCCAGCGTCGCGTGAATCCGCTGGGTGTGACGGACGATCTCGCGCGTCAGCTCGCGCCGCGTGCGGGTCAGGTCGCGCAGGTCCTGGATCGGCTGCGGCGGCACGAAACTGGCGCGGATCAGCCCGTGGGCGAGAAGATCGGCGATCCAGGTCGCGTCGTTGGCGTCGCTCTTGCGGCCCGGCAGGTTGCGTATGTGCGAGGCGTTGGCGAGAACCAGGCTGAAGTCGTGGCACAGCACGTGCCAGACCGGCTTCCAATAGACGCCCGTCGCCTCCATCGCCACATGCGTGATCTTGGTCTCGGCCAGCCACGCCGACAGCGCCAAAAGGCCCTGCGTCGTGGTCGGGAACCGCCCCAACTCCGATCGAACCTTTCGGCCGGACACAATCCGCCGGCAGGCCACGATCTCCTTCTGATGCACGTCCAATCCCGCGCATCGTCGATGCAACGTCTCCATCGCGCGCTCCCTCGCAAGACAAGGCGGCCGGCGCGATGAACCAGAAAACGGGTGCTCTCTCCTACGGGCTCCGGGCTCGACGGCCAAAACCGCCTCGCCGTGGCGACAATCCAAAGTACGCCTGGGCCATCCGATCAAACTCATCCTCGGGCTCGAAACACCAAGGGGTAAAGCGACCTCTCCACCGGCCGCCGGCACAATAGCCCGTTTCATCCATCAAGGTGCGCGCAAACGAATGAGAACTCATCCCCACCATCGCCCGAGAGCGCCACTGTCACTTGTTGTCGAGCGAGTCGCGACAACAGAACAGTTGGGATTTGCGAGGGATCCGCGAATGGCTCGTCGTAGATCTTCGGAAGGTCTGGCACCACCGAGAGAGCGTCCGCCTCAGTGACTATGAACTCCGTATGCTCGGTGGCTAGCCCGCATTATGCAGCGCCGTGACGTTTTCGGCGGCGCGTTCTGGTGATTTTTCGGAACCGCGCTTGCTCGCGGACGCGCGGCATCGTCTCCGGCTTTGGGCCTGAAACGGGTGGAGGGGTTTGCGGGTTGAAGGGATGGGTTTGACGTTCGGGGACGTTCACGCCCCGTGTTTCAAGTGACGAGGCGCGGGATGCGCTGGAGGGCGAAACGCAGGATTTCCTGGCCGGGGCATGACGTCGGCAGATGGACGCGGATCATGGTTTTCATCTCGACGACGCGGGCGGCGATCTTGACGAGGCGCAGGCGCAACGTGTCGAATTGGGCAACGCGCCACATCGAACGCCTGGGCATCGATGCGCGCAGCCCCCACATCAGCCAGTAGGCGCCGGCGTGCAGGAAAAGCCGAAACTGATTGGCGGTCGCCTTGGTGCATGAGGTGCGATCCGACGCCAGATGCGTCTTCCAGGATTTGATGTGGTTTTCGGCCTGGCCGCGCCGGCAATAGACGTCTTCGTAGAGCACGCGAGCGTTGCGCTTGTTCAGATTGGTGACGACGAAGCGCGTGTCTGATCCTTCCGCGCCCGCTTCGACCCGGGCGATGATCCGCTCGACCCGGCTCCAGCTTTGCGCGCCGTCGAAGAACTCTTTGAAACGACGAAGCTTGCCGTCTCTGGGCGCGGCTTCGAACCGTGCCTTTACACTGGCTTCGAGACTTTCGACATGCCGGCGCAACGTCGTAGTCGGCGCGACGCCGAGGATGTAATCGAGGCCGCTCGCCCGACACCAGTCGAGAACCTCGGGGCAACGAATTTAAGTTAACAAAACACGGGTCGCGCCGAGCAATGCGTACCCTCGGTTGATTGCGCAGCGACCGGACTCGCCCGCGGCGCCCGCCGTCTCCTGTGAATCGTCCGATTCCCTGCTTTCAGGGAATTCTGCAGGGAATTCATCCGGTTCTGGCCGATTCTGGCCGGATCGGTCCGGAAAAGAACAATGATTTGAAGGGTCTCGCGCGCAAATTCCCTACGCGGGACAACAGAGGAATTTTTGAGCGATATACGCCGGCTAAGCGATAACGCGAAAATCGGCGCGATGAATCACGCGGAAAGTGTCCGTGATTTGGTCGCAGAACCGCTTCCATTGTTTGGGCACGGTATGTCGGAGGAATTTGAGGATCTCTCGGCGGAATTCGTTGAAGGTCTTGTAATCCCGGTTGTGGGTGACGTTTTCGTGCATCAAGGCCCACAACCGTTCGATGGGATCGAGATGGGGACAGTAGGGTGGAAGAAGGTGCAGCACGATTTTGCGCCCGGCCGCCGCAAGCCGTTCTTTGACGACATCAGCCTTGTGATAGCTAGCGTTGTCGACGAAGACGTGGATGAGGCCTCATGAATCCCCTCATTTAGACCGACTCGAAATTGCCTGAATTGGCGGGTCACCGCGTTGCGCTGTCGCGAATCAGCGGGGGAAGGTGGCTCATGCGGAAGCCGGTCGAGCGCGTGGAATTCATTCATCATTTTGTGGAGCGGGCGTTTGCAGGGAGCCTGCACGCCAAACGGATTGTTTCGCTGGCCAACGGGGTGGTCGGCGTTGTGACGGGGGCGTCCTTGGCCGTTTCCGTCATCGGGCATGCGCTGGCGCGGGCGCGCGGTCTCGTCGACAGGCACGCAATCAAACAGGTCGATCGTCTGCTGAGCAACGCCGGCGTCGTCGTGTGGGAGCTGTTTGCGCCGTGGGTGCGCGAGATGGTGGGCCAGCGCGAGGCGATCGTCGTGGCGATGGACTGGACCGATTTCGACGCCGACAACCAAGCCACGCTCGCGCTGAACCTCGTCACCCGCCACGGCCGCGCGACGCCGCTCCTGTGGCTCACGGTCGACAAGGATGAATTGAAGGACCAGCGCAACGACTTCGAGGACCTCTGCCTTTGCCGTCTGAAGGCGCTTCTTCCCGAAGATGTGGCGGTGACGATCCTGGCCGATCGGGGCTTCGGCGACGTCAAGCTGTTCGAGTTCCTCGACAGGCTCGGCTTCGGCTACGTCATCCGCTTTCGCGGCAATGTTCAAGTGGCCGCGGCGGACGGCGAGACGCGCCTGGCCGCCGACTGGGTCGGCAAGGGCGGACGGGCGCGCCTGCTGCGCGGCGCCAAGGTCACGGCCGCCCGCCACAAGGTCGGCGCGGTGGTCTGCGTCCACGCCACGGGCATGAAAGAGGCGTGGCATCTGGCCGCCAGCGACGCAAGTTCGAGCGCGGGCCAGATCGTCAAACTCTACGCCAAGCGGTGGACGATCGAGCCTGGGTTCCGGGATTCCAAAGACTTGCGCTTCGGCATGGGGCTGAGCGCGCTACGCATCGGCGATCCGCAGCGGCGCGACCGCTTGCTAATGCTCAACGCCTTGGCGATCCTGCTGCTGACGCTGCTCGGCGCCGCCGGCGAAAGCCTCGGCATGGACCGATTGCTCAGAACCAGCACGGTCAAACGCCGCGTCCATTCGTTGTTCCGCCAGGGTTGCCTGCTCTACGGCCTCATCCCCAACATGCCCGAGCAAAGACTGCGGCCGCTCGTCGCCAAATACGAGGAATTGCTACGCCAAAACAGAGTCTTCACCGAAACCTTCGGGCTCGCGTAAATGAGGGGATGGGTGAGGGATGAGGCGCATCGCGGTATGCGTGCCCTCAATCTCGCCCAATAGCTTGATGAAGCTGAGCGCGTTGACCTTTCTCGACGGCGAGAATCTGCGTCTGGCCGGTTTCAAGATTGATGGCGCCGTGGCGCGCGCGCCTTCTGCGCGGCGCCGAACTGACCGCCGCCCGCCACAAGGTCGGCGCGGCGGTCTGCGTCCACGCCAAGGGGATGAAGGAGGCTTGGCATCTGGCCGCCAGCGATGCGACCGCGAGCGCCTCCCAGATCGTCAACCTCTACGCCAAACGGTGGACGATCGAGCCGGGGTTCCGCGACACCAAGGATTTGCGTTTCGGCATGGGCCTGAGCGTCCTGCGCATCGGCGATCCGCAACGGCGCGACCGTCTGCTGCTGCTCAACGCCTTGGCGATCCTCCTCCTGACCCTGCTCGGCGCGGCCGGCGAAAGCCTCGGCATGGACCGATCGCTCAGAACCAGCACGATCAAACGCCGCGTCCATTCGCTGTTCCGCCAGGGCTGCCTGCTCTACGATCTCATTCCCAACATGCCCGAGCGACGCTTAAGGCCGCTCGTTGAAAAATACGAAGAACTCCTAAATCAAAACAACGTCTTCACACAAACCTTCGGCCTCGCCTAATTGAGGGGATGCGTGAGGTGTAACGCGTGTCGCAAGCAGACCTCTGTCAAAGCGGGAACGATCTTCGCTTCGAGTAAGCTGCCGCTGCGCATCTGGTTCAAGACGATCGACCTGGTCACGCAATCAAAGAAGGGCATTTCCAGTATCGAACTCGGTCGACGCCTCGGCGTCACCCAGACGGCTGCTTGGATGATGAAGCACAAGCTCGCTTAAGTCATGCTGGAGCGTAACGCGAGCAAACGCTTGAAAGGTAACGTCCAGATGGACGACGCCGATATCGGCGGCGCCCGGTCCGGCCGCCGCGGGCGAGGCGCAACAGGCAAGACGCCGTTCGTCGCTGCGATCGCGACAACGGACGATGGCAAGCCAGATCAAATCATCCTTCGGCCCGTCAAAGCCTTCAGCAGCTTTGCGATCCGAAAACTCACAAGCACCGCGCTCAAGCCCGGCGCCAATATCGTCTCCGACGGTCTGGCGTGCTTCGCCGCTGTCACCCAGGCCGGATGCCTGCACACCTCAATAAAGACCGGAAGCGGCAAGCAAGCGGTTCGCACCCCTGCTTTCAAATGGGTCAATACCGCGTTGGGCAATATCAAAGCCGCCCTCGTGGGGACCTACCGAGCCGTGCGAGAAAAACACGTCCCTCGATATCTCGCGGAGTTCGAATATCGATTTAATCGCCGATACGATCTCGAAACCATCATCCCCCGCCTCGCATTCGTTGCGCTGAGGACCGCCCCGATGCCTTACCGCTTGCTAAAACTGGCTGACGCAAGCGCGTAATCAGGACTTATTTTGTCAGCGCCGATCAGCCGGCGCGCCAGCGCGCGCGCCTCGATCCGTCCGCGCTCGTCGAGCTCGGCAAGATGCGCGACCGTTTATCGGCTCTTTCGGCATGGTGCTGCGCTATTCTTTCGGTCTTAACGACGCAGCTGGTCGGTTGGAAGCCGCAACTGCCAGCGTGCTGGCGCATGGCCTGCGAACCGCCGACATCCGGAGCGACGGCTGCGACGTCGTTTCTACCAAACAGATGGGCGATGCGATCGTATCGGCGCTCGCGAGCAATGCTGCTTGAGGCAATCGCGCCACGCGATAGGCGAAGTTTCGTCGCTGATTTATAACGGCGCTCACAATCGCAATTTGTGCATGAGCGCTTGCCCTGCCTTTCTCTCATGGATGCGGTGCATCGGGGCCTCGGCAGTTTTGCTGTGACACCGACGTTCATTCACCCCGGGCCAGAGTTTGAAGTGGCCCCGCTCAGCGGGACCGTTTTGGCGGCGGTTTAATTGGAAGGCCGACTGCTGGTTGTCCTTTATCAAGCCGCCAAGGGTTCTGTCTGCTGCTGATTCTGGTCCACCTGTGGGCATGTGGTCAACGCGCGAGCGTTGTCCAGGTGCCCACGGGCTGCCGGCGCCGCGCCTTGGCGCCAGACGGCCATCGGCGCGCGATAGCCGAGCGCCTGATGAAGAGGGCGCTCGTTGTAGAAGGCGAAGCATTCGCCGACGCCGATTTTCGCCTCGCGGCCATCGGCATAGCCTTTCAGATAAACGTCCTCGTGTTTGAGCGAGCGCCAGACGCGTTCGATGAACACGTTGTCCATGTGAGCGCCCGCGCCCGCCCATCGAGACGCGCACGCCGGCCTCGACCAGCACGCCGGTGAATGCCGCGCCGGTGAATTGGCTGCCCTGGTCGGTGTTGAAGATCTCCGGTTGTCGTATCGGGCCAGCGCCTCCTCCAGCGCCGCCACGCAGAAAGACGCGTCCATCGTGTTCGGCAGCCGTCAGGAAGGAACCGCCGGCTCGCCCAGTCGATGACGGTGACCAGATAGAGAAAGCCGCGGCCGATCGGGATGTAGGGGATATCGGCCGCCCAGACCTGGTTCGGCCGGTCGATCGTCGGGTCGCGCGAGAGGGTGGGGTAAATCCTGCGCCCCGGCGCGGGTTTGCTGGCGCCCGGCTTCGGCCCGAGCGCCCCGACGCCCATCCGCCGCATCAGCCGGCGCACGCGCCTACGCTCGATCGGAAAGTCCTCTTCGCTAAGCGTTCGAGCGATCCGCCGCGCGCTTAAAGAACGGCCGCGCGGTGAACAGCGCGTCGATGCGCATCGCCTCCCGATCGTCGTCATTGGCCGGTCGCGGCTTGCGGTGGGCGCCCGAGCGCGCCAGGCCCGGCATCGCGCATGGCCGGCGGATCGACAGATCGCCATGCGCGCGATCGAGCTTGGCTCGACGGTCCGGCGCGCTCATTTGCCGAACCTCTTGGCGAAAAAGCTCGTCCCCGACTCGATCGGGGATCGTTCTCGATCGTCAGCTGGCCGATCCTCGGGTCGAGCCCGAGGACAAGCCTTGGCGTGAAGCCTCTCGATCTCGCGCGCCGACGCCGCCTCGGCGTCCAGCCCGACCCTCGGATCAAACGCCCGCGCCGCAGGGTCCAGCAGATGCTTCTTCCAGGCGTAAATCTGGTTCGGATGATGACACTGCGCCAGGTCGTTCCCTGTCGCTTGTTCGCGTAACGCCTCGACCGCGAACTTCGCCTTCAGCCCCGCCTCAATCTTTCATCTCGCCTTCGTCATCCTCCGCTCCGTTCGACGCCACTCGGAGCAGACTTCCTCTAACCAAGCCAACGGCTTTGCCTTTATATCCCTGCGGCCGCTAGAGGGGAGCGCGGGAGCCGGAGAGATGAGCTACCCCGCCGAGTTCACATCGGTGGGGGCTTCCATGAACTCCTTCTATGAGCACCATAAGGACAGCATTCGCTTTCACTATCGATTCTTCGACCAGATCCTGCTCAACGGATTGATCCAGCCGTTTCAGCAGCCGGAGAGGGTTATTGGGTTTTTCGACACCTACCGACACTTGCACCCGGTGAGCCGAGGCGCGTTGCATGGCGTTGCCGATCGCTTTCAGCAGCGGCTGAGGCAGTGGTCGGAGACGCGTGACATTCCGGTTCTGGAGGCGCCGAAGGGCCGCCGCGACGAGTTCATCGAACCGTACTTCAAAGGCGCCAAGCCCGACGAGGTCGTCGCCGTACCGAAGGCACGCGAACCGGCGCGCATCATGATCGCCATCGGCGACAGGACGGTAAACCGCTGGCATCTGCAATTTGCTGAGCGTTGGGTTGTACAATTCAATTTCTACGTCAATGACGAGCGATGGGGCCGCATGTTCGTGCGCATGTGGCCCTACCTGCCGTTCTCGGCGCAGGTCTGCCTCAACCAGCATCATTGGTTGGCAAACCGCATGCGCGAGGATGGCATCGACTTTCAGCAATGCTCGAACGCTTTCATGCGGTGCGCCAAACCCCAACGCCTGCAGGAGCTGGCCGACGAGCTAAGCCCTCGCGACCTCGTCGCCTGCGGCCAGAAGTGGCTCGCCTGCTTCACGCCCTTCTTCACCGCCGACGAGCGAGAGCACGCCGGCTGCCCTCATCGGCTGTTCTTTGCCCAGACTGAGTTTTGCGACAACCTCGTCTTCCATCGCCGCGCCACGCTCGACAGGCTCGGCGAGCGGCTCCTCGACGCCAATCGCACCATCGGTCAGCCAAACAAGATTACGACGATCTTCGGCCGCAAGATCACCAAGCTCCATCACGGCAAGCTGCAGACCGAGATCGAACACATGGACCTCGCCAACCCGGTGATCAGCAGCCATTATCGCAACGGCTTCATCAAGCAGTACGTGCGCGATCACCTCATCCTGCGCGCCGAGCCGACACGTGCTCGGAAAGGAAGTAGGCTGTCCGATCTGGCGCGGACGTCAGTAAAGGTTCCATAGGCAAGCCTTTGGACTGGCTCTTGGGCAAGGCCTCGCCGGTGGCGGCCGGAACGGGAGCGTTCTGTGGGTGGCAAATCACCTCCGGGCTTGCTATCACGCCGCCGAACGTTTCGCGGGCTCTGGATTCCCCATGCGCAAGGGTGCGGTCACACGCAAAACCAAGGAGACGAGCATCGAGGTCGGCCTCGATCTCGACGGGTCGGGCGTTTCCGACATTTCGACCGGGGTCGGGTTCTTCGACCATATGCTCGACCAGCTCGCGCGCCATTCCCTGATTGATCTCACCGTCCGCGCCGAGGGCGACCGACATATTGACGACCACCACACGGTCGAGGACGTCGGCATTGCCCTGGGGCAGGCCCTCGCCATGGCGCTCGGCGACAAGAAGGGTCTGACCCGCTACGCCGACTGCCTCTTGCCGATGGACGAGACGTTGACCCGCGTCGCGCTCGACGTGTCGGGGCGGCCGTTTCTCGTGTTCCGCACCGAATTCCCGACCGAACGAGTTCGGAGCTTTCGACGCGCAGCTGGTGCGCGAGTTCTTCCAGGCCTTGGCCGGCAACGCCGGCCTGACCTTGCACATCGAGACGCTCTACGGCGTCAACAGCCATCACATCGCCGAATCCTGTTTCAAGGGCGTCGCGCGGGCGCTCAAGGCCGCGGTTGCGATCGATCCGCGCCAGGCGGAGCGCGTGCCTTCGACCAAGGGGGCGCTGTAGCGCCGGATCCTATGACGGTCGCAATCATCGATTACGGCTCGGGCAACCTGCATTCGGCGCAAAAGGCGTTCGAGCGGGCGGCGCGCGATTTGGGCATGAGCCACGAAGTGAAAGTCACCTCGCGGCCCGCGGACGTGCTCGCGGCTGACCGCGTCGTGCTGCCGGGCGTCGGCGCCTTCGCCGATTGCCGGCGCGGGCTCGACAATGTCGCGGGCATGGTCGAGGCGCTCGAGAATGCCGTGCGCAGGCGAGGCAGGCCCTTCCTCGGCATCTGCGTCGGCGCGCAGCTGCTCGCCACCCGCGGCCTCGAACATGAAACGGCGGCGGGCCTGAACTGGATCGGCGGCGACGTCGCGGCGATCAAGCCGAACGATCCGGCGCTCAAGATTCCGCACATGGGCTGGAACACGCTCGACCTGAGGCGCGCCCATCCCGTGCTCGAGGGCATAAGGACCGGGCCGGACGGTCTGCATGCCTATTTCGTCCATTCCTACCAGCTTTTTGCCGATAATCCCGCCGACGTCGTCGCGACCGCCGACTACGGCGCGCCAGTGACGGCGATCGTCGCGCGCGACAACATCGTCGGCACGCAATTCCATCCCGAAAAGAGCCAGACGCTCGGCCTCATGCTGATCGCCAATTTCCTGAACTGGCGCCCGTGATTCTCTTTCCCGCCATTGACCTCAAGAACGGCGAGTGCGTGCGACTCCTCCGCGGCGACATGGCGCAGGCGACGGTGTTCAATTCCGACGCCGCCGCGCAGGCCCGCGCCTTCGCCGAGCAGGGGTTCGAATATTTGCATGTCGTCGACCTCGATGGCGCCTTCGCCGGCAAGCCCGTCAACGCCGTGGCGGTCAGTCGGATTCTTTCCGGGCTCACCATGAAGATGCAGCTCGGCGGCGGCGTGCGTGACATGAAGACGGTGCGCGGCTGGCTCGAGAGCGGGGTCACGCGCGTGATCATCGGCACGGCCGCCGTGCGTGATCCGGGCTTCGTGTGCGAGGCGGCGCGCCTGTTTCCTGGCGCGATCGCTGTCGGGATCGACGCGCGCGACGGCCGGGTCGCGGTCGAAGGCTGGGTAAAAGCGTCGAACATCTCTGCGCTCGATCTTGGCCGCCGGTTCGAGGACGCTGGCGTGGCCGCGATCATCTACACCGACATTTCGCGCGACGGCGCGCTCGTCGGCCTCAACGTCGCGAGTACGGTCGCGCTCGCCGACGCCCTGTCGATCCCGGTCATCGCCTCCGGAGGCCTTGCCTCGATCGAAGATATCGAGCGCCTGACGGAGCCCGACTGCGCTCGTCTCGCCGGCGCGGTCGCCGGCCGGGCGCTCTACGACGGGCGGCTCGATCCGCGCGAGGCCTTGGCGCTCCTGCGGGCAAAAGGCGCTGGATCTCGCCAATCCGAGGGACCGGTTCCATGACCCTCAAGGTCCGCGTAATTCCCTGCCTCGACGTCAAGGACGGCCGGGTGGTCAAGGGCGTCAATTTCGTCAACCTGCGCGACGCGGGCGATCCGGTCGAGTGCGCGATCGCCTACGACAAGGCGGGCGCGGACGAGCTCTGCTTCCTCGACATCACCGCGAGCCACGAGGATCGCGGCATCCTGCTCGACGTCGCGCGGCGCACGGCGGAGGTGTGCTTCATGCCGCTGACGGTCGGCGGGGGCGTGCGCACGACCGATGACATCCGCAATCTCCTGCTCGCCGGCGCCGACAAGGCCTCGATCAACTCGGCCGCGGTCGCCGAACGCTTATTCGTGCGCCACGCGGCGGAAAAGTTCGGCAGCCAGTGTGTCGTGGTCGCCATTGACGCCAAGCGCGTTTCCGCGCCCGACGAGCCGCAGCGCTGGGAAATTTTCACCCACGGCGGGCGCCGCTCGACCGGCATCGACGCGGTCGCCTATGCGCGCGAAGTCGCCGAACTCGGGGCGGGTGAGATTCTGCTCACCTCGATGGATCGCGATGGCTCCAGGCTGGGCTTCGACCTCGAGCTGACGCAGGCGGTCGCCGACGCGGTGTCTATCCCGGTCATCGCGTCGGGCGGCGTGGGGAATCTCGATCATCTCGTCGAGGGGGTCACGCAAGGGCATGCCAGCGCGGTGCTCGCCGCCTCGATCTTCCATTTCGGCGAATACACGATCCGTCAGGCGAAGAACCGCATGGCGGAGGCCGGCATCCCGATGCGGATGGACTAGGGCATGATGCGTTCGGATGGAATTGTCATCGCGGCTTGGGGCCGCCCTCTTGGGCGATCCCCGTGAATGAATCGTATGTCAATTGCTTGCGTCTCGATCGCTAAACAGAATCAATAGGTTATCTTTTTGTTTCTTTTTTGGGAGAAGCGACGCGGCGATGCATGGGCGCCGTCGCGGCCCTTCATCTCTGGATCGCTTGGCTTACGCTCGCGATGACGACATTGGTTCGATCAAATCGCATCATGCTCTGGCGGCTCACGCCATTGCGTTTGATGGAGTTTCCGAACCAGTGCCGTCGCGAGGACGCGATGGCGATGATGCGCGGCCGGAAGGAGATTGCCGTCAAGAAGTACGTGGCCGACTCGATGACTTTTTCCGCAAGGGCAGGCTCGCGACGCAATTGTTGACGAGCTCACGCATCCCCTCATTCAGGCGGGGCCGAAGGTTTGTGTGAAGACGTTGTTTTGATTTAGGAGTTCTTCGTATTTTTCAACGAGCGGCCTTAAGCGTCGCTCGGGCATGTTGGGAATGAGATCGTAGAGCAGGCAGCCCTGGCGGAACAGCGAATGGACGCGGCGTTTGATCGTGCTGGTTCTGAGCGATCGGTCCATGCCGAGGCTTTCGCCGGCCGCGCCGAGCAGGGTCAGGAGGAGGATCGCCAAGGCGTTGAGCAGCAGCAGACGGTCGCGCCGTTGCGGATCGCCGATGCGCAGGACGCTCAGGCCCATGCCGAAACGCAAATCCTTGGTGTCGCGGAACCCCGGCTCGATCGTCCATCGTTTGGCGTAGAGGTTGACGATCTGGGAGGCGCTCGCGGTCGCATCGCTGGCGGCCAGATGCCAAGCCTCCTTCATCCCCTTGGCGTGGACGCAGACCGCCGCGCCGACCTTGTGGCGCGCGGCGGTGAGTTCGGCGCCGCGCAGAAGGCGCGCGCGCCCTTTCTTGCCGACCCAGTCGGCGGCCAGGCGCGTCTCACCGTCCGCCGCGGTCACATGAACGTTGCCGCGAAAGCGGATGACGTAACCGAAGCCGAGGCTTTCGAGGAATTCGAACAGTTTGACGTCGCCGAAGCCGCGATCGGCCAGGATCGTCACCGCCACGCCCTCGGGCAGGATCGCCTTCAAACGCGTCAGGCAGAGGTCTTCGAAGTCGTTGCGCCGGTCCTTCAGTTCGTCCTTGTCGACCGTCAGCCACAGGAGCGGCGTCGCCCGGCCGTGGCGCGTGATGAGGTTCAAAGCGAGCGTGGCCTGATTGTCGGCGTCGAAATCGGTCCAATCCATCGCCACGACGATCGCCTTGCGCTGGCCCACGACCTCGCGCGCCCATGGCGCGAACAGGTCCCATACGACGACCCCGGCGTTGCTCAGCAGGCGATCGACCTGTTTGATCGCGTGTCTGTCCATCAGACCGCGCGCTTGCGCCAGCGCGTGCCCGATGACCGAAACGGCCAACGACGCCCCCGTCAGAACCCCCAACGTCCCATTGGCCAGCGAAAAATCCGCTTGGCGTGCAAACTCCCCGCAAACGCGCGCTTCAGAAAATCATGAACCAATTCCATCCGATCGATCGACTTGCGCATCCCCGCCTGCCCGCACGATTCGCCACATCGCCATGCGCGAGAATCAAAAATTCAGGCGTTTTCGAGTCCTTCAAAATGAGGGGATTCGTGAGGTTGACGAGAGCCCCCATTCTGCTGACGCCTAAGCAGGTTTCTTCGGCCACGCCAACGAATGGTCCAATAAGAAATGACGCACCTCAAAAGGCACCACAAAGGCGCGGAAACCACCGAGAATGACAGCTTCCTTCGTGCGCCTCGTGCCTGATGCGCAAGCTTCCGACAATTGTGCCGATTGCATGATCTCGAAAACGACCGATGGTTGTAGAGTTGTAACCGAAGCAGACGCACAGGAGGCGACCTTGCTCTACAAGATTGGAGATGTAAGCGGCGTCAGGACCCTTGAGCCAATAGAGTTCATGGATTTTGCCCAGATTGGAAGGATTGAAAAGGCTCACTCATCCCCTCATTTTTCGCCGTATGCTGAAAATCGCAATGAAATCAATATGTTAATGGTTATCAGTGGCATTTCTATAACTTATTGATTTCATTGGCGAAAATCGAAATGAGGGGATTCTCGAGTTGAAAAGGACCTTGAAATCCTTATCGCAAACAACCTCATTGACATCCTATTCGAGGATGCCCGCTTGATGCCGATATTCCAAGAGCGCCCGATCCAACCGGAGGCAGATTTGTATGCTCTTGGCCGCGCTGGCGACTTGGTAATTTTCGAACTTAAAAGAGGCTTCGCAGGTTCAGACGCAATGCTGCAAGCCTTGCGCTACGGACAAACCGCTGGTCAGTGGACTTATGACCAGCTTGAAACCAAGGAGCCAGTTGCAAATTTATTTGGAACGCCTCTCATAACCCCTCTCAAATCGAGGCAATATATTTAGACTCCATCCAGCGGTTGTCAAGGCAATATTCTACAATATTCCGCTTTACTGTGAGAAAGATTTCAATATAGTGTCAATTCTATCGTCCTGAACCCTAGCAACAGCAATGACCGACGATCCTCTCGACGCTATGAAAGCGCGCTGGAACCACATCCAGGGCTATCTGTTTCCTTGGCTTCGCGAGGAAGTCGACCCGATGACCGAAGCGCTCGGGCGGCTCGTCACGACCCTCGACGTGATCGGCCTCGAGGCCTTCGTTCCCGAACCGCCCCGAGGCGCCGGCCGCCCGCCTGACGATCGCCGCGCCCTCGCCAGGGCTTTCGTCGCCAAGGCGGTGCTGGGCGGCCCTACCACCACCGCTCTGATCGAGCGCCTCGATGTCGACAGGTCGCTGCGTCGCATTCTCGGTTGGGAACGACGCTCGCAAGTGCCATCGGAAGCTACCTTTTCCCGCGCCTTCGCGGAGTTTGCGCAGGGCGATCTGCCCGACAAGATGCACGCGGCGCTGATCGAGCGCTCGCTCGGCGGGCGCATCGTCGGCGTGATCGCGCGCGACGCGACCGAGATCGAGGCGCGCGAGAAGCCGGTCAAGACGGAGCCGAACGACAATAAGGGGGATCCGCCGCCGCCCGATGGCGCTCAGCCGACGCGCAAGCGCGGACGCCCGCGCAAGGACGAGGAACGGCCAAAACCCGAGCCGACGCGCCTCGAACGGCAGACCACGCAGAACCTCGATCAGATGCTCGCCGATCTGCCCACCGCGTGCGATGTCGGCTCCAAGAAGAACAGCAAGGGCTACAAGGAAACCTGGATCGGCTACAAACTGCATCTGGATGTCGCCTGCGGCCAAATCCCGGTCTCCTGCGTACTGACCTCGGCTTCCGTCCACGACAGTCAGGTCGCCATTCCCTTGATGACCATGACCGGCGCCCGCGTCTCCTATCTCTACGATCTAATGGATGCGGCCTACGACGCCGCCGCCATCCATGACCACAGCAAGGCGCTCGGCCATGCGCCGATCATCGATCGCAACTTTCGCGCCCAGCACGAAGCCAAGGCCGAATGGGCCAAAGAAGTCGAGCGCATGAAACTCATCCATATGCCCGATCCGGACGACGTGATTTTTGATTTTCGCACCCTGGCCGAACGCGTCAACGCCCGACTGAAGGATGAATTCGGCGCACGGTCCGTGCGCGTGCGCGGCGCGATCAAGGTCAAATGCCACCTCATGTTCGGCGTGGTGGCACTCGCGGTCGATCAAATACTCCGCGTCACGCAGCTCAGGCCCGCGCCGGCCTGAGCGCCGGCCCCTCCGCCCCGCGAACACAGGGAAAATTCGCCGCGTCGATGAATTTTGCAAGAGGCTCCAAGTATCGGGCTTATGTTCAAAAAGATGGCATTTCGTTGGCGGAAGAGCATAAGGAGGCGTTCTCGCTGGAAAGGACACTGTCACCGGCAGAGTTTAAAGAACGGCAGAGATTTTTGATTGTTGGCAACGCGGCAAACGACGAACTCATAGATGCAGTCGACTACTGGAAGCGCTGTGGTCTCACGGTCGACTTCTCGCCCTATTGCATCTTCGATTTCGGCGGGCACCACTACTTTGCATTTTTTGGCACTACCGTATGATCGCCACCGCAATCCAGCGTCTATCAAAGGAGTCCTTTTTGATACGAACCGTTCTTGGGATGAGGACGCAGTATGGCAAATGATGGAACGGAACTGGGTAGCGGCGTATGGGGGTGTCAAATACGTAGTTGATGGCCTTCAACCGCAGGATATCGTCTTCTACTCCCACAAATGGGAGGGTCTCATCGCTGCGGCCGAAGTTACTGGGCCGGCGCGCGATGCCGGGATACCCGATATCGGCCGGTGCGATTTCTCAAGTCAGTCCCAAATCGAGAACGAGGCATTACTCGACGAATGCCGTTTCCAGAAGTAGCGAGTGTGACGGGGAAGAGCTTTTTCTGGGCTCGCACGATCAAGGTGCCATACCTTACGAGGGAAGAAGCCAATCGGCTTTTGGAAGCTTTAAAGCACCGACTAGCAGGCTGTTGAGAAAGCGCGATGTTCTCCGAATGTTCGAAACATATCAGAATCGAAACGGGCTCAAAGTGAACCAAGTCGGGTCCAAATCTGCTTTCTCCACAGCCTGTTAGTGGTGCAATCGGTTCGTCTCGATCCGTTGGCCCACCCAAGAATCTCTGCCATGAAAATAGCTTCAGCGCGGATGTGGGGTCATGCGGGCTCGGCCTTTGGTTCGAGGGTGACGTTGTAGCCGAGGCGCTCGATACGTCGTTTGAGGTTGGCGACGGTTCGGGTCTGGGCGATCTGGTCGAGGTAGGCTTCTCCGAGTTCGCGGTAGGGCAGGCCCTTGGTAAGCATGTGATAGGCAGCCACGAGGATCTTGTGAGCGATGGCGAGAGCCGCGCGCATGGCGCCGCGGCGCGCCTTGAGGCGGTGGAACTTGTCCTTGAGGTAGCTGCCCTTGGTCCGCGCGGCGGAAATGGCGGCGCCGACGAGCATGGTGCGCAGATGGACATTGCCCTTGCGGGCGCGCCCGCTCTTCTGCTTGCCGGCGCTCTCATGGTTGCCGGGGCACACGCCGGCCCATGCGGCGAGATGGTAGACGCTGAGGAAGACGCTCATATCGACACCGATCTCGGCGATGAGGGCGGCGGCGACCACCCAGTCGACGCCAGGGATCTGCATCAGCAGGGCGTGCTGAACGCAGTAAGGTGCGAGCTTTGCTTCGATGCGGTCGTCGAGGGCGGCGATATCGTGCTCGGCCGCTTCGAGCCGGCGCAGTTGTGTCGCCAGTAGGAAACGATGGTGCTCCTCCATCCGCCCTTCGAGCGCCAGAACCAGATCGTCCCGCTTACGGCGCAATTGCCCTCTGGCAAGGTCCGCCATCGCCTCGGCCGAGGCGCTGCCCTCGATCAGAGCCTTCAACATGGCGCGCCCGGAAACCCCGAAGACGTCGCTGGCGACGCTGGCCAGCTTGATGTTGGCCGTCTCCAGGAGCTTCAGGAGCCGGTTGCGCTCGGCCGCCTGGCTCTCCACCAGCTTGCGGCGATAGCGCAGCAACTCGCGCAACTCGCGCTGCGGCGCCGGCGGAACGAAGCTCTTGGCAATCAGCCCATGGCGGACCAGATCGGCGATCCACTCGGCATCCTTCACATCGGTCTTGCGACCCGGCACGTTACGGATATGCCGGGCGTTGCCGACGATGAGGTCGAAATGCCCTTCCAACACGGCATAGACCGGGCGCCAGTAAACGCCGGTGCTCTCCATGCCGACCTGCGTCACCCCAAGCTCTTGCAGCCAGTCCCGCAACGCTTCCAGATCGCGCGTCATCGTCCAAAAGGTCTGCACCTGCTTCCTCGGCCGCTCGCCCGGGGCGCCGATCAAGACGCAGGCAACGACCGCCTCCTGATGCACGTCAAACCCGGCGCACCGCTCAATGATCACTTGCATCTTCGCCTCCATCCAAAGGAAGGCGACCGTGACGCCGCAGGTATAGTCGAGACACTGCCACGCGTGCTCCCCGTTCCCGGGGGCGACAAAAAATGGTACCTCTATGTAGCGCGGGCCAGACTGCTTATCGGGGTCGCAAGCCACCGCAGAGTTGTCAGCCTCAACACGATCGCCCGTGGAGAGACTCGGACAAACCGGCCCGCGCCGCCACCATTTTCACTCATAATGGCGCGCCAACGGCGCTGGTCGGCTGCTTAGACCGGGAATTGTCGTGGTCCGAGCCCTCAGCCGCACCACGCTACGGGAAAGGATCTTGCCCTTCCGGGTCGCTGGATTGCTCTCGTATTCCTCGGGCGTTCGCCTCAAGCAAATCCAAGGCGCTCTCGGCCGGTCAAATTTGGTTGAACTTGGCTCCTGCCGATCAGATCAATGATATTTCCTGTTTGTCGCCGTGAGCGTGGGCGCATAAGACCGCTCCGAGCGACAGCGAGATCGATAGGCTTCAAGGACCTGAGGGATGGGGTTTGGTCGGTTGGTTGGGATAGCGGGCTTGGCGCTCGCCGCGGCGGCCGGGTACGGGATCTACGCGCCCGACGCGACCGAACGCTGGGCGCCGGCTTTGACCGGGCTCGCCCGCCAGTTGCACGGCAGAATTTGGACGACGCCGAGCCAGACCTCGACCACAGCAGTTGGGGGACAATTCGGATCGAAATCCCAACAGGGCCAATCCGGCGGCCCCGCGCCGATCGCTATCTCCGTGGCTCCAGTCGGACGCGCGGACTTTCCCCTCGTCCTCGAAGGACTCGGGCAGGTTCAGGCCTACAACACCGTGCTCGTGAGGGCGCGGGTCGACGGCCAGATCGTCAAAATCGCCTTCAAGGAAGGCCAGATGGTCAAGCAAGGCGACCTGTTGGCGCAAATCGATCCGCGGCCGTTTCGGGCCGCGCTCGATCAGGCGACGGCCAAGAAGGCGCAGGACGAGGCCAATCTTGCCAACGCAAAGCTCGATCTGGCCCGCTACGCCACGCTCGCCAAGCAGAACTTCGCCACCCAGCAACAGCTCGATACGCAGAACTCGCTGGTCAACCAGCTCACCGCGTCTATCGCGGCGGACGCGGCGGCGATCGACGCCGCCAACGTCCAGCTGGATTACACCACCATCCGCGCGCCAATCTCCGGACGGGCCGGGTTCCGGCTCATCGACGAAGGCAATCTGGTCAATGCGGGACAGCAGACCGGGATAGTGACGATCGCCCAGCTGCAGCCGATTGCAGTCGTCTTCACCGAGCCGCAGGAGTATGTCGACCGCATCAACCAAGCGCTCGCCGGCGGCTCGCCGCAAGTGACTGTCACGAACGGGGACGGCGCAAAGCTCGCGACTGGCAGGCTGACGATCAGCGACAACCAGATCGACCTGGCGACCGGTACAATCCGGTTGAAGGCCGAGTTCGAGAACACGGACAACGCCCTTTGGCCGGGCCTCGCGGTGACCACGGAATTGCAACTCGGCGTCGACAAGAATGCCTTGGTTGTTCCAGCGGACACGGTGCAGCACGGCCAGGATGGGCTCTTCGTTTATGTCGTCGACGATCACAACCGCGCCGTCGTTCGGTCGGTGAAAGTGGCGCACCAGAACACGACCACGGCGGTCGTCTCGTCGGGTCTGAAGGAGGGCGAGCGCATCGTCACGACGGGCGAATTCCTGCTGCAGCCCGGATCCCTGGTCGCCATCGATCCCGGACGCGGGGGCTAGCCGATGTTCGGCGGCGTCTCGGCTCCTTTCATCTACCGTCCCGTCGCCACCACGCTGTTGATGGTCGCGATTTTGCTGGTCGGACTAGTCGCGTTTCCGTCGCTTCCCGTCGCGCCTTTGCCGCAGGTCGACTTTCCGACCATCTCGGTTTCGGCCTCGCTGCCGGGCGCCTCTCCGGAAACGATGGCGGCTTCGGTCGCCCAGCCGCTCGAGCGGCAGATCGCGCAGATTCCGGGCGTCTCGCAGATGACCTCGACGAGTTCGCTCGGCGCGACCGGGATCACCGTTCAGTTCGATCTCGACCGGAACATCGACGCCGCCGCCAACGACATCCAGGCTGCGATCAACGCGGCTTCGGGCCAATTGCCGAAGGACCTGCCGAGCCCGCCGACCTATCGCAAGGTCAATCCGTCCGACACGCCCATTCTCATCCTCTCGGTCCAGTCCGACGTCACGCCGATCATCGACGTCGACGACGCGGCCGAAAACATTCTCGCCCAGCGCATCAGCCAGATCTCCGGCGTATCGCTGGTGCGCGTCGGCGGCCAGCAAACGCCCGGCGATTCGCATCCAGATCGATCCGGCGAAGCTCGTCGAGAAGAGCCTGCAGCTCGAGGACGTACGCGCGCAAATCGGCATCGCGACCGTCGACAGCCCCAAGGGCTCGATCATAGGCCAGAAGCAGTCGTTCACCATCTACGACAACGATCAGCTGACGACCGCGAAACCTTGGAACGACGTCATCATCGCCTATCGCAACGGCGCGCCGGTGCGCATCCGCGACATCGGCCAAGCGGTCATGGGACCTTCCGACACGACGCAGGCGGCCTGGAGCAACGGCAAGCGCAGCGTCTTTCTGGTCGTTTTCAAGCAGCCGGGCGCGAACGTCATCAACACGGTCGAGGCCATCAAGAAGACGATGATGAGCCTCGAGGCGGCGATCCCGTCGACGATCCATGTCAAGGTGCTGTCCGACCGCACGACGACAATCCGCGCTTCGGTTCGCGACGTCGAATACACGCTGCTGCTCACCATCGGGCTCGTCGTGATGGTGATCTTCGTCTTCCTGCGCAGCCTTTGGGCGACGATCATTCCGAGCGTCACCGTGCCGCTCGCGCTGCTCGGCGCCTGCGCGCTCATGTGGGCGGCAGGCTACAGCCTCGACAATCTGTCGCTGATGGCCTTCACCATCGCCGTGGGCTTCGTCGTCGACGACGCGATCGTGATGCTGGAAAACATCACGCGTCACATCGAAGCTGGCGAAAGCCGCTCCAGGCGGCGTTGAAGGGCTCGGCGGAGATCGGCTTCACGATCATTTCGATCTCCGTATCGCTCGTTGCGGTCCTCATTCCGCTGCTGATGATGAGCGGCATCATCGGACGGTTGTTCCGCGAATTCTCGGTCACGATCGCGATGACGATCGCCGTCTCCGCGCTGGTCGCGCTGACGCTGACGCCGATGATGGCCTCACGCTTCCTCAAGAGCCACGACGAGGAGCGGCATGGCCGGCTCTACAATCTGAGCGAAAAAGGGTTCGACGCGCTCGCGCGCGGCTACGAGCGCGGCATCGATTTCGTGCTGCGCCACCGCTTCCCGACCCTGCTGACGTTCATCGCCACCGTTATCGCGACCGTCTATCTCTTCGTCGTCATTCCCAAGGGCTTTTTCCCGCAGCAGGACACCGGCATTGTGTTCGGCACGACGGAGGCGGGCCAGGACATCTCGTTCGCCGGGATGTACAAGCTGCAGGAGCAGGCCGGCGCCATCGTGATGGCCGATCCGGCGGTCGACACGATGGCGATGGGGCTCGGCGCCGGGGTCGGCAATTCGGCGCAGAACAACGGGCGCATGTTCATCACGCTCAAGCCGCAGGACGAGCGCGACGTGAACGTCTTTCAGGTCATCGCCCGGCTGCGGCGCGAACTCGCTCAGATAAAGGGCCTCAGGGTCTATCTGCAGGCGGCGCAGGACGTGACGGTCGGCGCGCCGCTTCGCCAGGACGCAGTTCCAGTACACTCTGCAGGACGCCAATCTCGACGAGCTCAACGCCTGGGCGCCCAAGATCCTCGACAAGCTGAAATCTCTGCCGGAACTGCGCGACGTCGCGACCGACCAGCAGAACGCCGGGACGACGCTGACGATCAAGATCGACCGCGACATGGCCACGCGGTTCGGCATTCAGCCGCAACTGATCGACGACACCCTCTACGACGCCTTCGGCCAGCGGCAGGTCACCCAGTATTTCACCCAGGTGAACACCTACGAGGTGATCGAGGAGGTGCTGCCCCAGCTTCAGGCCGACCCCGCTACGCTCGACAAACTCTATATCCGCTCGCCCGCCACCAATCAGATGGTGCCGCTCGGCGCCTTCGCGAAATGGACGACCGCTCCGGTCCAGCCGCTCTCGATCAGCCACCAGGGCCAATTTCCGGCTGTGACGATCAGCTTCAACCTCGCGCAGGACGTGGCGCTCGGCACGGCGACCGAAGCGGTGCAGCGGGCCGAACGGGAGCTGCAATTGCCGCGCGGCCTGACGACGACGTTCCAGGGCAACGCGCAGGCGTTCCAGGACTCGCTGACCACCGTGCCCCTGCTCATTCTCGCAGCGCTGGTCTCGGTCTATCTGATCCTCGGCGTGCTCTACGAGAGCTTCATTCACCCGCTGACCATTCTTTCGACCTTGCCGTCGGCGGGCTTAGGCGCGCTCGCGACTCTGATGCTGTTCGGCTACGAGTTCAGCCTTGTCGCGCTGATCGGGACGATCCTGCTCATCGGCATCGTCAAGAAGAACGGCATCATGATGGTCGACTTCGCCATCGCCGCCGAACGCGACGAGGGCCTCACGACAGTCGAGGCCATTCGCAAGGCGGCGCTCTTGCGCTTCCGGCCGATCATGATGACAACCATGGCGGCGCTGCTCGGCGGCGTGCCACTGATGCTGAGTCATGGCAGCGGCTCCGAGTTGCGCCAGCCGCTTGGCTACACGATGGTCGGCGGCCTCCTCGTCAGCCAAGCGCTGACGCTGTTCACGACGCCGATCATCTATCTCTATCTCGACCGCGTGTCGCACTGGCTTTCTGGCGGGTCCGCCAAGGCGAAGCCGCCGACCGGAAGAAAGTCGGAAAATAAGCCGCCGCCGGAGCGCGAGCCGGAAGTGCCGTTCGAGCCCGCCTGGGCAGAGGAGCGCGCCAAGGCGGCGGAGTGACCGGCAAGCCGCCCCAAGTCTGCTCGCACCCCGCCGATTTCAATGCCTTATACCAACGGTCATGACTTTTGAACGACGCGCGCTCACGCGCGTGTGCCGGTAGACGTGATCGTTTTGGACTGGTCGATGAGTTTCGCCAGGCGTTGCAGGCCACGTCGATAATGGCGTCGTCGGTTTCGAGGGCTCGGTTGGAGAGCCAGTTGGCGCGCAGGGCAATGCCGGTGGTTCCTCTGCGCCCGGGTCAGGTCGAGCAGCGCACTCACGACGACACGCGCCGCGCAACCCTCTACTTTTTCGACGCTCTCGGCGCCGCGACCGGCAAGGTGACCGGGCGTTGCTATCCCCGTCATCGCGGGCGCGAATTCCTCAGCTTTCCGCATGAGATCGAACGCAACGTCCCGACGAAGACAGTCGCTACACGACCGACATCGAGGCTTTCGTCGGCGCGCAGCTCGCGTGGCTCGAGGCCAATGTCCCCAAGAATGGAGAAATCGTCGACGTCGACGAGTATGGCTCCCCTAAGCTCCCCAAGGGCGCGAACCGCGTATGGGGAAGCAAGCCCGGCAAGAAGGACCGGATCGCCCTATACATCGACCCGAGAAACGGGGCAGTCAACGAAGTCCATTACACCCCTCCCGCCCCCGCCGCGAAAGGGTCGAAGGCCAGCGCCAGCGACGCCGACGACGCCGCGGCCCTTCAGCCCAAGACGCGCCCCGACATCACACAGAAGGGTCGCGAGATGATCGGCGAAATGCGAACCGAGGCGCTCGTCAACGGGCTCGGCAAGCAGGACCTCGGCAACGCGACGCTGATCGCGCTCCTCGCCCTTGCTTTGGCGGCCAACAACGTCTCTGTCCGCACCAACGCGCCCGTCTCCGTCCACTCCATCGTCGCCAAGATCGCCGAAGGCGGCAAGCTGACTTCCGACTTGGCGCTCATCCGCAGCATCGCAATCAACCTAAATTCGGCGGTTTGGGTGTTTTCCGTGGGGTGAGAATCATTCATTTTCATATGCATGAGAGAAGATTTAGCGCGCTTTGGGGCTCACCCGTCGGGTGAACAATCTGCGGTTGAACCCGACGCCTCGGGCATGGGCGTCGTGGTCGACAGTTTCGCCGGTTCGGTTCGGGTCGAGTTTGACCATGAAGCGGCGCTTACGCCGCTCGGGCAATTGCCGTTCTTCATCGATTTTCTGAAGACCGCGGGGCTGTTCGAGGCGTTCGTGGCGGATTGCCCGCTGCGTTACACGAGCCCGAACGCGCCCAAGAAGCGCGACGTGCTGGGGACGACGATGTTGTCGATGTTGGCCGGGCACAAGCGCTACGCGCATATCGCGGCGCTGCGAGGCGACGGCGTGTTGCCCGAGCTTCTCGACATGAGCAAGATCGTCAGCGAGGACGCGGTTCGGCGGGCGTTCGCGGCGATCGAGGAAGAAGCGGGCGCGAACTGGCTGCGAGGTCATCTCGACCATTGCGTGGAGCCGCTTTTGAGCGAGCCGTGGATCCTCGACGTCGATACGACGGTGAAGCCGCTCTACGGCCATCAGGAAGGAGCGGTGGTCGGCTACAATCCCAAGAAGCCTGGGCGGCCCAGCCACTGCTATCACACCTATTCGATGGCGGGGACGCGATTGGTTCTCGATGTGGATGTGAGCGCGGGCGACGAGCACACTTCCAATCACAGCGCGCCTGGCCTGTGGGCGTTGTTGGATCGAACGCCGCGCGATTGTTGGCCTTCTCTTTTGCGCGGCGACAAGGGCTTCGGCAATGAGGGGATCATGGGCGAAGCCGAGCGGCGCGCTTTGCCGTATTTGTTCAAGCTACGGCTGACCGCCAAGGTCAAACGCGCGATCGAGCGTCTTTCGGGGCAGAGCGATTGGGTCGATTCGGGCCAAGGTTGGCAAGCCAAAGAGACCGAGATTCGATTGCAAGGCTGGAGCCGACAACGGCGCGTCGTCATATTGCGGCGGCGCGTGAGAGGCGCGCTGGCGACGCCCGCGATGGACGAGGATGGACCGCCTCGGCTCGCCTTCCTCGACATCGGCCCGAGCGAGGAGATGTGGGAATATCAGGTTCTCGCGACCACGCTCCTCGAGGCTCTGGAAAGCTTTGGCCAGCTCTATCGCGACCGCGGCGATGGAGAGAATGTTTTCGACGAGTTGAAGAACCAATGGGGCTGGGGCGGCTTCGTCACTCACGACCTGGCGCGCTGTCGTTTGGCGGCCCGCCTCGTGGCGTTGTTTTACGATTGGTGGAACATCTTCACGCGATTGGCCGAGCCCGATCGCCACCGAGAGGCGATCACGAGCCGACCATTGTTGTTGCACGCCATCGCCGAACGGGTGCGCCATGCGCGACAAACGACGATCAAGATCGCCAGCACGCACGCCAAGTCCGTTCCCGCCGCAAAGGCGCTTCGAGCGGTAGCCCTATTCCTAAGGCGGTTGGTCACAAATGCGGAGCAGTTGACGCCCTGGCAGCGTTGGCGCGAAATCCTCTCCCGCGCCTTCCAAGCCTTTCTCAAAGGCCGCGCCCTTCGCACGCCACCGCGCCTATGTCCATCTTGACGCAACCGCAGATTGAAACGCACCCCGCTTCACGAACGACGATCAGAGCCAACTGCCGAATTTAGGATCAAAGTTCTGCAGACCGTGCTCAACTGCCGCCTTAGCTACGGCGTCGGCAGTGGCCTTGCCGCGCGAATTGCCGGCGACGCGATCGCGGCGGACGCGGACCTGCCAAACATGGCGATGGAGGACTTTCTGTCCTGCCTCTCGCGACCGGCCCTCGAAACCGAGGCCAGCCGACACCGCGTCCTCCCGCGCGGGCGCGTCAGGGACACCCGCGCCGCCCTCATCGAGCACGTTCGCGAAACCGGGCTCGTCCTCCCGGCCGCCCATTTCGCGCTCAGCGACGAGGAGAGCGCAGCCTTCGCCAAGAGGGTCTCCTACTACGCCTACGACGACGAGGCCGACGGCGACGAGGACGGCGACAAGACCGTCGACCCTTCCAGCAATCTCGAGGACGCGGACTACCCGACTTTCTCAACTGGGGGGGCGAGCGGGTGGAAAGGGCCGTGGAATCAAGGCTGGGCGGTCGAAGGTCTCCACTACATGGCGGGTTTCGGGTGCTGAGCCGCCGGAGCAGGAGCGGCGATTCGCGGCGGCGGCTGCGGCGGCAGAGTGAGGCCGAGTTGCCGCAGGAGGAGTTTCTGGTCGACGTTCGGCTCGGTGTAGCGGCTCAGGATCAGCGTTCGGCCGTCGGTGGTTGGGAAGTGGACGTCGAGCATCTGGATAGCGGCGAGCTTGTCGAGCACGGCCCGCGGGGTGAGGCCGGCAGCCAGCGGCCGGAGCCGGGCGCGCAGCGTGACGTGCAGACAATAGGCGAGGAAAGCCACGAAGATGTGCGCCTCGATGCGCTGCTCCAGCTGGTGATAGATCGGCCGTAGCTGCAGATCGTCCTTGAGGTTCTTGAAGGCCGCCTCGATATCCCATAGCAGATACCTCTTATAAGTTGACAGAATTCTGCGAGTTACCGATTCTGGGCTACAAGGCGCTTCGCGAGGTCGGGCGCTGGCTTGGATCGCGTCATGGGCCGCCCCCCTTCCCAGACCGTTTGGGAGACGCTGACGCCGCAGCGGCGGCGGGGCGTCGTGCTGATTTTGGCGCAACTGGCGCTGCGGCGGATCCAGAGCCCCTCGGGCCGGGAGGAGGCCGCTAACCATGGACGGGGATCTCCTGCCGCGTCGGGCCGGCCTCACGCCCGAGAAGATCACGCGAGAACATCAGCAGCGACTGGCGATCATCTACATCCGGCAGTCGACGCCCCAGCAGGTTGAGCGCAACCAGGAGTTCGACCAAGCTCCAGTATGCGCTGGTCGACCGGGCGTTTCATTTCGGCTGGGCGCGCGAGACGATCGTCACCATCGATGACGATCTCGGCCGATCCGGCAGCACGGTCGAAGGGCGGCTCGGTTTCCAGCGGCTGGTGGCGGAAGTGGGCCTCGGCCGTGTCGGTCTGGTTCTGGGCATCGAGATGTCTCGGCTGGCGCGATCTTGCCGGGACTGGCATCAACTGCTGGAGATATGCGCGCTGTTCGACACGCTGATCGCCGATGTCGATGGCGTGTATGATCCGGCGAACTACAATGATCGCCTGCTGCTCGGTCTGAAGGGAACGATGTCGGAAGCGGAACTCCACATTCTCCAGGCTCGGATGCTGGCGGGCCGCAACGCCAAAGCACGGCGGGGGGAACTCGGCAAGCCGTTGCCGATGGGCTACCTGCGCCGTCCTTCAGGCGAAGTGGCGCTCGACCCCGACGAGCAGGCGCAAAGCGTGATCCGCCTGGTATTCGATTTGTTCGACCGCTTGCGCACAGTCAGCGGCGTTCTGCGCTATCTCGTCGAGAACGACATCAAGATGCCGGTGCGCCTACGGGGAGGATCGCGCAAGGGCGAGTTGCAATGGCGCCGACCGAGTTGACCCTCGCTTGGGGATTTGTTCAGCAATCCGATCTATGCCGGCGTCTACGTCTATGGGGTCCGGCCGATCGACCGGCGCCGTCATAAGCCCGGCCACCCGAGCAGCGGACGACGACCGCCGCGCCCGGAGAATGCCGAGGTCTTTCTGCCCGATCGCCTGCCGGCCTACATCACCTGGGAGCAGTTCCAGCGCAATCAGGAACAGATCATCTCCAATCGGACGAGCGAACGGGGTCCCGCACGCGCCGGCGCCGCGTTGCTCTCCGGGCTGATCGTGTGCGGCCGGTGCGGCTTGCGCATGATGGCCACGTATAACAACGCCGGCCACGCGGCGCGTTACCAGTGCAACGGCGCACACACGTCCTGGGACGCCCCGTATTGCCAGGCGCTGAAGGCCGCGCCGGTGGACGCGCAGGTCACGCACTTGATCCTGAAGGCGCTGGAACCGGCGGCGATCGAGGCCAGCCTGGCGGCGGCCCTCGATCTGGAGGCGGAGCGCAAAGCCCTCGACGATCATTGGCGTCAGCGGTTGGAGCGGACGCAGCATCAGGTCGACCAGGCCCGCCGTCGTTACGCCAGCGTCGAGCCCGAGAACCGGCTGGTGGCCCGCACGCTGGAGCAGGATTGGGAGGCGGCTCTGAGCGAGCAAGCGCGGTTGTTGGCCGACCACGAACGTTTCCTGCATGAGCGGCCCGAAGCGCCGACTGCGGCCGAGCTGGCCGCCATCCAGGATCTGACCCAGGATCTTCCCGCCCTCTGGCGGGCCGAGACCACGACCAGGCAGGAGCGTCAAACGATCGCCAGGTTGCTGCTGGAGCGGGTCATCGTCACCGTGATCGGCGGCAGCGAGCAGGTTCGCCTGGAATGCCATTGGCAGGGCGGCAACCGAACCTCGCATAAACTGGTGCGGCCGGTCGCCAAGCTCAAAGCCCTCAGCATCTATCCCGGTCTTGTCGCCCGGGCCGGCGAACTTCATCGGGCGGGTCGCAATTGCGTCGAGATCGCCGCGATCCTCAACGACGAAGGCTGGCGGCCACCCAAGCGCCGCGACACCTTCAACGGCCCGATGGTCCGGCGCGTCTTGATCGGCGCGGGACTGATCGAGGCCAAGCGAGGGACCCCGAGGACCATCCCTCACCGTCGCCCGGACGAATGGACGATCAACGAACTCGCCGCCGAAATCGGAGCGCCCCCGGCCACGATATACCACTGGGTCCAGAAAGGACGGCTAAGCAGCCGCTCGGTCGAAGTGCTGGGCGTCTTCAACAAACTCGTCACCGCAGACGCGGCCACGATCGCCCGAATCAAAGCCGCCCGCGCCACACCCTTGCCATTCCGTCGCGCCCTGCTTCCCAACGTCAACCCAAACCCTCCAACCCTTGATTCTTGAGAGTCGCCATGTCTGGTCGATGTCGACTTCGACGAGTTGAATGTAGAACCGCCACAGCTCGGCGGGATCGCGCCCGCGCATGTTGGTGCGCAACAGGGAGCGGCCTTCGCGCCGGCGCGCTTGGCGCAGCTTTTTGCGGTTGAGCGCGTAAGCGAAGGTGGCTTTGCGTGGGTCGACCGTTATATCGAGGAGACGCCATGCCGCAGGCGCCTTGGCGCGGGCGGCGCCGAGCTTCATCAGCAGGCTCTCGCGGGTGAGGTGCATGTGCGCCAGCTTCGCCAGTCGCGCCCACGGCCACTTCAGCTGCCGCTTTCGCATGGCGCGCTCCTTGTCGACGCGCGCCCGGCTCTGGGCGAGCACGTAAAGGTCGTCGTCCTCGGCCAGCAGCTTCACCTCGACGCCCGGCCGCACCTCGTGCCAGGGCAGGCCGACGAGAGACTTTTCCAGCTTGCTGAGGCGTCCCTTGGGGGTTCCCACCAGATAGGCGACGGGCGGATCGGATTGCCGCATTTCGGCGAGCGTCTCTTCGGTGGGGATGCCGCGGTCCATCACCCAGATGCGCTGGGCCTTGCCGTACTGCGCCTCGATCTTCGAAAGGAAGGCGCGCAGCGTCGTCTTGTCCGAAGTGTTGCCGGGGAGAACTTCGTAGGCGAGCGGAAAGCCGTCGGGCGTCACGACGAGCGCAATGACCACCTGCACGCAGTCTGAGCGCTTGTCGCGGCTGTAGCCGTGGCGGCGCTTGTCGCTATCGTCGCTCGGCGGATCGGATTTGAAGTACGTGCTGGTCAAGTCGTAGAGAAGCACGTCGAAGCGGGCGCCGAACAGATCCTGCCAGCGGCGACGCAGATGCGTGAACAGCGCCGGTTTGTGCTCGACAAGCTTGTCGAGGCAACGATAGAGCGCGTTCTTCTCGACCAGCGCAAAATCTTCGCCGAGCAGATCGCCCATGGCGCTTTGCTCGAACCACAGCCGGTGCAGACGCCATTCGCTGCCTGGATCGATGAGCCGGTAGCAGACCAGCGTCTCAAGGATGTGGCTCCAGCAGGTCCCTTCGCGGGAATCGGGCAGGCGAGCCGCCCAGAAGCGGTCGAGTTCCAGTTGCTCATAAAGCTGGCAGGCAAGCCAGCACGCGCCCCATTGCCGCGGCCGATGCAGCTGCATGGCCCCGAGCCGGATCTGCACGCCATGGCCCTCGGCGTGAGCGGGCGCCGGCCGATCGGCGGGGAACAAGGCCAATTGAGTGGTTTGCTGCGCCCTCTCGTCGAAGGCCTCGATCACCCGGCGCCAGGCTTCCGGCTGGCTGTCGTTGATTTCGCCGAGATAGAGCACTTGGCGCTGCACGACTTTGCCGCCGGCGCAGCGCTTGCTCTCGACGATGCTCCAGTAGCGGTGCTCCTTGCCGTCCTTGAGCGTCGATTCGGGCGCAAATACATAGCGATCCAAATCTACGCCAAACAAGTCTTCTGAAAAGATACTTGGTCTCCACTACACGCGAATTTCAAAACCCCGTCATTGAACCGACTCGCTTTTTCCTCCCTCCCAGTCCCAAAATTCGCCGCCTACCTGCTCCAGTTGAGAAAGTCGGGCTAGGCCACGACGATGGCGACGTCGACCAGATCGCGGCGCCTGAAATCGAAGCCGCCGATCACGCCGACACCGGTTACCAGGCGCGCGTCTAGGGCCAGACCGGGCGCGGCCGCCTGGGGCCTAAAGGCCCTCAGCGGCGCGCCCGCGATCTCAAGGAGATCCGCGGATGACCCATGTCATCATCCCTTGCGGCGCGAAGAAGGCGCAGAGCGGCCGCGCTGCGAGCCTCCTTTACGAAGTCCCATACTTTCGCGCCTGCCGAGACTGGGCCCGGTCCGTCGCCGGAGACGACGACATCCGCATCCTCTCGGCAAAGCACGCCTTCTTCTCTTTTTCCGCCTCGCTAGTGTACCGACTTTAACGCTTGTCGCCCACGGGCGACTTTCTCAAGGATGTCGGCGGCTGGCGCGGTCCAGACGAAGGGCTTGGGTGCGGCATTGTGTTGCTCAAGGTAGGCTTCGATGGCGGCGTTGAGTTGGGCGACGCTGTGGAAGACGCCGCGTCGAATGGCGTCGTCGGTGATCAGGCCGAAGAACCGTTCGACGAGATTGATCCAGGAGGCCGATGTCGGGGTGAAGTGAAGGTGAAAGCGGGGGTGGCGCTTGAGCCAGGCCCTGACCTTGGGGTGCTTGTGGGTCGCGTAGTTGTCGACGACCAGATGCAAATCGAGCAATTTCGCGGTGTTGCGGTCGATGGTGCGCAAAAAGCGCAGAAACTCCTGATGGCGATGGCGGCGCATGCATTCGCCGATCACCTTGCCGGTGGCGACGTCGAGCGCGGCGAACAGGGTCGTCGTCCCATGGCGCTTGTAGTCGTGGGTCATCGTGCCGGCGCGGCCCTTCTTCAGCGGCAGTCCCGGCTGGGTGCGGTCGAGCGCTTGGATCTGGCTCTTCTCGTCGACCGAAAGCACCAGCGCCTTGTCCGGCGGGTCGAGGTAAAGCCCGACAATATCCTGAACTTTCTCACAAAACTTGGGGTCGCTCGAGAGCTTGAAGCTGCGCGTCAGGTGCGGCTTGAGCCCATGCGCCGCCCAGATGCGCTGCACGCTCGAATGGCTGAGACCGACCGCCTTGGCCATCTTGCGCAGAGACCAGTGCGTGCCGCCCGGCGGCTTCTCGTGCAGCGTCTTGTTGACGACCCGCTCGACCGTCGCGGCGTCCAAAGGCGGCTTGCGGCCAGGACGAGTGGCGTCGCGTTCGAGCCCCGCAGCGCCGCGCGCAAGATAGCGCTCACGCCATCGATCGACGGTTCGTTTGGTCTTGCCGGTCGCCCGAACGGTCTCCCTCACGCCGGCCCCTTGCGCCCACATCAAGACGATCCGCGCCCGCCAAACCAGCTTCTGCGGCGTGTTTCGGCCCGCCACCCAGCCTTCCAGCCGCGCCCGATCCTCAGGAGACAACCAGATGCATGATTTGTTTTCCATCCCCCTCGACTCGCACGATCGCGCGCCGCTGGGAATCCTTCCGTTAGTTACGGAACACTAGCAGCCTGTCGGACTGGGGGTTGCGGTTGATCGCCGCGAAGGATTTTGGCGGTTGCGGCGGCGCCGAGCGTTGGGTTGGGTGCAGAAAGCGGTTGAAGGGGCCGGAGATCGGCGTTTCCTGGGGACCTGTCTGCCGAGCCGGCGCACCTCGGCCTTGTCAGGCCGGGACGAGGGCGAACATCCGCTTGATGTTCCAGGCCATGGTGACGAGGCTCCATTCGCCGCGCGCGCCCGCGAGGCCGCGCAGCGAAAATTGACGGAATCCCAGCGCCGATTTGATGATCCCGAACACCGGCTCCGGCATCTGCTTGCGCAGCGCGTAAAGCGCCCGGCCTGCCGGCGTCTTCAGCCGATGCGCCATCGCCTCGACCGGCATTGGATCTTGCGGCGCTTCCGGCGCCGCTTGGAAGCGCTCGGCCAACGGCGGATGATGTGGCTGACGGCCCATGGCGATCAGCGGTTCGATCCCCGCCTTCTCGCAAGCCGCGACGTTCGCCGCGCTGAAATAGCCGGTATCCGCCAGCAGGCATTCGGGCTTGCCCAGCTCGTCGGCAAGAGCCTCGATCTTGTCCAGCATCGGTTCGAGTTGCTGCTTGTCGTTGGGCGCCTGGCTCACGGCGCTCGCCACCACCAGCAGACTTCCCGCCGCCACCGCGGCCTGGGCGTTATAGCATTGGTCGAAGCCGCCGCCGGCCACCGGCATGATGCGCGACTCCTCGTCGGTCAGGTTGATCTGGTCGTTGGGGCGCGGCCCCTCGACCGGAGGTTCGGGAGGCTTGCCGCGGGGCTTTTTCCCGCTCGCCTCCGCCTTCGCCTGCCGCGCCGCGAGCCTGGCTTCGTGCTCCGCCTGCTCGCGCGCATGGCGTTCCTTGGCCCGCGCCTCGATCTTCGCCCGCGCCTCGGCCAGCTTGCGCAACCGCTCCTCGCGCCGCGCCAGTTCGTCCGGTATCGACATGCCGTCGGGAATGTCCGCCGCGTCGGCCGCTTCGGCTTTGGCCATCAGATCGGCGACCTCGGCTTTCAACTGCGCCTCGACCTTGCCGGCGTGTTCATAAGACAGCGCGCTGTGCCGGCTGGCGTTGGCGTGAATCTTCGTGCCGTCCAGCGCCACCGTCCCCATCTTCAGAACGCCCATCTCCCGCGCCAGCAGCAGCACTCGAACGAACAGAGCTTCGATCTCCGCGAGAAAGCGCCGCCTGAAGGTCGCGATCGTGTCGTGGTCGGGATGATCGTTGGCCGCGATGAACCGGAACGCCACCGAGTCATAAGTCGCACGCTCCAGCTTGCGGCTCGAAAACACGCCCGTCGCATAGCCGTAAACCAGAAGGCCCAGCAGCATTCGCGGATGATACGACGCCGACCCGGAACCGCGATAACTGCCGCTCATCGCGCGAAGATCGAGCCCGTCGACAACCTCCACGACAAATCGCGCCAGATGTTTCTCGGGAAGCCATTCGTCGACCGAGGGAGGCAGCAAGAACCCCGTCTCGCGATCGATCGTACGAAAATTGCTCATCAAAAAAGCCCGCCGCCCTGCGCGAATCAATGCCTGACTTTAGCGTAATCGCAGGCGCGGCGTTAAGTCCGACAGGCTGCGAGAACCTAACGATACCTGCTTCGGCCAGGAGGGGCGCATCTCACACGACGAGCTCGCCCGCCAGGCCAAAGCGCTTGGTCGGCGGCCGAGCGCCGTCATCGTTCTCGGTAGCGTCCCATTACGTGCTCGCCGCGCGCCACGCCTTCCAGGAGGCTCGCGCCCTCTCCGACACTATTCGCGCCGAGGCCGGCGGCGCCGGCGTCGGCCGTCAAATCGGCTGGCTACGGATGAACCGCAGCCGCCTGCCCCTCTGACACTCACGCGCGGCGACTCCGCCGCGCTCTTCCCGTGGAGCGGACCGTGAGACACGTCGCATTTGCAGACCGCGCCGGCGTCATCCGCATTGGCAAGCGCTGCCCCAAGGGCGCGCTCGCGATCGGCCGGCATTGCCACTTCTTCACCTTGCATGGCGCCGACTCCGCCGTCGCGAGCCTCGCCTACGACAACGAGACCTTGCTCGTAACCTGCGTTCCCGAGGCCAAGACGGACGACGAAGACCTCAACGCCGTCGTCACGTTCACCAAGGCCGTCGAGAACTCGAGGAGCACGTGTCGTGACGCCTCAGCGCCTCATGCGCCGGCTCGCCGCGCGCAAGCTTGCGGCCGACCGGCTTGCGACCGATCTGATCCTCGATTGCGAGCGCGCCGCGTCCGGCCGGAACGGAAAGCGCGCTGACCCCGCCCGCTGGACGGAAGCCGACTGGCGTCAATATCTACACGCCGCGGCCAGATCGCCCGCGACTTCGCGGCTCGCGCCGCTCTATCACGCGATCGGCGACATCGAGGCCGCTCTTTGCGGATGTTGACGCCCAACCACCGCCGCGCCCAGCCCTGTCCGTCGCGCCCATCGCCAATTCGTGATAAACTGAGGGTTCCATGAACCTTGCCCTACGCAAACCCATGACGCTCGCCGAATTCCTCGAGTGGGAGGAACGGCAGCCCCTGCGCTACGAATTCGATGGCGTCGGCCCCGTCGCCATGACCGGCGGGACATACGGCCACTCAGCCATCCAACGAAATCTCCCAATCGCCGTCGGCGGACGCCTCCGCGGAGAGCCATGCCAATTTCACGGAAGCGACCTCAAATTTCAGGTCGCGGAGGGGCACGTCCGCTATCCCGACGGCATGGTCGTGTGCTCCCCAGTCGACCGAACCGCGACCGTCATTTATGACCCCGTTGTCGTCTTCGAAGTCCTCAGTCCAAGCACCACGCGCAACGACAGGATCGTCAAAGCCCGCGAATATCAGGCCACCCCATCCGTCCAGCGCTACATCATGCTCGAACAGGACAGCGTCAACGCCGTCGTCCACGCCCGCTCTGGCGACGCATGGACGCACGAAATCCTGGTCGCCGACTTATTACTCGCCCTGCCTGAGATCGGGGTCGATCTCCCCCTCGCCGAACTCTACGAAGGCATCGTCTTCGAGGCGCAAGACCAGTCCGATCAGCCTCCCAGCTAACCTTCTCCTCGCTTTCTCCTCGCCGCAAGCCCTTGCGCCTTCGCTGGCGCGTCGTTAGGCAACCGAAGGCTTGCAATGCACGCCCTCTGAGCGCGTCAATCGGTGGGTGTGCGTTGAGTTTGGGCGGCCGGGGCCGCGCGGGGCCCGCGGCGCGCCGCCCTCGCCCCCACTGACAGACGATCCGGCGCGACCTAAACACGCAGCCGTCAATCGTCTCCGGAACCACACCCGGGTTCGTATAGGTCCCATCTCTTTGCGAACGTTAACGCCCAACCACCGCCCCGCCCAGCCTCTCCGCCGCGCCCATCGCCAATTCGTGATAAACAGAGGTTTCCATGAACCTTGCCCGACGCAAACCCATGACGCTCGCCGAATTCCCCGAGTGGGAGGAACGGCAGCCCCTGCGCTACGAATTCGATGGCGTCGGCCCCGTCGCCATGACAGGTGGAACGCTCGCTCATGCCCGGATACAGCGCAATCTCGCCTTCGCTTTGACCGGCAGCCTTCGCGGCAAACCATGTGAGTTCCTGGGCAGCGACCTAAAGATCAAGACGACTGACGATCACGTTCGCTACCCAGATGGGTTCGTCACCTGCACGGGGGGCGAAAACGCCAGCACAGTGGTCTCCGATCTCGTCGTCATCTTCGAGGTGCTAAGCCCGAGCACGGCGGGGAAGGGTCGGATCATCAAGGCCCGCGAATATCAGGCGATGGCCTCCGTGCAGTGCTACGTCATGCCTCACGAATCCCCTCATTTTGAAGGACTCGAAAACGCCTGAATTTTTGATTCTCGCGCATGACGATGTGGCGAATCGTGCGGGCAGGCGGGGATGCGCAAGTCGATCGATCGGATGGAATTGGTTCATGATTTTCTGAAGCGCGCGTTTGCGGGGAGTTTGCACGCCAAGCGGATTCTTTCGCTGGCCAATGGGACGTTGGGGGTTCTGACGGGGGCGTCGTTGGCCGTTTCGGTCATCGGGCACGCGCTGGCGCAAGCGCGCGGTCTGATGGACAGACACGCGATCAAACAGGTCGATCGCCTGCTGAGCAACGCCGGGGTCGTCGTATGGGACCTGTTCGCGCCATGGGCGCGCGAGGTCGTGGGCCAGCGCAAGGCGATCGTCGTGGCGATGGATTGGACCGATTTCGACGCCGACAATCAGGCCACGCTCGCTTTGAACCTCATCACGCGCCACGGCCGGGCGACGCCGCTCCTGTGGCTGACGGTCGACAAGGACGAACTGAAGGACCGGCGCAACGACTTCGAAGACCTCTGCCTGACGCGTTTGAAGGCGATCCTGCCCGAGGGCGTGGCGGTGACGATCCTGGCCGATCGCGGCTTCGGCGACGTCAAACTGTTCGAATTCCTCGAAAGCCTCGGCTTCGGTTACGTCATCCGCTTTCGCGGCAACGTTCATGTGACCGCGGCGGACGGTGAGACGCGCCTAGCCGCCGACTGGGTCGGCAAGAAAGGGAGCGCGCGCCTTCTGCGCGGCGCCGAACTCACCGCCGCGCGCCACAAGGTCGGCGCGGCGGTCTGCGTCCACGCCAAGGGGATGAAGGAGGCTTGGCATCTGGCCGCCAGCGATGCGACCGCGAGCGCCTCCCAGATCGTCAACCTCTACGCCAAACGATGGACGATCGAGCCGGGGTTCCGCGACACCAAGGATTTGCGTTTCGGCATGGGCCTGAGCGTCCTGCGCATCGGCGATCCGCAACGGCGCGACCGTCTGCTGCTGCTCAACGCCTTGGCGATCCTCCTCCTGACCCTGCTCGGCGCGGCCGGCGAAAGCCTCGGCATGGACCGATCGCTCAGAACCAGCACGATCAAACGCCGCGTCCATTCGCTGTTCCGCCAGGGCTGCCTGCTCTACGATCTCATTCCCAACATGCCCGAGCGACGCTTAAGGCCGCTCGTTGAAAAATACGAAGAACTCCTAAATCAAAACAACGTCTTCACACAAACCTTCGGCCCCGCCTGAATGAGGGGATGCGTGAGACGTCATGCTCGAACAAGATCGCACCGGAGCCACTGTCTACGCCCGCTCCGGCAACGCATGGACGCACGAAATCCCGATCGAAGACTCCGTTCTCGCCCTTCCAGAGATCGGCGTCGAACTCCCCCTTGCCGAACTCTACGAGGGGATCGTCTTCGAGGCGGAGCAGGATGATGATCCCGCGCCCGAGGGCGACCCAGCCTGATCATGATTTCTTTGTGAGCCGGCGACCTCGACGATCTCCCTCGCCAATGTTCGGCCCGCTGAACGCCTGGACGTTCAGCGGGTCTTTTTCATCGGGCTGTTTCGAAGGCTTGCAATGCACGCCTCCGAGGGCGTCACCCCGGCGGGTGTTGCCTTGGGTCCGGGCGGCCGAGGACCGGGCGGGGTGCGCGACGCGCCGCCCTCGCCCCTACCGACAGACGATCCGGCGCGACCCAAACACGCGGCTGCCAATCGTCTCCTGAAGCACAACCGGAACCGCCGGCCCTTCCGGTCCCGTCGCGGAGGTGGTTGGAATTGGGTTGGCGTAGTCTCCGGGTTGCTCAACCCAAATGATTCCGGCGTTGGAACGCTGGAACGGAGACCACGCCATGACGAAGGATACCACGAAGGAGGCGGCTGCCGAGGGTTTGCTTTTCGATGATTGGTTCGACGCGATCGAGGACGGGGTCCGCGCTCGCGTGCGCGGCTTTATCGAGACGATGCTGGAGGAGGAACTGAGCGAGGCGTTGTCGCGTCCGCGCTATGGTCGGCGCAAGTCGGGCGAGGACGCGGCGGCGTCGGTCGTGGGCGTGCGCCACGGCCATCGCGAACGGACGCTGACGGGCAAGTTCGGCGAGACGCGGATCGCCGTGCCGCGCGCTCGGCTGATGGGGGACGACGGCAAGACGCGCGAATGGCGGAGCGGCTCGCTTCGCGCCTATCAGCGCCGCACCCGGGCCGCCGACGCCTTGATCGCCGGGGCCTATCTTTCGGGAACCAACACCCGCCGGGTGCGGCGGGCGCTTGCCGCGGCGTTCGCTGCGCCGGTCGGGAAGGACGTGGTCAGCCGGACTTGGCGCAAGGTGAAGGGCGATTGGGACGCCTGGAATGGGCGCTCGCTCGCCGAGGAGCCGATCGTCCGGTTGATCCTCGACGGCACTGTCGCGCGCGTTCGGCTGGACAGGAAGGCGACCTCGGTCTCGCTGCTCGTGGCGCTCGGCGTGCGGGCGGACGGCCAGAAGGTGCTGCTGGCGATCAAGTCCATGGGCGGGGAAAGCGAGGCGGCTTGGCGCGCGCTGCTCGACGATCTCGTCGAGCGCGGATTGCCGAGGCCGGAGCTGGTCGTCGTCGACGGCGCGTCAGGCCTCGAAAAGGCGCTGGCGGCGCTCTGGCCCGACATGGCGATCCAGCGTTGCACGGT
>CAWDTW010000070.1:0-12764 GCA_963805295.1 uncultured Alphaproteobacteria bacterium | reverse complement strand
GCCATGCATCCGGCGACTGACCCGCTTGCCGAAGATCGTGGCGATCTTGTCAGCACTGAGCCGCCACAGGCCGAGTTCGCAGCTGCGCTCGAATAGCTTGTGGATGGGAAAGTGACGCCTGAAGATGAAGTTGCGGCAGTACTCGATCTGGGAGATGGCGTAGAAGCGTGACAGGTTGAGCTTGGCGCGCTCCTTCTTTGAGAATTTCGGTCCGATGATCAGGGTCCAGTAGTCGAGGCGCCGGCGGATGATCTCTGGGCTCAGCCGGTCGGCCGACGCCTGCAGCGCCGCTACGTCGTCGACGGCGAGGAAAGCGTTGTCATGCTTGCGGAAGCCGATCCCGGCCCGCTTCAGCTCCTGCTCGATGAAGCTGTGGCCGTTGAGATAGTAGGCGGTCTGGAAAGGGAAGAAGGAAGCCACCCGCACAACCATCGGTCCGAGCACCTCGTCGCGGACATAGAAATAGTAATGCGTGAAACGGCTGCGCTGGTGCGCGACGATCCGGTAGTGCGGGTCCTTGGCCGGGTACTTCGGCAGGCTGATGCGGAAGGTCGGCCCTTGCTCCATGCTCTTGAAGATGAAGTAGACACCGTAGGCATTGCGCTTCTCCATGCGGCGCAGCCACCGCAGCACGTGGTCCTCCTTGCGTACCCCCTTCTCGGCCCATTCGATCGGGATCGCGTGATTGCGCGCGTAGGCTTCCACCCAATTCTGGTAATCGGCCGTCCGCTGGCTCAGCGCCTCCTTGCTGACCTCCGCCACCCCGACGATCTCACGGAAGAAGTGGACAACCAGCTCGGGCCGCGACAGCGCCGTCAGATAGCCGCGAATGACAATCCGGTCGAAGCAGTGATAGACGAAGACCAAGAAGTCGCCGAACAGCTTGGTGAACAAATCCATGGCAGTCCCCTCGATGCCCGGCAGGGATCGAAAGGCGATCCGGCGTCGACCGGGCAAACAGATGGTGGAGGGGAAGAGCTTTCGCCTCGCCGAGGAGGTCCGCTACATCCAGCGTCGGGCGGCTGACCGGCATGGGCGCGTCGTCACTGTTGGTCAGCTGGTCCTGTTCTCTACCGAAACCGGCGACGCCTGGCTGCTCGACCCGTCCGACCAACTCGCCGCAAGGCTGGCCCGCGACGGCGACCCGGAACCCGTCCACATCGAAGAAAATGATACCTCCTTCGTCATCGATTGGAAGGGCAACTATCGCATCGAGGGACCCGCCTTCATCTATTCCGATCGCCAGACCCGGCGCGTCTCAACCATCCTCGGATACCCCACGCACCTGCTCGCGCCACCGTCCTGAAATTTCAAATATCTTTGGCTAGTCTTACTGAGTTAGAAATTTCAGGCGGAACCTGAGTCAGAAGGTCGCAGGCCACCTGCGCTGCGAATCAGCTACGAGGCGAGATTCGATCATCAGCGTGGAGGGGGCAGAGATGACCAGGCGATGGACAGACGGCAGCGAGTTGCGATTTGCGGCGTATGTCCGAGGACTCGTGAGTGTGATCGGCCACGCGGACCGCGCCGGCCCGCTGCGTGATTATTGCCTGGGCCTGATCATGCCCGGCGAGCGCAAGAGCGTCGAGCCGATGGCGGCGGTGACGGCGCCGGAGAGGACCGCGGCGCAGCATCAGTCGTTGCTCCATTTCGTCGGCAAGTCGCCGTGGTCGGACGAGAAGGTGTTGACCAAGGTCGGAGAGACGGTCCTGCCGGCGATCGAGAGCCACGGGCCGATCGAAGCGTGGATCATCGACGACACCGGCTTTCCCAAACAAGGCAAGCATTCGGTCGGCGTCGCTCGCCAATACTGCGGCCAGCTTGGCAAGCAGGACAATTGCCAGGTCGCCGTATCGCTGTCTCTCGCCAATCACCATGCCAGCCTGCCGGTTGCTTGGCGCCTCTATCTGCCGAAGGAGTGGGCGAGCGACGAGGAACGTCGGCGCAAGGTCGGCGTGCCCGAGGAGATCGAGTTCCTAACCAAACCCCAGATCGCCCTCGAGCAGATCGAAGCGGCCTGCGAGGCGGGGCTCCCGCGCGGCGTGGTGCTGATGGACGCGGGCTACGGCTGCAACACGCAACTGCGTGCGGGCGTCAGCGCCCTCGCGTTGACCTATGTCGCCGGAATCTTACCGAACACCGCGGTGTGGACATCCGACACGGAGCCGCTGCCACCGAAGAAATGGTCTGGCCGTGGCCGACGAGCGAAGCGCCTCCGTCGCGACGACGGGCATAAACCGATCTCGGTCGAAGAACTCGCTCTCGGCTTGCCCAGGCGCGCTTGGCGCAAGATCACGTGGCGCGAGGGCAGCTGCGAGCGGCTGTCGTCTCGCTTCGCCCGCGTGCGCGTTCGTGCCGCGCATCGAGACTACACTCTCACCGAGCCTCGGCCGGAAGAGTGGCTGTTGGTCGAGTGGCCCGAAGGCGAGGAGAAACCCACCAAATACTGGTTCTCGACGCTTCCGAAGACCATTGCCTTCCGCAAAATGGTGGACATCGCCAAACTGCGCTGGCGTATCGAGCGCGATTATCAGGAACTGAAGCAAGAGGTCGGGCTCGGTCACTTCGAAGGGCGAGGTTGGCGCGGCTTCCATCATCACGCCACGTTGTGCATCGCGGCCTACGGATTCCTGGTCTCCGAGAGGGAGACGATTCCCCCCTCAGGACCTCGTTCCACTGCGCGGCGCGAAGAACCTGCCGTTCCCCATGGTGACGGATCCCGATGCCCCGCCACTGCGAACCGCGCGTCACGTACCGAATTCCATCGCGACGATGCGCAGACGATTGGTAGTCGCGCTCGCCGGTACGCTCTCACGATGTCCGTGTTGCGCCGAGCCGATCGGCAGGCGCTCGCGGCGTGAGAACTTGTGACGCAGTAAAATTATGACGTTATCTGTTGATAAGGCCCCATCCCGATGGCGCCGAGGATCCAGTTTTGCGGAGTGGCCTGGTCTCCCCATGCCTCGAGCGCTCGTCTCCATCCGAGATAGTTGGGCAGGTTCTTGGTGGCGACGCCGTGGAAGCGGCGCATCCATTCCTTGAGCCGGCCGTGATAGGCGTTGACGTTGTTGATATGGAGGTCGGGGGCCTCGGGGCTGGGCTTGCCCGGCGCGGGAACGACATGGACCGGGATTTTCGCCCTGTGGGCGAAGGCCACGATCGCCTTTCCGCCGTCGCAGACGAACCGATTGGCGGGCGTGACCACGCCGTCCAGCGCCGCCGCGATCGAGGCGCGGTCGACATTGGGCAACACCGCGTCGGTGGTTGCGCCCTCGCGGTCGCGCGCCACCAGGATCGGGATGTTTTCGAAGAAGAGGCCCGGGTGCTTGGCCTTGCCGCCCCGCTTGCGCGGCGGGCGGGGAAGACCGGACCTGCGGCCCTTGAACGATTCGAGGATGAACGTCTCGTCCGCCTCGACAATGCCTCTCAGCGTCTTGGGCTTGTCCAGCGCGGGCGAGCCGAGAAACCGGTGTCGCCAGCGGAAGGCCGTGGTGGGGTGGACGTGGCAACGTTCGGCGGCCTTCGCCACGCTGGTTCCCTCGATCATCGCCTGGGCGTGGTCGAGCCATTGGGGTGCGATCCAAACTGATGCAGTCACGCGGTACGGCGCAGTGATTTTTGTGGGCTGTTGTCATTGGCGACGGCGGAGTTGGGTTGGGCGAGGGCTTTCCAATAGGCGTTCCAGTCGCCGTTGATTTGGTTTATCCGCAAGGCGAGCATGTATTCGGCATGCTCGACGCGCCACCAGGCGCCGGGCCGCTTGAGGCGTTGTTGCGCAACGTAGCGATGAGCGCTTTCGATCTCGCCCGAGCCGATTGGCAGCCCGTCGGCCAAAGCTTGGCGGTAGTTCAGGTGGTTGGCGCGAGCGCTGAGATAGCGATGGCAGGTTCGCACGGGCGCATGCTCGTCGTCGACTTCGGGCGGCTCGCAACATCCGGCAAGCGCCCGCAGAACGGCGTCGAGACGCCCGCCTTTGAGCGCCTCCTTCTGCGTCTCCATCCAGGCGCTCCGCGCGGCCTGGTCGGGCGCGATCGCTTCGGAAGCAGCGGCCAGGTATTCGCAAACGTGATAGAAATCAATCAAATAGCGGCCCTGGTCGCCGAATTGCGCCTCGACTTGACCCACGATCCAGGGCGCGCCGTCGCCGACCGCGTGAACCTGGGAGTTCGCCCCGAAGCCTGCGCGAACCGCGCAGGAAAGCAGCTGACGCCCGGCCTCTTCGACCCCGCCCTCGATCGAGCCCGCATAAACCGGCGTCCGGCTCCCTTGAGCGTGCGCCAGCGACAGCTTCGCCTCCCGCCAAGACAACGTCTTGCCCTTGCGCTTGTCTTTTCCCTCGCAACTCGGCTCGACGATCGGAACCATGCCGCCGTCCGTCTCAACGACGATCGGCTTGCGCAGGCCGGGCGCTTCCGGAAATTCAGAGCCCTCGCGACCAACTTCGAGCATGGCCTGGGCGTGGGCGAACGTGATCCGCTGGATCGTGCTCTCGCCGATCGCGAAGCCGTAGTGCTCCTGCAACTTGGCGCGCGCTTGCGCGAAGGGCTGATCGGCGGCGAAGTCGACGATGACGCGTTGCAGCGGCCGCGAACACCCCAACGGGCTCACCTTCGCCCCGAGCACGAAAGGACGCACCCGCTGCGTCCCGAACCGATATTGCGGCTCTCGGACCTCTATTTCGCCAAATTTCGTATGCCAGCGGAGTTTTTTTCACCCTGGCGATGCATCTGAGGGCGTTGACGAATCTCCCGCTCCGTCGCCTCCACTCGGGTCTCGGCCCAACTGTGCAGCGCCTCCCGTCCCAGAAGACGCATCTCCTCCACCAAGCGCTCTTCCGCAGCGTCGGCTTCCGTCAATTCCCCCTCGTCGCCTTCGACCGCCAGCACGATCGATGACACCCGCTTGCGAAGCTCGGGATGCGCCCGCAAAGCCGCCATCAGCGCATCATCGCTCAACTCCAAGCCCGCCATCCGAATCCTCCCGCCAAATCAGTCCAAACCGAACCTACTCTGCATCGCTTTGAATCGCACCCGAGCCATTGCTCCTTCTTGCGCAGCCCCGCCATCGGCGTCTTCGTCAGGGCGTTGAACGTGCGCCCGCAGCTCTTGCAGCGGGAGCGCGCCAGACCGTTCGCCCGTCCCCAGGCGACGATGTCGCGCCCCGCGCAATGGGGGCAACCCCGGCGTTCCACCTTCGCCTGGCCGATGTCCCCCAGCGCGTCCTCGCGAACCCGGCGCTGCTTGCGCGCGTCCCCCTCGGCAAGCGCCGCCGGCGCGTCCTCCGATCCTCGAGCCGCCGCCTCGACCGGTTCGCCAAAGCCCGACGCAACGTCCTCATCGGCCTCCTCGGCCTTGCAAAGCGCCTTCACCGCCTGTCGCCGCTGCGCTGGGGTCAACCTACCGATCCCGCCCAGCCAATCCTCAAATTCCGGGCTCTCCACCAACGCCTCCTCGAATCAGACGCGCCAAGACTAGCCCGAATCAATACTAAACGCCAATAGAGCCACTGTCAAGCTGTCCGCAAGAAGTGGAAGCGACTCGGCGCGCGCAGTAAGCACGCTCGCAGCAAGCTTCATGAGACAAAATGGTGATTTAGCGATAAGCGCATGCAAAAATATAGTGTCCGCGTCACTGGCGTCGAACTTAATGGCACTCAGCATTTCGATCGCGATTGCCTCGTGGATTTGGATCTGCTCGTCTGGTGACAACTGACTACGACCGAATCCCCTCGCGAGGGGCGACATTCGGTAGCGTTCCGGTCCGATCGCTTCGATCCAAGGGCCGACAATCAGGTCAATGTTTTCTCCAGCTTGACTTACCGCGGGCGGAACGTTTCCGACGACAAGAGCAGTACGTCGGCTGAAATGACCGACTGCCAAACTCAGACGGTAAAGAAGGTTCCGCGCGCTTTCAGGCAAAGAATCAATCACGCCTATCCGGTTAAGGCATACACTCACTAGATGTGGGGTGATTCTAGTCGCCGGAATAAAGCTGGACATAGGTCGGCGCCTTTGCGTCGCTGGCGATGCCGAGCAACGAACGGAAGGCGTTGAACGGGTAGAAGCGCCGGTTGAACCGAAACGTGAATTCGTTGAGGTAGGCTTGTAGATGCCGTTCGCTGAACCCGTGATGGATGCCGGTCAACCATGTCTTGAGATTTGCCAAGACGAGATGGATGATGGGCAAAAACTCGTCGGTCACTTCGGAATCACCACATTCGGCAATGGCGTGGTGATCGTAACCGCGCTTGCGCAGGTCGGCGTAACCGCTCCAGTCGTCCGTGACGATCAACGTCCCCGGAGCGACCGCGCCATCGACAAATCCGCAAAGGGATTTGGCGCTTCGGTCAGCGGCGACCGCCAGCCGCACGCGCCCCGCATAGCGCCCATCGTTTCGCTTGTCCCGCGCGGTTCCAGGCTTGCGATGGCGCACCTCGACGGCGCAGGCGACCAGAACTTTGTGGTGCACGCCTCGGCCTTCGCCGCGTGTGCGGCCGCCGATCCAGGTTTCGTCCACTTCGACGTGTTCGTTCGCGCGACCCCCGATGCGATCCTGGTGCGGGCGGACCATTCCGGCGCGAAGCTTATGGAGGATCTGGAAGGCTGTCTCATAGCGCGTTAGCCCGAGTTGCCGTTGAAACTGGAACACCAGTGACGCCACAATGCGGACAGACGAAGCCGTCCCCCCAGCGCACCCTTTCGAGGTATTCGGCGCAGGCGGTATCGCCAGGGAAGAGCCGCTGAAACTCCGGCAGCGACCGCGGAAACGGCAACTCCGCGTGCTGGTCGACATCCATGAGAATCAGCGTGGGCGCATTCATACCCGCAGCCCCCTTTCAGGCAATCGCGTCCAGGGCATCGCGCCGATCGCCAGCGGGTTCAGGCCCTACTCACAGACAAACACTACCCCTGGGGGGTGTATGCGTCAACCGGACAAGCATGGAATCAATCAGCGAGCGGCGTGCCGCTTCCCGTGCAGCATCGATGTCGCTCGTCGAAATTCCTTGGGTAATTATTGCAGGGATCTCGCTCCGCGGCCAACCGCGGGCCGACATTCCGACTACGAACGCGTGTGAGCTGCGGGTGTCCAGCCGCCCCTGCGGCATAGGCTTAGCCTGCCCCATTGAGCCGCGTCGCCTCCATAAAGAGTGACGAGTTCGTGTGTTTCTTCCTCGGTGAAATAAGTGCACTCAACCGTACCACGCGGGTCGATCCCCGCAGTAGCGGCCGTTTTTACAGACGGCCTCCGGTAGCAAGTTATCAGTGCAGTGCGATCGCGTCGGTGAAGCGCTTCCAGGACGCGACCTAATGCGCGGGCGACGCCAGGATCGTCGAATTGGTTTAAATCCTCAAGAATGAGGAGCGGAACCTTCAGTCCGCCGATACGCCCGAAGACAATATCCAGCCGGCGACGCGTCTCGGCTGCATCGACATCGCGGAAATCGACCATAACAAACGCGCCAGCGCGTAAGTCTGCGGCGACCCGGGCGATGTGCGATTTTCCGAGGCCGCTAGCGCCAACGAGGATTGCTGCTCCGAAACGATCGACCGCACTTGCGACCGCACTTTCCAGTATAGATCGTGTGATGAATCGCTGTGGAGAGGGGAGCTCCTCGCTTCTTATGAGCCATCCTGGCTCCTGAGGCTCAAGAGTGCCGGCCGGCCCCAAGCCTTCCCCAATGGATCCCGCCATTCCCGTTGCAAGCTGCGACAAGAAGGCGAAGGCGGTGGCCCGCGGAATAGCCACTTCCGCCGCAGCGTTCAGGATTTCGTAAAGTTCTGCACGATTCAGTACCCGCTCCTCGGGTGTCTTGAGAACGCTCTTGCGTAGTACGCGATACGCCAACACATCGGCGAGGCGGCGCGCGTCGGGCGCCGCGTGGCTGAAGCGGTCGCGGCCGACAACGATGAGCCGCTCTTGCAGATCATCGTGGAGCGTCTGAAAACCGGGAGCGCCGCAATCCCAATGGATCTTCAGCAGAAGATCGCGCCGGAGCTCGGCATCATTGCGCGCCCGAACGAAGTCCCGAACCGTGATCGGAAATGCTTCGCTTTCGAGTATCGCTCGGAGCGGCGCAACGTCGGACCCAATTGCCGCTTTGCGCCAATATTCGAGGCCCGCCATCCCGCCGGGGCGATCGGCAATCCCCCGCTCGGTCCCGATCGTGGAGGTAGTCAGATAGCGCAGCTCGACCGACACCCCTGGATTTCGTGCCACCAGGTCGACGAACGATCCAATCGCTTCGTGGATACTTGAACTGTTGAGGGTCACCGTGGTGGAAGCTGCGGTGTCTTTCACCTGAACGGCACTAAGGTTTTGCGCCATCACGGCGTAGTCTTCGGCGACTTCAAGATAGAGCCGATCCCGCTCACCCAAATCAATCCATGCCAACGCGCTCGCCAGAACCTGATACGCATAGCCGCGTAATAAATCGACTGCCTGCCGCGCCGCATCGCCTTCGGGCACCAAATCGGGCACGTTTCCGGAAGTGAATGGGTTGTCGGCCATCATTTCTCTATTTTGTCGATTGCGATTCCGGCGCACTCTACCCAATCTATCAGAGCCCTCACCGCTGTTGAATTGGCGATGATACGGCTCCAGTGTCCTGTCGTGCGCTGTCCCCGCCGCCTATCGAGGGAGTCATCGAGCTTCCGCGCTCGTGTAGGCGAAGTTGCGAGCGCCCGCTCCTGCGCCCTGCCGTACCGGGACTGACGGGAAGGGCAGCAAAGGGTGGGTTATCACCCGTTCGCCAAGGCGCCCTTGAATGCCCGCAATTTGCGCTGAGCGGTCGTTGGGGGTCGCGACCGCGAACGGCGCAAGAGGGCAGGTAAGCGGGCCTTCCCCGGTACCTATAGGCGTGGTCTCCGCCCGGAGCGGGCCTCGGTCGAGGCGCCGGCAGACGTCGCAAATGGCCCGGAAGCGGCCATCTCAGTTTTCGCCGAGTTCACCTCCGCCAGCGCCGCCATGAGCGCTCGCGCAGTAATTTCTGGACGGAAACCGAGGGCGGTCTGCACCTTGTTGCCGATTTCGTCATCGCCAAGCCCGACTGGGCCGGCGCTGCGAACGGCCGCAAGAGTGGCAGCCTGGAGCAGTGAGACGAAAAGGAAGTCATTGAAGTAGCGGGACCGCTCCTGGGCCTTCTCCCGTAAACGCCAGCGCAAAACCAAGCGGGGTTCCCCGGCGTTTTTTGAACCTCCAGCCGAACCCTGGGGGGTTGAAGCCCGTCGTCGACAGGCGCCATAACGACGCCTCCGAGCGAGAGCATGTGCTGGTCGCGATCAGGGAGGCTTTCGACGCCGCGTCACGCCAAATCGAAGACATCGCCCGCGATATGCGCGGTCAGGTCAAGGAGCACACGGCGGAAAGCCACGGTCGGGTGGCAAAGCTTCTGGCGGCGGATGAGTGCGGCTTCATCGAAACGGCCGACGGTCGCGAAATCTATTTTCACCGCAATGCGGTGCTCGATGGGGCCTGCCGCCGACTGAGGGTCGGCTCGGAAGTCCGTTTCGTCGAGGTAGAAGGCGCAAAGGGCGCACAAGCGAGCACGGTTCGCCTGATCGGCAAGCATCACCTCGTATAGAGGGAGCGCAGCATGCGGTTTCTTGAGCGGGAGGGCGATTTCCGGAGAGGCGGGGCGCCGCCGCGAACTGCTGCGATCAGCGTCAACAGGTGACGTGGATGAGGGCGATCTTCTTGTCGCGCGATCGGTTGAAGCTCACAATCGCTTCAGGCGTCGGTTGCAGGATCACGCGACAACGCTTCTTGTCAAAATACGCGCTCGCTTCCGGAGATAATCGGACGTTTCCGTCCTGGCCGGCCCCTACGATCAACACTTCGCAACCGCCTTCGAAGACGAACTTCGCTTCCTCCTTCGAGACGATGTGGGAGGTCCCATATTTCTCTTTCGAAAGGCGTTTTCGACGTTTTTCCACTTTGCCGGAAAGACGAATGATCACGTCATGTTCGTAGGTCTTTGCGTCGATCGTGACGGCGCCGAATTCGGTTGCGTCGATCCGCATTGTCTTCTCCAGGATTCCGTCAGAGCGGCGGCGTTTCCTGGGATATGGGCCCGGGCCACAGGACTCGCAACGGATGGGGCAGCGTCGCGATGATCTTATCCGTCTCGCCCCGATCGAGTTCCTTCTCCAGCAGGCCGAATTCAGCTCTCGTCACTCGCAACGCGTCGCGGGCCAGCGATGGGGGCAGGTCGGCCGCAACGAGGGTTGCGAATTCCACCGCTTGGCGTTCGTCGGACGGCTTTCCCGCAATGCGCCAGCCGTCGTAGAAGATCCCTCGCACGAGAAGCGGGAGTTGCGCCCCCAGGTGCACGGCCTGTTCCGGCGTCAGGCGATTGCGCAAGACGTGCAGCACCGATCGCAACGCCCTGTAAGCGGACCGATGATCACCGCCGGCGGCTACACCACCGAAACGGCGGTCTCTGCGATTGAGGCGAAGCTGGCCGATGCCGTCGCGTTCGGGCGGATGTTCATCGCCAATCCCGACCTGCCCAGCGCATCCGGGCTGGGGTGCCGCTGAACGCCTTCGACCGTTCGACGGCCTATGGCGGCGGCGCACACGGCTACTCATGTTCTCCTCTTTTGGCTCCACTGGCGAAAGCCGCAGGGCCATTTTTTTGCGACGATCGCAGGGTATTGTCGGTTGAGCCACGACAACCATTTCCGGTCCCGTTGTTAGGGCCGCTAAGTTCTCCCCGACCTTGGCGTCCTGCTGACGCGGCGGAGGGAGGCCCAAGCGTCATGCTGCGCTTCGATCTGCCTGACGGACGTGTCGTGCTCGCCGAGATCGCCGCGCGCCTCTACGTGATGACGGGGCGGATGATCGGCGCGCGCTATCCCATCGAGGACTAGACCGATGCTGGATGCGGTCGACAAAGCCTACAAAACCTACAACGAGGGGCGGCTGGCCTTCCGCCAGTATTTCGCAACCTGTGGTCCGAACGTGAAGCAGAACGATCCGAGGATGCCGCCCAACCCGCACGTGGGATATTACGAGGGACTCGCGTGGCTCCACGGGTTCGAGTTTGAGCTGCGCCGCCACGTCGTGTTTAACCCAAGCATGCGCGGGTTCCGCGGTTTCGCTTTCGTTGAGTTCCTGATCGCCGCATTTGAGGGGCTAGCCCGGATTATGCATTGCGGGTTGGCGGGCGTGGCGTAAATGGCTGATTTCGTGTAGAATTTGGTTATCTAAGCCGATTCGCGCGATTTCAGCGAGGCCGCACCCGCCATGAACGATCCTATGTTGCCGTTGCCTGGGTTGTCACCTGTTTCGGGCAAGCGCGTCGAGGTCAAGTTTGACGGCGGCTTGCTGTCGTCGGATGGCGGCGTTCTGGCGTTGCGCGAGGTCGACCAGCGCCTTCGCGTCGCCGATCGGCTCGCCGCCTGCATGGTGGACCGGCGCGCGCCCGATCAGATCACCCACAGCCTTGCCGACATCATCCGCTTTCGGCTGCTGATGATCGCGGCGGGCTATGAGGACGGCAACGACGCCAATTGCCTGCGGAGCGATCCGATGTTCAAGATGGCGCTCGATCTGACGCCGTCGGATCGCGAACTGTGCTCGCAGTCGACGATCTCACGGTTGGAAAATCTGCCGCAGGTTCGCGCCCTGTTGCGGATGGGTCGCGCGATGGTCGATCTCTATTGCGAGTCCTTTCACAAGGTTCCCAAACGGATCACCCTCGACATCGACGACACGTTCGACGCGGTCCATGGCGGGCAGCAGTTGCGGTTGTTCAACGCCCATTACGACGAATACGGCTTTCAGCCCATCGTCGTGTTCGACGGCGAGGGCCGCTTCGTCACTGCCGTGCTTCGTCCCGCCAAGCGGCCGAGCGGCAAGGAGATCAAGCCCTTCCTCCGCCGGCTGTTGCGCGCGATCCGAGCCCATTGGCCCAACACCGAGATCCTTCTGCGCGCCGACAGCCACTACTGCGGCCCCGAGGTTCTCGACTGGTGTCGGGCGAGCGGCCTCGATTACATCTTCGGCGTCGCGCCGACGACGACGTTGCGCCGGCATGTCGAAAGTCTCGAAGCCAGTGTAAAGGCACGGTTCGAAGCCGCGCCCAGAGACGGCAAGCTTCGTCGTTTCAAAGAGTTCTTCGACGGCGCGCAAAGCTGGAGCCGGGTCGAGCGGATCATCGCCCGCGTCGAAGCCGGCGCGGAAGGATCAGACACGCGCTTCGTCGTCACCAATCTGAACAAGCGCAACGCTCGTGTGCTCTACGAAGACGTCTATTGCCGGCGCGGCCAGGCCGAAAACCACATCAAATCCTGGAAGACGCATCTGGCGGCGGATCGCACCTCATGCACCAAGGCGACCGCCAATCAGTTTCGGCTTTTCCTGCACGCCGGCGCCTACTGGCTGATGTGGGGGCTGCGCGCATCGATGCCCAGGCGTTCGATGTGGCGCGTCGCGCAGTTCGACACGTTGCGCCTGCGCCTCGTCAAGATCGCCGCCCGCGTCGTCGAGATGAAAACCATGATCCGCGTCCATCTGCCGACCTCGTGCCCCGGCCAGGAAATCCTGCGTTTCGCCCTCCAGCGCATCCCGCGCCTCGTCACCTGAAACACGGGGCGTGAGCGGCCCCGAACGTCAAACCCATCCCTTCAACCCGCAAACCCCCTCCACCCGTTTCAGGCCCAAAGCCGGAGACGATGCCGCGCGTCCGCGAGCAAGCGCGGTTCCGAAAAATCACCCCAACGCGCCGCCGACCGACGCGGAAACGTCACGGCGCTGCATAATGCG
>CAWDTW010000069.1:0-178370 GCA_963805295.1 uncultured Alphaproteobacteria bacterium | reverse complement strand
GCCCTGCTGATGGTATGTCCCATCGATGAAGCGCGTCTGCCGCGCGGCTGGCGCGAGCGAAGATCAGCTGGGCCTCGCCAGCCGGATTATTGGCAGCGCCGCACGATACATCGAAGCCGCGAAGTTTGATCACCCGCCTATCAGGCCGCGCACGAACCCGTTCAAGACGAAGATCAGGAGGATCAGGCCGACGCCCACCAGGAAGAAACCCAGAATTTGGGATCCGACCGTCATCGGGCGCGACGGCGCGTCCACGATGTAATCGGCGAGGCGGCCGGATTCGACGAGGCGGTTGTATTCCAGGGTATGTTCTCGCCTGAATTTTTCCACCGGGACGACCCCGGTGAACATCCGGATGTCGAGCGGGAAGTTTTCAGGAATCCAGTGATTGTTGAAGAAATGCACGGTGAACAGGAAGCCGACGGCCAGGACCGCCTCCTCGCCGTGGAAGATGGCGGCGACGTTGAAGACCCACCCCGGCAGGATCGACGCCGTGAAGTTGCTGAACCACAGCATGGCGCCGGTCACCCCGAGGATGGCTACGCCCCAAAACGGCGCCCAGTAGTCGAACTTCTCCCAGTAGGTCCACTTGTCGAACAAAGGCTTGGGGCCGACGCCGACGAACCACTTGAACATCAGGTAGACGTCGATGGCGTCTTGCAGGTTGGGGATCAGCGACGTCGGCCCAAACCAATCGAACGTGCGCCAGTTTCTGGCGAACCGCACCCCAACATAGCCGAGCTGGGCGAAGAAGATGCTCAGCAACGCGACCGCGAAGACGCGATGGACCCAGCCGGTGACCCGCGGGCCGCCGAGCGCGTGTTGCACCGACGGCGCCCAGAGGCTGTCGGCGAAGTGTAGGGTCATGCCGGTCAAGATCAGCACGAAGATCGCGATCGCGAAGGCAAGATGGGCGAGCCGCCACATCGCGCTCCAGCGCTCGTAATAGACGGTCTGGCCCTGCAACAAATCGGCGGTCCTGACGTGGGGCCGGTGCTTGGCTGCGGAACGGTCGCGAAGCTCGCGGTAGAGCCAAAATGCAGAATGCGTCCAGAAGAACGCGAACGTGCCGCCGAGCAGCAACAACATGAACCTCGACGCCAGCCAGGTATAGGGGAAGCGTGCGAAATTGTCGGCAGTCGCGTGGGGCTTGAACGTGATGAAGCCGGCCGTCGCGTTCTTGTGGCATTTCTGGCAAGTCGCCAGCCGATTGCTTGGATACATCAGGGATTTCGGGTCGCTGACCGCTTGAATGGTATGATAGCCGTGGCAGTCGTAGCATTTCGCAATATACGCGTAGCCCAGCGTGGCGACCCGGCCGTGGTAGGTGTCGAGGTAGCTCCGCAATTGCGGCTTATGGCAGTTGCCGCAGTTCTGAATGATTTCGAGCCGGGTCGTGGCCGCGGTCGGCGCCCCGACGGAGTGCGCGGTGTGGCAGTCGGTGCAGACCGCGGCATCGACATCGTTCCCCGTCGTGACCAGATTGCCGTGAATGGAAGTCAAGTAGGCGCTCAACTCCGCCGTATGACAGGTCCCACAAATCTTGGGCGCCTGCTGCCGCCACTGCGCATAAGGCAGTGGCGGGCTTTTGTGCGGAATTTCAGTAATGCTCGCGTGACACGTGGTGCACTGGAATGAACGGTGCACGCTGTTTGCGAAATGGTCCGCCGAGACGAACAGCGATAGCGTCTGCCCATTGGCGAGTTCGGTCGAAAAGCCCGGCTGGCCGTGGCAACTCAGACACGTCGCGTTGCTGAGATCCTCGCCTTGGGCCCGCGCGGCATGCACCCAGACGAGGATCAAGGCGAATGCAGCCGCCGCCAGCCCAAACTTGCCAACTTTCACGGCTCCCCCCACTCGCCTGGAGTGTGCCTCGTCGCCAAAGCAGTATCGCCGATCTGTGGTCGGCTCCTGCTCTCAACTCACTGCCAAGTCTGACAATAGTGCCGCTTCGATCTATGTCAATATAGTGGCGTTCGCCAACGTCGCGCCGGCGCCGACAATGGCTGTGGATCGTCCCCAAACCCATGGGCGGCGGAGAGCGGCATTCTTCTGAACTTCGGAAGACGACCGTTACAACGCCACGCCAACCGCTAAAAGCAGGCTGAACAGGGATTGAATTTGCACGGTTTGTACGAGAATTCGATTGAACCCGCGGCCCGCATCGCGGGCGAACTTGTTGATCAACAGGGCCGTCAGCGGCAACGGGATCAGCGCCGGCCATACATGCCCACGCGGGAGGGCCTGTGCGATCGGCGCCAGCAACGCGAACGGAATCAGCATCGCGAGTTCCATAGCCGCCGCCTTTTCCCTTTCTGGAATAAACAGTCCGGCGCGGCACAGGTCGGTCAGGATATGGTCGAGGAATTTCTTCGAGATCGTGTTGGCCTCGGCGATGTCGGCGGCCTGCGCGAGGGAGCCCGGTTCGAGCCCGGCAAGATGCACCATGGCCTTGAGGCCGTATTTTCCCTTGTTCGTCAGCATTGCGGCCTCAGCCTGTGTGCGGTTCGGCTCGTCGACTGAGGGAGCAACGGGCGAGGAAAGTCCAGAGAACTGATGGACATTGGCGAATTTTTAACTTGACAAATTCTATATACTCCATAGAATGACTTTTCAGTGGATGACCTTGACAAGAAGGCGTTGGGTGTCAGTGCCATCGTCGAGGGCATCAAGTTGGGAGGCGAGAATGACAGTTGCTCCTATTCGGGATCCATCCGGCGACCGCGGTCGGGACCGACCTCCTCTGCGCCGGCCTCACGAAGGTCTGCGGATCGGCCGTCTACGGGTTCAATCGCGCAATCGACTGGCGCCTCATGCGCCTGCTAGCTTCGGGCAGCATTCCGGCATACGCATATTCTTTCTTAAATCGTGGCTAGGGCTGGTGGTGACGCTCTTCCCTGGCTTAATCGCGTGGGCGGTGACCGCGGCGTTAGCCGGGCTGTGGCCGATGGTCGCACCGGTGATCGCGATACTCGGCTCCGCGGCGCTGGCGGCCTGGTGGATCGCCGATGACGCCAAGAACGAAGCGCAGCGAAGCGGCATCGAGGTCGTCCGCTTCCAGTGATGGTCGGATGTCGGGCGGCATGGCGAAGATCAGCGCGAAAACGGTCGACGAATTCTGCCCGTATATTCTGCACGCTGCAAGCGGTTGAATTTACAAGGTCGGGCGCACGGTGCAAAAAGACTGTGCGAAAACTCAACCTAACGCTCTCTGTACGGTCGTGCGGAGAGCGCTTTTTCTTGATTTTTCCGGCTCTGCGCGATCGTAGGCCTCGAAAGGTTCAATGCGGACGCCGACCCGCCACGGTGACGGGGAAGGCAGCACCCATGGGGTCCGCCGGGGTATTGGGCGCGGCAGGTCGGAAGAGAGGAACGGGCAAACAGGGGAGACCCGCGTTCGGCGAGGGTTCGGCCTCGACGGCGTCTTCCAGGAGGCGCCGCGCACCGCGCACACCCGCGCACACCGCGCGGCACAGGCCGCGGGACATGATACGAATTGCATAATATCGCTGCCCGGCTATGCTGGCCCCATGGCTCGTCTTTCCCGCATCGTCGTGCCCGGCGCGCCCCATCACCTGACGCAGCGGGGCAATCGCCGGCAGGCTTTGTTCACCGAACCCGGCGATTATGCCCTCTATCGCGACCTCATCGCCGAGCGCTGCCGCGCCAACCGTGTCGCCTGCTGGGCCTATTGCCTGATGCCCAACCACGTCCATTTCGTCCTGACCCCCGCCGACGCGGACGCCCTTTCGCGGGCGGTGGGGGAGGCGCATCGGCGCTTCACCGCCTTCGTCAACGCCCGCGCCCGCACGACCGGCCATCTGTTCCAGGGGCGGTTCGCCTCGTTCGCGATGGACGACGCGCATTTTCTCAACGCGCTGCGCTATCTGGCGTTTAATCCCGTCCGCGCCGGGCTAGCAGCGACTCCCGAAGCCTGGCCGTGGTCGAGCGTGCGCGCGCATCTTGCCGGGCGCGACGACGCGCTGGTTACGGTCGGCCCGGCGCTGGAGCGGGCGCCGCGGTTCGCCGATCTGCTCGAATTGTCGCTTGACGAGCAGGCGGCGCTCGACGGGTTCGAGGGTCTGAGCCTGAACGGGCGCCCGCTCGGCGCTCAGGACGTCATTGCGAGGGTCGAGATGAAGCTCGGCCGCAGCGTCCGGCCGGGTAAACGGGGGAGAAAGCCGCGCGGAGGGCGGATGGATTAATATGGGGAATGCGCATCATGTCCCCGTAATACAATACGGTAATACCGGTAATACCCCGGGTAATACCCGTAATACCGTAATAAGCATTATATTGGACGACCGTCCAGAGGCCGAGATGAATCCCATTCGCGAGCGGGATTCGCCTGCCCTGCTGATGGTATGTCCCATCGATGAAGCGCATCTGCCGCGCGGCTGGCGCGAGCGAAGATCAGCTGGGCCTCGCCGGCCGGATTATTGGCAGCGCCGCACGATACATCGAAGCCGCGAAGTTTGATCATCCGCCCATCATGTCGCGCACGACCCCGTACTCGATGAAGATCAGGAGGATCAGGCCGACGCCCACCAGGAAGAAACCCAAAATCTGGGATCCGACCGTCATCGGGCGAGACGGCGCGTCCACGATGTAATCGGCGAGGCGGCCGGATGCGACGAGGCGGTTGTATTCCAGGGTATGTTCTCGCCTGAATTTTTCCACCGGGACGACCCCGGTGAACATCCGGATGTCGAGCGGGAAGTTTTCGGGCCTCCAGTGATTGTTGAAGAAATGCCAGACGACCAGGACGAAGACCTCCAGGACCGCCTCCCAGCCGTGGAGGATGGGGGCGACGTTGAAGACCCACCCCGGCAGGATCGACGCCGTGAAGTCGGTGAACCACAGCATGACGCCGGTCACCCCGAAGACGGCTACGCCCCAAAACGGCGCCCAGTAGTCGAACTTCTCCCAGTAGGTCCACTTGTCGAACAAAGGCTTGGGGCCGACGCCGACGAACCACTTGAACATCAGGCCAGACGTCGATGAAGTCTTGCAGGTTGGGGATCATCGACGTCGGCCCAAACCATTGGAACGTGCGCCAGTTTCTGGCGGTCCGCACCCCAACATAGCCGAGCTGGGCGAAGAAGATGCTCAGCAACGCGACCCCGAAGATGCGATGGACCCAGCCGGTGACCCGCGGGCCGCCGAGCGCGTGTTGCACCGCCAGCGCCCAGAAGCTGTTGGCGATGTATAGGGTCATGCCGGTCAAGATCAGCACGAAGATGGCGATCGCGAAGGCAAGATGGCCGAGCCGCCACATCGCGCTCCAGCGCTGGTAATAGACGGTCTGGCCCTGCAACAAATCGGCGGTCCTGACGTGGGGCCGGTGCTTGGCTGCGGAACGGTCGCGAAGCTCGCGGTCGAGCCAAAATGCAGAATGCGTCGAGAATAACGCGAACGTGGTGCCGAGCAGCAAATACATGAACTTCGACGCCAGCCAGCTATAGGGGTAGCGTGCGAAATTGTTGGTAGTCGCGTGGGGCTCAAACGTGAGGAAGCCGGCCGTCGCGTTCTTGTGGCATTTCTGGCAAGTCGCCAGCCGATTGCTTGGATAGACCGTGGATTTCGGGTCGCTGATCGCTTCAATGGTATGATTGCCATGGCAGTCGTAGCATTTCGCAATATACGCGTAGCCCAGCGTGGCGACCTGGCCGTGGAAGGTGCCGAGGTAGCTCCGCAATTGCGGCTTATGGCAGTTGCCGCAGTTCTGAATGATGGCGAGCGCGGTCGTGGTCGCGGTCGGCGCCCCGATGGCGTGCGCGGTGTGGCAGTCGGTGCAGACCGCGGCATTCACATCGTTCCCCGTCGTGACCAGATTGCCGTGAATGGAAGTCAAGTAGGCGCTCAACTCCGCCGTATGACAGGTCCCACAAATCTTGGGCGCCTGCTGCCGCCACTGCGCAGAAGGCAGTGGCGGGCTTTTGTGCGGAATTTCAGTAATGCTCGTGTGACACGTGGTGCACTGGAATGAACGGTGCACGCTGTTTGCGAAATGGTCCGCCGAGACGAACAGCGATAGCGTCTGCCCATCGGCGAGCTCGGTCGAAAAGCCCGGCTGGCCGTGGCAACTCAGACACGTCGCGTTGCTGAGATCCTCGCCTTGGGCCCGCGCGGCATGCACCCCGACGAGGATCATGGCGAATGCAGCCGCCGCCAGCCAAAACTTGCCAACTTTCACGGCTCCCTCCCCCACTTGCCTGGAGTGTGCCTCGTCGCAAAAGCGGTATCGCCGATTTGTGGTCGGCTCCTGCTCTCGGCTCGCTGCCAAGTCTGACAATACGGCCGCTTCGATCTATGTCAATATCGTGGCGTTCGCCAACGTCGCAGATTTGCGCTGCCGCAATCGACGGGCGGGGCGCCGGCTTAATGAGCAACCCGACGACATTTATGCAATCTTGCCCAGCATCAACCAGGACGACATCGCTATTCAAGGCACTCAAATTGCTGCGCGCCATGAGGGGCCAACAGCAGCCCCAATCGAAGTCTGCGACCGCATCCGCGAGCTTGACGCATTTGGCGGTGGTCACTGCCGCGCAAATGGCGCGCAATCGGCCACGGAGCGGCACCGATGCGCCAAAGGCCAGGCCAGTCAACCAAATGGGCAGGGCGAGCAAAAGCGCACCACAGGCCGCATCATTCGGTTTTGCTGCAGCTTGCGCCGTCGAGGATCGCGGGCCTTGCTCGACTATCGCGAGAATGGCGGCGTCGGGATGGTTTTCACCCCATTGAGGACATTGGGGACAATGTCGCGTTCTGGCCCGAGCTCGACATTCCTTATTGGGCCGGCCTCTCCGCGGCGCTTGTTTGTCAGCCAAGGCTCGGCGCCTCGCTGCGCAAGGCTTGGTTCCTCATGGTCGGCACGGCGGTCGGCGCAGTGGCGATCGTGGTGCTGACGACGGCGTGCTTTCCCCAAGAGCGCATTGGTTTTCTCGTCGGACTGGCGCTCTGGGGGGCCGCATATGGTCTCGTGGCTACGCTGCTGCGCAACTTTGCGGCCTACTCGGCGGCTCTGGCTGGCTACACCCCGGCGATTATCGCCGGCGGCGAACTCGGCGCGGCCGGCGCCGCCAACGGAGAGGTTTTCGTGCTTGCCGTTGGCCGCGCCAGCGAGATCTGCATCGGAATCATCTGCCCAGGCGTCGTGCTTGTCGCAACCGATTTCGGTGGCGCGCGGCGCCGGCTGGCCGCCCAGCTCGTTGCGATTTCGGCATACATCGCCGGAAGCTTTGCCAGCACGTTCTCGCCTGCCGGGCCGGACTAGTCGGACACGCGTCCGGTCCGGCGTGTCATCGCGCTCGGCCCGGTCATCGACGAAGCGCTCGGGGAGGCCTCCGACCTGCGCTATCACTCGCTGATATTGCTGGCGACGGTGGGCGGCCTGTTCGATGCCCTGTCCGGCTGGCGGATGGTGGCCCTCCCCTCGAGCACGTAAGAGCGCTGAGGCCGGGTAACGCTCCCATGGCCCGCATCGCCCGCTTCGTGGTCCCCGGCCTTCCCCATCCTGTGACGTGAGCGCGGCGACCGGCGCAAGGAGGCATTCTTCGGCCAACCTGACCGTAACGCCGCAACGCAAGTCGATGCCGCACGTGACGGCGCAAAGGCGCGCGCTTATCCTGTTCGCCCTTTCCTTGAACGGGACAACTCATGCTGGCGCGCAGACTAGCGCTGGCGATCGCCTTGATCGCCGGTCTCATCGGCTCGCAAGGGCCCGAATTCGCGCAGCAATATCGCCAGCGCATCGGCGGCGCGCTCGACGAGCTCGAGCGGATCGTGGCCGCGTTCGACGCGGAGGCGGCGGGCGAGCGCCTGACGCCGTCCGAGGCGGTCAGACGGCTCGAAACGAACGGCGATCCTTTGGCGCGCCGGCGCGGCGAGGACATCGCGCGAACGATCGATCGCGCTCGCCGGCTTCGGGAACAGCTCGAGGCGATGGCCGCCGCCGGCCCGCTCGAGCGACTTTATGTGACGGCGAAGGACTTCGATCCTGAAATCGCCGGGCGCACGCTCGACAATTTCGAGCCCGCCGCGCCTTTGTCGGTCGAAGCGTTGACGGCCGCCGGCCTCGCCGCGGTCTGGGGCTGGGCGGCGACGCTTCTCTGCGCGTGGCCGTTTCGCCGCCGCTCGCGCCTTCGAGCAAAACCCGCGCGAGGCGGCGGAAGCCTGACGCCCGCATGACCGGGCCCTCGGCGGTTCGAGCCCGACGCCCATCGATTTCGGCGTTCCGGCGCCAGCGCGCTCACCCGGAGATCCCTCCCGCGAGGGCCAGGCGCCGGACAGACCGTGGGCGCCCGAAACCGGACATATCGTCTGCCGCCGACGCCTCGCCGAACATTTTCTTCCTGAAAATCGAAACCTGCATTATCATGGTCCCCATGGACGCGATCGAAATCGGAAATGCGCGGACGGCGGCCGGCGCCGTCGGTGAGCCTCGACCGAGGGCCCTATGCCGTGGCCGTGCCCGGGTTAAACCCGGGGATCCCCGGCCATCGAGGCGGTCCTTGCCGGGGGCAAGGAACGGCGAAGGGCTTTTTGCCGGAATCTGGGATAACGCCTTGGAAAGTCTGGAATCGCGGAAGAAAGTAGATTTGGATTTCCTTGCGCCGGATTTGGATTTCCTTGCGCCTGGCTTGGATTTCCTTGCACCCGGCTTGGAATTCCTTGCGGCTGGCTTGGAAATCCTTGCGTCCGGCCACGAGGGTCGGCCGCGCCGCGCCCTTTTGGTCCCGGCGGGAGGGGGCGTCGAACAGAAAGGGACAGTTTTTGGCGCCTAACCTTCTGAAAAACCTTCGCCCCTCTCCCGCAGGCGGGAGAGATACCCCGCGCGGCGCCGCGCGCCACCGTGGATGAAAAAGAGGGCGGCGGCGCGGACCAACCTACATAGCTGTTATCATTCGCTTTTGGAGCGGGTATTTTCATGACAGGGCTGGTGAGGGTTCGGGGCCCCGCCCTACCCCTTCGGGAACTCGAGCCCCATCGCCCGGTAGCGCTCCGGGTCGTCGAGCCAGTCCTCGCGCACCTTCACATGGAGGAAGAGATGCACGTTCGCGCCATGCGCCTCGGCGATGTCCTTGCGCGCGGCCGTGCCGATCGCCTTGATAGTGCGGCCGCCCTCGCCGATGACGATCTTGCGGTGGCTCTCGCGGGTGACGAACACCGTCTGCTCGATCCGCGCCGCGCCGTCGGGCGCCTCCTTCCAGCTGTCGGTCTCGACGGTCGTCTGATAGGGCAGTTCGTCGTGCAGCCGCTCGATGAGCTTCTCGCGGGTGATCTCGGCCGCGAGCGAGCGGATCGGGGCCTCGGCGATCTGGTCCTCCGGATAGAGCCAGGGGCCTTCCGGGGTCATCGCGGCGAGGCGCTCGACGAGGCGGTCGAGGCCGTCCCGGGTCGCGGCGCTGATCATGAAGGTCTCGTCGAAACGAAGCGCGGCGTTGAGCCGCGCGGAAAGCTCGAGCAGCTTGCCGCGATCCATCAGGTCGATCTTGTTGAGGACGAGGACCTTCGGCTTGCGGCTTGCCCCAAGGGTCTTCAGGATCTCTTCTGTCTCCCCGCTCAGGCTCGCCCCCGCGGCTTCCTTCCGCGCGTCGACGAGGAGCGCCAGCGCGTCGGCGTCGGCCGCCGCGCCCCAGGCGGAGGCGACCATCGCCCGGTCGAGCCGCCGCTTCGGCGCGAACAGGCCCGGCGTGTCGACGAACACGATCTGGGCCGGCCCGCGCGTCATGACGCCGCGCACGGGGGTGCGCGTCGTCTGCGCCTTGCGGGTGACGATCGACACCTTTTCGCCGACGAGGGCGTTGATGAGCGTCGACTTGCCTGCGTTCGGCGCGCCGATGAGTGCGACGAAGCCGCAGCGCGTGTCGCTCATGTGCCGCTCCATCGATCGAGAAAAGCCTGCGCCGCGGCCTGTTCGGCGGCCCGCTTCGAGCTCGCTTCGCCCGTCTCCGGTTCGTAGCCCGGCAGCACGACCCGCATGACGAACTGGGGCGCGTGAGCGGGCCCGCTGCGCGCCACTTCCTCATAGCGGGGCGCCGCGAGCGCGCGCGCTTGCGCCCATTCCTGCACCGCCGTCTTGGCGTCGCGCGCGGGCTCGGCGTCGGCGGTGAGCCGGTCGCCCCAGGAGCGCAGGACGAGCGCGCGCGCCGCCTCGAGGCCGCCGTCGACATAGACGGCGCCGATCAGCGACTCGCAGACGTCGGACAGGATCGCCGCCTTCTTCCGGCCCCCGCCGCGCGCCTCGCCGAGGCCGAGCACGACGTGCGGGCCGACGTCCCATTCGGCGGCGATTTCGGCGCAGGTCTCCCAGCGCACCAGTTTGGCGAGCCGTATGGAGAGCTCGCCTTCGCTCGCCTGCGGAAAGGACGCATAAAGCTGGTCGGCGACGATAAGGCCGAGCACCCGGTCGCCCAAAAATTCGAGCCGCTGGTAGGAGCGCCCGCCCGCCGCCTGGGCCGAGAGATGGGTCAGCGCCAGCGCGGCCAAGCCCGGATCGCGGAAGCGGTAGCCGAGCCGCGCCTCCAGATCCGCAAATTCGACCTTCACGCGCTTCATCATGGACGAACCGACCGAGGTTTTCTTGCCCGCGAGCGCGCGCGGACGCGGCCTCGCCGAATCACGAGGGTTGTGCGTGAGGAGGAAAGGCCGGCGTCCCGATGCTAGCGCCTCGCAGGGGCGGCGGAAACCGCGGTCAGTGCACCCGCTGGAAGATGCGGCTCCAGCGGACCTCCCAAGGCCAGCGCCAGATCTCCCAGGCGGGCGTGTCCCCGCCGATCGAGAAGAAGATGATCTCGCCGCGCCCGATCAGGTTCTCGAACGGCACGTAGCCGACGCCGCCCTGGTCCGCCGCGAGGCGCGAATCGCTCGAATTGTCGCGGTTGTCGCCCATCATGAAATAATGGCCGGGAGGCACGTCGTAGACCTTGGTGTTGTCGAAGGCGCCCTCGTCGCCGTCGATCTGGATGATCTGGTGCTTCACCCCGCCGGGCAGCGTCTCGATATAGTGCGGCGCCTCCTCCGGCTTGCCGAAATGGTTGATCGTCGGATAGGGCGCGATCTGCTCGCGCGGAACCATCTCGCCGTTGATGACGAGCCGGCCGTGGGTCACCTGTATCTTGTCGCCCGGCAGGCCGATGAGCCGCTTGATGTAGTCGGTCTGGCCGTCGCTCGGCAGCTTGAAGACGATGATGTCGCCGCGCTTCGGTTGTGAGGCGAAGATGCGGCCCGGAATCGCCGACGGATCGAGGTCGAGGAAGCCCGGCAGCGAGAAGTGCGAATAGCCGTAGGCGTATTTGGACACGAACAGATAGTCGCCGACGAGCAGCGTCGGCACCAGCGAGCCCGAGGGAATGTTGAACGGCTGGAAGAGGAGCGTGCGCACCACGAGCGCGATCAGAAGCGCCTCGATGATGACCTTGACGGTCTCCCACCAACCCTCTTCCTTCTTGACCGGCGTCGCGCCGGCGTCGGCGGGCTTTACGCTCTTGTCGCTCATCTGGGTCACAACGCCCTTCCTATCCTCGTCTCGGCCGGCCGGCGCCGCCACCTATACAGAGGCGGTTCGGCCGAGCCAAGCGGCGGGCGCTCTTGGCGCGAGAACTTGTCTGAACGATGACCTGCGGTTCAGGGCAGCAGCACGAGCGAGCCCGACGTCTCGCGCGCCTCGAGCGCCCGATGCGCCTCGGCCGCCTCGGCGAGCGGCAGGCGCCGGTCGATGCGGATGGTCACGTCGCCGTTTCCGACCGCCCGGACGAGGTCGCGCGCCATTTTCTCGAGCCGCGCCCGGTCGGCCATGAAAGTGACGAGCGTGGGGCGGGTGGCGAACAGCGAGCCTTTGCGGCCGAGGAGGCCGAGGTCGAACGCCTCGATCCCGCCTGACGCCGAGCCGAAGCTCGCGAACAGGCCGAAGGGCTGAAGGCAATCGAGCGAGGCGGGAAAGGTCGCCTTTCCGACGCCGTCGTAGACGACGGCGCATTTCTCGCCCTTGGTGATCTCCTCGACGCGCTTGGCGAAATCCTCCTCGCGGTAGAGGATCGTGTGATGGGCGCCGGCCTTCTTGGCGAGCTTGGCCTTTTCCGGCGAGCCGACGGCGCCGATCACTTTCGCGCCGAGCGCGCGGCCCCACTGGCAGAGGATGTGGCCGACGCCGCCCGCCGCGGCGTGAACCAGAATCCAGTCGCCCTCCTTGACCTTGTAGGTCTGGCGCAGAAGGTATTGGGCGGTGAGCCCTTTGAGCATCATCGCCGCGCCCGTCTCATAGGAAATCGCGCGCGGCAGCTTGACGAGGAACCGGGTCTCGACGTTGCGCTCCTCGGCGTAGGCGCCGAGCGAGCCCGCATAGGCGACCCGATCGCCCGGCTTGAAATCCTTCACCCCCGGACCGACCTCGGTGACCTCGCCCGCGCCCTCGCTGCCCGGCGTGAAGGGGAAGCCGGGCGCCGGATAGAAGCCAGTGCGGTGATAGACGTCGATGAAGTTGACGCCGACCGCATGCTGGCGGAGGCGGACTTCGCCCTTGCCCGGCATCGGCAGCTCGACTTCTTCGAGGCTCAGGACTTCGGGTCCGCCTGTGTTGTGAATGCGGATCGCGCGCATGCGTTTCCCTCCAATATGGAACGATCGAGGAGACTTGTCCCTAGCGCGGGCCGGGCGCAAGGGCCTGTTTCCCCACTCGCTAGCCCGTCGAGAGACGGGCGTCCTCCCCGACGCCCCATAGCCCGTCGAAAGACGCGCGTCCTCCCGGACGCCCTCTGGAGCGCGGCCACAGTGCCTGTAGCCGCATTCGGCCAGCGCGGCCGTGCCGTTTTCGACCGCGGGTGCAGCCCCAGACCCTGGGAGAAAATGCCCCCCGCCCCTTGCGCCTGCGGAGCGCCGCCCCTATAGCAACCCGGCGCTCCGGAGCCGCCCGGAGTTCGCGGCTGGCAAGCGTTGCGCCCATCGTCTAGCGGTCCAGGACGCCGCCCTTTCACGGCGGAAACGCGGGTTCGATCCCCGCTGGGCGCGCCAAGCGACCGGGAAAGATCTGTCCGAACCCCCGCCCTCACCCGTGGTCGAAGATGCTGCGGAAAGCCCTCGCCGGCCAGGCGAGCGCGTAGGGCAGATCCTGTCCGAGACTCGCAGCGAAGTCCGAGGCCGGCACGCTGTTCCACTTGGTCTCAATGACGGGCGCCAGAACGACGCCGACGCCGACAAAATAAACGATCACGATAAGCGCGATCAGTCCGCCCATAACGCTTAAGCCCCAGTTCCAGTGGCAATGCAACGCACTATAACGCTTATGGTTCCCGGCGAACAAGCGCCGCAGCCTACGACAGCGCCGCAGCCGACGCGCGGCGGCTGTTCGCCGATCCTTGTCAGGAATATCGACGAAGAACGCCACGTCCCGCGAATTTTGGAGGGCATTCGCATGGGCGACACGGAATCCGAGAATCGGGCCTTGAACGCGGCGGAGCTCGATATGGTGAACGGCGCGCGGCCCCTGCGGTCGAGCGGCAAACCGAAGAGGAGCTGAAGGCCCTGGCGCACCGGCTGCGGCAGGCTCGTAGCTGCGCCCACGACATCAGCGCGCGCCAGCAGCGCGAGATCCGCGGAAAGGCGGAGCCGCATGGCTCGAAACGCGCGCAGGACAACGCGGGGTCGGTTGCGAAGACGCAGGCGCTGTTCGAAGGTCGCTGTTCGAAGCAATTGAGCGCATCGATCAGGAACTCTCCCGCCGAGAGGGGATCGAGTCCGGGCGGCCAGGCCAAACGGAATTCGCCCGTCGCGGGCTCGAGCTCGAGATGAAGAGCGAATCCAGTCGTCATCCCAATCCCGGACCCACGGCCTCCGGGGGAATCCGCGAAAAGAAGAGAACGGAAGAATTCACCGGCGGAACGTCCAAGCGAGAAATGGGCCGCGTCTCGCGGGCGGACAAGGTTGCGCAAGCGCGCAAGGACTCGGGCAAGTCCTAGCGCGGCTCGAACCGAACGGTTGCAGGCGGATCGGGCGGCCGCGCCGCACGCGCAACCCGGCCCCTTGCGGCGACCCTGACTCCAAGTCCGGACACAAGAAACCTTCCGCAAAATCAGAGGCAACCCCCAGGTTGTGTTTTTTCACTAACATGTTAAACTCTCGACGACGGTGAGATCGGCCGACCATATCCTCGCCCCCCTTGAGGCGTGGCCGGTGAGCGCATTCCCCCATTGCGCCATTCCGGTTTCGCCGTCACCAGCGCAATCGGCCGGCGCTGGACATGACGCGCGCGATCACTCGCCGATTCCGGGCCGCCGTCAACGCTGCTTGTGATGGCGCCGCTTCGAGGCGATGAAATAGCTCGGCCTCCGCGGCTCCTTCAAGAACCGGTCGATGTGCGCTTCGATCAGCGCGTCGGCCTTGGTCTCACGGGCGCTGCGGTATTTGAGTTCGAGCAGCGAACGGATGTGGGAGGTCTCGACGAAACGGCCGGGGTCGTCCGGATCGTGATAGACGTTCCACGCGTAGGCCCCGTCGCGCATGCGCTCGTGGCCGATCTCCTGCATGAGCGTGAGGAACTCGGGCGAGTCCTTCGGATCGATGCGGTATTCGACGATGGTCAGGATCGGCCCCTGGTCGTCCTCGAGCCGCTGCACGAAGCTGGGCGCGCGCCAGTGCATGGAGGGCGCGAGATCGAGCGCCGCGCCGGTCTCGAGCCTCCAACGCCACGTCAGAGCCAACCCCAAGGCCGCGCCCAACGCCGCGACCATGAGCGCAAAGGGGATTCCCCTGAGACTCGCGACCTCGCCCCAGAGGGCGCTGCCGACCGTCATCGCGCCGAAATAGGCGGTGAGGAAGATTGCGAGCCCCCTGCCCCGCACCCAATCGGGCAGCGCGACCTGCGCCGAGACGAACATGGTGGTCATCACGATGATCCATGACGCGCCGGCGACGAAGCTCGCGATCATCGCGACCTCGGGGCTGCGCGCCGCGGCGAACAGCGCAAGCGCCAGGATCGTGCCGAGGGTTCCGACCGCCGCCGACCCGTCGGGCCCGAGCCGCGCCTTCAGCGGTTCGAGCGTCAGCGATCCGACGATCGAACCCAGGCCGAGCAGACCCATCAACAGGCCGTAGAGCTCCGCGCCGCCATTCAATTGCGTGCGGGCGACGAGCGGCATCAGCGACCAGTAGGCGCTGGCGAAGGGAAAGAACGCGACGGCGCGGATCAGCGTCGCATCGAGGTCCCGGTTGTTCCGCGCATAGCGGAGGCCGACCGCCATCGCGCTGACAAAGCGCTCGGCCGGCAGCGTCTCGGGCGCCTTGCGCGGCGCGCGCCACCACACGAGCGCGGCGAGGACGCCGAGGCTTGTGGCGACATAGACCCAGAACGGCAGCTTGATGCTGACCGCGGCGATCGCGAGGCCCCCGAGCGCCGGGCCGATGGCGTGGCTCACATTGTAGCCCGAGCTGTCGAAGGCGATGGCGCTGTCGAGTTCGGCCTTGGGAACCAGCATCGGGGTGATCATCTGCCACGCCGGCGCCGCGAGCGCTCCCATCGCGCCCAGGAGGAAAGTGGTCGCGAGCAGCGCCGGCGGCGTCGCCCAGCCCGCCGAGACGACGGCCGCGAACGCCACGCCGACCGCGACGACCCCGACCTCGGCAACGATCAGCAGACGGCGCGGGTCGGCCACGTCGGCGAGCGCCCCGGCCGGAACCGTCAGCAGGAACATCGGCGCCATGGTCGCGACCTGGACCGCCGACACCATAAGCGGGTTGGGATTGAGGCTGGTCATCAGCCAGCTCATCGCCGTGTCGAACATCGCGATGCCGATGGCCGACACGGAACTCACAATCAGGATGACCGTGAACGCGACATTGCCGAACACGCCCCAGCGCGAGGGAGCGGGGCCGTTCGGCGCGATGGCGGATGGGCTGGACAAAGGGTTCGACCGGGATTCGAAGGCGCGGCCGTTTCCTGCGCCCGTCGCAGAAATTTGGCAATGGCGCGGCGTTCCCTCCTCCGGCTCCGTAAGCGCCGCGCGTCGCCCGCGCTCGACGCGGAAAGGGCAGTATCAAGGCCTGCTGCGTCGGTTCGATTCCGCCCCTGGCGCCATCGCCGGAATGATCCGCAACATTGGTCAAGTCGGCGTAAGCCCGGCGACGGGCGACGGCGCGAAAAACAGCGCCGCGCCGCTTCGACCGCCCTACGCCCGCACGCGCAGCCCCGCCGGGTCAAAGGGCGGGCGCGCCTCCCGATGTTCCCGCAACACGGCGCCGAACCAGTTCGGCCGTTGATAGGTGTACCGGTCCTCGGCGACTTCGCCGTTTCCCGCGAACCAGTTGGCCCGCTCCCATCCGAGCCGGCGGTCATGAACAAATTCGGCCAGAAGCGCCGCCGCGCTTCTTAGGGGCGGGCCTCGCACCTGAGGCCCTCGCTCGCGAGAATCGGCAGGAGCGCCTCGAACATGGTTTGCGCCACGCGCTCATGGCCGCGCTCGGTGAAGTGGACGATGTCGAGGTAGAGATCGTCGTCCCATACGCCGTCGACGCCCGCGGCCATATCGATCAGCGGCGCGCCGCTCTCGGCGGCGAGAAGCCTTGCCAGCCGGTTGTGGGCGGCATTGGCAGCGATGATGTCGTCGATCGGCTTGAACACCGCCCCGTAAAAGTCCTTCACTTCGCGCGGCGAGCCTTCGTTGACCGCGAGGCTCGACGTCGCGAAGACGATCGGCACGTCGTGCCTGCGCGCTCGCGCGATGAGCGCGCGATAGGCCTCGGCGTAGCGGGTCTTCATGAGCGCCTCGTCGGAAAGCGGCGGCGGCTGGGCGGCGAGCGGCGCGTTGCGCGTGCGCCAGTCATGGACCGCGCGCTCGATCGTCAACACGGCGCGGCCCAGAAGCGCCGAAGCGCGCGGGCGGATCCCCGGCTCGTTCGGCTCCGCCTGCTGCCGTAAGCCCAGCGCCAAGAGGCCGTTCATGCCGTGCGTCGAGACGATGAGATCGGGCTTCAGCGGCAGGACGTCGCGCCGCATCCGCTCGAGATTGTCTTCGAGCGTATAGGCTTCGGTTCCGGCGTTGACGACCTCGACCGGGCATCCGCACGAGGCATGGCGATCGAAAAGAGCCTGAAGCAGTTCCGGCCAGGGTTTTTCACCGTCGCGCAAGGTCGGCCCAAAAGTCTGCGAACTCGCCGAGCGCGAAGATGCGGAAGCGGTTCTTCTTGTCGAGCGCGATCTCCGGTCCGCGGAAGCCGGCGCTGTTGATCCGGATGGTCGTGTCGAACATCCGGCCGCTGCTGCCCGGAACCATGACGAAGGGCAGCTTCTTTTCCGGGTCTGGTTTTTCGATCGTTCCCCGAATGCCGTCGTCGCGGATCCATTCGTTGAGGTAATAGAACCACCACATGGCGAAGGCGGTCGGGTTCTCGTGCGCCGCGCGATAGGAATAGGTCGGGGCGGCCATCGAGCCGGCGATCGGCACGCCGGTCGAAGACCGGTAGAGCGCGTCGGCGAGCGGCAGGGCGAGCGCGAACAGGAGGAGCGTCCGCGCCGCGGTTCCGAAGCCCGCTGCGAACCCCCCCGCCCGCTCGGCAAGCGCGATCGCGAGAACCGCCGCGGCGATGAGCGCCGGATAGAAGACATATGGCTGATCGCCCATGAAGGCGTTGCGGGCGAGCGCGCCGGCGGCGAGCAACGCGAGGCCGAGGGCGAGCGTCGCCAGCGAGGGGCGCCTGCCCTCCTCCCCGGGCTTGACCCGGCCATCCCGGGAGAGGGTTGGGGTGAGGGCGAGCGGCGAACGCCGCACATAATCCGGCCGCGCGGCCAGGATCGGCCGCTCGAAGCCGCGCCAGAACAGAGTCGAAAAGGCGCAGATGACGGCGACATAGACCGCGAGCTGCGCGATGAGCGGCCAGTCGGCGATCTTCGGCTTCAGCGTCATCACGATGACGATGTGGAAGAGATAGGCCGAATAGGAGATGCGCCCGAGAGTAGAAGCTCGCCGCGCTGACGACGCGCCATTTGAAGAGCTGATCCGACTCGCGGAAGAGGCCGACCGCAGCCATGCCGAAAACGGCCGACGAATAGGGAAACGCCTGTTGCGCGAGGCCGCCGCCGCCGATCGCGAGCATCGCGACCGAGAACTCGACCGCCGTCGCGACGACGAGCAGCGCGCCGAGCGCGGCGAACCGCCGCCGGCCCTCGGCCGTCTTCAGCGCCAGCAGAGGCCGCCTCTCGAGCGCGAGATAGAGCAGATAGCCCCAGACGATCGAGTCGATGCGGAAGAGCGTCACGCGCCGGACGTCGAGGTCCCAGTCCTGCGGCGCGGCGAGCGCCCTCAGCGCGGCGATGACGAGGACGAAGAGAATGGCGAAGACGACGTCCATCCGCCGGTCCCTGCGGCCGATCGCCCGTCCGACCAGGAACAAGAGCGGCGCGAACAAGAGATAGAACCACTCCTCGACCGCAAGGCTCCAGGCGACGGGGTAGAAGTCGATCGCGTTGGCCGAACGAAAAAGATTCTCGACGTAGAAGAGATAGCGCAGCGTGTCCGCCGTCAGGAGGTTGCCGGTCATCAGCGCGACAACGGCGAGGGCCGCGACATAGGGCGGGATGGTGCGCATCCAGCGCCGGGCGAGAAAGACGCCGAGGTTGCGCCAGGGTCTGCCGATCACCCAGTCGACGATCTGGGGCGCGAGCACGAAGCCGCTGAGGACGAAGAAGACTTCGACGCCGGCGATGGCGACCGCTTCCGCGGCCGGCTGGAACGGCGCGTCGGTCGTCAGGTAATGCGGGATCGCCACCGCGAAGGCCGCCGAGCCGCGCAGAAAATCCAGCGAAGCGCTGCGCTTCATTTCGGCGAATAATAGACGAACGGCGCGTTCACCGTCTGGCCGGCCAGAGCGAACAGCATAACGAACAGCGCCAGACAGATCAGGGCTGGTCCCGCCCACGGGCGCGCCAGCTGCCGTATGACGAAATCGACCAAATCCAACGTCCGGGCCGCCTCAAACGGGCCTTTTGCCCGCGCGAGCCTTATACGCGCCGCGCCTCAGGGCGCAAACATGCCCACGCGCCGGCGCAGGCTAATGATCGCCCCGTCATTCGAGGATTGCGCCCAATCGTGCGCCGCGCGCCAGCCGATGCGCTCGCGCGGTTGAATGCCCGGAACGGTGCCCGCCTCGACCCTCAGGCCGCGGATGAGGGCCCTCGAGGCGCACGCCTTCGCTTCGTCCTCCGTCTCGCAGTGCGTCAGGAGCCATTCGATGTCTGCCCCGACCGGGCGGGTCGTCGACACGAACCAGGAGGTCATCGCCGTTCCCCAAAGCGAACCCCGAACGAGCCTATGAGGGACCGCGTTTATGTTGGCACGATGACGGAACGGCGACGATCTCGGGTTGCGTATGCCGCGACGTCACCCGCCGCACGCGAGCGCTATTGCCTGGGGATACCTCGGGATGCTCGGCCGGGAGCGCGTCTCGCCTCCGTCCTTCGGGCGCAAATCGGCTTGGGCGCAGGCGTCGGAATGCCGGAGCGCTGCGGCGCAGCTTCGGGTGACTTACGAAAAAAAGGAGCTCGCCGCTCATTCCGCGGGTTGCGGCGCGGCCGCGCCCGCCAGCATCGGGATGCCCAGCGGCCGCAGGATCTGCAACGTCTTGACGACCGTTCGCGAGATGACCGAGGGCTGCGGCGGGCCTTTCGCGCGCTCTTCGAGCATGGAAGCGGCGGCTTGCCGGTCCTGGTCGCTCGCTGCGGCGAAGTCGCGCTGGTAGAGCTCGCGGATCCACTCGTCGCTTGGACCCTCCGCGCCGTTCTTGGCGATCGTCAGCCACATCAGGCCTCGCGGGCGCTGCGGCGGCACGCCGTCGCCGGCGAACAGCATGTGGCCGAGGAGCGCCTCGGCGGGCCGATGGCCCTTGCCGCACGCCAGCATCAGCCAGCGCATGGCGACGATATCGTCCTTGGCGAGCCCGCCTGCGCCGACGATGTACATATGGGCCAGATTGTACTGGGCGTCCGGATCGCCGAAGGTCGTCGCCGCGTATTGGAAGAGCTCGCGCGCCCGCTCGGGATCGCCATGCACTTCGCTGTTGGGAATGCCGTTGAGGCTATAGACCCCGACCGCGACGAAGGCGTTGGAGATCGCGCCCCGGCTTCTCTGGTCCGGCGCGTCCTCGTCATAGTCTTGAACCAGCTGGTTGAAGTAATGGTAGGCTTTCACGTCGTCGCGCGCCACGCCGACGCCGTCGGCGTACATCTCGCCGAGCTTCCAGCGGGCGATCGGCTCTCCGCCCTCGGCGGCGTAGGTCAGTGCGTCGACCGACGAGGCCGCGTTGCCCGCATTGAGATCGTCGATCCCGGCGCGAAGGGCCTGTTCGGCGCTCGCATAGCCTTTCGGGGAAATCTTGGCCGGCCGGTCGGGCGTCGAACCGTCGAAGGCGAACCCCGGCGCCGAGAGAACCGTCGACATCGCGAAGGCGAAAACCGCGATGCGGCGCCGCCCCGGCGCGTTTCCAAACTCAGCCCACGCGGCAACGCGCATTTGTCCCGATCCGCCGACAGGCCGCGCCGCGGCCCCCGGGCGGGGGCGCTCACGTCACGTGTGATATCCGTCAACAACCGGCGTCAAACTGCGGGTCGTTTATGGCGCAATCGGGGCGCGCTCCAGCCGGAATCCCGGCCGCTGAAAGATGCGCTGTCCGTGTTGCCCGAAAGCAACAACTGGGTCGTTGTCCAAGCCCGCTAGACCCGCTCGAGCCGCTCGCGCGCGTGGGTCAGCTTGGCGAGCCGTTCGTGAAACGCCTCGCGCCGCTCCTCGTGTTCGGCGATCACCTCCTCGGGCGCCCTGGTGAGGAAGTCGTCGTTGCCGAGCTTCGCTTCGACCTTGGCGATCTCGAGCCGCGCCTTCTCGATCTCCCTGTCGAGACGAGCCCTCTCCGCCGCCAGATCGACGACGCCGCCGAGCGGCAACGCGACGATTTGTCCCCGCACGACGAGCTGCAGCGCGCCGGGCGGCGCGGCCTCAGCCGTTTCGATCCGCTCCACGCGCGCGAGCCGCTTGATGCTTTCGCTCCAGGCGCTCGCGCTCCTTTCGGCCCGGTTGCTCGGGGCGATCAAAATGAGCGGCATCAGCGTCGAGGGCGGGACTCCCATTTCCGACTTCACCGACCGGATTTCGCCGATGAGATCGACGACCCAGCCGATCTCGGACTCGACGGCCTCGTCGACTTCGAGGCCCTCTTTCGGCCAGGGCCCGAGCGCCAGCGGCCCGTCGCGGCTCGGACCGGCCTCGCCCTTGATCGCCCACAGCTCTTCCGTGAGGAACGGCATGAAGGGGTGCAGAAGCGCGTAGATCGCATCGAGCACATGAGCGATGGTCGCCTGGGTCTCCGCCTTCGCCGAGGCGTCCCCGCCGCCCTGCAGCACCGGCTTGGCGAGTTCGAGATGCCAGTCGCAGAAGACGCTCCAGACGAAGCGGTAGACCGCGTTGGCCGCGTCGTTGAAGCGATAGGATTTGATCGCCCCCGCCGTCTCCGCCGCGGCCTTGGCGGCCTCGCCGAGAATCCAGCGGTTGAGCGGCGCCCGCGTGCGAGCCGGGTCGAAGCCCGCGACGCGGACGCAGCCGTTGATCTCGGCGAAGCGCGAAGCGTTCCAGAGCTTGGTCGCAAAATTGCGGTAGCCTTCGACGCGCGCCTCCGAGAGCCTGATGTCGCGCCCTTGCGCCGCCATGGCGGCCAGCGTGAAGCGCAGCGCGTCGGCGCCGTAACGGTCGATGAGGTCGATCGGGTCGATGACGTTGCCCTTCGATTTCGACATCTTCGCGCCCCTCTCGTCGCGCACGAGGGCGTGGATGTAGACGTCGCGGAACGGGACCTGCCTCTGGAAGTGCAGGCCCATCATCATCATGCGGGCGACCCAGAAGAAGATGATGTCGAAGCCGGTGACCAGAACGTCGGTCGGATAGTAGCGCTTCAGCTCCGGCGTCTCGTCCGGCCAGCCGAGCGTCGAGAACGGCCACAGCGCCGAGGAGAACCAGGTGTCGAGCACGTCCTCGTCCCGCTCGAAGGCCGCGGCGAGCCGCTCGGCGTCGCCGGCCAGCGCCCGCGCTTCGTCTTCCGTCAAAGCGCCGCGCTCGACGCCGTCGGCCAGCGCCGCCGCATAGGCCGCCTCCTCCGTCTCCTCGACGTAGAGTGCGCCCCACGGCGAATACCAAGCCGGGATCTGGTGTCCCCACCAGAGCTGGCGCGACACGCACCAGGGCTGGATGTTCTCCAGCCACTCGTAATAGGTCTTCTCCCAGGTCTTCGGCACGAACTGGGTCTCGCCCTCGCGCACGGCGGCGAGCGCCGGTCGAGCCAGCGTCTTGGCGTCGACGTACCATTGGTCGGTGAGCCACGGCTCGATCACCGCGTTCGACCGGTCGCCGTGCGGAACCATATGCGCATGCGGCTCGATCTTGGCGAGCAGCCCCGCCAGCGCCATCAACTCGACGATCTCGAGGCGCGCGACGAAGCGGTCCTTTCCGTCGACCGCGGCAATCAGGCGGGCGTGGTCGTGATCGCTCTCGACGCCGACGAAAAAGGCGAGATTGTCCTTCAGAAAGACTTTCCCTTCCGCGTCCAACACATTGATCGGACGTGCGCCTTCCGCCTCATGGCGCTTGCCGACCTCGAAGTCGTTGAAGTCGTGCGCAGGCGTGATCTTGACCGCGCCGGTCCCCTTTTCGGGATCGGAATAGTCGTCGGCGACGATCGTCATCAGGCGGCCGACCAGCGGCAGCCGGACCTGCCGGCCGACGAGATGCTTGTAGCGTTCGTCGTCGGGATGGACGGCGACCGCGGTGTCGCCGAGCATCGTCTCGGGCCGCGTGGTTGCGACCGTGACCCGCTCTCCGGTTTCCTCGCCGCGCCGGTCTACGACCGGATATTCGAAATAGTAGAGATGACCGTTGGGATTCTTGGCCAGGACCTTGGCGAGGGCCGCTAAGTTGAGCGGCGCGCCGTCGTCGCGCGACCACTTGAACGAGCCCTTGCACTCGATCTGGACGACTTCCAGGTCCGAGATCGCGGTCTGGAACTTCGGGTCCCAGTTGACGAGGCGCTTGTCCTTGTAAATGAGTCCGTCGCGATAGAGTTGGACGAACACCCTGGCGACCGCGCGCGAAAGGCCTTCGTCGAGGGTGAAGCGTTCGCGGCTCCAGTCGCAGGAGGCGCCGAGGCGCTTGAGCTGCTCGACGATCGCCCCGCCCAATTCGGCCTTCCACGCCCAGACGCGCTCGAGGAACGCCGCGCGGCCCATCGTTCGGCGGTCCGGCTCGCGCCCCTCGGCGAGCATTCGTTCGACGACCATCTGCGTCGCGATGCCGGCGTGGTCGGTTCCCGGCTGCCACAGCACGTCGCGTCCGTTCATCCGCCGATACCGGCACAGGATGTCCTGCAGCGTGTTGTTGAGCGCGTGGCCCATATGCAGATTGCCGGTGACGTTCGGCGGCGGAATGACCATGCAAAACGGCTGAGCGCCGACGCGCTCGGGGCGGCCGGCTCTGAACGCTCCGGTCTCCTCCCAAAGCGCGGAAACGCGGGCCTCGATCGCGGCGGCGTCGAACGATTTGTCCATCATGGGATACCCGTGCGCGCTCCGCCCCGCGGGGGCGGCTGATGACGATTGAAAGCGGGCGTTCCGAGCGCGCCGAGCCGGGAGGGCCGAGGGCGAAACGCCGCGACGGCTTTAAGCCCATCGCGGCGACGCAAGTCAACGCAAAGGACGGAGAATATTCGCCTACCGCGGTCCGCGCGCGACTCGCTGGATTTCGGCGCGCACAAGCCGTTCGACGATGGCGGGCAGGTTTTCGTCGAGCCACGCCTTGAGCATGGGACGCAGCATTTCGCGCGCCATTCCCTCGGCGAGTTCCGCGCTGCGCGCAGCGAGACTGGCCGAAAGGGCGTCGAAGGCCGAAGTGACCGCCTGATCGGCCGCGGGCGACAACAGGGGCTCCTCGTCGCCGGGCTCGGCGCGATCGGGCGTATCGGACTTGGCAGGCTCCGGCTGACGCCAGACCACCTTCGGCGTACTGGCCTCGGGCGCCGGCGGCGCGTCCGCGCGTTGCGCCGTCTCGATCGTCGCGCGCTGGGGGGCGGGTCCTCCTTGGAATAGACGATCTGGCGTCCGGCTGCAGGAGCGGGCGGCTGTCGCGGCGCGGGCTTGGGCGCCACGGCTTTCTCCGGCTCGCGCTCTTCGGCGATGATGGTGCGGATCGAGGCGAGGATTTCCTCCATCGAGGGCTCGTGAGCGCGCTGAGCGCGACGAAGCGCATCGATTTCGCGATCGCCGGCATTCGAATTGACTGCGCTCATCCCCCCGCCTCGGCCTAACGAAAGGCCCCATCCGATACGCCGTACGCCTTGCGGCTGGAGCGAACCCTTCGCCGCGGCATCGGGCCGAATCAGTTCTCTCTAGCCGAGGTTAATCGGTCGCCGGTCATGCGGGCAAGCGCTTGTTTCGCCTTTTCCCGATGTCACTTGCCGTCGGGCGTCCTCAGCCCGATCCACTTGTTCTTGACCTGATCGTAATGAACCCGCGGATCGTATTCCGCCACGGCGAGCCCGAGCGTCGGCACGTTGAGGCGTCCGATCGTCGGAGAGCAGCGAATAGGAATTGACGACCTGGTCGTGCTCGGCCGACACCAGCTGGCTCGAGCGTTGAGCAGGGCCTGCTGGGCGTTGAGGACGTCGAGGGTCGTGCGCTGGCCGACTTTGGCCTCCTCGCGCACGCCGGCGAGCGCCACTTCGTTCGCCGACACCGCCGCCCGGGCGGCCCGCACCACGCCGACCGAGGCCTGGTTCAGGCCCCAGGCGGCGACGACATTCTGCCTGATCTGGTCGCGCGTCGAATCGGCCTTCAATTCCTGAACGCTAAGACTTTCCTTGGACTGCCGGACCGAAGCGTATTCCGCTCCGCCCTGATAGATTGGGATGGTGATTTGTCCCAAGATCTGGCCGATGAACGCCCGCTGCCCCGGAATGCTATTGACATCGAAACTCTGGACGGCCTCCGCCGTTAGGCTGATGCTGGGGTAGAGAGCGCCTTCGGCGATCTTGATGCTGAGCAGCGCCGCGTCGACGCCGTGCAACTGGGCGGTGATCGCCGGATGCTCGACCTGCGAGATCGCAATCGCCTCGGGCAGTCTCTTCGGTAGCGGCTTCATCAGCGGTTTGACCGGCGCGAGCATCTTCGGCTCGTCGCCGATTGTCTGCCGATATCGCGCGATCGAGGCTTGCAGCGTCGCTTCCGCGCTCAACTCGGTCGCCTGCGAACTGGAAAGGCTCGCCTCGGCCTGGGCGACGTCGGTGCGGGTCACCTCGCCGACGGTGAAGCGGTCGCGGGTCTCGCGCAGTTGCTCCTTCAGAACCTCGACGTTGTTGCGGTCGAGTTCGAGAATCGCGGTGTCGCGCAGCACGTCCATGTAGGCCGTTACGCCCGAGAGCAGCGTGTTCTGTTCCGTGTTGCGCAACTGTTCTCGCGCCCCCATCACTTGAGACTCGGCGCTGCGGATCTTGTTGATCGTCTGATAGCCGTCGAAGAGATTCTCCTGGGCCTGCGCCCCATATTCGCGCGGACGGTAGCCCGTAGCAAATCTAAACTCCGGCGAGTCCGGAATAATTTCGTTTCCGTTGAAGTGGGCCACTCCGGCGTTGCCGATGGCGGAGATCTTCGGCAGATACCCCGCGTTCGCTTCAGGCACGCTTTCGTCCGTCTGGCGGACAGCCGCGCGTTGCGAGTTGATGTCGGGATTGTTGAGATAGGCCTTGACGAGCGCGCCGCCGACCGTCTCCGCCCGTCCGGCGCCGGCGCCGAGGATCGCCGCCGCCGCTGTCGCCAGAAGAAGCGCCCGCAAGCCGCCCCGCGTCTTCGCGCTTCTGGAGGCGGTTTCCCGCCTCCCGATCGCGCAATTGCCCCAATTCATCGTTGCCTCATTACCTACGACCAAGGCTCATTGCGCCCTCATCCCGCCTAAGTCGCACGCCCGCCGCCAAAAGCATAGACGCAATCGCGTCGCGCCGCGCCGCACGCCGCCCTCAGGAATTCCGCTCCGCCGACGGGCCACGAACGACCCAGCATAATAGCCGGCCGAAATTTCCGCGCCAGCGGAGCTTTCGCAAACGGGCGCCAATCGGACAATTTTTCGCCGCGGCGTCGCAAACATGAGACACTAGAAGCCGAGAGCGCTTCCGTCAAGAAAACTGCGGACCATGTTCGCAGTTCTTAAAAGGCGAAACTCACGTCGGGCTGGAAACCGTCCAACGTGTCGGCGTTCGTCTCGAACAGCGCGCGCCGGCTGACTGCCCCGCCTCTCTTTTCATAAAGCGCGGCCTGCGGAGCGCCCATCGTCGCGTCGATCCCGACCAGACGCCCGCCATCGGCGAGCTGGGCGAGCAAAGCCTCCGGCGAAACCCGGAAAGCGCCCTCGACCACGATCACGTCGAAGGGGCCGAGACGCTCCGCCCCGGCGTCGAGCGCGCCCTCGACCACCGTCACGTTCTCCTGTCCGGTGAGCGCTTCGCGCGCCGCCGCCGCCGCGCCCGGGTCCGACTCGAGCGCCACGACCTTGGCGCCCATGGCGTCGAGAATGGCCGCGCCGTATCCCGATCCTCCGCCGACGTCGAGCGCCCGGTCGCCCGCTTTGACGCTCGCTGCCTGGAGCATGCGTGCGAGGGTCAGCGGGGGCAGCAACCGCCGGGTCTTGGCGCCCAGCGCCGGCGCGTCGCGATCGACATAGGCGAGCTCGGCGAACCCCGGCGCGACGAATTTCTCGCGCGGCGTGTCCAGGAAGGCGGCGAGCACCTCCTGGTCGACGACGTCGCCCGTGCGCAGCTGGCTGTTCACCATGGCGAGACGCCGGCTTCGCTGCGCTTCGGCCGAAGAGGTCTCCGCCATCGGTTTTCGCCCCGCGATGCGGACGCCGTCGTCCGCGAAGATTGGATTGGAGGCCTCGCCCGGAATCGAACCGGGGTGCAAGGATTTGCAGTCCTCTGCGTAGCCACTCCGCCACGAGGCCGGCGACGAACGGTTCCGATCAGCCGCGACGGGCGGCCTATAGCAAGGATTTGCGCCTGGCGGCAAGGCGGTTTCGGCGCCCTCGCCCGCCGCCCTCCTTAAGCCCAGGGCGAATGTCTCAAAAGCGGCAAGGCGAGGAAATAGGCGGCGGTCGCGATCAGACCGCCGGTCACCCATCCCGAAGGCGTGAGCTTCTCGGCGATCGCCATCGCAGCAAAGGCGAACCAGGCGACGGTCATCGCGATCGTCAGCCGACGAAGCTTCACCACCCGCAGCGGATGGACGAAGACGATGGGCGAAAACATCATCGCCGCCGCCGCGAGCAGAATTCCGGCGCTCGCCACCCAGGGCGGGCGAAGAACGAAGAGATAAAGAACGAGGATGTTCCAGGTCGCCGGAAACCCCCGAAACCACAAATCATCGGTCTTCATGCGGGTGTCGGCGAAATAGAGCGCCGAGACGATCGTAACGACAAGACCGATCCAGAACGAGACCTCCGTCGGCATCAGGTCCGAGCGCCACAACGCCACGACCGGGACGAGGACGTAGGTCAGAAAGTCGACCACGAGGTCCAGAATCACGCCGTCGATCGCGGCGGCCGTCACGTGCACCTTCGCGGCGCGCGCCAGGGTGCCGTCGATCCCGTCGATGAACAGCGCCAGTCCGAGCCAGGCGAAGCAAGCCGGAAAATGGCGCTCGATCGCCGCATAGAGCGCCAGCACGGCCACCGCGCCTCCCGACGCGGTAAAAAGGTGGACGAAAAACCCCGCCGCCTGGGCGACGCGGACGGGTCGCTTCTCCATCGACATGCCGCGCCCCGCCCGCCTTTCCCTGCGACAAAACCGTCCGAGCCGGCGGCGCCGGCTTGACCACGCGGCCTTCGGCTTATCAAAGTCGAGCGTCTGCGTCTCCCGTCCCGAACGCCCGAGGCGGCGCGCAGCCTCGAAAGCGCGCGAGGATCGTCGATGAGCAGTTTGGAAAAGCGCGCCGATCGCGTCTGCGACGTGCTGATCGCCGGAGCGGGGCTTGCGGGCCTCGCCGCGGCGATCGCGTTTGCCGAGGCCGGATTCGACGTCGTCTCTTGCGGCGCGGACGAGCGGCTGGCGTGCGGCCGCACCGTCGCGATGCTCGACCGCTCGATCGCCTACCTCCAATCGCTCGGACTTTGGGCGGCGATCGAGGCCGATGCGGCGCCGATGCGCGCGCTCAGATTGATTGACGACACGGGCGCGCTTTTTCCGCCCCGCCCGGTCGAGTTTCTGTGTTCGGAAATCGGCCTCGAGACTTTTGGCTGGAACGTCGAGAACGACCGCATGGCCGACGCGCTCGCCGCGCGCGCGGCTCGAACGCCGGGCGTCGAACGCATAGGCCTCGCCGTCGCGACTTACAATCTCGCGGCAGAACGGGCGCTGGCGCGGCTCGAAGACGGGCCACTCGTCGTCAGCGCCCTCGTCATCGGCGCCGACGGGCGCGCTTCGCCCGCGCGCCGCGCCGCCGGGCTCGAGGCGCGGGCGCATCGTTATCCGCAGGGCGCCCTGACGGCGCTCATCAGCCACCGCCTGCCCCATCGCGACTTCTCGACCGAGTTTCACACCCGCCACGGCCCGTTCACGCTCGTGCCGCTGCCGCCAAGAGAGACGGCGCCGAACCGCTCGAGCCTCGTCTGGGTGATGTCGGACGAGGACGCCCGCCGGCGCGAGGCGCTCGACGACGCCGCGCTCGAGCGCGAGATCGAGCGCCAGGCGCGCTCGATCCTCGGGACGATGCGGCTCGAGGGCCAGCGCGGGGTGTTTCCGTTGGTGCGACAGGTCGTGCCCAGGATCACGGCCGAGCGGCTCGCCCTCGTCGGCGACGCGGCGCACGCTTTGCCGCCGATCGGCGCGCAGGGGCTCAATCTCGGCCTGCGCGACGTCGAGGCGATCGTCGCCTCAGCCGTCGAAGCGCGCGCCGACGGGCGGGACATCGGCGGGCGCGACGTTTTGCGGAGCTACGAGCGCGCCCGACGGTCGGATATCGCCCTACGCACCGCGGCGGTCGACGGCCTCAACCAGGCCCTGCTGACCCGGTTCGCGCCGGCCGATTTCGCCCGCGGCGCGGGCCTCGCGGCGCTCGGCGCCATCGGGCCTCTGCGGCGTTTCGTGATGCGCGAGGGGGTCGCGCCGCGGCTGGTGGGGCGCTGAGGAGGCTCGTGATAGCCTTGGGTCACTCCCTGTTCCTCCCTGCTAACAGGGTGGAACCGCAGGTCTTTGCGCTTGGCCGCGCACTATAACGCCCTTGATTCCAATCGCTTCCACAAGCGCTTTCATGCGCGGCTCCCGGAAGATAGCAGGAAGCTTATTCCCCTGATCATGGGGATAACAGGCGGCGGAGGAGCGAATCCGCTTCCCAGCCGAGGAACTCGCGCGTCTCATGCAGATGACCGCATATCAATTTGAAATAAAATGATTACCCCGTCGCGATCGACTTCACGCCGCCCTTCGCATCGCGCCGCGCCGTTCCATAATGCCGGCGATCGCTCCGGACAGCGCGATCGCCCCGTCCCGATCCGAGCGAAGCGCGCGCTTGTGGTCGACGAGCAGGTCCGCGAGCTCAACTGGCGACAGCTTCGGCGCCCGTTCCTCGACCTCCGCGAAAGACCTCATATAATAAACCGACACAAGCCGCATCCCCCTGCCCTTGGAGCCGCCGCCATGATCGACCTCGATCCGCAATCGACCGCTCTCGTCCTCATCGACCTGCAGAGCGGCATCCTCGGCCGCGAGCTCGAGCCCGTCTGCGCCGAGACGCTCGTCGAACGCGGCAAGGCGTTGGCCGAGCGGTTTCGCGTCGCGCACGCGCCCGTCGTGCTCGTCAATGTCGCGCCGCGCCCTGAGGAAAGGCCGCGTCGCGTCGACGAACCGTCGCCCCTTCCCAAAATCCTGCCCGAGGGCTTCATCGATCTTGCGCCTGGCCTCGCGAAGCCCGGCGATCTCCTGATCACAAAGCACGGCTGGGGCGCGTTTTTCGGCACGGATCTCGACGCCGAGCTCAAGCGACCGCGGCGTCCGGACGATCGTGCTCGGCGGCGTCGCCACCCAGTTCGGCGTCGAATCAACGGCGCGGCAGGCGTGGGACCTCGGCTACGAACTGGTGATCGCCAAAGACGTGACGACCAGCATTGCGGCCGAGGCGCACGACAGGACGATGCGGCAGATCTTTCCGAGGATCGCCCGCGTGACGGATATGAGCGCCTTGTCCTTCCCCGGCGCCTAGGACAGGATGTCTCCTTTCACGCTTCGCCACAGACCGGCGGCCTTGCAATGGGGCGCGCTGCTGATCGCGTCGCTCGTCCTCGTCTGGCTCCTCGAGCGGATGCGCCTGCCGGCGGCCTTGCTCCTCGGCTCGATGGCGGCGGCGATCCTGCTGGCGTGGTTCGAGGGGCGGGTGAAGATTCCGCCGTTGGCCTTTGTCATCGCGCAGGGAATCGTCGGCTGCCTGGTGGCGCGAAGCATCAGTCCCGACATCGTGATGGAGATCGTCCGCCAGTGGCCGATGTTCCTCATCTGCGTCGGCGCGGTCATTCTGTTCGCCGCGGCGCTCGGCTACGGGCTCGCGCGCTCAAAGGTGCTGCCGGGCACGACGGCGGTGTGGGGCTCCTCGCCCGGCGCGGCGACCGTCATGGTGCTGATGGCCAACGCGCTCGGCGGCGACATGAGGCTCGTCGCCGTCATGCAATATCTCCGCGTCGTCTGCGTCGGGCTCGTGGCCTCCGTCGTCGCCCGGGCGTGGACGGGGTCCGACGGCGCAGCGCCGGCCGCGACCCAGTGGTTCCCTCCTCTCGCCGCCGGCCCTTTCCTGGAAACGCTGGCGCTCGCCGTCGCGGGCGCGGCGATCGGCGTCAAAGCCAAGATCCCCGCCGGCGCCTTGCTCCTGCCGCTGTTTGTCGGCGCCGCCCTTTCGGCCGGTCACGTGGTCACGATCATGCTGCCGCCCTGGCTTCTCGCCGGATCCTATGCGCTCGTCGGCTGGTCCATCGGCCTCAGATTCACGCGCGAGATCGTGCTCTACGCGGCAAAGCATTTGCCGCAGATGATCGCCTCGATCTTCGCGCTGATCGCCCTGTGCGGCGGCCTCGCCTATGCGTTGCACCTCGCGGCGGGAACGGATCCGCTGACCGCCTATCTCGCGACGAGTCCGGGCGGCGCCGACGCCGTGGCGATCATCGCCGCATCGTCCAGGGTCGATATGTCTTTCGTCATGGCGATGCAGGTGGCGCGCCTCATCCTGGTGATCCTGATCGGCCCCAGCCTCGCCCGCCTTCTCGCGCGCTGGATTGCGGGGTTTTGACGGAAACCCTTACCGGCTCGCGATCAGCCGCGCCGCGTAGCGCGCCATCCGATCGACCTCGAGATTGACTCGGCCGCCCGCCTCCTCGATGGTGCCGAGTTCGGTCAAGAGCCGAAGCGCGCCTTCCTGGGGCACGAGCATCATCGCGCCGTCCGCGTTGAAGAACGCCTCGTCCGCCATCGGCGCCGTGACGAAATAGAGGTGCGAGGCCATCCCGGTCGGGGCGTAGACGTCGCCCGCGGTCGTGATCGTGCGCATGGCCGTCAGCAACGTGAGCCTCTCGGCTGGCGTCGGAACCGGGTCCAGCGCAGAGGTCCGAGCGCCAGTCCGTGATCGACGATATGCGGCGCCGACTTCCAGAACCGCAGCTCGATGCGCTGAAAGCGCCCGATATGACTGACCGACGGCCGGATTCGGTAGAGCCAGGAGCGCCCGTTCGAACCGCGCGGAGCGGTGAACGGCGAGCCGCTGAGTTGCTCGGCGTAAAGCCCATAGGGCGCGCGCTGCGGCGAATTCTGGCCCTGCGGAAGCGCGCTTGGCAAAGCCTCGGTTTCGAAATCGTTGCGGAAGCCCAGCATGTAATGAGCGGCCCTGACGTCCTCCGTAAAAATCTCGATCGGCGAACGCCCGGCGAGGAGATGGCCCCGACTCGGGCAGCATTGCGTGGCCCAACACCCGGGGCTTCGACAGCTGCGCTCAATCGCATTGGTTGAGGGCGAAGTGTTCTAGACTATGGTTTAACTTCGTCGCCGTCGCGTTTCTCATCAACCTTTTTAGGGACCGGATCAGCTTGTGCCTGTCGCTTCGGGACTCTCTGTCGAGGTGAGCGGCAGCGGGCTCATGCAAATAGAGGTCCTCTATAAGGTTCTCCGTAATGTCGAGAGCCGTGCTAATATCATTCTCAGTGGGTTCCCACGCACGGTGGATGGCCGCGTGCCCAACCTCCAAGACCGTATCGAGACTTCCCGCTTGGCGCAGGGATAAATAGCCAGCTTTTTGAAGCTCCAGCAGTTTGGCTTTGAAACCACCTATATCCTTGACCTTGTCGACAAATACAATGTCCAGAACAGTCCTGACGCCCATGGCGACTAGCCGTCGTGAGTTATTGTTGACCGCCTCATAAACTTCCCGCATCAGATCGCAAACGAGTTCTGGAACGCCGTGTTGGCCTCTATCCCCCTTGTATTTTCCGCACCCACTTAGGTGCTCGACGGGCGATCGCTGGCGGGTAACGACGGTATATTTCAGGCTCGGGGTCCCATGGTGCTTGTTCTGACAACAAGAATGCCACGGAGTTGCACCCTCTACATTTCACTATTTGAAATACCTCGTAACCCGTATTGCCAACGCGTTTTGCGAGTTCATCATACCCGCCGAGACCCGGATCTTCGGCAAGGGCGGCAAGGTCCTCCGGGTCAGGCCTCCACGGGGATCCCACTTTGTCTCGCACGGTGGCGCAAATGTCATGCCATGTATCCTGACCGCATTCATTGCAATAAGTCGATGTGCGCGCCGGCACCACCTCCAGTGCTTCGATTTGCTAAGGAGGGACTCGAACTGCGGATCAGTGTTCTTAGCCATGACGATCACTCCACGTGACAAGACAACCGGGGCGGCGGACCGACCTGAGTTCCAATGTCACTGTCTCCGTCCCTCCATCGCGGCGAAGAGCCTATGAGTTTCCAGTCGCCGCGTTCAGTCCAAACGTTAAAGACACAGCGCCAGGGGCGTAAAGCAGTCCGTGGGAAAACTCGATGCGAGGCTCAGTGTGGTCTCGCCGAGAACCAATTTTTGCGATTTTTTCTGCTCTGCGCGGTCACAGGCCGGGAAATTTGGACCCCACGTAACGCGACACGGAGTTTTCGCACAATCTGAAGAACATTCGCAACGCTGGCGGCCATTGAGTTTCCTCAGAATTTTCGTTGCAGAAATCAGATGCAAAGCTGCCCGGACTTGAAGCCTGGGAGCCAACCTCCTACATCGCCGACATCAGGTACGTCTTGGCCAAAATTTCGACTGACCCGGCAACACTTCAAGAAAGTATCGAGTGAAGGGCCCCCCGGGCAGACGAAACAGCGTGACAGGCCCTGAAAGGGCGTAAGGGCTTCGGCCCGCGATATCGCGGCGACGCAAACGAAGAGCGTAGCGCGGGGGCCCAACGCAGAAGCATCTCATAGGGGGCCGTCCTATCCGGCCGACCCTAATAAGCCCGGCTTCGGCCGGGGCTTCCCATTCCCAGTGTATGAAAATAGCCTTTATCAGTTGCAGAGGAGGAGAGCATGGCGTTGGTTGACACGGTTGTCGATTGGGTCATCAAGGCGCTGCCCCACGACCGATCGGACGCGGCTGTCGTGGCAGCTCTTCGCCGCAAACATCCTGGTGAACTTCTCGCACTTTACTTCAACTGGCAGAGCCGAATGATCCCACCTCAGCGGCGCACTGTGATGCGGTCGAAAGAGTTCGACCAGAGCCCCGTGGTAGCTCAGCGGTCGATCGCTATTGCTCAAATTATCAGCGACATCGAGCGAGGCAACGAACTGACAAAATATCTAAGCCGCCGGGTCCGCACCGGGTTTGCACTTCCGAAGAACCCAAAGAGAAAGGAGCTTAGCAAGCTCCATCATCTCGACTTGCTTTTAAACGATTGGCGAATCTATCATTTGCATCTCTCCACGACTGTTGAGAGCGATGGCTTTGTCGAACGCGACGACCCTCTGCTCTTCGCGATGTTTCGCCCGGACAAGGCGTATCTGCTGGACGTCGCAACTCACATTGCGTTTACGGATGATCGCCTAGTTCAAATCGCAATCGAAAACTGGCCAGATGATCAGCTTTTTCTTGAAATTAAAGGCATTATTGGCCTTCGGGGAGGAAACCCGTACACCGGCGACGAACGCAACAAGTTGCGCTCTGCCGGCATATTCAGCTTCATCCAGATCGGTAATCGGGTGTTCTCACCGGCTGGGGGAATTTCGAGTGCGGGAACATCTTCGCAGGCCTCGATTTTGTCCAATCGCATCATGCGCACCCTCAAGCAATTTGAAAAGCAGGTGAACAATGACCCTTCACCGATCATCGCTCTTATCCGGGAACACGGCGGCCATCCGAGCGATGTTCCCGAATTTGAATTCTCGCTCTTTCCGGGCGGGTTCGGCGTCGTTGAGAAAACGAGCGGTACGGCCATCGGGTTAGGCGCATGAATCAAACTCGCGCCCCTCGTCGCCGATCACGCCCCCACCCTTGTCGCCGCCGCCGGCGAGCGCGCCTCCTATCGCTTCCTCGAATTTCTTCACCACGCAGATCAGGAACCCGCACACGCGCCGCGCCTACGCGCGCTCGGCGACGAATACTTCGATTGGGTGACGCGACCGCAATTCCCTTTTTCCGGGGCGACGCAATGCGCATCTCGTCTTGCGCATTGAGATATTGGCGGGCCTGTCGCCGTAACTCTGCCGCCGTAACTCCAGCGCCCGACTTTTCGTCGCGGTCGCCTAGACGAAGCGGGGGCCTTCACCCCACCTTCTCCGCCAGCCACATCTTGATCAGCGACTGATAGGGCACGTCGCGCTTGTGAGCGGCGATCTTGATCTGTTCGAGCAGGCTGATGGGAAGGCGCAGCGAAATCGCCGTCGTGCTCGGCTGAAGGTTGGGCAATCGCACCCGCTTGGCGCGGCGCCAGTCGAGGTCGGCCCCCGAGTCCGCCCGTTCCCAATAGGCGCGCTCTTCCGCCTCACTGGCGAAAGTGGGAACTGACTTACGCGATCTCGTCATAGACGGCCCTTTCCTTGACGCTCATGTCGCGCGCCGAGATGACCCTGATCAACGTGTTCTCGTGGCGCAGCGTGAACGTGACGTGCAATCGTCTCATCTCGTTCGTTCGCCCAAGCGCGTGAAACCGCGGCTCATGGAAGTATGACAGTCGTCCTCCAGAACAAACGCGGCTCGTTGAAGAACGGCTGCTCGGACGTCACGATTCGTGTGCGCGCCAAATGCAGACCGGCCGCCGATTGACCGGCGGCCGGCTCGTTTGAGCGTTAGGTCACCTTATCCAAAATCTTCTGCATCTCCGCCGCCGAGAAGGCCCGCAAAGTGTGCCCTCGAACGTTGCCGAGCTTCGCGAGGCTCAAAGCCAGGGAGCTCGCCGCCGCTTCGTCCGGCGCCTCCACGATTGAGACAATGTCATAGTGCCCATGGGTCCACAGGATCTCTTTGACGGTGCACCCGTGCTCTTTTGCGAGGCTCTTGAAGGCCTCCGCCCGCTTTGGGCTGTCCTTGATGTTTCGAAGACCTTGATCGGTGAAATTGGCGAGAGTGACGAACGTCGGCATGGCGTTTCCTTTCGTCGTGCGGCCGTTGAGGAAGACTTGCGCTCGCGTCGGCTGGCCCCGTCACGCGCCGGGTCTTCTTAGTCCCGTTCTGTGAATTCCTTAAGGCGGCTCGGTCTCGCCGGCCTACCTGCTTCCGTCCTGGCGGACGCCGGCGTCCCGGCGGCCATGTCGGCGGCCGTTTCGTTTGACGGCGTCAAGGCGCCAATTGGCGACTTGCAGGCAGCGCGATGATCGCCCGCCGGGCTCGGCCGCCTCCCCATTTCTGTTCATTGACGCTGCGTGGCCTTGGTCCCATCCTCTGAACCTGCGAGCGGTGCTTGTTCCCCAATCAGCCCCTTGCGCGCAGCCTTGCCCCGCACCCGTCCTCCGAGGGTGCGGGGCTTTTCGTCGGCGCCGGCGTCCCGCTTTCGATTTGCGCCGTCGCAATCGTTCTTGCGTTGTTGTCACCTATAGGCTGTCCACGCCTGGGCGCTGTCCGAGCTAGCGGACTCACTGCAGCCGCATCCGATCCGAGTCCCACTTCGACGCGACGCGCCGTCACGGCCGCCGCTGAAATTGGGGCCGACAAGCGTCCAAACAGTGCGCCGCGCCCGGGTCGGCGAGGCAACGCGCGAGCTTGCACGGCCGCCGCGACTTGTGCGCTCGCCTCCCCATTTCTGTTCATTGACGCCGCGCCACAGCGCACCCATCCTCGGAAACTGCGAGCGGCGCCTGTTCCCCATTGGCTCCGTGCGCGCAGCCTTGCCCCGCACCCGTTCTCCCCGGGTGCGGGGCTTTTCGTCGTCGCCGGCTGCAAACTCTCGGCTTGCGCTGTCGACAATTTCTTGGGGACAATCGAAAGTCGCGTTACCCTTGGTGATCGTTCTCCCATCCGGTGCTCGCTTTCGAGCGGCGCCGGACGATCGGGGGGAAGGGACATTCGATGTTTTCCGCCCCGAGTTCGCGGCAACCCTCTGAAAAGGCTCGATTTAAGGAAAGAAATGGAAAGAAACGGACGGGAAAAGGAAGCAAATGGCGCCTTTTCGGGACCAAAAGGGAAGGACTTGACCCCCTCGGGGAAGGAAGAGGACGAAACCTGAGCCCAGGGGTTTCACAGCCCCCCGCACGGCCCGACAGCGTGCGGGCGCGGATTTTGAAACCCCCTCGTCCGGCCTACCCGACGGCCCCGGCGGGGAGCGCGGGGGTCGGCTGCAAATCGCGTCGCAAGTCTTTGAAATGGCGCGAAATTCGCCACGAAATGGCGGCTTCGCGTGCAGCGTCAGCGGCTTTGTTGGGCCTCGATCAGCCTTGCGGCGTAGCGGGCCATCGGGTCGACCTCGAGGTTGACGCGGTCGCCCGCCTTTCGGTCGCCCCAGGTGGTGACCGCCAGCGTGTGCGGGATCAGGAGAACCTCGAAGGCTTCGCCGTCGACCGCATTGACGGTGAGCGACGTCCCGTCGAGCGCGACGGAGCCCTTGATCGCGATGAACCTGGCGCAGTCGCTCGGCGCGCGGAAGCGGAAAAGCGCCATGCCGTCGAAGTCGCGCCGCGACAGGATGTCGGCGACCCCGTCGACATGGCCGCTCACCATGTGGCCGCCGAGTTCGTCGCCGACGCGCAGCGCGCGCTCGAGGTTGACGCGCTCGCCCTCGCGCCAGCCGTCGAGCGTTGTCACCGCGAGAGTTCTCGGCCCCGACGTCGAAGGCGATGCGGGCGCCCGCGCCGCGCGGCTCGACCCCGACCACCGTCAAACACACGCCGGCATTGGCGATCGAGGCGCCGACCACGATCGACGACGGATCGTAAGCGCTCGCGACCGCCAGCCGATTGCGCTCGCCCAGTGGTTTCATTTCAACGATCTCGCCGACGTCGCTGACAATTCCGGTGAACATGCCGGCCTCCTTCAGGCGCTCACACGCAGCCGCTCGAACCGCCGCAAGACGTCGGGGCCGTATTGCGCGCGTTCGATCGGCGCATAGCGCCTTGCGTCCATGAGCGCCGAGCGAGCGTTCTCGCTCAGCGAGGGCAGGCCCGGCCGGCCAAGCGGCTTTTCGGCGGTGATGATGACGACGTCGTCCGCGAGTCCCAGTTCGATCAGCCGTCCCGCGACCCGCGGGCCCCCTTCGGCGAAGACGCGCGTGACGCCGCGCGCCGAAAGCGCGCGCAGGGCCTCGTTCAGATCGGCATTTCCCTCGTCGTCGAGTCCGACGCGATCGACCGCGACGCCGAGCTCGCCGAGCCGGGCGGCCGCGTCCCTCGGCGCCTCCGGCCCGGCGACGACGAGGGTCGGCAGATCGCACGCGCCGGTCGCGAGGCGCGATCGGACGGGCAGGCGCAGATGCGTGTCGAGCACGACGCGCCAGGGTTTCCGGTCGAGGCCCGGCAGGCGCACGGTCAACGCGGGATCGTCGGCGAGCGCCGTCTCGACGCCGACCATGATCGCCTCGTGCGTCGCGCGCATGATCTGCACGCGCAAATTGGCGATCTGTCCCGTGATCCGCAGCCTCGAATCGTGCGGGCCGCCCGCGGCGAAGCCGTCCGCCGTCTCGGCGAGCTTCAGCGTCACGCACGGCCGGCCGGCGGTCACCCGCAGAATATGGCCGCGATGGTCGCGCCGCGCCTGGGCGGCCCCCGGCCCGACGGCGACCGCAATCCCCGCCGCCCGCAGTTGGGCGTGGCCCTGCCCCGCGACCAGCGGATTGGGATCCTCGATCGCCGAGACGACCCGGGCGACGCCGGCCTCGACGATCAGCGTCGGCGCAGGGCGGCGACGTCCCAAAATGCGAACAGGGCTCGAGCGTCACGTAAAGAGCAGCGCCGCGCGCCGACTCGCCGGCCTCGGCGATGGCGACCCGCTCGGCGTGCGGACGTCCGCCCGCCGCGGTCGCGCCGCGGCCGACGACCGCGCCGTCCTTCACCAGCAGCGCGCCGACCGACGGGATTGGGCGCCGCCAGCCCGAGCGACCGCTCCCCCAAATTGAGCGCCGCGTCCATCCAGCGTTCGTCGTCGTCCGAATCCGCAGACGCCCGGTCATTGCGGCGACGTTTCCTTGCGCGCTTTGCCGCCCGGGCCGAAGCCGCCTCCGGCTCGCCCTCAAGTTCGCCTTCAAGTTCTCCGACGATGGCGTTGAAATCGCGCGCCTCTCGGAAATTTCGATAGACCGAGGCGAAGCGGACGTAGGCGACGTCGTCGAGGGCTTTCAGGCCCTCCATGACCAGTTCGCCGATCCGCTCCGTCGGGATGTCGCCGTCGGTCTGGCTTTCGAGCTGTCGAACGATGCCGTTGACCATGCGCTCGATGCGATCGGGGGCGACCGAGCGCTTGCGGAGCGCGACCTGGACCGAGCGCATGAGCTTGTCGCGGTCGAACGGCACGCGCCGGCCGCTCTTCTTGACCACCATCAGTTCGCGCAGCTGAACGCGCTCGAAGGTGGTGAACCGACCGCCGCAATCCGGGCAGACCCGGCGGCGGCGGATCGACGACGAATCGTCCGTCGGGCGGGAGTCCTTCACCTGCGTGTCGAGACCGCCGCAATACGGGCATCGCATGGCGAGCCGCCCTCTCATTTCGTCCGACGCCGGCCGTCAGTAGATCGGGAAGCGCCGGGTCAGTTCGGCGACCTCTGTCGCGCACTTTCGCCTTCGATCGCGGCGTTGTCCGTTTCGCCGTGCGCCGCGAGGCCGTCGAGCGTCTCGACGATCAGCCGGCCGACCTTGGCGAATTCGGCGACGCCAAAACCGCGCGAGGTCGCGGCGGGCGTGCCGAGGCGGACGCCGGAGGTCACCATCGGCTTTTGCGGATCGAACGGGATGCCGTTCTTGTTGCAGGTGATGTGGGCGCGCCCGAGCGCCGCCTCCGCCGCCTTGCCGGTCAGGCCCTTCGGGCGTCAGGTCGACCAGCATCAGGTGGTTGTCGGTGCCGCCGGTCACCAGCTTCAGGCCGCCGGCGAGGATCTCGCGCGCGAGCGCCTGGGCGTTGTCGACGACGGCGCGTGCGCGTAGTTGCGGAACTCCGGCGTCAGCGCCTCGTGGAACGCGACCGCCTTGGCGGCGATGACATGCATCAGCGGGCCGCCCTGCAGGCCGGGGAAGATCGCCGAGTTGATCTTCTTGGCGAGGTCCTCGTCGTTGGTCAGGATCATGCCGCCGCGCGGGCCGCGCAGGGTCTTGTGCGTGGTGGTGGTGACGACATGGGCGTGCGGGAACGGCGACGGGATGCGCGCCGCCCGCCACCAGCCCGGCGAAATGGGCGATGTCGACGACGAAATAGGCGCCGACCTCGTCGCAGATCGCGCGGAAGCGCTCGAAGTCCCAGATGCCGCGCATAGGCCGAACCGCCGGCGATGATGAGCTTCGGCTTCTGCTCGCGCGCCAAGCCGCTCGACCTGATCCATGTCGACGCGATGGGTCGTCGCGGTCGACGCCGTAGGGCACGGCTGGAACCAGCGGCCCGACAGGTTGACCGGCGAGCCATGGGTCAGGTGGCCGCCGGCGGCGAGATCGAGGCCCATGAACGTGTCGCCCGGCTGCATCAGCGCCAGGAACACGCCCTGATTCGCCTGGCTGCCGGAGTTCGGCTGGACGTTGGCGTAGCGGCAGTCGAACAGAGCGCAGGCGCGCTCGATGGCGAGCTTTTCGGCGATGTCGACGAACTGGCAGCCGCCGTAATAGCGCCTGCCCGGATAGCCCTCCGCGTATTTGTTGGTCATCACCGAGCCCTGCGCCTCGAGAACGGCGCGGGAGACGATGTTCTCCGAGGCGATCAGCTCGATCTCGTCGCGCTGGCGACCGAGTTCGAGCTCGACCGCGTTGGCGATCTCCGGGTCGGCCGCGGCGAGCGGGGCGGAGAAGAACGAGTTCGAGCGGATCGGCGGATTGGCGGTGACGTTCATGGAAGGACCTGCCCAAGTCGAAAAAAAGGGAAAGCGGCCATAGCACGGGCGCGCCCCAAGAACCAGACAAAGCGTTCCCGTCTTGTCCCGTCGCGGCGAGCGGCGTCAAATCTGCAATTTCCGCAACGGGCGCAGTCCAAGCCGACACTTTGAACTCCGGAATGCGCCTATTGTGTTGAAAAACTCCGATTTTCGGGTGGATCACAATTGTCGAGGCCAAGGAGACACCCCGAAAAATTTGGCTGGGGATCTCCTGGCCTGAGATAGCGCTTGCCTGCTGGCGAGCTTGGTAGTCCCGCCAAAGGTTCGTTAAGCGTCGATCGAGGAGAACGCAGCGAATAGGCCGCTTTTCGACGAGCGGCCGATTCTCACCCACATCGGCCATACAATGCGATAGAGAAAGGTCGATAGATTAATGGGGTCATTCAGAGATTTAGACGAGTAACGAAGTTGTTATCGAAGGGTGATGGCACGTGGCCGTTTATGAGTAGTTGCCGGACCTGCTTGAAAGCGGAAAGGCGCGTGAGTGTAGAACCGGAGTGAAGCGGTTGATTAACCGGCATCGTCGACAGTTCAGCACCGGTCAATTGGTCATTCTCAAGTCCCCAGTGCAGCATTGCGTCGATCCTTTCGCGATTGGGCCGAGCAGCTTCTGCTGAATGAGGTCCATGACCACATTCGCTTCCGGCGAGCGATAACCGACGACCTCGATCATGATGGAGAAGGGTGAAAACTGCTGCATGCCCATCAGCGTGCTCGTCGGAGGGCAGACTTCGTATCGAGATGTATCCGATCAGCGGCTTGTTCTGCCCTTGCCATCGTGTTGGTCAGAACGTCGTCGAACAGAACACTCTGGAGGAAGGTAAAGGCCGTCGCGGGCGGCAGTGCGATCTCGAGTTCCTCGCCCCGGAACACCGTTCTTCGGCCAGCCGACGCCCCAGACCTTGTAGGCGATGTCGGTGCTATCACCAATCTTGCCGTCGTTCGTGCCCTGGAATGCGTTCAGAAGTCCGGTCAGCAGGTCGCCAAGGAATTGCTGACCGCGATCCTTGGTCGAAGAGTTTGCGGTGTTCGCGACCGCTTGTACGTTGATCGTCGCGAGCGTGGACACTAGCATGTCGGGGTAGGAGCTGATGAAGCTAGCGAGCCTCAATGCCTGATTGAAGTCGTTGAAGGCATCGTCCGGATTGCCAGTGTCCGTCGCCCATCCCAGGAAATCGAAGATTCGTCCGCCGAGAGCCTGCTGTTGTTGAGAGTGTTGGCGGCATGGCTTCCACCGAGCGTCCTGTCCAGCGACGTCAGGTAGTCTCCAATGCCGAGGTCAGGACTATTTGGATCAACGGGCAGCTGTGGCGTCACCCGGCGGTTGGTGATCCAGCAATCCAGGTTAAACGGGTTAATCGCGAGGTCGCAGAAGATGTTCTCGCGGAGTCCGATACCGGTGCCGTTGCGTGTGCCATCCAGCAGGAACTGAAGCACCGCGTCATTGGCTGCCGCATCGCCGCCCCGCAACGCGTCTTCGGACGTGCCCGCCTGTTCCAGCAGCTCGGCCCATCCGGTGTCCGCCTCCACCTGAGGCTTCTCCAGCGATGTGACGATCTGCTGCATCGCCATATTGTGGAACGACCTCGACTACCACCGAGTAGATGACGCCGATCGTTCCCATCGAGACGATTACTGCGTTCAGGACGTCCTGTGCCGCCAAGCCATCCTGGCGCCAGTGTCCGCCTATAAAATGGTGATGATCGATGTTTGGATAGATCTGCTGGAGGCGGTGGTGATCGGCGATCGAAATGTCTCCTTCGATCCACCATTCTTCTCCGCCGGGTCCGACTAAGTGGATCGCACGTACCCGGTCCACCAGGAGCGGCCATCGGAACTCGCCACCGTGTGTGGCCGTGGAGATCGTGCCGGCCAGCGTGGCGCCTACCGACCCGCCGCTTGCCTGGATCGCAAGCCGCGGATTCTGGTGATCAAGGAGCAGATCGAGATTCGCCATCGTGATGCCGGCTTCCACGTGGAAGTAGTGCGTCGCAGGCGGAGTTCCGTCCGGCCCGGGGCTACCGCGGCCCGCGCCGAATGGGAGAGGATCTGCGTGCAGCTGGTTTTGCAGGCTCGAGGCCAAGCCGCGGATGTCGATTATGTTGACGTTTTCGGCGAAGGTGAGGTTCGCGCCACTGTCCACGAGCTGTGTCAGCGACGGCTGGTCGTAATGGGTGGAGAGCGCCAAGTCACCGTCCACATTTTCAGGCTGCAGGTCCACCGCCGAGTTGGTGATGCCGTTGAGGCCCTGCAGCACGTGGCTGAAATCCTCGGCGCCGTCGGCACCGCGCTCCAGGATGGAAATGCGGTCGATCTCCGGTTGCGTCCTAAACGGCAAGGCCGCGTCCGAAAAAGACCAGCCTCCACCGATGGCCTTTATGGGTCGCTCGCCGGTAGATTTGATGGCGTCGGAAATCTCCTTGAGCGACCGGGGATAAATCCGTCCGTCCGTAACGTAGCCGAACGTTTGTGGCCAGTTCCGCCAGTAGTAGCCCGGCGGGCCCGGAACGCACCAATTATCGTCGCCGATCCAATCGACGGCATTGGCCGACCCGTGGCTGTCGATCCCGTTCTCCACGTGGAGGCTTCCGGGCGGCCAGAATTGCACTGCCGTGCCGCCGCCGCCGATCCTGTCGCCGATGTCGATTGTGCCGGTATGGACAGCTAGCCGCACTTGGGAGCCGCCGTCGATCTTGTCGTCGATCTTGATGCCGCGGCAAGCCCGGAAGTCGACGACGCTATGATCCCCGGAGAGGCTCCCCCCGTCGATCTTGTTAAACAGCTCTATCGTTCCTCCGGCCCGGGCGTCCACGTGGCTATTTCCGTCGATCTTTCGCTCTCCGCCGTCGTTGCCGGACTCTCCAATGCGAATGTTACCGGCGGCGCGCAGCGCGACCTGACTGTTGTGGTCGATCTTCCCGCCGATGGTGATGGATCCGAGGTCGCTCGTCAGGTTCACGGTGCTGCTGCCGTCGATTTTGTGGCCGACCGAGATGTCGCCACCGGCTGCACGGTCACATGGCTGCCGCCGTCTATCTTCTTCTCGCCGTCATCGTTGCCGGCAAAACCGATGCGGATGACCTTCGCCGCGGTGAGATTAGCGGTGCTGCCGCCGTCTACCTTTCCATCGATGATGATCGCGCCGTTGTTGCTGACGAGGGTGGCCCTACTGCCGCCATCGATCTTTCCGGCGATATGGATGTCGCCATCCTCGGTGTGATTGACCACTTCGCCGCCGTCGATGCTTCCGCGGGTCCAGGTCATAGTGCCTCCAGGTCGTATGAGAACGAGCTTATCGGCAGAAGCGGCACGGTCTTTGGCGCTTTAGCTGAAAGCTTGAGGCAGCCTCCAGCACTCACAAAATGAAATCATCTGTAAGATCGTGCACCTGTTAAACTTGAAGGTCAAGCGCAGTGAATCGACGCACATGTCTACATAAATCTGCAACGACGGATCCATACGTCGTGACCGGAAATTCAGCGGAAAGCCGCCCACGGCGGGGCCAGCGTGCGCGCCAGGCGCCGACCGCGGGCGCCTAGCGTTTGGCCTGCGGCCCGGTGAAAATCACGACCTCGTCCCTGCCGACGCGGTCGAGCTTGGCGTGCGCCTCCTCGTCGAGGAGATCGCGGTCGACGCTCTCGGGCCTGAGGGCGTCGACACGCCGCTCCCAGCGGGCGCGTTCTTCTTTCAGCGCCGCGAGCTCGGTTTTCAGCGCCGCGGCGTCGGCGTCATATTTCAGTTTGGCCTTGAGCCCATGTTCGCCGTTCGAGGCGCCCCAGACGAGATAGCCGGTCGCAACCCCGAGCACGAGGTAGAAGACGATCGGCAGCACGATCGAGCGCAGGCGCGTTCTTACGACCATGCGCCGATCCTGCGCGGTCCGTGGTTAAGGGCGCGTTACCCCTCGCGCCCGTCACGCCGCCTTGACCGCCGCGCGGCCCGCGAAACGGGCCTGATCGCCGAGTTCCTCCTCGATGCGGATGAGCTGGTTGTACTTGGCCAGACGGTCCGAACGCGACAGCGAGCCGGTCTTGATCTGCCCGCAATTGGTGGCGACCGCGAGATCGGCGATGGTCGAATCCTCGGTCTCGCCCGACCGGTGCGACATGACGGCGGCGTAGCCGGCGCGGTGGGCCATGTCGACCGCGGCCAGGGTCTCGCTCAGCGAGCCGATCTGGTTGACCTTGATGAGAATCGAGTTGGCGATCCCCTCCTTGATCCCGCGGGCGAGGATTTCGGTGTTGGTGACGAAAATGTCGTCGCCGACGAGCTGGCGGCGCGATCCCAGCTTCTGGGTCAAGAGCTTCCAGCCGGCCCAGTCCTGCTCGGCCATTCCGTCCTCGATCGAAAGGATCGGATAGGCGTCGGCGAGCTTGGCGAGATACTCGACCTGCTGCTCGATCGAGCGGGACTTGCCCTCGCCCGAGTAGACGTAGGCGCCGTCCTCGAAGAATTCCGACGCGGCGCAGTCGAGACCGAGCGCGATGTCGGCGCCCGGCCTGAAGCCCGCGGCCTCGATCGCCTTCACACAAAAGTCGAGCGCGGCTTCCGCCGACGGGAGGTTCGGCGCGAAGCCGCCCTCGTCGCCGACGTTGGTGTTGTGGCCGGCCTTCTTGAGCGCGCTTTTCAGCGCATGGAACGTCTCCGCGCCCCAGCGCACCGCGTCGGAGAACGACGGCGCGCCGACCGGGAGAATCATGAATTCCTGAAAGTCGATCGGGTTGTCGGCGTGGACGCCGCCGTTGAGGATGTTCATTTGCGGCGTCGGCAGGACCCGCGCCGTCGCGCCGCCGACATAGCGATAGAGCGGCAGGCCCGAGGCCTCGGCCGCGGCCTTGGCGACGGCGAGCGACACGCCGAGGACCGCGTTGGCCCCGAGCCTCGACTTGTTGGCCGTTCCGTCGAGGGCGATCATCGTCTCGTCGATCTTGAGCTGGCCTTCCGCCTCGAGCCCCGAGATCGCGTCGAAAATGTCGCGGTTGACGGCCTCGACGGCCTTCAGCACTCCCTTGCCGCCAAAGCGCCCCTTATCGCCGTCGCGCAGTTCGACCGCCTCGCGGGCGCCGGTCGAGGCGCCCGAGGGAACCGCGGCCCGGCCCATCGAGCCGTCTTCCAGCACCACATCCACTTCGACCGTCGGATTGCCGCGGCTGTCGAGGATTTCACGGGCGGCGACGTTCACGATTGCGGTCATGGATGGATGTCCTTGCTGGCGATTTCCCCGCGGGCTTTTACGCCATCCCTGCGTCGCGCGGAAGACGGACGCCACCCCCGGACGCTACCCCTCTTTGACGAGCCCGCGATGACAGGTCGGCGGTGACAGCACTTTTGCTTCCCGCGTTAAACAATTGACCAAACGCGGCCGCGCCAGAAAAAAATTGCATGGCAGGCCTGCCTGACCACGTGACAGAACCAAAAAAGTGGACTAGCAATGATGTGCGAAAAGGAGGCCGCTGCCAAAAAGTTTGGCGCCGGACGCCGCAAAGTCTGTGGGAGGACGACGCGCTCCATCGTCTCGGCCCGATGTAGAGTTCGGGCAGAATAAAAGACAAACGAGACCGCAGGGCGCATGCGAGGACGGAGACGAGGGGCGAGACGCCGGTCGGCGTTTCGCCCCTTGCATTTGGAATTCGGTCGACGTTACATCGGATCGAGACGTTTTGTCCAAATATAACGTCTTCAGCCGCCTTCGGTTTCGCCCTCCGCCCAACCTCGCCGGGTCTCCTCGATATAGGCGTCGAGGCGCCCTTCGCCGATCGCCCGCCGGGCGCCCTCCATCAGGTCCTGATAATAGGCGAGGTTGATCTCCGTCAGGCCCATCATGGCCAGGATCTCGCCCGACTTGACGAGATGGCGCCAATAGGCGCGCGAGTAGTCGCGCGCCATCCGCGACGACGAGAGCGGGTCGATCGGCCGCGGATCGTCGGCGAAGCGCGCGTTGCGCAGGTTCATGCGGCCGCGGCGGGTGAAGACCATCCCGTGCCGGCCCGCCCGCGTCGGCATCACGCAGTCGAACATGTCGACGCCGCGCCGGAGCGATTGCAGAAGGTCGTCGGGCGCGCCGACCCCCATCAGATACCGCGCCTTGTCCACGGGCAAATGGGGGATCACCGTCTCGATCGTCTCGAGCATCACGGCCTGCGGCTCGCCGACCGCGAGACCTCCGATCGCATAGCCGTCAAACCCGATGTCGACCAGCGCGCGCGCGCTTGCGACCCGAAGGTCCTGCTCCACGCCGCCCTGAACGATGCCGAAAATGGCCCTGCCCGGCTGCTCGCCGAAGGCGGCCTTCGACCGCTCCGCCCAGCGCAGCGACAGGCGCATCGCGCGCTCCGCCTCCTCGCGCGGGCACGGCAGCCTCACGCATTCGTCGAACTGCATCTGGATGTCGGAGCCGAGCAGCCGCTGGATCTCCATCGAGCGTTCGGGCGTCAGTTCGTGGCCCGAGCCGTCGATGTGCGACTGGAAGGCGACGCCCTTCTCGCTGAGCTTCCTCAGCCTGGCGAGGCTCATCACCTGGAAGCCGCCCGAGTTGGTCAGGATCGGATGCGGCCAGTTCATGAACTTGTGCAGGCCGCCGAGCGCGGCGATGCGTTCCGCGCCGGGCGCGAGCATCAGATGATAGGTGTTGGACAGCACGATGTCGGCGCCGAGCGCCCGCACCGCTTCGGGATGCATCGCCTTGACCGTCGCCGCCGTGCCGACCGGCATGAAGGCGGGCGTTCGGACCGCGCCGCGCGGCGTCGCGATCTCGCCGAGCCGGGCGGCGCCGTCGAGGGCGCGAACCGAAAAGGAGATTTCCCCTGTCATGCCGCCTGCCGGGATCCGTTTCGGGCGCCGTCGCCGACGAGCAGGCACGCGTCGCCGTAGGAATAGAAGCGATAGCCCGCCTGAATTGCGTGCGCATAGGCCCTGCGCATCGTCTCGAGGCCGCTGAAGGCGCTGACCAGCATGAAGAGCGTCGAGCGCGGCAGATGGAAATTGGTCATGAGGGCGTCGACTGCGCGAAACCGGTAGCCGGGCGTAATGAAGATCGAGGTCTCGCCCGCGAAGGGCCGAATGCCGCCGCGCTCGTCCGCCGCGCTCTCGAGGATGCGCGCCGAGGTGGTGCCGACGCAGACGATGCGCCCCCCGCCCTCCCGCACGGCGTTCAGCGCTTCGGCTGTCGCTGCGTCGATCGCGCCGTCCTCCGCATGCATCTTGTGGTCGCGCGTGTCCTCGACCTTGACGGGGAGGAAAGTGCCGGCGCCGACATGCAGAGTGACGCGATGCAGCACGACGCCGCGAGCGCCGACGCGGTCGACGAGGGCCGGCGTGAAATGGAGCCCCGCGGTCGGCGCCGCCACGGCCCCGGGTTCCGCTGCGAACATCGTCTGGTAATCGGCGCGGTCCTGCTCTTCGGGCGCGCGGCGGGCGGCGATGTAAGGGGGCAGAGGCGGGGCGCCGAGGCGCTCGATCGCTTCGTCGAGCGCCGCGCCGGCGAACGCGAAGCGCAGCAGCGCTTCGCCGGCCTCGCCCTTCTCCTCGACCTCGGCGTCGAGGGCCGCGAGGAGACACGCCATGCTTTCGCTCGTCTCGCCGAACCGGACGCGCTCGCCGATTTTCAGCTTCTTGGCCGGGCGCACGAGCGCCCGCCAGCGGCAATCGTCGACGCGCTTGATGAGGGTCGCCTCGATCGCGGCGACCGCGTCGCCCCTGACGCGAATGCCGTCGAGGCGCGCTGCGATCACCCGCGTGTCGTTGACGACGAGCGCGTCTCCCGGCCTCAGGAAGTCCGGCAGGTCGCGGACGCTGGCGTCCGTCAGCGCGCCGTCGACGTCGACGACCAGCATTCGCGCGCTGTCGCGAGGGGACGCAGGGTGAAGCGCGATCCGCTCCGGCGGGAGTTCGAAATCGAAGGCGTCGACGCGCATGCATTTATTGCGGCGGACTCGCGGGTCAGCTCGCGGTCACGCGCGATCCTCGCATTGCCGCACAAAGATTTCTGGCGGCCTGATTGACAGCAACGCAGTAGGGCTGAATTCGACCCATGGCGTCAGCGAGCTGCACGATTGTTTCAATCAAGTCGTCGCGCTTTGGCGGCTGATATTGGGCTCCTCGCGTTTGGGCCGATCCCTTGTACTCAGATTGCTTCGCTTCGAGCGGTCGCGAATTAGACTTGGGTGATTCAACACTAATACTTCGATCGTTCGTTCAGCGGCCGGATCGCCCGTTCATCGCGAGCGCGACTTCGCCTGAAAACTTGAATTGAAGTCTCGTTTCACAGGCGGCATTGAGTGGTGAAACGAAATTCTCCGTCTGTAACGTCATAATTGCCCTTGAGAAACGGCGCCGAAATCGCAGGGCCCGATCGTTACCGCCAGGCACGCAAATCACCATGTTCGCGTAGTCCGTCGCTCGCTCGGGATAATGCCACTTTCGCGGTCGCACATGCTCGATATGGCATCTGTCGGGCCCACCGATCGGCGCCATCGTGTAGGCGCACAGATGTCCCTGCTCGCGCATCATCTGGTCGCGCATCTGCGCCTTGGCAGGCCCGTCGATGGCGTCGAACGACTCGACATCCGGCAGGCCCGCATTTTCACGCTTCCAACGAGGAGCTCCGAGGGTTCCGGCCCCTTGGGAATAAATCTCACTCGGCCGCCTCGTCGCCTTCGTGTTCGACGCGCCAGATGTAGGATTCCGCGCCGACCAGGTCGGGCATGTCGCCGATCTCAGCTCTTAACTTTGCGATTCTGGCGCGCGCTTCGTCGAACTTGCCCTCTTCGATCTCGTCGAACAACGCCTTGATTTCCTTGGCGACCTCAGGATCGCGCCCCTCCGCCTCCATCACGCATTCGAGCACCCATTTCGAATCCATACCGAAACGATTGCGAGGGTCGAGGCTTCTGAAGGCCCTGCGGCGTCAAACGGACTATTTCCTCCGGGCCGCGCCTCGCCGATGACTTGCGGCGAGTGCGTCGTGGCGAAGAATTGGATCTTCGGGAAAATGCGCTTGAGATCGGCGATTACGCGGCGTTGCCACTTCGGATGGAGATGCAAGTCGAGTTCGTCGATGAGCACGAGGCCGGTGGTTTGAGCGAGGACGTCGGGACCAAGTTCGTCCCCTCTAAGTGTGCACGAGCGACGAGCAATGTCGGCAATCATGCCAATCAGAGCCCGCTGACCGTCGCTCATCACCGCAAATTCTAACAAACGATCATCGGCAATTCTGACGACGATGTCCTTACGTTTCCCGTCGTAGTCAATGTCGGTTGCTCCTTCTACAGCCTCCCGAATTGCACTACGGACTAAGGAAAGTTGGCTCGCCGAAATCTGGTTCAGGCCGCCCGACAACTTGTCTCTGTCAAGAACAAAATTTTGATCAAGTCGCGGGTACTGCAGATCCACTATTGTTTGATCGCGCATCCATTCCCTTAAAGCTTTGGAGCTTTGTCCAGCATCTAGCCAATTGAAATAGGCCGCACTCTTATGGTTGGGGATTCGGAATATTATTCTCGGTCAAGACCAGCTTTGAACTTTCTTCCTACACCGTACAGCACGATCAACTCATTTCGTGAGGCGAACAGTACCTGCTCGAACCCGCCAGCCAATCTCCTCCGCTGGCAACATCAGAGACTTAAGTGGTACAATTTTCGGTTGATTTTCAATTGAAGGTTGTGTTTCGAATTGGGCCTGTGCACTCGAGTTTATCACTGAAGCCCATTCAAACCTTGCGGACATCCGCCAAGGAATCCTGGTTGTGTTGAATTCGTGTTCAGAGAGTAACGTAACGGAACAGATCGACTATCTGTGCAGCTTAAGTATTCGATCAGAATTGAGAATTCCTCCCAGGCTCGCCAACGGCCTGAAAATGTTCGCCAGCGCCAGCAGCACGCTCGACTTGCCCGCCCCGTTTGTGCCGATCAGCAGATTGAAATGCGGATCGAACGGCCCGAGTTCGACGTTCTCGAAACAGCGGAAGTTTTCGAGTTTGAGGCTCTTGACGAAGAAGCGGTCGCTTGCCAACTCGCCCCTCCTCTCACGGCCTTGGGCCCGAAGCGAATCCGGGCGGCTCAGCCGTCCGGCTCGCAATTCACACTATCATCGTCGCCTAGCGTTTGCGCGAAGCCCTTCAGCTCAGCTCGCCTTGACGATCTTGTCCGGATCGCGCACGGGCTCGCCGCGCTTGATCTTGTCGACGTTCTCCATGCCCGACGTCACCCTGCCCCAGACGGTGTACTGGCGGTCGAGGAAGCGGGCGTCGTTGAAGCAGATGAAGAACTGCGAATTGGCCGAATTCGGGCTCTGGGCGCGCGCCATCGAGACCGTGCCGCGCACGTGCGGCTCGGCGTTGAACTCCGCCTTGAGATCCGGATATTTCGAGCCGCCCGTGCCGGTCCCGTGCGGGCAGCCGGTCTGGGCCATGAAGCCTTCGATCACGCGGTGAAAGACGATTCCGTCATAGAAGCCCTCGGAGACGAGCTTCTTGATGTGGCCGACGTGGCCGGGCGCGATCGCCGGATTTATTTCGATGACGACCGGGCCCTTGGTCGTCTCGAGGGTCAGCGTATTGCCTATGCTCATCGGTCGGGACTCCTATTTCGACGATCCGGCCATGCGCATGGTGACGATCTTGTCGGGGTTCGTCACCTGGCCGTTGTTGGCTTGCGTTCCGGCCTTGATCTTGTCGACGACGTCCATGCCGGAGACGACCTCGCCGAAGGCGGTGTACTGGCCGTCGAGGAAGCCGGAGTCGGCGAAGCAGATGAAGAACTGCGAATTGGCCGAATTCGGGTCGCTCGAGCGGGCCATGCCGAGAATGCCGCGGGTGAAATGCGTGCTGTTGAACTCGGCGGGGAGATTTGGCAGGTCGGAGCCGCCCTCGCCGGTGCCGGTCGGATCGCCAGTCTGGGCCATGAAGCCGGGGATGACGCGATGGAACACGATGCCGTCGTAGAAACCGCGTTTCACCAGCGTCTCGATCTGGGCGACGTGCTTGGGCGCCCAGTCGGGACGCAGGCGAATGACGACCTTGCCGTGTTTGGTCGTCAGGATGACGGTGTCGGCGGCGTCCTCCGTCGCCCAGGCGGCCGATGCCGCGAGAAGAGGAAGCGCGAGCGCCGCGCGGCGGCTGAAAAGGAGCATGCAAGCCCTCGGAAACGCTGCGGCAGGATCGCCGCGCGCGGCGTGATAGCAGGTTGAAGGCGCATTGCAACCGCGCGGCGCCGACGGCCGTCCGCGGCAATCTGTCCCCAGCCGTTGCAATTCGGTCGGCGCGCTGCGCAGAATTTCGCCGTTTTTGCAAAATAGCTGGATTATGGCGGTTGCGGCGGACAGAGTTGCCGCGAGGCCACAAAGGACTCGCTAGACCTCATACCCAAGGCGCGTGAATGAATTGCATCCCTTTGGCCCTGGCTGGTTTCGTCGTGCTGCTGGCGACCCCGCTCGCCGCCCAACCGGTGACGCGCAGTTGCGACTACCAGGGCGACGGGGGGAAGCTCGGGCCCCTGATCATCGACTTCGACGAAGCCGCCCGTTCGGTGCGGGTGACGACGCACGACGGGCGCGTCTATCGCTATCAGGACGGAGCGATCGGCCGGATCAGCCCGCCCTCCGCCGCCGACGACGTCGGGCCGGTCGAGCAGTTCGTCAAATTTTTGCCCAATCGCGTCGAGGTCGGCTTCCGCTGGCCCGACGACGGCTCGACCGGCCATCTCGCCTACTTCGATCCCGCCGCTTTCAAGAACCCGGCCAAGCGCTGCCTCTGGCGTTCGCTGTGGGACTTCGCGACGGGTTAGCGGCGCGATCAAGAGGGCGTCGGCCGAAGCCCACGCCCGGCCCCTGCCCTACTCCGCCGCCACCTTCGGCAGATGCGCCAGCGACGCCTCGAGCGCGGCGTGATCGTAATCCTGATCCAAGAGCTTGCCGGAGAAGTAGTCGGTGTAGGCCTGCATGTCGAAATGGCCGTGGCCGGAGAGGTTGAAGAGGATGGTCGGCGACTTGCCCTCCTCTCGCGCTTTGAGCGCCTCGTCGATTGCGGCGCGAATTGCATGGTTCGACTCGGCGCCGGCACGATGCCCTCGCACCGCGCGAACATCACGCCCGCCTCGAAGCACGGGTTCTGGTGATAGGCGCGCGCCTCGATGAGGCCGAGCTCCTTGCAATGGCTGACCAGCGGCGCCATGCCGTGATAGCGCAAGCCCCCCGCGTGGAAGCCCGGCGGAATGAATTCCGACCCCAGCGTATGCATCTTGACCAGCGGCGTCAGATGCCCGGTGTCGCCGAAGTCGAAGGCGTATTTGCCGCGCGTCATCGACGGACAGGCGGCCGGCTCGACCGCGATCGCCCGGACGTCGCGCCTGTCGCGCAGCTTCCTGCCGATGAACGGGAAGGCGATGCCGGCGAAATTGGAGCCGCCGCCCGCGCAGCCGATCACGACGTCGGGATAGGCGTCGGCCTGCTCCATCTGCTCGATCGCCTCGATGCCGATCACCGTCTGATGCAGGAGCACGTGGTTCAGCACGCTGCCGAGCGCGTATTTGGTGTCGGGGTTCTTGGCCGCGACCTCGACCGCTTCCGAAATGGCGATGCCGAGGCTGCCCGGCGAATCCGGATGCGCGGCGAGGATGGCGCGCCCGGAATTCGGTCTCCTTGCTCGGGCTCGGCACACATTTGGCGCCATAGGTCTCCATCAGCGCCCGCCGGTAGGGCTTCTGATCGTAAGAAACCTTGACCATGTAGACCTTGACTTCGAGACCGAACAGCGCGCCGGCGAACGCGAGCGCGGAGCCCCACTGCCCGGCTCCGGTCTCGGTCGAGAGCTTGGTGACGCCTTCCTGCTGGTTGAAATAGGCCTGCGCCACCGCGGTGTTGGGCTTGTGGCTGCCCGCGGGGCTCACGCCCTCATATTTATAGAAAATGCGCGCCGTCGTTCCGAGCGCCCTCTCGAGGCGCCGCGCGCGATGGAGCGGCGTCGGGCGCCACATGCGATAGACGTCGCGCACCGGCGCCGGAATTTCCACATGCCGCTCGGCGCTCACTTCCTGGCCGATGAGCGCCATCGGAAAGAGCGGCGCGAGATCGCTCGGCCCGACCGGCTGGCCCGTGCCCGGATGGAGGACGGGCGGCGGCGGCGACGGCAGGTCGGCCATGATGTTGTACCAGGCGTGGGGAATGCGGTCCTCGCCCATCATGTATTTGTTTTGCCGGCTCATGATTTCCTCCCGTCGGGGTCGCTTCCAGGCGACTTCGGGCAACGCTAACACGAGCGATCGCCGTTTTTGAAAGGCTTTTTTGTCGCGGCGACGCGGGGCGGGAGAGCGCGTGAATTTCCGACGCCGCCCTGGCCGAAGCCGGCGATTCGGCTGGCTTGACAGAGCCGCCCGCCCCGCGCAATCAGGCGCTTTCGGCCCGTGAGCCGACAGGCTGGCCGGGTGATGATCGATTCCAAAACGCTGCGCCATGGGTTGGAATATGCCGGATTCCGGCTGCTCCAGGGGGCGATTCTCGCGCTTCCGCTGGAGGCCGCCTCGCGCGGGTCGGGCAAGGCGTGGCGCTGGATCGCGCCTCGCCTGCGGCGGCAACGGCGCGTTCTCGACAATCTGGCCGTCGCCTACCCGGAGATGCCGCTCGAAAAACGCGAGCGGATCGCGGCCGACATGTGGGAGAACCTCGGACGCACGTTCGCCGAGTTCTTTCATCTGGAGAAGATCGTCGCCGAGGGCCGCATCGCGCTCGAGCCCTTCGAGCGGTTCGAAAAGATCGCCCATGGCGGCCCCTTCGTCGTCTGCGGCCTGCATCTGGGAAACTGGGAGATCATGTCCCAGGCGGGCAAGCGCTTCGCCGTGCCGCTGACCGGCGTCTATCAGCGCCTCAGCAACCCTTATGTCGATGCGGCGACCGCCAAGCTGCGCGCGCCGCAATACGAGGGCGGGCTTCTGCCGAAGACGCCGGTGACGGCGCGGACGCTTCTGAAAAAGGCGCGCGGAGGAGACGGCTGCCCCGCCTTCCTCGCCGATCTGCGCGACGACCGCGGCGCACCGGCGCCGTTTTTCGGCCGGCCCGCGCTCTCCAACACCTTCCCCGCCCTGCTCGCGCGCACGACCGGCCTGCCGCTCTACGCCTGCGCCGTCTATCGGCTCCCGAATGTGCGCTTTTCGATCCGCATCGAGCCGGTCCCGATCCCCGAGACCGACGACCGCGAGGCGGACGCCGTCGCCGCGACCGCGGCGCTGCAGGCCCAGTTCGAGGCCTTCATCCGCGCGGCGCCGGAACAATGGATGTGGGGACACCGGAAATGGGACTGATCGCTAGGAGTTCAGGCTGCTCGCTCAATCCGATTCCCTGGGTTCATCCCGCCCCTCATTGCGTCATTTCCATTCCCGAATTGAACCTTTTCAATGCGTTGCGATGACATTTCCGGCCGACTATCGCCGGCTGCGCGCGGCGTCTGTCGCTTCAGGCGGCGGCCTTGCCGACTCCCGTGCGGCTCAAGCAGCGGAGGGTTCCGGATCGATCGACGGCTGCGGTAAAACAGAAGCCGTCTTTCCTTCAAAAGCGCCCCCGGCCGCGCTAGACAGCGCAGTCAAGGCGCGATTTCTCGCACGAAAGGCCTTCCAATTCTTTCCATATCCTTCCATTTCTGGCACCGAATTGAGACTTATCAAGGCTTTACCGGCGCAACCGCGGCCAAAATTATTTTCTTTCCCCCGTCCTTCGCGGCAAAGCCGGCTTCGTTTCTAGGACTCCGAAGACGAGCATCGGGCCTGCCGCCTTACGAAACCCGCACGCCGCTTTCTCACCTCTGGCGCCGACTTTATGGTCCATCCCTAGTTCCATGCGCGCCTCGCTGCGCGCGGCGCGCTCGGTCCGCAAATTGAGAACATAGCATGAACACAGGCGGCCGTCAAGCCGCCTGCCGCTCCACAATTCCCGAACAAATCACCGCGCGCGCCGGTGCGTGACCGATTTTGCGGTCGTTGACGGGTCCGAGTGTCACAATCCCGAGGGGTCGATCACCTCCTGACGTTCGTCGACACGCATGGCGAGTCCGGCGATGATTGCGTGCAACCGGGGCGAGTTGGGCTCGCTTGACGCGGGCGCGGGGCGTCGTCGCCGCGCCAGGGAACGCTACGCGATATCAGGTCTACGCTCGGCAACGCGCGGTATGGGCTCATCCGGCCGGTTCCTGCGCCAGCGCCCGGATCCTTTGGCGGGCGTCGAGGAGGGTGGCCAGCGCTTCGGCTCCGCCGCCCAGACGAATGATCAGCTGGCGGGCGTGGCTGACCACCCGTCCGGGCAGGCCGATCAGATGGAAGCGCAGCGCCTTCATGCGTTTGGCCGCCCATCTCTCGCCCAGCGCGAGACGCTTCATCGCGGCGTTTAGATTGAACGCCAGGATCGTCAGCGCCCACCAGGCGGCGTTGGCGCCGAACAGCCCAGAGGGCATCTGTCCGCCCGCCAGGTCGGATTTCGTCGCCGAATGGACTTCCTCGCTCTTGCCGCAGCGCTCGCGCAGCCACCAGATCACGCCCTCGCCGGCGCCCGTGCGGTTGGTCACGACGGCGAACAGTTTATAGACCCCCTTCGGGCCGAACGCCTGGGTGGGAAACGGCAGCTTCGCCTCGTCGCCCAGCGCCAGTTGGCGCAGCGGTTCGCGGATCGCGAGAAAGCGGTAATCGGCGCGGTTGCGGCTGTGCCCGGCCCAATTGGGCACGTAGACGACCTCGGCCCATTCTTGATCGGTCTGTTGCGGCTGGCCGTCCGTTTTGCGGATCAGCGGCTTCCACGCGCTCTCGGGCGTCGTCCGCACAGCCGCGCGGAAAGCCTCGGTCACGTCGGCGCCGATCGCGAACTCGATCACGCCAAAGCGCGGGTCTTTTCCCTCGCCGCAATAGAGTAGCAGCTCTTCCTGATAGCCCGCCGTGTCCGAACGCAACGAGACTGTCCTCACGCTGTCCGGCAGATGGCGCAGGCTCTCTTTCAGGACGCGCAACTGCTCGTGTCCGGCGGGCACGTTGCCGTCGCGGAACTCCGAATAGAGCATCGCGCCCTGCTCCGCCCACCAGCAGTTCAGCGGCTGATACGCCTTGAACTTCTTGTAGCAAAACAGCGCCTCGCGCTTGTGCGTCTCAATCAGCGTCGCGTCCATGTCCAGCGTCGCCGTCGCCGCGGGCTGACGCTTCTGCAGAAAGTCCAGCAGCGCCTGGTTCACTCGCCATAGACCGCGCAGTGCCTGCGTCACCGCCGGAATGAACGCCATCCCCGCGACCGCCTTGGGCGAGGCTGGATCATCGAACCGTTCCAGCCAGCCCGACAGCGCCGACGGCGAGGGCATCGCCCGCTCACGCTCGCGCCGCCAGCGACTTTTCAGCGACCGCCGTTCGGCGCGCGAAAGCAAATCCTTCTCGATCGCCCGCAGGATCGCCGAAAAGCCGCTGTCGCGCTCCAACCGTTCGATGTCTTCCACGCAGTCGCCGCCGGAGAGATTCAGGAAAATCACCGCCAGAACCATCTGGATGTCGAGCCAGCCCTGGCCGCCGGCCGCCCGAACATGCCGCTGGATCGCCCCGCCGAGGCCGCAGGCCTTGATCAGCTCGAGATACAAGGGAAGCCCGGCCAGCGACGTCAATCCATGGCTGGACGAATCGGCCTCATACTGGAAATCGAGCAGCCCCTGTGCCAGCATCGCGCACCCCGTTGGTGATGGTTCTTGAGTCGCAAACCGAGACTATCTCCCTGATTCTTCAGGGCCAACGGGGAACTTGAATTTTCCTGATGCGGAATTCAGGCTACGCCGCGATCCCCTGGCTTTGCGCGACCGTCTCCGACCTGATCGTGGGCGGCTGGCTGATCGACAAGATGATCGCTCGCGGCCACGACGAGACACGGGTGCGCAAAACGGTGCTCGTGGCCGGAATGGCGCTGGGCCTCGCCGTCTTCGGCGCCACCGCCACGACCAGCCCGGGCTGGGCGATCTTCTGGATTCCGATCGCGCTGAGCGGACTGGCGGCGGCGGCGCCGGTCGGGTGGTCGATCCCATCCCTGATCGCGCCGCGCGGAGGCACCGGGACCATCGGCGGCATCATGAACTTCCTCAACAACCTGATGGGGGCGGTGCGCGGCGGTGACCGGCGTGCTCGTGGGGGCGACGAACTCGTTCTCGGTCGCTTTCCTGGTGGCCGGCGTCGTGCTCATCATCGGCATTTTTTCCTATGTCGTGGTGCTTGGCCGGATCGAGCCGATCCCGGAGCCGCCGGGCGGGCAGCCGGCGCCGGCCTCCGCGTCATGAGCCCCGGCCCGCGGTCGGCGTTGTCGAGAGAGACAAAGGCGAGCGAAGCCGGGCCTCGATCGCCGGGACAGCCTGAACGGACTGGACAGGCGCTGGTGATCATGGGCGTCTCCGGCAGCGGGAAGTCCACCGTCGGCGCGCTTCTCGCCGAGCGCCTCGGCTGGGACATGATGGAAGGCGACCGCTTGCACCCGCCCGCCAACGTCGAGAAGATGCGCCAGGGGATCCCGCTCGACGACGCAGACCGTGAGCCGTGGCTGGACAGGATCGGCGAAGAGCTGAGAGCCTGGGCCGCCGCGGGCCGCTCCGGCGTATTGACCTGCTCGGCTCTCAAGCGCGCCTACCGCGCCCGGATCCTTGCCGCGCGGCCCGACGTCCGCTTCGTCTACCTGAAGGGATCAGAGGATTTGATCGCCCGCCGGGTGAGCGCGCGGCGTCACGAGTATATGCCCGCCTCCCTCCTCAGGAGCCAGTTCGCGACCCTCGAAGAGCCAATGCCGGGCGAGCCCGTGATCGTCGTGGATGCGGGCGACCCCCCGGACGTCGAGGTCCAAAAAATCATCGACGCGCTCGGCCTCCTCGCCTCGAGAGCGAAGTCGGCCTAGAGCGCGATGCGATCGGGATGAACCGCCGCCGTCATCCAGGCCCCAACCCAAGAAACCGAGGCGCCGACGCCAAACGGACGGGGCGCCGACCGCGCGTTCGGCGATCCCGGGCATGTCGATGATGGTGTTGCACTCGTCGTAGGCTTCGACCTCGATGTCCACATCGGGGCCGAGAACCCCTTCGTCGGCGCATTGGGCGATGAGGCCGTAGACGCTGGCGAGGCTGTTTGAGGGGATCGTCGACCGCCGCCACTGGATGACGTAGCCGTCGTCGTCGTAGTGCGACGGCTTGATAAGCACGATCACAAACTTGCGCTTCGACATGGCCGCCTGCATCCCCGTCCATCATTGCGCACTCGGCCCCCGTTGGCGCGCGCGGGCCGCTAGTCGCCGTCGCGCAGGGGTCTAGACAGTTGAAGGCGCTCTGACAACTTGCATTCGAAAGTTATGGCCGCCGCGCCCTCGCGCGTCGCCGCTATGTCGGCTTCATCCACGCGCGGCGCAGGCGAACCGGCCATTTCTGGCAGGGGCGATACGGCGGCCATGGGGATGGACGAGCAGCATCTCGCCGGCGCTTATCCACATATGAACCTCAATCCCGTGCGCGCCCGGCTCGTCGTGCGGGCCGAAGACCGGCCGTGGTTGAGCGCGCGCGCCCTTTTTTGCGCCTCGCCCCGCCCGACAGTGCTTTTTCTGTTTCGCCGCCCTCGCCCTTTACATACGGGGCCCGCGAACCTGGGAAGGCGCAGCCGACGAAAGAAAGCGGTAAAGACGGGCGCGTCACCGTAATGGCCAGGCTAATTGGTTGCCGCACGCAATTCGGCTGGACGTCATCTTGTGTCGTACTTGTCGGACAGCAATATCTCTTTATCGTCAATTGCGCGCAGGCGATATACGCATGTAGAATCAATATATTTATCACCAGTCGATGAACTGAAACTAAATTCCAAACGTGTTGTACTGGAGCATCCATCGAATGCGATAAGATAATAACCACGAAAGTACCAGGCGTCGTAGCGCATAGAGACAGCATTCTCTACAGACTCTCAAATCTTTAAAGTAGATCTCGGTCACATCTAAATACTTAGATGGAAGCTTGACCCCCGCAATCGGACAAAGATAAAAATAAGTTATGGCAAGTAATTTATTTCGACAATCAACAAAGTTGACAACATAGATTCTCCGCAGGTCTTTGTCGTAAATAGGGACAGCAGGGATTCTCCGCAGTGCTTTAGGGACAGCAGCGTACGCATCAGTGTATGCGTCAGTGTATGCTGCGTCCAGGTATATAATTTGACCGGAATTGGAGGACATAAACTTGCTTAAACCAGGAACGTCCGCAGCAATGTTTCCTGTGAAACTCGCTATGCGAATTCTTTGATTACTTGTCAGGCAGGTCACCGCAACATTGCCACTAACACCGGCAATTGCGGGGCTGCATGGGCCCAAAGTTTTTTGCTCCTGTGCCTTCGCAGGCGCTACCGCGATCGCAAGTCCCAATGCGACCCACCAGACGCGCAACCGCACTTAGTGGTTTCCCGTTATTGTCACGTTGCCATGAACATTAGCGATAGCGGGGCTATTGGCTCCAGTCGTCGTCTGGATCACTACGGGGGCGTTTGCCCGAGGAACTATTGTTGCTCCCAGGGAGCATCAGGTCCAGCAGCCGGTCTCGAACTGGTTGCAGGCATGCTCGGACCTTGTCCGCCTGATCAGCGGACACTTGGCCGAGAGCGCCATTGATGCCGTCCACCAGACCTTCAGCGTTCTATTTTTTAGTATCGAACTCGCCCTTGAGATTGCCCGTGACATCGAGCGACCGCAAGGACACTTCGGCCCCACCAGTCGCCGCGCCGCTGGTCACTTCGGTGTGGCCGCCACCTACGCGTAGACGCACCATCAGAGCCTCTTGCAAAATTCATCGAACGCGGCGAATTTTCCCTGTGTTCGCGGGGCGGAGCGGCCGGCGCTCAGGCCGGCGCGGGCCTGAGCTGCGTGACGCGGAGTATTTGATCGACCGCGAGTGCCACCACGCCGAACATGAGGTGGCATTTGACCTTGATCGCGCCGCGCACGCGCACGGACCGTGCGCCGAATTCATCCTTCAGTCGGGCGTTGACGCGTTCGGCCAGGGTGCGAAAATTAAAAATGACGTCGTCCGGATCGGGCATATGGATGAGTTTCATGCGCTCGACTTCTTTGGCCCATTCGGCCTTGGCTTCGTGCTGGGCGCGAAAGTTGCGATCGATGATCGGCGCATGGCCGAGCGCCTTGCTGTGGTCATGGATGGCGGCGGCGTCGTAGGCCGCATCCATCAGATCGTAGAGATAGGAGACGCGGGCGCCGGTCATGGTCATCAAGGGAATGGCGACCTGACTGTCGTGGACGGAAGCCGAGGTCAGTACGCAGGAGACCGGGATTTGGCCGCAGGCGACATCCAGATGCAGTTTGTAGCCGATCCAGGTTTCCTTGTAGCCCTTGCTGTTCTTCTTGGAGCCGACATCGCACGCGGTGGGCAGATCGGCGAGCATCTGATCGAGGTTCTGCGTGGTCTGCCGTTCGAGGCGCGTCGGCTCGGGTTTTGGCCGTTGCTCGTCCTTGCGCGGGCGTCCGCGCTTGCGCGTCGGCTGAGCGCCATCGGGCGGCGGCGGATCCTCCTTTTTGTCGTTCGGCTCCGTCTTGACCGGCTTCTCGCGCGCCTCGATCTCGGTGGCGTCGCGCGCGATCACGCCGACGATGCGCCCGCCGAGCGAGCGCTCGATCAGCGCCGCGTGCATCTTGTCGGGCAGATCGCCCTGCGCAAACTCCGCGAAGGCGCGGGAAAAGGTAGCTTCCGACGGCACTTGCGAGCGTCGTTCCCAACCGAGAATGCGACGCAGCGACCTGTCGACATCGAGGCGCTCGATCAGAGCGGTGGTGGTAGGAACGCCCAGCACCGCCTTGGCGACGAACGCCCTGGCGAGGGCGCGGCGATCGTCAGGCGGGCGGCCGGCGCCTCGGGGCGGTTCGGGAACGAAGGCCTCGAGGCCGATCACGTCGAGGGTCGTGACGAGCCGCCCGAGCGCTTCGGTCATCGGGTCGACTTCCTCGCGAAGCCAAGGAAACAGATAGCCCTGGATGTGGTTCCAGCGCGCTTTCATAGCGTCGAGAGGATCGTCGGTCATTGCTGTTGCTATGGTTCAGGACGACAGAATTGACACTATACTGAAATATTTCTCACAGTAAAGCGGAATATTTTAGAATATTGCCTTGACAACCGTCGGATGGATTCTAAATATATTGCCTCGATTTGAGAGGGGTTATGAGAGGCGTTCCAAATAATTTTGCAACTGGCTCAAATCCATTCTCTTCCGCGCCTTCGCGGCGCCGATCACAGGCGAACCGAATGCGATCAAAAGCACGACGCCAGCGAATTTCATTTGCCGCCTCCCGCGCTCGTTTACCGCGGCAGCTTATCACAAACCCACAGAGGAGGAAGAGGCCCGTCGGCCTGGGTGACGTCAAAGGCTTTGTGTCAGGGCGAGAAGGGTCGGGATTCCCTGCATTTTGTTTTCGTGGGTGAAGACAGCGAAGAGGATGCGGTCCATAGAGGTTCGATCTTAGAAGACGCCCATGGAGCGGGTTTCTGCGGCGGACCTCGCGGAAGCGTCGTTCGATGGCGTTGGCGGTTCGCACCGCCTTGCGTTCGGCGAGGTCGTCGCGCAAACAGGCGACGGCGGCGGGATAGGCTTGGCCGCCAGCACTCTGGCGAAGCGCCTGAATTCCGCATCAGGAAAATTCAAGTTCCCCGTTGGCCCTGAAGAATCAGGGAGATAGTCTCGGTTTGCGACTCAAGAACCATCACCAACGGGGTGCGCGATGCTGGCACAGGGGCTGCTCGATTTCCAGTATGAGGCCGATTTGTCCAGCCATGGATTGACGTCGTTGGCCGGGCTTCCCTTGTATCTCGAGCTGATCAAGGCCTGCGGCCTCGGCGGGGCGATCCAGCGGCATGTTCGGGCGGCCGGCGGCCAGGGCTGGCTCGACATCCAGATGGTTCTGGCGGTGATTTTCCTGAATCTCTCCGGCGGCGACTGCGTGGAAGACATCGAACGGTTGGAGCGCGACAGCGGCTTTTCGGCGATCCTGCGGGCGATCGAGAAGGATTTGCTTTCGCGCGCCGAACGGCGGTCGCTGAAAAGCCGCTGGCGGCGCGAGCGCGAGCGGGCGACGCCCTCGCCGTCGGCGCTGTCGGGCTGGCTGGAACGGTTCGATGATCCAGCCTCGCCCAAGGCGGTCGCGGGGATGGCGTTCATTCCGGCGGTGACGCAGGAACTGCGCGGTCTATGGCGGGTGAACCAGGCGCTGCTGGACTTTCTGCAGAAGCGTCAGCCCGCGGCCACGGCGACGCTGGACATGGACGCGACGCTGATTGAGACGCACAAGCGCGAGGCGCTGTTTTGCTACAAGAAGTTCAAGGCGTATCAGCCGCTGAACTGCTGGTGGGCGGAGCAGGGCGCGATGCTCTATTCGGAGTTCCGCGACGGCAACGTGCCCGCCGGACACGAGCAGTTGCGCGTCCTGAAAGACAGCCTGCGCCATCTGCCGGACAGCGTGAAGAAAGTCTCGTTGCGTTCGGACACGGCGGGCTATCAGGAAGAGCTGCTGCTCTATTGCGGCGAGGGAAAAGACCCGCGCTTTGGCGTGATCGAGTTCGCGATCGGCGCCGACGTGACCGAGGCTTTCCGCGCGGCTGTGCGGACGACGCCCGAGAGCGCGTGGAAGCCGCTGATCCGCAAAACGGACGGCCAGCCGCAACAGACCGATCAAGAATGGGCCGAGGTCGTCTACGTGCCCAATTGGGCCGGGCACAGCCGCAACCGCGCCGATTACCGCTTTCTCGCGATCCGCGAACCGCTGCGCCAACTGGCGCTGGGCGACGAGGCGAAGCTGCCGTTTCCCACCCAGGCGTTCGGCCCGAAGGGGGTCTATAAACTGTTCGCCGTCGTGACCAACCGCACGGGCGCCGGCGAGGGCGTGATCTGGTGGCTGCGCGAGCGCTGCGGCAAGAGCGAGGAAGTCCATTCGGCGACGAAATCCGACCTGGCGGGCGGACAGATGCCCTCTGGGCTGTTCGGCGCCAACGCCGCCTGGTGGGCGCTGACGATCCTGGCGTTCAATCTAAACGCCGCGATGAAGCGTCTCGCGCTGGGCGAGAGATGGGCGGCCAAACGCATGAAGGCGCTGCGCTTCCATCTGATCGGCCTGCCCGGACGGGTGGTCAGCCACGCCCGCCAGCTGATCATTCGTCTGGGCGGCGGGGCCGAAGCGCTGGCCACCCTCCTCGACGCCCGCCAAAGGATCCGGGCGCTGGCGCAGGAACCGGCCGGATGAGCCCAAACCGCGCGTTGCCTAGCGTAGACCTGATATCGCGTAGCGTTCCCTGGCGCGGCGACGACGCCCCGCGCCCGCGTCAGGCGAGCCCGACTTGCCCCGGTTGCACGCAATCATCGCCGGACTTGCCATGCGTGTCGACGAACGTCAGGAGGTGATCGACCCCTCGGGATTGTGACACTCGAACCCGTCAACCACCGCAAAATCGGTCACGCACCGGCGCGCGCGGTGATTTGTTCGGGAATTGTGGGTCGCCGGCCATCTTGATGATGCTCATGTGCATCGCCGTGACCAGATAGCCGGGCAGCCAGTGAGGAAGAGATAGGAGGAGTAGCCGTAGGCGGCGAAACCGATGGTGAGCCCCACACCTGCGGCTCTGCAAGAGGTAGCGAGCATCGCGAAGGGACTGGCCTGGAGGCCCCTGGCGTCGCGCCGCCTGGCGGATATAGCCACCTCGCGCTCAGCTCGCATCGCGCTCTCGCATAAAGTAGGCCAGGAAATAGGCGAAGCTCAGCACCGCCGTCAGCCCGAAGCCCCAGCGCCAGCCGAACGCGACGACCGCGAAGGCCACCAGCGGCACCCCGATGACGTTGGAGAACTTGGCCGCCGCATCGAAGATGGCGGTCGCCAACGCGCGTTCGCCGCGCGGGAACCAGTAGCCGGTCGCCTTGGAGTTGGCCGGAAACGCCGGCCCTCGGCCACGCCGAGCAAAACCCGCGCCGCGAAGATCGCGCCGAACCCGTTGGCGAACGCGACCGCGCCCGACGCGACCCCCCAGAGGAACGCGCCGATCCGGCTCACCGGCATGACGCCGAAGCGGTCGAGCACCATGCCCACCGGCACCTGCAGGATGGCGTAGGACCAGAAGAATGCGCTGAACAAGAGCCCGACGTCGGCCGGCGTCAGCCCGAATTCCTGCTGGAGCTGCGGGGCCGCGACCGAGATGTTCACCCGATCGAAGTAATTGATGAGAATGCCCACGCCGAGCAGCACGCCGATCGACCATCGGCGGCGTCCGACGGCGGGAGACCCTCCCATTTCGACTTTTTGCCTCGTCCCGCCGCCGGCCCTGTCTCCAGTGGACATTTTTTGTTCCACCCTACCCTTGGCGAGGAAGGCGTCGCTCCCTTTATCGCGAGCCGTCGCGTCTCACCGAAACCAATCGGCTGCGCGGCTCGGAGAGCAGACCGCGGTGGCCCGTCCTGGCCCGCCGCGGACGGTCCAAGCCGGCGCAATGTAGACCGCCGGGCCGACAGGCTGTCAATTGGGGCGCAAAACGGTCGGCGCTATTGGAACGCGCTGAAGCTGCTCCGGCGAACTCTTCGCTGTCCTCAGGCTTCGGGCTGACCCTGCAAGGCGCGCCTTCCTTCCGCCTCCGCCGTGGCAGGATGCGCCGGCACTCGAAGGAGCCCGCGCCTTGCGCATCGCCACCTGGAACGTCAACTCCGTCCGCCAGAGGCTTCCCCACCTCCTCGACTATCTCAAGGAGGTTGCCCCGACGCGCTCTGCCTGCAGGAGATCAAGTGCCTCGACGAGCAGTTTCCGCGCATCGAGGTCGAGGACCTCGGCTACAATGCCGAGACGCACGGGCAAAAGGGGTTCAACGGCGTCGCCATTCTCGCCAAGCGCCCGTTCGAGGTCGCCCGCGGGCTGCCCGGCGACGACGCCGACATCCAGTCGCGCTACATCGAGGCGGTGATCCCGACCGATGGCGGCGTCGTGCGGCTCGCCAGCATCTATGTGCCGAACGGCAATCCGCCCGACAGCGAGAAATACCCTTACAAGCTCGCCTTCATGGACCGGCTCATCCGCCATGCGAAGAAGCTCATGGACTACGAGGAGCCGCTGGTCCTCGCCGGCGACTTCAACGTGATCCCCGAGCCGCGCGACGCCGCCCATCCCGAGCAATGGACCTCTGACGCGCTGTTCCTGCCGAAGACGCGGGAAAAATTCCGCGAGCTTTTGGCGCTCCACTTCACCGACGCCTTGCGCGCGACCACCGACGCCAACGGCCTCTACACCTTCTGGGACTACCAGGCGGGCGCTTGGGCCAAGAACAACGGCATCCGCATCGACCATCTGCTGCTCTCGCCGCAGGCGGCCGACCGGCTCCAGTCGGTCGAGATCGACAAGGCGATACGCGGGCGCGACAAGGCCTCGGACCATACGCCGATCCGGGCCGAGTTGGCGGTGTGAACCATGCCGGGCGTTCCGGCGGATGGGAGGGAATATGCGGTATTCGATCACCATCGCCGGCCTTCTTGCGCTCGCCGGCGCCCTTGGAGCTGAGGCGGCGCAGGCGCATCCCGCCCGCATTATCCTGCTGAGGCACGGGGAAAAGAAAAACAGCTCCCAGCTTTGTGACGTCGGACAACTGCGCGCGCAGGCGCTCTCCGATCAGTACCTCGGCAGGGGCGCGCCCGGAAACGACGCGATCTTCGGCAAGGGCGGGGCGCCCGACGCCTTTTTTGCTGTGACCGCGCATACCCAGGAAACGGCGACGCCCTCGGCCCAGAGCTGGGGCAAGCAGGTCACCATTTTTTCGGTCCCTCCGAAAGATCCCAACGAGGAGAGTGATCTCGACGCGCAAACGCGGAAGGCGGCGGCCGCCCTCGACTCGGCGGAGTACGACGGCAAGATCGTCGTCGTCGTGTGGGAGCACAAACACATCGCCAAGAAGGACCTGAACAAGGACGGGGATACGTTTTGGAGCCTGCTCAACCTCGGTGACATTCGCAACGCCAACGCGCTCAAGACCTGGGAGGGCGTTAACTACGACTTTTTTTGGATCATCGACTACACCCATTCACAGCCGACGTTCGCCGTGGTCCAGCAGGAGTACGCCGCCCCTGCTGACGCGCAGGTCCCTAACAATCCATGGGGCGAGGACGTGGATCAGACGAAGTTTCCCGAGTTCTATAAGGATTGCAAGCAGTAGCTTCGATGGCGACGTTGATCCAATATCGGCGCTCTTTTATCTAGAGCGTTGACTTGGATTTACTTTCTCAGCGCGGAAGACTAGCTTAGGCCCTATTCATACGCCGCAGGGTGTTCCGATGGAAAACCTGAAAGTGGCCTTCGAGCCGTTCATCGATGATGAGCGTTCGCAGGTTCATCGACGACGGCATCAACAATTACAACTTCGCCGTCACGGGTCTGCCCGCGTACTTCCCCGCCAACTTCGTCCTGCGCTCGGAGCGCGGCGAGGTTCTTGGAGGACTGCTCGCGGTGATCTGGGGCGGGTGGCTGAGAGTGGGAACGCTGTGGGTCTCGGAGATAGCTCGCCGCCAGGGACATGGCTCCCGACTTCTGGAGGCAGCGGAAGCCTATGCCAGGGAACGGGCGTGTGCGGGCGTCTGCCTCGACACTTTCAGCTTTCAGGCCCGGCCTTTCTACGAACGCCACGGGTACGCCGTCTTCGCGACCCAGGAAGACAATCCGCAAGGACACGCCAGGCACTTCCTGGAGAAGCGGCTGATTGCGCCTTGAAGGCTTGCGAGAGTTTGGATCGTCGAAAGCCGTTGCTTCGCCGGCGCTTATGCGCCAATCAAAGGGGGCGCAACAGGCTCAAGATGTGGAACCGCCGCCTTGTCTCCCCGCTAGCTAGTTCCCGTCCACAAACGACAAGCCATTGAGATTCTTGAGAGAATCGTTGATTTGACGGATGCGAAACCCGGCGGTTTCGCGTAAACTTTGGGATCAAGCCACTGATTCCAAAAGTAAACCCGTCACCGCCGGAGCCGACAATGCGTGCAGAACGCATCATCCAGGCCAGCATATTCGATATGTTCGCCGGGCACGAGATCGGCCGCGAGTTGAAGGCGATGTCACAGTGGCTGGATGGGCATCCTACGCTGGTCAGGCTGGTGGCGGATGACCTGCGCCGGCGCGGTGTCGCGGAGACCGGAAGACGAGGGCTGCCGGCGGAGTCGGTGCTGCGATGCGGGTTGCTCAAGCAGCACCGTCAGTTGAGCTACGAAGAGCTCGCCTTCCATCTTGAAAACTCCTCCTCTTTCCGAGCCTTTGCGCGGCTGCCGCTGTCATGGACGCCAAAGAAGTCGGTGCTGCACAAGACGATCAGCGCCATCCGCGCGGAGACCTGGGAAGCGATCAACCGAACCGTGCTGGCCAGCGCGCGCGAGGAAAAGCTGGAGCCTGGCAAGATCGTGCGGTTGGACAGCACGGTCACCGCCGCCCTGATGCATGAGCCGAGCGACAGCAGTCTTCTCTGGGATGGGGTGCGCGTCATGGTGCGGCTGTTGAAAGCGGCTGACGCCTTGATCGGCGGCGCCGGTGTCCTGTGGCGCGATCACCGCCGGGCGGCGAAGAAGCGGGCGCGCGCCATCGAGTTCACCCGCGGCCGACCGAACCGCGTCCCCCACTACCGCGAGCTGGTCAAGGTGACCCGAGCGACGTTGGCCTATCTCGATCAGGCTTCGACAAAGCTGACGGCGGTGGCCGACCCGAGAGTTGAGCCATGGCAAGCTGAGCTGCATCACTATCGCCCACTGATCGAGCGGATCATCTGGCAGACCGAGCGTCGCGTCTTTTTCGGCGAAGCCATCGCGGCCGGCGACAAGATCGTCAGCCTGTTCGAGCCGCATGCCGACATCATCGTCAAGGGCAGCCGCGACGTCGAATATGGTCATAAACTCAATCTGATCACCGGCAGGAGCGGCTTGATTCTGGACGTGGTGATCGAAACCGGCAATCCGGCAGACAGCGAACGGTTCCTGCCCATGCTGGAGCGTCACATCGCCTTCTATGGCGAGGCGCCGCGACAAGCGGCCGCCGATGGCGGCTTCGCCAGCCGTCACAATCTCAGCCAAGCCAAGGCTCGCGGGGTCCACGACGTGGCCTTCCACAAGAAGGCCGGCCTGCGCATCGAAGACATGGTCAAGAGCCGCTGGATCTATCGCAAGCTACGCAACTTCCGCGCCGGCATCGAAGCCGGCATCTCGTGGAGCCAGTTGCAAAATTATTTGGAACGCCTCTCATAACCCCTCTCAAATCGAGGCAATATATTTAAATCCATCCGACGGTTGTCAAGGCAATATTCTAAAATATTCCGCTTTACTGTGAGAAATATTTCAGTATAGTGTCAATTCTATCGTCCTGAACCATAGCAACAGCAATGACCGACGATCCTCTCGACGCTATGAAAGCGCGCTGGAACCACATCCAGGGCTATCTGTTTCCTTGGCTTCGCGAGGAAGTCGACCCGATGACCGAAGCGCTCGGGCGGCTCGTCACGACCCTCGACGTGATCGGCCTCGAGGCCTTCGTTCCCGAACCGCCCCGAGGCGCCGGCCGCCCGCCTGACGATCGCCGCGCCCTCGCCAGGGCTTTCGTCGCCAAGGCGGTGCTGGGCGTTCCTACCACCACCGCTCTGATCGAGCGCCTCGATGTCGACAAGTCGCTGCGTCGCATTCTCGGTTGGGAACGACGCTCGCAAGTGCCGTCGGAAGCGACCTTTTCCCGCGCCTTCGCGGAGTTTGCGCAGGGCGATCTGCCCGACAAGATGCACGCGGCGCTGATCGAGCGCTCGCTCGGCGGGCGCATCGTCGGCGTGATCGCGCGCGACGCCACCGAGATCGAGGCGCGCGAGAAGCCGGTCAAGACGGAGCCGAACGACAAAAAGGAGGATCCGCCGCCGCCCGATGGCGCTCAGCCGACGCGCAAGCGCGGACGCCCGCGCAAGGACGAGCAACGGCCAAAACCCGAGCCGACGCGCCTCGAACGGCAGACCACGCAGAACCTCGATCAGATGCTCGCCGATCTGCCCACCGCGTGCGATGTCGGCTCCAAGAAGAACAGCAAGGGCTACAAGGAAACCTGGATCGGCTACAAACTGCATCTGGATGTCGCCTGCGGCCAAATCCCGGTCTCCTGCGTACTGACCTCGGCTTCCGTCCACGACAGTCAGGTCGCCATTCCCTTGATGACCATGACCGGCGCCCGCGTCTCCTATCTCTACGATCTAATGGATGCGGCCTACGACGCCGCCGCCATCCATGACCACAGCAAGGCGCTCGGCCATGCGCCGATCATCGATCGCAACTTTCGCGCCCAGCACGAAGCCAAGGCCGAATCGGCCAAAGAAGTCGAGCGCATGAAACTCATCCATATGCCCGATCCGGACGACGTCATTTTTAATTTTCGCACCCTGGCCGAACACGTCAACGCCCGACTGAAGGATGAATTCGGCGCACGGTCCGTGCGCGTGCGCGGCGCGATCAAGGTCAAATGCCACCTCATGTTCGGCGTGGTGGCGCTCGCCGTCGATCAAATACTCCGCGTCACGCAGCTCAGGCCCGCGCCGGCCTGAGCGCCAGCCGCTCCGCCCCGCGAACACAGGGAAAATTCGCCGCGTTCGATGAATTTTGCAAGAGGCTCCGTGGATAAAGCTCAGCTTCGGCTTGGCGCGCTGCACTTGGCGCGGGCTCGAGCCACTTCAACGCTTATGTCTGGTCCTCAGTCGTCGCCTTCAATCTCGCGCTCTTCGCCCGGCTCAAACCTAACTGACTTCTCCATCCTACCCGCCAATGCAGTAGCTTGACCAGCTTCGTCACCGGCGCCAGTCCCATGAGCTTTCTGCCTCTCCAGACCAGCCGCGCCCTCCGAAGCCGTCACATCCCTCGCAAAAACCAACTCTCTCACGACCAAAACTGTGTTCGACGCCGCTCAATCCTTGCTAAAAAACAAGTGTTTATCGACGGGACTATCTAGCGCTGCGCCGAGCCATCTCTCTCGCTTCCTCCAGGCTTTGTCCGCTGGCGAGGCTTTTGATTTCTTGTTCGTACGCGGCCGACAGCGGCGTGACGATTCCGTTGCGTTTCGCTGCGATGAGGTAGCTAATCCCATCGGATCCTGGGGGGATGGCGGTCGAGCGCGCGCTGTGCCAGGCAAGTTTGGCAAGTTCATCCGGCTTGAGTGGGTCGATGTTGGCTCGAAGGCGGGTGTAAAAGAGCGTCTGCACGCCGAAGAGACTATGAACTGCCTCCACGAGAACGTCGTCGAATTCCGGGTTCCTGTGAAGGAGGGGTGTACGTCTGCGTTTTATCTTCTGTTCGGGTCTGCCGCCGCCACAGCATGTCCTTCGCCCGCTGCTCGGAAATTTCCTGACGCAGCACGAAAATACGCGCGGGAACCTGTGCTCCTCCCTTGTGTACCGGAACAAGCGTCGGCGCATCCGCGCGTTTCGAACTCTTGCGCGCAAACTCGACTCGGAAAGGCGTCTTGACGTCTGCGACAAGGATATTCTCTGTCGCGGCCAGTATCTCTTGTCCGGGATCGTCAATTAAAGAGCCATACGCCAGGATTCCGATCCTACCCTCCTGTGAGGACCTGGACTCGACGATGGAAATTGCAACCCACTGCCCCGATTTGTTAATGAGATGAGGTAAAACTGGTAAGCCATTAGCCAAAAGGGAAAGAAAAGGAATGATAGAATGAATTTGCCTCGGCCAAACAACGGGTAAGCGATCAGCCGAAATTCCAACTTATAGAGCCCGGGTCCAAGCGTTGCACAAATTCCCGGCGTTGCGAGCCTGCCGGCTCGATGTTCAGCCATGGGATTTTTTTGTCCTCCGCTTGGTGATTCTCCATCTTCCCCCTTGTTTTGGGGGGACAGACAGCCGCTGGAAATCGAGGTCCGCCAAGTCGCGTTGATCGATGAATGGTTGCGCTTCCGTCTTTTGTTCTGGCCAGCGTTTGGTGCGCCCTCTCGCATCAACTTCGAAAGTCGACAGACGGGCGTCCGTCACCTTGAGTGTCGCCTCGCCAACATTCTTCAATTTCAGCGTGCTTCGCACCAAACATTTGTCGGCAAAGGGCGTGTCCGAGACGAGTTCCGTCTCGAGGCGCCCCAAGACGAACATGCCGGCGAGGAGCCGGTAGCCAAAATAGAGGATGGCGACGAGAAACCCCGCGATCTCGACCACGCCCTTGATGATTTCGACGGTGTCCTTCGGGTCGCACTGCGACATCGCGCCCTCCTCCCGGTCGTGGGGCTCGCGCATTGCAAAGCGCACTCTGCTGAGATTGCAATACCGCAGGCTGATAATCGAGCCGCACACCGCCGCCGCACGCGCGTGCGACCGCGCTGTCGCCGGCATGCAGGGCGCCTTCGGTCATCGGCGTCGTCTCGGCGGCTTCGAGGACGAGGATGTCCCCGCCGGAATGCTCCGCCCGCAAGGCGTCGAACGAATTAAGCAGCGCCGTCAACCATCACACGGCTGTCAGTCCGGGCGGCGACGATGCGGCGCGTTATCGCCCGACCGCGATAAAAGGCTGCGCCCCACCGGGTTTCGTCCCGCCCGGAATTCGGGTACGGAAGTGCATGCGCGCGACGAGCGGGCGACCGGGCGAGGGAAAGAGGGGACGCAGATGAAAGTCGCGATTACCGCCGAAGCGGCGGCGGCGCTGATCCCCGACGGGGCGATATGCCTCATCGGCGGCTTCATGGGCGTGGGTTCGCCCCATCGCCTGATCGACGCGCTGGTCAAGCGGGGCGCCAAGGGCCTGACGGTCATCGCCAACGACACCGCGATGCCCGGCAAGGGCATCGGCAAGCTCATCAGCGCGGGCGCGGTCTCGAAACTGATCGCCTCGCATATCGGCCTCAACCCCGAGACCCAGGCGAAGATGATTTCCGGCGAAATCGAGGTCGAGCTCGCGCCGCAGGGCACGCTCATCGAACGCATCCGGGCCGGCGGGGTCGGACTCGGCGGCGTCCTGACCGCGACCGGCATCGGCACCCTGGTCGAGAAGGGCAAGCAGACCGTCGAAGTCGACGGCAAGCTCTTCCTCTTGGAGAAGCCGATCCGCGGCGACTTCGCCCTCATCGGCGCCAAGTCGGCCGACTATTACGGCAATCTCGAATATTCGCTGACCGCGCACAACTTCAATCCGATCATGGCGCTCGCCGGCGACGTGGTCATCGCCGAGCCGCAGACGATCGTGCCGGTCGGCGTCATTTCGCCCGACGCCGTGAAGACGCCGGGCGTGCTCGTCACCCATCTTGTCGAAAGGGCCTTCTGATGGACGCCAAGGACATCATCGCGCGCCGCGTCGCCCAGGAGGTGAAACCGGAGATGCTGGTCAATCTCGGCATCGGACTGCCGAGCCTGGTCGCCAATTACCTGCCGAAGGACATGCACGTTTTCTTCCAGGCGGAGAACGGCGTCATCGGCCTCGGACCCCGCCCGCCAGAGGGCATGGAGGATCCGGATCTCACCGACGCGGGCGGCGGCTTCGTCACCGCCATGCCGGGCGCCGCCTCGATCGACAGCGCCATGAGCTTCGGCCTCATCCGCGGTGGCCATCTCGACATGACGGTGCTCGGCGGCCTCGAAGTCGACGAGCGCGGCTATCTCGCCAACTGGATGGTGCCGGGCAAGATGGTTCCCGGAATGGGCGGCGCGATGGACCTCGTCTGCGGCGCCCGCCGCGTCATCGTCTCCATGGTCCATACCGCCAAGGGCAGCCACAAGATCGTCGAGCGATGCTCCCTGCCTTTGACCGCGACCCGGCGCGTCAGCCTCATCGTCACGGAACTCGCGGTGATCGAGCCGACCGAAAAGGGGCTCGTGCTGCGCGAACGCGGCCCGGGCGCCTCGATCGCCGACATCCTCAAGGCGACCGGCGCGAAACTCATCATCGAGGGCGAGCCGCCGGAAATGAGGTTGAATTGAGGGTGGGCCGGCGGCCCATTTCTAACGACCTTCGCAAGGCGCCCGTTCGGCGGCTGTGATGACGAACGCGTCAATCAGACACAATTTTCATCGCCTCCCGTCGATCTCCCGGCGTTGCGGTCGCTCAATGCCGCCAATCCGCGGCGAAGCTGTGTTGCAGTGATTCAATCATCTGCGGCAGGCTGGCGCTCCTGCAGGTCGGTCCGAGATAGGTGGCGGCTCGAGTGGCGCCCACATACAGATATTTGTCGAAGAGTTCCGGCCGTAAGGTGGCCAATTCATCCACGCCTACGAAAAACACGGCCTCGAATTCCAAACCTTTGATGTGCTGCACGTCGAACACGCGAATATCCTTCTCCTGCCCAGCGAACTGGCCTTTGTAGCACGCCACGACATTGAGGTTCTGATCCTCGAGCACAGCCTTCAGCCCGTCCGCCAGCGGCCCCACTTCCGCTTCATCGTTCACCAGCACCGCGACCGATGGCAGCGGCTTCGTAAGCTTCTCTATTTCGATAATTCGGAGCGCCAGCCAATTGATGATATCTTCGCGTTTCGCGAGATCGGAACCCAGCACCGGCGACACACCTTCATTATCAACGTCCTGGGGTAGTGCAACCTCGACCGTCTTCCCGGCGCAGAGGCGGACGATTTCCGTCGCCAGCTGGTTGAGCTGGCGGCTATGACGGTAGCTTACTTGAATGGGCCGGACTTCGATCTGCGGGAAAGCCCAGCGCATTTCGTCTCTTGAGCGGCTGGCCCACATGGTGACGCGCTGGTTAAAGTCGCCACACGCGAAGAACGACCGAACCCCCGGACTTGTCAGCGCGCCCATGCAGGCAAGCTGGATTGGCGAAAAGTCCGTCGCCTCGTCGACCATGATGTGGTTCCTTATAAGACCCGCGAAGTCTCTCAGCATGGTGTAGGCGGGGTTATCGATATTGCGCCGGATTGTGCGGTCCTGGAGCAGGGACGATGCTGCGCGCATAGCGCACAGGAGCGTGAGGTCGACCTCCACCGACAAGGAGGGCGAATACTCGCACGTCCGCAAAAAAGCAAAGACAATCGCAGTTGGCCTTCGAGCAAGCGCTGCGAAAAAGCCTTCAGAGCCCCGGTCTTAAATATTCGACTGTTCGCGCGCCTTTGAAGCCCTCAGCGACGGTTGGGACTTCGGCCATTTGGAGGGGAGTATTGTGGCGTCCGCGCACGATCTCGCAAGGGCTAAAGCACCGTAATTGCCACCGGTCAGTGTTCCTGGATCGCGCGCAGATTTCTTGTCGATCATGAGAGTGCGCCTTGTCGCGGGCGACCGCTCGATGGCGACGACTAGCCGGCCTCTCGCTCGGTGCGGCTAAATCCGATCAATCCGCACATGAGCGACTCCCGCTTGCCGGAAGCCGAGCGCGACGGCGGCTTCGATCGAAACGTCGATGACCCGGCCGCGGATGAACGGGCCGCGGCCAACGATCGTGACGACCGCGCTGCGGCCGTTGTCCAGGTTGACGACTCGCACCTGTGACCCGATCGGCAGGCTGGGATGCGCCGCAGTCAGTCCGGCGGAACGCGAATAGTGAAAATATGACGCCAATCCCTGTTCTCCCGCCGACGCCGCGCCGGTAAATCCGCACAGCATCGCGCAGAAAAGAACGACACTTCGCATCCGCCTGACCCTTTCGGCGTGTTTCGATCTCGGCGACACGCGAGCCGGAAGCCCCGACGCATTTAAGCCAACTCGCCAGACCCTGCCGAGTTCCGCCGATGCCGTGCCCTGCCCGACCTGCCTCTGCTGGTTCGGATCGCGCCAAGGACTATGCCGGCGCTGCCTGCGTCGCGCAACCCCCTTGGAGAGGCGCAGTAATCCGGCCGCGTTTTCAAGAGGTTGCCTTTGCTGCGAGAACAAACGATGTGCAAATGAGGGAGCCCTGCTATGCTTCCCTTTTTAGCGTCGACCCAGGAGCCGCCCATGCGCGGAGCGCCAATTGCGACCGCCGAGGAGTCCTTGGGTTCCGCTGACGGTGCGCTTTACAAGCGGTTTGTCCCGAATGAGCGAAACAGCGCGGGAGTTATCTTAAACCGGATATATCGTGTGCTACCAACAGGGCGACCGGCGCGGAACCCTTTTCGCTCGCCGCGCGCTGCGACTATGCCGAAAATCTCTTTTCCCTTTCCGTTTTTCGAAACTCGTGCTAGGCTCCAGAGTTTCGAAGACAGCGCTGCAAGCCCCGGCGGAAAGCAAAAGCGGACATGGAGGCGGAGACGGGCGCCCAACCGGCGCGGCCGCGGCTCAACCCTTACGCCAAGGCCCTGCGGCGGGAGCGCATTTTTGCGCGGCTGCGCCTGGGCTGGGCCTACAGAGACATCGCGCGCGAGGAGCGCGTGAGCGAACGGCGCGTGCGGAAGATCGTCAGCGACGCCCTCGAGCGGCAGGGGGTCGACACGGCGCAGGATCATGCGCTGCTTCAGCTCATGCGGCTCGAGACCGCCCATGCTGTCGCCGCCAGGGCGATCGCCGCGGGCGACCTCAAGGCGATCGCGCCCTACCTCGACGTTCTCGAGCGACTCGACCGCCACCACAAGGCGGGAGCCGCGAAACACGTCTACGACGACGCCGCGCGGGAGCGGTTGCTCGCCAAGATGAACCGCGTCGCCGCCCGCATCGAGGCCGAGAAGGCCCGCAAGGCGGCGAAGCAGACCGCCGCCAACCCGCCCGCCGCCGCCGGGCCCTCGTGCGCCGCGGACGCGGAAAAAGCGTCCGATTCGGGTGTAAGTCCTTGAAAAACAGAGAATCATGGATTTGGAATTCGTTCCGAAAAATTTGGATTTCGTTCCGCCCGGCTTGGATTTCGTTCCGGCGGGTTTGGAAATCGTTCGGCAAAGCTTGGAATTCCTTGATGCCCACAGCCTCCGGCGGCGCGCATTTCGCGGCCGCGGCCCCTTTGCAAATTCCGCTTGCCGAACACAGCGTGAACGGCTAGCGTTCGTTCGCGGTTTGTTTAGGGCTCGCGGCGATTCTCCCGCCGCCTTCGCAGAGAACCATCCGAGTCGCGGCGGGCCGCCCGGAGATTTAAGATGCTGACCAGGAAGCAGAGCGAATTGTTGCGCTTCATTCACCAGCGCCTCCAGGAGGAGGGCGTTCCGCCGTCCTTCGACGAGATGAAGGACGCGTTGGCGCTGCGCTCGAAGTCGGGCATCCACCGCCTCATCATGGCGCTCGAGGAGCGCGGCTTCATCCGGCGGCTCGCCAACCGCGCGCGGGCGATCGAAGTGCTGAGGCTGCCCGAATCCGCGACGGTCGCCGCGCCGCGGCCGCAGAAATTCTCGCCGAGCGTCATCAACGGGAATCTCGGACGGCTGCGCGCGCCCCAGTCCTCCCGCGAATACGACGCCCAGCCTCCGGTCATGGTGCCGCTGATGGGCCGCATCGCCGCCGGCACCCCGATCGCGGCGATCCAGACGCGGCTGGAGACGATCGCGATGCCGCCGGATTTTCTGGGCAGCGGCGAGCATTTCGCCCTCGAGGTGCGCGGCGATTCGATGATCGAGGCCGGCATTTTCGAAAACGACACCGTGATCATTCGAAGGCAGGATACGGCCGAAACCGGCGATATCGTCGTCGCGCTGATCGACGAGGAGGAGGCGACCCTCAAGCGCCTGCGCAGGCGCGGCGCCTCGATCGCCCTCGAAGCGGCCAATCCGGCCTACGAAACGCGGATTTTCGGACCGGACCGGGTCCGGGTGCAGGGGAAGATGGTCAGCCTCATCCGGCGCTACTGACGGCCGGGGCGGCCGAGACGAGAGCGGCCGGCGGAACGCGGGGGAGTGGGCCATTCCACACCGCGTTCCCGCCGGCCCGCCCCGCAGAAGCCCGTAAGATGCGGCGGAGCCGAGCTCCCGACGGGGCGTCTGGTTGGCCGGAAGGTCCGACCGACGGCCTGAACGCTAATTTGTCGCGCTCCAATTGCAATTGTCAATGAATTCATTGCGAATTCGTTGCCTCGGTTCTCATAATTGACCTCAACAAGCACAGTTAACCCATTACAAGAGAAGGAGGATAGCGCAAATTCTGGATGACGACAGGCGGCGCCGCTCCGCGGCGACTTTCGCTCGGCTTGGTTAATGACCGATGGTCCTTGCCGGATTCGTCCGCCTCCTGGCGTCGAACCGGCCCTTGCCCCCTCGGCCGCGCTGCGCCAAGACACGGGCGGGCAGCAGAGGTGATTCGTGTCTGGGGCGGTAGAGTTTCGTAGCGATTTCGACGCCGAGGCGGCGACCGGCGAGCCCGCGTTCACGGTCGATCTCGACGGCTTCGAGGGCCCTCTCGACCTTTTGCTCGAACTGGCCCGGCGCCAGAAGGTCGATCTCGCCCGCATTTCCGTCCTGGCTCTCGCCGAGCAATATCTTCTCTTCATCGAGGCGGCGCGCAAATGGAGGCTGGAGCTGGCCGCCGACTATCTGGTCATGGCCGCCTGGCTCGCCTTTCTAAAGTCGCGCCTCCTGTTGCCCGCCCCGCCGCAGGCGGCCGAGCCGGACGCCTCCGAACTCGCCGAAGCGCTCGCCCAACGCCTGCGCAAGCTCGAGGCGATCCGCAAGGCCGCCGAACTCCTGATCAACCGCCCGCGCCTCGGACGAGATTTTTTCGCCCGCGGCCAGCCCGAGGCGGTGGAGATTTCGCGCCGTTCCGCTTACGACGCCAATCTCTACGACCTTCTTTCGGCCTACGCCCGTCAGGCGCAAAAACACGCCCGCGCCCGGGTGCGTTTCAAGGCGCGCGAGGTCTGGTCGCTCGCCGAGGCGCGAGAGGCCCTGGCCCGGCTGATCGGCGGCGCCTGCGATTGGACCGCCTTCGACGAATGGCTGATCGAGGCCTGTCTCGATCCCAAGATGCGTCGAAGCGCCCGCGCCTCCGTGTTTTCAGCGTCGCTCGAACTGGTGCGGGAAGGAAAGATCGAGCTTCGCCAGGAGAAGACCTTCGCGCCGATCTGGATCCGCGCGGCGTCGCGGCCCTCCGCCGACGGGGCCGCCTCGTGATCGTCTCTCCCATCAGCGCCGGACGAGGTGAGCCATGGGCCGGATGACAAGCGGGACCAATGTCGCGCAGCTGTTCGAGACGACCGCGCCGCGCGCGACCGCCGAGGACGTGCGCATCGCCGAGGCGATGGTGTTCGCGTCGGCGGAGCCGCTCGAGGAATCGGCGATCGCGGCCCGTCTGTCCGTCGGAGCGAGCGTCGCGGCGGTCATGGAGGAGCTGCAACGCCTCTACGCCGGCCGCGGCGTCAATCTCGTCAGGGTCGCGCGGCGCTGGACGTTCCGCACCGCCGACGACCTCTCGTGGCTGCTCGCGCGCGAAGGAGAGGAAAAGCGCAAGCTTTCCCGCGCCGCCGTCGAGACGCTCGCCATCATCGCCTATCACCAGCCGGTCACGCGCGCCGATATCGAGGAGATCCGCGGGGTCGCAGTGTCGAAAGGCGCCTTGGACGTCCTGATGGAGGCGGGATGGGTGCGCATGCGCGGACGGCGCAAGGCCCCGGGCAGGCCCATCACCTACGGCACGACGACCGAATTCCTCATTCAGTTCGGCCTGGACGCGATCGGCGACCTGCCGGGACTCGACGAGCTTCAGGCCGCCGGCCTGTTCGACGGCAAGCTGCCCTCGGACTACGGCGTTCCGCGGCCCGACGACGAACCTGCGCTGAGGGGGGACGAAGACCCGCTCGATGAGCCGGGACCGCTCGAACAGGTTTGGGGACCGGCAGCGCCCGACGAGAACCATTGAGCTGGGACAGAAACGCCCGCGTCACGAAAGCGCCGAAAACGCGAAGGAATCTGCATTTGACCGTCCGCGCCGAGGAGAGATCATGATTTCCCGATTCGCCCTGAGCGCGGCAGCGTTTTTGATGGTTCCGGCGGCGGCGTACGCAAGCCCCTCGACGATTCTCCCCCTGGCCTCGCATCGCGCAGCCTACGAGCTCTCGCTCGTCGAGCCGACGTCGCCGCCTCCTTCTTCTGCACAAACCCCAGTCTCGGCGAGCGGTTTGATCGCTTATGAGTTTCGCGGTTCGGCGTGCGAAGGCTACACGTCCAACTTCCGCCAGATGACTCGGATGGAGCGCAGCGAGGGCGAACCGCTCTCGATGGACGTCAACGCGATGTCGTTCGAAGAGGCGGACGGCAAGTCGATGCGTTTCCAGGTCGATACTCAGGGCGCGCAGGAAACCCCGCCCGTCGCCGGAACCGCAACCCGCGAAGCGGACGACGATCTGCGCGTCGAGTTGACCAGGCCGGCGCCGAAGTCGATTGATTTCGGCCATGACGTGCTGTTTCCGACCCAGCACATCGAAAGGCTGATCGAAGCCGCCAAGAACGGAGGCGGCGCCATTCAGGCCCGCGTCTATGATGGCTCCGACACCGGCGCGAAAATTTACGCGACCATGGCGGTGGTCGGGAGGGAGGCGCGCAAGCCGAGCGACGACGCTGAGACCGCGGCGGAACTGAAAGGCGTCCGCCGCTGGCCCGTCGTCGTCTCCTACTTCGACGAAGCCTCCAAGGATTCCGCGCCGGAATATACGCTGTCCTTCGATCTTTATGAGAACGGCGTCTCGGGCAGCCTCAAGCTGGATTACGGAGCGTTTGCATTGCGCGCGCGCCTTCGCAAGCTCGAAATCTTTCCGACGTCGGCCTGTGCGAAGTAGCGCGCACCGGAACGCTCGGCTTTTATGAGGACTTGGCCGTAACCCGAGCCCTCGCTGCACGGCGCCGGCGCCAAACTTGTCGCGCAGCGCGGCGATCGGCGCTTCGCGCGATTTCTCTCGCCTGAGCTCGCCGTCGATCAGGTCGCCATAGTCGGCGCGGTCAGCCGGCGCGAGTACCGTCGCCGCGATCCCGATCAGACGGTAGGCCGCGCGGTCGGGCTGGGCGTCGAGCAGGGTTCGCGCCGCCGCGAACAGTCGCGGCGCGAGCCGCGTCGGCTTTGTGCCGACGCGGCTGCGTGTCCGAAGGCTGAAGTCCGGAAGGGGAAGCTTCAGCGTGACCCCGCCGGCCGCAAGGCCCTCCTTCCGCAAGCGTGCCGCAACCCGGTCGCAATGGGCGAACAGGCCCGTCAATTCGTCCCCGCCGCCCACGTCGCGATCGAATGTGTTCTCGCTGGAAATGCTCTTTATTTCGCGGTCGGGCGTCACCCGCCGCTCGTCGATTCCCTGCGCCATGCCGAACACGATGGACGCGTCTTTCTGCGTGGCGGCGCTGGAGGAGGCGCTGGCCCGATACGACAACCGGAGATCTTCAACACCGACCAGGGCAGCCAATTCACCGACGCGGCATTCACCGGCGTGCTGGTCGAGGCCGGCGTGCGCGTCTCGATGGGCGGGCGCGGGCGCTCACATGGACAACGTGTTCATCGAACGCGTCTGGCGCTCGCTCAAACACTAGGACGTTTATCTGAAAGGCTATGCCGATGGCCGCGAGGCGAACAATCGGCGTCGGCGAATGCTTCGCCTTCTACAACGAGCGCCCTCTTCATCAGGCGCTCGGCTATCGCGCGCCGATGGCCGTCTGGCGCCAAGGCGCGGCGCCGACAGGCGGACCAGAAATCAGCAGCAGACAGAACTCTTGGCGGCTTGATAAAGGACAACCAGCAGAGGGTGCGATCCAAAGTGGTGCAGTCAGGCGGTACGGCGTCGTGATTTTTGCGGGCTGTTGTCGTTGGCGACGGCTGGGCTTTGGGCGAGGGCTTTCCAGTAGGCGTCCCAGTCGCCGTTGATTCGGTTTATCCGCAAGGCGAGCATATGTTCGGCATGCTTGACGCGCCACCAGGCGCCGGGCCGCTTCAGGCGTTGCTGGGCGACGTAGCGATGGGCGCTTTCGATCTCGCCGGAGCCGATCGGCAGTCCTGCGGCCAGGGCCTGGCGATAGTTCAACTGGTCGGCGCGAGCGCCGAGATAACGATGGCAGGTTCGCACGGGCGCGTGCTGGTCGTCGGCTTCGGGAGGCTCGCTATGTCCGACAAGCGCCCGTAGGACGGCGTCGAGACGCCCGCCTTTGAGCGCCTCCTTCTGCGTCTCCATCCATGCGCTGCGCGTGGCCGGGTCGGGCGCGATCGCCGCCGAGGCGGTGCCCAGGTATTCGCAGACGTGATAGAAATCAATCAGGTAGCAACCCTGATCGCCGAACTGCTGCTCGATTTGGCCGACGATCCAGGGCGCGCCGTCGCCGACCGCGTGAACCCGGGAGTTCGCCCCGAAGCCGGCGCGAACCGCGCAGGAAAGCAGCTGGCGCCCGGCCTCTTCGACCCCGCCCTCGATCGAGCCCGCATAAACCGGCGTGCAGTTCCCTTGCGCGTGCGCCAGCGACAGCTTCGCCTCCCGCCACGACAGCGTCTTGCCCTTGCGCTTGTCCTTCTCCTCGCTGCTCGGCTCGACGATCGGAACCATGCCGCCGTCCGTCTCGACGATGATCGGCTTGCGAAGGCCCGGCGCTTCCGGAAATTCCAGATCCCGGCGATGGCTTTCATGCATCGCCTCAGCGTGGGCGAACGTGATCCGCTGGATCGTGCTCTCGCCGATCGCGAAGCCGTAGTGCTCCTCAAGCTTGGCGCGCGCCTGCGCGAAGGGCTGATCGGCGGCGAAGTCGACAATGGCGCGCTGCAGCGGCCGCGAACACCCGAGCGGGCTCACCTTCGCCCCAAGCACGAAAGGACGCACCCGTTGCGTCCCGAACCGATATTGCGGCTCCCGAACCTCTATTTCGCCGAATTTCGTATGCCAGCGCAGTTTTTTTCGCCTTGGCGATGCATCTGCGGGCGTTGGCGAATCTCCCGCTCCGTCGCCTCCACCCGCCGCTCGGCCCAACTGCGCAACGCCTCCCGTCCCAGAAGACGCGTCTCCTCGAACATCCGCTCTTCCGCCGCGTCGGCCTCCTTCAATTCCCCCGCCTCGCCTTCGACCGCCCGCACGATCGACGACACCCGCCGGCGAAGCTCGGGATGCGCTCGCAAAGCCGCAACCAGCGCCCCATCGCTCAATTCCCCGACCGCCATCCCTCGTCTCCCGCCGAATCAATCAAACCGAACCTACCTTGCATCGATTTGAATCGCACCCACCAGCAGACGGCCTTCCAATTAAACCGCCGCCAAAAACGGTTCCGCTGCCCGGGGCCGCTTCAGTCAAAAGCGAAGGAGTATTAACTTGGCGCTGTCATCGATTCGCACCGGCCTCGCTTTGGCGGCGTCGTTGATCACAACCGCGCCGGCGTCCGCTCAGGACTCGTCTTACGCCGACAACCTCAAAGCGTTCGCCGTGCATATAAATCGAACGCCACGACAATCGTGGCCTGGATACGGAATCTATCTCGGGAACGGCCTTGTCCTCACGGCAGCGCATGTCCCTGGAAATGTTGGTAAAACGAAGCCTCACGTGGTCATCGCCGGTCAGGACCTTCCGGCGAACTTGGTCAAGCAGGGTTCTCTCGACGACATTGATCTGACCCTTCTGTCCGTCGATGCGGCGAAGCTTCCTGTGCGTTTGCAAATGCGCCGAATGCCGCTGTGCGAGAAAGCCTCCTACGCCGGCGAAACGGTTGTCGTGGCGATCCCGGAAGGGACGGCCATTTCTCACGTACTTCCGCCGGTCGCTGTCGCACAGGGCTTGCGGAGCCGCTTCGACACTGTAATCGGCGATGTCGCCACCACCGGAAACTCCGGCTCCGGAGTGTTTGACGCCAGGCTTCTGTGCCTGCTCGGGATCATGAGCCGCAAGATTTCCGTCGGGCTACCAGGACTCCGTTTTGGGCAGCCAGTTCGAACCATCGATATTGCGAAATACTTCGTCCCTGTTCGAGAGATCAGAGCATTCCTTCCACCGGATATTTATTTTTAGCGGTACTGGCGGTCTCGGTTCTTAGCCGTTGCAGGTCGCCAGATTGCGGCTCGCTGGCCTGACGCGCGCAAGCCGCGACACGCCTCTCTCGTGGATTGAACCCGCGGCCCATCGGGGACCAAAAGCCCGCCCCGGTAGCCCAATGCCCGACTTGAACAGTATACAGTATACGGGATTTGGCGCCTATCGCCTTGAAATCGTTTTCGCGCTCGCAAAACCGCACGGCCTCGCGCTGACCGCCTGCAGCCCGCGCCCCACGGCGTCCGGAAGGACGCACGTCCTTCGACGGGCTATCGAGCGCGGCTCATACAGGGCTCGGCCAGGGAGGAGCGCGGCCGGCGACCGCGCCTATGAGGCGGGGGTCGCGCAATGGCGCGAGGGCGGCCAGGGCTAAATCCTAAATCGTTAACTGTCGGTTAACCAAGATCGATTCGAAGGGCGTGGGGAGGAGCACGCCATGGCGCTTGGTTTTCTGGATCATATGCGGGTTGTCCCTGACCACCGGATCGCGGGGATGGTGACCTATCCGTTGGACGAGATTTTGCTGGCGACGCTCGCTGGAGTTGTTTGCGGGGCGGACGACTGGGAGGGCATCGAAGAGATCGCGACTGGGGGTTTGGACTGGCTGCGCGGGTTTTTGCCGTTTGCGAACGGCATCCCGACGGCGCAGACTTTGCGCAAGGTGTTTCGTTTGCTCGACGCGCAGGCGCTCGAGAGAGGCTTCGCCGCTTGGGCGGCTTCGATGCGCGCCGCCGCGCGCGAGGTGATCGCGGTGGACGGCAAGACGCTGCGCGGCTCGAAGAGGTCGTCGGACGGCAAGGGCGCGCTGCATCTGGTTTCGGCTTACGCCACCGAGGCCGGGCTGGTGTTGGCGCAGCGCGCAGTCGACGGAAAATCTAACGAGATCACGGCGATCCCGGAACTCTTGGACATGCTCAACCTCAAGGGCGCGATCGTCACGATCGACGCGATGGGGACGCAAAAGGAAGATCGCTCAGCGCATTATCGACAAGGGCGCCGATTACGTGCTCGCCCTCAAAGGCAATCAGGCGAGCCTGCACGAGGACGCGGCGCTGTTCTTCGCCGACCCCGCCTGCGCCGCAACCTGCGCCCGCAGCGCCGACACCGACGCCGGCCATGGCCGGATCGAAGAGCGCTCCTGCCGTGTCGCCGAGGCGAGCTGGCTCGCCGAGCGCCACCCCGGCTGGACGGGCCTACGCTCGCTCGCCGCCGTCACCGCCAAGCGCACCGACAAGAAGACCGGCGCCGAAAGCCTCGAGACCCGCTTCTACGTCACTTCCCTCGAAGCCGACCCCAACGCCATCCTCGCCACCGTGCGCGCCCACTGGGGCATCGAGATCGCATATGCATGGTGACTCTCAAGATTAGCGAGGAAGGGAGCACTCAGTGAGATGGCCGTGAACTGACGCTGGCTTTCATCGCCTCGATGGCGGCGGCATCGGCATGAACTAGTCTTCGCGGACGGGACGTCGCTGCGATAGCTCGGCTGCGCAGTCGTCCCTTGCGGACCCAACCATAGATGGTCTATTCAGGTACAGCGAGTTGCGCGGCCAGTTCTGGGATTGTCCATTCATCCGGTTCGCGAGGCGCCTTGGGGGAGCGCAGCCGGCGCGCTGCAGCTTGGGGATCGGCGTTGTAAAGAAGGTGGCGGACCATGGATGAGCTGAACGCATCGCATCGCTTGGCCGGCCGCCAGCCCTCGCGGTTCAAGATGGTCGCGATTTTGGTGCTGTCGTGCCCGCGTGGCGAAGTTCCGACGCCCGAGCGACCAATGCGGCGTAGGTGCTGAGGGCCTTGGCGTTGGAGACCGGCGGATCACCCAGTGCTGCGTCCGAACGCCACCGTGCCAGTGACATTCGACGCGGACCTGTTCAGTGCCATCGATACTTCGATCAGAATGCGATCCAGGAGCAGACGCACTATGGTCTGACGTCATCTTGGTCGTTGTTTCGGCCCGCCACAGAGCTGGCAAGTCCTGAGCCACTGCTTGTATCGCGGCGATTTCCTCGAGGCTCGGCGCCGCCGGCTGCTCGCGCCGACGTCGCTCGTAATCGGCTTGTAGTCGCGCTTGGTCGGCCAAAGCCTCTTCCCAGGCCCGCTCCAGCGTGCGGGCCACCAGTCGGTTCTCGGGTTCGACAGCCTGGTACTGGCGGTGCGCCCGCTGGACGACATAGGCGGCTCGTTCGAGACTTTGCCGCCAATTCCGCTCCAGCGCTGCGCGCTCAGCCTCCACATCCGCTGCAACCGCTAGGCTGACCTCAATGGCCGCCGGCTGCACCGCCGCCAAGACGAGGTCAGCAATTAGCCGATCGAGGGGAGCAGCCGACAGCGATTGGCAGAGCGGCTCGTCATAAGTCGATTTCATGTTCCCGCACTGATAGCGGGGGGCATGGCCATTATTGTGGTAGGCCGAGTTCATCCGTAATCCACAGCGGCCGCAGATCAGAAGCCCCGACAGTAACGCGCTGCCGGCGCGAACCGGGCCTTTCAGTCTGGCTGCGTTCGCCCGTAGCCGAGCCTGGTTTTCCTGATACTGATCCCAAGAGATGTAGGCGGGCACGTGATCTGGAATGACGACGCCGCATTGTCGAGTTTGGGCGATTTCCGCCCGGGCTTTGGATGACCCGGCTTATGACGCCGCCGATCGGTCGGACGCAGGCCATAAACGTAGGCGCCGGTGTAGATTGGTTGACCAATAGAGAATACAAAGATGGCCGGTTGGGCCTGCGCCACTCAAGCTCGCCCTTGTTCTCGCCACCGCGGCGCGCACTGGCATGCGGATCTCGTTGATGGCGAGATGGCGCAATATCTTACCAATCGTACCGAAGCGTTGGTAGAGTTCGAAGGCTAGGCGATCGTCGCTTGCGCTTGCTCATCGGGATCGAGGATGATTTCCCCCGATGGCCGACGGATATAGCCCATGGGTACGGCTTACCAAGCTCCCCTCGCCGCGCCTTGGCCATCCGCGCTTCGAGCATTCTTGCCTTGAGGATATGGAGTTCGGCCTCTGACATCGTCGCCTTCAGCCCCAGAAGAAGCCGGTCATTGTAGCAACCCGCGGATCATACACGCCTTCGGGGTCCGCGATCAGCGTATCGAACACCGCGCAGATCTCCAGCAATTGATGCCAATCCAAGCAGGAGCGCGCAAGGCGGGACATCTCGATGCCCAGAACCAAGCCTACGCGACCGAGGCTGACTTCAGCCACCAGCCGCTGGAAACCCAACCGGCCCTCAACGGTGGATCCGGTGTGTCCGAGGTCGTCGTCAATGACCACGATGGCATCGCGGGCCCAACCGAACTGGCAGGCCCGTTCAACCAACGCATACTGCAGCCGCGTCGATTCCTGATGGCGCTCCACCTGCTGGGGCGTCGATTGGCGAATGTACACGATAGCCAGTCGCTCACGGTGGCGGCTGTAAGATCTTTTCCGGTCTGCTGTGGTACGGCAGAGAGCTGGGGCGCCTCATTGTGCAATCGTCGCTCGTCATCCGAGTTCTCCTCGATGATCGGTGCGCGAGTGACTCTGCGGAGAACCATGCTCTCCAGCCTCAGGATCAGACTTCGTCGCCGCTCCGGCAGCAAGATGGCCCAGAGATCTGGAGGGGGCGGAACTCTTGCATCGCGAGATCCAAGCCAAGTGGCCAACGCGCGCAACGCTTGCAGACCGATTCTCGCGATCGGCGAATTCAGTCAAATTATCAGCGGCATTCTGTATGTGTATCGAGAACAATCTGCACTGGACGATGGACGTGACGTTCGACGAAGACCGCTGCCGAACCCGAAAAGACGCGTCCCCTCTGAACTTCGCCATCTTCCGCCACGCCGGATACAATATGCTCAAAGCCGACAAAACGCGCGGCTCTATTGCGCCTGCATCGACCCAACCTTCCGCTCCAGCCTTTTCGCCGCTTAACGATTTAGGATTTTGCCCTGCGAGGGCGGCGGGCGCCCCTTGCGTCTCCCCCCCCTTTCGCGTATGACCCCGGCCCCTGAGAACCGCCCGGCCGAAAAGGGTTGCCGTGGCGGTTCTTTTCGCTCATTTCGACGCGAACGGGGTTTTGGCCCCGCTTTCATTCCAATAGGGCGTCAAGCCCAGGAGAGCCAAATGCCCAAGTTAAAGACGAAATCGGGCGCGAAAAAGCGTTTCAAGATCACCGGGACCGGCAAGCTCGTCTACGCCCAGCGGGGCAAGCGGCACGGCATGATCAAACGCACGACCAAGCAGATCCGCAACCTGCGCGGCACGGCGATCCTGTTCAAGACCGACGGCGACAACGTCAAGAAGTTCTTCCTGCCAAACGGCTAGGGTCCCCTTCCCGGAGAATTGACATGGCACGCGTCAAGAGGGGCGTCACCTCCCACGCCAAGCACAAGAAGGTTCTCAAGGCCGCCAAGGGCTACTTCGGCCGCCGCAAGAACACGATCCGCGCCGCCAAGGCCGCGGTCGACAAGTCGATGCAGTACGCCTACCGCGACCGCAAGAACCGCAAGCGGGAGTTCCGCGCGCTGTGGATCCAACGGATCAACGCGGCGGTGCGCGAGCATGGGCTGACCTACAGCCGGTTCATTTCCGGCCTCGCGACAGCCGGGATCGAAGTCGACCGCAAGGTTCTCTCCGAGCTCGCCATTTCCGAGCCCGCGGCCTTCGCCGCGATCGTGGAGCAGGCCAAGGGCCATCTGCCCAAGGCGGCGTAATCCCCCTCTCCCGTTCACGGGAGAGGGTCAGGGTGAAGGCTTGTCCCGCTCCGCCCATGGACCCTCATCCGGCGCTGCGCGCCACCTTCCCCCGCGGAGCGGGAGAAGGGACGGGGCGGCGCCCGTCACAATTTAGGTCCGCCCATGTCCGACCTCGCCCCCCTGCAACACGAAACCCTCGCCGCGATCGAGGGCGCCGCCGACGAGACCGCGCTCGAGGCGGTGCGCGTCGCAGCCCTCGGCAAGAAAGGCTCGATCTCCGCGCTCTTGGCGACACTCGGCAAGCTCTCGCCCGAGGAGCGCAGGACACAAGGCGCGGCGATCAACGCGCTTAAAGACCAGGTGACCGAGGCGTTTGCGGCGCGGCGGGCGGTGCTGAAAAAGGCCGCGCTGGAGGCGCAGCTCGAGCGCGAGACGCTCGACGTGACGCTGCCAGTGCGCTCCCCGGGCGTCGAGACCGGGCGCGTCCATCCGATCAGCCAGGTGATGGACGAGATGGTCACGATCTTCGCCGACCTGGGCTTTTCGGTGGCCGAAGGGCCGGACATCGAGAGCGACGACTACAACTTCACCAAGCTCAACTTTCCGCTCGGCCATCCGGCGCGAGAGATGCACGACACGTTCTTTCTCGAGCCCGACGCGCACGGCGAGCGCAAGCTATTGCGCACCCACACGAGCCCGGTGCAGGTGCGCACGATGCTGAGCCAGAAGCCGCCGATCCGCGTCATCTGCCCCGGCCGCACCTATCGTTGCGACGCCGACCAGACCCACACGCCGATGTTCCATCAGGTCGAGGGCCTCGTCGTCGATCAGACCGCGACGTTGGCCAACCTGAAATGGGTGTTGGAGGAGTTCTGCAAGGCGTTCTTCGAAGTGCGGCAGGTCGGCATGCGCTTCCGGCCGAGCTTCTTCCCCTTCACCTCGCCCTCGATGGAGGTCGACATCCAGTGCCGGCGCTCGGGAGGAGAAATCCGCTTCGGCGAAGGCGAAGACTGGCTCGAAATCCTCGGCTGCGGCATGGTCCATCAAAACGTGCTGACGAACTGCGGCATCGACCCGGAGATCTACCAGGGCTTCGCCTGGGGGATGGGGGTCGACCGCGTCGCCATGCTCAAGTACGGAATGCCGGACTTGCGCGACTTCTTCGACGCGGACCTGCGCTGGATCGAGCACTACGGCTTCAAGCCGCTCGACATGCCGACTTTGGCGGGGGACTCAGCGGGTGAGGCGAAACCGTCGCGATTAAGGAGCCCGCGCTAGGAGGGAATTGAAATGACGACTGAGGCGGCAATCCGAGAAATCGTCAGCAAAGTCCTGCGCGAGCGTTTTGCGGACCTGGGTCTCATGAAATCGGATATCGTCTTCGACGAGGATTTCGACGGCGAGAAGATCGTTCGCGTCACCGCGCATTTCGATGGGCCACAAGACGTCGGGGAATCCTTATTTGACGCCGCGGACACGATTCGCGCACAGCTCATCGAAGCTGGCGACGATCAATTCGTCTTTGTGAGCCGCGACTATCCTGGTTCGACAGACGAAAGAGAGTCGGACGAGGAACCCGAGCGGACGCGAACTTGATGACGATGATCGAGCGTTTGTTGGCGCTGGCGGAAGAACTCGCCAAAACCGCGGGCAACAGTCTAACTCTCAAGCGCCGCGCGGTGAGCACCGCCTATTACGCCGTGTTTCACGCATTGGCGAAGCTCTGCGCCGATGAATTGCTCGGCGACCGATCCGACACACGAACAGAAGAATATGTTCGCATCTAACGCTCGTTGGAGCATGGCACTCTGAAAACCGCGTTCAAGGCCTCGCCCGTGAAAAGGGTTGTTGCCCTGCAAAAGATCGGAAACCGTGTGGTCCTGCTCCAGAGCGAACGGATTCGTTCAGACTACCTTCCTTCTCAGGCGCTATACACAAGCGATCAGTGTCTCGATCTGGTAAATTCCGCCAAGTCGACCGTGCGCTCGATTGCTGGGCTCTCGCGATCGGACCGCAGGAGTCTTGCTGTTTATCTCTTATTCAAGAACCGGCCGTCATGAAATTCACCCTCTCCTGGCTCAAGGATCACCTCGACACGCAGGCCTCGCTCGCCGAGATCGTCGAAACGCTGACCCGCGTCGGTCTCGAGGTGGAGAGCGTCGAAGACCCCGGCCTCAAGTATGGCGGCTTCGTCGTCGGGCGTGTGATCGAAGCCATGCAGCATCCGAACGCCGACCGCCTGCGGGTCTGCGTCGTCGAGGCTGGCGCCGGGCCCGTGCAGGTGGTCTGCGGCGCGCCAAACGCGCGAACCGGAATGAAGAGCGTTTTCTCGCCGGTCGGAACGTACATTCCGGGCAAGAAGACGACCCTCGCCAAGGGCGTCATCCGCGGCGTCGAGTTCGAACGGCATGCTGTGCTCGGCGGCGGAACTCGAACTCAGCAACGATCACGACGGCATCATGGAGCTGCCGGATGACGCGCCCGTCGGCGTTCCTTACGCGCGCTGGGCCGGTCTCGACGATCCGGTCATCGACGTCGCCCTGACGCCGAACCGCCCCGACGCGACCGGCGTCGCGGGAATCGCGCGCGACCTCGCGGCCGCCGGCCTTGGAACCCTCAAGACCCCCGCGCCAAGGTCATTCGACGGCGCCTTTGACTGCCCGACGAAGGTGCGCCTCGACTTCGCGCCCGCTGACGCGCATCTCTGCCCCGCCTTTGCCCTGCGCCTCGTTCGCGGCGTCAGGAACGGCCCATCGCCCGAATGGATGCAGAAGCGCCTGCGCGCGATCGGCCTGAGGCCGATCGCCGCGCTGGTCGACATCACCAACTACGTCACGTTCGACCGCGGCCGTCCGCTGCATGTGTTCGACTTCGCCAAGGTCGAGGGCGATCTGACGGTTCGGCGCGCCCGCCAGGGTGAGAGCGTGCTGGCGCTCGACGGCAAACCCTACGCGCTCGACGAGAGCATGGTCGTCATCGCTGACGACAAGGGCGTCGAGTTCGATCGCCGGCGTCATGGGCGGCGAGCACTCGGGCTGCGACGAGTCGACCCACGACGTGCTGATCGAAAGCGCGCTGTGGGATCCAACCAACATCGCCCATACCGGCCGCAGGCTCGGCATCGTCACCGACGCGCGCTACCGCTTCGAGCGCGGCGTCGATCCCGAATTCTGCGTGCCCGGCTGCGATTTGGCGACCGATCTCGTCCTGCAACTCTGCGGCGGCGAGCCATCGCGCATGATCGTCGCGGGCGACCCTTGCGCGCCGCCGCGATCGATCCCCTTCCCTTACAGCGAGGTCAAGCGCCTCATCGGCGTCGACATCCCCCGCGAGGAAGGCGAGGCGATCCTGACCCGGCTCGGTTTCGGCGTCGAAGACGGCAAGGTCCATGTGCCGTCTTGGCGGCCGGACGTCCTGGTGAAGGCCGACGTCGTCGAACAGATCTTGCGCATCGCCGGCATCGACCGCGCGCCGATGACGCCGTTGCCCCGCCTCGACGAGGGCGTGCCCGCGCCGGTGCTGACGCTGCTGCAAAAGCGCACGCGCCTCGCCAAGCGCACGCTCGCTTCGCTGTCGCTGCGCGAGGCGGTGACGTGGTCCTTCATCTCGAGAACCGCGGCGGAGCTGTTCGGCGGAGGGCAGCGGTCGCTCACGCTCGCCAACCCGATCGCCTCCGACCTCTCCGACATGCGCCCGAGCCTCGTCCCCGGCCTCGCCGCCGCCGCCGAGCGCAACGCGCGCCGGGCGCTGAACGACGTCGCGCTGTTCGAAGTGGGGCAGATCTTTCTGGGCCCGGGCGAAAACGACCAGCGCGTCGCCGCGGCTGGGGTGCGGCGCGGCCGCGCGAAGGCGAGCGGCGAAGGCCGGCATTGGAGCGGCGGGGGAGCCGTCGACGCGTTCGACGCCAAGCGCGACGCGACGGCGCTCCTGGCCGCGCTCGGCGTCGCCAACGCCGTGCGGGTCGAGCCCGGCGGCCCCGCCTTTTTGCACCCGGGCCGTTCGGCGACGTTGCGGTTCGGGCCGAAGAACGCGGTCGGCTGGTTCGGACAGCTGCATCCCAGCGTCTGCCAAGCGCTCGACGCCGAGGGGCCGATCGTCGCCTTCGAGATCATTCTCGACGCCCTGCCCGCGCCGAAGGCGAAGCCCACCACGGCGAAACCCAAGCTCGAGCGTTCCGACTTCATGCCGGTCGAGCGCGATCTCGCATTCGTGGTCGATGAGAGCGTGCGCGCGGGCGACATTGTGAAGGCCGCGCAAAGCGTCGAGCGGTCCCTCGTCTCCGACATCGGAGTCTTCGACGTCTATCAGGGCAAGGGCCTGCCGGAGGGCGCCAAATCGGTCGCCATCAACGTCACGCTGCAGCCCCGCGAGCGAACGCTGACCGACGCGGAGATCGACGCTGCAATCGCGCGGATCGTCGCCGAAGTGTCTAAGAAGACGGGAGCGACATTGCGAGGGTGAACCCATGGCGATGCGGGTTGCGCTCATGCTTCTTGCTCTTTTCGCGGTCGCGTCGCGTCGCCCCGCGCGCGCGGAGGACAATGCGGCCTGCGCGAAATACCAGGAGCCGCTCGCCTACAACGCCTGCCTCGCAAGCCACGGGCCGAGAGCGACAGACATCGCGACAAGCCCGGGATCGGCGCAAGGCAGCCAGGCCGCGCGCGTCCGCCCGGAGGGCAACGAGCCCGCGGCGGCGCCGAGGAGCGCGCGAAGTTCGACTCGCGCGGTCCGACGCCACGGTCGCGTCCGCATGGAGTTTCGGGTGGAGTGAAACCGCTCGGGGCGCTGGGCTCCCTGCCGCCCCACGAGCGCGGCGCTCAAGCCCGCGGAATAGCCCGAGCGCCGCGCCCTCATCCCTGCGCAGTGGGAGGCTCTGCGCGGGGGGCCGCGTTTCGCGCCCGCCCCGAGGCGCGGCCACGCGGAATCTATTCGTTTGCCGGGGGAAGACGTTTCAACCCGTGGTAGTTTCCAACTCGCCTTGTACGAAACGACGACCATGACGGTTCACGGATGTCCCCAAGGCATTCCTCGGTTTCTAACCGAACGAGCCGTGGCCTGCAGTGTGCGGCGTCACAGCACGAGCGCCTCCCTCGGGCAGCGCTGACGGCGCGCAGAGCTCGTAGGAGAACCCTTGGCATGAGGGCGCGAATTCTCAGCCGAACTGTGACGCGCGTCACAGGCGTCCCTGAATCTCGGATGTACGGCTATCGCATGGGGAGGCCGCCGCTCCTGTCGCGGCCGAACCGCAACCTGGCGCCGCCCGCCGCGAAGGGCGGCGGCGGGCGCGTTGAATTCGCGCGCCGCTTGACGTTGCGGCGAAGGTCGGCCACCGTCCGTTCAAAGCCACGGACGGAAGCGATGGCTGCCCCCAATACGCTTGCCGCGCATCCCTGTTTCAAGACGCTGGAGCCCGACGCGTGCCGGGCTCTCGACCGTCAGTGCATATGGCTGAAGACGCCGGCCGGCGCCTGGCTCGTCGATCAGTCGGCGAACGATCGCGACGTCTATTTCATAATGACCGGCCATCTGAGGGCGGTGCTCAACATGGCCCGACAAGACCTCATCTTCAGCGACATGCATGCGGGCTCGATCTTCGGCGAGATGAGCGCCTTCGACGGGGCGCCTCGCGCCGCCAGCGTCTTTGCCGTCAACGACTCGCTGGTGGCGAAAATGCCTGCGGCCGTGTTCGTGGAGACGATGTTTTCCCACCGCCCGCTCGCCGAGGCGGTCGTCTCGATATTGATCCAGCGTCTTCGCGCGATGTCGGAGAGGGTCGGGGAGCTCGGCGCGCTCAACGTGCGCGCGCGCGTCCACGCCGAGCTGTTGCGGCTTGCCCGCCCCGACCGCGACGATCCGAAGCGCGCGATCATCGTCACGCCGCCGAACCAGTCGGAGCTCGCCGCGCAAATCAACACGCGCCGAGAGACGGTGTCGCGCGAGCTCAACGCCATGGAGCGCAACGGCCTGATCGAGCGCCGGCGCGGCGCGATCGTCATCAACGACGCGCTGCGGCTCAGCGCGGCGATCGAGGCCGCGAGCGAAGGGTAAGGCAAACGGCTTTGCCGAGGAATCCGCGACAGCTTTTGTCCGGCAGCCCCAACGCCAAGTCCTCCGCGGCCCGACGGCTCGCGACCACGTTCCCGCTTATTCCGCCTTGGCTCCAGTTTAGCGGCGGGCCTCAAGAAAATCAGCAGCTTGCGACCCGGTTTAGCGTCGTCTCGCCTGGAACGATCGCCCAAGTTCCGCAACTCCGATCGACGGCGGCCGGCATGGACGACGGCCAGCGCGCTTCGCTCGCGTCTCGCGCTGTCGAGTCCGACCGCGGCCGCCGGACCCGGCAGGGCGCAGTTTTGCAAGCGCGCGAACGATTTCAAGGTGTCAGGCGCCAAAATCTGTCCCCTTTGGCTGCGACGCCCCCTTTCGCCAGAACCGAAAGGCCGGGACGCGGCCGAGCTCCCAGCAGCACTGAAGGATTTCCAAGCCAAGCGGAACGAAATCCAAGCCGGTCGGAACAAAATCCAAGCCGGATGGAACAAAATCCAAATTTTCCGGAATAAAATCCAAATTGATTTCTTTCCGCGAAATGCGCCTTTTCAAGGGGTTACTCCAGAATTCGGCCGAAAAGGCCTTCGCTGCGCCTCTCCCCGGGCGAACACCGCCTCCGGACTGGGCATAGGCCCCGGGTCGAGCCTGTCCGATGGCGCCAGCCGCCGTCCGCGCATTGCCGTTGTCGATTGCATCCATGGAGACCATGATAAGGCCGACTTCGAGTTTCCCAAAGCAAATGTTCGCGAAATGTTCGCAACCGACTATTTTCAGCGAGTCCCTCGAACGGCCGCCCGCGCCGAGCTTACGCCTCGCGATACGGCGACGCGCCTCAACAACCTCGCCAGCCTGCTTCAGGCCCAGGGCGTCCTTGCGGGGCGCGGCCGCTCTATGAGCGCGCGCTGGCGATCTGCGAGAAGGCGCTCGGCCCCGATCATCCGACTACAGCACTGGTGCGGAAGAATCTTGGAGCCTTGCGCGGCCGCTGAAGATTCAGGTCTCTTCGTGGCCCTGCCCTCATTGATGCTGGACCGCGTGGACGAGGCGCGGCTTCTCCTCGCCGAAAGTTGGCGCACGTCCCTGCCGAGCTATTCGAACCTTACGCCCTGTATCCCCAATCTCGCGCTTCCGGCGGACAGGGTCCGCGACAATACGGCGACAGGTCAGATCGGCCGCCTGAAGACATCGCTTTGCGGGCGCGAATTGCCTCGCACTCCCGACGTCGCCGATCGTTGGGACGTCGCCTATCTGCTCGACGACCTGCGCCCGAAACTGCCGCCCGAAAGCCACGCCGCCGCGATGGCCCGCGACGCTGGCGACGTTGACGATGCTGCCGGACTTTTGGGCGAGCATCGCCGGGGCGACGTGCTTCATGCCGAGGAGAACGCCCTTGACGTTGGCGGCGAAAACCGCGTCGAAGGTCGCCATGTCGACGTCGGCGACGCCGACCAGCGGCAGGCCCCCGCCGGCGTTGTTGACGAGGCAGTCGATGCGGCCGAAGCGCGTTATCGCGTGGGCGACCCGCCGATCCCGCCCGGCGCGTGTTGCGGTCGAGACGGATCCTTTCGCGGGGGACTGGATTCGGCCGGGCTTGCGTGAACGCGCTCGCGTCTATAACCGGGAGGGAGCGGGGCGTCGGTTGCTTCTCGACGGCCGTTGAAGGGCTGGGTCTTTCACAACTTGGAGTTCAATATGAAATTCGCGATATCGCTTTGCGCGATGACGATGCTCGGCGTCGGCGCGGCGCAGGCTCAGGTCGATCTCAGCACCTATGCCGACGCCAACGGCAATCTCGACATCCAGAAGCTGACCTGCGCGCAATTGGCCGGCACCTGGCAGGAAGACGCCGACTTCATGACCGTCTGGTACAGCGGCTGGTACAACGGCCTGGCGAATTATAGCAAGTTGAAGGTCGATCGCGCCAAGGAGCTCGAGCATCGCGTCATCGTCTATTGCAAGGCCCATCAGGACGTGACGGTCATCAAGGCGATGGACATCAACATCAAGCAGATGCGCAAGGAAGCGGGCATCAGGGTCAACGACGAGAAGTAGCGGTCCTGGCAATTGACGGCAGTGACGAGCGGCGCGGCGGCGGAATGAAATGGCGGCTGGCGTAAGAGCGCTCAGGCGCCGCGGCAGTCCCGATCAGGCGCGATCGTCGGCCGGTTAACTCTGGAATTCATGAATCAGGAAGAGAGCGAAGCAATGGTCTCCTCAAGAACATATCGTGTCGCTTTGGTCGCGGCGGCGGCGCTGGTCGCGGCGGCTTCGGCGTCCCAGGCCCAGGTCTCACTGACGACCTATCTGGATGCGAAAGGCTATCTCAACGTGCGGGCGCTGACTTGCGCCCAGCTCGCCAACACCTACCAGGAGGACGCCAACTTCCTCGGCGCCTGGTACAGCGGCTGGTGGAACGGCCACAATAAGCGGCATTCCATCAACATCCAACGCGCCAAGCAGGGCATCCACGAAGTCATCGTCTATTGCAAAGCCAATCCGGACGCCAAGGTGGTCGATGCGGTCGACGCCTATGTGAAGAAGGTGCAGCAAGGCGCGCAGTGAGCTGCGGCGCAAGAGGCCGCGGCGCCGGGCTTTGCGGCGCCGGGGCTCGATCGCATTACGCAGGCTTCACCGCCTCGAGCGGCGGCGATCGGTAGCGTTTGGCCACCACGTCCCGGCGAGGCGCCTCGCCCGCGCCTCAGAGCTGCTCCGCCGCCGCCTTGAGGCGGGCGGCGAGCCCGGCTCGCGTCGCGGCCGTCGCCGACCAGCCGCGCACGACCGACGTCATGCCGCCGTCGACGACAAGAATCCTGGCCGCTGATGAAGCTCGAGCCGTCGGAGGCGAGGAAGACGGCCGCCCGCGCGATGTCTTCCGGCAGGCCCGCGCGCGGGATCGGCTGCGCCGTGGCGAACAGGCCTTTGACGACGTCCGTCACCTTGTCCGCCTTCGAGCCTTCCACTCCCGCGCCCTTGGCGAAAATGCCGGTGACGATCGCGCCCGGGGAAATGCTGTTGACGCGAACGCCCTTCTCGCCGAGTTCGGCCGCCACCGACCGGGTCAGCGCGAGAACCGCGCCCTTCGACGCCGCATAGACATGGCCGGAGACGCCGCCGCGATGGGCCGCGACGCTGGCGATGTTGACGATGCTGCCGGATTTTTGCGCAAGCATTGAAGGGGCGACGTGCTTCATGCCGAGGAGAACGCCCCGGACGTTGGCGGCCATGAGCGCGTCGAAACTCGCCATGTCGATGTCGGCGACGCCGACCAGCGGCAGGCCCGCGCCGGCGTTGTTGACCAGGCAGTCGATGCGGTCGTAGCGCGCGACCGCGTGGGCGACCATGGCCTTGACGTCGTCTTCCCTGGCGACGTCGGTCCGGATGAAGCTGACGCCGAGCCGCCGTTCGAGCGCCGCGCCTTCAGCCTCGCGGCGGGCCGCGGCGACGACCTTCGCCCCCTCCTCGACGAAGACTTCCGCGATTCGTTCGCCGATGCCGCTGGTCGCGCCGGTGACGATGGCGACCTTTCCGCTCAAAGCGCCCATGCGCGTTCTCCCTGCCGATGTTTGCGCAATTCATATCCGCGACCTCGCGGAGCTGCAAAGGGCGGGCTCGCGGCCCCGCGCGAGTTACTGCGAAGCTTATTTTTGCAGCGGCGCCCACTGGTTGGCGATGAACCCGCGGGGGTCCAGCTTCTCCGCCTGGGTGATCCGCGGCTCAATCCCGACGCACGCCCACGTGTAGATCGTGGCGTGGCCCGTCGCGGCCATGGGCACGACGTCCGAACCCGGATGATCGTTGCACCAGGCCGTCGCTCCTTCGGAGATGCGGCGGACGTCGCCTTTGCCGCAGGTCAGGTTCGCGCCGTGATTGCAAAGCCAGACTTTTCCGCCCATGCACCGAAATACCGTGCTCGCCTCGAGCGCGGCGTCGGACTCGCCTGACCCCAGGCCGAGAGCCTGGCGCGCCGCCGGGACGAGCGCCATCGGAATAGGCTTCACGCGATCGTCGTTGCCGACAGCCGCGCAATGGGCGGCGAGGTCTTCAGCGCGCGCTGTCGCTGCGAGCGCCAGCGGAACGGCTCCGGCGAGAAAGGCGATCAGGGCGGCTAGCGTCAATCGGACCATCATGGTCTTTCTCCCCGACAACCTCGCGGCGGCTTCCGTTTGGCGTTATCCAATCGAAATTGCGCGCCCCTTATCTATCACGGCGCCCGCGTCGCCAACGCGCCCAATCTCGCCGCCGTCTTCGCCAGGTCGTCGACATCCATCCTCTGGTCGGCCCAGTCGAGAGCAGGGATCGCGGTCGCCCAGTCCCGGACAGCGACCTTCGTCTCATTGCAAGAAGGGATAAGTTGCGGTAGTTTTTGACTTGTCAATCATCCCGCTTGGACTTGACTCCCGGAATTGCTTCGGCAAGCGGGGAGAAAAAGAACGAGAATAAATTCGGAGATTAGGAGGAGCTGTGCCGTCCTCGATTCCCATCGGCGCGCGCGACGTTCTTGTCGTCATCGATGTGCAGACCGACTTCCTCCCGGGCGGCCCGCCGGCGGTCGCCGACGGCGATGTGATCGCGCCACTGGTCGACCGGCTCACGCGCGCGTTCGACAATGTCGTCTTGACGCAGGGCCTGCATCCCAACAGCCAGACCGTATTTCCGTCGTCACGGCCCGACGCCGAGTCGTTCGACGGGAACGGAGCGCCCTACAGTGATCAGGCGCGGTTGCGTGACCATTGCGGGCCGGGCGAGCCCGGCGCCGACTTGCGCGCAGGCTTGGGCTTTGACCGCGCGTTCCTGATCCTGAGCAAGGGCGCCAACGGCGAGGTCACGTCCCGCTCCGCCTATTCCGAGGCGGAAGGCGAGACGACGACGAGCCTCGCCACGCTCTTGAAAGCGCGAGGAATCAGCCGCGTCTTCGCCTGCGGCCTGGCCACCGACTATTGCGTCGCCCGTCTGATGCTCGACGCGCGCGCCACCGGTTTGGAAACCTTCGTCATCGACGACGCCTGCCGGCCGATCGACGCCGACGGCTCGCTCGGCGCCGCCTGGGCGGTGATGAACGCCGCCGCAGTTTGGCGGATTCAGTCTCGAGAGATTTTGGGGTAGACATAATTTCGCTGCGAACCCTGGCTGGCCAGGCCGCCCCGCCCTCACGGCGCCGCTACCGCCAACGCGCCCAGTCTCGCCGCAGGCTTTGCGAGTTCGCGGTCGAAGCTCGCGAAGGCTTCGCATTCGCCGGCGCTCGCAAGGCGAAGCGCGTCGGCGAAGCCCATGCCCTGCTCGGCCCAGTCGAGCGCCTGGGAGAGAATTGACCGGTCTTCGACAGCGACCGTCGGCAACGCGGCAAAGTCGCGCAGGCCGCGCAGGATCGCGAGTGGATCGAGGCGATAGACCGCGCGAAGGACCCCCTCGACCTCCAGGATGACGGTCGTGCAGACGAATAGGGGTCGGCCCTCGATGAGCGCTGTGGCGCGTCCGAATTGCTCGGGGTCGTCGGCGACGAGGTAGCGAACGACGACATTCGTATCGATCGCGATCACGCCTTGCTGCGGCAAGCGCCGCTTGCCGATTGACCGGCCGAACCGTGTCGTTTGCGCGCCAAACGCGCCGTCACTGTGATGGCGCCGTTTTCGCTTAATGACTTCAGCGAGGTCGTTATGACTTCAGCGAGGTCGTTCTCGACTAGCCGGCGTCCAACCCTTGGCCGGCGTCCGGAACCAGCATTCCAGGATCGAATCGATGCGCACCGAAGATCGTAGTCCCCGCTTTGAGGATCTCGACGCCTGGCCGAGTCTGGACGCTGTCCACGCGATGTTCGAAGGGCAGCTCTCGGCGGTGGCTGCGGTGCGCGAAGCCTTGCCGGCCATCGTCAAAGCCGGCGAAGCCGCCGCCGCGCGGCTCGCCGAAGACGGGCGCCTGATCTATGCCGGCGCCGGAACGTCGGGCCGCATCGGCGTTCAGGACGGCGCCGAGCTTTCGCCGACCTTCGATTGGCCGGAAGAGCGGGTCGTGTTCGCGATCGCAGGCGGCGAGCGGGCGCTCAGCGCGAGCGCCGAAGGCGCCGAGGACGACCGCGACGCGGCGAAGCGCGCCCTTCGGCATTTTGGGATCGGCGCGCGCGATGTGGCGATCGGAGTGGCCGCCAGCGGCACGACGCCCTATACCGTTGAATTCGTGCAAGGCGCGCGAGCGCGGGGGGCGCTCACGGTCGCGATCGCCAACAACCCGGCCGCTCCGCTCCTGGCCTCGGCCGAGCACCCTATTTGCGTCGAAACCGGGCCGGAGGTTCTGGCCGGCTCCACCCGCATGAAAGCGGGCACGGCGCAGAAGATCGTCCTCAACCTGTTCTCCACGCTGGTGATGATCCGTCTCGGGCGTGTCTATCGCGGATTGATGGTGGACATGCGAGCGCGCAACGCCAAGCTCGTGCGGCGCGCGGCGGCCATGGTCAGCCATCTTGCGCATTGCGACGAGGAAACCGCGAAACGGGCGTTCGACGCCGCCGACGGCGATCTCAAGGTCGCGGTTCTGTTGGCGCGGGGAATCGACGCCGAAACGGCGAGGACCCTGATCCGAAGGAGCCGAGGCCATCTGCGGTCGGCGTTGGCGCACCACAAGGGCTGAAGACCCGCTCTCGCCCCAATTCGACCCCGCTGTCGGCGAAAGCGAGGGAAGAAGCCAGACGCGCGTCCCGCAAACCCGTTCGCCGCCGTCGCCGAAGCCCGCCGCCCGACGCTCCGAGCGTCATTCCTCCTTTTCCTCGCGACCGTAGAGGAGGAGGAGGAGGAGGATGACGATCCCGTAGATGATGTTGCGCCCGTAGTCGGGCATGTTCATCGCCAGGAGAACGCTCACCAGCGCGACCAGCGTGACCGCGCCTGCCGCCGCGCCCAGATAGTGGCCGCGGCCGCCGAGCATGTAGACGCCGCCGATGACGACGGCTGCGATCGACTGGAACAGGTACGGGGTTCCCATTCCGAGCGAGGCTTGACCGCCGAAGCCGACCAGCAGAACGCCGGCCAGGGCCGCGAAAAACCCGCTCAGCACATAGAGGAGCGTCGTGACGAGGCGGACGTTGACGCCGGCGAGATAGCTCGCCAAGGGATTGTTTCCGATCGCGTAGGTCCTGCGGCCGAATGTCGTGAAGCTCATGATGAACGACACGACGGCGATGACGGCGACCCACAGGATTACGGCCGCCGGGACGCCGAACGCGCTGCCGTGCACCGCGTCCTGGACGACCGGCGGCGCGTATGAGGCGCAGGCCTGGCAGGTCATGCCGCCGCTCAAGCCCAGCGTGAGCCCTTCCATGACGCCGTCCATGGCGAGCGTCATGACGACGGCCGGAACGCCCAGAAACGCGATGACGAAGCCGTTGACCAGACCGGCGGCGGCGCCCATGCCGAGGGTCGCCAAAAGCGCGTAGGGGGCGAGCCGGTCCTGGCCGAGCGAAGTGGTGACCAACAGGATCGCCGCGCCGTTGAGCACCCACGGAACCGACAGGTCGATGCCGCCGATAAGGACGACGAACGTTTGTCCCGCGGCGACCAACCCGACGAACGAGGCGATGGTCAAGATGGCGGTGACGCTGCCGAAGCGCGCAAAGCCCGGATGCACGATCGCGCCGATGACGAACAGCATGATCGCCGCGAGATAGGCGTAGAGGATTCTGCGGCGATCCCTGGTCAGGCCGAGCCGATCGAGGTTCGGGGCGGGACCGCGTTCGCGCGCCATCAGCGTCGCTGCCTGAGGAGACGGCCGATCAGGCCGCCGAGAACGACCGCGATGACGAGGAAGAGTCCTTCATAGAAGGACTGGTAGAGGGGATCGATGTTCGAGAAAAAGAGGATGTTGACGATCATCGTGGTCACGAACGCGCCGGCGATGACTCCGACGCCGCTGCCGCGGCCGCCGAAGAGGTTCATGCCGCCGAGAACGACTGCGACGATCGAGCTCAGCGTGTAGCCGTTGCCGGTCGTCGCGTCGCCGGCGGTGGCGGTCGCCGCAAGAAAGAGACCGGCGGCTCCCGACATGAAGCCGCTCAGGACGAAGGCCGTCACGCGCGCCCGGACCGTGTCGACGCCGTTAGCGCGGGCCGCCATTTCGTCATTGCCGAGCGCGAATATGGAGACCCCGATCGAGCTTCGCCTGAAGGCGTACCACAGGAACGCGACGAGCAGCACGTAGAGGAGCGCGTAGGGCTGGTTGGGATTGACGAGCGCGGCGGTGTACGCCGGCGGGATCGATCCGCCAGGTTGCGGCAGAACACGGATCGCCAGCCCCTGATAGATCGACAGGGTGGCGAGGGTCACCAGGATCGGCTGAAGCCGGCCGACGCCGACCAAGAGCCCGTTGACGAGGCCCAGCGCCGCGCCGATGAGCAGGATCAGAACGCTCCAGCCGATCATATCGGCGATGTTGTCGTGAAGGTGAACGGCGGCGAGCGCGTTGGACAGATCGATGACGCCGCCCACCGAGAGGTCGAGACCCCGAGCGATGACGACGAAGCCCTGCCCCATCGCGGTCAGCACCAGCGGCATGGTGTTGTCGACGGTCGAGGTGATCTCGAAATTGCCGGGCAGCCTCGCCTGCTCCAACCAGTAGACGGCGCAGTAGATGACGATCGCCATGGCGAGCATCGCCAGTGCGAGAACGAGACCGGCGTTCTGGCCGACGAAATAGGCGAGCCTCGTCGGCCGGCGGCGCTCGAGGGTCGCTTCAGCTGACAACGGGAGGCTCTCTGACTGCGGCCGAAACGATATCTTCCGCGGAGACGTCGGGCGCCTCGAGTTCCGCGGCGATCCGCCCTTCGCGCATCACCAGCACGCGGTGACAGAGATGCGCCAATTCTTCCGCGTCACTCGAGTAGAAGAGCACGGCATGCCCTTCGTCGGCAAGACGCATCATCAGTTCGTAGATCTCGTGCTTGGTGGCGATGTCCACGCCGCGGGTGACGTCGTAGAGGAGGACAATGCGCAAATCGGCGAGCAGCCACCGCCCGAGCAAGACCTTCTGCTGGTTTCCGCCGCTGAGCTTTCCGACCGGACTCCCGAGGTCCGGCGTCCTGATCTTCAGCGCGCCGACCATTTCGGCGGCCAGACGGCGTTCGCGTCCGCGGCGCACGACCCCCATCACGGATATCCGTTGCAGGACGGCGAGCGTCAGGTTTACGCCGACCGACAGCGGCAACAGCAGGCCTTCGGTCTTGCGGTCTTCCGGAACGAGCGCGATGCCGAAGCGGGCGGCGTCTCGCGGGCTCTTTATGCGCGCCCGTGCGCCGTCGACGATGATCTCGCCGCCGGTCGTCGGCTCTGCGCCGAACAGCGAAAAGAACAGTTCGCGGTGACCGTGGCCGGCAAGTCCGCCGACCCCCAGGATTTCGTGGGCATGCAGCGTCAGCGAGACATCCGTGACGCCGACGCCGGTAAGTCCGCTGACCTCGAGCATCGGTCGGGCGGTCCGCAGCGCCGGCGGCTTCGGATAGTGCGCGTCCACCCTCTGACCCGTCATCAGGCTGACCGCCTGGCCTTCGTCGATTTGCGTGAACGTGCCGAGATCCTTGCCGGTGCGGAAGATCGTGATCCGGTCGGCGATATTGGTGATCTCGTTCCAGCGATGCGAGGTGAAGATGATGCACTTATCTTGCGCGCGAAGATTGCGGACCAGGCCGAAGAGCCAGTCGACCTCGCTTTCGCCGAGCGACGACGTCGGCTCATCGAGAAGGAGCGCGTCGGGTTTCTGGGCAAGGACCCGCACGATCTCGACGATCTGACGCTTGGCGAGCGAGAGATCCTCTATGAGCGCGCGCGGGTCGATGTTGTGGATCCCCATGCTCGTGAGGATCGCCTCCGCCTCCTCGACCATGCGGCCGCGATCGATGAGGCCGAGCAGTCCGCGCGGCTCGCGCAAAATGAGCAGGTTCTCCGCCACCGTCATCCACGGCAGCAAAGTAAGTTCCTGAAACACCGTCCACACGCCGAGCGCGTGCGCGCGGTGCGGGCCATTCAGCTCGACGTCCTGCCCCCGCACCCGGATTTCCCCGGAGTCCGGACGAAGCCGGCCTCCGAGAAGCTTAATGAGGGTGCTCTTGCCGGCGCCGTTCTCGCCGACAAGAGCGTGGACCTCGCCTTTCGTCGCCGAGAAAGAAGCGCTGTCCAGCGCGCGGACGCCGCCGAACGCCTTGGAGAGCCTCATTCCCTCGACTGCCGGTATGGGCGGTTCGCTTGCGGCGTCGGGCGCAGGCGTCATGCCGCCGGGGGCAGGTTGACATCGAGTTTGCCCGGGCAGGGCTTTCCGTCCGTCGCCGCCTCGACGCACAAATTCACCGTTGCGTTCGGCCCGCTGTCGGTGAAGTCGGCGAAAAAGCTGTCCGGAAGGTTCGGGAACACGGTCACGCCTTCCTTGACCGTCTCGTTGGTGACGTAGGGGAACGGAATGGTGATATCCTTCCTCGGATAGGTCTTCGCCAGGATCCGCCGCGCGAGATCCAGCGAAATGACGGAGAGGAAAGGCGGCTGGCCGATCGAGATGCCTTCGACCTTGTGCCCCTCATAGCCGATCATGAACCTGCGGAAACCGTTCTCCGCTTCGCCCGCCGTCGGCGGCAATGGGCGGTTGGCGGCAATGAACGCTTTGAGCACGCCGTCCGTCCCCCCTGACACCAGATCCCGTCGATCGGCGGGAGCGAGGGGAGGATCGATGCGGTGTTCCGCTCGGCCGTGGCCGAATCCCACATGCCGGTATATCGGTTGACCACCTTGATGCCTGGGTTCTCGGCCCAGACGGCGTCGGCGCCCTTGTTGCGGTCCTGATCGACAAAGGTGCCGGCGACGCCGGTCACCATGATGACGTTGCCCTTGCCGTTCAGTTTCTTGGCGAGCCAGTCGGCGAGTTGTCTGCCGAACGCCACCTGATCGGTGTTGACCTTGAGCGCCGAAGGAGCGGTGACGACGTTGTCGAAAGACACGACGAGGATGCCGCGGTCGTTGGCCTGCGTGAGGATGCCGTTCAGTCCGGTCGGCGACGCCGCGTTGACGACGATCGCGTCCACCCTGCGGGCGATCAAATCCGATATCTGCTGGGACTGTTTGCTGACGTCGTTGCTCGAGTTGAACCAGGAGCCGTCGACCTCGGACTTGAACGGCTCCATCCCGAGCGCCGCCTTGAACACATTCTCCATCTCGATGCGCCACTTGTTGCCGATGTAGGAGTTCGACAGGGCGATCTTTAACTTCTTGCCTTCCTCGGCCGCCAATGCGGTCAATGGAGAAGCGCCTGCGATGCCGAGACCTACAATTCCCGTCGCGCCGAGGCCAAGCACCCCGCGTCGGGTGAACATGCCTGTCATGGATTTCCTCCGTGGATGTGGGCTTTAGAACTTTATCTTGCCGTAATCTTTTGGGGAATTCGCGGCGCGCTCTGCACAAATTCATGTTCTTGCCGTTCATAATTGTGCGACTTTGGGATTTGCCGACCGCACAATCTCGATCGGCCAGAAAAGGGAACAGGGGACTCAATTCAAGGCTTGTAGGCGCGGCTTCGGCCGCCTGGCGGCGACAAGTCCGGTGTCAACCACCGGCGTCGTCAGTCCCCCTCGCCTCTTCGGCAAGCTTTCGCCACCATGCCTCGTCCCAGTTCCAGCCCGCCGTCGGCGAGGGCGAGGGCAAAAGCCAGACGCGGGTCCGTCCGATGCGCTCGCCGCTGTCCCCGAAACCTGCCGTCCGGCCGAGCCAGCGACGCCCCCCGGTGAGGCTGGTGAAGGCCAAAATCTTCGGCTGCGCCTCCCTGATCTTGTCGGTCAGCGCGGCGCAGGCCTCAAGCCCAAGCGCGCCGGTCGGCAGCTCCCGGTCCATGCCGCTCACCTGTTTGGCGATGTCGGTGAGGCCGAGGCCCCATTGCAGCACGACGCGGTACTCTTCGGGCGTCACCAGTCGCGGGGTCAGGCGCACGGAGTGGAGGACCCGCCAGAACTTGTTCTGCGGATGGGCGTAATAGGCGCCGCGCTTCGCCGATACGGTCCCGACCGCCGTGCCGCAGAAGACGATTTTGAGGCCCGGCTTGAGGACGTCGGGCAGGACAGGTTCCGCGTACAATTCGGCCCTAATGTCCTTCACGGGGAAGATCGCTGGCCTCCCGCATCCCAAGCTTCATGAGAACCCCGCCTTTCGCGCATTCCCGCGCAACCAGTCGGCGAATTCGGCTTCGGTCGTGTCTCCCGCGGCGACGGCCAGCATGTTCGATGCGGCGCTGGCCTCATCGGCGACCAAATGGCAGCCGTTGATGCGAAGAAACGCGTAGGCGGCGAGCAAAGCCGTCCGCTTATTTCCGTCGACAAAAGGGTGATTGCGGGCAATTCCGAACGCGTAAGCCGCAGCGAGGGCGTATAGATCGGTTTCCCCGAAGCGATGAAGATTGAGCGGACGCGCCAACGCAGATTCCAGCAGGCCGGCATCCCTGAGCCCCGCCGCGCCGCCATGCTCCACGAGTTGGGCATCATGGACGGCTTCGATCACCGACCGCAAGAGCCAGACCGGCTCCTTCACCTGGCCAGTTCTCGCAACGCGTTTCTATATTGGCCCATGCCCTCGCGAGCCGCGCGCATTTGCGCCTCGAACGCCGGGTCATACGGGGTGATCCGCATCGAACCGTCGGTCGAACTCGGTCAAGTAAAGACTGTCCCCGTCCTTGAGATTGAGACGCGCCAGCGCCTCCCTGGGCAGGACGACCCCGAGAGAGTTGCCGACCGGCCGGACCTTGAGTTGGATCATCGTCAGCGCCTAACTGATGTTATTACTCTAATAATAACACCCGCCGGGGCTCGTGCGCAACGACGAGCCGCGTGCTCAGATCGTCTGGTTGTAGGCGCCGACTTCCGGGTTTTCGCGTAGAACGGCGTCGACGGCGCGGAGCATCGAGCGCTTGGGCGCCTTCATTGCGCGGCTCTCGACGACGATGAGGAACTCGGGCTTGCCAAAGCAAGCAACTACCTCATCCGCCGTGGAAACAAGCGATGACGAAGCGATGAGCGTTCCAATCGTCAGGGTGGTGACGCCTTCGCAGCGCAACGATTGCCTGATTTGCTGACTGTTGAGCCCGAATTCGTCGGTCAGAAATCTTGTGGCAACCGAATCAACGACGGGCAGAACACACCCTTTGCAAAATCGGGGTTCCCGAAACGCCGGCGCGTGAGTTTCCGTCCTCGATACAAGATCGAGCACGGCTTCGGTATCGCTCAGCGCTTCCTGGAGCGCCCTGAATAGCGAATTGTGGAATTTTTCGGCCAGTTCGATATTAGTTTTTGGTATTGGCGCCATTTCTGCGGTCATGTGTTCTCGCCCATGTTGAGGTGACGACATTTCGCGACGTCGCTCGAATACCGACTTCCGATCCCATTCCCTCAGATCGTCTGGTTGTAGGCGCCGACCTCGGAGTTTTCGCGCAAGATCGCCGTCGACCGCGCGGAACATCTCGCGCATCCGCGCTTCCGACGCCGGGCTTTCGACCACCACCACCAATTCCGGCTTGTTGGAGGAGGCGCGCACCAGTCCCCAGGTCCCGTCCTCGACCGTCACCCGCACGCCGTTGACCGTGACGATGTCGCGGATTTTTTGCCCGATCAGCCGCTCGCCTTTCGCCTGCATCCCTTTGAACCGCGCCGTCACCCGCTCTGCGACGTCGTATTTCACTTCGTCGGGACAATGGGGCGACATGGTCGGAGAGCCAAAAGTTTTCGGCAGATCGCGGTAGAGCTCGGCCATCGACTTGCCGGGGTTGCGGTCGAGCATGTCGAGCACGGCGATCGCGGTGACGAAGCCGTCGTCGTAGCCGCGCCCGACCGGGGCGTTGAAGAAGAAGTGGCCCGACTTCTCGAAGCCGGCGAGCGCGTTCAGATCGCGCACCCGGCGCTTGATGTGGGAATGGCCGGTCTTCCAGAAGTCGACCTTGACGCCGTTGGCGGCGAGCGCCGGATCGGTCGCGAAGAGCCCGGTCGATTTGACGTCGACCACGAAGGTCGCGTTCGGATGCAACCTCGAAAGGTCGCGCGCGAGCATGACCCCGATCTTGTCGGCGAAGATTTCATTGCCCTCGTTGTCGACGACGCCGCAGCGGTCGCCGTCGCCGTCGAAGCCGAGCGCCACGTCCGCGCCGCTCTCCTTCACCGCCTCCGCCATCGCGTGCAGCATTTTCAGGTCTTCGGGGTTGGGATTGTAGCGCGGAAAAGTCCAGTCGAGCTTGCAGTCGAGGGGCATGACCTCGACGCCGAGCGCGCCGAGCAAATGGGGCGCGAAGGCCCCCGCCGTCCCGTTGCCGCAGGCCGCGACGACCTTCATCCGGCGCGCGAACTTCGGACGGTTGGTCAGGTCGGCGATGTAGCGGGCGGGGAAATCGGGCACGAACTCATAAGTCCCGCCGGGCTCGGGCGCGTAGTCGCCGCCGATCACGATGTCGCGCAGGCGCCCCATTTCCTCGGGTCCGAAGGTCACCGGCCGCGCCGCGCCCATTTTCACGCCGGTCCAGCCGTTGTCGTTGTGCGAGGCGGTCACCATCGCCACCGCCGGCGTTTGAAGCGCGAACTGCGCGAAATAGGCCATCGGCGTGATCGCAAGCCCGATGTCGCGCACTTTTGCCCCGCCCGCCATCAGGCCAGCGGTCAGCGCGAGCTTGATCGAGGCGGAATAGCTGCGGAAGTCGTGGCCGACCACCACGTCGCGCGGAACGCCGAGCTCTTTCAGCAGGCGCGCGAGCCCGAGGCCCAGCGCCTGCACGCCCATCAGGTTGATCTCCGTCTCGAACAGCCAGCGCGCGTCGTATTCGCGGAAGCCGGTGGGCTTCACCATCGGCTGCGATTCGTAGGCGTAGGTGTTGGGAAAGAGCTGCGGCGACGGCGTCGGGAACATGGGGATCGATCCTTGAACGGGAGGCGCGAGGCTTAGCCGTAGGCGAATTGCGAGCGCAAGAGGGCCCCCGTCCCTCGTTGTCGACTTCCAATTCAAGAGCCACCTCCTCGATCATGTGGCCAACAACATGTTCCACGAGGCGGCGACACGCATGTTGGGCGCCTTCGAATTGCGCGTGCATCTGGTCCATCTGATGACGCAACGCCACAGGCAGCATCCTTCTTCCTGACGGGCGTCAACAGGCGGGCGGTCAGGCGGCAATGCGAAACAATGTTTCGATTTCGCTCTTATCCTAAAGCCTGTTGATACGGTCCCAATCCGGCAGCGCCCATGACCCACGCCTCGGGGCTCGACGCGGCTCCCAGGGCTTCGATCGTTCTCCGCCAACTCAGGTAGTTCGGCAGGTTCGCGGTGGCGACCCCATGGAAGCGCCGCATCCATTCCTTGAGACGGCCGTGGTATGCGTTCACGTTGTTGATGTGTAGCTCTGGTGCTTCCGGCAGTGGAATGCCCGGCGCCGGCAGGACATGGAACGTCACCTTGGCGCGCCGCGCGAACGCCTTGATGGCTGTCCCGCCGTCACAGCACAATTCCGCGGACTTTTTGATGACCGGGCCCAGGGCCGCCGTGATGCTGGCGGCGTCGAGACGTCGCAGCACGGCATCGATGGTCGCGCCCGTGCGGTCACGCGCCACCATGACCGGGATTTGCTCCGCCGACAGGCCACGCTTGCTGGCTTTACCGCCTCGTTTGCGTGCCGCCCTTGGCAGGCCACGGCGTTTGCCCTTGAAGGATTCAAGGATGAACGTCTCGTCCGCCTCGACGATCCCGGACAGGCTCGCGGGCTTATCGCGATTAAGAGCCTCCAGGAACCGATGCCGCCACCGGAACGCGGTTGTGTAGTCCACGCCGCAACGCGCCGCGGCTTTCGCTATCGTTTCACCGCTGATCAAAGCCCTCGCCTGATCATTCCAGCGGTCCGGATAGTGTAAGCCAGCCAGGGGTGTTCCGGTCACTGGATTGAATGTCTTGCGGCAGTTCACGCAGCGATAGCGGGGTTTGCCGTTGGCCTTGCCCCAGGAACGAATGTCATCACCACCGCAATGCGGGCATCCAAAGCTGGCCAGCCGGCCCTGGCCGACTTGTGACAACAGGCTCTGTTCAGGCGTGGCGTTGACGGCGCTTTCGCGCACGGCGGACGGCTTGGCTTTGGCTTCAACGGCTGGCGCGGTCTCAACGCTCTCGCCACGCTGGAATGCAGCTGAGCCATTCGCTTCGGCCAACGCCAGTTCCTGGAACGCCCGAGAACGCTGCGATGCGTCCAAACGCCGAATGCCCACGAGCCAGGTCGCGAATGCCTCCGAATCCATCTCCGGTCTCCCCCACTGCCAAGCAGCAGCCTGCCAGATCGCAACAGAGCTTACAATAAGAGCGTTCGATTTTGCGCCGCCCAAGTTGCAATGCGAGGCGACCTCGCCGAGAATCCCTGCTCCGCGCGAAAAATTCCCTGCGCGTTCCCTGCTCGGGGCAAAAAATTCCCTGCTTCCCCGCTCAGGGTATTTTGCCGCAAGCCCCCAGAATCCAAGACCTTTTCGGCGCATATCGTGGCGAAAAGGTCCGAATTCCCTGCAAATTCGCCGCCCGCAGGGAATTTTTCCCTCTCGCTTACCCTCGCGGCCGCATGACTGGCTCAAGTTTCTCTCCAGCAGAGAATTCCGCCCGGAGCACCCGCCCGCCGGACGGTCCCATCCGGGCGCACACGGCTCTAATAGACCACGACGCTGCGGATCCCCTTGCCCGCGCGCATCATCTCGAAGCCCTGGTTGATCTCCTCGAGCTTCAAGTGGCTCGTGATAAGCGGATCGATCTCGATCTTGCCGGCCATGTACCAATCGACGATTTTTGGCACGTCGGTGCGGCCGCGCGCCCCACCGAACGCCGTGCCTTTCCACACGCGGCCGGTGACGAGCTGGAACGGCCGGATCGAGATCTCCTGCCCCGCGCCGGCGACGCCGATGATGATCGACTGACCCCAGCCGCGATGGCAGGATTCGAGCGCCTGCCGCATGACCGTCACGTTTCCGGTGCAGTCGAAGGTGTAGTCGGCGCCGCCGATCTGGTCGGCGCCGCGCTTGGTCATGTTGACAAGATGGGGCACGAGGTCGCCGACCTCCTTCGGATTGACGAAACGGGTCATGCCGAAGCGCTCGCCCCAGGGCTTTTTCTCGTTGTTGACGTCGACGCCGATGATCATGTCGGCGCCGGCGAGCCTCAGGCCCTGGATGACGTTGAGGCCGATGCCGCCGAGGCCGAACACGATCGCTGTCGCCCCCTCCTCGACTTTCGCGGTGTTGATGACGGCGCCGATCCCCGTGGTGACGCCGCAGCCGATGTAGCAGATCTTGTCGAACGGCGCGGCGGGGTCGACCTTGGCGACGGCGATCTCCGGCAGCACGGTGAAGTTCGAAAAGGTCGAGCAGCCCATGTAGTGGAAGATCGTCTCCTTGCCGCGCGAGAAGCGCGACGTCCCGTCCGGCATCACCCCCTGCCCTTGGGTCGCTCGGATCGCCGTGCAGAGGTTGGTCTTGCGCGAGAGGCAGGACGGGCACTGGCGGCATTCGGGCGTGTACAGCGGAATGACGTGGTCGCCCTTGCTGACGCTCGTGACGCCCGGCCCGATGTCGACCACGACGCCCGCGCCCTCGTGGCCGAGAATGGCGGGAAAGAGCCCCTCCGGATCGGCGCCCGAGAGGGTGAACTCGTCGGTGTGGCAAATGCCCGTCGCCTTGATCTCGATCAGAACCTCGCCCTCGCGGGGCCCATCGAGTTCGACCTCCGAGACTTCGAGCGGCTTTCCGGCGGCGACGGCGACGGCGGCGCACGGGTCTTCATCGGCGGTTCTCCTTGGGACCAAGGCCCGCGCCGATTAAAGCGGAGAAGCGGCGTCTGCCTCGCGCTCACGCGACGTCGCGCGACGCCTATTGCCGCAGGATCAAGATCCCGTCGCGCTGCTCCACGCTGACGAGCCGCTTGAGGAAACTCGCGCCGAGCAGGTTCGCCTCGCCCGCCCCGGGCTCGAGGATGAGGGCCTGCACGGCGTTCATGTAGAGACCGCCGAAGCTCACCGAGTTCGAGCACCACCGGCGAGGCCGTCGACTCGCCGTTGGCGGTCTTGATCCTCCATTTCGGCCCCGGACCGGGAGCGAGGCCGAGCCGCGCCGCGGTCGAGGCGGAAATCGCCACGAAGCTCGCGCCGGTGTCGATCAACATGCGCACCGGCGAGCCGTTGACGAACGCGTCCGCCGCATACTGGCCGCGCGCGTCGGCCTCGATCGAGGTCTCTCGAAATGCGGCGGTTTGGCGCTCGACGGGCTTGGAAGCGCCGTCGCCGCCCGCCGCAGCCGGGCTCGGCGCCGGCGCCCGCGCCGCGGGATCGGGGAGATAGGACGACGCCAGCGCCGCCAGCGCCAGCGCGCCGATTGCGAAGAGGAGAGCGCCCCTGATCATGCCGGCTCCGAGCGGGCGCCGTCATCGGGCGACGCCGAAGCCGCACTGTCGCCTGCGATCGGCCAAGATTGGGTTAATCCGGCCGCTCGAACGCGGCCGGATTCACCCCTCGCGCCGGTCCACCATGTGGCGGTTCACCAGGTTTTCGAAGAACTCCTGCCGTCCCGAACGCGGCTTCGGATCGATCTTCTCCTCCGCGACGCGCTTGGCGATCGCCTCCAGGCTCGCGCCTGGTTTCAGCATCGCCTGCGCCTTCGGCTCGTTCCAGCCCGCGTAGCGCTCGGCCCGGAATGCGTCGAACCTGCCGTCTTCGATCAGACCCGCAGCCGCGACCAACGCCTCCGCGCAGGCGTCGATGCCGCCGATGTGGCCGAGCAGCAGGTCTGCCGGATCGATCGACTGGCGGCGCACCTTGGAGTCGAAGTTGAAGCCGCCCGGCGCGATCCCGCCCGCCTTCAGGATGAAATAGAGCGCCGGCACGAGCTCGGCCGCGTTGTTGGGGAACTGATCGGTGTCCCAGCCCGACTGGTAGTCGTTGCGGTTGGCGTCGACCGAGCCCAGAAGCCCGAGCGAAGCCGCGAGCGCGACCTCATGCTCGAACGAATGGTGCGCGAGCACCGCATGGCCGACTTCGATGTTGAGCTTGACCTCGCGCTCGAGGCCGAAGCGGCGCAGGAATCCGGCGACGGCGGCGACGTCGAAGTCGTATTGGTGCTTGGTCGGCTCCTGCGGCTTCGGCTCGACCAGCAGGACGCCCTTGAAGCCGATCTTGTGCTTGTAGTCGACGACGAGCGACAGAAAGCGCCCGAGCTGCTCCTGCTCGCGGGAGAGATCGGTGTTGAGCAGGGTCTCGTAGCCCTCGCGCCCGCCCCAGAGCACGTAATTGGCGCCGCCGAGCTTGTGCGTGGCGTCGATGGCGTTCTTTGCCTGGGCCGCGGCGTAGGCGAAGACGTCCGGATCGGGGTTGGTCGCGGCGCCCGCCATGTAGCGCGGATGGCTGAAGAGATTGGCCGTGCCCCAGAGGAGCTTGACCCCGGTCGACTGCATCTTCCGCGCGAAGACGTCGGTCATCTCGGCGAGGTTGCGGCCGAATTCGGCGAGGCTCGCGCCCTCGGGAACGACGTCCTTGTCGTGGAAGGTGAAGAACGGGAAGCCGAGCGTCGTGAACATGTCGAAGGCGACGTCGGCCTTGAGCTTGGCCGCCTTCATGTCGTCGCCGTTCCAGGGCCGCTCGAAGGTCGGCGCGCCGAACAAGTCCGAGCCCATCCAGGCGAAGTTGTGCCAGTAGCAGACGGCGGGCCTGAGATGCTCGGCCATCGTCTTGCCCATGACGACCCGGGCGGGGTCGTAATGGCGGAAGGCGAGGGGATTGTCGCTCTTTGGCCCCTCGAAGCGCACCGGCCCGATGTCGCCGAAAAACCGCTTGCTCATTTCGTCTCCTCACGACGTTCCAAACACTAGGAAATGCGGAAATCCCGCACGAAGCGGGTCAGCGCGGCGAGGCCGAAGGCGCAGTCCTCGAGCGTGATCGATTCCCGTGGGTTGTGGCTCACCCCGCCCTTGCAGCGCACGAACAGCATCCCGGCCGGGCAGAGCCGGCCCATGACCATCGTATCGTGCCCGGCGCCCGACGGCAGCCGGCGAGGCGCGACGCCGATCCCTTCGACCGCGCGCGTCAGCCCGGCGACGATGCGCGGATCGCAGACGAAAGCGTCGGCTTCGTGCGTCTTGGCCAGGCTCGACCGCACGCCGCGCGCCGCGGCGATCGCCTCGATGCGCGCGGTCAGATCGGCGAGCGCGACGGCCCGGCGGGCGTCGTCTGGCGCGCGGAAGTCGATGGAGAACTGCGCATGACCGGGAATGACGTTGGTCGCGCCGGGCCAGACTTCCATCCGCCCGACGGTGGCGACGAGTTCGGGCTCGGCGCGGGCGCGCGCCTCGATCGCCAACGCCATTTCCGCGGCGGCCGCCAGGGCGTCGCGGCGGAGCGCCATCGGCGTCGCGCCGGCGTGGCCGGCCGTCCCGTCGACGGCGATTTCGAGCCTCGTCGCGCCTTTGATGGCGGTGACGACGCCGATCGGCAGGCCTTCCGCCTCGAGCACCGGCCCCTGTTCGATATGCGCCTCGACAAAGGCGGCGACGTTGTCGGCGCGGATCGAACCGGCTTTCCCCGGATCGCCGCCGAACGCCTTCAGAGCTTCGCGCATGGCGACGCCGGCGGCGTCCCTCTGGTCGAGCGCATCCTCGGGGTAGGTTCCGGCGAGCGCGCGAGAACCGGTCAGCGTCATGCGAAAGCGCACGCCCTCCTCGTCGCCGAAAGCGACGATTTCGACGGCATGGGCCAGCCGTTCCCGTCGCGCGGCGAGCGCCTCGACCACGGCGAGCGCGGCGAGCGCGCCGTAATTGCCGTCGTAGCGGCCGGCGTCGCGCACCGTGTCGATATGCGAGCCCAGCATCAGCGCCGGCGCGCCGGCCCGTCTGCCCTCGTAGCGCGCGACGACGTTGCCGGCCGCGTCGATCCTCGCCTCGAGCCCGGCCTCCGCGCACCAGCCGATGAAGGCCTGCGCCGCGCGCCGATGCGCCTCGGAGAGAAAGAGCCGCGTCAGGCGCCCCGGCTCGTCGGTGAAGGCCGCAAACGCGTCGAGCCGCGCCATCAGCTTCGCGCCGGCCGCGAGATCGGCGTCGGAAAGACCGCGCCCGGTCACTTCTCGGCCAGATCGAGTTCGAGCCAGCGCGCGAGGACGGCCCGCTCCTCGTCCGTCATCTGGCTGTAGTTGTTCGGCGGCATCGCATGGGTCAGCACCGCCTGCATCCGGATCGCCGTGGCGAAGCGCGCGATATGCTCGGGCGTGTCGAGCAGAACGCCCTTCGGCGCTTCGCCGATCTCTTCCATCGGCTCGGCCGCATGGCACATCATGCAGCGCAACTGCACGATGTCGACGACTTCCGGCGGCGCTTTGGGTCCATTCACGCCAGCGACCGCGGCCGGCAGCTGCGCGAGGCCCATGAGACCACGCATTCCCGGCGAGGCGGTCGCGGCGAAGCCGAACGCGCCGATGATGGCGAGCGCGGCGACCGCCCAGGCCCACCAGGGCGCCTTCGCATGATCGAGGTGCCAGACGTTATAGAAGTAGCGAACCAGCGCGCCGGCGACGATGACGCAGGTGACGAGCGCCGGAATGACTCTCGGGTTGGAGAACGTCATCGGGTAATGGTTCGACAGCATCAGGAAGAGGACGGGAAGCGTGATGTAATTGTTGTGCGTCGAGCGCGTCTTGGACGTCTTCACCCATTTCGGGTCGGGCTTCTGGCCGGCGATGAGCGCGGCGACGCTCTTGCGCTGGTTCGGCATGATGACGAAGAATACGTTGGCGGTCATCATCGTCGCCATCAGCGCCCCGGTGTGGATGAGCGCTCCGCGGCCGGAGAAGACCAGCGTGAACACCCAGCTTGTCGCGACGACATACCCGAAGCCGACGAGGGCGAGGAGCGCGTCGTTCTTCCCGAGCGGCGAGCGGCAGAGAAGATCATAGACGATCCAGCCGAGCGCCAGCGCGCCGATGCCGATCAGCGCCGCCTGCCAGGGCTCGAGCGGCATGACGGCCGGGTCGATGAGAAAAAACGACGACTGGCCGTAATAGACCCAGCAGAGCAGCGCGAAGCCGCTGATCCAGGTCCAGTAGGACTGCCATTTGTGCCAGATGAGCTCGTCGGGCAGCGAGGCCGGCGCGAGCGCATACTTGCTCATCTCATAGAAGCCGCCGCCGTGCACCTGCCACGAGACGCCGGCGAGCGCCGGATTGTCGCCGGCGCGTTTGCGCAGCGACGCGTCGAGATGCATGAAGAAGAACGATCCGCCGATCCAGGCGATCGCCGCCGTCACATGCAGCCAGCGGATGAGGGCCGAACCCCATTCCCAGGCGTAGGCTCCCAGCGCCCCCATCCATTGACCTCCATGGCGCCGAACCGCGCGCGCCGGCGCCACGATAACGGCGGCGCCGCCGTTTGGGTAGGGAGGCGAAACGGCGAACGGCGAATGGCGGTTCGAGGCGCCGCCGACCCCGGAACCCGACCCGGCCTCCCTGTTCGCCGCCCGTTATTTCGATTTTCACAGACGGCGACCTGAGGTAACTCGCTCTTAACGCTATCAGAGGCTTAAATCGCTTCGACAAACTCGGGCCCCGCCGTCGCCCGCCCCAGCCCAAGTTTCGGCCGATTTGGCAGGCAGACCCCGCCCCAATTCCAAGTTCCGCCGCCCCCATCGTGCGGCCCCGTCCGCAAAAAAGGTTCCGTTACGCCCATGAATCCTGCCGACGTAGCCGCCGCAGCCGCAACTCCGGACACCAGCATCTTGGAGATGTTCTGGTCCGCCCACATCGTCGTCAAGGCGGTGATGCTCGGCCTCTTTCTCGCGTCTCTGTGGTGCTGGACCATCATCTTCGACAAGACCCGCCGTTTCCATAAGTTTCGCGGCGAGATGGAAAATTTCGAGCAGGTGTTCTGGTCCGGCCGGTCGCTCGAGGAGCTCTACGGGTCGCTGTCGGACCAGTCGAACGCCGGCGCCGCGGCGCTGTTTGTGGCCGCCATGCGCGAGTGGAAGCGCTCGTTCCAGCAGGCGGCGGCCTCCTTCCGCGGATTGCACGCGCGCATCGACAAGGTTCTCGACGTCTCGATCGCGCGCGAGGTCGAGCGGCTCGAATCCAACCTGCTGGTTCTCGCGACCGTCGCCTCGACCGCGCCGTTCATCGGCCTCTTCGGCACGGTGTTCGGCATCATGAACTCGTTCCAGTCGATCGCGACCTCGAAGAACACCTCGCTCGTGGTCGTCGCGCCGGGCATCGCCGAGGCGCTGCTCGCGACCGCCATCGGCCTCTTCGCCGCGATTCCTGCGCTCATCGCTTACAACAAATTCCAGGGGGACGTGGCGAAGGCGCAGGCGCGGCTCGAAAGCTTCGCCGACGAATTCTCGTCGATCCTCTCGCGCCAGATCGATCATCATCTGTCGAGCGAGAACGTCTTGTCGAGCGAGAAGGTCTCCTGAAGCCTGAGGGAGCGAGTCGATGGGCATGACGGTCGGCGGGGGACGCAAGAGCGGACGAGGACGGCGCGGCGTCCCGCGCTACGCCGCGATGGCGGACATCAACATGACGCCGTTCATCGACGTGATGCTGGTGCTCTTGATCATCTTCATGGTCGCGGCGCCCCTGCTGACTGCCGGCGTGTCGGTCGACCTGCCGCAGACCAGCGCGGCCGCGCTCAACGTCGACAGGAAGCCGATCGCCATCTCGCTCAACGAGAAGGGCCAGCTCTATCTGATGGACGAGCCGATCGCCGAGGCCGATCTCGTGCCGAAGCTTCAAGCGGCGTCGCAGAACGACGTCGAGCAGCGCATCTACGTGCGCGCCTCCAAGGTCGTGCCTTACGGCCAGGTGGCGCAGGTCATGGCGGCCGTGACCTCGGCCGGATTCAAGAAGGTGGCGCTCGTCACCGAGCCGATCAATCAATAGCCGGGAGCGGCTTTGGACGAGCGGCGGTCATATTGGGCTTGGGCGGCCTCGAGCGCGTTGCATGGCGCGCTCTTGGTCCTCATCCTGTTCGGCTTCGCTTCCGCGCCGAAATTCGAGGACAACCCGGAATCGATTCCGGTCGAGACCGTGACGGAGAGCGAGCTCAACCAGATCGTGAACGGCGAGAAGGACGCGAAGCCCGCGCCCGAGCCTCCGCCCAGGCCCGAGCCCGCGCCCGCGCCCCCGACTTCGCCGGAGGCGCCGCTCGACCTGCGCGTCGCCGAAGAGCCGGGGCCTGCGCCGCCGCTGAGGCCGGAGCCTTCCCCGCCGACGAAACCCGAGCCGCCGCCTCCGCCGAAGCCCCTCGCCCAGGAGACGCCGGCGCCGCCCGTGCGTCCGAAGGAGCCGCAGCCCGAGAAGCCGAAGCACGACCAGATCGCGAAAGTCGTGGAGCGCCGGAAGACCGAGCCTCAGCCGAAGCCGGCGCGCGTCTATGATCCCAACGCCATCGCCAAGCTGATCGGCCAGCCGAAGCCGCCAACGACCTCGACAGCGTCGAACGCGGCGAGCGCGACGCCGCAAGGGCTGCCGCATCACGACGCGCCGCGCATGTCGCTGTCGATGGCCTCGGCGCTCGACGCGTGGCTGACGGAAAGCTACCTCAATTGCTGGACGCCTCCGCCGACCATGCCCGAGGGCGACATCTACGTCGCCGAGATCAAGGTCGTCTTCAACCCCGACGGCTCGCTGTCGGTGCGCCCGGTTCTCCTGAATCCGCCGACCGACGCGGCCTGGCGCGCGCATGCGGAGAGCGCGATGCGCGCGGTCAAGAAATGCGATCCCCTCCACGTTCCCCCGCAATACGAGCCCTATTTCGACGAGTGGAAGGTCGAGACCATCCACTTCGACCCGCGCGAGACGCAAGGCTAAGCCCACCAACCCGAGCCCCGACGAGACCCGCTCATGACCGCGCAATCGACCTCGATCATCACGCTCGCGCTCGCCGCCGCGCTCGTCGCCGGGCTGGCCGGCTGCGACTGGCTCTGGCCGTCGTCGACGGAGACCGCTTCCAAGGAGACGAGCAACCCGCAGCCGCCCATTCCCCCCTCCCGCCCCGCCGCCGCGGCCGCGCCGCCCTCGACGCCGGCGCCGCCGGCGCCGCCGGCGCGCATGACCCGCGCCCAGCAGGCCGACTTCGACGCCTGGATGATCAAGACCTATCTCGGATGCTGGAAACCGGCCGCGCTGCCCGCCGACGCCGACAATTACGTCGCCCACGTGCGGCTCGCCTTCAAACCGGACGGCTCGCTGATGAAGCCGCCGAAGCTCGTCAACCCGCCGTCGGATCCGGCGCTGAAGCCTCAGGCCAAAAGCGTCATACAAGCCGTGCACACCTGTAACCCCCTGCCGGTGCCGGCCCAATATCGCCCCTTTTATGAGCAATGGAAGACCAAGACTATCCACTTCAATCCCCAGATCGCCGCCCGATGACGCCGGGCGGCGGAGCGCCTTTCTTGTCGCCGCGAGATCTCCTGATGACTTACTTGCCTTTTGTCTTGCGCTTGTCTGCCCTCGCAGCGTTCGTCCTGGGCGCGTTCGCCTTCGACGCCGCGCCCGCGAGCGCCGCCACGGGCGACGTCTACGTTCATGCCGGAGCGAATTTCAAACCCGTGACCATCGCCGTCACCCCCTTTGTCGGCGAGCTGGCGGGCGACAAGATCAGCAGCATCGTCAGCAATGATTTCGCCCGTTCGATCTTCCTGCTGCCGGTCAACCCGGCGAGCTTTCCGGAGACGGTCGCCAATCCGGACGTCCGCCCGAACGTCGACGCCTGGAAGGCGATCAATGCGCAATTCGTGCTGACCGGCAGGGTGCTGCGTCCCGACGGCGGGCATGTGACCGCGCAATTCCGTTTGTGGGACACCTCGACCGGCGAGCAGGCGGCCGGCGAGCAATATACGTCGGAGTCCACGAACGCGCGCCGGGTCGCGCACATGATCGCCGACTCGGTGTTCTCGCGCGCGACCGGCGAGAAAGGGTTCTTCGACTCCCGTGTCGTCTTCGTCGACGAGAGCGGCCCGAAGGAAAAGCGCCGCAAGCGTCTCGCGGTGATGGACATGGACGGGGGCAACCTGAAGTACCTCGACGGCGGCCAGGACCTCGTCGTCACGCCGCGCTTCTCGCCATCCGCTCAGCAGGTCGCCTATATGTCGTTCGGCTCGGCCGAACCGAAGGTCACTCTGCTCAATCTCGAGACCGGACAGCGCGAGGCCGTCGGCAATTTTCCCGGCATGACCTTTGCGCCGCGCTTTTCGCCGGACGGTCAGCAGATCGTGATGTCGCTTTCCGAAGGCGCGAACACCAATCTCTACTCGATGGATCTTCGCACGCGCGCCACCACCAGGCTCACCGACACCTCGGCGATCGACACCTCGCCGACCTATTCGCCCGACGGCTCGCAGATCGCCTTCGAATCCGATCGCGGCGGCGCCCAGCAGATCTATGTGATGAGCGCGAGCGGCGGCCCGGCCAAGCGGATTTCGTTCGGCGAAGGCCGATACTCGACGCCCGTCTGGTCGCCGCGCGGCGATCTCATCGCCTTCACCCGCATCAACGGCGGCTCGTTCGGCATCGGGGTGATGAAGCCCGACGGCTCGGGCGAGCGGATTCTGGTCGAAGGCTTCCATAACGAGGGCCCGACCTTCGCGCCGAACGGGCTTTACGTGATGTTCTTCCGCGACTCCGGCGGCTCGGGCGGCCCGAAGATCTACATGGCCGACATTTTCGGCCACGGCGAATTTTTGGTGCCGACGCCCAACTACGCCAGCGACCCCTCATGGGGTCCCCTGATGCACTGACCGTCTCTGCAGTTTAGGCGGGCGTTCCCGCGCGGCGCCATGACGTTCGGGAGGCCCCCGGGATCCGCCTTCGCGCGGCCGGACGCCTGAAGGGAATCCAAAGATTCCTGAAGGCCTTCCAAATCCTACTGAAGGAAATCCAAATCCTACTGAAGGAATTCCAAATCGATTTCCTTCTACGAAGCGAGCCTTTTCAAGGGGTTGTGGCGACGATTGCAGGAGTTTCCGCACCTCGTTCGAGTACCCGTCGATCGCCTCGCCTTGTCTGTCACTCCCGATCGGTCGCTTCGCGACCGTCGAGAATGCCGCCGCGAACCGATCAACCAACCAGACGTCATGAGAAGAACGCAGCGTCGGAAGCGCAATCGCCGTCCTGGATCGTCCGGCGTGTTCGCGCGGCGATTTCTGCAATCTAACACGGACTCCGATTTTCAGAAACAATTTGTCGAGAGACATTGCGTTCACGCGTCCGCCAAAGACCCTGTCCGACGCCTCCGCGATAGGCGGCGCCGGACGCTCGAAAGCTCGGGTGAAGTTCCCCGAGGCTCAGTCGCCCCCGGAGCCGTCCGGTCCGCGAGGCGCGCCGACGGCGTGGGCGCCGGATCGTCGTTTCCGCGCCGCGGTTGTTCAGCGCGCCCTCGGGCGGGAGGCCGACACCCCACACGCCGGCTCAGCTCTTGCAGTCTTGCCGGATGAGCGCGGCTTCTTTCACTCCGCCGAACGGCGGCCCAACTCCTGCGACCTGCCGAGCGCCAGCGACAATGGCGCTCCGAAGATCCGCAACCTGGATACGATCGCTCTCATGGCGGGTTCGAATCAGGACGCGTCGTCGTCGCGCCGGTCTCCGCAGGGCGGTTTGACGCGCTGCGATCGGCTTTTCTCAGACGAAGGAATTCAAGCAAGTCCAAGTAAATCCATACGAACCGCAAGGCCGGATTCTTGGTGACGTCCGAGCTTCCGGGGCCTTCGATCGGAACCTCGTGCGCAGGGTCGCGGGCGATCGCCCGGCGATAGAGACGCCAGGTCGCGTGGCCGAGGGTCGGCATGACGATCGCGAGGCCGATGAAGAGGGGCAGCGAACCGAGCATCAGCGCCACGGCGACGATGAGGCCCCACAGCGCGACAGGGCCCGGACTTTCGCGCGCGAGCCGCATCGAAGCGACCACGGCGGGGACCACGCCGACGTCGCGATCGAGCATCAGCGGAAACGAGACGATGCTGACGCAGAGCGTCAGCGCGGCGAAGCCAAACCCGATCAAGCCGCCGAGCGCGATGAGCGCCAACCCGCGGCTGGTCGTCAGGACGTCGAGAACGAACGGCATCAGGGCGGCGGGAGGTTTCGGCCCGTAGAGCCGGACATAGAGCAGTTCGGCCGCGCCGATCCAAATGCCGAACACGACGAGCAGAAAGAGACCGAGCGCGACGACTGACGGTAGCGCCGGCGACCGCAGAACCGCGAAAGCGTCGCTCCACGACGCTTTCAGCCCGGCTTCACGCCTGCGGCTCAACTCGTAGAGGCCGACGGCGAAGACCGGCGCCAGCAGCGCGAATCCGAAGGCGAACGGGACAACGAGATGCAGCGCGCTGCCGAACGACGACAGCGCCACGATCACAATTCCAGCGACCGCGTAAAATATGCCGAGGAACGCGGGATGGGTCGGCATCGCGACGAAATCATCGAAACCTTCCCGCAGGGCGGCAAAGCAGTCGTTGGGCTCGATCTTGCGGACCGTGACAGGCGCGTCGAACGCGTCGGGCCCGAAATAGACGTGAAATTCGGACGCCATGATTGTCCTCCGCGGCCTGCGGGGCGGCGTTCGGGCGTCAAACTTTCGCGCGGCCGTCAGACTTCGGCCGCGCTACGGGATGCGTCCCGATTGCCGCGACCACAGCCTTCTAGAATCTGGACGTGCGCTGATTGCGGTCATTCCGCGGCTTTTTTGTGAACGGTCCCGACGGCGCCGCCTCACTCCGCCGGCGCGGCGCCGACAGCCTTGCGCGCCGGCGCGCGACGCGAACCGACGGTTTTCGTGAGGATCGCGATGATCGCCAGCACCGCCGCGTAGACGACGACCTGCAGCATGGACGGCTGGTCCGAATAGCCGATCAGCGTATGGAGCACCCGGCCGAGCAAGCTCGTGTCGGAGAGGATCGCGGACGTGTCCCACGCAGTCTGTGCGAAGACGGTGACGACGCCGGCCTGCTGCAGGAAGAGAACCGCCTGCGCCGCGAGCCCCGCCGCGAGAAAACTGATGAGCAGCGTCGTGACCGCGAACAGGCGCCGCTGCGGAATCGTCACCAGGCCCAAATAGGTGACCGCCGTCACTGCGACCCCCGCCAGAAGCCCGAAGATCGAGCCGGCAATCAGTTCGCCCGCGGTCGAACCCCCGGCCGCGACGAGGCCGTACATGAAAAGCGCGATTTCTGAGCCCTCGCGCATCACCGCCACCGCGCAGACGACGCCGAGCGCGACAATCGAGCGCGAGCCGGTCCGAACGGCGTCGCCCACGCGCTTGACCTCGGCAGCGAGTTCGCGGCCGTGGCTCGCCATCCAGACGTTGTGCCAGATCAGCATGACGACCGCGATCATGAGGATCGAGGCGTTGAAGATCTCCTGCCCGATCCCGGCCAGCGCGTTGCCGATCGCGCCCGCAAAAGCCGCGACCAGCGATGCGCCGACGACGCCTGCCGCAACCCCCGCGGCGATGACGAGCCGGCTGCCATGCACCCCCTGCGTGACCGCCATGACGATGCCGACGATGAGCCCAGCCTCGATGACTTCGCGAAAGACGATGATCAGCGCGCCGAGCATGTTGGGTTCCTGTCGCTACGACTTAAAACTGCGTTCTATTTTCACTTGACGACCAGAAAACCTTCGGTCGTGTCCTCATGATAGTCGTCGAAGAAGCGGTATCGGCCCGGGGCGAGAGGACGCACCTGAACCGTGATTTTGCCGCCGCCGGACACGACCTTCTCGACCCGCAGCGTCTTGCTTTCGAATTCCGACGGCGTCGAGTCGAGATTGGTCACCTCGATGACTATCGGCTTGCCGGCGGGAGCGGTCGGCTCGGCGGGAGAGAAACGATGATCCTTCAGCGTCACGCTGACCTTGGCCGCCTCGTCGGCGAAGGCCGCCGGAGCGCCAAGCGCCAGGGCGAGGCCGGCGCTCAGGATCGAACCGAACATTACGCTTTTCATCGGAATTTTCCTTTCCGCGCTTAGAATTCGACTTCGAACTTCAGGTTGCCGCGCTGCTGCGGGAAGTTCGTGAGATCGAGACCGAAGTTTTCGCCCGAAGTGTGTCCCCTGACCTCTGTCGACCATGCGGCCGACAACATCACTTGCCCGGTGAACTGAATTTGCAGCGTCGGACCGACATAGAGCGCCTGGCCCTGAAGCGATTGAAAGCCGAAACCGTCAAACGCGCGATAATATTCGGCTTCTCCTCCGAGCGTGATCTTCGGCGCCACGCGATAGGCGAGCGCGCCCGTGACGCCCCAGATCGAGGACGTCCGCCACGGCTGGAAGGGCGATTGGGCGTAGTCCGGGTTGTAGACAAGGTTCGTCGCCGCGTAGAGGCGATTGGCGACGAGCTCGGTGTCGGCGACCACGCGTAAGGTGACGTTGTAGTCCTGGATCGGCTGCCCGCCGTCGTCGAAACGCGCCCATTCGGGCTCGGCGGTCAAGGTCAGGCCGATCGGCGAGTCCGGGCCGCGGCCGATTACGAGATAGCGAAACTCGGCCGAGAGGCCGCTGAAGTTGGCGCCATGGGCGTTGGCCAATCCGTCAACCCCGTCGACCGAATAGCCGAACCCGTGGGCGCTCAGTTCATAGCCCCAATACTGCGACGGGACCCCCTCGAACTCCACCTCCTGTTCGAGCGTTCCGTAGCTGCCGCCCCGCCGGCCCAGTTGCGTCGTCGTCTCGAGCTCGATCGATTTCTCGCCCTCGGCGCCGATGTCGGCGCCTTCGGTGAAGCCGAACAGATATTTCGTCTCGAGTTCGTGATAGGGGTCCGGCGTCGTTTGAGCGCCTGTCGTCGCGGCGTCGGTGTCGGCCGTTTGGGCATGGGCGCCGAGACGCCGGCATATCCGGCGCAAAGCAGCGCCGCGGTCGTGATTGCGTGCGCGGAGTTGCGGCGCAGGCACTGATTGTTCATCGCATCCTCTTCGGCCTGCAGGGTCAAGGTCTGCGGTCGACGAGACTGCGATATCAGTCGCCCCCCGGCGGAACAAGAAGGACAGGCTCAGTTTAGAATCGATACAAATCCCGGCACCGGGCGGAACCGGCCTTTTGCTCGCGCGGCCGTAGGCCGAAGGCCTCCGAACGCGAAGCAGGCGTCTCGGTCCGAGGCGCGTTGCGGGCCGGTGTTATCCGAGGATCCCTCCGGGAACGCCAGAGGCCGGCGCGGTCTCGCAAACTTGTCCGTGAGGCATGCAAAAACCTCTTGCGCTTCAGCGCGATTCGAACAAATAAGAGTCCTGCCCAATACGCACGTGCCTGTGGTCGCGTGTCGGTCGGCGGGGATCTGGACAAGAGGCCAGTCAACCGCCCTTGGAAGACCGGCAACCGGAGGCGAACCGGCGAACCCCGCCCAACGGGGGACGCGGCTTGAAGCAACGACGGACCGGGCTTTTTTGGTCTCTGCCGGCCCTCCAAAGGCCGGCGATCAAAGAGGCTTGTCTATCTTGCCGGGCGTGCGGACGGGAATTCTCCTCGTCCAAACGATGGCCAGTGAACGCCGGGGCTCTCGGGCCCGGGCGCGTCATGGCTACGGCGCAGCAGCTGATTGCTCGAGGCTTTCGTCGGCGGCTCTCCGTCTTCGGCGAAGGCGCCGGGTGATCGCGTCGGCGGGTCAACGACTGCGCTTCCCACGTCTCCAACGCGTGGGAGCGAACGGTCGCATCGCCGGCGAATCCTTCATTTGCCCGGCGCGGACGCTCAACCGCGCTGTTGGGGGATGCCGCTATGACGGACCGCATCAAGGAATTCCTCGCCCGCAACCGCGAGGACGGACCGCGCCTCGTCGTGGATCTCGACGTCGTGCGCGAGAACTATCTCGGCTTCGCCAAGGCCCTGCCCGACACGCGCGTTTTCTACGCCGTGAAGGCGAACCCGGCGCCCGAAATCCTCAGCCTTCTCGCCGATCTCGGCTCGTGCTTCGACACCGCCTCGATCGCCGAGATCGAGCAGACGATGGCGGCCGGCGCGACGCCCGACCGGATCAGCTTCGGCAACACGATCAAGAAGGAGAAGGACGTCGCCCGCGCCTATGCGCTCGGCATCCGCCTCTATGCCGTCGATTGCCAGGCGGAGGTCGAAAAGGTCGCGCGCGCCGCCCCCGGCGCGAAAGTGTTCTGCCGGATTCTGTGCGACGGCTCGGGCGCCGATTGGCCGCTCTCGCGCAAGTTCGGCTGCGCGCCGGAGATGGCCGCGCGCGTCCTCGAACGCGCCCATGCGCTCGGCCTCGCAGCGCATGGCCTCTCGTTCCACGTCGGCTCGCAGCAGCGCAACCCGCGCATGTGGGACCGGGCGCTGAAGACCTCGGCCGCGATCTTCCGCGATCTCGCCGAGCGCGGCGTCCAGCTTCAAATGATCAATCTCGGCGGCGGCTTCCCGACCCGGTATTGCAAGCAGGTGCCGGGGGTCAGAACCTACGGGCAGACGATCTTCCGGGCGCTGCGCCGCCACTTCGGCAACCGAATTCCGGAGACGATCATCGAACCGGGGCGCGGCATGGTCGGCAACGCCGGAATCATCGAGGCGGAGGTCGTGCTCATCTCACGGAAATCCGAGGAGGACCGGCATCGCTGGGTCTATCTCGACATCGGCAAGTTCAACGGCCTCGCCGAGACGATGGACGAGATGATCCGCTACCCGATCCGCACGGCGTTCGACGACGACGCGCTCGGCCCCTGCGTGCTCGCCGGCCCGAGCTGCGACTCGGTCGACGTGCTGTACGAAAAGGAGCCCTTCCTCCTGCCGATCACGCTCGAGATCGGCGCCAAGGTGCTGATCGAGGGGACCGGCGCCTATACGACGACCTATTCGTCGGTCGGCTTCAACGGCTTTCCGCCGCTGAAGTCCTATGTGATCTGAGCGCGAGCGCCTGGCGCTTCGAGCGAACGCCTCGCGGGCGGGACGGACGGTCCCGCCCGAGACGGTTGTTGCGCGCATCGCTCCAGGTTCCCCGCGGCCCCAACGCGCCGGTCGAGGCGGGCGGCCGGTTCGTCACGCCCTAACGGGAGTAGCGGCCGGATTCCCCGGCACGAAAATCGCCTATGAGGTATTGGCGTTATGCGGCCTTCGCATGGGTTCGAGGGTGACGCGCCGTCGGCCGCGCCCGGGCCGGAAGCGGCGCCGACCTCGGCCGCGCCCGCCGATTTGCTCCCCTTACCCCTTTTCTGCAACGTTCAGCGACCCGCAACAGGCAGCGCCGCGGCTGCGACCGTGAGCGCGGCGGCGGACGGGAAGGGCGCCGGCATGGCGAAGATCAGCGCAGGAATTTTGTTGTTTCGGAAGCGTCCGACCGGCGTACAAGTCATGCTCGTGCATCCGGGCGGCCCGTTCTGGGCCAAGAAGGATGATGGAGCGTGGTCAATACCAAAAGGCCTGGCGGACGAAGACGAAGACCTGCTGGCCGCCGCCAAGCGGGAATTCTTTGAAGAGACTGGAATGTCGATCGATGGAGAGTTTCTGGACCTCGGAGCGCACAGACAGCCGGGCGGCAAGACGATTGTCGCATGGGGTTGCGAGGGAGATTTTGATCCTGCGTTGCTCGACAGCAACACGTTTTCAATGGAGTGGCCTCCTCGTTCGGGGGAATTAGCCGAATTCCCGGAGGTCGATAAAGCCGGCTGGCATGATCTTGATGAGGCGTTGGTGAAGGTGACAAGGGGGCAAAGGTCGATCATCGCAGCGTTGGCCGAAAAGCTCGGAACGAAGTGACCCGACGATGCCTCAAACATAAGCACACAGGGTATTTCGTATACCCCTTAGTGATTCCCCTTCCCGCTCCGGCCCGCCGGCGGGACCGCCCGAGGCGGCGCGACGCTTGCTCCCGCCAAGCATTCGTCCTATATTACGCCCCATATAGAGGGTAAAGGAACGGACATGGCGCCAACGAAGCCGAAGCAGTCCGCCCCCGCAACCCCGCCCCTCGGCGAATACGGTCTCTCCAAGAAGCAGCTCGCCGACACGATCGGGCTCGCGCCCGAGGCTCTCTACAAGACGAGCCGCCTGAGCGCGGCCAAGACGCAGACGCGTCTGCGCGAGATGAACGAGATTTTGACCCGCGTCGCTCCTTGGGCCGGCGGCCCGGCGCAGGCCATGGCCTGGTATCGCGCCGAGCCGATCCCCGCCTTCGGCGGGCGCACGGCGGAGCAGCTGGTGAAGTCGGGCGAGGCGACGGCGCTGCGCGACTATCTCGATTCCATCGCGATGGGCGGCTTTGCTTGAGGTTTCAGGGCCTCGCCTGGCGCGCCCACGATCCCCGCTGGTCGTTCAAGCCGATGTCCGGCGACGGGGCGGCCATTCACGGCGGCAGGTTCAACCCCAAGGGGACGCCCACGCTCTACGTTGCGCTCGACCCGATGACCGCCGTCAAGGAGGCGGCTCAAGGGTTCGCCCGCAAGTTCGAGCCCTGCGTGCTGTGCACCTACGAGATCGACTGCGAGGACGTCTTCGATCTTCGCGCCGAGGCCGACCGGAGAGCCGCGGGCGTCGCCGAGGAGGACATGGCGTGCGCCTGGTTCGCGGACGCCGCGGCCGGGCGCGACCCTCCCTCATGGCGTCTCGCCCGCAAGCTCATCGCGGGCGGCGCGGCGGGATTGCGCGCGCCGAGCACCGTCAACGGGGCGAGCGCCGGCGACGCCAATCTCGTCTTGTGGCGCTGGAGCGGCCGCCTGCCCGATCAGGTCAAGGTCTTCGATCCGAGCGGGCGACTGCCGAAGAACCGGCTTTCGTGGGATTGAGGCCCCGCCTTGCCAACCGGGCCGCGCCGGTGAAAAAGCGGACGCTCATCCTATATCTGGCCTTTCGTCTCGAGGACTTCCCATGGCCTTCTGGTTGGACATCGCCGCTTTCGCCCTGAAGGCGCTGCTCATCGTGGCGGCGCTCGGCGGCCTCGCGATCCTCGTCGCGCGGCTTGCGCGCTCGGGCGAGCCGAAGGACCGGGAGATCAAGGTCCGCTCGCTCAACGAGCGCTACGACGACATGCGCGACGCGATGAACGCCGAGCTCCTCGACAAGAAGCAGCGCAAGGCGTTCGCGAAGGCCCGCAAGAAGGAGATGAAGGCCCGCCGCGGCGAACCGCCCGGCAAGCGCATCTATGTGATGGCGTTCAAGGGCGACATGCGCGCAACCGCGGTAAAGCAGCTCGGCCATGAGATCGACGCGGTCTTGACCGTCGCCCGGCCGGAGACGGACGAGGCGGTCATCAGGATCGAAAGCGGCGGCGGCACGGTGACCGGCTACGGCCTCGCCGCGGCCGAAATTCTGCGCCTGCGCGAGCGCAAGATCAAAGTGACCGCCTCGGTCGACCAGGTGGCGGCGAGCGGCGGCTACATGATGGCCTCGGCCGCCGACCGTATCGTCGCCGCGCCCTTCGCCGTCGTCGGCTCGATCGGCGTCGTCGCGCCGGTCGCCCAACCTGCACCGGCTGCTGAAGAAGAACGAGATCGACTTCGAGGAGATGACCGCGGGCGAGTTCAAGCGCACGGTCTCGGTGCTCGGCGAGATCACGCCGGCAGGGGCGCGAGCATTTCCGCGGCAAGCTCGACGCCACCCACGAGGCGTTCAAGACCCATGTCGCGGAGTGCCGTCCGGCCGTCGACATCGACCGGGTCGCCGACGGCGACCATTGGCTCGCGCGCGAGGCGCTGGCCTTGGGCCTCGTCGACGAGATCGCGACAGGCGACGAATTTTTGTTCCGCGCCCGCGACAGCGCGCGGCTCTACGAGGTCACGACGGAAGCGCGCAAGAATTTGCTCCAGCAGTTGCTCAGCGGGCTCGGGATTGCGGCGCGGGCAGCGATTAACAGCGCGGTGAAGCGCTTTGCGTTACATGCGCCTTAGGCGACGCCCAAAAATAGCCGATTCGGAATTTGCGATTTTACTGGCATCGGCTGTTTAGCGGATTCCCGAGTGCGAGGCGAGCGTCTATATCGTGATGATGATAGACGAATTATCCCTGCGCGTCCGGTTTGACGCGCTTCGGCCTTCGCTGGACGAGCGACGCCGGCGGTTGAGCGCGGCGGCGGAGGCGAAGGCGGCGGGCTACGGCGGGATTGCGGCGGTCGCGCGCGCGACGAAGGTCGCCCGGAGCACGATTGGGCGCGGTCTGAAGGACTTGCGGAACCCCGGCTCCTTGACGGGAGAGGTGCGGCGCAAGGGCGGGGGCACTCCTCGGTTGACGGTCAAGGACCCGACGCTGTTGGAGGACTTGCAACGATTGCTCGAGCCGGCGACGATGGGCGACCCGATGCGGCCGTTGCGATGGGTCTCCAAGAGCCACGACAAGCTGGCGACGGCGCTTCGCGCCATGGGTCACAAAGTGAGTTCCTCGACCATTCCCAAGCTGCTGGAGGAACTGAAATATTGTCGCCATTCCAACCGCAAGACCAAGGAAGCCGGCAAACATCCTGATCGCGACGCCCAGTTCGAATATATCAACGCGAAGGTCGAGGCGTTTCAGGCGGCCGGCGAACCCGTGATATCGATCGACGCGAAGAAGAAGGAATTGCTGGGCGAATTCAAGAACGGCGGTAGCGACTATGGGCCGCAGGGCGAACCGATCGAGGTCAACGCTCACGATTTCGAGGACAAGGAGTTGGGCAAGGTCGTCCCTTACGGGGTCTACGACATCGGCGCCAACCTCGGCTATGTCAGCCTCGGAATCGACCACGACACCGGGGAGTTCGCCGTCAACGCCGTCCGATGCTGGCTCGATCAGATGGGTTGGAAGCTCTATCCCGGGATGAGGCGCCTGATGATCACGGCCGACGGCGGCGGCTCCAATGGTTCACGGCTGCGGCTCTGGAAGTTGGCCCTCCAACAACTCGCGGACGAAACCGGTCTGATCATTCAGGTTTGCCACTATCCGCCAGGGACTTCGAAGTGGAACAAGATCGAGCATCGCATGTTCTGCCACATCACGCAGAACTGGCGCGCGACGCCACTCCTCAGCCTCCTCATCGTCATCGAACTGATCGCCAACACCACGACGAAAACCGGTCTCAAAATCCGCTGCGAACTCGATAGCAACACCTATCCAAAGGGCATCAAGGTCTCGGACGCGGAAATGGCGACCCTCAACATGACCCGAGACTCATTCCATCCAGAATGGAACTACAGCATCTCGCCGAGGTTTCACGAAATGAAGCAATAGTGTTTGGGCATCGCCTTAACGGCGCAGAGAAATCAATGCGCGGTTGGTTTCCCGTGTTCGTTAGTAAGTTTCTATGTGCGCGGAGTCTCGACCCGATTTTACCTTCGGAGCTTCCGCTGTCATGGCGACCATTACCTGTATTTTCGTTGTAGTTTTCGATAATAGTATTATCCTTGGTTAGAACAATTTGTAGGGTCACGTGCACGAAACCCGGAGCCGGATCGGGGCGAACGCGATAGTCGTTTTCGTCGTGTGCGAGGTCGATAATGGTGTCTCCTCCTGGCGATGATCCCTGCGCGTGCGCCGCCGGGGCGCCGAACCATGCGATCGACGCCGCTACAGCGGTTAGCATTCGCAGTTGCGCGGTCAGTGGAATCTCAGCCCGACCAACTTGCATCAGCCTCTTCATGCCAGCCTCGTAGCGAATCCTAGGACTTGTGATCTATTCCAATGGCGTTAAACGTTCAAGTCGGCCTCGGTAGACTTTGTCAATTGTGCGCCGGTTCCATCGTGCCATAACGGCCGACGCAGTCGGCGATCGGCCCCGACGGCATCGATAGTGGCAACGTTACGCTAGCGTTGTTGAACTGTCATCAACCTGCAATTCAGACCTAATAGCCATTCATGCCGCCGCGTCAGGCGATATCCGGGCGCGACCAATTCCGTGGATTCTAAAGGGGAGCGAGCACATGCGCAGCAAAAAATACCGCAAATCAGCCGTAGCCGCCGTGAGCGTTCTGGCAATGGTTTCGAACGCCATGGCGTTCGGCGGCGGGTGGGACGGCTCCTATGGCAATTCGTCGGAGAATAGCGACGGCTATCGAGATCGGGACGACCACCGCTCGCTGGAAGAGAAGATCGAGCTTCTGCGCCGCAAGGTCAAATACGTGTTCGTGATCTTCCACGAGAACGAGTTCTTCGACCACTACTTCGGCACCTACCCGGGCGCCAACGGCCTTTTCGATGCTCCCGACGGCGTCACTCCGGCCGACAAGACGCCGAGCTTCACTCAGCGCTTTCTCGACGCGTCGTCGTCGATGAACGTCAAGACGATCTCTCCGTTCCTGTTGCCGCAGGCCGTCGTCGCGACTCACGGACAGATCGTGCCGATCTATCCGGCCGACGAGATTTCGGTGGATCATAGCCACCAGGGCATGGCGAACAGCCTGGATGTCAATCCCACGACGGGGATTGCGGCCAATGACCGCTACGCGATGGATCAGGAGGGACTGACCACCGACGCGTCAGGCAATATCGTGACGAACACGGGCTCCGCGCCGACCGCGATCACGCTCGCTCAGTCGCAAAAGGCCGAAACCGACATCGGCCACATCGATTGCGACACGATCCCCTTCATGTGGTCGTGGGCGAAGCACTTCGTCCTGTTCGACAACTTCCGCCAGACGATCGTCGGGCCGTCGACCCCGAATGCGATCGCGATCATCGCCGGGCAGTCCGGTCAGACGCAATGGGCGGAGCATCCGGATCAGGGTGTGGCGACCACCTACGCCAATCCGTCGTTCCCGAATGTCTTGGGGGCCAGCTACGGCTCCAAAATCATGCCGTCCACGAGCAACGCGTTCGTTCCCGTGGTGAGCGACCCCGGCCCGTTCCCCGGCTCCAACCTGGACACCAGCGCGGTCAAGCCACCCTACAACTTCGACGAAAACCCGGCGAATCCGACGGTCGATTTGACCTTCGCGACGCTGCCGCTGTCGTTCATGGGATCTAACATCGCGAAGATCATCGCGACCGACCCCAATCCGGCGGCCGATCTGCGCGACGTGCAGGATGACATCAAGAAAATCGCGGCCTTCAACCGCCCGGTGCAGTGGGGTTGGTATCAACAAGGCTTCAACGCCAATGACGCCTCGGATCCCTACGAACCTCAAAACACGGCCATGCCAAATCCGACGAACAACCCTGGGCTGAACACCGGCTATGTCTTGCATCACAACGGGCCGCAATATTTTGGCTACCTGGCCGACAACCCGCAGGTTCTGAACAACAACCTGCACGGCGCCAAGGACTTCTTCACCGCGGTCGAGGGTGGGACGCTTCCGAGCGATGGCGGCGTGTTCTACCTGCGCGGCGGGTATGACAACAACGACGGGCTCGTTCCGGTGGACCCGACACCCGCGATTCAGCACGCGTTCATTGGAAACGACGATCACCCGGCTTACTCGGATCAGCAGATCTCCGAGGCGTTCGCGGCGAAGGCGATCAACGACATCGCCAACAGCCCATACTGGTCCGAGAGCGCCATCATCATCACCTACGACGAAACGGATGGCTTTTACGATCACGTCTCGCCAGAGCGCCGCAGCACGTTTGGCGACGGCTCGATCCTGGCGGCTGGCCCGCGCATTCCGACGATCGTGATTTCCCCCTACGCCGCGTCTGGCGAGATCTCGCATCGGTACAGCGAGCACGGCTCCATCATTAAGTTCATCAACGAGTTGAACGGTCTGGTGCCTCTTGCGGTTCTGCCGGACGAAAAGCGCGGCAAGGTGCTCGGCAAGGTGAATCTCGGCCAGGATGATCTCGGTCCGTCCGACGACCCGGACAACGATGTCGGCGATCTGACCGAGGCGTTCGACTACGATCGACTGCAAGGCGAAAAGCCGCCGATCCCCGCGTCGGCGGCGACGTTCACTCCTCCCGCAGTGATCGAGACTCTGCCCCATCTGGCGACGCCGAATTATTCGCCAAACGGCTACACGAACGGCGCCTGCGAAGCGATCGGCATTCTTCCGACCGACTTCCGGTCCTATGCCGACTATAAGAACGGCAAGCCGATCGACCCATACCCCACCGACGTCAACCCGCGGCCGACTCAGTCGCCCGGTACGCCCACTGCGGGCAATTGGACTCCTTGATCCATTCTGGCTCGCAGTCCTCGGCTCGGGGCCTTGGATAACCACAGATCGGACGGAAGCCGAGGCTTCCGTCCGTTTTGTTGCCGGCAACCGCGTCCAAGGATCGTTGATGTGTCTCGCCTCGTTTACGGACTTTTTGCTCTCGGCCTCCTGTCACTAACGTGTGCGGCGCAAGCGCAAACGCTTGCCGCTATCCGAGCATCCCATCATTTCGATTGCGGCACGGTCCAAAGCGTCGATGATTGGAACGGAGGGGATATCCACGGCAATCTCTCCGCCCTCGGCGGCGAGATTTGCCGCGCAGTGGCCATCGCCATTCAAGGCGCTACGGACAGCTTTGCGGTTCAAGTTTTTCCCGCCGAACCAGAGGCGCTGGCCGCCCTGAAAGCCGGAAAAATCCAACTGGCCGTAGGCATTTCGCCGTCCGCCACGGTGGCCATGCAATACGGCGTCGGCTTCGGGCCGCCTGTGTACTTTGACTCCCAGCGCGTCATGGTCGCGAAAGCGAGCGGCATCGCTGACCTCGCCGGCCTGCGCGATAAATTGATCTGCGCGCTCGACATGAGCCCGCCCGAGAGGACGCTGCGCGACGAGCTGACCCGGCGGCAAATCCCGTACGGGCTACAGGCCCATTCCGAGCAAGGCAAACTGGATGCGGCCGTTGCCGTGCGTCGCTGCGCCGCAGGCACGGGAATGGAGACGCGCCTTGTGCAATCGCGCGCCAACTTCCACGCGCAGACCAGCGACTTCGTTCTCTTGCCCGAGACGCTTACGCTAAATCCGGTCGTTCCCGCTTATCGCTATGGCGATCAGGCCTTTGGCCTCATCGTCGACTGGACGGTCTACGCCCTGATCGAGGCCGAGGCGCTGGGCATCACGCACGATAATGTGGCCGAGGCCGCCAAGCGGGAGGACATGCGGGCCGCCCAACTCCTCGGCCACGATTTTGCCACCGCGCAAGCGCTCGGACTGGCGCACGACTGGGCGGCAAAAGTAATCGCAGCCACCGGCAATTACGGCGAGATCTTCGAGCGCACGACAGGGCATCCGTATCAATTGGATCGCGGCCTAAACGCTCTATGGACGCGAGGCGGTTTGATGGCGCCCATGCCGATGAAGTAGCACGATCAGAAAGAAAATCCGGGGGCGCCGCGGCCTCTCGATCACGTCAACCGGCAATTTCGGGCTCCTGCGCCCAAATGGCATTGGGTTTCCGATTTCACTGATGTCGCTGCCCGGACCGGCTTCATCTATGTCGCCTCAACGATCGACGCCTACTCCCGGCGGATCGTCGGCTGGCGGGTGAGCAGAGCAGCGCATACGAGCCTCGTGGTCGACCCACTGGAACAGGCTCTTCACGAGCGCCTACTTGTTCGCTACGGCGCGCTCGTCCATTAAGGCTGCTGACGCAGCCGATATATCTCGATCAATTACACCGAACAGCCGGCGGAAACCGGCGTCGAGCCGTCTGACGTGAGCTTGGGCGATTCCTGCGACAACGCCCTCGCCGATGCGATCAACGGCCTCTGCAAAGTGCAGGTCATTCACAGGCGTGTGTTTCGGCTCCGAATATTGACCCCTTTCGGCGTCCAACATTGACCCCAACATAGCGAGTTACAAAGTGCGTGGCGGGGTCAGAGTTGGACGCCGATCGGGGGTCAAACGCCGCGCGGATTCACCGAAAGGTCGCAGGATCGGCGGGTCAGCGCGGCGGGGGCCGGAGCGCCGTCGGTTCATCCCACGCGCGGCCGCCGGGCGGCGCTTGTTTCGCATGAAGCCCCCTGCTAGGTCAGGCGCGCTTTTCCTCCCCTCGCCAAGGACGCTTCCCCCATGGCCGCGCGCCAGTTCATCTATCACATGCGGGGCCTGACCAAGACCTGGCCGGGCGGCAAGAAGGTTCTGGAGAACATCAACCTCTCCTTCTACCCGGACGCCAAGATCGGCGTGCTCGGCGTCAACGGTTCGGGCAAGTCGACGCTGCTGCGCATCATGGCCGGCCTCGATGGCGAATTCGTCGGCGAGGGTTTTGTCGCCGAGGGCGCAAAAGTCGGCTTTCTGCCGCAGGAGCCCCATCTCGACCCGTCGCTTACCGTGCGCGGCAACGCCATGCTCGGCGTCAGGGAAAAGCAGGCGATCCTCGACCGCTACAACGAGCTCGCGATGAACTATTCCGACGAGACCGCGGATGAGATGACGCGCCTGCAGGACGAGATCGAGGCCAAGGGCCTTTGGGATCTGGACAGCCAGGTCGAGCAGGCGATGGACGCGCTCGGCTGCCCGCCCGACGACGCCGACGTGACCACGCTCTCGGGCGGAGAAAAGCGTCGCGTCGCGCTCTGCCGGCTCCTCTTGGAAAGGCCGGATCTGCTGCTGCTCGACGAGCCCACGAACCATCTCGACGCCGAGACGGTGAACTGGCTCGAAGGGCATTTGCGCGCCTATCCGGGCGCGATCCTCATCGTCACCCACGACCGCTACTTCCTCGACAACGTCACGGGCTGGATTCTCGAGCTCGACCGCGGCCGCGGCATCCCTTACGAGGGCAATTACTCGTCGTGGCTCGTGCAGAAGCAGAAGCGCCTCGAACAGGAAGGCCGCGAGGACGCCGCGCGCCAGCGCGCGCTCGCCGAGGAAAGCGAGTGGATCGCAGCCTCGCCGAAAGCCCGCCAGGCGAAATCCAAGGCGCGCATCCAGGCCTATGATGAGCTGGTCAAGAAGCAAAGCGAGAAGGCGCCGACGACCGCCCAGATCATCATTCCGGTGGCCGAGCGGCTCGGGCAGAACGTCATCGACTTCGACAACCTGTCGAAGGGCTACGGCGACCGGCTGCTCATCGACAAGCTCTCGTTCAAGCTGCCGCCCGGCGGCATCGTCGGCGTGATCGGCCCCAACGGCGCCGGCAAGACCACTCTTTTCCGCATGATCACCGGCCAGGAGAAGCCGGATTCGGGCTCGATCAGGATCGGCGAGTCCGTTGAGCTCGGCTATGTCGACCAGTCGCGCGACGCGCTCGACGACAAAAAGACGGTGTGGAAGGAAATCTCCGGCGGCGCCGACATCATTTACCTCGCCAAGCGCGAGATGAACTCGCGCGCCTATTGCGGCGCCTTCAACTTCAAGGGCGCCGACCAGCAGAAGAAGGTGGGTCAGCTCTCGGGCGGCGAGCGCAACCGCGTGCATCTCGCCAAGATGCTCAAAAGCGGCGCGAACCTCCTGCTGCTCGACGAGCCGACCAACGACCTCGACGTCGACACGCTGCGCGCGCTCGAAGAGGCCCTCCTCGACTTCGCCGGCTGCGCCGCGATCATCAGCCACGACCGCTTCTTCCTGGACCGCATCGCCACCCACATGCTCGCCTTCGAGGGCGACAGCCATGTGGAGTGGTTCGAGGGCAACTTCGCCGACTACGAGGAAGACAAGAAGCGGCGGCTGGGGATCGACAGCGTCATCCCGCACCGGCTGAAGTACAAGAAGTTTTCGAGGTGACGGGGGGCGATAAGCCCGAGGTCATCGCGAGGAGCGCAGCGACGCGGCGATCCACGAGGGTTGCTCGCATCGACGCCATCCCCCCCACGGCCAGCTTACGATGATCCGCTGCCCAGTTTGCCTGAACCATTCGCGCGCCGCCTCGGAGGCGGGTTCTTCGAAGACGACGGCGGCGATCACCGACGTGTCGGCATAGACCGTCACGGAGCTTCGTCGCGCATGCGTCGAATGATGTCGACCGCGCTTTCACCGAGCGAAGGCAGCGTCTTTGCGCGCGCGGCGATCTCGTCGATGAGTTCCGGCGACGGTCGCCCGGCGCCTGCGATGACTGTCGGCCTCAGCTCGGCCACCGGCTTACCGTGCCGCGTGATCGTGACTTGTTCGCCAGCGAGCGCCTCGTCCACGAGCTTGGACAGCTGGTATTTCGCCTGGGCGATTGAATAGACGGGCATTGGGGGCCGAGCTTTCCAGCCATCGATGGCTAATTTGGGTCGCCGCTGGGCGGACAGCGCTACTCGCCGTCTCGCATTCGGCGAATGATGTCGACCGCGTTCTCGCCCAGACTCGGGCGAGATTTGGCCCGCTCCACGATCTGCGCCACCAGTTCACGGGGCGGTTGTCGAATCGGGCGCTCGACTGCCGGACGGACATAGGCGACGACCTTCCCGTGGCGGGTGATCGCCACCTCTTCGCCCGCAACGGCCTCGTCGACCAGCTTCGACAAATTGTCCTTCGCCTTGGCGATCGAGTAAGTCGGCATGCCGCCTCCGTTCTGGCCAGCGATGGCCAATATACGCTTCGGCCCGATGATCGTAAGCCGGGATGACGTTCTTCCGCGCAGTATGGTGTTGGCCGGCGCCACCGCGCAAGATCGCGCCGCGAATCCGGTTGAACGCCTTTCACTCCGCCACTATTACGGCCAGCGATAGCCAGAAGAGGCCGCCCGTGGGCACTTATTCCATCGCTCAAGCCAAAGACCAACTGTCGCGCCTGATCGACGAGGCGCTGACCGGCGAGATCGTGACGATCACGCGTCACGGCAAACCCGTCGTCAGCCTGACGCCGAGCGCGCCAACGCCGAAGCCGTTGACCGTCGAATATCTTAAAGCGATGCGCCGCCGTGCGCAGGCTCGACCGAGTCTCGGAGAAGACTCCGTGACTCTGGTGAGGGAAATGCGCGACGAAGACCCGTGAGCTATTGCCTCGATACGAATTTCCTGGTCTCGATCTTATTCGTCGATGCGCACACGGCTCGCGCTTTCGCTTGGCTCGAACGCGTCCCCGAGCCGATCTACGTCAGCGATTGGGCTGCCGCTGAACTCTTCGCCCTGATTCACCGCCGCACGCGCGCCGGGCTCCTGGGCTGCGACGTCGTCGCCGCGGCGCTTCTCGAGTTCGACGGCTTCGCCGGGAGCCGCGCGCGACGACTGCCGCATTCCGCCGGCGCCGGCGCGCTCGCCGCGCTCCTCGCGCGCGATCCGGCGCTGAAGCTCTCCGCCGCCGACGCGCTCCATCTCGCCCTCAGCGCCGATGGCGGGCATTGTCTCGTTACATTCGACTCTCGCCTCGCCGAAGCCGCTCGCGCGAGAGGCTTCAACGGCGAGAGTCCCTAACCTGTCCGCAGCCTTCAGGAGAGGACATCCCTTGATCGTCGTCTTTGACATCGGCAACGTCCTGGTGCGCTGGGATCGGCGCAATCTGTTCCGCAAGGTGTTCAGCGACGAGGCGCGGATGGAGCGTTTTCTGGCTGCTGCCTGCAGCATGGAATTTGTTTCGCATACCGACGTCGTCGCCGATTTCTCGCGGGCGGTTGCGGAGCGCGCGGAAGCCTTTCCCGAGTTCGCCGAAGAGCTCAAGCTTTTCGACGCGCGGTGGATCGAGACGCTCGGGGGCCCGATCGAGGAGAACGTGGCGATATTGAAGCGCCTGCGCGCGGCCGGCCGTCCGGTTCACGCGCTGAGCAATTTCGCGGCCGAGAAATTCGAGGTCGCGCGGGCGCGCTGCCCATTCCTGGACGAATTCGATGTGTGCGTCGTCTCGGGCCATTTCGGCGTCGCCAAGCCTGATCCGCGCATCTACGGAATCCTCTTTGAGCGCGTGGGCCGTCCGGCGAGCGAGTTGCTGTTCATCGACGACTTCGATCGCCAACGTGCGCGCCTCCGAGGCGGCGGGCATGGCGGCGATCCACTACCGCCCCGGCGTCGATCTCGAACGCGAACTCCTCGCGCGCGGCGCGCTGCCTTGATCTGCGCCGGCAGGGTCAGCGCGAGCCCGACTGCCGCAAGAAGGCGAAGCGCGGAGGGCCGGAGACCCCGTCATTCCCGGCTTTTCGCGGCGCATCCGGCCTTCGGCCATGGTCTCGCCTCGCCTGCCCGATCTTCGCTGGCGGGCTCTGCGACAAGCCGCTCAGATCGAGCCAGGCGGAATGAACGCGCAATAGAGATAGATGTCTTCGAAGACGTTCGACGCCATGGGGCCGAGCCGGTCGCCCTCGGTGGCCGGGCGATAGCAGAGATGCGCGTGGTGCGTATCGCTGTCGCCACGATCGCCGGGAATCGGCAGAAAGGTGATGCGCTCCTCGGGGATCGAAACCCAGCGCTGCTCGCGCGTCAGGAATTCGAAATGACCGCCGCTTTCGCGATACGAGGTCGCGGCGCAGTCGTTGCCGCCGCAGCAGAGCTGGCCGTTCTTGCCGTGCACGCCGGTATAGATGTCGTGGGCGCTGGCCGCGGAGAACGACGCAGCAAGGAGGGCGCCGCCAAGAGCCGCCCGCAACAAAGCATTCACCATGTCAACCGCTCCTGTTGGCGGCCGACCGATCGATTGGCTCGTCGATACGATCGGGCCGCATGCCGATCGCCCCCTCGAGCGCTTGGACTCCTCCCATTTTCACAGTTGGACCAAAAGGCAGGCGCCGGCTGCGACGAAAAGCTGCGAAGGCGCCGTCCGGCGGCCCTGGCGAATCGCTTCGCAAGTTTTATGCCGTTAACGAGTGCAAACTCCGCGCCAAACCTTGTCAAGCGCCGCCTGTGGATCAGATGGAAGCGCAGCGCCTTCATGCGTTTGGCCGCCCATCTCTCGCCCAGCGCGAGACGCTTCATCGCGGCGTTTAGATTGAACGCCAGGATCGTCAGCGCCCACCAGGCGGCGTTGGCGCCGAACAGCCCAGAGGGCATCTGTCCGCCCGCCAGGTCGGATTTCGTCGCCGAATGGACTTCCTCGCTCTTGCCGCAGCGCTCGCGCAGCCACCAGATCACGCCCTCGCCGGCGCCCGTGCGGTTGGTCACGACGGCGAACAGTTTATAGACCCCCTTCGGGCCGAACGCCTGGGTGGGAAACGGCAGCTTCGCCTCGTCGCCCAGCGCCAGTTGGCGCAGCGGTTCGCGGATCGCGAGAAAGCGGTAATCGGCGCGGTTGCGGCTGTGCCCAGCCCAATTGGGCACGTAGACGACCTCGGCCCATTCTTGATCGGTCTGTTGCGGCTGGCCGTCCGTTTTGCGGATCAGCGGCTTCCACGCGCTCTCGGGCGTCGTCCGCACAGCCGCGCGGAAAGCCTCGGTCACGTCGGCGCCGATCGCGAACTCGATCACGCCAAAGCGCGGGTCTTTTCCCTCGCCGCAATAGAGTAGCAGCTCTTCCTGATAGCCCGCCGTGTCCGAACGCAACGAGACTGTCCTCACGCTGTCCGGCAGATGGCGCAGGCTCTCTTTCAGGACGCGCAACTGCTCGTGTCCGGCGGGCACGTTGCCGTCGCGGAACTCCGAATAGAGCATCGCGCCCTGCTCCGCCCACCAGCAGTTCAGCGGCTGATACGCCTTGAACTTCTTGTAGCAAAACAGCGCCTCGCGCTTGTGCGTCTCAATCAGCGTCGCGTCCATGTCCAGCGTCGCCGTCGCCGCGGGCTGACGCTTCTGCAGAAAGTCCAGCAGCGCCTGGTTCACTCGCCATAGACCGCGCAGTGCCTGCGTCACCGCCGGAATGAACGCCATCCCCGCGACCGCCTTGGGCGAGGCTGGATCATCGAACCGTTCCAGCCAGCGTAAGGGCGGTCCCTATCCCACTTCTTGGAGAGCCGCATCTCGATCAGCGACTGACAGGGCGCGTCGCAGCGGCTGATTGAAGAACGCGTGCTCGGCCGCGTGGCTGAGGCGTTGCTTGTCGGCGCTCTTGCGCTGGTTTCCCGCCCATTGCGGCCGCTTCCCGGCTAGTGCCTCCTCCCCTTCTGGTGGCTACAGTATTCACACATCTCAAATCGCCGCGCGGACCCCTTCCCCAGCTTGCTGGGGAAGGTGGCGCGAAGCGCCGGATGGGGTGTGGCCCGCTGGTTCGACCCAAGTCGGATTGCTCGAACGTCACCGCGAACCTTCGTCGGACCATACCTGCTTTCCGCACCCCATCCGGCCTTCGGCCACCTTCCCCGCTTCGCGGAGAAGGGGAAACCCGCCACCGCGAGCAGTCCCATGACAAGCATCGCGAATTCGACTTGTGTGAATGCCGTAGCCTTCTGGAGGGGGGAAGGAGCACGCCTTCAATTTGGTCGACGCGGGTCACTCGTTCCGTTGCACAGAGGTTTTGACGGTTTCAAGCTCAACGGAGGACTGGGAGGTCCTCGGGCTCGACCAGAAGCTCGATGCTGCGCGCGACGCCCGGGGTCCGCCGGATGAGGCTGGCGCGTTCGAGGGTGAGCACCATCTGGTGCACGCTGGGTGGCGAGACTTGGAAGTGCCGCTGCATGTCGGCTTCCGCGGGCGGTCGGCGGAAGATACGACTATAGGCGTAGATGAAGGCCAGGTACTGACCTTGTTTGTCGGTGAACGGGGCAGCCTTCGGGGACCCGCGCCAAACCATTGATTCATAGCCTGATTCGTCTGGGCATGGCGATATCATGCTTGACGGGACAAGCCACTCGGCGGCGGGCAATACGCGGTCACGGGGACATGATGCCAATTGCATAATATCTCGGTCCGGTTATGGCGGCCCCGTGGCTCGTCTTGAAGCTCGGCCGGAAGGCCCGGCCGGGCAAGCGGGGGAGAAAGCCGCGCGCAGGGCGGACGGATTGATATGGGGAATTCTTATCGTGTTCCCGTAATGCCCCGTAATGCCGGTCTTGCCCTGCATGAAACGCCACCGTGCTGCGCGACGCCCCGGACTTGGCCGGCGGTCCGCTCACTCCGGCCGGCGGAAAACGAGCCTCGACCGACAAGGCCGTGCCGTCAATAGCCGGCGACCGCGACCCGCCGGAGCGCCCGTGCAGTTTTGGGCAACTAGTTAGTTCCCGTCCACAAACGACAAGCCATTGAGATTCTTGAGAAAATTGTTGATTTGACGGATGCGAAACCCGGCGGTTTCGCGTAAACTTTGGGATCAAGCCACTGATTTCAAAAGTAAACCCGTCACCGCCGGAGCCGACAATGCGTGCAGAACGCATCATCCAGGCCAGCATATTCGATATGTTCGCCGGGCACGAGATCGGCCGCGAGTTGAAGGCGATGTCACAGTGGCTGGATGGGCATCCTACGCTGGTCAGGCTGGTGGCGGATGACCTGCGCCGGCGCGGTGTCGCGGAGACCGGAAGACGAGGGCTGCCGGCGGAGTCGGTGCTGCGATGCGGGTTGCTCAAGCAGCACCGTCAGTTGAGCTACGAAGAGCTCGCCTTCCATCTTGAAAGACTCCTCCTCTTTCCGAGCCTTTGCGCGGCTGCCGCTGTCATGGACGCCAAAGAAGTCGGTGCTGCACAAGACGATCAGCGCCATCCGCGCGGAGACCTGGAAGCGATCAACCGAACCGTGCTGGCCAGCGCGCGCGAGGAAAAGCTGGAGCCTGGCAAGATGGTGCGGTTGGACAGCACGGTCACCGCCGCCCTGATGCATGAGCCGAGCGACAGCAGTCTTCTCTGGGATGGGGTGCGCGTCATGGTGCGGCTGTTGAAAGCGGCTGACGCCTTGATCGGCGAACGCATCATCCAGGCCAGCATATTCGATATGTTCGCCAGAGCAGTGCCGGGGCAGTGATGCCTTTTCCGGTAGAGTTGAGGAAGGGCGCGGCGGCTTGAGGCTGGGCCAATTGCTCCGTTTCCCTTTCCCGTGTTCGGAAGGCTCCCGATCGCATTCGGCGTTTTCAGGCTTGCGCCAATCGCCACGACCTTTGCCCTCTTTGCAAGCACGTCTGAAGTCAGGGGCCTTGGCTCCGCCGGAATTACCCGGCATCGACGCTACTACGCCCCTGTCCGACTCCCGCTCGGGCCGTCACCCCAGGGATGACGTCGAGGCCGAAGCCTCGCCTTCGCGGGTCTCCCCCGATTACCCGCACCACCTTATCCAACGTGCCGTGCTCACTACCCCGGCGAACCGAAAGGGTGCATGTGTCGATGCCTTCCCCCTTCGCTCAGGCCTTCCCCGGTAATCCGGCGGGTCGGCGTTCGCATCTCGACTTTCGAGGCCTGCTCGAGCTTCACTCGCGTTACGGCCCGCTGGCTTGCTCAGCCGCCCAAGGCGGCCTTTGTCACGAGGCTTCGATCCCGCCAGTCGCCCAGCAAAACCGCTCGTCAGCTACCAGGGCTATCGACAACTCCCTGCGTGGAACCTTCCTCCACTGGTGATGCGCGCCTTCGGGGCGCACGCATTACGGGGACATGATATGAATATCTCATATCAATCCATCTTCCGGCGTGCGGCTTGCGCCCCCGCTCGCTCGGCCGAACCTTGGGACCGAGCTTCATCTCGACCATCGCAATGAAGTCCGCAACGTCGAGCGGGTGCCCGTTCGCCCTGCGGTTCACGAACCCGTCGAACCGCGCCTGCTGGTCGAGCGACAATTCCAGGATATCGGCGACGGTGATGCGGGAAAGACGAGCCATCGGGCCAGCATGACCGGGCTGCGATATCATGCAGTGCGTATCATATCCCTTAGTCCCCATGCGCAGTCCGCATACCTCCAACGCCTCATGTGCGATTTTCGCGGCACCCGGTTCTCCCGTCTCGCTCACCTGTTATCTGCCTGATAAGCGCGAATTATCGACCTGTTATTCGCCTGTTATTCGCCTGTTATTCGCTTGTCATCGCCTGTTATTTTGCCCTGGAGCGGCGGTCGGCGACGGCCTCCAGGCGCCGTCCGCGGCGCGCCGGCGCCGCTGCCGCGCCCGCTTGGCGCCGCGTCTCTTTAGCGCCCGTCGGCGGCGTTCTCTCCCGGCGTCGGATCGGCGGGGACAGTTTCCCATCGCGCGATGAGTGCAAATTCTTGACCAATGTCGGATTGTGTTCTACATTTGTTCTCCATCAGAAAGGCGCCCGATGACCGATTTTGCAGAAATCCGCTCCACGCGCCCGGCGCTTTCGCCCGCCGCCCGCGCGCTGCGCCTCCAGCGCATTTTCGCCCGCCTGCAGGAGGGCGCGAGCTATAAGGACATCGCGGCGGAGGAGGGTCTGTCGCGCGAAAGGCTGAGGCAGATCGTGCGCGCGGCGACCGCACGCGGAGGGGCCGCTCCCGATCACAAGAAAATGCAGTTCGCCCGGCTCGAGCCGGCGCTGCGTCTGGCCGCGCGCGGCGTGGCGGAGGGCGACGCGAAGTCGATTCCCCTGCTGCTGAAGCTTGTCGATCGGCTCGACCGTTATTGCAGTCCGGACCTCTTCGACGACTCGCCGCTGCTCGGCGACCTGGTTTCGCGGCCGAGGCGCCGGCGGCGCCGGGGCGGCGCGCCGCAGGCGGGCGACGGCGGCTCTGGTGACGCGGTCGCTGACCGCGTCGGCCGCGCTCCATAGGGCGTCCGGCAGGACGCCCGTCTTTCGACGGGCTATCGAGCGCGGCTACATTCTGGTCTAACCCTTTGAAAACGCTCAAAACGACAATGGACAGGCCTTGTAACGGGTTGGCATGGCTTTGGGGTTGGCGCCCTATCCGCTTGGCGTCGGCGCCCAGCGGATGGCGCGTCGACTGCATGGCGGGCGCCCGCCTCGCGCGGCGGGCCCGTGTCCGGTCGGCCGACGCGGGCCGATTAGCCGCTAAGCCCCCGTCCGCACCACCTGCATGAGCGCCCGCCGCGGGCTCGGAGGCGCGGGGCGTTCGGGGACGCCGAGGCGGAAGACGAAGGTCGCCTCCCAGCCGGGCTCCGCGGCAAATTTGGCGAGCTCCCGGCCGAAGTCGTCGGGCCGACCGAGCGCCCTGTCGCGATCGGCGCGCTCGACCGGCTGGTTGAGCGGCTGGGCAGCCAATCCGGCGGCGACGCTGGCGAGATGCAGCCGCTGCCAGGCCCGTCCGGCGGCGATGGCGCCCGCCATGTCCAGGCGGTCGCGCACGAAGAGGGCGCCGAGCGCGGGCGCGGTCGGAACCTGGACGTCGCGGGTCATGGAGAGCCAGTACTGGTCGCTCGTCTTCGCGCTCATGTCGGGCAGGAGTTTCGCGAGCGCCGTCATCGGCGGCGAGAGGCCGGCCGCATCGAGCGTCACCCCGTCGCGATGGGCGGCGATCTCGCGTGCGCCCGTGCGGAACCAGCGCGCGCTGTCGGCCGACATTTCGGGATCGTCGACGATGCGGCTGGTCGCCTCGACGATGAGCGCGCCGAGACCGCGGCGCGCGCCCGCATCCGTGACGAAGGCGACGCGCACGTCGCCGCTCGCCGTCAGATCCGCGAGGCGCTGGCGCCGGTCCGCTCCGACGGGTTGATCCGGCCAGTAGGGGCCGCGGTTGGTGTGCCGCAGGGGAATGGCGGCGAACAGCTCGTCGCGCGCGCTCGGCCCAAGCCGAAGGATGACGCGCGCCGCGCGGAAGGGAGCGTCGTCCGGCGACAGGGTCAGCGCGCCCTCGGTCGGCTCGACGGCGGCGGCGAGGCCGTGAGCGCGGGCGGCCAGCGCCAGATTCTCGATCGCCGCGCCCAGTCCCAAATGCATCTCGCGCCGGAACGGATCGAACGAGCCGAGGTTGCGCGAACGGTCGGCGAAGACCTCGATCGCCTCCGGCCCCACGGCGAAGGCCCAGGGCTGGGTGTCGTGCGGATTGGCGGCGAGAATGGCGGCGCGAAGCGGCCGCCTGGGACCGTCCGACGCGGCTCCCTCCCAGCTCCGCCAGGGCTCATAGGCCGGCCCCTCGCCGGCCGCGCCGACGCCCCTGTCCCAGGCCCTGCACCCCAGCCCCGCCAGCGCCAGCCCAAGCGCGCCGCCGCCGACCAACAATCCCCGCCGCCCGATCATGCCCGCCTCCTAAGAAGAACGGCGGTCCTCAACGCGATGCGCGTCCGGCAGAATATTGCCAAAGACGCCGCGCATCAATTCGGCGCGTCAATTCCGACGCGGCGTCCGTCGATCAGGCCGCGTAGTCGAGCCCGATGTCGAGGATCGGCGCGCTGTGGGTCAGCCAGCCGACCGAAATGAGATCGACGCCGGTCTCGGCGATCGCCGGCGCGGTCTCGGCCGTCACCCGGCCCGAGGCCTCGCTGATCGCCCGCCCGCCGATCATCGCGACCCCTTGCCGCAGATCGCTGAGCGACATGTTGTCGAGCAGCACGGCGTCGACGCCGGCGCTCAGCGCCTCCTCGAGCTGCGCAAGCGTATCGACTTCGACCTCGATCTTGACGAGATGGCCGACATGGGCGCGCACGCGGCGGACGGCTTCCGCGACCGAGCCGGCGATCGCGACGTGATTGTCCTTGATGAGCGCCGCGTCGTCGAGCCCGAAGCGGTGATTGGCGCCGCCGCCGGCGCGCACCGCGTATTTCTCGATCGCGCGCAGGAGCGGCGTCGTCTTGCGGGTGCAGACGATGCGCGCCCTGGTATGCGCGACGGCCGCCGAGAGCCTTGCGGTCGCGCTCGCGATTCCGCTGAGCCTGCTGGCGAAGTTGAGCGCCGTGCGCTCGGCCGTCAGCACGCCGCGCGCGGGTCCCTCGATGACCGCGATCGTCGCGCCCGGCGCGACCCGCGCGCCGTCGGCTGCGGCCGGCTCGAAGCGGATCGCGGGGTCGAACAGACGGAAGGCGAGCGCCGCCACATCGAGCCCGGCGACGACGCCGTCCTGACGCGCGGCCATGACGGTTCTGGCGGTGCGGTCCGCCGGCGCAATGGCGTCGGTGGTGACGTCGCCCGCGCGTCCGAGGTCCTCCAGGAGCGCCTGGCGGACGATCGGCTCGATGAGAATCGCGGGCAGCGGGACGAGGGGCATGGGTCAGGCGCTCCTCGCGCGGACTGCGGGGGCGATCGCGGCGGCCTCGGCGAAGGCGTCGCCGAGGGTCAGCTGGGAGCGGCGCGGCTCGGCGGGACGCTCAGGGAAATCGATCCGGCTGTGCGCCCCGAGGCTGTGCTTGCGCCGCAGCGCCGCGACGACGATCATCAGCGCCGCGGCGGCGGGATCGGCGGCGGGAGCGCTCGAGGCCGCAAGCGCGGCCAGCGGCCCGACCGCGGCGCGAAGCGTTTCTCCGTCGCGCATGACCCCGGCCGAGCGCGACAGGATCGGCCGCACCGCGGCGGGCTCGGCGGCAGGGAGCGCTTGAAGGGAGCGCAGCCGCGCCGGCCGGCGCGAGGGCGCGCTCTCGATCGACCGCGCTGCGATGGCGCCGAACACCGCCGCCTCGGTCAGCGAATTGCTCGCGAGCCGGTTGGCCCCGTGCAGTCCGGAGCACGCAGCCTCGCCGCACGCCCAGAGGCCCGTGACCGAACTCCGCCCTTCGGCGTCCACCGCAATGCCGCCCATGTGGTAATGCTGCGCCGGACGCACGGGGATCGGCTCGCGGCCCGGATCGACGCCGCCGGCGCGGCAGGCCGCCGCGATGATCGGGAAGCGCGCCTCGAAGCGCGCGCCGATCGCCGAACGCGCGTCGAGGAACACGCGCCGGCCCTCGGCCCGCTTCAGCCAGATCGCCCGCGCGACGGCGTCGCGCGGCGCGAGCTCGGCGCGCGGCGTATCCGCCATGAAGCGCTCGCCGGCGTCGTCGATCAGGATCGCGCCTTCGCCGCGAACCGCCTCGCTGACGAGCGGCATGGGGCGACAAGCGACGTCGAGCGCGGTCGGATGGAACTGGACGAACTCCATGTCGGCGAGAACGGCGCCGGCCCGCCCGGCCAACGCGATCCCCTGGCCGAAGCTGCCGAGCGGGTTGGTGCTGTCTTCATAGAGGCCGCCGACGCCGCCGGCAGCGATCACGACCTTGTCGGTCGCCAACAGCGCCGGCCCGGCGGTTCCGGCGGCCAGAATCCCGCGAGCCGAATTGTCCTCGACGACGAGCCGCCGCGCCTCGAAGCCCTCGAGAATCTCGATCGACGGCGTCGCCCGCGCGGCCGCGACGAGGGCGCGCATCAATTCGCGTCCCGCCCCGTCGCCGCCGGTGTGGGCGATGCGGCGCCGGCTGTGCGCGGCTTCGAGGCCGAGCGCGAAGCCGCCGTCCCTCGCCCGGTCGAAACGCACGCCGAGGCGCGCGAGCCTTTCGATCGCCTCGGGCGCAGCGCGGGCGAAACGATCGACGATCGCGGCGTCGCAGAGCCCGTCGCCGGCGGCCAACGTGTCGGCGGCGTGCAGGGCCGGACTGTCGCCCGGCCCGAGGGCCGCGGCCATGCCGCCCTGGGCCCACAGCGTCGAGGCTTCGGCGCCGAGGGGCGCCTTCGACAGAACGACGACCGGACGCGGCGCGAGCTCCAGCGCGGTCGTCAGGCCGGCGACGCCGGCGCCGATGACGACGACGCGTCCCTTCAGCGCGAGAAGCTCGGCGGTCATAGCGCGAGCATCCGTTCGACCGCGCGCCGTGCCGGCGCGGCGACGGCCGGATCGATCGTCACCTCTCCTTCCATCGTCTCGAGCGCATGGCGGATCTTGGCGAGCGTGATCCGCTTCATGTGCGGGCAGAGGCCGCAGGGCCGCACGAACTCGACGTCCGGATAGTGAACCGCGACATTGTCGCTCATCGAGCATTCGGTGACGAGAGCGACCCGCGCCGGACGCTTCGCCCCGACATAGCCGATCATGTCGGCGGTCGAGCCGGCGAAGTCCGCTTCCGCCACGACTTCCGGCGGGCATTCGGGATGGGCGAGCACGACCGCGCCCGGATAGGCCTCGCGCAATTCGCGAATGTCGGCGGCGGTGAACTGCTCGTGCACCTCGCAGCGCCCGCGCCAGGCGACGATCTCGACCTTCGTCTGCGCCGCGACGTTCTTGGCGAGATACTCGTCGGGCGTCATGACGACGCGCGGGACGCCGAGCGATTCGACGACTCTCACCGCGTTCGCCGAGGTGCAGCAGATGTCGGAGGCGGCCTTCACGGCGGCCGAGGTGTTGACGTAGGTGACGATCGGCGCGCCCGGATAGGCCTCTCGCAAGAGACGGATGTCCTCGGGCGCAATCGACTCGGCGAGCGAGCACCCGGCCTTGGCGTCGGGGATCAGCACCGTCTTCGACGGATTGAGCAGCTTCGCCGTCTCGGCCATGAAATGCACGCCGGCCATGACGATCACCCGCGCGTCGCCCTTGGCCGCCTCGCGCGCCAACGCCAGGCTGTCGCCGACCACGTCGGCCACGCAATGGAAAATCTCGGGCGACTGGTAGTTGTGGGCGAGAATGATCGCGCCGCGCTCGCGCTTGAGCCTGAGGATCGCCTCGATGTCCGCCTCGAACGCAGGCCATTCGAACGGCGGAATGACGCGGCTCACGCGCTCATACAGCCGGGCCGCAGGATTCGGAAGGTCCAGGATCGCCATGATTTATACTCACGATGAGCATATCATTCATATACTTATCATGAGAATAAGAGTTGTCAAGCGCGGGCGAGCGGCAGCTTGGTCCCCGCGGCGGCGCGCTCTTCGCGCACGGCGGCGCGGAAGCGATAGGCCTTGGCGGGGCGTCCGCCGGTGTCCGCAACGGTCTCGCCGGTCTCCTCGACCAGTTGCTGCTGTTCGACGAGGCGGCGAAAATTGGGCTTGTGGACGGTGAGCCCGGAGACCGCCTCGACGCAGCGCTGCAATTGCAGCAGCGTGAACACGGGCGGCATCAGTTCGAAGATGACGGGATTGTATTTGATCTTGGCGCGCACGCGCGCGATCCCGGTCGCCAGAATGCGGCGATGGTCGCCGATCATGGGCGCGCCCAGCCCCGGCGCGTCGCGATCCGGCGTCCTGCGGCGCGCTTCGGCGATGAGGTCCGCTTCGTAAAGGAGCTCGTAGCGCTGGAGCACGAGTTCCTCGTTCCAGCGCCGCCCGTCGAGCCCGAAGGCGATGGCGGCGCGCGAGGCGCGCCTCCCCCGATCGCCTCCTTTCTCGGCCCAGCGCATGAGGCCGGGCGCAATCGTCTCTTCGATCAGCGGCGGCGGACCGAGGCGATGATCCTCCCAGGGAAAGTAATCGTACCAGGGCCGCCACGCCGCTCGAGGGACCGCGGTCCGCTCCTCGCGCATGAGGCCGAGATAGCTGATCGAAATCGCCCGCGCGCCGTCTGCCGCGGCGCGGCGATCGGAATCGGCGAAGGTGTAGAGCTGCTCGACATAGCCGAGCGGATGTCCCGTTTGCCGCTCGACCCAGGCGCGCAGACCGCTCTGCAGCGAGCGATGCCCGACCTCGAACGGTCCGGAAGGCAGGGCCCGCCCGGTGTCGATCGTCATGGCGAGGGGCGAGCCCTCCGCCACCGCGACGAGCACGGCGATCAGTTCGACGGCGATCGGCTGCGCCGTCGTTTCGCCGGCCGCGGCTTCGTCCCGCCGAACTCATCCCCTGCCCCGTCGACCATCGCGCATGCGATTCGGTTTAGCTGGAAACGACGGCGGCGGGAACGGACGAAGAGACCCGTTTGCGGACCGACGACCCACGCTCCCTCAATCGCCCCTCGATGCTGCGGCCCTCGGCGCCCAGCCGTCGCGCACGTGCACGACCGCGACGCCGTCCGCATAGAGGCGCCGCCAGCCGGGTTCGCGGTCGAGGATCGCCACGATCTCGGCATCGCGAGAAAAGATCGTCCAGGCGATCCGATACCGGCTCAGCGTCTCCTCGACGGTCGAAGGATCCCCGATCGCGAGCTTGTGGTCGAGGCCGAGCATGGCGCCGCCATACATGTCGGCGCGGCCGTCGATGAACGGCCGCACATGCGACCAGATGAGATAGCCGCCGAAACGGTAGTCGTTGAGGACGGGCTCCAAACGGAGTTCGGGCGGCACGGCGCCAGAGCGCCGAGATCGGCGCCGTCAGTCCGTCGACGCGCACGATCGGCGCGGCGAGCCTCAGCGTCCCAATCGCCAGCGCCGTCGTCAGGCTCGCCGCCAGCGCGGCGCGCGCGACCCGCCGCCGGTCCCCCGCCGGCCGCGCGGCCCCGATGGCCGCGGCGATCGGCCGCGCCAGCAGCATCGGCCCGATGAGCCCGAGGAGCTGCGCGTGGCGCGCGTGCTGAAGCGCCATGGCGAGGAGACCGGCGAGGAGCGCGGCGCGGAGCGGCGGCGTCGCCATCGGCCGGGTCAGCGCAAAGCCGACGAGGAGAAGCAGCGCGATCTCCATCGGCCCGAGTTGGCCGAAATCCTGCGGCGCCCATTCGCTGATGCGCGACAGGTTCTCGACTCCCATCAGCCGGAAGGGAAAGAGGAGCGCCTCGACGCCGTAAGGATTGACGAGCGCGGCGCCGATCGCCGCGAGGCCGAAGAGCGCCCACGCGGATAAGGCCGCGAAGCGCGCCCCGCGCGGCGCCGCCGCGACCGCCTCGAGCGCGAACGGCCCGATCAGCGCGAGACCGAAGACGAAGCCGCCGTGCATGTTCGACCACAGGATCATCATGAGGGCGAACCAGAGCGGCGGCGCCTTCGCCCGGTCGCGCGCGTCGAGGAGCCCGACCGTCCATGCGGCGGCGAGAGGCAGCGCGAGCACATGCGGGCGCGCGAGCAGGTTCGCGGTCCAGAGTTCGACGCCGAGCGCGACCGTGACGCCGAGCGCCGCGCCGCTCAGATCCCGCGCGACCCTGAGGCCCATGATCAGCGCCGCGCCCGCCGCCGCGGCCCCGGTCAGGAGCGCGACGCCGCTCCACCCGCCGCAGCGGAAGGCGAGCGTCATGAGGATTTCGGAGAGCCATTCATGCGCGGTCCACGGCGCGCCCGGCATCGAATGGCTGAATGGATCGGCGCGCGGCACGGCGCCGTGGGCGAACATCCATTCGCCCGTCGCGAGATGCGACCAGGTGTCCCCGTCGCCGAGCACCGCGGGCGAGAGGGTGGAGAGCGCGAACAGGAAGACGGCGACGAGCGCCAGGACGAGGCCCGACGCGCGCGCGTCGTGGCCCTCTGCGGTCGCGGAGCGGGCGGCGAACGGCAAGGCGAGCGACATGGCGCGAAAGCATGCCGGAGGCGCGATAAGGCGGAGTTAACGCCGTTCTCGACCGTTACGAATGATCCGAGCGAAGCCCCCTCGAGGTGAGCTTCCGCGGTTGCGTTTTCCTGAAGAGTGGTACATGGACACAGACACTGCGGCGGCCGGATGATCGTGAGCTTTCGAGACGAGTGGCTGCGCGCCTTCTTTGTCGAGGAAAGGCAGTCACGGCACATCCCGCCCGACCTCGAAAGCCGGCTCTTCCGCAAGCTCCAGATGATCGACGACGCGCAGGGCCGATAAGTCGCGCCCAAGGTCGCCTCGGTTCTCGCGGCGCTGGCGCGAACAGGCTTCGTCACAACGGTAGACGGGGTTACGGTTAGGTTATGGTGACAGGCCCTTCAATGCCTCAATGTGCGCAAGGTCAGAGGCGCTACGGCGTGGGGTCCCAGAAAAAGGCAATTGCGGTCGCGTAACCGTAATGCCGCGATTAAAGGGAACGAGCATTCGCGACCGCCGCACGGCCTCGGCTTGTCGGGCCGGGGCCATTTGGCGCACTCGCTTTCAAGAGAACTCCAGCACGTTGTGAGTCCTCTGAATGATAACGCTGCCCGATTGCCGGCTAAGCGCGAACGCTATGGGCCGCCCCCTGTGCCGGGCGTGAATGAGACACCCCGCAGAACCTCTCCAAAGCCGGCCGTTCAAAGCGTGTCAAAGCTTTCGCCTTGGGGCAGCGTCGTTGCGGCCAAAACGTCTGTGACCATGACCAGCTTGTTGGGGTCGGCGCCCTGGTCGCCGTTGCCGCTTACCGTCGAAGTGATGGCCCAAATCGTGGCCGTGGCGTCACCGTTGATATGCCCCGCGATATTGCGCAGGCCGTCGGTCGCGGGCGACCACGGGAGGCCGGTCGCAGCATTATTGCCGGTGTGATAGCCGGGGACCGTGTATGGCGCGCCCAGACTCAACCCGTTGGTCAGGGTGTAGACCATGTTCCATTTCTTGCCGTCGAACACCCACTTCTGGAGCCCTGCCGTGGTCTGGGCGGCGGCAGCGGTGTATATGCCCTTTCCGGCATCGAAGGTGTTCGTGCCATTCCCCTCGTCCGCGACATACAGCGTCTTGGCGTCGCCGAACCAGAACTCCGAAAGGAAAGGACGTCGCGCTCTTCAGCGCCGTCGGGAAGCCGTTCAGGATGCACATGTTGTTGGGGGTGAGCCCTTCCGTCTGCAACACGGACGGGTTGTACGTCAGCGGCCCGGCGGGGAGGCTTGCAGACGCCGCCGGGACGCCGACGCCCTTCGGGCAGGCGAGCGGGTTTCCATTGGCGTCGAACCCTGACGTATCGACGAAGTAGACTGTGTTGACGCCGTTGCCGCCGCTGCCTTTCGTGTAATAAAGAACATTGTTAAATATCCTCAGCCCTCGAAAATTATCGTCTTTGCCTATCTTGTCCGGCTTATCGCCCAACTGCGTGATGTTGAAGCTGCCGACCGGAGTCGGAAGGCCCGGACGTTGCGCGACCAGCGATTTGATTTGGGGGGTTAGGATCTGTGCGCCGGCGCCGATGATGATGCCGTCGGGCTGCGGACTGCTTCCGTTGCCGGCGTTGCCTGCCAGGTAGGCCACGTTCGCCCCGCTGCTGTTGTTGAGGATCGCCGCTCGGCCGTTGTTGCCGCTATAGGCATTGGTCGACGTGAAGCGGAATTTGCCCTTCCCATCGACCTGCGCCACGACGCGATCATACGCGAGGGGCACCGGGTTCGTGGGGTCGAAGACGCCGGGCGTGTTGGAATTGGACACGTCAAGGGCGTCGATCGGGGACAGATACCCCATAAAGGCGACGTACTGCCCGTCGGTCGACACATTGAGCGCCAGTTCCGATTTGGATGAGAAGCTGCTGACCATCTGATCCTTGGTCGGCGGGACGCCAATCTGCGAGCTGTTCGGCACCTCGAGCGAATTGACCGGCACTCCGGCCGGGGTCAACTGATCAAGGATGATCTTCGCCGTAATCCCGAAACTGCCGTCGACGAGCGCATTATTCCAAACGGTGGGATAGGCGCCGTCGGCTGTCGCCGTCACGCAATTGGGGGGGACGCAGTCGGGCGGCAGCTGCGTACCTCCCGCCAAGACGTTGTCGGGGTTGTTGTCGTAGATGACGCGGCTGACCAACAGGTTATTCGGCAGGAAATAGCTGCTGTCCGCCTGGGCAGGAGCGGCCGGGATGGCCAAAGAGACGGCAATAACGGACGCGACGTCCAGGTACAGCGCGCAAGTGCGTCGCCGATTTGGCGGGCGCGAAGTCTGGGTTTTCATGGCGAATTCCCCTCTGCATTGCCTCTCGGCTGAAAATGGAGGTCGACCACGCCACTCTGACGGAGCGATGTTACCGTTATAAGAAGTTTACGTGAAACCGCGCAGATGGCCGCTTAGGGGGATCATCCATGTGGGGCCAATTGTGGGGCTTGTTATGGCGCTCACGCTGTCGCGCAAGGCGAGCTGAGTTCGCAGCCGGCCCGGCGCCGAGACGTGGGTCGGCCCGCTCACTCACCATGGTCGCTGGGTCGCAAAGGCGTGGCCCGAGCCGGACTCGAGACAGACCTCGAATTCCGCAGCTCTGCGTTCATCCGAGAGGGCGACGTACGTCACGAGCCGCCAGGGCTTGAACTTTGCAGTGTGCGGCGACTTGCCGCAATTGTGCTCGGCAAATCGCCGCTTCAAATCGGCGGTAACACCAACAAATCGCTGGCGCCCACTTCGTTCCCACAAATAGACGTAATGCACTGAATGCCCTTCTTCGTTAAAGCTTCGAAGGGCATCCTGCTTCGCACTCCGGTAGGACGCCAGTCCTGCGAAGCACGAAGTGCGAAGCAGGATGGCGGAGACGCAGGCCGCCATACTACCGTCTCTCGGCGGCTCCGGACGCTCGGCTTACCATCTGAAATAACGGCATTTTGCACGTCACCCGTCTTTACAAGTCGCACGTTGTCGCTCACAATCTCATCCTGATTTGTGGACGGAATTGTGGACTGATTATCATGGGCAAGCTGACGGCGCGCAAAGTCGAAACTGCGAAAGCGGGCAAGTACGGCGATGGCGGCGGACTTCAACTGGCCGTCGCGCCGACCGGGAGGAAGAAGTGGGTTTTGCGCTTTCTGTGGCAGGGCGCCCCCCGCGAAATGGGGCTTGGCTCCTATCCCGAGGTGACCCTCGCCGAGGCGCGAGAAAAGGCGCTGGCAGGGCGCAGGCTTGCGCGCAGCGGCGTTGATCCGATTGCAGCCCGAAAGAAGGGCGAGGGCGTCCCGACATTCGGCGAGATCGCCGACGAGATCGCCGGCCAGTTGGCAGAGGGTTTCCGCAACGAGAAGCACAAGGCCCAATGGCGCATGACCCTCACGGTGTACGCCGAGCCCTTGCGCGCCAAGCCCGTCGACAAGATTGAGACGGCGGACGTTCTCGCCGTATTGCAACCAATCTGGCGGGAAAAGCCCGAGACGGCTTCTCGCCTTCGCGGGCGCATCGAGCGCGTCCTCAACGCAGCCAAGGCCAAGGGCTATCGGACGGGAGAGAACCCCGCCGCATGGCGTGGACACCTTGAGAACCTGTTGCCCAAACCGTCTCGCCTTTCGCGCGGCCATCATGCGGCCATGCGCTACCAGGACGTTCCCGCCTTTGTCGCCATGCTCCGCGAGCGCGAGGCCGTGGCCGGGCTGGCGCTGGAATTCGCTATCCTGACGGCGGCTCGATCCGGCGAAATTCTCGGCGCGCGATGGTTTGAGATCGACCTTGACGCCAAGGTCTGGACCATCCCGGCCGAGCGTATGAAGGCAGCGCGCGAGCATCGCGTCCCGCTCAGCGAGCCTGCGCTCGCGATCCTGACGAAGGTCAACGAGGCGAAGGTTTCGGATTACGTTTTCCCCGGCCAGCGGTCCGGAAAGCCGCTGTCTGTCATGGCGCTGGAAATGGTGCTCCGTCGCATGGGGATCGAGGATGCGACCACGCACGGTTTCCGCAGCGCCTTCCGCGATTGGGCCGGCAACGAGACGCATTTCCCGCGCGAACTCGCCGAGCATGCGCTTGCCCATGTCATCGGCGACAAGGCCGAGCAAGCCTACCGCCGATCGGATGCGCTGGCGCGGCGGCGCGAGCTTATGGACGCATGGGCGCGGCATTGCGAGGGAGCGCCCGACGAGAACGTCTTGGCGTTCAAGCGGCCCGCTTGAGGCCTTCGGAATTGCCGTTTGCATTTGATTGATCTCAAGGCGTGAGCGGCGTAACCAACGTAAGGCACTTAGCCGTATTGCACGACCGTGCAAACGTCGGGGTCCACTCGCAATCCAGAGATGCCCGACGCAGAGCATCTGCTGGGGCGGCACATAGAGGGTGACAGCCTAGCGGGAGGCGATGCGGTTCAAGCTAGTCACAACCAAAGTCGTTGCCGCAATGCTTGGCCTTGCAGCATCGGCGTTAGCAGCGGAGAAGGACGTTCCGGCTTGGCACAAGGCCGACCCCGGAACTCACGCGTTCCTTGGCGACGACGGGGGCGGGGTCGACACAGCGACCGTCTGCGACACTGCGGACCGATACCGCGATTGGCTTGACCAACAGCACCCGCCTGGTTGTCAGACGTTTCAGCATGACTTGCCCGTTGTAGTACAAATAGTGACGTTTGATCCTGCGAAGGACATCGTTCACTTCCACGACGGAGACTTAGGACTTCCCATTGCGAAGGTTCACATCTCGTCGAAAAGGTTCGTTGGTTATATACGTCTACAAGAGCTTCATCCAATAATCCCAGCTGAGGCAGTCGTTCAATTTAAGAAAGTTGGGAACGGGACTATCGAATTCCTCGTAGGAAACGACATCGACTTCAAACATGGTATCCAACTGGGTGATCACGTTACTGCGAAGATTTTAAAATACGACCCTTCAAATGACGACGACTGGCTTCACGTGACAATTCTTGATGGCGAGCATGCCGGGCAAAGCGGCTGGATGCGACCCGCTGGAGCGGAGGCAGACGACGGACATCCGATTGACCAATTTACTGACGCCGTGATCTCAATCCCGGCGGCGGTTGCGGCGCTGGCGCGGTTCAATTGCAAAGACGTTGTTCCACGCTCGGGAGCTTACGAAAGCGGCAATTTCGACGCGGCTTTCAAAAACTTCAGCCGCTCGCAAATGAGAGATGCGCCGAGGCAGAACACCTGCTGGGCGTGATGTACGCCCAGGGACGCGGCGTGCAAAAGGATTTCGCGCATGCCTATGCCTTGCTGCTCCTGGCATACAGCGATGGAGGGCGACCAGTCGGCAAGACGGCATTGATTCCGGTCTTGGGAGACGACGAGCATGAACTGGAGATTGTTCAATTCGGCGCCCAACTTACGACCGACCAACTCGACTCGGCCGAAACCCTTGCGAAGAAGCTTGCACAAAAGAGAGGGAAGCTCGCAAACCCGGAAACGGCAGGTCCCGCCGAGGTCGCCAATTCGGTCAAGGAGCTTCGTCCTCGCGTCGCCGGTTACAAGTTGAACGGCGAACTCGCGACGATTGAACTGCCAGGCGTTGCGACCCCAATTTCTCAGGGGATGAGCGCAGTCGCCCCCGATCATGTCCTCACTCAAATCGTCACAGAGAACAATGCGAACATCATTTCGATTCAGTTGGCTTTCGCCGAGATGAAGCTTAGCGCCGTCGGCCACGGGGTGGACTACGCGTCCAAAAGCGACATCGACGCGTTCGGCGTCAGCCAAGGAGAGCGCTTCGCTTGGCTAAGTTCAGGTGCCCGAGTGCGTGTCGCTAAGTATGCCGTGAATGGTGGATTTGCTGCGCAAGTTGAGCTTTTAGACGATTCCGCGGGTCAACGGTATTGGGTCGATCATTGCTTTCTCACGATGCAGAGCGAAGCTGACCGGGCGCTATGGAAAACTGCCGATGCCGGTTACTGCGAAGCGCATGGGTTTTAGAGGAAAGGCTTATGCCCTTGCTTCCGGTGAGATCAACATTTGGTAGGTGAAGGGTGGGTGGCCGGCGGCGATGCCGAGCAAGGAGCGGAAGGCGGCGTGCCGGGTGCGGCGGCGGTTGAAGCGGAAGACGAACTCGTCGAGGTAAGATTGGAGATGCTGGCGGCGCAGGCCGTGATAGACGCCCAAACCCCAGACCTTGAGGTTGGAGAAGATCCGGTGCACCCACGGCAGCACGATATGGGCGGCCATCTTGCCGATGACGTGGGGATCGTGGCTGACGCCGGGAGCGCCGGGATAGGCGGACCATCCGTCGGTTTTGGCGGTAGCCCCCGCTGCGAGATTTTGGGCGACGAAGGGATGCAGACTGTTGGCCGAATAGTCGGACACCTCGGCGAGCCGAATGCGGCCGGGTCCAGCGCCGCCGTCCTGCACCTCGACGGCGCCGACGATCAGCATCTTGCCCTGATGGCTGCGTCCTCCGCCGCCGGTCACGGGGTCATGTTTGCTGCGGCAGGCGATCTCGGTTTCGTCGACCTCGACCAGGCCGGCGAGCGCGCTGCGGCCGGGCGCCACCATTGTGCGGCGCAGCTTGGCGCACAGCAGCCACGCCGTCTTGTAGGAGCCGAGAGCGAGCTGGCGTTGCAGTTGCAGCGCCGAGATGCCGTTGGAATGGGTCGCCATCAGATAGGCCGCCCAGAACCAAGTGGTCAGCGGCAGCTTGGAGTGGTGCATGATCGTGCCGGCGGTGACCGAGGTCTGCTTGCCGCAGCCGGCGCATTCCCAAGTCCACGCCTTGGTGTGCAGCGCCCACGCCTTGCTGCTGCCGCAGCCGGGGCAGGCGAAGCCCGCCGGCCAGCGCGCCGCGAACAGGTATTCCACGCACGCCGCCTCATCCGGGAAGTGCTGCTGGAACTCGATCAAGGAGCGGGGGAAGTCGGTCATCTGCGTCACCCAGGGCCATCATGTTCGTGATTTGTTCTATCACGAACCTGATCCCGCGCCTACAACATTTTGTCGCCCCGGACGCAGAGGGATAAGCCTTTTAGAGGAAATGGCCGCGGGGCGAGACGAGACCGGCGGAGGATCGACATGAAGCGTCTCGCCATGTGTGCCGTCGCGGTCTGCGCGGCGCTCTTTTGCGCGTCTGGAGCCGAAGCTTTCGATCCCGAGGAGGTGATCAACGATCCGGTCGTGCAAGCCTACTGGAGCTGCCTATCAGACGCCGTGGAAAGCTTCGTGCGCGTCTCAACTGAGCCGGCCGATACGGATCGTCAACGCCGCTATAGGCAAGTGCCCCAAAGAGCGCCTGGAAGCCGCCAAGGCGATCGAAGGGCACGGGTCAATTCTTCCCTTTCTCGCTATGGAGTTCATCGAGAGAGACTTTCGCGACGCGGCGACCGCCTACATCCTCGAAACCCGCGGTGGAATCACCGCTCCCGCCGGGCCAGAATCCGGCGGACAACCGGCTACGTCAAACGACAAATGGTCCGACGCGCCGTCGCCGTCCGATATCGCTCGTTCGGGCGTGGACTGCAAATCGCTTATCGCCATTTCCACACCCAAAATCGGCGACGACGGCCTCAAGCATTCGACCGTCACCTGCCTCAATGGCTTTTCCGGCGCAATGACGTTGAGGGACGGCAGATGGTCCCTCGACGCGCAACCCTGATCACCACCGACTCGTCGTTAAGCGCAGTTCGACCGCATGAAGAAAAGTGGCGACATGGGACCTAACCCTGATGAAACGGGCTTCATGACGTGGTGCAACAGTCGCTTCGACTCCATCGCCGTCGTCCGTCGCGCGCACCCTCGCGCAGTCCCCGATCGACAATCGCGGACGGCCGGCGGCCTGCGCGTTTCGTCTGATTGCGCGTGCGCGTTAGTAGCGGTCCTATACGCGAACGGATAACGTGGAGCAGACGCTGGCGCTGTCGAAGCGCCGCGGGCCAGGCGATCGCCCCGCGGCGCAACGGCGACCGTCCGGCGCGTGCGAGGGGGGCGGCCAGCCGCGACACGCGAGGGAGGACGACATGAAGGTTGATGACACAGGAGCCGTTTGGGACCCGGTGGTCCTGGCTGGGCATTTCCAATCCATCGCAGAGCAGAGCCAGAAGCTGATGCTGCGCTTCCTGTCCCGGCAGCCCGACGATGGCCACCTCGGCATAGGCGACGCGTCCGTCCTCGGCGGCGCCTTTCTCGATCTGATGACCAAGATGATGAACGATCCCGCGGCCGTCGCGGCCGCGCAGATCCATCTGTTCAACGAAAGCCTGAACGTTTGGCGCCACGCCGCCGAACGGATGCTCAACCTCCCGTCCGAGGACGCCGCCCTGCCGAAGGACAAGCGGTTCAGCCACCCGGACTGGAGCGAGAACGCGACGTTCAGCTTCATTCGGGAGAGCTATCTCATCGCTTCGAAATCGCTCCTGTCGATGGTGCGCGGGGTCAAGGATCTCGATCCCGCGACGGCGCGCAAGGTGGATTTCTACACGCGCCAGTTCGTCGACGCGATGTCGCCGACGAACTTCCTCGCCACCAATCCCGAAGTGCTGTCGGCGACGCTGAACACAGGGGGGGAGAACCTGCTGCGCGGGCTCGAACACGTGCTTGCCGACCTTGACCGCGGCGACGGCCGGCTCGCGATCGCCATGACCGACACGAACGCCTTCCGGTTCGGCGAGAACATCGCTTCGACGCCGGGCAAGGTCATCTTCCAGAACGAGCTCCTGCAGCTCATCCAATATACGCCGACGACGCCTGAAGTGCGCAGGCGGCCGCTGCTGATCGTCATGCCGTGGATCAACAAGTACTATGTTCTCGACCTGCAGCCGAAGAACTCGTTCATCAAATGGGCGGTCGACCAGGGGCATACGGTGTTCGTGACCTCCTGGGTCAATCCGGACGAGACGCTCGCGCAGGAGACCTTCGAGGATTATATGTCTCACGGGCTCATCGCCGCGTTCGACGCCGTCGAGGCGGCGACCGGCGAGCACAGCTTCAACGTGATCGGCTATTGTCTCGGCGGCACGATCCTCGCCGCGACGCTCGCCTATCTGGCCGCGCAGGGCGACAACCGCGTCGCGAGCGCCACCTACTTCGTCACGCTGATCGATTTCACCGAGGTCGGCGACATGGGCGTGTTCATCGACGATGATCAGATCTCGTCGGTCGAGAAGCGCATGCAGGAACATGGCTATCTCGACGCGGCGGACATGGCGATGTCGTTCAACATGCTGCGTGCCAACGACCTCATCTGGTCGTTCGTGGTCAACAACTACCTGCTCGGCAAGGATCCAGTTCCCTTCGATCTTCTTTATTGGAACGCCGATGCGACCCGGATGCCGGCGGTGATGCATTCCTACTACATGCGAAACATGTATCAGAAGAACCTGCTGAAGGAGCCCGGCGGCATCACGCTCGCCGGCACGCCGATCGACATCGCCAAGGTGAAGACGCCGAGCTTCCTCTTGTCATGCCGCGAGGACCATCTTGCGCCGTGGAAGTCGACCTACGCGGCGACGCAGATCTATTCGGGACCAGTCACCTTCGTGCTCGCGGCGTCCGGCCACCTGGCGGGCGTGATCAGCCCGCCCGGCAGCAAGTACGGCCATTGGACCAACGACAAGCCGCCTGCTTCGCCCGACGAATGGTTCGCCAGCGCCGAGGCGCAAAAGGGGTCGTGGTGGCCGTACTGGGACAAGTGGGTGACGCAGTACGACGGCGGCCGCGTGCCGGCGCGCACTCCGGGCGACGGCAAGCTCAAGGTCATCGAGGATGCGCCGGGCTCCTACGTGCGGGTCCGAGCGGTTTGATGCGTTGGCGCGAGGCGGGCCCGGCGGGGCGCGCCTCGCAGCCTCGGCGTGTCGCGGCCGTCCGCCGCAAGCTGTCTTCGTGCGGCGCTCAGTCGAAATCGGTCGGCAGGGATGGGTCGCGGCGGTGGGCGAACATGCGGCGGATCAACAGTCAGCCGGGCGCGAAACCGTAATTGGTTGCACGCCCTCAGGCGCCCGGCAATGCCCAAAAAACGAGCAGGAGCGGCTTCACGACGACGCGAACGGCCCTGGTCTGCAGAGCGAGGGAGCGCGCAAGACGCGAAATCTTCGCCGCTTGCTTGAGAGCGCGTCTGATTTCCCAGGGCTGATTGGAGAGGCGGGGCGGGGCTTCTAATCTAACGGTGTCGGCTCGCGCGCGTGCGGAGGTCCGTCGCGTCCTACAGCCTGTAATTTTTTTGTATTTTTCATGCTACGCTGCGACATGGCGACAGCGACGGTGCGAGAGGCCGGCAAAAAGCGGGGCCGTCCCAGGAAACTCGCTCCGGGCGGCAGGCTTCCGATTGCGGAAACGTTGGAGAGGTTGGCGGCGATCAGGTGCACGATGGCCGAGGCGGCGTATGTCCTCGACGTGACGGCGCCGACGCTGTCCGCCCGGTTTCGCGAACATCCGGAAGTCGCGGCGGCTTGGCGGCGCGGGAAGGCCATCGCGACGATGACGACGCGTCGGCTCGTGTGGTGGCATGCACAGCGGCCCGACGGGAGCGGGACGCGGGCGGCGCTCTTTTTGGCGAAGCAATTGTTGTGGGCGGACGAACCGCTTCAGGAGCGCGACGGCGCCGGCGCAGAGCCGCGCGAGGTCGCCGGACTTTCGGCCGAAGAGCGAAGCGCATTGAACCAACTCTTGAATAAGCTCTCAGGCGTCAGTTGACAAAGCGAGTATTGTCAACTGGGCATTCGCCAGAGTTGACAATCGAGCATGAGTTGACAATCAAATTTTCTAAGAATTGATCCTACCACATGGTGAGACGTTGCTGTATCGTGCGCGACGCGCTGAAAAAGCGCACCCACGGGACAGCAGTCAAATGTCTAACGACCGTCAGAAACCAGAGCGTTGCGCCTTCTCGATCCGTGAGGCGGCGGAAGCGTGCGGCCTCCCGCGCGACGCTTTATCGGCTCATCGGGCAAAACAAGCTCGCGACGCTTAAAATCGGTTCGCGCAGGCTCGTCACGGTCGCCGCGCTCGCCGATCTTCTCCGGGAAAGCGCTCGGTGACGACAAAGAAAGGCCCGATCGCTGGCGACGACCGGGCCTCGAAGGCGACACTAAAAGAGCTGACGCGCTGTTCTAGCGCCGCCCGCGCCACATCGCAAGCCGGCCCGCTCGACGCCGACGGGCTCGAAGCGGAGGGCGGCCGATGACCGATCTCCGCGAAATCGTCCGCGCCGTGAACGCGTCCGGCGCCACGCCGCATCCTTCGCCGGAAGCCGAGGCTGCGGTCGATTTCCTGAAGCTCGACGAGATCGGGCGGCTCGCGGCGCTCGCAAGCTCCTATTGGCGAAGCATCGAACTGGCCGCCGACCGAGGCGACACGCTGACCATCGCCGTCCATTGCAAGCAGGTCGCCAGCGTGACCCGCGAGGCTTTCGCGGTCGTGAAGACGCTCGGCGAAGAGACCGAAGGGCCGCCGTTATGACCGGCCGCGACGAGGACGAAGGCTATCGGAAGGATATCGCCAAGGAAGCGAAGGCGCTCGAAGCGCCGGATTTCGACAATTTCACGCCGGGAGAAGTCGACGCTTTCGACCAACTCGTCGCCGAAGCCGTCAAGGCGAAACGCAAGCGGGCCGAGGCGAAAAGCGGTGGCGTGCAAGCGCAAGCGCCGCCCGACAGGGGCGCGCCGCAAATCGGCGAGGCGAAAGACGCGCGAGTCGTCCTGATCAACGCCGCCGACGTCGAGCCTGCACCGGTCAACTGGCTGTGGCCGAACTGGCTGCAATGCGCTGTTTTCAATCTGCTCGCCGGTCAATCGACCGCCGGCAAATCGACTATCGCGCTGTCGTTCTCCGCGACCATCACGAGCGGCGGCCAGTGGCCTGACGGTCAGGCGACCGAACCGGGCCGCGTCGTCTTCTGGAGCGGAGAGGACGGCATAGCCGACACGCTCCTGCCGCGCTTCCTGGCAGCGGGCGGAGATCGGTTTCACATGCACTTCATCGAAAGCGTGCGCGAAGGCGAACGGAAACGGCCCTTCGACCCGGCCGCCGACATGCCGAAACTGACGCAGACGATGCAGCGCATCGAGGACGTCCGCCTGATCGTCCTCGACCCGATTGCCGTCGCGGTCAAAGGCGACAGCCACAAGAACGTCGAGAAGCGCGTCGGCCTCCAGCCCTTCGCGGATCTTTGCGCGCGAACCGGCGCTTGCGGCCTCGGCGTCCACCATTTCACCAAGAACACGGCGGGCGGCAATCCGCTCGACCGGGTGTCCGGGTCGCTGGCGTTTCACGCCCTGCCGCGCTGCGTCCTCGTCGCGGCGCGGGACCAGAACGGCGGGCGGGAGGCGCGGCGAGCGCTCATGCGGGCAAAAGTTTCAAATGGCCCGGATTTTGGCGGCTTCGATTACAAACTGGACCAACGCCCGCTCGACGATTGGCCCGAGATCGAAGCGCAGCGCGTCCTTTGGGGCGGCGCAATCGAAGGCTCCGCTCACGACGTCCTCGCCAAGTTCGAAGCCAAGCCGGCCGCACGTGGAACCCACGCCACGCTGTTCCTCGTCGAGGCGCTCAAGAACGGCCCACGGCTGGCGGCGGAAGTGATTGCCGAAGCCGCCAGAGCGGGCATTTCCGAGCGGACCCTGCGCTACACGTTCAAGGTCTTAGTCTTACTGAGTTAGAAAATTTCAGGCGGAACCTGAGTCAGAAAGTCGCGGGCCACCTGCGCTGCGAATCAGCTACGAGGCGAGATTCGATCATCAGCGTGAAGGGGGCTGTGAGATGGCCAGGCGATCGACAGACGGCAGCGAGTTGCGATTTGCGGCATATGTCCGAGCACTCGTGAGTGTGATCGGCCACGCGGACCGCGCCGGCCCGTTGCGTGATTATTGCCTGGGCCTGATCATGCCCGGCGAGCGCAAGAGCGTCGAGCCGATGGCGGCGGTGACGGCGCCGGAGAGGACCGCGGCGCAGCATCAGTCGTTGCTCCATTTCGTCGGCAAGTCACCGTGGTCGGACGAGAAGGTGTTGACCAAGGTCGGAGCGACGGTCCTGCCGGCGATCGAGAGCCACGGGCCGATCGAAGCGTGGATCATCGACGACACCGGCTTTCCCAAACAAGGCAAGCATTCGGTAGGCGTCGCTCGCCAATACTGCGGCCAGCTCGGCAAGCAGGACAATTGCCAGGTCGCCGTATCGCTGTCTCTCGCCAATCACCATGCCAGCCTACCGGTTGCTTGGCGCCTCTATCTGCCGAAGGAGTGGGCGAGCGACGAGGAACGTCGGCGCAAGGTCGGCGTGCCCGAGGAGATCGAGTTCCGAACCAAACCCCAGATCGCCCTCGAGCAGATCGAAGCGGCCTGCGAGGCGGGGCTCCCGCGCGGCGTGGTGCTGATGGACGCGGGCTACGGCTGCAACACGCAACTGCGTGCGGGCGTCAGCGCCCTCGCGTTGACCTATGTCGCCGGAATCTTACCGAACACCACGGTGTGGACATCCGACACGGAGCCGCCGCCGCCGAAGACATGGTCTGGCCGCGGCCGGCGAGCGAAGCGCCTCCGTCGCGACGACGGGCATAAACCGATCTCGGTCGAAGAACTCGCTCTCGGCTTGCCCAGGCGCGCTTGGCGCAAGATCACGTGGCGCGAGGGCAGCTGCGAGCGGCTGTCGTCTCGCTTCGCCCGCGTGCGCGTTCGCGCCGCGCATCGAGACTACACTCTCACCGAGCCTCGGCCGGAAGAGTGGCTGTTGGTCGAGTGGCCCGAAGGCGAGGAGAAACCCACCAAATACTGGTTCTCGACGCTTCCGAAGAATATTGCTTTCCGCAAATTGGTGGACATCGCCAAACTGCGCTGGCGTATCGAGCGCGATTATCAGGAACTGAAGCAAGAGGTCGGGCTCGGTCACTTCGAAGGGCGAGGTTGGCGCGGCTTCCATCATCACGCCACGTTGTGCATCGCGGCCTACGGATTCCTGGTCTCCGAGAGGGAGACGATTCCCCCCTCAGGACCTCGTCCCATTGCGCGGTGCGAAGAACCTGCCGTTCCCCACGGTGACGGATCCCGACGCCCTGCCACTGCGAACCGCGCGTCACGTACCGAACTCCATCGCGACGATGCGCAGACGATTGGTGGTCGCGCTCGTCGATACGCTCTCACGATGTCCCTGTTGCGCCGCGCCGATCGCCAGGCGCTCGCGGCGTGAGAACTTGTGACGCAGTAAAATTAGGCGGGGCGCCGGAGCGACACGGCAAGGGCCGCGAGCATTTCGTCGTCTGGGAACTGCCAAAGGAGCCGCTGCAGTGACGGCCTCGCGCGCGCGTACACACTTTGCCGGTGTTGCCGGAGCAACGACCGGCAACACACACCGGCAACACCGGCAAAAAGTTGTCGGCGTATACGCGCGTATGTGTGTGTGATGTAGAAAACTGGATAACCCGTCATCTGCCGTCATGACGGCGGCGGCCTCGCCGTAACCCATTGATATCGTGTAAGCGCCATCCCGGCGCTGAAAAGGAGAAGACGCAATGACCAGTCCGCATGAAATAACCGAGGACGAGATCCACGATATCCTCGTCGAGGTCGGCGCGCACAGCCGGCTGGCGGACGGCTCGGTCGACCACCAGGCCGCCGCGGTAGCGTTTGCGGAGCGCGTTTACGCCATGCCGGACGAGCTTTGCCGCATATGGCTCGTCCACTTGCTCGTCGAGGAGTTGGATCGCGCGTCCTTTGTCGAAGAGCCGGATCGCTCCTCCCATGGGCTCGTGCACTAGCGCAGAAGCCCTCTTCGGCCTATGATTTCCGACCTACCTCCGAACACGAGGGCTAATTACGTTGGAGCTCACGATTGGCCCGTTTCACGACCGTGCTTCGCGATTTCGTCGCCGAAGTATGGAGTTGCTCAGAATCTCCCATCGTAGAATTAGTCGTTCATCTTATCGTGTCCGTAGTATCGATACTTGGTATCGCTATGATAGAATATGTTCTAAAAATGCTCGGGCTGGACGGGAAGATTATCCCATTCACACAACTTTCGCTCGGCGACTGGATGTTTTACCTTGAAATATTGGCGTCTACTGTCATTATTTTAGTTGGTATTTTTAAAGCCGTGAAGGCATTGGCAAAATGAACGCGTCCGTTGGTTCATTTTTTGAGCGAGTCAGCTTTTGGCAACGCCTGAAGCACGCGATGATTTTGTTTTGTCTGCCCCTAATGCTAGCGGCGATAATACCCGCAACAATTACGATACTATTCAGCGTTGAGAACGTTGCTCAGGCACCCAACATTGAGACCAAGCCCATTCCGGAATTCCCCAAACCCATTCCGGAACTCCCAAAAGAACCATCCTCGGAAGATATTTCTAGTGCTTGGGATGCGGTTCGAGCATCGGATGATATCGTTCTAGTGACTAATTTCGCGTTAAAATTTCCAGACACTCCATTTGCTGATTATGCATGGAAGCGTATTGGCGAGCTTGTAAAAGCGGGAGGATTAAAATTCGCAAGCCTTGATGATAACGTCGAATTTATTGCCACAATAATTGAACACAAAGATAAAACGTTACCGATACTAGAACCGATACTGGATCAAATCGTCAAAGATCATGATCTAGAAAGTAAATATCCGCTTGGATTTGCTATTTTTTACGCTGACGGACATAAGTTTGTGAATTATGGCGCACAGAAGCAAAGTGGAAATATAAGCTTTGATCCATCTGCGCTGACAATTACATTCAGAGACAAGTTTGTATGTTTAGATGAGCTGCCTGTACGAATAAATGGTAAGATAATGTCGAATTTTACCAACGTATGTTTTGGAGGAAACGGGCCGATTATACATGCGGTGCGGTTTGGTAATTTAGCGGCGCTCGACATTGAGCCTTTAGGAGAGTCTCAGCAAGGGTTGGCTTGGGTGATCGGTATGAGGCCCTGACGGGCGTTCCCTCGCTTCCGCAGCGCGGGCGGGCTCTAGGCGCAAGCCCCCCATGCCGCGCGGCGTCATGGCCCATTCGGGTGACGATCCCTAACGCGTTCCCTGCTGTGGCATAAAAGCCGCATATAGCCCGTTAAACCTGCCCGTTATCTTTGAAATCTATCGACACGACTCTGCGGATAAGTTCAGAATCCGCCACTGCATGTCGCAGCCCGAATCAACAGACCCCGAAGCCGTCGGCATGATCCGGCGCTTACGGCCCCTACGAAATCCGCGCGCCGAATTCCTCGACGCCGCTTAGCGTGCTCTTTCGGGAAGATTCCACGATGACCCCTATCAGGCCGCAGACGCGGCCAGCTTGCTAAGAGGCTTTGCCTCTCGCGTCCCCCGCTCAGCTTCTCGGTGACTGTTTATCGGCGCGCCCGCTTCTCGTAGAAAATCTAGAGCGGAATCCGATCATCCTGTATCGTGCTCATAACCACAGGATTTGAAGTAATTTGTACATTGCGAGGGCTTGAAGATTTCGGCGCAGGTTTCGAGGGCGCGCATGAGGCCCGCGACGGTCCGTTCGGCGATTTTGCGCAGGAAGGCTTTGAGCTTGGAGAAGGCTTTTTCGATGGGGTTCATATCAGGACTGTAGGCTGGGAGATATCGCAACTCCGCGCCCGCCGCCTTGATGAGTTGCTCGACCCGCGGCCCCTTGTGAGCCGGGAGATTGTCCATGACGACGACCTCGCCGGGCGAGAGCGTGGGGACGAGGCATGTCTCCAGCCAATCCTCGAACCGGGCGGCGTTGATCGGTCCGTCGAAAGTCTTTGCCGCTGTCAGGCCGCGAAGGCGAAGGCCGGCGACCAAAGTCACCGTTTTGTAGTGACTGTGCGGGATGGCCGCCCGCAAGCGGCGCCCGCGCCGACAACGTCCGCTTTTGCGCGCGAGATTGGTGGAGGCTCCGGTCTCGTCAACGAAAACGAGTTTCGTCGGATCGAGATCGAGTTGCCCCGCGAACCATTCCCGGCGTCGACTTTGCACGTCCGCGCGTTGTTGCTCCTCGGCATGCGCCGTTTTTTTAAAGGTGATCGCGTGACGGTCGAAGAAGCGCCACAGCACGGAGACCGCAAAGCGCTCGCCGCAATTGGCGATCAGCCGCTCCTGGATCTCGAGCAGCGTCTTGTCCGGGCTGCGCCGGATCAGGCCCAACAGATAGTCGTGATGCGCCTCGATCCGGCCGGAGCGTCGGTCGCCGCCACAAGGCGCCGGCGAAATTTCGCCCGTGGTCTTGAACCGCTTCACCCAGCGCACTGCGCTCGCTATGCTCACTTTGAAATGCGCGGCCGCCTGATTGCGCGACAACCCGCCCAAGACCACCGCCTCAACCACGCGCTCGCGAAGATCGTTGGAAAGACCCATCCCCGCCGCCCCCATTCTCGCAGCGTGAATGAGGAAGCAGAAATTAACCGATTCGGGAATCCCCCAACCGATTCAATCCGTTCGGATACCGCTCTAGACTCTTCACGAATCAGGCAAATCAGTTCAGGATTCGCGTTTACGTGGGGCGATGCCCGCGTTGATTCTTGTGCCGCTGCAAAGTTCGACGCGCATTTCGAGCGCATGTGGGGCGCGGCGCAGCCGATGATAGAGTTTGAGCCGGCAATTAGGGCTTTGGAGCCGCAGTAGCGAACGACCTACGCCTCCCACATCGCATTCCGTCTGCTGAAATTGGCGGGTGCGAATGCGATTGCAACTCGCAGCGGAAAGGTTGAAATTCCAGCGCATACGTCTGAAGTGGCTTGAGGGGCGTTGCGGAATGCGTACTCTCTTACTATGCGCCGTTTCGGCGTGCGGGTTCAGTTTCGTCAGCTGGCGCCCGGCCGCCGCGGAAAGTCCGAGCTTCGATTGCATTAGGGCTCACCTTCCCGACGAAATAGTCATCTGCCGAACCCCCGAATTGGCGGAGTTGGATAACGTCATTGCTGCAGCTTACGCCTATCTCAAGTCTACCCGAGGAAGGGGCTACGCGGATCAGATTGGAATTCCGTTCTGGCGACTAAGACAGGCGTGCCAGTACGACACGGGTTGCATACGGCAAGTCCAAGTCCAGGCGATAAACGCTTATCAGGCGGCCGGAGCGCCCATCGTGGTGCCGCAGCCCACGCTGGCGGGGGTGGGCGAAGCCGCGAACCCTCAGAGCGATCTGTCAGTCGAGTTGCATTTATGTCGAAATTCGAGTGCCGCAGCCGATAAGATCGCACATTGCTCGACCGTCATCGCGCAATCAAGCAACGTCTCCGCGCTTGTCACCGCTCATAATACCCGTGGTGTTAGCGGCGGAGAGAAAGCGCGCATAGACGGCGCGTGTTCGGTTTGATGGCTTATCTGCGTTGGTGAGACCGGCAACGAGAGCTGGCGCTTCAAGAACTGGGCCTGAGCCTCAAGAGACGGTTCCTCACGCCGCCGCGCTCGCCCCGGCTGCGCAACCCCGACCAGCTCCGCCGGGGCGAGCGCTACCCGCAGCGCACGATATTGAAGGAGTCGATTTGCGCGCCGATTGACCGTCGGGAATAGCGCGGCGCCGGCTGCAGGGCCTGGTTTTCAACTCGTGGTCAGAAGTTGGGCCGATCAGGGGAAGTCGTAATGTCGTTTCTGTGGTCGGCCTCGGAGGATGTCTGTTGCTCCTGGATTAGACCTTGCAATCGACTCCCGTAGCGAGACCAGATTTTGTCTCTGATTTCGTCGAGCAGTTCGAACACGGCAAGCGCCTGCTCGGGCGTCCAGGTGGCGGGGATTTCGACGGGGATCGGACGCAGATGCGCGGGCAAAGGCGACGGCGGCGACGCGCTCATGGCTTGGCTCCGCGCCGCTGCCGCGCACGCTGCTCGGCGCGGTCATGAGCTTCCTTGAGGCGATAGGAGTCGCCTTCGATGGCGATGATTTCGGCGTTGTGAACGAGGCGGTCAACCAGCGAGACGACGCAGGCGGCGTTGGGGAACACCTCGCGCCATTCGGCGAACGGCCGATTGGTGGTGACCAGCGTGCTCTTGCTCTGATAACGCCGCGAGACCAGTTCGAACATGAGGTCGGCATGGCGGTTGGAATAGGAGAGATACCCGACTTCGTCGATCACCAGCAATTGCGGGCGCGCATAGTGGCGCAGGCGGCGTCGCAGTGCGGAATCGCTATCGAGCGCGCAAAGGTCGCCGAGCAACTGGCCCGCGCTGGTGAACAGGACCGTGTGCCCTTGGATCAGCGCCTGGTGAGCGATGTTCTGCGCCAGGGTCGACTTGCCGACGCCGTTGGGACCGACGACGACGATATTGGCGGCCTCCTTGAGGAAGTCGAGCGCCATCAGCGCCTCGATGGCGGCTCGGTCGCAGCGCTTGGGCCAGTTCCAGTCGAAGTCGCACAACGGCTTGAAGCGGCCGATATGAGCGGTCTGCAGCCGCCGTTCCAGGCTGCGGCAGGCGCGCTGCTGCTCTTCCCAATCGAGCAACGGCGCGACCCAGGTTTGGGTCGCGACCTCAGGCCAGTGCGCCACCAGGCCGTGCAGATGCAGCGCCTCGGCGCGGGCGCGCAGAGCGTCGAGGTCAGTCATCGGAACGCTCCTTGAGCTGGTCGTAGGTTTCCAGCGCATGCGGCCGCACCGGGGCGTCGCGCCGTTGCACATGCTCGGGCAACGCGAGATCGACCTGTGGCGCCTGGCCACGCTGTTCGCGGCGATGCTCGAGGGCCAGACGCACGGCGTTGGGATGCGGCACATCGCGCTCCAGCGCCTCGAGGATGGCGGCCTGCAAATCGGCGGCGTTGGTGCGATCCAGTAGCCGTATCAGGGCGGCGGTGATGGCGCCCAGATTGGCGCCCCGTTCCGCGGCGCGCACGAGCAAAGTCTGGCTGGCGGGGACGGCGTGCGCGAGGCGGTCAGTTGCGCGGTGCTCGCGAGCGGCGCGCTTCTGCTCGACCAGGGCTTGGACATGGTCGGCGGCCTCGATCTGCGCGCCTTTGTCGTAGCTGCGCCGGTGAACGGCGAGCACTTCGGCGCCATCGACAATGCGAACCTCGTGCGGATCGGCAAGCACCGACAGCACGCGCCTGACGTGGGTGTGCGGGATCGAGTAATCGTTCAGGTCGAAGCGGACATAGGGGGTCTTGCCGACCGAGACCGTCACCCGCTCGAGCAGCGGCGCGGGATTGTCGGGCAGCGCCAGCAGGCGGCCCGCTTCCTCCGCGAACACCGCGCGGACGGTGCGCTGCGGCTCGTCGGGGCAGCGCCGGTCGGCGGCGGGGCCAATGCACCAGGTCTCGGCCTGGGCATTGAGGTCATCCAGATCAACGAAGCTGCGGGCCGCGAAGAAGGAATCCCGGACGTAGCGGATGGCGCGCTCGACGCGGCCCTTCTCGTTGCCGCGGGCGACCGCGACGGGGCGCGGCTCGTAGCGATAGTGTCCGGCGAAGCCCAGCAGGGTGGGATGGAAGCGGATCGCCGCGCCGTGCCGCTCAAGCACGGCGCTCTTGAGATTGTTGCGCACGAGTCGAAACGCGGTAGTAGGCGACGAACCGGCGACGAGGGCCGCTGTCCTTAACCCACGGATCGTTGCCGAGACGCTCCATGCGACCGCCCGTCCAAGCGCCCTAGACTGTGCGACAGGAATGCGATGGATTAGGGGCCTTAGGTCCCGCGATTTCGGAGGAAGCCGCCGTGCTCGCCTGGTTTCGTAAACGTCGCGAGGCCGAACGGCTGGCGCAAACCGACGCCGAGGCCCTGATCCGCGACCACGGCGGAGAGGCCTATGGGGAGGCTCGCCGGCGCGAGCGTGACGTGGTCCTGCCGGACGGGACAACACATGCCGGCCGGACGCCTGCGCACTGGCGGCGTGTCGCGCTCATCGTGGCGAAGCGGGCCGGGAAGAGGGTCGGGCTCGATACCGCGACGCGGATGGCGGCGGACGCCGACTTTCTCCGGGATCAAAGACCCGGCGCTCCGCGGGCGCCCGCTCCTTCCTCGCCGGTTGACCCATTGGACGAATTGAAGCGCATTCTTTCGCGGAGGTAAGGGCTGATCGAAACTTTCAAGCCTCTGCCCGGCGAGGCCTTCGGGGGGCTGCCGAAAAATCATCCGGTCTGAGCGATGCCTCATGCGCGCATCGCGGCGTTGAAGGCGACGACTTTGTTTTGCCCGGACTCCAGCAAATCCAGAAAGTCCCCGATCCGCTGCAACGCATCGGCAACTTCGGGAGTGAAGCGACTCTTGTTAGGGCCGGCGATCAGCGTGCCACCGATCACGCGATGGCCCAGCATCGCCGATATGAGATGCGGCGCGCAGCCGAGATCGCCCGCCAAAGTCGTGGTCGTGCGCCGCAAGGCGTGCGGCGTCACCGAAGCGACGCCAACTTGCGCTGAAGCAGCAGTCGCCGCGTCCGACGAACGACCGTCGGCTTGAGGATTGGACGGGCCTCGTTCCACAGTCCGCCGGGCTATACGTGGCACTGTCGCTTAAGGCGCGGCTGCAATGAGCGGGCTCGAAGCCGATCATGCTCAGGAGAGCTTTGGGCGAGAATTGCGTGTGTCGGAGGTGCGGCACATGGACCCGACCCATGGACGGCAAGATAAAAGGCCGGCCGTCTATCTGGCGCATCCTCTTGAATGGACTGGGAGTTTTAAACTCCCGCAGAATTCCCCGTGCTGTCGCTTCCGGCCGAAAGCTCAACGATATCAACAGTTCGAGCGACGGCAGTCGTGCCTACGGCCGCCGAAAGCCCTCCCTTGCTTAGGTTGCTTCAGTGTGATAAGAGTGTGCTGTGTCGGAGCCGCGCGACCCGACCCTCGATGTGCTTCTCGACCTCGACGGGCAGGTTCTCGTGGTGGACCCGGAGGGCGGCCACTGGGTCCGGTTCGTGGTGACGCGGGTGCCGGTGTCGCCGGAGAAGCCGCACGGCATCGACTACTCGCTTACGCTGCACGGCCCGGAGGGCGAGCGGCTGGTTGGGTTCGACAATGCCCACCCTGTCGCGCGGCAGAAGCGTGACGAGCCGCACGACCATCGCCACCGGCTGCGGAGCATCCGGCCGTACGAGTACCGGGACGCGGCGACTCTGCTTGCCGACTTCTGGGAAGCCGCGGACGCGGTGTTGCGCGAGAAAGGAGTGATCCCATGACGACGCTGAAGGTCGGCATCGCCAGCTACGAGGAGATGAAGGCCCGCACCATGGCTGTGGCGCGCGGCGAGCGTCGCGTCTCGCCCGACGAGCCGAAGGTCTGGTTCACCTCGACGGAGTTCTTCGCCAAGGTGCTGTCGGCCGGTAATCGCGAGCTGTTGCGCGTTATTGCCGAGAAGGCGCCGGGGTCGCTGGACGAGCTGGCCCAGATCACCGGCAAGGCCAAATCAAACCTCTCGCGTACGCTGAGGACGATGGAGGGCTATGGCCTGGTCCGCCTCGAACGCGGCGAGCGGGGCCGCATCACGCCCAAGGTAATGCACGACCGCGTAGAACTCGACCTGCCGATCACGCTGGCGCGGAAGGCAAGCTGAGCCATGATCGCTTCCGCGGAAGTAGGCCGGACCGCCGCCAGCCGTCAAGGCTTGCGGTAGTGTCCCAAGCGAGGGGGATTTCACTCGTGCAAGGGCGACGCAGCGGACGACCGCAATGCGCAAGGAGCGGTCATTCGCAGACGGCGCAGCCCGACGGCGCAGCGAACGTGTCAAATCGACGCAATGCCGCCATTCCGGACCGATGCCCTGGACACGCCTTATCGTCCAAGCGATCATCGGATTGAGCTGTTTGCTGTGCCCGCAGTGATTACGGGGGCTGGCTCCGCGGCTTCGGGCCGCCGCAAGCGCCCCCGCAACAACCGTTGATAGCGCGAACCCAAAAAGGCATTCGAATGTTGAAGCTCGAACGCTTGCAAAGGGACTTATCCGGCAGTTTTCGGCTTTCCAATCGCCACATTGTCGCCTTGTGCGATTTATCGAGTCGGGTTGGTCTGCAAGGCCGAACTGAATTTGGTCAAGACGGGCAACGCTCGATCGTCACTTCGACAGTCCGGGTCGATCTTACGGCCGACCCTGACGCCGTCGTTGAATGTGCCGATGCGGGGCTGGCCTTGATGGACGAAGGTTACGTGACTGTTTCGCGCATAGTCCAGGAGGCTCTCGCCGAGTGGCTCGATACAAAAGCCTTCCCATTCGAGTGAATAAGATCGTTCGCCCGCTACTCGGCAAATGACTCATCCTGGGACATCTCCGCAGTCTGCATGGTTGCTCCGAAGGTCCCTGGTTGACCTCACGTTTCCCCTCATGTCCGCGAACCCGAAGGTTTGGCCATACTTGAACTGTAAACAGGGCCTCGCGCCTGTAACGTATTGATATTATTGATGCCAGTAAGGGGTTGCGCAAAATGTAGTGCCACATTCCTTGCCATTGTGGGCTTGATTGCGCAAGAATTATGATTTTGTGGTGCTGTTAGCTCAGGGGTCGGTTTGTTCTCTGCCTATTCGCGCTGCGCTGTAAGCATTCATCAATCGAAGCGCGTGACAAAAGCGGCGCAAACGCCAATGTAAAGCGCAAATATTCGATTTTCCGAAGCGTAGTGCCACGTCGCGGCGAATTTCGCTAAATTGCCTGCGAAATCAAAGGTTTTTTAAAATGTAGGTGTTTGAGTCGGGTTTGGGTGAAGACTTTGTTTAGGAATTCCTGGTATTTGACGAGGAGCGGCCGTAATCGTTGCTCCGGCATGTTGGGGATGAGGTCATAGAGCAGGCAGCCCTGGCGGAAGAGCGAATGGACGCGGCGTTTGACCGTGCCTGTTCTGAGCGATCGGTCCATGCCGAGGCTTTCGCCGGCCGCGCCGAGCAGCGTCAGGAGGAGGATCGCCAGGGTGTTGAGCAGCAGCAGACGGTCGCGCCGTTGCGGATCGCCGATGCGCAGGACGCTCAGGCCCATGCCGAAACGCAAATCCTTGGCGTCGCGGAACCCCGGCTCGATCGTCCATCGTTTGGCGTAGAGGTTGACGATCTGGGAGTATTGACGCAAGGTTATTTGGGCTGGGGGATGAAGCAAACCGGACCGCAAACCGCGTTCCACGAGGTTCAAATGGGCGTTTCCCGGTTCCGACCGGCACCACACATCATTGTCGAAGAAATTGAGCGCCGCCTGCGCACGGAACAAACGGGCTGTCCAAATTGGCGCGCCTAACCGAGACGCACGACATCACGTCCGTCGACGACGAAGCCTTGCCATCTGTTGACGTTGACGACTTTCGGGTGTGGTGGGAGAAGGGCTTAGCCCGGCAGGCAACAGGAACCCGCTCACAAGCCTGGAAACTGATCGCTCCGGCCGTCGCGTTTGCCGGTGTCGCTCTAGTAGGGTCGGTATACATACTGAATGGGGGCACGCCGAGTTTGCCAAAGGAGTCGCCCGGCGTGCCCGTCTCCAGGGATCGGGCCACGGCGCGGCCTCCAGGCGGCGAGACCGTTGCGGCGTCTACCGACGCCGGTAGGCATTTCAGTAAGGACAGCGCGGAGTCGACGCAGGTCAAGGTGGTCAAGGAACAACCGGTCGATCTGAGCACGCAGGCGTCGCTCGGTAGTGCCCCTCCACCTGCCGGAGCATCGGCAGCCGCCGGCGGGATCACGCCGACGGCTGGACACTCGGGAGCGACGAAGGTCGATGCCTCGCCCGTAACGGCGCAGCAGGCCCCCCCGCCGGTGCAATCTCCCGATCCTAACCCGGCCCGAACCATATCGTTGCGGCCCGGCGGAACGCCGATTGCGACATTCACTGCGGCGTCGACCGAATCCTGGTCTTCGGCCGACGTGCCGATACCGCCTCCTAGGCCCGTGCTAGAGGCTGCGAATGACGCGGTCGGGACTGCTCAATCTTCGATTCCAAGGCTCGTCTTGCTGACGAAACGTCCTGGCAAATCTCCGGCCCCGGTTGTCTTCGCCAAATCCGAGGCGATCACGAGCGCAGAGGCGGAGACGCGGAGCCAATCGATTCCGCCTGGGACGCCCGCTAAGTCTGAGAAGCCGGCAGGCGGGCCTGATACCCCGCAAGCTGCCGCTGAGCCTGTCGTCGCTCCGGTGACGCCCGCCGAGGGCGCGAAGCAGTCCTTTGACCGTATGCTGCATACCCTCGGCGACCTGCTTGGGCCTCAGGCTCCTCCCACCCAGCAGCGCCTCGATGAGACCGCCGCGGCGTCGACTGGCTGGGCCGTACAAATGGCAGCGCCAAAATCTGAAGCCGACGCCAAGACCGATCGCAGGCGACTCAACGCCAAATATGCGTCCGCGCTCCACGGATCGAAGATCGGCGTACATAAGGCCATTGTCGATGGCGAGACTGTCTATCGATTGCGTGTCGTCGACTTGTCCAGGGCCGACGCTTCGGCTCTTTGCGCAAGACTCAAAAACGACGGCGGCAACTGCTTCGTCGCCAAGTGAGAGGCGCGCGTCACGAGACCGTTCGGTTCTGGTGGAACCGGCCCCAACGTTCGCCGCCGAGGTCCGCAAGAGGCGAGTTGCGCACATGCGGAGTTACCCTCGGCTTCCGGGTTGGTCATGATCTCGGCCAGCATCTCAATCGCCTTGTGCGTGTGCGAGCGCGCT
>CAWDTW010000068.1:0-125192 GCA_963805295.1 uncultured Alphaproteobacteria bacterium | reverse complement strand
CCGCGTCTTCTCCCTTATGCTGTCCTTGAACTTGTTCAGGCTCTTCTGGCGCACGTGACGCTGGCCGGCTTCGAAACGGTAGCCGAGGAACTCGAACCCTTGCCCCGGCTGCCGGCAGTCGCCGACATGCGTCTTTTCGGGGTGCAGCGCGAGGCCGTTTTCGCCCACCCAGGCGCGCACCTCCGCGAGGGCGGCGTCCGCCTCCTCGCGTGTCCGGCACAGGATGACGAAGTCGTCCGCATACCGCACCATGCGGCGCCCGCGTTCGGCCATCGCCGCATCCAGCGGGTCGAGGTAGATGTTGGCCAGCAGCGGGCTGATCACCGCGCCTTGCGGCGAGCCGCGTGCCGGCGTCCACCTCTCCAGCCCTTTCAGGATATCGGCCTTCAGCCAGCCGCGGATCAGATCGAGAACCCGGCCATCGCTGACCTTCTCCTCGACCCGCGCCAACAGCCGATCATGCGGGATCGAATCGAAATAGCCGGCCAAGTCCGCGTCTACGACGTGGGCGTAGCCGTCCGTGATCAGCCGATCGACTTCCCGCAGCGCGTCATGGCATCCGCGTCCCGGTCGGAAGCCGTAGCTCCCGTCGCGGAACCGCGTTTCGAAAATCGGTTCGATCACGAGCCGGACAGCCTGCTGGACGATGCGATCCTTGACCGTCGGAATGCCCAGCGGCCTCGTTCTTCCATCGCCCTTGGGGATGTCGACCCGTTTGACGGCTTGCGGGTGGTATGATCCCTCCCGCAGCGCCGCCGACAGCTCGGCCAGATAATCTTCGGCCTTCGCCGCGAACCGCTCGATGCTTTGCCCATCCACGCCCGCCGCGCCTCTGTTGGCCCGGACCTTCGTCCAGGCCGCCGCCAGCGTCTTGGGCGCGAACACCTTATCCATCAAACTGAACCATTTGCCGCCTTTGACGCCGTTGCCCAGCGCCGACAGCATGCGTTCCGTCCAGATCGAGGCTTCGACCCACGTAAAGTCACGTCGAGCCTCTCCGCCTTGTGTAGCCTCGTCGGCACTCCCGACGGTCTGTTGCCTCGACCCGTTCATCGCGCATCCCCTTCCTGCCCACCTTCCCTCGCACGGGTTTATGTTGCCCCGTCCTCTCGCGGTCCGTCCCTTCCGGACGCAGACCACAGCGGTAGTATGCGGGCTCTACTCCTGCCCGGCTCGCACACGCCGCGCAGGTCTCTCCGCTTCCTTTGTCTCGCCGTCCGAACATCCCGCCCCCAACCACGTTATGGGCCCGAGCGTCGTTTTCGCAGTCGTCTCAACGCGCCCGGCGGGTCTCATGACCCAGGCTTCGCCATGAGTGAGCAGGCTCGCCGCGCCACGCCGCCGAAACGGGTTCGTCGTCCTGCGGGCTGTTCGTTCGCCTCCGGCTGCTCCCCACCCCCGTCTCGCGACGACGCAGTTGCCTTCGGCTACATGTGTCACGACTTCACATCGGTTGGACTTTCACCCCCCTGACAAGACAACATCACGGACGCACTCGCCCCCGGGAACGGGGAGCACGCGTGGCAGTGTCTCGACTATACCTGCGGCGTCACGGTCGCCTTCCTTTGGATGGAGGCGAAGATGCAAGTGATCATTGAGCGGTGCGCCGGGTTTGACGTGCATCAGGAGGCGGTCGTTGCCTGCGTCTTGATCGGCGCCCCGGGCGAGCGGCCGAGGAAGCAGGTGCAGACCTTTCGGACGATGACGCGCGATCTGGAAGCGTTGCGGGACTGGCTGCAAGAGCTTGGGGTGACGCAGGTCGGCATGGAGAGCACCGGCGTTTACTGGCGCCCGGTCTATGCCGTGTTGGAAGGGCATTTCGACCTCATCGTCGGCAACGCCCGGCATATCCGTAACGTGCCGGGTCGCAAGACCGATGTGAAGGATGCCGAGTGGATCGCCGATCTGGTCCGCCATGGGCTGATTGCCAAGAGCTTCGTTCCGCCGGCGCCGCAGCGCGAGTTGCGCGAGTTGCTGCGCTATCGCCGCAAGCTGGTGGAGAGCCAGGCGGCCGAGCGCAACCGGCTCCTGAAGCTCCTGGAGACGGCCAACATCAAGCTGGCCAGCGTCGCCAGCGACGTCTTCGGGGTTTCCGGGCGCGCCATGTTGAAGGCTCTGATCGAGGGCAGCGCCTCGGCCGAGGCGATGGCGGACCTTGCCAGAGGGCAATTGCGCCGTAAGCGGGACGATCTGGTTCTGGCGCTCGAAGGGCGGATGGAGGAGCACCATCGTTTCCTACTGGCGACACAACTGCGCCGGCTCGAAGCGGCCGAGCACGATATCGCCGCCCTCGACGACCGCATCGAAGCAAAGCTCGCACCTTACTGCGTTCAGCACGCCCTGCTGATGCAGATCCCTGGCGTCGACTGGGTGGTCGCCGCCGCCCTCATCGCCGAGATCGGTGTCGATATGAGCGTCTTCCTCAGCGTCTACCATCTCGCCGCATGGGCCGGCGTGTGCCCCGGCAACCATGAGAGCGCCGGCAAGCAGAAGAGCGGGCGCGCCCGCAAGGGCAATGTCCATCTGCGCACCATGCTCGTCGGCGCCGCCATTTCCGCCGCGCGGACCAAGGGCAGCTACCTCAAGGACAAGTTCCACCGCCTCAAGGCGCGCCGCGGCGCCATGCGCGCGGCTCTCGCCATCGCTCACAAGATCCTCGTGGCTGCCTATCACATGCTTACCAAGGGCCTGCCCTACCGCGAACTCGGAGAAGCCTACCTCGACCAGATCGCCCAGACCCGAACCGTCGCCAACCTCAAACGACGTATCGAGCGCCTCGGCTACAACGTCACCCTCGAACCAAAGGCCGAGCCCGCATGACCCCACATCCGCGCTGAAGCTATTTTCATGGCAGAATCCGGTCGGTTGACCAACGCATGGGGCTCTGATTCGGTGTCGGCACCGATTCGCAGGGGCAAGACATGGCTGGAAAATCGCCGCTCACGGCAACCGATGAGCAACGCGCCGCGCTTGCGAGGCTTGCCGGCTCACGTGATCGCGGCGAAGCGGACAGGGCGCGCGCCTTGCTGCTGAGGCTGACTGGCTGGACCAGTCCGCGGATCGCCGAGGCGTTCGGCGTGCGCGAGGACACGGTTCGCCTCTGGCGCAGTGACTTCGCCGGCGGCGGTATTGAGGCGCTGAAAGCGAACGTGGCCCCCGGCCCAGCCCCGGTGAAGAGTGAAACGGCGTTGCGTGTGGTCATGTTGGAGCAACCTGTGGCCGACCGACGCAACTGGACGATCCCCCGCCTGCGCGCCGAGATCGAAGCGCGTGAGGGTGTTCGCATCAGCCGTTCGCAGTTGTCCAAGGCGTTGCGAAAAAAAGTTCCGTTGGCGGCGACCGCGGCAGACGCTGAAGGGACGCCAGATCGCCGGCGAGGTCGAACGGGTCGGCCTGCGCCTGCAATTGCGCAAACAGCAGGCCGAAGCCGGGGACATTGTTCTTCTCTATGGCGACGAGAGCGAGGCGTTGACGCATCCCTATCTCGCCCGCGCATGGGCAAAGGCGGGGGCGGACCTGCGTGTGCCGGCCCCGGGACAGGCCAGGAAGGTCGCCATGCTGGGGTCGCTCGATCACGTCACGCGCCAACTCATCGTCCACACCAGCCCGACCAAGCGCAGCAGCGATTTCGTCGCCCATCTCGAGCAACTCGATCGGCTCTTTGGTCCCAGGCCCGGCCAACCCACCAAGCCGGTGGTGCTCGTGGAGGACAATGGCCCGATCCACACGAGCAAGCTCTCGATGGCGGCGCTTGCCGCCCGCGCACACTGGCTCACCGTCGAGTGGCTGCCCAGGTATGCGCCGGAACTCAACGACATCGAGGTGATCTGGCGCGACCTCAAGGCGCATCACCTGGCGCATCAGACCTTTGCCGACATTGACGCGCTCGACCGGGCGATCCACCACGCCGTGGACGAACTCAATGCAGAGCGCACGGTGCTTCCGTTGGCCGAACCACGAATCTCTGCTACGAAAATGACTCCGCTGCGGGTTGGCGTCACGTGGCCTGCGCATTGGGTTCGAGGGTGACGCGATACCCGAGGCGTTCGAGGCGGCGTTTGAGGTTGGCGACGGTTCGGGATTGGCCGATCTGGTCGAGATAGGCTTCGCCGAGATCGCGGTAGGGCAAGTTCTTAGCGAGCATGTGATAGGCGGAGACGAGGATCTTGTGGGCGATGGCGAGGGCGGCGCGGAGAGCGCCGCGGCGGGCCTTGAGGCGGTGGTACTTGTCCTTGAGGTAACTGCCCTTGGTCTTCGAGGCGGAGATCGCGGCGCCGACCAGGATGGCGCGGAGGTGGATGTTGCCCTTGCGCGCCCGGCCGCTCTTCTGCCTGCCGGCGCTCTCGTGATTGCCGGGACAGACGCCCGCCCAGGCCGACAAATGATAGACGCTCACGAACACGCTCATGTCGACGCCGATCTCGGCGATCAGCACGGCGGCAACCACCCAGTCGACGCCCGGAATCTGCATCAGGAGCGTGTGCGGCGCGCGATAGGGCTCGAGCCGCTCGTCGATGCGCAGGTCGAGCGCTGCGATGTCGGCCTCGATGGCTTCGAGCCGGCGCAGTTGCATCGTCAGGAGGAAGCGGTGATGCTCCTCGAGCCGCCCGTCGAGCGCCAGGATCAGATCGGCGCGCTTGCGGCGCAACCGGCCCCTGGCGAGATCGGCCATCGCCTCGGGAGAGGCCTCGCCCGCAATCAGCTCCCTGAGCATCGCGCGGCCGGAGACGCCGAAAACGTCGGAAGCGACGCTCGCCAGCTTGATGTTGGCGGTCTCCAGGAGCTTCAGGAGCCGATTGCGTTCAGCCGCTTGGCTCTCCACGAGCTTGCGGCGGTAGCGCAGCAACTCGCGCAGCTCCCGCAGCGGCCGGGGCGGCACGAAGCTCTTGGCGATCAGGCCGTGCCGAACCAGATCGGCGATCCACTCGGAATCCTTCACATCGGTCTTGCGCCCCGGCACGTTGCGGATGTGCCGGGCGTTCCCGACGATGAGGTCGAAACACCCCTCGAGGACGGAATAGACCGGGCGCCAGTAGACGCCCGTGCTCTCCATCCCGACGTGCGTCACGCCCGCTTCCAGCAGCCAGTCCCGCAGCGCTTCGAGGTCCCGCATCATGGTGCGAAACGTCCGCACCTCCTTCTTCGGTTGCGCCCCGGGCGCGCCGACGAGAACGCACGCCACGACCGTCTCCTGATGCACGTCCAGACCACAACATCGCTCGATGATCGCTTGCATCATCGCCTCCTTCCGTCAGAAGGCGACCGTGACGCTGCAGGTACGTTCAAGACACTGCTACGCGTGCTCCCCGTTCCCGAGGGCGACAAAGAATGGTACCTCTATGCAGCGCGGGCCGGACTGCCATTCGGGGTCGCAAGCCACCGCAGTTTCGTCAGCCTCAGCACGGTCGCCCATCGCTGAGGCTCCGACAAATCGGCCCGCGCCGCCAGCATTTTCATTCATAATGGTGCGCCGCAGGCGCTGGTTGGCTGCCATGAAAATAGCTCTGAGGAATTGGCGTCGTGCGGCCCGCCCCCGTCATTTTCACGCATAATGGCGCGCCCCCCGGGCGCTGGTTGGCTGCTTAGCCCAACTTCCGGCGTGGGCGACTGATTTTTCCGTCGGGCGAGCTCACAAGGATAGCTAAGTCATTGGAAATGCCTGAGGCGCGTGGAGGGCGGCGCGCGCGGTTTCAATATAGTGACTACAATATGCTGCCTATCCCTTGCATTCGCGGCGCTTCTGTGATAGTTAGCGGGCTATGTACATCCGCAAGTCGATTCGGGGGTACAAGGGCAAGACGTACGCCAATTATGTGCTGGTGGAGTCCGTCCACACCGCCAAAGGCCCGCGCCAGAAGACGGTCTGCTCGCTCGGCGACCTGAGCCCGCGACCGGGCGCGGAATGGCTCAAGCTGGCGCGCAAGATCGAAGATGCGCTGGTCGGCCAAGACGATCTGCTCGATGCCGCTGATGGCGAAGTCGCCGACATTGTCCGGCGGGTGCGGGCAAGACGCGCCGACCGCGGCGAGGTTACGCCGGCGCCGTCGTTGTCGCGGACGGCCCGCGGGGCGTTGATCAAGGTCGATCCCTCGCGCGTCACCATCGAGCGCCACCGTGAAGCCGGCCCGGTCCACGTCGGCCATCAGTTCGGCAGCGCCTCGGCCTCGACCGCATTCTGCGCGACTGCGGGCTGTCCGCCACCGCGCAACGGCTGGCCTGTGCGATGGCGCTCAATCGCTTGATCGCGCCGTGCTCCGAACACGCCATGCCGGATTGGATCCGGCACACCGCACTCGCCGACATTCTCGGCGTCGACTTCGGTGGGTTGACGGAAGACCCGCTCTACGGGGTGCTCGACAAGCTTTATCCGCAACCAGCGCCGCCATTGAGGCGGCGCGGGTTGCGCGCGAGCGCAGCCTGTTCAATCTCGACGCAACGATCTATCTCTACGATCTCACCTCGACCTACTTCGAGGGCGAGTGCGCCCGCAACGGCAAGGCCAAGCGCGGCTCCTCACGCGATCACCGCGCCGACTGCAAGCAGGTCGTGGTCGGCCTCGTGGTTAGCCGGGAGGGCTTTCCGATCACCCACGAGGTGTTCGCCGGCAACACCCAGGACCGCACGACGCTTGCCGCCATGCTCGATCGCCTCGCCGAGCGCGCCGGCCTGCGGCAAGGCGCAACCGTGGTGGTCGACCGCGGCATGGCCTTCGACGACAACCTCGCCGAGATCACGGACCGCAAGCTGCACTATGTCGTCGCCAGCCGCCAGCCCGAGCGTGACCGCTGGCTGGCCGACCTCGAGGACACCGACGGCTTCGCCCCGGTGCTGCGCCAGCCTTCGCCGCTCAACCCGGCGCAGAAGAAGACCACGATCGAGATCAAGACCCGCGTCGACGGCGAAAAGACCTACGCGCTGTGCCGCAGCGAGCAGCGCATCGCCAAGGACCGCGCCATCCGCACCAAGCAGGACGGGCGGCTGCGCGCGGATCTCGACAGGCTCGCCAAGCGCGTCGCCGAGAAAAAACTGGTCAAGGCCGAGAAGGTCAACCAGGCGATCGGACGCTTGAAGGAGCGCTACCCCCGCGTCGCGCGCTACTTCGATCTCTCCTACGACGCGCAGACCGCGACCCTCCAAGCCCAGTTCAATGCCGACAAGTATGCCAAGGCCGAACGGCTCGACGGATGCTATCCGATCAAGACCGATCGCAACGATCTCTCAGGCGACGAGCTCTGGCGCATCTACATCCTGCTGACCCGCGCCGAGAACGCCTTCCGCGATATGAAATCGCCGCTCGCCGAGCGGCCGATCTTCCATCACACCAAGCGCCGCACCGAAGCCCACATCTTTCTCTGCGTGCTCGCCTACCATCTGTTGATCGCCATCGAGAGGACTTTGCTCGACCAGGGCATCCATTCCTCCTGGCCGACCGTGCGCGACACCCTCGAGAGCCACCAAATCTGCACCATCGTCCTGCCAGCCGACGACGGCTCCTGCCTGCGCATCCGCAAGGCCGCAACCCCGGAGCCCGACGTCCTCGACCTCTACCGCTGCCTCGACCTCTCACCGCGCATCATGAAGCCGCAACAGACATGGACCCCAGTCCATAGTGACTAACAAATGTCCTATCTTATTGAAATAAAAGTACTCTGCCATGAAAATAGCTCTGAGGAATTGGCGTCGTGCGGCCCGCCCCCGTCATTTTCACGCATAATGGCGCGCCCCCCGGGCGCTGGTTGGCTGCCATGAAAAGTGCGGAAGTTGCGCTAGCGTCGAATTGAAAGGCAGGCCAGTGGAGCGTGAGGGACCGGCTTCGTTCGAAGCGCGTGACGGCCCGTCGACAGTGTGATATCCACTATTGATAGATATCACCTCCGACAGGAGAGCTCGCTCGTGTCCAAGACCGCAAAGATCTTCATGCACGGCCGCAGCCAGGCGGTGATGCTGCCGAAGGAGTTCCGCCTCGCCGGCAAGGAAGCGCGGGTGAGCGAGGTCGGCGACAAAGTGATTCTGGAGCCGATCGAAAATCCGCCGTTCGACGTCAAGGCTTGGCGCGCCAAGCTCGACACCCGCGGCGCCCGCGACTTTTATCCTGACGGCCTGCCCGAAGAGATTCCGGTCCTGCCCGATGACGGGATTTCGTTTGATTGACGGCGTCCATGTTCTCTGCCTTGACACGAACGTCGTTATTTTCACCATGAACCTGCGGCGGCCGAAAATCGCCGAACGGTTGGAGGCGGAACTCGCCGCGGGAACCCGGCTGATGGCGCCGGCGAAGGGAACGCCGATCGCGGCGTCAATGACACGCTCATCGCCGCCCAGGCGCGCCGGCGCGGCGCGACGCTCGTCACCACGAACACGAGCGCGTGCCGGGGCTCTTGGTGACGGATTGGGGGACATGACTGCGGCGAGGCGCTGCCGCGATGCGGTCGAGGCCCGGCCTCGGCCCGAAAGCGTCGCACGGGCCTTGCGCTTCGGCGATATCATACCTATGATATCCGCACTGCCGTGATAGGGTGGAGCTCATGCGCGTCACAAAATGGGGAAACAGTCTCGGCGTTCGGTTGCCCAAGCAGATCGTGGAGGACATGGGACTTCGCGCGGGGGACGAACTGCGCGTCGTTCAGACGGTCGACGGAACGCTCTCGATCGACAAGGGCCGACGCCGCGAACGGGCGGCGCGGAGGCCGGCGTCGAGGGCGAGCAAGCCGTCGGCGCAGGCGCGATCCGAACGCGAATGAGCTGAAGAGGGCTGACGGCTCTCCGGGATGCGAACGCGCACGTCCGCGCAACCGCGCGGCAGGAACTGTCGCTCGCCTCCGGGCGGACGCCTCGCGCTGTGATCAGAGTTGAGACTGCGGCGGTTCCGCGAGTCTGCGAAATGGCCCTGCGCCTTGGTGATATCATCCATATGATATCCGCCGACTTGCGATAGGGTCTTGATATCATGCGCGTGGCGAAATGGGGCAACAGCCTCGCGCTCCGGTTGCCCAAGAAGATTGTGGACGACATGGGCCTCAGCGTGGGCGACGAAGTGAACCTTGTCCAGGCGGCGGCCCGCGCGATCTCGATCGAGAAGGACCGGCGGCGTGAGCAGGCGCTGGAGCGGCTGGCGTCGATGTGGATCCCTCTGCCCGCCGATTACAAGTTCGACCGCGAAGAAGCCAACGAACGTTGACAGCAAAGTCACGCGGCTTGACGGGCGCGCCGGCGACGTGATATCTATCTCTGGTAGATATCGCCTCGCCAGCGGGAGGAGAGCGCTTAAAGTGACCGCCACCGCGAAAATATTCATGCATGGGCGCAGCCAGGCCGTGCGTCTGCCGAAGGAGTTTCGCTTGCCCGGCAAGGAGGTGCGGGTGAGCAAGGTCGGGGACAAGGTAATCCTGGAGCCGATCCACGACAAACCGCCATTCGACGCGCAGGCGTTCTGGGCGAAGATCGACGCCTTGGGCGGCGAGGATTTGTTTCGCGACGGCCCGCCGGAGGACCCGCCAGCGTCACCCGATCCGCGCAAGTTCTTCGAAGAATGATCTGCCTCGACACCAACGTCGTTATCAGCCTCATCAACCGGCGAAATCCGACAGTCCGCGATCGTTTCGAGGCGCAGATGGCGCTCGGCGCGCCGATCGTGCTTCCCGCCATTTGCCTATTCGAGATGCGGTACGGCCACGCCAAGAGTCATCGCCGCGCCGCATCCGACCGTCAACTCGACCTTTTTCTCGCACGCGGCATTTCCGTGGCCGCCTTCGACGCCGAGGACGCCGCCCACGCTGGGGAGATTCGCGCGCACCTGGAAGCGAACGGAGCGCCGATCGGCGCCTATGACACGCTGATCGCCGCCCAGGCGCGCAGGCGCGGCGCAACGCTGGTGACCGCGAATACACGCGAATTCGAGCGCGTGCCCGGGCTATTGGTCATGGACTGGGCGGCATGAGCGGTTCGCGAGGCTCTTGTTGGGGAAAAGCTTGAAGTCGCGTGATATCTTGCTCATGATATCGTGGCAGACCATGGCTATCATTGGAGGACGTTCATGCGTGTCTCGAAATGGGGGAACAGCCTCGCGGTCCGGCTCCCCAAGGAACTTGTGGCCGCCATGAAGCTGAAATCCGGCGACGAGCTCGAGATCGTCGCGACCGGCGATCGGCGCTGCGAGATTTCCAAACGCGACAGACGCGAGGAGTTCCTCGAGGCTCTGAAGCAGTTCCGGTTCGAACTGCCGCCCGACTACAAATTCGACCGCGACGAAGCGAACGAGCGGTGACCGCTTTCTTCGACACGAACATCCTCGTCTATGCGTTCGCCAGTCGCGAACCGAAGCGGGACACGGCGCAGGGCGTCCTTGCGTTGGGCGGTGTGATCAGCGTGCAGGTCGTCAACGAGTTCGCCAACGTCCTTCGAAAAAGCAGCGGCAGGAATGGTCGCGGATCGAAGCGGCCCTGGCGGTCGTGGAGAGTTGGTTCGAGACGATCCCGCCGCTCACCCTCGTTACGCATCGAGCGGCGATCGCCCTCGCGCGCGACAGCGGAATCGGCGTCTACGACGCGCTCATCGTCGCCGCCGCGATCGAGGCCGGCTGCGACCGGCTCTACAGCGAGGATCTGCAGGACGGCCGCCGGTTCGGCGGCTGCGCCGTCGTCAATCCGTTTCGGGAAGGCGGCGTTTGAGCGAGTGTCAGTAAACGCCGACGTTAGCGTCATTGCGAGGAGCGCAAGCGACGAAGCAATCCAGAAGATCGTAGGGCGGCGGCTGTTGTCCTGCATTGCGTCGTTCCGCTGACAACAATGCCGTCAGACGGGCGACTTGTATTTCCGCTCGGCGTACGAGAGATTTCCTTCTCCTTTCCAACCGCGCGAATCGATGCCGACCCTGTGACCAACAGCGCCTTTCATCCCGAGGACATCGCCCGCGCGGCGATCGATCGGAACTTGGGCGTTTGCGGCTGGGTCGTGCAGAGCCGGTCCGAGATGAACGTCGGCGCCGCGCAAGGCGTCGCTGTGCGTGAATTCCAGACCGATTCCGGGCCGGTCGATTACGCGCTGTTCGTCGATTGCCGGCTTTGTGGCGTCATCGAAGCAAAGCCGGAAGGAACGACCCTGTCGGGTTTTTCCGAGCAGGCCGAACGCTACATGGCGGGAGCGCCGGACTATCTGGTTCGCAAGGCGGGACAGGTCCGCTTTGAATATGTCGCGTCGCCGACCGAAATCCTGTTTCGCGACCACGCCGATCCCGCGCCGGTCTCGCGCCGGGTCTTCGCTTTTCATCGCCCGGAGACGCTCGCGCGCTGGCTGAGAGAGCCCACGACCCTGCGCCGGCGCCTCCAGGCGATGCCGCCGCTCAATGCGGAGGGCTTACGCGCCTGTCAGATCAAGGCCGTGAACGGCGTTGAGGGATCGCTGGCGCAAAACCATCCGCGCGCGCTGGTGCAGATGGCGACCGGCGCAGGCAAGACTTACGCGGCTGCGACGCTGTCCCACCGGCTACTTGCGCACGCGGGCTTCCGCCGCATCCTCTTTCTCGCCGATCGCGCCAATCTCGTGCGCCAGGCGCGCGACGAATCTCTCGCCTATCGGCCGCCGGGGACGGGCCGCTCCTTCGCCGAGCTTTACAACGTCCAGAAGCTCGGGCCGTCCGGGCTCGACGAGGGCGCGCAGGTCGTCATTGCCACAATCCAGCGCGTCTACGCGGCGCTGACCGGCGCGCCGTTGACGGAGGAGGACGAGGAGGCCTCGTCGTTCGAGCGCGGCGGCCAAGAAGGCGAAAAGGTCGTCGCCTATAATCCCTGCTTCCCGATCGAGAGCTTCGACCTCATCGTCACCGACGAGTGCCATCGATCGATCTACGGCACGTGGCGGCAGGTGCTCGACTATTTCGACGCGTTCATCCTCGGCCTCACGGCGATGCCGTCGCTGCACACGATGGGCTTCTTCGGCCGCAACCTCGTCGCGCAACATCCTTACGAGCGCTCGGTGGTCGATGGGGTCAACGTCGGCTTCGAGGTGTTCCGCATCCGCACGGAAATCGGCGAGCGCGGCGCGACGGTGAAGGCAGGCTATGATCTGCCCATCCGCGACAAGCGCACCCGCGCCGAGCGCTACGAGACGCTGGCCGAGGATTTCAGCTGTGCACCGAGCGACCTCGACCGCACGGTGATCGCGCCGAACCAGATTCGCACCGTCATCGAAACCTATCGCGACTCCTTGTTCACCGAGCTCTTTCCCGGTCGCCGCGAGGTCCCCAAGACGCTGGTCTTCGCCAAGGACGACAACCACGCAGAGGAGATCGTTGGCATCGTGCGCGACGTGTTCGGCAAGGGCAACGACTTCGCCAAGAAGATCACCTATCGCGCCGACGGCGGCGATCCCGAGCTGCTGATCCGCCAATTCCGCAACGACTACAATCCGCCCATCGCCGCGACAGTCGACATGATCGCGACCGGCACCGACGTGAAGCCGATCGAGGCGCTGATCTTTCTGCGCGACGTGAAGGCGTCGCAATATTTCGAGCAGATGAAGGGCAGGGGCGCGCGCACCATCACGCCGGAGAAGCTGCGCGAGGTGACGCCAGACGCCGCCAAGACCCGCTTTGTGCTGATCGACGCGGTCGGCGTCACCGAGAGCCTCAAATCGGTTTCGCAGCCTCTGGAGTGCGATCGCAAGATCGGCTTCGAGAAGCTCCTCGAGCAAGTCGCCGCCGGCCGGCGTGATGAGGACGCCTTTGCGACCCTTGCCGCGCGCCTCGCCGCGCTCGACCGCCGCATCGGCGACAGAGATCGAGGAAGGATTGCCACGCAAGCGGGCGTCGATCTTGCCGGCCTCGCGGCGCGCCTCCTCGGCGCCATCGACCCCGACGCGCTCGCGCAGCGCGTGCCCAAAGACGCGCCCAAAGCCGAACAGAAGCGAGAAAGGATCGTCGCGATGGACGAGGCGGCGCGCATTCTCGACGACCCGGCGCTGCGCCGCCTGCTGATCGAAGTGAAGGAGGCGGCGGACATCAGAATCGACACGATCACGACCGACGCCGTCGCCTCCTCCGGGTGGGACGCCAAGAGGGCTGGCGAGGAGGTCGAGCGGGTCAAGCGCTTCCTCGAAGACAAGCGCGACGAACTCGTTGCGCTGCAAATCCTCTATCGGCTCCCGCATGCGCAGAGGCGTCTCACATATCAAGCTCTCGACGATCTTCGGGAAGCGATGAGACGCCCGCCCTGGCTGTTGCAGCCGCCCGACATCTGGCGCGCCTACAGGCGGCTTGCGGCTGATAAGGTGCGCGGCAATCCGGCCGGCACGCTCGCCGACATCGTCATGCTGGTGAGGTATGCGATTGGCGAGACAGAGGCGCTGGAGCCGTTGCCAGCCCTCGTCGCCGGCCGCTTCAACCTCTGGCTCGGCCGCGAGGAGCGGGCCGGACGCGTTTATTCCGACGAGCAAAAGGCCTGGCTCGCCGCGATCCGCGACCACCTCGCCGTCAATGTCGAGACGACGACTGACGACCTCATGGACGCGCCGGACTTCGCCGCGCGCGGCGGCCTCATCCGGGCGAAGGTTTTGTTTGGCGTGTGGCTTCCGCAGCTGTTGGAGGAATTGACGGATGCGCTGGTGGCGCGATGGAGATCGGGAGCAAGGCGACGAACTCATCATTTCGCGATGGATGTGAGTGTCAGAACGCTGGCAATTGTGAGCCCGCGAAAATGCGAGCGTAGGTTGAGTCTGTGAGGGAGGCGTGGGCGGCGTGGGCGTGACGAAGGTCGAAGAGGGCGAGGCTGCGCAGCGAGACGAACTTCCGGAGGGGTGGGCTTGGGCTCAATTGGAGAGCTCCCTACCGCTTCAATATGGCAAAGCACTTGCCGCACCAGACCGCGACCGAACTGACCGGTTTCCTGTCTTTGGGTCGAGCGGCCAAGTCGGTCTGCACAGCGCGGCGATCGCGCCAGCCAATGCGATTATAGTGGGCCGCAAGGGCTCCGCCGGCTCGGTCTACTTTTCACAAGATCCTTCTTGGCCCATCGACACCGCCTATTTTACGGCTGGCTCCGCCGCCGTAGATATTCGTTTCGCCTATTGGTTCCTCACGTTTCGGAGGCTCAACCAACTCGATCAATCGACCGCGATCCCGAGTTTGAGCCGGGACAGGTACAATGAGCTGTTCATTCCCCTTGCCCCGCTCCGCGAGCAGCGCCGCATCGCCGAGCGGATCGACGCGCTGTTCGCCGAGATCGCGGACGGCGAGGCGGCGTTGGCAGAGGCGCGCAAGGGACTCATCCTTTTCCGGCGCGCGCTGCTGAAGGCCGCCGTCACCGGCGAACTGACGCGCGACTGGCGCGAGGCCAACAAGCCGGGCGAGACGGGCGCCGCCCTGCTTGAGCGCATTAAGGCAGGGCGGCGCAATCGCACGCCAATGAAGACCCCAGCCCGTCGCGTGACCGCAGCGACAAAGTCAGCCCAGGCTGAGTTGGCCGACCTTCCTGCCGGCTGGGCATGGACGACTTGGGCGAGATTACGGAGATCGTCGGCGGAGTGACTGTCGATCAAAAACGCAGACCCGACGACCCGGTGGCGGTCCCATACCTTCGCGTCGCGAATGTTCAACGGGGCCACATCGATCTCACCGAAATTAAGACAATCGTCGTTGAGCGCGATACGGCGGCTCGGCTCAAGCTAATGCCAAGAGACATTTTGCTGAACGAAGGTGGCGACCGCGACAAGATCGGCCGAGGCTGGGTCTGGGACGGCTCCGTTCCCTTAATGATCCATCAGAACCACGTTTTCCGCGCTCGGCCCCGTTGTGAGGGTGTGAACGCCTACTTCATTTCAAACTATGCGAATGAAATGGGCCGCCGCTTTTTCATGGAGCAAGGCAAGCAGACGACAAATCTGGCGTCGATCAGCATGAGCAAGTTGAGTCAGCTGCCACTTCCGCTGCCCCCTCCGGCTGAGGTAGCCGAGATTCTTCGCCGGCTGGCCGATGCGCTCGTTGCCGCCGACGACGCGACGAAGCAGCTCGACGCCGAGGCGGCGGATGCGGCCCGGCTCAAACAATCGATCCTCAAATCCGCCTTCGAGGGCCGCCTCGTTCCGCAGGAGCCGAATGACAAGCCGGCGAGTGCGCTGCTGCAACGGATTCGCCAAGCCGGCGGGATGACGCCTGACGCGCGTCGCCGTCGCGGAACTGTTCAACCGAACTGATATGCCCTATCTCGTCTACCGAGGCTCGATCAAACACAAGGATCGACCAGGGCGCGGACGAAAGGGCACGTTATGCCCGGACTGGACTCACAGAGCTGGACGCGAAGGCTTTTCCGGAGATCCTTTCGCGCACAACTGGGAAGCAAACAGCCGCGCAATCGATGCTAAACGAAAGCGAAATCGATCCGCGCGAGCCGGGAAAGCGCTGGGCGACCCGCAGCGGCATTCCGTTCGTTGCTCAGAGTAGCAACGACGGAACCTGGCACGGGTATCCTGAAGCGTGGCAGAAGGCGCCTTCGGAATTGGTCGAGAAATGGTTATCTGAGGGCAAGGTGACGCGGCAGCAGTTGAAGCGTTATAAGGATTTCCCGCGTAATGACATCCGATGGGCTTTGGAGAGCGACGATGAGTGAGTTCGCCCGCTTCGGCGATCCGGCTCGGTTCGAAATTGCCGTTCGGTGGAAGGGCGATGCCGAACCTCGTTCTCGGCGTCCTGGCGCTTATGGCTGGTCGATGGGCGATGTTTCACTGACCATCGGCGGACAGGTTATCACGCGTTCGCGGCGTGGAGCGGCGCCACAATCTCATGTCGGCTGGTATCTCGGGCCGCTTTTCGAGTGGCTGGCGATCAATTGGGCGCTTCTGCTTCATGAGGAGGCGTTCGCGTGGCCGGAAAAGTCCGACGCGCCAGCCGTGATCGCTTGCCATCGCGCGCTCGATCTCTGGATAGGGTCAAGCGATCCGAACGGGCGAGCGAGGTACAGAGCTGCGCAGGGATGGTACCGGCGACATGCGCTTCGCCAAGCCGCTGAGGGCGGTCTTTTCCCCGATTTGTTCATTCGACGTCTGAGCGACGATATCGAGCTGTCGTGGTCGGCGGCTGCGCCGTTGTTCGCTCCGAATGATTTTGAATTCGTCATCGAACCAGGCCATGCGCGACTGCCCGTTGCCGATGTCGCGTCGCCGCTATGGGAGGCGTTGCAATGGTCTGCGAGCGTGCCTCCCACTCTAGCCGACGAGGTCGATCGGCAAGCTTGGAGCGAACTCTGCCACAAGATCGATGGCATCCGTGACTTGACAGTCTCTGATTTCGACAGCGCGCATGTCGCTCCTGAGGTTCTTGATCACGTCCGCGAGGCACTCGTGCGTGCCGGACGACCCGAGCTTGCCAATGAGGCGGTCGCAGCTTCTAGACCTTATGTCGAGGAGTTTTCTCCGGCAGTCGCAATGTTTGGCGGCGTCAATCCGAATCTTCGGTCTGCCGATATCGAGACTCTCTGCGCGTTCCTCGCGACCCGCGCCGGCGGTTCAGATGGCGAGTTATTGCGCCGGCTCGTCGACGCTGAAGACGACGGATCGATTGGCGTACCTTACGCCGAAGGGTACGGTTACGCGGAGCTGTTTCTTGCTGATCTCGATTTCCCGGACCGAGCGGATTGGGTCGACATTCGGGGCGTTGCTCGGCGTCTCGAAATTGAGATCATTGAGGTGCAGCTTCAAACCGACAGCATTCGCGGCGTTGCGCTAGCGGGAGTTGGATTTAGACCGACAATCCTCATTAACGCGGCCAGTGTCTTCAATCTAAGCGAGAATGGAAAGAGATTTACGATTGCACACGAACTCTGTCATGTCCTCCATGATCGCAGTCGCGCCCGTCGTGTTGCGCACATTAGCGGGCAATGGGTAACACCCGGCGTCGAACGTCGCGCCAACGCGTTTGCGGCGTATGTTCTTATGCCGCGAGACCTCGTCGTGAGACTGTTCGATGAGGAAGCCGCTGAACCTGAGTCCGTGATCCGCCTCGCGCAGAAACTTCACGTGAATGAAACAGCGCTAATCGAGCATCTCTACAATCTCGATCTGATTGACGAAGCACGTCGTGAGAGACTCCGCACCCAGTTCCGGCGCGCCTGATCCGGAATGAACTCGGAATCCCTCGTCGCCAAGGTCTGGAATTTCGCGCATGTGCTGCGCGATCAGGGCGTGTCCTATCAGGCCTATATCTCGCAGATTTCCTATCTCCTGTTCCTCAAGATGGACGAGGAGCGCGCAACGCTGATCGGCGAGCCGTCGCTGCTGCCCGGAGGCTCGCGCTGGGAGGACATCAAGGAGCTTGCCGGGGAGGCGCTGGCGGCGAAATACGCCAAGTTGCTCGAGACGCTGTCGCGCCAGTCCGGCGTGATCGGCGCGATCTTCCTGAAGGCCCAGAATGAAATCCAGGACCCGGCCAAGCTCAAGCGCCTGGTCGGGCTGATCGACTCGGAGACGTGGCTCAGCCTGCCGGTCGACGTGAAGGGCGAAATCTATGAGGGCCTGCTCGCCCGCAACGCCGAGGACGTCAAATCGGGCGCGGGCCAATATTTCACCCGCGCGCGTCATCGAGGCGATCGTCGAGGTTGTCGATCCCGATCCCGATCAGACCGTCCACGATCCCGCCTGCGGCACCGGCGGCTTCCTGCTCGCAGCGTGGGAGCACATGAAGGAGAACCCGCGCGCGCAAGACAAGAGGGTCTATCAGGCCCTGCGCACCAAGTTTTCGGGCATCGACATCGTGCCCGAGGTCGTGCGGCTCGCGGCGATGAACCTCTATCTGCACGGCATCGCCGGCATCGAGACGATGATCGAGCAGAAGGACGCGCTGCTGAACGCCGGCAATCGCGTCTATGACGTGATCCTGACCAATCCGCCTTTCGGCAAGAAGCAGAGCTACCGCGTCGTGCGCGCCGACGGCGAGATCGACACCGAACGCGAGGACTACGACCGCTCGGACTTCTTCGTCACCACCTCGAACAAGCAGCTCAACTTTCTTCAGCACATCATGAGCGCGCTGGCGCCGAATGGCGAAGCCGCCGTGGTGATGCCGGACAACGTGCTCTTCGAAGGCGGGGCCGGCGAGACGATCCGGCGTCGCCTGTTGCGCAACTTCAATTTCCACACCCTGCTGCGACTGCCGACCGGCATCTTCTACAAGCAGGGCGTCAAGGCGAACGTGCTCTTCTTCGACAAGACTCCGCCGTCCGAGGAGGCGGCGACGAAGGCCTTGTGGATCTATAACCTGCGAACGAACGAGCGCTTCACCCTCAAAGAGCGGCCGATGACGGGCGCTGATCTCGACGATTTCGTCGCCTGCTATCGCTCAGGCCAGGTCTACGAGCGCACCGAGACACAGCGCTTTCGCAGGTTTACTCTCAACGCGCTGATGGCCCGCGACAAGCTCAATCTCGACATCTTCTGGCTCAAGGACGATACGCTCGACGACCCCGACCTGCTGCCCCCGCCGGACGAAGTCGCGGCCGAAGTCGTCGAGAGCCTGGAGGCGGCGCTGGCGAGCTTCCGTTCGGTGGCGGCGAAGCTTCAAGGCGGATGATCGCCGAAGCGGAGCGCCCCACCCCGGCCCGCCCCATGAAGGGGGGCGGGAGCGGAGGCGCGCCATCGCCAATTCCGCCAATTGCAGCATTATCGAGCGCGTAGGCAGCCGCCGCGCGAGCGAATAGAATCGGGACGCCCCCGCCGCCCTCAGGAGCCCGACATGACCAACCCCTTCGCCGCGTTCCGCTCCGAGGTCGTGACCCAGAGTCCCTTGCGCGCCGCGATCACGGCGGCTGCGCGACGGCCCGAGCCCGAATGCGTGTCTCCGCTCCTCGACCTTGCGGCCCTCCCCCCCGATGATGCCCAGCGGGTCGAGGCGGTCGCGCGCGGCCTCGTCACGCGGCTCAGGGCGAAGAACCGATCGAGCGGCGTCGAGGGGCTCATCCACGAATACTCGCTCTCGAGCCAGGAGGGCGTGGCGCTGATGTGCCTCGCCGAGGCGCTATTGCGCATTCCCGACGCCGCCACCCGCGACGCGCTCATCCGCGACAAACTCTCGCCCGGCGACTGGCGCGCCCATGTTGGCAATAGCCCGTCGCTGTTCGTCAACGCCGCGACCTGGGGCCTCGTGCTGACCGGCCGTCTGGTGACGACCAGCAGCGAGCAGGGCCTGGGGGCGGCGCTGACAAGGGCAATCGCGCGCAGCGGCGAGCCGATCATCCGGGCCGGCGTCGACGTCGCCATGCGGCTCATGGGCGAGCAGTTCGTCACCGGCCGCACGATCGAGGAGGCGATCAACGCGAGCAGGGAACGCGAGGCGCGCGGATTCACCTTCTCCTACGACATGCTGGGCGAGGCGGCGACGACCGCCGAGGACGCCGCCCGCTATCTCGCCGAATACGAGCGCGCAGTCCACGCCATCGGCAAGGCTTCGCGCAAGCGCGGCATCTACGAGGGCCCCGGCATCTCGATCAAGCTCTCGGCGCTCCATCCACGCTTCAGCCGGATCAAACGCGCGCGTGTCATGAGCGAACTCCTGCCGCGCATCGAGCATCTGGCGGCGCTCGCCAAGTCCTATGACGTCAGCTTCAACATCGACGCCGAGGAGGCCGACCGGCTCGACCTGTCGCTCGACCTCCTGGAGTCGCTCTGCCTCAACTCCGAACTCATCGGCTGGAACGGCCTCGGCTTCGTCGTCCAGGCCTACGGCAAGCGTTGCCCGTTCGTCGTCGACTGGCTCGTCGATCTCGCGCGCCGTTCGCAGCGCCGGCTGATGGTGCGCCTCGTCAAGGGCGCCTACTGGGATTCGGAGATCAAGCGCGCCCAGCTCGACGGCCTCGAAGGCTTTCCCGTCTTCACCCGCAAGGTGCACAGCGACGTCTGCTATCTCGCCTCGGCGCGGAAATTGCTCGCCGCGCCCGACGCGGTCTATCCGCAGTTCGCCACCCACAACGCGCAGACCCTCGCCTCGATCCTGACCCTGGCGGGCCCGAACTTCTATCGCGGGCAATACGAATTCCAGTGCCTGCACGGCATGGGCGAACCGCTCTACGAGGAGGTGGTCGGGCGCGACAAGCTCGACCGGCCCTGCCGCGTCTATGCGCCGGTCGGCTCGCACGAGACGCTGCTCGCCTATCTCGTGCGCCGCCTGCTCGAGAACGGCTCGAATTCCTCGTTCGTCAACCGCGTCGCCGACGCGAGCGTGAGCGTGGACGAACTCGTCGCCGATCCGGTCACGCTGGCGCTGGCGATTCGCCCGCTCGGCGCGCCGCACGAAAAAATCGCGCTGCCGCGCGACCTCTACGGGTCGGCGCGGGCGAACTCGCGGGGGCTCGACTTCTCCAACGAGCAGCGCCTCGCGGACCTCGCGGACGGGCTCGAGCGAAGCGCTCGAATCGCGCGGCGCGCCTTTCCGCCGGGCGCTTCGCCGGACGAGAAGGGCGAGCCGGTCGGCAATCCCGCGGATCGTTCCGACATCGTCGGATTCACCCGCCACGCGCGCGCGGGGGAAATCGCCGCTGCGATCGATGCGGCGGGAAGGGCCGCGCCGGCATGGGCCGCCGTTCCGCCGAACGAGCGCGCCGCGATCCTGCGCCATGCGGCGGAAAAGCTCGAATCGCTGAACGACGAGCTCGTCGGCCTCATCGTGCGAGAGGCGGGAAAGTCCTACGCCAATGCGGTCGCCGAGGTGCGCGAGGCGGCCGACTTCCTGCGTTACTACGCCGCCGAGGCGGCGCGCACCTTGGGCCCCGGCTCGCCCGCCCCGCTTGGGCTCATCGCCTGCATCAGCCCGTGGAACTTTCCGCTGGCGATTTTCACGGGACAGGTCGCGGCGGCGCTCGCGGCCGGTAACGCGGTCGTCGCCAAGCCCGCCGAGGAGACGCCGCTCGTCGCCGCCGAGGCGGTCCGCGTGCTGCGCGAGGCGGGCGTTCCGCCCGAGGCGCTCCTGCTTCTGCCGGGCGCGGGCGAGGTCGGGGCGGCGGTCGTGGCGGACCCGCGCGTTCAGGGCGTCGTCTTCACCGGCTCGACGCCGGTCGCGCGGCTCATCGAAAAAGAGCTCGCCGGCCGACTGACGCGGACCGGCGGTCCGGTCCCGCTCATCGCCGAGACCGGCGGCCTCAACGCGATGGTGGTCGATTCGTCGGCTCTGCCCGAGCAGGTCGTCGCCGACGTGATGTCTTCGGCCTTCGATTCGGCGGGCCAGCGCTGCTCGGCCTTGCGCATCCTGTGTCTGCAGGACGATGTCGCCGACCGCATGCTCGCGATGCTGAAAGGCGCGATGGACGAGCTCGAAGTGGGCGACACGCGAAACCTCTCGGTCGACGTCGGCCCGGTCATCACCGCGGAAGCGCAGGGTGCGATCAAGGCGCATATCGAGACCATGTGGGGCCGCGGCCATGCGGTGACTCAGGCCGAACTTCCGCAGGCGGCGGCGCGCGGAACCTTCGTCGCCCCCGCCCTCATCGAGGTCGAAAAAGTCGCCGACGTCGAGCGCGAGGTGTTCGGCCCCGTCCTGCATGTGCTGCGCTACCGGCGCGAGGGGCTCGACGCGCTGATCGATGCGATCAACGCCGCCGGCTTCGGCCTCACCTTCGGCCTGCACACCCGCATCGATGAGACGATCGGACGCGTCGTCGAGCGGATCGAGGCGGGCAACATCTATGTCAACCGCAACATCATCGGCGCGACTGTCGGCGTGCAGCCGTTCGGCGGCTCGCGGCTTTCCGGCACCGGGCCGAAGGCGGGCGGCCCGCTCTATCTGTCGCGGCTGGTGACGGAGCAGCCGGCGGGCGCGCTCGAAGGGCTCGAGGGGGCGCCCGGCGCGCTCGGGGCGCTCCGCGTCTTTATCGACTGGCTCCGCGCGGCCGGCCACGCCGCCGAAGCCGAGCGTTGCGTCGGCCTCATGTCGCGCTCGCCGCTCGGCGCGCGGGTCGAACTCACGGGCCCGGTCGGCGAGCGCAACGTCTATGCGCTGCGCCGCCGCGGCCGGATCGCGGCGGTCGCGTCGAGCCACAGCGCGGCGTTGATCCAGATCGGCGCGATCCTCGCCACCGGCAACGACGCGGTCGTGAGCCCCGGGGAAGAACTGGCGCTGAAAGGCCTGCCGGCGAAGCTGACCCATCGCGTCGCAATGGCCCTGTTTCCGCTCGAAGCGCCCGCGCTCGCCGGCGCGCTGTTCGAAGGCGAGGCGGAAGCGCTCGCCGACGCCATGCGCCGCCTCGCCGCGCGGCCGGGCCCTATCGTGCGGCTGCAGGCCCTCACGCCGGCAAGGCTCGCCGCGGGCGAGGACTACAATCTCGCGGACCTGGTGGAGGAATGCGCCATCGCGACCAACACCGCCGCCGCCGGAGGCAATGCGAGCCTGATGGCGATCGGATGAGGCGCGCAACGGGCGCTCTTCCGCCCCCTCTCATGGGGGCGGCGTGGCCTACAAAGGGGGCGGGGACGCGCTTTGGCCGGCCGCGTCCGCGCGAAGCAATGGACGACGGAGCGAGACGCGCGAGCAAAACGCTCGCGGGCTCACTGGAAATCCTTGGCGACGCTGAGAACCGCTGGCGACGGCGCGCGGAAACAAACGATCCTCGCGTCAAGGTCGAATGCCGAGACCAGTTCGAACCCCCGCCGCATTGCGCTGAGAATCCATCCATCGTCATTTCCGAACGCGCCGCCGCCGAGCAACGTCAGCAGCACAACATTTGACGCCCCACGCTTTGCGTTCAGGACCGCGCTCCACATCGTCGCCTCATAGGCCGCCTCCAGCACCAGCGATGCGAATGCTCGCCAGTGGAGCGCAGGCACCTGCGTATAGGCGACGGGCAATGCTGAACAGAATGCCTGAGAGACGAGCGGCCGACGCTCGCCGGACGCGTCGGTCACCTCCACGTCGGTATGTACGCCGACGCACAGCTTTGCCCGCAACGCATCCAAATCGTCCGGATGCAGTTTCGCGAGATGAGCCGAGATCGCTTCGAGTCCCGTCCGATTGCACAGGGCGTAGCCGTTGCGCATTTGCCACAGGGCGTCGACCGGGCTGTCGAGGGCTTCGCTCAATGCCTCGCCGAGCGCAGCCAAGCCGTCGAGTTGGCGCTTTGCGGTCTGACCGACCCCGCCGGCGACGGGCGCAAAATAGTTGCGGTAGATCGTTCCTGCTCCGGCGGCGATCGCGCATGCAGGGCCTTGGGTGTGATCATTCTGGTATCGCGTGACGCCGTGCTCGGGCGTCACCTCGGGACCTATCATTTCCAGCGCGTTGAACTGGGAGGCGACCTGGAAGAGCGCGCCGGAATATTCGGAGGCCCGATGCATTTGCCTCACATCCCCCGTCACGATGCTCACTTTCAGTCGCCCAAATGTCCCGTCGCGAGACTTGGCTCGCTCGCGAAGCGTTCGAAGCGACACGAGATCAAAGTCGCCAATTCCGTAGCTCTTGCCATTAACCAGGGACCGAAGTTGACGGTCCTCGATCTTGAGCTTCGCTTGCGTTTCCCCGTACGCCCCTTCGCGAAATCCCGTCAGTCGCTCGAACCAATCCATCGACCATTTTTCCCCGTGAAATTGTCGACTGGTTTGAGCCTCACGTCCTGATCCGCGCCCTGCCGCGCGTCGTCGGGCGGTTGCGCCCGCTGCCGAAAAGCTGCGGGGGATGCTCCCCTCCCGATCCCTCAACCGACATGGCGCCGAAGAAAGCTCAGGGTTCTTTCATTGAACTCGCTCACGCTCTGATAGATGGCCGCGTGCGCGCAGGTCTCGAACACGATCACTTCGGTGGTCTTGATTCCGGTCTTCAGCGGGTCGGCGAAGCGGGTGGAGGTCACGAAATCGTGGCGGCCGAAGGAGATCTGGGTCGGCGCCGTGATCTTGCCGAGCTCGGCGAGGGCGTCATGCGCGATAACAGCGTTCGATTGGCGAATGAAGGCGTCGAATGGCTGCTGCGGCCGGCTTCGCACGAACGCGGCGATCTGGTCGATGACCTCAGGCTTGGCGGCGTAAAATTCCGGGGTGAAGCAAACTGGGAGGACCCCCTGGATGACCATCTCCGGGACGCTGCCCAGGCCTTTGGCGATCGACTGCCAGCCTTCGACCACGACCTTCAGGAATGGGTCGGTCTTGGGCCAGCAGCTGTGCAGCGACAGCGACTTGACCCGCTGCGGATATTTGCTGGCGAGCCAAAGCCCGATCGCTCCGCCCAACGAGAGGCCGCTCACATGCGCCCGCTCGACGCCGATCGCCTGCATGAACGCGGCGACGTCGTCGGCGAACATTTCCGTCGAATAGGTCCCCGCCGGCTTGTCGGTCTCGCCCGCCCCTCGCGGATCGATCGAAATGCAGGTGAAATGCTTGGCGTAGTCGGCGACCTGGAACGCGTAGCAGGCGTTGTCGGCGGCGAGATAGGGGATGAGGACGAGCGGCTCCCCGGCGCCCTGCTGCTCGTAGTTCATCGTGATGTCGTTGACTTTCACCTTGGGCATGGGACCCTCCCGTCGCGGACGCCGATTATCATTCTGCTGTTGGGGGTAAGGCTATGCTCGATGGCTGACGCGGTCAACGCAGACGCTGCTCGTGCGGTCTCTATCGACAGAGGCGCCACCCTCGGCCTCATCCTCGACGGCGGCCTCGCGCGGCGGATGGGCGGCGTCGACAAGGGGCTCGTCATGCTCGCCGGCCGGCCGATGCTCATGCATGTGATCGAACGGCTTCGTCCGCAATGCGGCGCGCTGGCGATCAGCGCCAACGGCGATGCGGCGCGCTTCGCGCCCTTCGGCCTGTCCGTCGTCGCCGACGATCCGCCGGACTTTTCGGGGCCGCTCGCGGGCGTGCTCGCCGGCCTCGAGCTTTGCGCGCGCACGGGGTCCCAGATCACTCATGTCGCGACCTTGCCCGCCGACGCGCCGTTCGCGCCCGGAAATTTCGTCCCGCGCCTGCACGAGGCGCGGCGCGGGTCGGGGGCGGCGATCGCCGTCGCCGCGTCGGGCGGGCGGCTGCACCACGTCGCGGCGCTGTGGCCGGCCGGGCTCGCGGCCGAACTGCGCCGAGCGCTCGCGGAGGAAGGCCTGCGCAAGGTCGAGAGCTTCGCCCAGCGTTTTTCCGTCGCTCTCGTCGAATGGCCTTGCGAGTCGGTCGACCCGTTCTTCAACGTCAATACAGCGGAAGACCTCGCGCGCGCCGAGGCGCTCATCGCCGCGTCAGGCGGCGCGGTCTGAAGCGGCGGGCGCGACCGACGCCCACCACTCCTCGATCGCCTCGCGGCTCGGCGCCCGCGGCGGGTCGGGCGCCTCGTCGCGGTCGAACACGATCGCGGCGAGCCGGCTTGCGGGCTCGGCGCGATGGTCGGTCCTCGTCGGATCGTCCGCCTCGAAGGTCATCGGTTTCGCTGTCGTTGGTCGCGGCGTTAGATACAGAATGCGGGGGCTGAGCGAAAGGAGCGCCCATGCGCGCAATCGGCCTTGCCGGATGGAGCGGCGCGGGAAAGACGACGCTGATCAAGCGCCTCATCCCGGAGATCAACCGGCGCGGCCTCGGCGTCTCGACCGTCAAGCACGCCCACCATGCCTTCGACGTCGACCAGCCGGGGAAGGACTCTATGAGCATCGCGCGGCCGGCGCGAGCGAAGTGCTGGTCGCCTCGTCCAGCCGGATCGCGCTGATGCGCGAATTGCGCGGCGCGCTGGAGCCCTCGCTCGCGGAGCTCCTCAGGATGCTCGCGCCGGTGGATCTGGTCCTGATCGAAGGATTTCAAGCGGGACCGAATTGCCAAGATCGAGGTCTTCCGCGAGGCGAACGGCAAGCCGCTCCTCTATCCGCAGGACGCGCATATCGTCGCGCTGGCGAGCGACGGCGCCCCGCCGCCCGGCCTGCCGCACGCGCCGATCGACGACGTTTCCGCCGTCGCGGATCTCGTTCTCAGCCACGCAGAGCCGATCGAAGCGGTTCTCGCACGGCTCGCCGCGCCCTGACCGCGCCCGACAGCCCGTCGAAAGACGGAGCGCGGGCGAGAAGAGGGACGCAACGATGTTTTTGCGGGATTACATGAATACGCTGGCTGAGGCGCAGCGGGCGCAGCCCTCTCACCGTCAGGCCTGCGCCAGCGGTTCGTTGACTGGTACGGGAACGTCCCCGCGGTCTCCCGCGACCGCCGTTTTTCAATGGCCGAGTTCGAGGCGGCGCTCAAGACGCAGGGGAAATATATCAGTCCCGTCCTCCTGGAGCTGGCGTGGTGGCGCAAGCGAGTGTGGCGCACGACGGGACAGTATCATCGCTATTGGGCGCCGCCGCGATGTGTGGATTAGCGGTTTGCCGACAGGGCGCAGATCGCCCGTTCCGCGCTCAGCCGTGACGGTTGTCGGCGACGGTGGTCCCCGAGCTTGCGGTCGTTTGCGCTCATGAATAGGCCCACAGGGTGTTGTTAGCGACGACGAGGCCCATCAGCGCCACAAACGGGGCCACATATCTCGGCTTCCACCGGATCACGCAGGCCACGCAGACGGCCATCAGGGCGAGCTTGGGGATCGGCCAATAGGTCCCGAGGAGCGCCATGGCCAAGACCCCGAGGGGGTTCGCCTCCCACCCGCCGTTGTCGAGCACCCGCTTGGTGGTGATGACGTCGGCGATCTGAAGGGCGCCAAAGGCAGCCGGCAGGGTCGCCTTGTACAGAGAAAGACGCAGCATCGGGGGCTCCTCGTCGCAAGAGTTAAAGATCAGGGGAATATGGGCTCAGGGCCTCCTAGCTAAGGCGTTCTGGGGATATTCCGATTAGTCGAACAACAGGTTAACGGTCACGTCTCCAGCCGCAATGGCGATCGTATTGGTGTCGGCCGCGCCCCCGGTGATGTCGAAGGCGAGCCCGTTCTGGACCCACACAGCTTCGGGGGCGAAGACTTCTTGTCAATCGGCGGTGCCGGACTGTTGGGGCTTGATTAGCTGAGTGGATCCAATGCGCCACTACCATCGCGAATCACTCAAATTTCAAGCGACAATATTGCATGCATTTAGTCACTATTTTGCGAAATCCCGCCGCCGCCGCCAGCCTACCCAAGCAATTTCAAAGGCTTGCAGCAACGTGCACAGGCGTTGCCTCCAAAAATCGACCCGGAAATATGAAAGTTGGGCTAGCAGCCTGTCGGACTCAGCCCAACGGCGCTGATTTTCGCTACAGTCGTAGCATTGATTCGCTCCGAATGGTGGCTTTCTGGCGATGAGCAATTTCCGGGACGTTGATCGCCAGACGGCGTTTCTTCTGCCGCCGTCGCACCGCCCGGACGGCCTACAAAACCTGAAAGCGGCTGGATTGCTAACTTGGGCCACGCTGGCAGATGTACTGAAAGAAACAGCGCTCGCAACTCGCTGGAGCAAAAGAATCATAAAAATAAAAAAGTTAGACGACTAGAGCGGTATCCGAACGGATTGAATCGGTTGGGGGATTCCCGAATCGGTTAATTTCTGCTTCCTCATTCACGCTGCGAGAATGGGGGCGGCGGGGATGGGTCTTTCCAACGATCTTCGCGAGCGCGTGGTTGAGGCGGTGGTCTTGGGCGGGTTGTCGCGCAATCAGGCGGCCGCGCATTTCAAAGTGAGCATAGCGAGCGCAGTGCGCTGGGTGAAGCGGTTCAAGACCACGGGCGAAATTTCGCCGGCGCCTTGTGGCGGCGACCGACGCTCCGGCCGGATCGAGGCGCATCACGACTATCTGTTGGGCCTGATCCGGCGCAGCCCGGACAAGACGCTGCTCGAGATCCAGGAGCGGCTGATCGCCAATTGCGGCGAGCGCTTTGCGGTCTCCGTGCTGTGGCGCTTCTTCGACCGTCACGCGATCACCTTTAAAAAAAACGGCGCATGCCGAGGAGCAACAACGCGCGGACGTGCAAAGTCGACGCCGGGAATGGTTCGCGGGGCAACTCGATCTCGATCCGACGAAACTCGTTTTCGTTGACGAGACCGGAGCCTCCACCAATCTCGCGCGCAAAAGCGGACGTTGCCGGCGCGGGCGCCGCTTGCGGGCGGCCATCCCGCACAGTCACTACAAAACGGTGACTTTGGTCGCCGGCCTTCGCCTTCGCGGCCTGACAGCGGCAAAGACTTTCGACGGACCGATCAACGCCGCCCGGTTCGAGGATTGGCTGGAGACATGCCTCGTCCCCACGCTCTCGCCCGGCGAGGTCGTCGTCATGGACAATCTCCCGGCTCACAAGGGGCCGCGGGTCGAGCAACTCATCAAGGCGGCGGGCGCGGAGTTGCGATATCTCCCAGCCTACAGTCCTGATATGAACCCCATCGAAAAAGCCTTCTCCAAGCTCAAAGCCTTCCTGCGCAAAATCGCCGAACGGACCGTCGTGGGCCTCATGCGCGCCCTCGAAACCTGCGCCGAAATCTTCAAGCCCTCGCAATGTACAAATTACTTCAAATCCTGTGGTTATGAGCACGATACAGGATGATCGGATTCCGCTCTAGCTGGCGGAGAGGGAGGGATTCGAACCCCCGGTACGCTTGCACGTACTCCGCATTTCGAGTGCGGCGCGATCGACCACTCTGCCACCTCTCCGGGGCCGACGGAGAGCACTTAAAGCCTCCCCTCGGGGTCGGCGGGGCGCTTAGCATGGCCGGCCTTCGCTCGCAAGACGCTTGGCCTCGGCAGCGCTCGGGACGCAGGCGGATCAGGCGCCGGTCTCGACCGCCTCCATCGCGAGGCGCGCCATCATCGGCACCGCCTTGCCGTATTGCCGGGCGCGCTCGGGGTTCGAGGCGTTGCCGTCGAGCGAGCGTTTGTAGACGCCCTGGGCGATCGCGATGATGCGAAAGAAGCTGAAGGCGATCAGGAAGGTCCAGTCCGGGATCGAATCGAGCCCCGTGCGCCGGCAATAGGCGGCGACATATTCCGCTTCGGTCGGAATGCCTAGCGCCGCCCGGTCGAGGCCGCCGAGGCCGTTCGACGCGTTGGGCATGCGCCAATACATGCACTGGTAGGCGAGGTCGGCGAAGGGATGGCCGAGCGTCGACAGCTCCCAGTCGAGCACGGCGAGGAGGCGCGGCGAACGGGCGTCGAAGATCATGTTGTCGATCCGCCAGTCGCCGTGCACGAGCGCAATGCGCCCGTCGTCCGCCGGGACGTTGCGCCCGAGCCAGGCAATGAGGCGCTCCATGTCGTCGATCGTCGCCGTCTCGCTCGCCCGGTACTGTTCGGTCCAGCGCTGCAATTGCCGGGCGAAATAGCTGCCTGGCTTTCCGTAGTCGGCAAGACCCGCCGCGGCGACGTCGATGGCGTGGAGTTTCGCCAGGCCCTCGTTCATCGCCTCGTAGATCGGCCGGCGCTCCGCCCGCTCGAGTTCAGGGAGCGCCGGATCCCAGAAGATGCGCCCCTCGACATGGGCCATCAGATAGAACGCCGAGCTGATCACGCTCTCGTCCTCGCAGAGCGCCAGCGCGCGGGGCGCGGGAAAGCCCGTGCCCTCTAGCGCCTTCAGCACGCGGAACTCGCGCTCGATCATGTGCGCGCTCTTGAGGAGTTTTCCGGGCGGCTTGCGCCGCAGCACGTAGCGGCCGCTCACGGCCTCGATGAGATAGGTCGGGTTCGACTGGCCGGTGGCGAATTTCTTTGCCCGGCTTGGACCGCGATAGCCCTCGACATGGGCATTCGCCCAGGCGTCGAACGCGCCTGTCTCGTTCGGAAAGGCGCCGCTCATCGCGCCGGCGTTTCGTTGGAATAGCGCTTCATCTCGGCCTTGGCGATCACGCGCCGGTGCACCGCGTCGGGTCCGTCCGCGAGGCGCAGCGTGCGCACCTGCGTCCACATGCGGGCGAGCGGGAAATCCTGGCTTACGCCCGCCCCGCCATGCAGCTGCACCGCCTGGTCGATCACCTCGAGCGCGACCCGGGGCGCGATCACCTTGATCTGTGAGATGAGCGGCGCCGCCGCGCGCACGCCCTGCGCATCCATCGCCCAGGCGGCCTTGAGGCAGAGGAGGCGCGCCATCTCGATGCTCATGCGGCTCTCGGCGATGATGTCGGGATTGGCGCCGAGGCGGGCGAGCTTCTGGCCGAAGGCGGTGCGGAGGGCGGCGCGCCGGCACATGGCCTCGAGCGCCCGCTCGGCCTGACCGATCGCCCGCATGCAATGATGGATGCGGCCGGGCCCGAGCCGCCCCTGCGCGATCTCGAAGCCGCGCCCGCGGCCGAGGATCATCGCCTCCCCGGGCACGCGCACGTCGGTGAAGCGGATGTGCATGTGGCCGTGAGGCGCGTCGTCGGCGCCGTAGACGCTCAGCGCCCGCAACACCTCGACGCCCTTGGTCGCCGCCGGCACTAGCAGCATCGAATGGCGCGCGTGCGGAGCCGCCTCGGGGTTGGTCAGCGCCATGGCGATGTAGAGCGAGCAACGGGGATCGCCCGCGCCCGACGACCACCATTTCTCGCCGTTGAGCACCCATTGGTCGCCCTCGAGGCGGGCCTCCATGGCGATGTTGGTCGCGTCCGAGGAGGCGACGCCCGGCTCGGTCATGAGGTAGGCGGAGCGCGCGCGCCCCTCCAGGAGATCGGGCAGCCAGCGCGCCTTCTGCTCGGCGTCGCCGAAGCGCTCCAGCACCTCCATGTTGCCGGTGTCGGGCGCCGAGCAGTTGAACACTTCCGAGGCGAGCGGCGACCAGCCCATCTCCTCGGCGAGATAGGCGTATTCGACCGTGGTGAGGCCAAAACCCTTGTCGGAGCCGGTCAGCCAGAAGTTCCAAAGATTCTTGGCGCGCGCCTTGGCCTTGAGGGACTCGAGGATCTCGATCATGCGCTTCGTTGGCTTGAAGCGATCTCCATCGCGGCCGACCTCGGCCTCGTACTCCTCTTCGAGCGGCATGATCTCGTCGCGCACCATCGCCCGGACGGCGGCGATGAGTGGACGGACTTTTTCAGTGACGCCGAGATCCACGTTGTCCTCCCTCAAATCGCTTGCGGGCGATTTGACGCCGAAACGCGGCGGGCGGCAAGCCGGCATCCGCGCTGGAGGCTCTTCGGCAACCAGATGCGTTGGCGTTATGCGGCCTTCGCATGGGTTCGAGGGTGACGCGACGCCGCCATTTTCATCCATAATGGCGCGCCCCGGGCGCTGTTTGGCTGCTCCGGACATCCAGCGGCGGCCGGGACGGCCCCGCGCTCACGCCGCCCAGAGCCGCATCGGCGCGTCGAAGCCCTTGAGCCGGTAGTCCTGCGGGCGGCCCTCGTTCAGTTCGGGCCGTGCGCGCTCGAACACGGCTTCAGTCACGAGAATCTCGCCGGCGCCGGCCGCGGACTGCACCCGCGAGGCGGTGTTAACGACGGTTCCGATCGCGGTCAGATCGCGGTGCGTTCGGCCGAACTCTCCAAAGTTGACTTTTCCAGAGTCGATCCCGACGCCGACGCAGATCGTCCCCTTGTCGGCGCCGAACGCCTCGGCGAGCGACTCTCGCCTCGCCCTGCAGCGTCGCTGAATCTCCCGCGCCGCGCGAACAGCGTGGCTTGCGTGGTCGTCGCGCCGGATCGGGAAATTGAACACCGCCATGACCGCGTCGCCCATGGTCTTGTTAAGAAGGCCGTCGTGCTCCCAGATCGCCTCCGCGCATTCATCGTAGAAGGCGTCGAGCAGATTCGAGATCGCGCCAGCGGACGTCGACTGCGACAGCCCGGTGTAGCCGCGCAGGTCGGCGAACAGGACGGTCGCGTCGATGACCACCTGGCGGGCCTTCATCACCTTGGTGAACATCAGTTCGCAGATCGTGCAGGTGTTGGGATTCATCCGGCTGGGTCGGATGCCGAACGCGCGAAACGGCGCCGAAGCGATGCCGCGCAACGGCACCGGCACATGCATTTGCTGCCAACAGCCCTGGCATATCTTCGCTTGGCGGTACGTCATGAGGCCTCTGCTCGGCTTACAAGCGACAATACAAGGACGCGGTGGTTGGCGCTAGCGCAGCGCCGCCCCTCCGTTCCCGCCGTCCGTCTACTTCGCCGAAGCCTCCTTCGGGAACGGAACCGGGTTGTCGCTGAGCGTCTGCAGATAGGCGAGGATGTCCGCGTCCTTTTGCGGGTCCTTCTCGCCGGGGAAGGCCATCTTGGTGGCTGACGCCATCCCCTTCGGGTCCGCGATCCAGTGGTCGAGCTTCTCATAGGTCCAGTCGCCGCCGACCTTCTTGAGCGAATCGGAATAGGCGAAGCCCGGGAATGATCCGATCGGACGCCCGACCACGCCCCAGAGCGGCGGCCCGATCTTGGCGGCGCCCCCTTCTCGAAATTGTGGCAGGTCGCGCAGACCTTGGAATCCTGCGCGCCCTTCTTGGCGTCGGCCTTGGCGAGCAGGACGGGCAGCGGCGTCTCCTTGGGCGCGGCGGCGGCGGGGGCCTCGGCCAAGGCGCCGGTGGCGCTCGGCAGGGCGAAGCCGGGCACGGCGGGCCGTTCCGGCGCGAACACCAGATTGCTGAACGCGACGAGAAGCATGGCGAACAGGATGGACCCGAGCAAGGCGAGCGCGGTCCTGTTGGTGTCGTATGAAGTCATCGGGGCGGGGCTTTCGTCGGCGTGGTTGAGGAACTGGGCGCGGCGACGCCCGCGCCGTTGATTAGCCGCTTTGCGCGGGGCTTGGCAACACGTATAAGCCCGCTTTCCGCCCGACTTCTCTCCCGCTTATGCAGAACCCGATCGTCCTCATCCCGGCGCGCATGGCCTCGACCCGTCTGCCGGGGAAGCCCCTCGCCGACATTTGCGGCGAGCCGATGATCGTCCAGGTGTGGCGCCGGGCGATCGAGGCCGGCGTCGGGCCGGTCGTGGTGGCGGCGGACGACCCACGCGTCGTCGCGGCGGTCGAGGCGGCCGGGGGCCGGGCGGTCATGACCCGCGCCGACCATCAGTCCGGCTCGGACCGCATCTTCGAGGCGCTTCTCGCGGTCGATCCGGCCGGCGCCCATGACGTCATCGTCAACCTGCAGGGCGATCTGCCGACCATCGAGCGGGCGGCGGTGCGCGCCGTCCTCGCCCCGTTCGTCGACGGCGCGGTGGACATCGCCACGCTCGCGACCCTGATCACGCGGACGGAGGAGAACGACGATCCCAACGTCGTCAAGGCGGTCGGGACCGAGATCGCGCCGGGCCGGCTGCGGGCGCTCTACTTCACCCGCGCCCGCGCGCCCTGGGGCGAGGGAGAGCTCCTGCATCACATCGGCCTCTACGCCTATCGCCGCGACGCGCTGAGGCGCTTCGTCGAGCTTCCGCCCTCGCCGCTCGAGCGGCGCGAGCGGCTCGAGCAGCTCCGGGCGCTCGAGGCCGGCATGCGGATCGACGTCGCGCTCGTCGACGTCGCGCCGCTCGGCGTCGACACGCCCGAGGACCTCACGCGTGCGCGCGCAATGCTCGCGCGGAGGAAGGACCGATGACCGAGACGCGTTCGATCGCCTACCAGGGCGAGCCCGGGGCCAATTCGCATATCGCCTGCGTCGACGTTTTCCCCGACCTGACGCCGATTCCTTGCCCGACCTTCGAGGACGCCTTCGCCGCCCTGCAGGAGGGCTCAGCCGATCTCGGCATGATTCCGATCGAGAACTCGATCGCCGGACGGGTGGCCGACATCCACGCGCTGCTGCCCGCCTCCGGCCTGCACATCGTCGGCGAGACCTTCCTGCCGATCCACTTCCAGCTGCTCGCGGTTCCAGGCGCGCGGATCGAGGACCTGAAGACGGTCCACAGCCACGTCCATGCGCTCGGCCAGTGCCGCAACGTCATCCGCCGTCACAAGCTCAAACCGGTGGTCGCCAGCGACACCGCGGGCGCGGCGCGCGAGGTGGCGGAACGGGGCGACAAAACCCGCGCCGCGCTCGCAACCCAACTCGCCGCCCAGATCTACGGTCTGCAGACGCTGGTCAGCGACGTCGAGGACGAGAATCACAACACGACCCGCTTCGTCGTCTTGTCGAAGGACCCGAACTGGGTCGCTCCGGGAAACGGCCCCGTCGTGACCACCTTCGTCTTCCGGGTGCGCAACGTGCCGGCCGCGCTTTACAAGGCGCTCGGCGGCTTCGCCACCAACGGCGTCAATATGACCAAGCTCGAGAGCTACATGGAGGGCGGCGAGTTCGCCGCCACCCAGTTCCTCGCCGACGTCGACGGCCACCCCGACGACCCGCCGCTCACGCGCGCATTGGAGGAGCTCGACTTCTTCTCCCGCGAACTGCGCATCCTCGGCGTCTATCCGGCCCACCCGTACCGGGCCGAGACGCAAAACGGGCGGTAGTGGTCAAAACCCTTCTCAGCGCAACGAACGCGAGGCGGGGGATCATGGTCCCGAGATCGTATCGGCGATTGAATTGATATTCGAACTCCGCGAGATATCGAGGGACGTGCTTTTCTCGCACGGCTCGGTAGGTCCCCACGAGGGCGGCTTTGATATTGCCCAACGCGGTATTGACCCATTTGAAAGCAGGGGTGCGAGCCGCTTGTTTGCCGCTTCCGGTCTTTATTGAGCTGTGCAGACATCCGGCTTGGGTGACAGCGGCGAAGCATGCCAGACCGTCGGAGACGATATTGGAGCCGGGGTTGAGGGCGGTGCTTGCGAGCTTTCGGATCGCAAAGCTGCTGAAGGCTTTGACGGGCCGAAGGATGATTTGATCTGGCTTGCCATCGTCCGTTGTTGCGATCGCAGCGACGAACGGCGTCTTGCCTGTTGCGCCTCGCCCGCGGCGGCCGGACCGGCGCCGCCGATATAGGCGTCGTCCATCTGGACGTTGCCTTTCAAGCGTTTGCTCGCGTTACGCTCCAGCATGACTTGAGCGAGCTTGTGCTTCATCATCCAAGCAGCCGTCTGGGTGACGCCGAGGCGTCGACCGAGTTCGATACTGGAAATGCCCTTCTTTGATTGCGTGACCAGGTAGATCGTCTTGAACCAGATGCGCAGCGGCAGCTTACTCGAAGCGAAGATCGTTCCCGCTTTGACAGAGGTCTGCTTGCGACACGCGTTACACTGGAATAAACGCCGCGCGCCGCGCGTGACGACGCAGTGATCGGCGCCATTGCACTCAGGACATTCGAACCCGTTCGGCCAGCGCCATTTGACCAGCGCCGCATGACATTGCTCTTCGGTTCCGTAAATCTCGGCAAACGGGCCTCGCTGAGGCCTTTCTGGAACTGCACCTGATTGCGCGCCATCGGAGAACCCCTGCGAAAACAGCTTGTTCGTTGTTTGTTCTATCCAACATTTAAGGCTGACGCAAGCGCGTAATCAGGAAACCCTTTGTCCCGCCAGCGCGCGCGTCGGCAATGGGGGATTCCAGTTGTCCGCGACGAATGCGAAGGGGCGACTTTCGCCCCTATAATCTGCACCGACTAACCCGGATTATGCATTGCGGGTTGGCGGGTGTGGCGTAAATAGCTGATTTCGTGTATAATTTGGTTGTCTAAGCCGATTCGCGCGATTTCAGCGAGGCCGCACCTGCCATGAACGATCCTATGTTGCCGTTGCCTGGGTTGTCACCTGTTTCGGGCAAGCGCGTCGAGGTCAAGTTTGACGGCGGCTTGCTGTCGTCGGATGGCGGCGTTCTGGCGTTGGGCGAGGTCGACCAGCGCCTTCGCGTCGCCGATCGGCTCGCCGCCTGCATGGTGGACCGGCGCGCGCCCGATCAGATCACCCACAGCCTTGCCGACATCATCCGCTTTCGGCTGCTGATGATCGCGGCGGGCTATGAGGACGGCAACGACGCCAATTGCCTGCGGAGCGATCCGATGTTCAAGATGGCGCTCGATCTGACGCCGTCGGATCGCGAACTGTGCTCGCAGTCGACGATCTCGCGGTTGGAAAATCTGCCGGAGGTTCGCGCCCTGTTGCGGATGGGTCGCGCGATGGTCGATCTCTATTGCGAGTCCTTTCACAAGGTTCCCAAACGGATCACCCTCGACATCGACGACACGTTCGACGCGGTCCATGGCGGGCAGCAGTTGCGGTTGTTCAACGCGCATTACGACGAATACGGCTTTCAGCCCATCGTCGTGTTCGACGGCGAGGGCCGCTTCGTCACTGCCGTGCTTCGTCCCGCCAAGCGGCCGAGCGGCAAGGAGATCAAACCCTTCCTCCGCCGGCTGTTGCGCGCGATCCGAGCCCATTGGCCCAACACTGAGATCCTGCTGCGCGCCGACAGCCACTACTGCGGCCCCGAGGTTCTCGACTGGTGTCGGGCGAGCGGCCTCGATTACATCTTCGGCGTCGCGCCGACTACGACGTTGCGCCGGCATGTCGAAAGTCTCGAAGCCAGTGTAAAGGCACGGTTCGAAGCCGCGCCCAGAGACGGCAAGCTTCGTCGTTTCAAAGAGTTCTTCGACGGCGCGCAAAGCTGGAGCCGGGTCGAGCGGATCATCGCCCGGGTCGAAGCGGGCGCGGAAGGATCAGACACGCGCTTCGTCGTCACCAATCTGAACAAGCGCAACGCTCGCGTGCTCTACGAAGACGTCTATTGCCGGCGCGGCCAGGCCGAAAACCACATCAAATCCTGGAAGACGCATCTGGCGTCGGATCGCACCTCATGCACCAAGGCGACCGCCAATCAGTTTCGGCTTTTCCTGCACGCCGGCGCCTACTGGCTGATGTGGGGGCTGCGCGCATCGATGCCCAGGCGTTCGATGTGGCGCGTTGCCCAATTCGACACGTTGCGCCTGCGCCTCGTCAAGATCGCCGCCCGCGTCGTCGAGACGAAAACCATGATCCGCGTCCATCTGCCGACCTCGTGCCCCGGCCAGGAAATCCTGCGTTTCGCCCTCCAGCGCATCCCGCGCCTCGTCACTTGAAACACGGGGCGTGAGCGGCCCCGAACGTCAAACCCATCCCTTCAACCCGCAAACGCCTCCACCCGTTTCAGGCCCAAAGCCGGAGACGATGCCGCGCGTCCGCGAGCAAGCGCGGTTCCGAAAAATCACCAGAACGCGCCGCCGAAAACGTCACGGCGCTGTAACTCCCAAGCAGGGTGAGTCCGAATTGCCACAGGTTCGGTGAAATTTCTGCGTTTGTCGGCCCAGCCCTCGACAGGTACGGTGGAGACATGAGTCAAGGTTGGGATGAATCCCACCGAGATTCGCGAGCTGATCGGGGCTCTGCGGCGCGAGAACGCCGAGCTTCGGCGCGAGCACGAGGGCTTGCGGGCCGGGAACGCAGCGCTTCGAGCCGAGAGCGCGGCGCTTCGGGCGGAGAACGCCGAGCTTCGGCGACGATTGGACCTGGACAGTTCGAACAGCTCCAAGCCGCCGTCGAGCGACGGGCTGAAGAAGAAGCCGCGCATCCCCGGCAGCCTTCGCGGGCGCTCGGGCAAGAAAAGCGGCGGGCAGGCGGGACACAAGGGCGACACGCTCCGGCAGGTCGAGGCGCCGGATCGGGTGGTGCGGCACGAAGCGCAAGCGTGCAGCCGCTGCCGCGCCGTCTTGACTGCGGCGATGCAAACGCGGGTGGAGAGACGACAGGTGTTCGACCTGCCCGAGCGGCTGATCGAGGTCACCGAACACCAGGGCGCGCTCTATTGCTGTGCGGCGTGCGGCAGGGAGACGCAAGCCGAGTTTCCCGCGGGCGTCGCCTCGTCGGCGCAATACGGCGAGCGCATTCGAGCGGCGGCGGTTTATCTCAACGTCCATCAGCTCATTCCCGAGGATCGGGCCGCCGAAGCGATGCATGATCTTTTCGGAGCGTTGCGTCTGTGCCCGGACAGCGTGGCGAATTGGGTGCGCGGCAAGGCTGCGGCGCTCGCGCCGGTGGCGGCGCACATCGCCGCCCTTGCGGCGGCGGCGCCGGTTCGCTGCCTCGATGAAACCGGCTTTCGCGTCGCCGGAAAGGGACAATGGCTGCACACCGTCGCCACCGGGACCCTGACCCACTATCGCGTGTCGGCCAAACGCGGCGAGATGCCGGAGGGGCTCGTCGGCGGCGTCGCGGTTCACGACGGCTTCAAGTCTTACTCCGGGCTCGCCGACGTCGGCCATGCGCTGTGCAACGCCCATCATCTGCGCGAACTGAAGGCGCTGGTCGAGATCGACAGGGAGCCGTGGGCCGCGCCCATGCGCGATCTCTTGCTCGAGGCCAACCGCGCGGTCGAGCGAGCGCGCGAGGCGGGCGCAAACAGTCTGCCCCCACCCGTGCTCGAGGGCTTCTTCGCCCGCTACTGGGAGATCCTGCGGCTCGGCCTGGCCTTTCATCGCAACTTGCCGCGCCTTCAACGGCATCCATCGAACCGCGGCCGGACAAAACACCGCCCCGGACACAACCTGCTCATCCGACTGCACGAGTTCAAAGACGACGTCTTGCGCTTCCTCGTCGACTTCTCCGTCCCCTTCACCAACAACCTTGCTGAACAGGCCCTGCGCATGATGAAGGTCAAGATGAAGATCTCCGGCGCCTTTCGCACCTTCGAAGCCGCTTGCGACTTCGCCGCCGTGCGCTCGGTCGTCGCAACCGCCCGCAAGCGGGGCTGGAATATCCTCCAGACCCTGACCGCTCGCCCTCATTCCCTCCTTCAGACCCTGGCCGCGTAATCCTCCAGCTTGGGAGTTACCGGCGCTGCATAATGCGGGCTAAGCACTTGAGATTTCAGCCTCAGAGCTACGGAGCAGAAATCTTGCAGACCGTGCGAAAACTCGACGCGAGGCTCCGTACGGTTGCGCAGAGAACCAATTTTCGCGATTTTTTCTGCTCTGCGCGGCTGTAGGCCGCGAAATTTGGGCAGCACGCAATGTGCCGCGGAGTTTTCGCACGGTCTGCTTGATATTTGCACCACGCCGGGTAGTGTCTCAGTTTGAAATTCGAAGGGCTTGACTCACGCCTGCGCGAACCCGATCTCCCCTTTTGCTATGACAAGGAACGGAGACGTGTTTGATATAGAGGCGCTCCAGGCGCTTCCCGGCCTAATAATGATATTAGGAGATGGGGCTCGAAGTCTCGTGCGAAAAGCTCTTGAGGAAGAGTCCCTAGAGAAAGTGCGCGACTTGCTCATAGAGATCAAAGACTGTCTGAACGTCATGAACGAGGCCGCCCACGCCGCAGTTCTCAACGAGGAAGATAGCGATAATGCCTAGTGTTCTGTAACTAACGGAAGGATTCCCAATGGCTCGGGATTGTGCGAGTTCGAGGGGGATGGAAAACGAATCATGCATCCAGTTATCTCCTGAGGATCGGGCGCGGCTGGAAGGCTGGGTGGCGGGCCGAAACACGCCGCAGAAGCTGGTTTGGCGGGCGCGGATCGTCTTGATGTGGGCGCAAGGGGCCGGCGTGAGGGAGACCGTTCGGGCGACCGGCAAGACCAAACGAACCGTCGATCGATGGCGTGAGCGCTATCTTGCGCGCGGCGCTGCGGGGCTCGAACGCGACGCCACTCGTCCTGGCCGCAAGCCGCCTTTGGACGCCGCGACGGTCGAGCGGGTCGTCAACAAGACGCTGCACGAGAAGCCGCCGGGCGGCACGCACTGGTCTCTGCGCAAGATGGCCAAGGCGGTCGGTCTCAGCCATTCGAGCGTGCAGCGCATCTGGGCGGCGCATGGGCTCAAGCCGCACCTGACGCGCAGCTTCAAGCTCTCGAGCGACCCCAAGTTTTGTGAGAAAGTTCAGGATATTGTCGGGCTTTACCTCGACCCGCCGGACAAGGCGCTGGTGCTTTCGGTCGACGAGAAGAGCCAGATCCAAGCGCTCGACCGCACCCAGCCGGGACTGCCGCTGAAGAAGGGCCGCGCCGGCACGATGACCCACGACTACAAGCGCCATGGGACGACCACCCTGTTCGCCGCGCTCGACGTCGCCACCGGCAAGGTGATCGGCGAATGCATGCGCCGCCATCGCCATCAGGAGTTTCTGCGCTTTTTGCGCACCATCGACCGCAACACCGCGAAATTGCTCGATTTGCATCTGGTCGTCGACAACTACGCGACCCACAAGCACCCCAAGGTCAGGGCCTGGCTCAAGCGCCACCCCCGCTTTCACCTTCACTTCACCCCGACATCGGCCTCCTGGATCAATCTCGTCGAACGGTTCTTCGGCCTGATCACCGACGACGCCATTCGACGCGGCGTCTTCCACAGCGTCGCCCAACTCAACGCCGCCATCGAAGCCTACCTTGAGCAACACAATGCCGCACCCAAGCCCTTCGTCTGGACCGCGCCAGCCGCCGACATCCTTGAGAAAGTCGCCCGTGGGCGACAAGCGTTAAAGTCGGTACACTAGCAGCCTGTCGGACTCGGGGTGCCTCTGATCGCCAACATATTGATATCATTGCAGTTTTCCGTTAGGCACGAAAAAGCAAACTGCAATTAAATCAATGACTTAGAGTTTAAGTCCGACAGGCTGCTAGTGTAGTGAATCTAACGCTTGTCGCCCACGGGCGACTTTCTCAAGGATGTCGGCGGCTGGCGCGGTCCAGACGAAGGGCTTGGGTGCGGCATTGTGTTGCTCAAGGTAGGCTTCGATGGCGGCGTTGAGTTCGGCGACGCTGTGGAAGACGCCGCGTCGAATGGCGTCGTCGGTGATCAGGCCGAAGAACCGTTCGACGAGATTGATCCAGGAGGCCGATGTCGGGGTGAAGTGAAGGTGAAAGCGGGGGTGGCGCTTGAGCCAGGCCCTGACCTTGGGGTGCTTGTGGGTCGCGTAGTTGTCGACGACCAGATGCAAATCGAGCAATTTCGCGGTGTTGCGGTCGATGGTGCGCAAAAAGCGCAGAAACTCCTGATGGCGATGGCGGCGCATGCATTCGCCGATCACCTTGCCGGTGGCGACGTCGAGCGCGGCGAACAGGGTCGTCGTCCCATGGCGCTTGTAGTCGTGGGTCATCGTGCCGGCGCGGCCCTTCTTCAGCGGCAGTCCCGGCTGGGTGCGGTCGAGCGCTTGGATCTGGCTCTTCTCGTCGACCGAAAGCACCAGCGCCTTGTCCGGCGGGTCGAGGTAAAGCCCGACAATATCCTGAACTTTCTCACAAAACTTGGGGTCGCTCGAGAGCTTGAAGCTGCGCGTCAGGTGCGGCTTGAGCCCATGCACCGCCCAGATGCGCTGCACGCTCGAATGGCTGAGACCGACCGCCTTGGCCATCTTGCGCAGAGACCAGTGCGTGCCGCCCGGCGGCTTCTCGTGCAGCGTCTTGTTGACGACCCGCTCGACCGTCGCGGCGTCCAAAGGCGGCTTGCGGCCAGGACGAGTGGCGTCGCGTTCGAGCCCCGCAGCGCCGCGCGCAAGATAGCGCTCACGCCATCGATCGACGGTTCGTTTGGTCTTGCCGGTCGCCCGAACGGTCTCCCTCACGCCGGCCCCTTGCGCCCACATCAAGACGATCCGCGCCCGCCAAACCAGCTTCTGCGGCGTGTTTCGGCCCGCCACCCAGCCTTCCAGCCGCGCCCGATCCTCAGGAGACAACCAGATGCATGATTCGTTTTCCATCCCCCTCAACTCGCACAATCGCGCGCCGCTGGGAATCCTTCCGTTAGTTACGGAACACTAGAGGCCCCAAAGGCGAGAAGCGCCCCGCCGACGTGATCGCGCGGGGCTCCTCGCTGAATGGAGTGGGTAAGGCCGTTTTTTGGGTTGGCTTGGGGAGCGATCGGTTGGGATCGAGTTTATTGTGAGGGGATGCGAGACACCGATCTTTTCCAGTTGGCCCTTGGGTTGCAGTCGCCGTGGACGGTGACGCGGAGCGAGTTTGCGGTCGAGGATGGTCGGCTCGATTTGGATGTGGATTTTCCGCGCGGGAGCCGGTTCGCCTGCGCCGAGTGCGGACGCGAGGGTTGCGCGGTTCACGACACAAAGGATGAAACGTGGCGGCATCTGGACTTCTTCCAGCATCGCACGCTGTTGCACGCTCGTGTGCCGCGAGTGAGCTGTCCGAACTGCGGGGTGCGCAAGGTCGCCACGCCGTGGGCTCGGGCGGGTTGCGGGTTCACGTTGTTGTTCGAGGCCTACGTGCTGGCGCTGGCCAAGGCGATGCCGATCGCCAATGCGGCCAAGCGGCTTGGCGAGCACGACACGCGCTTGTGGCGGATCGTCGAGCATTACGTTTGGCGCGCGGTGGAGGCGCTGGATTTGTCGCAGGTGCGGCGCATCGCCGCCGACGAAACCTCGGCGCGGCGCGGCCACGACTATGTCAGCCTGTTCGTCGACATGGCGCGGCGCAAAGTCATCTACGTGGCCGACGGCAAGGACGCCGCGACGGTGAAGGAATTCGCGGATTTCCTCGAGGCGCACGGCGGCAAGCGCGAGGCGGTCACCGACGCCAGCATCGACATGGGGGCGGCGTTCGAAGCGGGGATCAAGGCGAACTTCGAGAACGCCGAGATCACGTTCGACAAATTCCACGTCATCAAACTCGCCAACGAGGCCGTCGACCAGGTGCGACGCGAGGAAGCGCGGAACAACTTCCAGATCAAGGGCCGGCGCTACATCTTCCTCAAGAACGTCAATCATCTGACGCAGGAGGAGAAGGAAGCGTTGTCAAGATTGGAAGCGCAGAACTTGGACACGATCCAGGCGATGCAAATCCGCATGAACCTGCAACAGCTGTTCACGATGGACGCCAAGACCGCCCGACGCTTCCTCGATCGCTGGAACGCCTGGGTTCAGGTCTGCGATCTCGGCCCGATGAAGCGACTGGCCAAAACGATCATGGCCAAGGCCGAGGGCATTCTCAGATCGATCGCCACCGGCCTTTCCAACGGCGTCCTCGAAGCCATCAACGGCAACGTGCAGGCCGCCAAGCGCAAGGCCAAAGGCTACCGAACCAAGCGAAATCTCAAAGCCGTCGTCTACCTCATCGCCGGAGACGTTCTGGCCAATTCACCCACTTGAAATAGCGACGAGCCTCGCGCGGCCCCGGCTTCGGTGCTTGGTTCTTCGTATCTTCCGGGCCGTAGTCCTCCGGTTTCTCGCCAGACGCGATGCGCATCACCTTGACGGCGTTGCCGATCACGTCGGCGCGGCGGGCGGATTGATCCTTGCTGAATATCGTGGCTGAGCCTTGCTCAGCAGCTAGTCAGTTTTAATGATTGCATCTGCTTTTGATCTTACGCTGTCGGCCTTTCCACAGGCCGCCGTAACCCCGCTATTCATAACAACTTCGTTAAACGCCCGAGCACCTTCGCCCCACCATTGATTCGTCAATTTGGGATAGCCTTCTGAAATTGCCCGAAGTTCTGGATTATCCAGCAGACCGAAGGCAACATCAATCGTGTGCTTTGCATCGCCTCTGCAGACTTTTGCGCTGCGCAACAAAAAGCCGCGCAAAAAGTATCTCGAATGATAAAACATTTCTGGGCTGTCAGGCGTTGTGCGAAAGTCGTTGGCATGAGCAATCGACACGCCAAGCGCAAATATTACGCCAAAGAGCAGCGAGAGTCCTAACTAAAGATAGGCTGGAAAACAGCGAGTTTTGCGGTGAGGTTTTCGAGATTGTCATGCAGATGATGGTATAGCCTGAGGGACAAGTCGACCATTTCCGTGCTCTTGGAGACGACCTTTGTGCGGCGGCGAAAGCGCGCCAAGAAATGGCGGATGTTGCTGTTGTCCTGCTCGATGGGAACGGTCAGATCCTTGCCGGTGAAGAGCTGAGCCTCGGGGATGAGGCGATGGTAGCCGTCCCAATCGTCGGCGACGAACGTCTTGCCCTCGACGCCGATCTTGTCGAGGAGTTTTTGGCATGTGGCGTCATCACGATCACCAACAACCCAGGCGAGGGTTCGCCGAGCCACAGGGTCGTAGGCCCGCCAAAGCCAGAGTTTGCGAGTTTTTTTTGGAGAAAATGCCACATCTCGTCGAGCGTTATGATCACCTGCTCGGCCTTGATCGCAGGCTCCGGCAACTTGCGGGCTTCATTGCGGATCCAGGTGAGAACGGTGACGTCGCTGACGCCGAGGAGGCGGGCGATCGAACAAAAACTCATGTTGCCCATGGCGTAGAGCAACAGCGCCAGAGCTTTCATCGCGGGCGGCTTGCCGCGCGGGGGCGTCATTGTGAAATTGCATCCACAGGAGTGACAGAAATAACGTTGCGTCCCGCGCACAATGCCGTTTTTCCTGTAGTCGCTCGCGCCGCATCGCTTGCAGCAAACATCGCTCATGGCGGCATCCTTTCGCATTTGCCGCCAATGAGTTACGTCGAATATGGTTAATGCTATCTTAAGCTAGGACTTTCAGAGCAGCTTTTTCAATTCAATCGTTCCAATCTTGTTCTTCAATTCAGACAGTGGGATACCGCAATTTGTCCGCTGAGCTTTCTTACATCCGACATCGCGATATCCTTGCTATATGCGAAAAAGCGAACCGCCTGGCCTCATCCTCAGACGGGAACCGATGCGTTACGGAACGGCGACCGCCGTCACAAACTTCAACATGGAAGGGAGTCGGGGTAGCATGACCGGGAGTGAGTTGAACGCTCACTCCGTTTTCGGGCGCTTTTCCAAATCGCAGATCGCTCAACAAAGGCTCCATGCTTTACGCTAAGTATTAGCAGGGACATCGGAGCGGAGCGAGCGCTAGTCAAGCCCCCGAAAAATTCAAACTGAGACGCAAAGCGGCTCCGGGCGTTCGCGCCTAGAGCCCGGCCCCGCAAGGGGACACGCCCGAATGTCTTGCAGACCGTGCGAAAACTCCGCGGCACATTGCGTGCTGCCCAAATCTCGCGGCCTACAACCGCGCAGAGCAGAAAAAATCGCTAAAATTGGTTCTCTGCGCAACCGTACGGAGCCTCGCGTCGAGTTTTCGCACGGTCTGCTTGATTTATGCTCCATCGCGACTGATCGCTCAAGGACCAACTCCTGTCGCGCGCGCCAGGGCGCCGCTTGTTGCTCGGACCCGGCGCTCCCCTTAGGCTCTCGCAAGATATATCCGAGCGTCCGGAGGCCGCCATGCCGTCGCTTCGTCTCGCGCTAACCGTCATGCTGATTTTCACGGCCGGCACCGCCTTCGCCCAGAACCCGCCGGTCGCGGTCGCGCGCGCGACCATCGAGAGCGTCGCCGCCGACGGCGCGAGCCTCGTCGTACGTACGCGCGGCGGCGAGGAAAAGACGATCCGTCTCAGCGACAGGACAACGGTGACGGAGGTCGTTCCCGCATCGCTCGCCGACGTGAAGCCGGGGGCCTTCATCGGCGTCGCGGCGCTGCCGGGCGAGGGCGGCGAACTGAAGGCGATGGAGGTGCATATTTTCCCCGAGGCGCTGCGCGGGACCGGCGAGGGCTTCCGCCCCTTCGATCTGGCGCCGGGCAGCACCATGACCAACGGGACGATTTCCGCCCGCGTCGAGGGCGTCGACGGCCCGAAGCTGACCGTGACCTACAAGGGCGGCGAGCAGACCATCATCGTCGGGCCCGGGACCCCGGTTGTCGCCATCGCGCCGGGAGCCCGCGCCGACCTCGAGCCCGGCGCGGCGATCATCGCCCGGGGGACCAGAGAGGACGACGGCTCGATCGACGCCGCGTACGCGCTGGTCGGCAAGGACGGGCTCGTTCCGCCGATGTGAGGCGGTTTCCGGATGATCCCTTCGGCCGGGCGATTCTCCCCTCTCCCCTTGCGGGTGAGGGGTCCGCGCTGTCAGGCGCGCTTCAGCAAGGCGCCTGACGGCGCCGGACCCCTCTCCTGAAAAGGGGGTGGTCAAGCCGCCTTCTCATCCATCAAGGTGCGCGCAAACGAATGAGAACTCATCCGGCGCCATAGCCCGTCGAAAGACGGGCGTCTTTCGACGCCCTATCGCGCCCCCTTCTCCCGCAAGGGGAGAAGGGGGGCTCCAAGCGAGGCAATCAACCGGAAACCGTATGAGACGTTATTGGCCGCCCCGGTCAGAACATTATTCGATTTGCCCAAGTCCAGTTTTCCGTGCTAGCGGTCGAATCCCGTTCCTTCGCGGTTGAGGGGCACATGAGCACAGTCCAGACCACGAGCGCGCCGAGGTCATTGGCCCAAGAGTTGAGTTTTACCTTCGTTCTCATCAAGCCGACCCATTACGACGATGAAGGCTATCCGATTTAGTGGTTCCGGTCGGTCATGCCGTCCAACACGCTCGCGTGCATGTACAGCCTCGCCGAGGACGCCCGCCGTCGGGAGGTGCTGGGACCCGGCGTCGATTTCGCCATCGAGACCTACGACGAGACCAACCGCCGCGTGGAGCCCGCCCGGATCATTCGGGACTTGCAACGCCGGGGCGGGCGAGCGCTGATCGGGCTCGTCGGCGTCCAGTCGAACCAGTTTCCGCGCTCGGTCGATCTCGCGCGGCAGTTCCGCGCCGAGGGCATGCAGGTCTGTATCGGCGGATTCCATGTCTCGGGCTGCATCGCCATGCTGCCCGATATGCCGCCTGAGCTCACGAGCGCTCAGGCGAAGGGCGTTTCGCTGTTCGCGGGCGAAGCTGAAGAGCATAGGCTCGACGAAGTGCTCATCGACGCCTGGCGCGGCGAACTGAAGCCGCTCTATAACTTCATGGACCAATTGCCCTCGCTCGAAGGGGAGCCCGCGCCGATCTTGCCGCGCAAGCACGTCGAGCGCACCTCGGGCACCTATTCCAGCATCGATCTCGGCCGCGGCTGCCCCTATCAGTGCTCGTTTTGCACCATCATCAACGTGCAGGGCCGCAAAAGCCGCTTCCGCACCCCCGACGATCTCGAGCAGATCATCCGCGCCAACAAGGCGCAGGGCATCGACCGGTTCTTCATCACCGACGACAATTTCGCCCGCAACAGCGACTGGGAAAAACTGCTCGACCGGGTGATCGAGCTCAAGGAGCGCGAGGGCATCCACGTCGGCTTCACCATCCAGGTTGACACCCTCTGCCACAAGATCCCCAATTTCATCGAGAAGGCGACCAAGGCCGGCGTCCGGCGCGTGTTCATCGGGCTCGAGAACATCAACCCCGAAAATTTGATCGCGGCCAAGAAGCGGCAGAACAAGATCACCGAGTACCGCGCCATGCTGCAGAAGTGGCGCGTCCACGGCGCCTTGACCTACGCCGGCTACATCCTCGGCTTTCCCGCCGACACGAAAGAATTGATCCTGCGCGACGTCGAGATCATCAAGCGCGAGCTGCCGCTCGACATTCTCGAATTCTTCTTCCTCACGCCCCTGCCCGGCTCCGAAGACCACAAGGTTCTGTTGAAAAAGGGCGTCTGGATGGACCCCGACATCAACAAGTACGACCTCAACCACCGCGTGTCGCACCATTCCCAGATGACGGACGCGGAGTGGGAGGAGGCCTACCGGGCCGCGTGGCAGTCTTTCTACACCTTCGACCACATCCGCACGATCCTGAGGCGCGCCGCGGCGATCCCGAACGGCAGGCCGAAGCCGATCTTGAGCACGATCGGCTGGTTCAAGCTGATGACCGACCACGAGGGCGTCCATCCGCTCGAAGGCGGCGCCTTTCGGCTCAAGTATCGGCGCGACCGCCGCCACGGCCTGCCGCTCGAATCGCCGTTCTTGTTCTATCCGCGCTATTGGGGCGGAATCGCCGTCAAGGCCGTAAAGTACCTCAGGTTCTTTCTCGCGACGCGGCGCATCCTGAAGGAGGTTCTCGAGGCGCCGGATCGCTGGACCTACAGCGACCTCGCGATCGCGCCGCCGCGCGACGACGAATTCGAGGCGCTCGAGCTCTACCACGCCACGACCGGCGGCGAGGCCGCGCTTGCCCGCAAGCGGCTCGGCGACAGCATCCGCGCGTCCGTCCCGGCCGCGGCAGAATGAGGCGTGCCGGGCGACGAGGCCGGGCCAGCAAAGCGACTTGACGCCGCCTCTTCGCGCCTTGTTCAGTTGAGGCCCTCGAACCCGCCGTAGCGGCCGAGCAACGCGATGATCCGCGCGCGGCTGTAGACGTTGAACTTCATCAGCACCTGGCTGACATGGGCCTTCACCGTCGTTTCGCAGATGCCGAGTTCGTAGGCGATCAGCTTGTTGGGGAGGCCCTTCACGATGAGGTGGAGGACCCGGCGCTGCTGGACCGTGAGTGCGGCGACCCGCCGGGCGAGGGCGTCCGCCTCGATGTCGTCCCGCGCGACCGCGAACGGGTGGTCGAAGGTCGCGCCGACGCCCGTGAGCGCGAGGGCGCCGATCAGGCCCAAGGCCGATCGAAAGAACTCGATCGCCACGCCGTTCAGCGCGGCCGCCCCGTTGCGGCTGTGCTCGAGATAGGCGTCGGCCGCCTGCGCCGGACCCGAGGCGCGGCTGACCGCCTCGGCCAGCTGCAGCGTGGAGATCGCCGCTTCGTGGACCGAGTTGATCGCCTTGCGCTGAAGGCCGACCAGTTCCACCGACAGCCGCAGGGCGTTGGCTTCGACCGCCTGCTTGGCGTTTTCCGTCGTTGCGGCGAGCAGATGGTAGCCGGCGTTGACCGACGGCGCAGGCTCCCGCGCCAGGGCGAGAGGCGGCCTCGGCGCCGCGGCATCGTCGGGCGCCGCTCCGCCCCACGCGCGATCCGCGTGAGTTGGCGGGGAACGCCGCTCGAGCGTCTGGCCCTGTTTGCGGCGGGGCCGTCGCGCCGCATTCGTCGACCGTGGCATGCGACCAAACTCCTTAGCGCCCGCGTTCCTGGAGTGCGGCGCGTTCGATGTTGCAGTGCAGCATCGGCCCGGCCGGCTCAATAGCACTTTCGGGCGCCCGTCGGCCCGGCGTCGTCTTCACGGCGGAGGCGCGCCGCGCCCTGCGGCTGCTTGACTTCGACCTCCTGCCGCGCTTCGCTCCCCGGCGCAGGTCAAAAGACCCGGTCGGCGCCATTCGCGAGGATCGCCGCGGAGCGCTTGAGGGAGTTTCCGGCCATGCTCGTCGACGGCAAATGGAGGGGCGCCTGGCAGCCGGTCCAGGCGACCGACGCCAAGGGCGGCTTCGTCCGCCAGATCTCGAGCTTCCGCAGCTGGGTCACGCCGGACGCAGCGGCGGGGCCGACGGGCGAAGGCGGCTTCCGCGCCGAGCCGGGGCGATATCATCTCTACGTCGCGCTCACCTGCCCTTGGGCGACGCGCGTCCTGATCGCCCGCAAGCTGAAGAAGCTCGAGGACGCCGTCTCGGTCTCGATCGTCGAGCCGGCGATGACCGACGAGGGCTGGCGCTTCGGCGATTACCCCGGCGCTACCCGCGATTCGGTTAACGGCGCGACCTACCTGCATGAGATCTATACGCGGGCCGATCCGCATTTCACCGGGCGCGCCACCGTGCCGGCGCTGTGGGACAAGGAGCGACGCACGATCGTCAACAACGAGTTGGCCGATCTTCTCAGGATGTTCAATTCGGGCTTCGGCGCGCTGGCCGACGAAGCGGTCGACCTCTATCCGCAGGACCTGCGCGCCGAAATCGACGCGCTCAACGGCCAAGTCTACCCTTCGCTCAACAACGGCGTCTATCGCGCCGGCTTTGCGACCGCGCAGGAAGCCTACGAGGAGGCGTTCGCCGGCGTGTTCGCCATGCTCGACGCGCTCGAACGACGCCTCGGCCCCGGACCCTGTCTCTTCGGCGAGCGGCTGACCGAAGCCGACATCCGCGTGTTCGTCATCCTTGCGCGGTTCGACGCGGCCTATCACGGCCAGTTCAAATGCAACCTCAGGCGGATCGCCGACTATCCCGGCTTAAGCGCCTATCTCGCGCGGCTGATCGCGCTGCCCGCCTTCCGCGAGACCTTCAGCCTCGACCACATCAAGCGCGGCTACTATTCGATCAAGTCGCTGAACCCGAGCCGCATCGTTCCGCTCGGACCGGACCTGGCCTGGGCGCCGCGCCTGTAGCCGCGCTCTGTAGCCGCGCTCCATAACCCGTCGAAAGACGGGCGCCTATCGGACGACCGCTCCCGAGGACGCCACGCATTGGTCCAAAATTCCGCGCCTTATGGTTGGGACATGGAGGACGCCGCCATCTGGATCGCCGCCGCACCCGTCGTCCTCGCGTTTGTCGCCTTGGCCGCCGCCCGGCTCGCCGGCGCAACCGGCGGCCTCGTCCGCATCCTCGCGCAGGCGGCGGCGCTCATTCTCGCCTCTGTCGCCGGCGCTCTCGCGGGTTTTCTCATCCCGCTCGCCCCATTCGTCGACCGGTTCATCGGGACCGCGCCCTGGGCCGGAATCCTCGGAACGCTCGGCACGATCGGCGGCATGTCCCTCGCCGAGACCCTCATGGCGCGTCTGGACAGCCGGCGTTAAGCTCCCGCGAAGGCGGGCTGGCGCGTCACGGCGTCCCCGTGCACAATCGGCCCGACGCAATCGCAACCGGCCGAACCCTTCATGAAGCTCGCCACGCTGAGAAACGGCGCCCGCGACGGCATGCTCGTGGTCGTCTCGCGCGACCTGACCCGCTATGTCCCGGCTCAGCCTATCGCCGCAACCCTGCAGGCGGCGCTCGACAACTGCGCGCGGGCGGCGCCGAAGCTCCATGCGCTCGCGCGCGACCTCGAAATCGGCGCGGCGCCCTCTTCCGCTTCCGCGAACACGAAGCCCTCTCGCCGCTGCCGCGCGCCTATCAGTGGGCCGACGGCTCGGCCTACGTGAACCATGTCGAACTCGTCCGGCGCGCAAGAGGCGCAGAGATGCCGGCCTCGTTCTGGACCGATCCGCTTATGTACCAGGGCGGCTCGGACGCCTTTCTCGCCCCCCGCGAGTTCGATCGTCATGGCGAGCGAGGATTACGGGATCGATCTCGAGGGCGAGGTCGCGGTCGTCGTCGACGACCTGCGCGCCGGCTGTTCACGCGAAGAGGCGGCGGCGGCAATCCGTCTCGTCATGCTGGTCAACGACGTGTCGCTGCGCAACCTCGTCCCGGCCGAGCTCGCCAAAGGCTTCGGATTCTTTCAGTCGAAGCCCCCGTCAGCCTTCTCCCCCGTCGCGGCGACGCCCGACGAACTCGGCGAGGCCTGGGACGGCGGCGCACTCAAGCTGCCGCTCATCGTCTCGCTCAACGGCAAGCCGTTTGGCCGGCCCGACGCGGGCGTCGACATGATCTTCGACTTTCCCGCCCTCATCGCCCACGCGGCCAGGACGCGGCCTTTGCGCGCGGGCGCGATCGTCGGCTCGGGCACGGTGTCGAACAAGGGCGCGGACGGCGGTCCGGGCCGGCCGATCGCGGAGGGAGGGGCGGGCTACGCCTGCATCGCGGAACTGCGCGCCGTCGAGACCATCCTCGAAGGCAAGCCGAAGACGCCGTTCCTCAAGTTCGGCGACGTGGTGCGGATCGAGATGAAGGACTCCGCCGGCCGTTCCATTTTCGGCGCCATCGAGCAGACCGTCGAGCGCTATGCGCCGTGAAGGCGATCGGGGGAGAGACGCCGATGTCCGAAACCGAGCCCAAAGCCTTCGCCTCCCAGGGGGACCTGGCGGAAAAGACGATTTCGTTCGTCGAGATCGGCCGCGATCTCTGGGCCTTCACCGCCGAGGGCGACCCCAACACCGGCGTCGTCATCGGCGACGACAGCGTGATGATCGTCGACGCGCAGGCGACGCCGCGGCTCGCGGGCAAGGTGATCGAGAAGATTGGCGCCGTCACCGACAAGCCGATCAAATACGTCGTGCTCAGCCACTATCACGCCGTGCGCGTGCTCGGCGCTTCCGCCTACCGGGCCTCCGAGATCATCATGTCGGAGAAGGCGCGCGCGATGGTGGCCGAGCGCGGCAAGGAGGACTGGGATTCTGAATTCCAGCGATTCCCGCGGCTCTTCGAGGGCCATGAGAGCATTCCCGGCCTCACCTGGCCGACGCTGACCTTTCATGACCGGGCGACGTTCTACCTCGGCAGGCGCCGCGTGGACCTGAGATTTCTCGGGCGCGCGCACACCGCCGGCGACATCGTCGCGTTCGTGCCCGACGCCAACGTCATGTTCACCGGCGACATCGTCGAATACCGCTCGGCCTGCTACTGCGGCGACGGTCATTTCAGCGACTGGCCGATGACGATCGAGAGAATCCGCGCCTTCGACGTCGATGCGATCGCGCCGGGCCGCGGGGCGGCGCTGGTCGGCAAAGAGAAGGCGCGCGAGGCGCTCGACAACACCGGCGATTTTCTTTTCTCGACCTACCGGCCGGTCGCGCGGGTCGCCCAGAGCGGCGGTTCGCTCAAGGAAGCGTGGGACGCCTGCCGCGCCGCGTGCGACCCGAAATTCGCCTCCTACGCGATCTACGAGCACTGCCTGCCGTTCAACGTCGCGCGCGCCTACGACGAAGCGCTCGGCATCGATACACCCCGCATCTGGACCGCCGAGCGGGACTTGGCGATGTGGGCGGCGCTGCAGGGGTAGCGTCCTCGTCCGGACGATTTCGTTGGCTGCCTTCTCCGCCCGTAGGGCGTCGAAAGACGCCCGTCTCCCGCGGGCTATGGGGCGTCGAAAGGCGGGCGATGCGGGAGAGAGCCGGGTCCGGGCCAGCGCTTGTGCTTCCCGTCGCGGCGCCCTCTAACGTCCGCTGGCGACCGAGCGGGAAACTTCACTCGATGACGTGGTTCTGGGTCATGCTGGGCAGCGCGCTGGGGGGTGTGGCGCGCTATTGGCTCTCGGGCCTGGCGTCCCACCATATCGGCGAGACGTTTCCGATCGGCACGCTGATCGTCAACGTCACCGGCTCGTTCGTCATCGGCTTCTTCGCCACGCTTACCGGACCGGACGGCCGCGTGTTCGCCGGCACGGAGGCGCGCCAGTTCGTGATGACCGGCATCTGCGGCGGCTACACCACTTTCTCGTCGTTCAGCCTGCAGACGCTCAATCTCGCGCGCGACGGCGAGATGGCGCTCGCCGCGGCCAACGCCGTGCTGTCGCTCGTCCTCTGCCTCGCGGCGGTCTGGCTCGGCCATGTCACGGCGAGCACGCTCAACCAGCTCAAGGGAGCTTAAGCGATGTCTCTTCCCCGCGACGCCATGCTGCCGCGCGTCTTCATCGGCGAGGACCACGAGTTCTGCGGGAGGCCGCTCTGCGAGGCGATCGTCACGGCTACGCGCGGCGCGAAACACGCCGGCGCGACGGCGCCGCGCCGGCCGATGGGCTTTGGCCGTTCCCGCCGCCTTCACGCGACCAGGATCCTGCGCCTCTCCGAGGATCTGCCGTTGGTGATCGAGATCGTCGATACGGAGGCGGCGATCAAGGCGTTTCTGCCCGGCGCTCGACGCGATGACGGGCAGCAATACGGCGCCGACGTGAAGCACGCGCCGGCGTGACCCGATGGCCTTCAACGTCCACGGGCTCGGGTTCACGGCGTTTCTCGCCGGACTGTCCGCGCTTCCCGCGCTCGCCATCGACACCGCCCTGCCGAGCCTCGCGCTGGTTCAGGCCGAGTTCGGCGCGACGCAGGCGCAGGCGGCGGCGACCATCGCGATCTTTCTCGCCGGCTTCTCGACCGCGCCATTGGCCGTCGGCCCTCTCGCGGACCGCTTCGGCCGCAAGCCGGTGATGCTCGCCGGTCTTGGGCTTTTTGTGTTCTGCGCCGTCGGCTGCGCCCTCTCCCCCTCGATCGGCGCGCTGCTCGCCTTGCGTCTTGTTCAGGGCGTCGGCGCCGGGGCCGTCGGCGTTTTGCCGCGGGCGATCATCCGCGACCTGTTCGAGGGCCGCGAAGCGCGTCTTCAGATCGCGGCGGTCTCGCTCGTCTTCAGCGTCGCGCCGCTCGTCGGCCCGACGCTCGGAGCGGCGATTCTCGCCGCCGGACCCTGGCGCCTGATCTATGCCGCGCTGGCGGCCGTGGGCGCCGCTCTCGCGCTCGTCGGCCTCGCCTCGTTCGAGGAGTTGCATGCAGCCGACAGACGGCGCAACCTGAAGCCCGCGACCGTCGCCGCCGGCTACCGGAGGGCGCTGACGAGCCGCATGTGCTCCGGTTTCGCGATCGTCAACGGCCTCGTCTTCGCGGGCCTGTTTTCCTATGTCAACGTGTCGCCGCTCCTCTTCATCGAGGGCTACGGGGTGTCGCAGGCGGAATTTGCCGGCCTGTTCGCCGTCACGGCGTCGGGGGTCATGGTCGGCTCCTCCGTCAACAACTGGCTCTTGCGCCGTCACGCAAGCCCGAAGACCGTGCTCGACGGCGCGCTCCTGCTTATCAGCGTCGCGGCGCTCGCCCTGCTCGCGGCGAGCCTCACCGGCGCCGTCTCGCTGCTCTTCGTCGTCGCGCCGGTGATGGTCTACATCTCGTCGTTCGGCCTTGTTTTTCCTAACGCCGCGCATGAGGCCGTGCAGCCGCTGCCGGAGATTGCAGGCGTCGCCTCCGCAGTCCTGGTCGCCGCCCAAACGCTGTTCGGCGCGCTCGGCGGCGCCCTGGCCGCCGCGCTCTATCGCGACGCGTCCCCGCTTTCGATCGGCGTCGTGATGAGCGTGGGCGCGCTCGGCGCCGCCGCGCTCTACGGTTTCTGGCTGAGGCCGGGCATCGAGGCGTGAGGCGGTTTCCGGTTGAAGGCTTCGCCGCCGGATGCACCTTCTCCCCTTGCGGGAGAAGGCGTCGCGCGAAGCGCGACGGATGAGTTCTCATTCGCTTGCGCGCACCTTGATGGATGAGAAGGCGGCTTGACCACCCCCTTTTCAGGAGAGGGGTCGGCGCCGTCAGGCGCGTCGAGAAGTGCGCCTTTCGGCGCAGGCCCCTCACCCCCGACCCCTCTTCCGCAAGGGGAGAGGGAGACTCGAGGCTCGTCATTGCGTTCCTTCCTGCTGCTCGATTCCCTCGCGCAGGATTTCCAGAGCCAGCCACTCGTCCTCCGCGATATCGAGTTCCGCGCGGACGCGGCCGTACTGATGGGTCGCCGTCTGAAACGCCGCCGGTTCTCGGGCGGCGAAATCAGGGTCTCCAAGCTTGCCCTCGAGCGCATCGAGCTCTTTGCGCAAAGCGTTCATGCGCTCGGGAAGCAGTTCGAGCGCCCGCTTCTCCTTGAAACTCAGCTTCCGCTTCTCCGAGGCCTGGTTCTTCGGCCGAACGCTTGGTTTGTCGGGGTTGCCGGTCGGCAATGCAGAGAGCGGTCCGGACAGCCCATATCCGCGTTGCGCGACCATATCGGAATAGCCGCCCGCATATTCGAGCCAGCGGCCGCCGCCCTCGCTGACGATCACGGAGGTCGCCACGCGATCGAGAAAATCGCGATCGTGACTGACGAGCAGGATCGTTCCTCGGTATTCGCCGAGCAGTTCCTGCAGCAAGTCGAGCGTCTCGACGTCGAGGTCGTTGGTCGGCTCATCGAGCACGATCAAATTCGACGGGGCCGCTAGCGCTCTGGCGAGCATCAGGCGGCCGCGCTCCCCTCCCGACAGTTTTTCGATCGGCGTGCGCGCCTGCTCGGGTCCGAACAGAAAGTCCTTCATGTAGCCGATGACGTGACGGCGCTCTCCGTTGATCGTCACATAGTCGTTCCCGCCGCCGGTCAAGGCGTCGACGAGCGTCGTCGACGGCTGCAGCGAGGTCCGGTTTTGATCGAGCCTCGCCATGAGCACGTTCGATCCGACCCGGACATGGCCCGCGTCGGGCTGAAGGGCTCGCGGTCATGAGATTGATCAGCGTCGTCTTGCCGGCGCCGTTGGCGCCGATGATCCCGATTCTGTCGCCCCGCATGATCCGCAGCGAGAAATCGCGAACGACAGGTCTCCCTTCATAGGATTTGCCGATCCTGTCCGCCTCGACCACGAGCGCGCCCGAGGCCTTGGCCTCTTGCGCGACCATGTTCGTGAGGCCAGACCGATCGCCGGGCGTCGCGCCGTTCCCGGCGCAAGGTCTCGAGTTCCGCGACGCGGCGCATGTTGCGCTTGCGTCGCGCCGTGACCCCGTATCGCATCCAGTGCTCTTCATTGACGATGCGCCGGTCGAGCTTGCGCCGATCCGCCTCCTCCTCTTCCAGCTTCGCGTCCCGCCAGGCCTCGAAGGCGCCGAAACCCCGGTCGAGTCGATGCGTCATCCCTCGATCGACCCAGACGGTTGCGTTCGTCAGATCCGCCAGCAGGCGTTTGTCATGGCTGACGAGCGCAACCGCCGAGCGGCATCCCGCGAGATGGTTCTCCAGCCACTCGATCGCGATCAGATCGAGGTGATTGGTCGGCTCGTCGAGCAGCAGGATTTCGGGTTCGGGACTGAGGACCCGCGCCAGGGCCGCCCGTCGGGCTTCGCCCCCTGACAATCTTGCCGGGTCCGCGGAAGGGTCGAGCCCGAGTTCGGTCATCATCGCGCGCGCGACGTAAGCGTCGTCGTGTTCGCCCAAGCCCGCCAGCACGTAATCGAGCGCAGTCGCAAAACCGGACATGTCGGGTTCTTGCGGCAGCAGCGCCAGGCGCGCGGATGGCTGCTGAAACCGCGTGCCGCGGTCCGGCGCCAATTGCCCCGCCGCGATCCGCAACAGAGTTGATTTCCCCGATCCGTTTCGCCCGACCAGGGCGATCCGGTCTCCTGGGGAAATCGACAGTTCCGCTTTTTCGAGCAACGGCGCGCCGCCGAGCGTCAGGCCGATGTCACGCAATTGCAGAAGGGGCGGCATGTAAGGGGGTTCTCAATTCGACGCCGCCACCGATAAAGGCTGCGGCGCGAAAGGGAAAGGCTCGGCGCCTGATTCTGCCGATGGGGTGGCCGTGAGCGTTCTCGTGGTCAAAAATCAAATGCTTGGCGCCCGACGGGTAAGGCTGCGGTGGGGGGAAGCGGACATTTTCAACAGAATTTTGGACGGTATAAGTGGCTGATATTCCTCAGCCGAAATCACGTTACGAATGTCTTGATTTCTGCACCACTCGAAACTCGCGGGTCCGCGACCTTTTGAGAGGTGGGAATCGAGAATGAGTTTCGAGAGGCGCTTTCGGAGAGTTCGGCGGCGATCCGCTCGCTACCTCGTCACACTCGGCGGCGCGGAACTTTTTGATTTTGCAACGCAATGGTCTTTCGCATTCTGATGCACGCCATCCGCTGCCCATCGCGGAGGACGTGCTCGGCGCGCTCGCGGACTAGGTAACGGTCGTCAACGCCGGATCACACAGCGGAGATCAGCCGCCCTTTCCCGATACCTACTCAATCGTGAGCGATCGCGGAGAGCCCGCCAGCGTTCTCGATGTCGAAGCGGGTGACGAGGCCCTTGTCTATTTGGAAAACATGCCGGACGGTCTCATCGAGAAGCACTTTGCCCTCAAGGTCTCGCACGACCTGGTGGACCTCTACCGTGGTCGCTCCGTCGTCCCGCTGGGTGACGTGCATGGGGTCGACCTGAGGCGCTATCGCAGCCCACTGCTTCGTCCAGTAAGCTCGGACGGCCTCGCGCCCGTGCACGTGCCCACCGTCCATGCCGTTCGCCCAGTCAACGTTTTCGGCCAGGAGCGTCAGAACGGCCGGGATGTCCCGTCGGTTGAAGCCCTCGTAGAGTTGCCGCACTAGCGCGTCGTTGTTCACCATCTGCTCGGTCCTTCTATTCGTTCGTGAAGTCACAGCTTCCGCTGGTCCATACGTTCGACCACGCCGTCCTTGAACTGGTAGGCGTGCTCGAACTCGCCCGTGGAGACGACCACCCCGTCGAGGTCGCGGATGACCTGACTGATGCGGACAGCCGCGCGATCGGGGGCGAGGTCGGTGATGCCGGCCACCTTGTCCTGCGTGTGGATGCGCGCCCACTGGTGCGACCAATAATTCCTGACAGCCGCCCGGCCATGCAGCCGTTCATCGCCATCAGGCCAATCCACATCTTCACCAACGAGAGCGGTCAGCGCATCCAGATCGCGGTCGTTGTAGGCATCGTACATGCGCCCGATCAGCTCGTGATTGGTCGGCGTATTAGCTGACATCCCGCGTCTTCTGGCGTCCTATCTCTCCGCTGCGCGAAGGGACAACTAGGCGTCGGCGAGCGCTCGTTGCACGCGGCCGCCTAAATAATGTATATAGCGACCTATGCACCAAAATAGGTGCCTATGCAAGGGGCCTGGAGGTATGAAGTTTGAGGTGCTATCCACGCCAGGACACCTGATCAGCCTCGCGGCGCGGGGGTTCGCGCGCTTGAGTGAGGCGCGCCTTAAACCACTGGGTTTCGGTGTGGGCCACCTGCCGGTGCTGGTTGCGCTTCAGGATGGCCGAGCAAACACACAACGCGATCTCGCGCGATTTGCAAAGATCGAGCAGCCGTCAATGGCGCAGATGTTAGTGCGAATGGAGCGGGACGGACTTATCCAACGCACGCCCGACGCCACCGACGGGCGAAGCAGCCGCATTGCGCTGACAGGCGTCGCCCAAACGCGCTTGCCGGACGCCTGCGCTGCGCTGTTCGAAGGTAACCGCGAGGCGTTGAGCGGCTTCACGGATGAGGAAGCCGCACAGCTTGTCGCCCTACTCACGCGGGTGATCGCAAATCTCGATCGAGTCGCGAATGCTGAAGCGTCACCGCACAATCCCTAGCGACTGAAAACACCGCTTACGGTCGCCCCCGCGAAGTTTTTTTGTCCGAGACGCCATCTTTTCGCGTTTCTCTCAAAAGTCCCGATTTTCGAGCAAAAGCCGCTTCGTCATAATTCTTGATATTCGGGCCTGAGCTGCGTGACGCGGAGTATTTGATCGACCGCGAGTGCCACCACGCCGAACATGAGGTGGCATTTGACCTTGATCGCGCCGCGCACGCGCACGGACCGTGCGCCGAATTCATCCTTCAGTCGGGCGTTGACGCGTTCGGCCAGGGTGCGAAAATTAAAAATGACGTCGTCCGGATCGGGCATATGGATGAGTTTCATGCGCTCGACTTCTTTGGCCCATTCGGCCTTGGCTTCGTGCTGGGCGCGAAAGTTGCGATCGATGATCGGCGCATGGCCGAGCGCCTTGCTGTGGTCATGGATGGCGGCGGCGTCGTAGGCCGCATCCATTAGATCGTAGAGATAGGAGACGCGGGCGCCGGTCATGGTCATCAAGGGAATGGCGACCTGACTGTCGTGGACGGAAGCCGAGGTCAGTACGCAGGAGACCGGGATTTGGCCGCAGGCGACATCCAGATGCAGTTTGTAGCCGATCCAGGTTTCCTTGTAGCCCTTGCTGTTCTTCTTGGAGCCGACATCGCACGCGGTGGGCAGATCGGCGAGCATCTGATCGAGGTTCTGCGTGGTCTGCCGTTCGAGGCGCGTCGGCTCGGGTTTTGGCCGTTGCTCGTCCTTGCGCGGGCGTCCGCGCTTGCGCGTCGGCTGAGCGCCATCGGGCGGCGGCGGATCCTCCTTTTTGTCGTTCGGCTCCGTCTTGACCGGCTTCTCGCGCGCCTCGATCTCGGTGGCGTCGCGCGCGATCACGCCGACGATGCGCCCGCCGAGCGAGCGCTCGATCAGCGCCGCGTGCATCTTGTCGGGCAGATCGCCCTGGAACACAGTGAATGTTCCCTGGTCGAGGCCGGCCCGTCTCCGCCGGGCCCAAACGTCAGATTTGGACCACTGGGCCTCGCCCCCGGCCCCCCGCCTCACCCGAGCAGAAAATCCCGCACCGCGCCGATTTGATCCTCGCTCAAAAGCTGCGGCGCGTGGCCGATCCCGGGAACTCGACGAGCCTGGCTTTCGGCCCGCGCTTGCAGTCATCGCCTCGGCGACCTCGCGCGAAATGACGTCCGACTTTTCCCCGCGAAGGAGCAGCGTCGGGCATCGGACGGCGTCCCAGGCGGCCCAGAGATCGACGTCGTCGACGGGACCCGCCTTGAACGGATCGCCGAGGCGCGGATCGTAGTTGAAGCCGTAGCCGCCGCCGGGCTTCTCGCGGGCGCTGTCCAAGGTCAGTTTGCGCCACTCAGCCTCCGTCAGCGGGCCGTAGGGCGCGTTGTTCCTGCGGACGGCGGCCTCCATGTCCTCGATCGTATCGAATGTCGGATCGGCGCCGAGATAGCCGCCGATGCGGTTGAGGCCCTCCTTGGCGACGAAGGCGCTCGCGTCGTTGAGGACGAGCCTGCGGATCGGACTGCCCGCCTGCGCGGCGATGAGCATGCCGATCAGCGCGCCCATTGACGTGCCGAGCCAGTCGAGGCTCTCCACGTCGAGGCGGGCGATCAGGGCGGCGCAGTCGGAGAGATAGAGGGGAAGCGCATAGTCCGCCGGACTGGCGAGCCAGTCGCTCGAGCCCCGGCCCGGCATGTCGGGGCAGACGACGCGGTAATCCGTGGACATTGCTTCGGCGAGGACCTCGAAGTCCCTGCCATTGCGGGTGAGGCCGTGAACGCAGACGAGCGTCGGCGCGCCGGCCGGGCCCGGCCATTCGCGATAGGCGATCCGGTGGAAGCCCGACTGGCCGAGGCAGGAAAGATGGCGTTCGCGCATGGGCGTTCAGCGCACTTGCGCCATGCATTGTCAATGGCCTTATTGGCCGCAAGCCATCATCATGCCCGTAGGCGACTTTCCAGGAGGCGACACGAAAATGCGCGCGATCGGCTATCGCAGACCGAGCCCCGCTCTCGACACGCTGGAGGCGTTCGAAATCCCGAAGCCGACACCGGAGGGCCGCGATCTTCTCGTCGAGGTGCGGGCGGTCTCGGTGAATCCCGTCGATTACAAGGTGGCGAGCGGGACAGCGCCCGAGCCCGGCGGGATCAAGGTGGTCGGCTACGACGCGGCGGGCGTCGTCGCGGAGGCCGGACCGGAGGCGAAACTCTTCAAGCCGGGCGACGAGGTCTTCTACGCCGGCAGCATCGGCCGTCAGGGGACGAATTCGGAGTATCATCTCGTCGACGAGCGGATCGTGGGACGCAAGCCGAGCGCGCTCGATTTCCCCGGCGCCGCCGCTTTGCCGCTGACCTCGATCACCGCCTGGGAGGCGATGTTCGACCGTCTCAACGTAACCAAATCCGTTCCCGGCGCGTCGCGGGCGATCCTGATCGTCGGCGGCGCCGGCGGCGTCGGTTCGATCGCCGTCCAGCTCGCGAAGCGGCTGACCGATCTCGCCGTCGTTGCGACCGCGTCGCGGCCTGAGACGACGGAGTGGGCGAAGGACATGGGCGCCCACCACGTCGTCGACCACGGAGAACCGCTCGCGCCGCAGGTCGCCGCGCTCGGCCTCGGCGCGCCGGCTTTTGTCTTCGCCACGGTTCCCGCCGGCGAAAAATTCGCCGATCTCGCCGAGCTGATCGCCCCGCAGGGCCGCCTCGCCCTCATCAACGGCGAAGCCGCCGACGTTTCCGTCTTCATGCGCAAGAGCGTGTCGATTTGCTATGAGCTGATGTTCACGCGACCGCTGTTTCAGACCGCCGACATGGAGGCTCAGCACAGGCTCTTGAACGAGGTCGCCGATCTCGTCGATTCCGGTCGCGTCCGCTCGACCATGAAGGAGAACTACGGGCGCATCGACGCCGCGAACCTCATGCGGGCAATGGCCTTCCTCAAGTCCGGCCGGGCGATCGGCAAGATCGTGCTGGCGGGGTTTTGAGAGGCTACTGCCCGATAACGGCCTCACCCGCCTCGACTCGAGCCCCGCTTAGCGCTCGCGATCCGCGGGCGCACGGCTCGACCGTGGCTTCTTGCTGACTTAAGGAACAGCTCGGCGGCGCTGCCGGGCAGGTGTCCCCAAACCGGCGCAGGTCAAGTCCGGCAGATGAAGCAAAACACCAAGAGCTCAGCTAGTGGGATCGACCCATAGCCGTTTCGCGGACGTTTTTCCCCCGAAGCGAACGGCAAGAACGCGGCGGTGGGCAAAGCCTAACCGCCTGACCCCGCCGATGGGGAGGCCGCGGGCGTTCTAAGCCTCACCGTCCGCCCCGCGCCTCACCCGAGCAGGAAATCGCGCACCGCCCCGATCTGATCCTCGCTCAGAAGCTGCGGCGCGTGGCCGATCCCGGGGAACTCGACGAGCCTGGCTTTCGGCCCGCGCTCAGTCATCGCCTCGGCGACCTCGCGCGAAATGACGTCCGACTTTTCCCCGCGAAGGAGCAGCGTCGGGCATCGGACGGCGTCCCATACGGCCCAGAGATCGACGTCGTCGACGGGACCCGCCTTGAATGGATCGCCGAGGCGCGGATCGTAATTGAAGCCGTAGCCGCCGCCCGGCTTCTTGCGGGCGCTGTCCAAGGTCAGCTTGAGCCACTCGGCGTCCGTCAGCGGGCCATAGGGGGCGCTGTTCCTGCGGACGGCGGCCTCCATGTCCTCGATCATATCAAAGGTCGGATCGGCGCCGAGATAGGAGCCGATGCGGTTGAGGCCCTCCTTGGCGACGAAGGCGCCGGCGTCGTTGAGCACGAGCTTGCGGATCGGATTGCCGCGCTGCGCCGCCAGCAGCATGCCGATGAGAGCCCCCATTGAGGTTCCGATCCAGTCGACGTTTTCCACGTCGAGCCTGGCGATCAGCGCCGCGCAGTCGGCGAGATAGAGCGGAAAGCCATAGTCGCCCGAGGCGGCGAGCCACTCGCTGCGCCCCCGTCCGGGCATGTCCGGGCAGACGACGCGATAGTGTTTCGACAGGACCTCGGCGATCGCGTCGAAGTCGCGGCTGTTGCGCGAGAGACCGTGAACGCAGACGAGGGTCGGCGCGCCGGCCGGACCCGGCCATTCGTCATAGGCGACCCGATGAAAGCCCGAGGGGCCGAGGCAGGCGAGATGGCGCTCGAGCATGCGGCCTGGCCTTTAGCGCGCGGACAGCAGGACCGAGGCGACGCCCACTTGGGACGCCGCTTCCGCTAAGCGGCGATCAAGGGTGGAGAGCGTCGCTCCATGATTGGCGCAGATGGCAAGATGAAGAGCGTCGCCCGCGCGAAGATTGAGCTGCGACTGATCGGCGTAGCGGGTGGCGCCGCGAAAATCCTCGCGGGCCACTGGAAGGACCCGAAAGCTCTCGGCGGAAAGCCGGGTGAACGCCGAGAGGGCGGCGGCGCGATGCTCCGCGCCGAGGCTCCCGGTTCGCAGTTTGATCGACAGAGCCGAAGCAAACTCCGTCGCCGTCCAGTCGCTGATCGTCAGCTCGGACGCGTCCTGCCCGGCGAGCCAGGTCTGAGACCGTGCGGTGTCTGCTTCGTTGGTCAACGCGCTCACGAGCACCGACGTGTCGATGTAGAGCATCAGTAGCGCAATTCATCGCGCACGGAACGAAGCCAGCTTCTCGCCGGCGCCGGCTGCATGGGCATCGATTGGGTCAAAGCCCGCAAAGCCTCGAGATCGACGGGCCTCGGTTGCCGGTCGATGCCGGTCAGGCGCGCGACAGCCTTCCCGCGCCGCGTGATCCGGATGGGTTCGCCCCGCGCGGCGCGTTCGACCAGTTCGCTCAAGTGCGCCTTCGCGCGGGCGAGAGTGACCTCTTCCATGACGTCCTCATGACTACCTGATTGGTCATTTATAGCGCGCAGGGGCCAAATCGCCAAGCGCGCGCCCTCCCTCACGCCGCCTCGAGCGCCAGTCCTTGTGAACCCGCGGACAAATCGGGGGCTGGCCGCCGGAATCCTCGACGCCGCCCTTGACTAACGGTTATTCGACAATGATTCGTATTGGGGCCGCCGGCGGGACGGGAGCGCCGACGAATGGGGGTTACGCGAGGCGTCGCCGTAACCGGCTCCGCCTCACCGCGCTAGGGGTCGAGAACCTTCATGTCCCGCGCGAAGCCTACTCATGGTATGGTGAAGTAGAACAGTCGAGCACCAAACATGGCGACGCAAGTCTTAATCGATCCGGTCATCGCCCGCTTCCGCGCGGCGCTCGACGAAGTCTACGGAGAGCGCCTCGAGCGCGCGGTGCTGTTCGGCTCGCGCGCCCGCGGCGACGCAAAACCGGATTCCGATTACGACGTCGCCGTCTTTTTGCGCGACGCGGAAAGCCTGTGGGAGGAAAGCGGGCGGCTCGCCGAACTCGAGACGGATATCCTCTTGGATACGGGAGCCGTCATCAACGCGCTGCCGTTTCCCGCCGCGGACTATGATGCGCGAACGCCCTTCATGCACGAGCTTCGCCGCGACGGCCGCGAAATATGAAGCGGCCTGAAACCGCCGCCTATCTCAACCAAGTCGCGCCAGTCGCTAACTGAGGCGCGCGTTGTTCTCGCCAGCGGCCTGACCGAAGCAGCCGGACGCGCAGCCTATCTTGCCGCTTTTCATGCCGCGCAGGCTTTGATCTTCGACCGCACCGGCAAGGCCGCCAAGACCCACGGCGGCGTTCGCAGCGAGTTCGCCCGCCTCGCCAAGGACGACGCGCGCATCGAGCGGGGGTTCGTCAGCTTTCTCGCGCGCGCCTACAGCTTGAAGGAAGCGGCGGATTACGCCATAGGTCACGACGTCGCGCGTCAGCGACGAGGCCGCGCAGGCGATCGAGATTGCCGCGCGCTTTGTCGAGGCCATTGCGAGATTGCTGTCGACGGACGATGAGGCGTGAGGCCTCCCCCGGGCGGTCAGGCCGTCATCTCAATCGCGCGACAGAGACAGCAATGGAAGCCGACATCGACCAAAAGCGCGACGCTCTCGCCGCGATCTGTCGTCGCTATGGCGTGGCGCGGCTCGAGGTCTTCGGCTCGGCTGCGCGCGGCGGCGATTTCGATCCCGACCGAAGCGATGCTGATTTCCTCGTAACCTTCGAGCCGGCCGCCCGCAACGATCTTGCGGCGTTCGCCGATCTGAAGGAGGCTTTGGAGAAGCTTCTTCAGCGCCCCGTCGATCTCGTCGAGCGCGAAGCGGTCGAGGCGAGCCGCAATTTCATTCGACGCCGGGCAATCCTGAAGAGAGGCCCAAACCGTTTATGGCTGACTTGCCCGAGCGGGACGCGGCGCTGCTTCTCGATATGCTGCTGGCGGCGGGCGATGCGCAGGGCTTTGTCGAGGGGCTCGACGAATCCGCCTTCCTTGCGAGCCGGCTGCATCAGAACGCGACCATTCGATCGCTAGAGGTCATCGGCGAAGCGGCCGGGAAAGTCTCGGCCGCCACGCGGGCCGCCCATCCCGAAATCCTCTGGCGCGAAATCACGGCGATGCGCCATCGTCTCAACCACGGTTATGGAGACGTGCGTCTTGATCTTGTGTGGAGTGTGCTTCCTGACCGTCTCGGGCCGTTAATTGCGGAGCTGGAACGCCTCGTCCCCGACGAGAGCGGGGACGGCCCGTAAACTCTGCGCCGGAATCCTTACGCCGCCTCGAGCGCCAGCCCGCGCGCCACGCTGGCGACGCGCAGCCGATCCCCGCGAATCATCGCGTTCACATGCGCGAGCGCCTCGCCGAAGGCGAACACGAGCTGATGCGGGTCCTCGATCGGGCGGCCGAAGATGACCGGCACCAGATCGGCGACTGTCTGCGGCGCGATTTTGCAGGCCTCGACGATCGCCCTGCAGCGCGCCTCGTGGTGGGCGATGAGCTCGTTCGGCCCGCGTGCGCAGGCCGACGAACGGCAGGTTGTGGCCGGGCAGGACAAGGACGTCCTCGGGCAGCGTCGCTTTCAGCTTTTCGAGCGAGCGCAAGTAGAGGCCGAGCGGATCGCCGTCCGGGTCCATCGCCTCGACGCTGACGTTGGGCGAGATTTTCGCCAGGACCTGATCGCCTGAGAGAATGAGGTTGTCGGCGGCCGAGTAGAGCATGACCTGTTCGGGCGAGTGGCCGGCGCCGGTCATCACTTCGAATTCGCGGGAGCCGATCTTGACCTTTTCTTCCGCGACGAGGCGCAGGAAAGTTCTCGGCGGCGTCGACACCATGCGCAGATAATTCAATCCGTGACCAAGCAGAATCTCGGTTCCCTCGGCGCTGAGCCCATGCGAGCGATAGAAGCTTCGATAAGGCTCGGACCTCAGCGCCTGCGGGTCGAGCCGGATGTTGAGCGAAATCAGGTACTCGGTCTGGCTCATCGCAAGCTGAAGATCGAATCGTTCGCAGAGCCAGCCGGCGAGCCCGATATGGTCGGGATGGAAGTGGGTGGCGATGATCCGCGTCAGCTTGCGTCCCCTGAGAGCAAGGACGAGCAGCGCCTCCCAGGCGGCGCGCGAGGCCTTGTTGTCGATCCCGGTATCGATCAGCGCGAGCCCCGCGCCGTCTTCGACGAGGTAGATGTTGACGTGGTCGAGCCGGAACGGCAGCGCGAGGCGCGCCCAAAAGATTCCGGGCCGGACCTCGATCGCCTCGCCGATCATCGGCGGCTTGGAAAAGGGAAACTCCAGCGTTTTCGGCATCGCGTGGGTCGACATTGCGTCTCCTTAAATAATCATTCGAGCGGCGCGAAACGCGGCGCTTCCGCCGCGTCCAGCCCGCCGTCTGCGCTCCGCCGATAGACGCCCCGCGCTGCGTTGTGCGGATGCGCGGCCGCTTCGGCGAGGCTCAGCACCGGAGCGAAGCAGACGTCGGTCCCTTCGAGCAGCGCGCGCCACTCCGCGCTCGGCCGGCTCAGGAACAGTTCGCGCAAGCGCGCCTTCAGCGCCGGCCACCCATCCATCTCGTATTGCGCCTTCGGATCGACGTCGGCAAGGCCGAGCTTTTCGAGCAGAGCCGCATAGAACTGCGGCTCGAGGGCGCCGATCGTCACATACCGGCCGTCGGCGCAAAGATAGGCGTCGTAGAAGGGCGAGTCGTAAAAAATGCTCGGCCGCGCTCCGTCCGCCATGCCGACGCTGCGCGCCCAGAGCGCGATGCCGCTGAGGCTCGCCACGACGTCGACGATGGCGGCGTCGACGACGCAGCCCTTGCCCGTCCGGCCGGCGGCGAAGACGCCGCTGACGATTCCGAAGGCGAGCCCCAGCGCGCCGCCCGCATCGCCGAGCACGGTCGGGGGCGCGATCGGCGCGGCGCCGGGGCGCTCGGTCAGCGACAGCGCGCCGCTCAGCGCGAGATAGTTGAGGTCGTGGCCCGCGGCCAGGGCGAGCGGCCCGTCCTGCCCCCACCCGGTCATGCGGCCGTAGACGAGGCGCGGATTGCGCCGGGCGCAGTCGCCGGGGCCGAGGCCGAGCCGCTCCATCACGCCGGGCCGGTTGCCCTCGATCAGCGCGTCGGCGGCCTCGATCAGCCTCATCGCCTCCTCGACCGCCTCCGGCCGCTTGAGGTCGAGCGCGACGACCCGCTTGCCCCGGCGCAGCGGATCGTACGACGGTGCGCGGTCGGGATTGCCGAGCTTCGCCTTCATCGGGCGAACGACGGCGACGACCTCGGCGCCGTGGTCGGCGAGCATCCGGCCGGCGAGCGGGCCGGGGCCGATGCCCTCGAACTCGATCACTTTGAGCCCGGCGAGCGGACGAAGCATGGAAAGGCCCGAGAGAAGGAGAATCTGCGTGACGCCGGCAGTCTATTGCGTCGCTTGGCCAGCCGCCTAGGCCCGCTCCGGGAACAGCGCCTTGAGGCCCTCGGGCGAGGCCTTGGCGACGCCGCGCTCGGTGATGAGGCCGGTCACCAGGCGCGCGGGAGTGACGTCGAACGCCGGATTGGCGGCCCGGCTCCCTTCCGGCGAAATGCGCACCCGGGTCACCGTCCCGTCCGCGCCTCGGCCCTGGACGAAGTCCACTTCGTCGGCGTGCCGCTCCTCGATCGGGATCTCCCTGACCCCGTCGCGAACGGTCCAGTCGATCGTCGGGGAGGGCAGGGCGACATAGAAGGGCACGCCGTTGTCGCTGCGCTGCGAGCGCCTTGAGGTAGGTGCCGATCTTGTTGCAGACGTCGCCGTTCGCGGTCGTGCGGTCCGAGCCGACGATCACCAGGTCGACGAGGCCGCGCTGCATCAGATGGCCGCCGGCGTTGTCGACGACGAGCGTGTGCGGCGCCCCGTGGTGGACGAGCTCCCAGGCGGTCAGCGAGGCGCCCTGGTTGCGCGGGCGCGTCTCGTCGACATAGACGTGGACCGGAAGGCCCTCCTCGATGCGCAGTATAGATCGGGGCGGTGGCCGTGCCGTAATCGACCGTCGCGAGCCAGCCGGCGTTGCAATGGGTGAGGACGTTGACCGGCTCGCCGGGCTTCTTCGTCGCGGCGAGGCGGCGGATGATGTCGAGCCCGTTGCCGGCCGAGGGCGCGGTTGATGGCGACGTCCTCGTCGGCGATCTCCGCCGCCTGGGCGTAGGCGGCGGCGGCGCGCCTTGCGGGGTCGAGCGGACGCAGGCGGGCGCGGACCGCGTCGAGCGCCCAGCGCAGGTTGATGGCGGTCGGCCGCGTCGCGTGAAGCGTCTCGCCAGGCCGTGTCGAGCGCGGCGTCGCTCGGATCCTCGCGCATGGCGAGCGCCAGGCCGTAGGCCGCGGTCGCGCCGATCAGCGGCGCGCCGCGCACCCACATGTCGCGGATCGCCGTCGCCGCTTCGGCGACGCTGCGCAGCGTCGCGACGCGAAAGTCGTGCGGCAGCCAGCGCTGGTCGATGACGTCGACGCCCCAGCCGTCCGGATTCAGCCATATCGTGCGGTAAGAGCGTCCGCCGACCTTCACGTCAGCATTCTCCTTGAGCGTTGCGAGGTGAGGCTGATAGCACGGCCGCGGCTCCCAAGGAATTCAGGCGCCAGCGCCCGAATAATGAGTTGTCCGGGAGGCCCAGCGCCTTTCCTCGCGGAGGCGAAGACGCGACAGCTCGGCCGCCAACAAGGACGATGGAGATGGCGGGAGGCTCGTCGGCGGCGACGCGCGAGGGCGGCCGTAGCGACGCCAGCGCGCGGTGGAGCGATCGCACGCCGTCATCGCCGGCGGCCATCGATGCACGCGGCCTCGGCGTCCATATCCCGGCGGCGGGGCGGGAAGGCGGAGATCGAACTGCCGGATCCGCTCGTCGCCGAAATCGAGCGCCTGTCGGTCGCGCCTTGATCCGGCTCGGTCCGGCGACTACTTTGCCGTCGTCGCGGGTCTCATCGACGCCCGGGGCTCCGCGCAACGACGCGCAGGGAGGAACGCCCATGCCCTACACTCCTTCCTCGAGCCGCTACGATGCGATGCTCTACAACCGCTGCGGCCGCAGCGGGCTCAAGCTGCCGGCGATTTCGCTCGGGCTCTGGCACAATTTCGGCTTCGACAAGTCGCCGAATTCGATGCGCTCGATCTGCCGCACGGCGTTCGATCTCGGGATCACCCATTTCGATCTCGCCAACAATTACGGGCCTCCGCCCGGCTCGGCGGAGATCGCCTTCGGCGACATCCTGCGCGGCGACTTCCGCAGCCTGCGCGACGAGCTCGTCGTCTCGACCAAGGCGGGCTACGACATGTGGCCGGGCCCTTACGGCGAATGGGGCAGCCGCAAATATCTCATCGCCAGCCTCGACCAGAGCCTGAAGCGGATGGGGATCGACACTGTCGACATCTTCTATTCCCACCGCTTCGACCCGGAGACGCCGCTCGAGGAGACGATGGGCGCGCTCGACGCCGCGGTGCGCCAGGGCAAGGCGCTCTATGTCGGCATTTCCTCCTACAATTCGCGCCGCACCAAGGAGGCTGCCGCGATCCTGAAGCGGCTCGGCACGCCCTGCCTCATCCACCAGCCGAGCTATTCGATGGTCAACCGCTGGATCGAAGTCGACGGTCTGCTCGACACGCTGGAATTGGAAGGGATCGGCGCCATCGTCTTCTCGCCGCTGGCGCAGGGCATGCTGACCGACAAGTACCTGAACGGCATTCCGAGCGACAGCCGCGCGGCGGCCGCACACTTTTTCGATCCGAAATTCCTCACCCCCGAAACCATCGATCATGTGCGCCATCTCAATGCAATCGCCAAGCGGCGCGGCCAGTCGCTCGCCCAGATGGCGCTCGCCTGGGCGCTGCGCGACAAGCGGGTGACGAGCGCGCTGATCGGCGCGAGCCGCCCCGAGCAGGTCGCCGACAGCGTCAAGGCGCTCGACAGGCTCAGCTTCACGGCCGACGAGTTGAAGGAGATCGACGCTTATGCGGTCGACGCCGGGGTCAATATCTGGGCGAAGTCGGCGGAGCTCGGCCAATAGCCAGGTTTGAAGGTGGCCGACGCCGTTCATCATCACGAAGGTCACGAAGAACGCCAACGTGATCACGTGGAAGCCTGAGGCGGAGGCCGGGGGCGGGAAGAGCAATCGACACGAAGGGTAGCCGGCCATCAGAGCCCGCTTGCGCGGGTAGTGTCTCAGTTTCAATTCCCGCTCCAGGGCCCATGCGGGCATTCGCCGCGAGCGATCGAATGTCGCGGATCGACGTAAAGGGGTCATTCGATCCCGACAGTGGATCTTGCAGTTGGTGAAGGGTTTCGGGCGCCGGTCTGTGCTGCGGGCGGATCGTGTGGCGCGGTTGCGGCCGCCCAAGGAGCCGTCATTCCGCTGATTTCCAAAAGGCTGGCGCTCGACATTGAGAAGCGCAGCCGACACAAAAGCGTCGTCAACTGCCTCCATACCTCCGTTCGACTTCGTGGAAGTTCGACTGCGAACCGGCAACTTCTGAAAGGTTTCGCGAGCGTCCGCATCGCCGCTGCAGTATTCTGAATAGCAGCCCGGGCCGGGTGCGATTGCATGGGCGCGGTGATGGGAGGAGAAGACGATGTCCGAGACGCCAATCATCGATCGCGCTGGGACGGCGGAACAGTCGCGCCTCCAACAAAGCCGGGACGCCGGAACCCCCTGGAAGCTGTGGGGGCCCTATCTCAGCGAGCGCCAGTGGGGAACCGTCAGGGAGGACTACAGCGAGAACGGCGACGCTTGGGGCTACTTTTCCCACGATCAGGCGCGCTCGCGCGCCTATCACTGGGGCGAGGATGGCGTCGCTGGCTTCAGCGACGAAAAGCAGCGTTTGTGCTTTGCCCTCGCTCTGTGGAACGGCAAGGATCCCATACTCAAGGAGCGCATGTTCGGCCTGACCAACAGCGAGGGAAACCATGGCGAAGATGTCAAGGAGTACTACTTCTACATCGACAGTACGCCGACCCACTCGTACATGAAGATGCTCTACAAATATCCGCAAAGTGAATTTCCGTATCGTGATCTGGTCGAGACGAACCGGCGGCGCGGTCGCACTGAAGCGGAGTACGAGCTGATTGATACTGGCGTATTCAACAAGGATCGCTACTTCGATGTCTTCGTGGAATACGCCAAGGAGACGCCAACCGACATCCTGATCCAGATCAGCGTGTCCAATCGCGGCCCTGACGCGGCGCCGGTTCACGTGCTTCCCACGCTCTGGTTCCGCAATGTCTGGACTTGGTGGCCCGAAACGCCGAAGCCCTCCTTGCGAGCGGTCATCGCGAAGAACGGCGTCGCGGGCATCGCGGCGTCCGATGCCGAACTCGGCGACTATTTCCTGTATTGCGAAGGGAAGCCGTCGCTGCTCTTCACCGAGAACGAGACCAATAATCAGCGGATCTTCGGCACGCCCAACGCAGGGCCTTATGTGAAGGACGGGATCAACGATTTCGTCGTCGCGGGCAGGCAGGAAGCCGTGAATCCGGGGCTGGAGGGGACCAAGGCCGCCGCGCACTACCAGCTCGACGTGGGGCCGGGACAGACCGCAGCGATTCGCCTTCGCCTGACCAAGACCGTCCCCGACTCGATTGGCGATCCCTTCGGCGGCCGTTTCTCGCAGATGTTGGAGCGCCGTCTGCGAGAGGCCGACGAATTCTACCGCGCAGTAACGCCAGCTGGCGTCCACGAGGACGCGGCCAGGGTCATGCGGCAGGCATTGGCGGGAATGCTGTGGACCAAGCAGTACTATTTCTTCGACCTGGCCAAGTGGCACCAGGAACACGGGCGCGATCCGGCCCAGGCGAGAGGCCTAGCGACGCGGAACCGCGAATGGGCGCACATGGTCAATGACGCCATCATCTCGATGCCGGACAAATGGGAATATCCGTGGTTCGCGGCCTGGGACCTGGCGTTTCACACGATCGCGCTCTCGACGGTCGACGTCGATTTCGCGCAACGCCAGCTCGAACTGATGTTGAACTCCTTCTACCTGCATCCGACCGGACAGATCCCCGCCTACGAGTGGAATTTCGGCGACGTCAACCCGCCGGTGCACGCCTGGGCGGCGATCTTCTTGCATCGGACGGAGGAGGCGCTCGGCCGCGATCCTGATCTGGAGTTCCTCGCTCGCGTCTTCACCAAGCTCTCGCTGAATTTCACCTGGTGGACAAACCGCAAGGACCGGTTCGGCAAGAACCTTTACGAGGGCGGCTTCCTGGGCCTCGACAACATTGGCGTCTTCGACCGCAGCGCGCCGTTGCCGACTGGGGGCTATCTCGAACAGGCCGACGGGACGGCCTGGATGGCGCTGTTCTGTCAGAACATGCTCGAAATCGGCGTGCAGCTGACGAAGCGCGATCCAGCCTATGAGGACCTGGCGACGAAGTTCATGGAGCAGTTCCTTTGGATCGGCCGCGCGATGAACGGGGTCGGCCCAGACGGCATGTGGGACGAGGAGGACGGCTTCTACTACGACGTCCTTCGACTTCCCGACGGTCGCGCGATGCGACTGAAGGTGCGCTCCATGGTGGGGCTGCTCCCCGTCTGTGCAGTCACCGTCATCGAACCGGCGGAGCGGGAACAGCTCCCGAACCTCGTGCGGACTTTTGCGGAACGTCTGCGGCGAATGCCGGATCTGCTCGACACCATTCACGCGACCGGGCCTGGCCATTTCGGCGTAGGCGAGCGCGGCATCATGGGTCTTGTGAACCAGGACCGGCTGCGCAGGATCCTGTCCAGGATGCTCGACGAGGACGAGTTCCTCAGCCCCTATGGCATCCGCGCGCTGTCGCGTCATCACGCCGAGCATCCCTTTGTGTTCTTCGCGCAAGGCCAAGAATACCGAGTGAATTATCTTCCCGCGGAGTTGGATACCGGCATGTTCGGCGGCAACTCCAATTGGCGCGGTCCGATCTGGATGCCGGTGAACGCGTTGTTGGTGCGCGCGCTGCTGCAGTACTATTTGTATTACGGGGACACGTTCAAGGTCGAATGTCCAACCGGCTCCGGCAACCTGATGAACCTTTTCGAGGTCAGCCGCGAGATCGCCAATCGACTGACCCGCATTTTCCTCCGCGACCAATCGGGGCGGCGGCCAGTGTATGGCGGGGCCGAGAAATTCCAGACCGATCCGCACTGGCGCGACTACCTCCTGTTCTACGAGTATTTCCATGGCGATAACGGAGCGGGCATCGGCGCCAGCCACCAGACCGGGTGGACCGGGGTGGTGGCGAAATTGATCGAAATTTTCGGGAGGGTCGATCCGCAGGCGCTCTTGAAAGTCGGCGTCGCCGAGGCCTTTGCCCCGGCGAAGGAAGCGGAACCCGCGGGCGACTCTCGCGCGGCGAAGGTTCCGAAGTCGCGAAGGACGCCACTTCAAACCGCGACGTAAGGGACGGGACTGCGTCCATGACGATCGCGCCACGCTACCCCTCCCTCTATCAGCTCAATACCCGCGTCTGGTTGCGACGCCTGTCCCGTGAGCGCGGCAAACGAATGACCCTGGCCGACATCGATGACGCCACGATCGACGGCTTCGCTCGGCAAGGCTTCGACTGGATTTGGCTGTTGAGCGTCTGGCGGACCGGTCCCGCAGGCCGAGCCGTCTCGCGGAGCAAGCCCGATTGGCGAGCCGAGTTCAGCGCCGTCCTACCCGACCTCGGCGAGGACGACATATGCGGCTCCGGCTTCGCAATCACCGCTTACGCGGTCAGCGACGAGATTGGGGGCGACGCGGCGCTGGCGCAGTTTCGCGAACGACTCGCGCGACGCGGTATCAAGCTGATGCTGGATTTCGTGCCGAACCATACCGCGCCCGATCATCCCTGGGTGAAGTCCAACCCGGACTACTATGTGCAGGGCAGCGAGGAACAGATTGGCGGCTTGCGCCGCAAAACTACTTGCGGGTCGAAACCGATCGGGGGCCGCGAATCCTGGCGCACGGACGCGACCCCAATTATCCCGGTTGGCCCGACACGCTGCAGCTCAACTACGCCAATCCTGAACTGCAGAAGTCGCAAATCGACGAATTGATCGCCATCGCTGGCAAATGCGACGGCGTTCGCTGCGACATGGCGATGCTGGTTCTGCCCGAAGTTTTCCAGCGCACCTGGGGCGTCACCCCTGAGCCCTTCTGGCCGAAGGCGACGGCGGCGGTGCGCCGCGCGCATCCGGACTTCGCCTTCATGGCGGAGGTCTATTGGGACCTCGAATGGACGCTGCAACAGCAGGGCTTCGACTATTGTTACGATAAGAGACTGTACGATCGGCTGCAGTCCAGCGACGTCCGATCCATCCGCGAACACCTTCGCGCCGGTCTCGACTACCAGGACAAGCTTGCCCGATTCCTGGAGAACCACGACGAGCCCCGCGCCGCGTCCACATTCCAATGGCCGAAGCATCGCGCGGCGGCGGCGATCACTTTCCTGTCCCCAGGCCTGCGCTTCTTCCATCAGGGCCAGTTCGAGGGCGCCCGGGTGCGAGTGCCAGTGCACCTCTGTCGCGGCCCGGCCGAGCCGACCGACCAGGAAGCAGCCGCGTTCTATGGCAAGCTGCTGCTGATACTGAAGAACACCGACGCTTTTCGGAATGGCGACTGGTCTCAGATCGACCCGCTGCCGGGTTGGCCCGGCAACTGGAGCTCAGAGGGCTTCGTTTCTTACGCTTGGGCTGGAGAGGACGAAGGCCGGTACGTCGTGGTAATAAACTACTCTGATAATCAAGGGCAATGTTATCTGCGCCTGCCATTCCCTGAGCTTGAGGGGAGGCAGCTGCTTCTCTCGGATCTGATAGGAAACGAAGTTCACTATCGTGATGGCGGCGATTTGGTTCTTCCCGGCCTCTACATCGACCAAGCCCTCTGGCAAATCAACGTGTTTGAGCTCCGGAGCATAGCCGCTGCTGCATGACAACTGCGCTGCGCGCCATCGCGCGGATTACGAAGGGGTCAATCCGACGGCGGCCGGGTCGCTCATGTCGGATCGGGCTCTGCTCAGAGGAATGCGAACATGCCGGCTTCACTTGAAGAACTCGTGGCCCGGGCCGCTGAAAAGCACACGGAAGTGGAGAGCCGCAATCCTTCGAACTCTCGTGGCGATAGTCCGCCTTGGTGAAGGGTTTCGGACGCCGGCGCTTTCGGGACGGCCATGCGCGATGGGGGCCGGCGTTCGAAAGCCTCCCAAGGAGGAAACCGCGGGCAGAAAAAGGGCGCTGTGTGGCGGGGCGCGCCCTATGGGGGTTTGAGGCTCGCGGACGGCTCGCATTTGTCGCGGCGGTGGGCGGTGGCGCGCGGTCTTTGCGTCGAAATCGACGACGGCGGACGTGCTTGATCGCGGAGATGCACGGGTTTGGCGCCGGCGCGGCGGTGGGAGGAGGACGGGCGACGTGGCAAGGTCAGCGCTCTCGTGCTCCGGCGCGCGGCTGGAGGCGAAAGCGATCGACGTTTCGAGGGAAGGTGCGCGGCGACGGTCATGAGCTGTCGATCCTGATCCGGTTCGGCGACGGGGATCGCGCAGGGCGCGCGCCCTCGAACGTCTCGACGATGATCATCCGACCGCCGCAACACGGGCATCGGCGCGCCGGCGAAGGGGCGTTGGTGTCGCAGTCTTCGGAGCCACAGTCCGCCTGTGCGGGCGGGACCTGTGGCGTGGCAAGCGCTTGGCGGACACGCTCGATGTTGCGGGCTCGGACCGTGCCGGCGAACAGGCCGCAATGGCGGATGCGGTGGAAGCCGCTCGGCAGGACGTGCAGGAGGAAGCGGCGGATGAACTCGGCGGCGTCGAGCGTCATGGTTTTGAGCCGGTCGCGGCCTTTGATGCGGTAATCCTTCCATTTGAAGGTGACGCCCTTGTCGTTGAACGCAATGAGCCGTGAATTCGAGATGGCGACGCGATGGGTGTAGCGCGAGAGATAGGCGAGGACGGCTTGCGGCCCGGCGAACGGCCTCTTGGAGTAGACCACCCATTCGCAGCGGCGCAACGGCGCGAGCATGGCCTCGAAGGCGGATGCGTCCGCGAGCGGGACGAGGTCGCCGAAGAAGGCAAGCCGGCCGGCTTTGTTCAGCCCGGCGAGGCCTTCGAGGAAGAGACGGCGGAAGAGGCGCGACAGCACGCGCACGGGCAGGAAGAAGCCGGGCCTGCAGGCGATCCAGCGCGAGCCGTCCGGCGACAGGCCGCCGCCGGGAACGATAACGTGGACATGGGGATGGTGGGTGAGCGCCGAGCCCCAGGTATGCAGCACGGCGGTGAGGCCGATGCGCGCGCCCAGATGTTCTGGGATCGGCGGCGATCGTCGTCAGCGTCTCGGCGGCGATCCTGAACAAGAGGTCGTAGACGGTGGCTTTGTTCTGGAACGCCAGGGCGCCGATCGCCGCCGGCAGAGTGAAGACGACATGATAGTAGGGAACCGGGAGCAGCTCGGCTTCGCGCTCGGCCGGCCATTGCCGCGCCGCCGCGCCCTGACACTTCGGGCAGTGCCGGTTGCGGCAAGAATTGTAGGCCACGCGTTCGTGCGCACAGTCCTCGCAGCGCTCGACGTGTCCGCCGAGCGTCGAGGTCCGGCAGGTCTCGATCGCCGACATCACCTTCAACTGGGCTAGGCTGACGTGGCCTTCGTTGGCCTTGCGCCACGCCGGCCCATGGGCGCGAAAGACGTCGGCGACCTCCGGACTGTGACCCGTGGGCCGCGCCATGCGGCCGTGATCAGGTGGGCCGCGATCGCCCCGCCAGGTTGAGGCCGAGCCGCTCCAGCGGGCTCTTGATGTCGCGGATCGTGTTGACGGCGACGCGGGTGTAGAGCGCGGTCGTCTCGAGCTTGGCGTGTCCGAGCAACACCTGGATCACGCGAATATCAACGCCCTGCTCGAGCAGGTGGGTGGCGAAGCTGTGCCGCAACGTATGCGGCGAGACGCGCTTGGAGATGCCGGCGAGAATCTTGGCGGCGTGCACGGCGCGGTTGAGTTGACGGGGGGTCATCGGGTTGATCGGGTTCTGGCCGGGAAAGAGCCAGACCTGCGGTTGCGCCGCATGCCACCAGTCGCGCAAGAGTTCGAGCAGTTGCGGCGACAGCATGACGTAGCGGTCCCGCTGTCCCTTGCCCTGCTCGACCCGCAGCGTCATGCGCTGGCTGTCGATATCGGACACCTTCAGGGCTGCGACCTCGGACACCCGCAGGCCCGCGCCGTAGGCGACGCTGAGCGCGGCCTTGTACTTGAGGCCGGGCGCGGCTTCGAGGAGACGCGCCACCTCCTCCTGGCTCAGCACGACCGGCGCCCTGCGTGGCTCGTTCACGGTCCTCAGAGGACGAACGAGGTCGGGCCGTTCGAGCGTCACGTTGAAAAAGAACCGAAGCGCGGCGATGGCGGCGTTGATGGTCGGGGCGCTGATCTGTTGCTGCGCCATATGCAGCTGAAAGCGGCGAAGGTCCTCCCTCGTCGCTGTGTCGGGCGACCGGCCGAGGAAGGCCGTGAAGTTCCTCACGTTCCGAACGTAGTCTCTCTGGGTGTCTTCGGTGAACCGGCGCGCCGTCATGTCGTCGATCATGCGCTGACGCAGCGGGCTGATGGGCTTGTCGGACATCGCGAAAGCTCCTGTCTCGCATGGGGTTGAACCCCACGATCTTGAGACAGGCCCAGGCCTTCGCGCTCCTCCTCAGCCCACTGCTCCCCGCCGCCCCTCGCCGCCCCTACCGCGCGAGCGGTTTAGTCCTTGGGTCGGTTTGACCCGTTGGCCCATCGTCGGGAATGACCGCTATTTGCGCAGTGCGGTCGTCCACTGCGTTGGCCTCGCACGGCTGAAATTCCCGCCCTTTGCGGAAATTCCTTCTCGCGCCAGCGTGCAACCCGGGGCGGAGCGCACTATTCATTCGCTTTTTCAGCGGCTTGTCTCTGCCATGAGAGCGGCGCACAGAACAAACGATGTACAGACGACGAAATCGATGCTATGGTTGCTTTTTGGTCTCGATCAAGGAGCCCCCGGTGCGCGACCGAACCGACGCGTCCGGCGAGCAAGTCTTTCCGCGCGAGCGGGCCCGATCGACCGGCGCGACGGGCGAGACGATCTCGCGGATGAGCGACGGGGGCTTCCCTATCGCCGAAGCCGCAGGAAGGCGGCCGGCGCATGGAAAGGCGCGATGGTCGGCGCGGCGCCCGGAAACGGCGCCGCAAAGGGCTGAAATGATTGAATCACCGCCCGGAGATTCTATGGCCGCGAAGCATTCGAGCCACAAGATATGGGGGTCTCTTGGCGCTTCGCCTGGCCCGTCGAGCCCGCCCGCCGCCAGACCTCGAGCAGCGCGCCCGCGCGATGCGGAAAGGACGGCGCGAAAAAAGAATTTCTGTCTGTCATCGGCGTAACCCGCTGAAAAGTCCCGATTCGCGAAAAGAAATGGAAGCCAAAGGAAGGAAATGGAAAGGCTTTTTTGCGGCGATTGCATACGTGTTGCGCGCGACTGCGCATCGGTAGCGTGTCTTTGAAGGAAGACGGCGTCGAAGCGACGCCTCCCCTCGATCCCCCCGGCCCGCCGCCAGTCCCTGAGGCGCCAAAGAGAGGCAAGCGACAGATGACAGAGCGCCCGCTGATCGGCGTCGTCGGCTCGAGCAACGTCGATCTCGTGACCTATGTCGAGCGCATGCCGGTCTGGGGCGAGACGATCGCCGCGCCGCGCTTCGAGATGAGCCACGGCGGCAAGGGCGCCAACCAGGCGATTGCGGCGGCGAAGCTCGGCGCCGAGGTCGTCATGGTGTCGAAAGTCGGCGACGACATGCTGGGCGAGGGCGTGCTGAAGAACTTCGAGGCGATGGGCGTCGGCGCGACGCACGTTCAGCGCGTGAGGGGGCAATCGACCGGCACGGCGACGATCCTCGTCAATCCATCGGGCGACAATTTCATCCTCATCGTCAAGGGCGCGAACGGCGATCTCACGCCGGCCGACGTCGAGGCCGCCGCCGACGACCTCAAGGCCTGCGATCTCATCCTGCTGCAGCTCGAGACGCCGCTCGAGACCGTCTATGCGACGCTCGCTTTCGGCCGGCGGCACGGCGTCAGGACCGCGCTCAACCCCGCGCCCGCAGTCCGCGATCTCGACATGGACAAGGTCCGCCTTGCGAGCTTCCTCACGCCGAACGAGACCGAGCTCGCCATTCTCACCGGCATGCCGGTCGAGACGGAGGACGAAATCGCCGCTGCGGCGAAGAGCCTCGTCGCCCAAGGCCTCGAGACGGTCGTCGTGACGCTCGGGGCGCGCGGCGCTCTCATGGCGACGGCCCGGAGCCTGCGGCGGATCGCGCCTGCGAAAGTTCAGGCGGTCGATTTCGACCGGCGCCGGCGACGCGTTCATCGGCAGTTTCGCGCGCTACTATGCCGCGGGCCTCGGGGTCGAGGCCGCGCTCGCAGAGGCGACCCTGTACGCCGCCGATTCGGTCACCAGGCGCGGCGCGCAAAAATCCTTCGCCACGGAAGCCGAGTTCGAGGCGTTGCGCGCCCGGCTCGGGACAATTGGGCAGACCTCCGATTGACGGAGCGGCGCTGTCCATGGGCGCGGCGCTGTCGTCCTCGCCCGGCGATTTCTGAAAAACCGACATTTTCTCGCCAAACGGGCGGATCCGTGGTTTCCTGTTCGTGGCTGGCGTGGCGATCGAGCATGGCGGCAAGCGTCGTGCGGTCCTGGGTGTTGCCGGCGAACACCTCGTGGGTGATCGGAAAGCCCTCCCGGCTAACCACGAGGCCGACCACGACCTGCTTGCGGTCGGCGCGGTGATCGCGTGAGGAGCCGCGCTTGGCCTTGCCGTTGCGGGCGCACTCGCCCTCGAAGTAGGTCGAGGTGAGATCGTAGAGATAGATCGTTGCGTCGAGATTGAACAGGCTGCGCTCGCGCGCAACCAGCGCCGCCTCAATGGCGGCGCGGTGCGGATAAAGCTTGTCGAGCACCCCGTAGAGCGGGTCTTCCGTCAACCCACCGAAGTCGACGCCGAGAATGTCGGCGAGTGCGGTGCGCCGGATCCAATCCGGCATGGCGTGTTCGGAGCACGGCGCGATCAAGCGATTGAGCGCCATCGCACAGGCCAGCCGTTGCGCGGTGGCGGACAGCCCGCAGTCGCGCAGAATACGGTCGAGGCCGAGGCGCTGCCAGAACTGATGGCCGACGTGGACCGGGCCGGCTTCACGGTGGCGCTCGGTGGTGACGCGCGAGGGATCGACCTTGATCAACGCCCCGCGGGCCGTCCGCGACAACGACGGCGCCGGCGTAACCTCGCCGCGGTCGGCGCGTCTTGCCCGCACCCGCCGGACAATGTCGGCGACTTCGCCATCAGCGGCATCGAGCAGATCGTCTTGGCCGACCAGCGCATCTTCGATCTTGCGCGCGAGCTTGAGCCATTCCGCGCGCGGTCGCGGGCTCAGGTCGCCGAGCGAGCAGACCGTCTTCTGGCGCGGGCCTTTGGCGGTGTGGACGGACTCCACCAGCACATAATCGGTGTACGTCTTGCCCTTGTACCCCCGAATCGACTTGCGGATGTACATAGCCCACTAACAATCACAGAAGCGCCGTGAATGCAGGGGATAGGCAGCATATTGTAGTCACTATATTGAAACCGCGCGCGCCGCCCTCCACGCGCCTCAGGCATTTCCAATGACTTAGCTATCCTTGTGAGCTCGCCCGACGGAAAAATCAGTCGCCCACGCCGGAAGTTAGGCTAAGCGGGGGCGCAAGCCGCTGAAAAATCACGTGGTCGCCGCTAAACCGGCGCTAAGCCGCGGTCCCCGGCCGGCGAACGTGCCCGCCCTCAGAACGGATGGTACTGGAAGAGCCAGGTCTCGGTGAGGGTCTGGCCCCCCGACTTCAGAAACGCCCGAAGCTCGACCGGATCGGTTCCCTCGACGATGAGGTCGAACTGGGCCCGCCAGTGGCCGGCGACGCCGTCGGGCACCGCCTCGATGAGCCGATAGGGGCCGAAGGTTCCGCGCGAGGCGGAGACGACGAGTTGCGGCTTGACGCCGTAGGGGAGGTTCGCCAGCGGGCCGCCCAGAAACTCGACCATGAACTTGCGCACGCCCTTCGGCCGCGGCTGGCCCGGCTGGCCGCCGCGCCCGAGCCTTGTCGCCACCGTGATGCCGAGGTTCGACGGAAAGGGGGAGTTGGCGAGCCAGTAGAGGCGGTAGTTGAGGTGAAGCTCGGCGCCGGCGGGCACCGGCTCGGCCGGCACCCACATCGCGACCACATTGTCGTGGATCTCGTCGTCGGTCGGGATCTCGCAGAGCTGGATCGAGCCCTTCCCCCAACCCCGACCGTCGGGGCCGGGAAGCGGCTCGATCCAAAGGCTCGGGCGCCGGTCGTAATAGACGCCGTCGAGAGAGTGGTCGAACGCGCGGTCGCGCTGCATGAGGCCGAAGCCGCGCGGATTGTCGTCGAGGAACGACGACACGATGATGCGCGGCGGGTTGTTGAGCGCGCGCCAGAGCCGCTCGCCGTTTCCCGACCACATCTCGAGCCCGTCCGAATCGTGCACCTCGGGGCGCCAGTCGATCGCCGTCTCCTTCTTGGTCTCGGAATACCAGTACATTGAGGTGGCGGGCGCGATGCCGAAGCGCGAGACCTCAGCGCGGACATAGAGCGAGGACTGGATGTCCATGACGACGCCCTTGCCGCGCGTCATCAGGAAGCGATAGGCGCCGACGATCGAAGGGCCCTCCATCAGCGCGTAGAGCGTCAACGTGTCGCCGTCCGGGGAGGAATTGATGTAGAACTCGGTGAAGTCCGGGAATTCCTCCGGCCGGTCGGCGACGGCGACGTCGAGCGCCACGCCCCGGGCTGAGAGGCCATATTGCCTCAGTTCCCCGATCGCGCGGAAATAGGCGGCGCCGAGAAAGGCGACCCAGTCGTTCTTGCGCCAGTCGAGCGGCCCGTTTCGCGATTCCTGGACGCGCAGGCCCGCGAATCCCGCCCCCGGCAGCAGCTCGCGCGCCGGCGAATTGGCGGGCATTTCGAAGTAGGCCTGTTCGTAGATGATCTTGCGCGACTGGCCGCCCTCGACCACGTGCATGCCGACCGCCTTCTGGAAGAAGAGCCCTAGATGGAAGAAGGTGACCGGATAGGGACCCGGCCCGTCGGCGAACAAAGCGTAGGCGTCGCGGTATTTGATCTTGCCCCATTGCTCGTAATTGATCTTCTGCAGCACGTCGGGCGAGGGCCGCGGCGGCGGCAGATAGGGCCCGTGGGCGCGCTCGCGCGCCTGCTGCTCGAAGAGTTCGTAGGAGAACGGGACGGGCGGTTCGAACTGCAGGCCGTCGGGCTCGGCGGCGAAGGCTTCGCCGACCGGGCTCATCGCCGCCGCGGAGGCGGCGACGCCCTTGAGTACCGTTCGGCGATCAACGTCCGACATGACGACCCTTTCGACGCACCGCCCCCGTAGCGTGATTCTCCGTTGCGGGAGAACGCGACCCATTGGCTCACAATCGAACGAAAGTGAGGTAAACGGACCCCCGCCCTGCCCTGCGCGCCTTGGCTTCATAGCGGGTCGGGCGCCATTCCGGCCAGGGGGTCCGCCAATCTGCGGCGCGCGAAGCGGTCCAGCGGAAGTGGGGCGAGGCGAGGAAGCGTCGCAGCGTCCAGCCGGCGTAATCGTCGATGTCGGTGGCGAAGCGCAATTCCCCGCCCCGCTTCAGGATCCGCGCGAGCGCCTCGACCATGGCGTCCGAAACGACGCGGCGCTTGTGGTGCCGGCGTTTCGGCCAGGGGTCGGGATAGAGGATGAAAACGCGGGAAAAGAACGCGTCCGGCGCGGCTTCGACGAGAGCCTGAGCGTCGCCTCGCCGCAGCCGGACGTTCATGAGTTTCTCGCGCTCGATCCCCGACAACGCGGCGGCGACGCCGTTGAGAAACGGTTCGCAGCCGATGAGGCCCACGTCCGGACTGGCCTTCGCCTGTTCGATCATGTGCTCGCCCGAGCCGAAGCCGATCTCGAGCCAGACCTCGCGCGGATCGAATGGAAAGAGCGCCGGGCGCGGGAGCGCCTCCGGCGCGATCTCGACCCTCGGCAGGGCTTCGGCGAGCAGGCGCTCCTGTCCCGGGCGCAGCGCCTTGCCGCGGCTGCGCCCGTAAAGCGTGCGCCGCGGCGTTCCGGAAACGCTGTCGCCGCCCGCCGTCATGGGTCGTCGAGCCGGCGCCTCCGCCTCAGGCGAGACGGCGCAGCGTGTCGGCGAGGTCCGTCTTTTCCCATGAGAAGCCGCCGTCCGCCTCCGGCGCTCTGCCGAAATGGCCGTAGGCGGACGTGCGGGCGAAAATCGGACGGTTCAGGCGCAGGTGCTCGCGGATGCCGCGCGGCGTGAGGTTCATGATCTCCATCAGCGCCTTCTCGAGCTTGCCCTCGTCGATCTGGCCGGTCCCGTGGAGATCGGCGTAGATCGACAGCGGGCGGGCCACGCCGATCGCGTAGGAGAGCTGGAGCGTGCAGCGGTCGGCGAGATTGGCCGCGACGACGTTCTTGGCCAGATAGCGCGCCGCATAGGCCGCCGAGCGGTCGACCTTGCTCGGGTCCTTGCCCGAGAAGGCGCCGCCGCCGTGGGGCGCCGCGCCGCCGTAGGTGTCGACGATGATCTTCCGCCCGGTGAGGCCGCAGTCGCCATCGGGCCCGCCGATGAAGAACTTGCCGGTCGGGTTGATGTGCCAAACGGTGTTCGCCGTGATCCAGCTCTGCGGCAACCCGGCGGTCACATACGGCCGAACCAGCGCGGAGACTTCGTCGGAGGTCAGCGACTCGACGAGGTGCTGGTGGGAGACGACGATCTGGGTCGCCTCGACCGGCTTGCCGTTCTGATAGCGCACCGTCACTTGGCTCTTGGCGTCCGGGCCGAGAGTCTTCTCGGCCCCAGAGTGCCGGGCGCGCGAAATCTCGCGCAGGATCTTGTGGGCATAGTAGAGCGGCGCCGGCATCAGCTCGGGCGTTTCACGGCAAGCGTAGCCGAACATGATGCCCTGGTCGCCCGCGCCTTCGTCCTTGTTGCCGGCGGCGTCGACGCCCTGCGCGATGTCGGGCGACTGCGCGTGCAGCAGCACTTCGATCTCGGCGTCCCGCCAGTGGAAGCCTTCCTGCTCGTAACCGATGTCCTTGATCGCCTGCCGCACCGTCTCCTCGATCTGAGCGTCCGATAGCTTCGGTCCCCGCACTTCCCCGGCGATGACGACACGGTTCGTCGTGGCGAGGGTCTCGCAGGCGACGCGGATCTGAGAGGGATCGAGGCCCGCCTCGGCGCCTTTGCGGAAGAAGAGATCGACGATTTCGTCGGAGATGCGGTCGCAAACCTTGTCCGGATGCCCCTCGGACACCGATTCACTGGTGAACTCGTAATTCAGACGCCCCATGCTGACGATCTCCCGCAGGCGCAAGCCGCCTTTTGATCATTGTCGGGCTCGAGCCGAGCGCCGAACCGAACGCGCCGCTTTTGGCAGCGGGCGTTCGGTACGTCAAGCCAAGTTCGATCGATTTGTTCGTTTTAACGAACAGGCGCGGCGCCGTCGTCGTCCTCTGGCGCAGCGAGAGAAACGACGAGGTCGACGATGCGGCGGCGCACTTTCGGATCGCGAATGCGAAGGAAGGCGCGGTTGAGTTGGAATCCTTCGGTCGTGGCGAGGAAGGCGACGTCGAAGGGCTGCGCGCCGGACTCGACGAGGCCCCCGTAGGACGACGGTTGGGTCGGCGCCCCTTCGTAGAAAAACTCCACCGGAACTTCGAGCACTTGCCCGGCGAGGCGAAGACGGCTCGCGCTGATTCGGTTGGAGCCCTTCTCGTACTTCTGGATCTGCTGGAACGTCACCCCGAGAAGCTGACCGAGCTTGCCCTGGCTCATCCCCATCATCACGCGGCGCATGCGCAGCCGGGCTCCGACAAAGGCGTCGACGATGTTGGACGGATTGTTCATCGGCTTCCGCTCCAGATCCGGACGCCTCCGCGGCACGACTCGGCTCCAGTCATTTGACGTTAGGTCATGGCAACTAGCCGACGCACGCGGTGCGCGCAAGGGACGAGGCGCACAATCGGCAGTTTTTACTCAGGCCCGTCGTCGTCCGGCCAAACTCGCGATCAGGAACGCGAGGGCGATCAGACCCGCTCCGAGCGAGCCGAAGCGGGATTGCCAGGTCGGCGGCAGCGGTTTGGGAAGTTGGAAGTCCAGCACGCCCTCCACGCCGAGCGGCGCGGACGCCGTCTCGCGGCCCAGCCCGTCGACGACCGCGGAAATGCCGGAATTGGCGGCGCGCACCAACGGAAGCCCGAGTTCGATCGCCCGCAGCCGGGCCTGGGCGTAGTGCTGGTAGGGTCCGGGCGTGAAGCCGAACCAGGCGTCGTCGGTGAGGTTCAGCATCCAGTCCGGCCGCCGGGCGACGGAGAAGGCGTCGCCGATCTCGATCGGGAAAATCGCTTCGTAGCAGATCATCGGCATCGCCGCGGGCAGACCGGGAACCTGCAGGATGCGGCGGCCCGCCCCCGGCGTGAAGCCGCCGGGAACCTGCACGAACTGCGTGACGCCGGCTTTTTCGAGCCAGCTTTCGAACGGAACGTACTCTCCAAACGGGACGAGATGCTGCTTGTCGTAGCGCTCGCGCAACAGGCCGCCGCCGTCGAGAATCTCGATCGAATTGTAGTAGCTGGGCTCGCGGCCGCCGTTCGAACCGACCCGGGCGGCGCCGGTGACGAGGGTCGCGCCGCCGTGCAGGAAATCGGCGATGTCGCCGAGCGCCTTCGCGTCGCGCGAGAGGATGAACGGGAACGCCGATTCGGGCCAGATGAGATGGGTGAACCCCCGCACGCCGCGGGCGCTGGAGGCCGCGCCGCGGTCCGACAGCGCGAAGTAGCGGCGCAGGATCGCGTCCTTGTTTTCGGGAGCGAACGACGCGCCCTGGGAGATATCGGGCTGAATGAGGCGGAGCTTCACGGCCGGAACGGTCGGGCTCGCCGGCGCCTCGAGCCTGAGGACGCCGAATAGAGCAATGAGCGACAGCGCGAGGGCGGCAAGGATCGTCGGAGCGAAGGCGAAGCGGCTTTCGTCGACCCTCCGGAGGGTCGCGGGCGCGGCGAAGATCGCAATGGCGACGAACGTCAGCCCATGCAAGCCGACAAGCGAGGCGATCTGGGCCAGCGTCAGATTGGCGCCGAGCGCCATGCCGAGCTCGTTCCACGGAAACCCGGTGAAGAGCAAACAGCGGGCCCATTCCGAAAGCCCGAGACCGACCGCCAGCGCGAAAACGCGCATCGGCCCGGGCGGCCACAGGAGCCGCGCCAGCGCAAAGCCGAAGGCCGGGAACAACGCAAGGCCTGCGGGCAACGCCAGCACGCTCAGAGGCAGCGCCCAAGCGAATTTCCCCGCGTCGACGAGGCAGGCCGTCCCGACCCACCAGAGCCCCGCGACAAAATAGCCGAAGCCCATCCACCAGCCGGCGCCGAAGGCGGCGCGCAACCCCGCGACTGTTCGTCGCCCGTCGCTGCAGTCTGCCGATCCGTCGATCAGCCACACCGCGACGCTGAGCGGCGCGACCATCGCCGCAAACAGCGAGAAGGGCGGCATCGCGAGGGCGCCGATCGCGCCCGAGACGAAGGCGATCGCACGCCTGCGCCAACCCCACGACAGTATGACGCCCCCGGCGAGGAGACCCAGGAGATTCGCCCGGGGGGCTTGGTCGGCGGCGGCGGTGGTCAAGTCGGCGGCTCTGCCCCGCGGGCGATTCGATCGGTCAAGAATAGGCCTCAAACTTGCCCGGGCCCGACTAAAGCCGAGGTCCGGCCGAGCGCAGGTTATTGCCGCCCAGGCGGCGTTGCGTTGGGCGGCGGGTCTGCCGCGGGCGACTTCGCTCCGCGGGCGGCGAGCGGCCAGATCTTCAGGCGCTTGATTCGGCGCGGGTCGGCGTCGAGCACCTCGAATTCAAATTCGCCCGGACCCCTGAGAATCTCCCCTCGGCTCGGGACGCGCCCGGCGGACGCCGTCACCAAGCCGCCGATCGTGTCGACCTCCTCAGCGGCGCCGAGCGAGGCGAAATCGAAACCGACCGCCTCGGACACGTCATCGAGAGGAGCGCGGGCCTCGACGATGAAGACGCCGTCCCCTGCCGAATGAACCGGCGTCTCGGCTTCGTCATGTTCGTCCTCGATGTCGCCCACGATGGATTCGACGACGTCCTCGATCGAGACCAGGCCGTCGGTCCCGCCGTATTCGTCGATGACCAGCGCCATATGGGTGCGGGACGCCTGCATGCGGAGCAGAAGGTCGAGGGCCGGCATCGACGGGGGCGCATAGAGCACCGGCCTCAGAATGCGCGCCTCCGACAAAGGCATGTCGAGGCCCGAAGCCACGGCGCGATCGGCGCCCGTCGCCGGGTCCGCCCCGAGACCGAAACGCGGATCGGAGGCGAGAAAGAGGACGAAATCGCGGATGTGAATCATGCCGCGCGGATCGTCGAGCGTGTCCTCGTAGACCGGCAGGCGCGAATGGCCGGCGGTGCGGAACAGGCCCAGCACCTCGCGCAAGGGCGTGTCGAGCGCGAGCGCGACGATGTCGGCGCGCGGAACCATCACGTCGGCGACCCTGACGTTGCGCAGCGCCAGGACATTCTTGAGGATGGCGCGTTCCTGGGGCGTGAACTCCGCCCCTGCGCTCTCGTCGATCGCGTCCTCGATGTCGTCGCGGACCGAAGCGGCCGTCAGGCCCAGCAGCGCGCGCAGGCGTTCGAGCAGGCCGGCGGGCTGTTCGCGCGGCGTGACCGGGCCCGGCGACTCCGGCACGGGATCGTTGTCGGCCGTTTCGATCATCCCTCGACGACTCCGTCCGCATAAGGGTCGGCGACCCCGAGCCGGGCCAGAATCCGCTTCTCGAGCGCCTCCATGCGCTCGGCCTCTTCGTCCGTCTGGTGATCGTAGCCGATCAGGTGCAAAAAGCCATGCGTCACGAGGTGGCGATAGTGGTCGGCGAGCGAAGCGCCCGATTCCTTGGCCTCGTGCGCCAGCGTCTCGTAGGCGAGGGCGATATCGCCGAGCGTAGGCGCTTCGCTCGTTCGCTCCGCCGGCGCGGCCGGGAAAGAGAGCACGTTCGTCGGCTTGTCGACGCCGCGCCAGCGGGCGTTGAGCGCGCGCACCTCAGCGTCGTCGGTCAGACACAGGCTCACCTCGGCGCCCTCGCGCGCGGCGAACCCGCTCTCGGCCGCGCAAGCCGCGATGGTTTCGCGCGCCATCGCGCGCGCGCGCGGCAGACCGCGCCACAGGGCGGAGGGCGCGCTGATGTCGAGAGAGAGCTTCATCGCGCCGCGGCGGAATGTCCTTCCTGTCCGGCGCGTTCGTAGGCTTCGACGATCTGGCGGACCAGATCGTGGCGCACGACATCGACGTGGCTGAAGCGGACATGGCCGACGCGCGGGATCGCGGAAAGCAGCCTGATCGCCTCGCCGAGGCCCGACTTCTGCCCCGGGGCGAGATCGGTCTGGGTCGGATCGCCGTTGACCATCATCCGCGAACCTTCGCCGAGGCGGGTCAGGAACATCTTCATCTGCATCGCGGTGGCGTTCTGCGCCTCGTCGAGCAGCACGGCGGCCTTCGACAATGTGCGGCCGCGCATGAAAGCGAGCGGGGCGATCTCGATCATGCCCGTCTGGATGCCGCGCTCGACCATCCGGCCGTCCATGAAGTCGTAGAGAGCATCGTAGATCGGCCGCAGATAGGGATCGACCTTGTCGCGCATGTCGCCGGGCAGGAAGCCCAGTCGCTCGCCCGCCTCGACCGCCGGACGCGACAGCACCAGTCGTTCCACCAGCCCCTGTTCGAGCAGCGACACGGCGTGGCCGACAGCCAGCCACGTCTTGCCGGTGCCGGCCGGACCTTCGGCGAAGACGAGTTCGCATTTGCGCATGGCGGCGAGGTAGTGGTCCTGCGCGGCGCTCCGGGCGCGCACCATGCCGCGCTTGCGGGTCCTGATGGCCCCGAAAGCATCCTTCGTTCCCTCTTCGCCCGGAAACAGCAGCCCCTGGTACGCGCTTTCGGCGATCGCGCCCTCCACGTCGCCTTCGCTGGCGGCCTGCCCCATCTTCACCCGCTCGTAAAGCATTTCGAAGACCCGGCGCGCCTGTTCGCTCGCTTCCTTGGGCCCCTTGATCACGACCTGGTTGCCGTTGGCGTAGGCCGAAACGCCGAGAGAGCGCTCGATGCGGGCGATGTTCTGATCATAATGGCCGAAGACGACCGAGGCGGCGGCGTTGTCCGGAAAGGCAATGGCGATTTCGGCGGGTTTGGATTCGCGGAGCGTCGAACTCAGCATGGCGGGCGCCGCGGCGATGCGCGGCGGCGACGAATCCTGCGGCTTCAAATCGGCCCTCTCCCTTGGCTCCGGCTCTGGGTTCGAATCATCCTGCACGCCTATCAAATCCTGCTTCTACGACGCTGGCGAGACAATGCGGCCGCGCAACGAATTCGGGCCTGCGCCCAGGATTTCGACCTCGGCCATGGCGCCGATGAGCGAAAGGGGGCCTTCTGCGTACACAGCCTGCATATGGGGCGAACGGCCGACCGCCTGGCCCTCGCGCCGGCCGGGCTTCTCGAACAGAACCTCGCAGCGCCGGCCGACGCAGGCTTCATTGAAGGCCCGCCGCTGCTCTTCGAGGAGCGCCTGCAGCGTCGCGAGGCGCTGGGCCTTGACCGCGTCGTCGAGCTGACGGCCCATCTCGGCCGCCGGCGTTCCCGGCCTTGCCGAGTACTTGAAGGCGAAGGACGAGGCGTAGCCGACGGCGCGCACGAGATCGAGCGTCGCCTCGAAGTCGGCATCCGTCTCGCCCGGATAGCCGACAATGAAATCCGACGAGAAGGCGATGTCGGGCCTCGTCGCGCGGGTTTGCGCGACGATGTCGAGATAGTCGGAGACGCGGTGGCGTCTGTTCATCGACGCCAGGACCCGGTCCGACCCCGACTGGACGGGGAGGTGGAGATGGGGGGCCAAGGCTTCGACGTCGCGATGCGCGGCGATGAGGTCGCCGCTCATGTCGTTGGGATGGGAGGTCGCGTAGCGCACGCGCTGGATCCCGGGAACGCCGGCCGCCGCGGCGATCAGGCCGGCGAGCCCGATCGCCCGGCCGGCTCGATCGAGGCCGTGATAGGCGTTGACGTTCTGCCCGATCAGCGTGACCTCGTGCACCCCCGCGCTCGCCAGGCGCCCGATCTCGTCGATGACGGCGCCCGCGGGGCGCGAGGACTCGGCGCCGCGCGTATAGGGCACGACGCAGAACGAGCAGAACTTGTCGCAGCCTTCCTGGACGGTCACGAAGGCGGCGACGCCGCGCCGGGCCACCGCCTCGGGCGGGCTCGCCGGCAGGCGGGAGAACTTGTCCTCGACGGGAAAGTCGGTGTCGATCACGCCCGAACGAACTTCCGCCTCGCGCAACAGCGCCGGCAGGCGATGGTAGCTTTGCGGGCCGACGACGACGTCGACCGCCGGCTGACGGCGCAAAATTTCGGCGCCTTCGGCTTGGGCGAGGCAGCCCGCCACCACCAGGGTCGTGCGCCGGCCGGCCTTCCGGCGCTCCTCTTTGAGGTCGCGGAGCTTGCCGAGCTCCGAGTAGATTTTCTCGGACGCCTTTTCGCGGATGTGGCAGGTGTTGAGGACGATGAGGTCGGCGTCTTCGACCCCGCCCGCCTCTGCATAGCCGTCGAGCGCCGCCATATCGGCCATGCGCTGCGAATCGTAGACGTTCATCTGGCAGCCGAAGGACTTGATGAGCGCCCGCCGGGTTTGGCTCTGCGCAGTCGCGGCGGCGGGGCGAACGCCTTCAAGCGTGGTAGATTCGGACAATTAGGGTCTCCAGGGGCCAGACCCCTATTTAGGCGCTTTCCCGTTCGAGGAAAATAGCCGCCCTTCGCGCGCGGGCCTTGGCGGCGAGCCCGCGCACCGCCGCCTCGGTCACTCGGGCGGCGGTCTTGCGGTCCATGTCCGGCAGGACGCCGATCGGGGGACCGCAATAGACGTCGCAGGTCACGCCGCCGCCCCGGACGTATTGAAAGAAATGCGGCAGGAACGTCATGTCGCCGTACCAGGCGATCCGCGGCCGCTCCAGACGAGCCGTCGGCAGCCCGGCGATGCTCGAATAGTCGAGATAGACCGGCTGGATGACGGCGGGGCCGTCGTTGTCGCCGAAGGCGGCCAGCCGGATCGCCTCGAAATGCGAGGAGCGGAAACGCAGCAGGCGATTGCCGTCTCCCGTCGTCGCCTCGGCGAACAGCACGACCGGCGAGCCCGCGCGCATCGTCTCGACCATGCTTGCGTTGACGGCCGGGATGCAGGACCGCCGCCGGCGGTCGACATAGACGACGCCCTGCAGGGCGACGAGCTCGCGGCCGACGGGATGGTCGCCCATCTCCTTCTTGGCGAGAAAGCTCATCGGATCGAGCGACCCCAGCACGGGGATGTCGAGCCAGGAGACGTGATTGGCCACGATCAATCGCTTCGGCGCGGAGCTGAAAGTTCCGTGCCGGCGCACCGTCACGCCGAGTTCGGCGCAGAGCAGCCGGTGAAATAGAACGGAAGTCTTGCGGCCGAAGCGCAATCCGAATCTCTGCGCGACCCGCCGCGGCGGACCGAACGCGGCAAGAAACGCCGTAAGCGCGATGACGAGACACACGAGCCGCGCCATGGTCGCCGCGGCGACCGTCGAAGTCCGCCGTTCGCCGTCGCCGCGGCGCTCATCGCAGCGCCCTGCGCATGACGGCGGCAGTCGCCCGCGCGCCGTCCTTGCGGCGATAGTAGCCCGAGCGCTCGCCCACCCTAACGAAACCGAGGCGCCGATAGAGCGCGAGCCCCGCCGCGTTGTCCTCGTCGACTTCGAGGAACATCGCGCGCGCCCCGGCGTTGGCCGCCTGGCGCAGGCTCTCGGCCAGCAGGGCGCGCCCCACCCCCCTACCCCGCGCGGGCGGATCGACGGCGATGGTCAGGATCTCCGCTTCGTCCCCCGCCAGTCGCGCGAGCACGAATCCGCGCAGCCGACCGCTGGCGGGATCGAGCGCGGCGGCCGCGAGGACCGAGGCGCTGGCGATTAGCGCGGCCACTTCCTCCGCCGACCACGGATGGGCGAAGCCCGCAGCGTGCAGACGGGCGCAATCCACCGCCTTGTCGGCCCTGAGCGGGCGGATGACGGGCGGGGAGGGTCTGCCGAGGCCGAAGAACATGGGACCGGTCAGGCGGGCGCCCGGGCGATGGGCTTGGCCGGGTTCGGCCGCGCGTCGGGCGGCTTCACGTAGAGCGGACGGGCGGGATTTGCGGCGGGGTCGAGGGCGAGGCCCATGCGCGCGACCGCGACGATGTCAGGCGCGTCGATCGCGGCGCTGAGGTCGTAGGGCAAGCCGGCGCGATGGGCCTCGGTCGCCAGGAGCGCGGCGGCGTCGCCCGAAAGCAGCGCCGGCCCGTCGCCGATTCCGTGCACGCATTCGCGCAACGCATCGCAGCGCGGCGGTCCTAGCGGACGACCCGACGGCTCGAACAATTGGAAATAGGCCGACCCGTGACGCGCGTCGATCGCGGCGGCGATGACGCCCGGCCGCGGCTTGCTGAGCAACGGGGCCGCGAAGGCGGCCAGCGTCGAGACGCCGACGACCGGAACGCCGAGCGCCAATCCCATCGCCCGAGCCAGGGCGAGGCCGACCCGGATGCCGGTGAAGGAGCCGGGTCCCGTGGTGACGGCGATGCGGTCGAGCGAGGCGAGACCGCCCTCCACGCTGCGCGCCGCCTCTTCGACCATGGGCGCCAGCGCTTCGGCGTGCCCGCGCGCCATGACGCGGCTCATGACCGCTAGCGGCTCGACTTGGCTGCTTTCCACCACCGCGACCGACGCGGCGCCGCAGGAGGTATCGATCGCCAGGATGCGCATGGGGTCGGTTCGAGCCTCTAGCGGGTGATGAGCGTTCCGGCGCCGTGGTCGGTCAAGAGCTCGATCAGGACCGCGTGCGGAATCTTGCCGTCGAGGATGACGACGCCCTCGACGCCCCGCTCGATCGCATAGATGCAGGTCTCGACCTTCGGAATCATGCCGCCGGTGATCGTGCCGTCGGCGATGAGGCCGCGGATGTCGTCGATGCTCAGCTCCTTGATGAGGTTTTTCTCCTTGTCGAGCACGCCGGGCACGTCGGTCAGGAACAGGAGACGCTTGGCGCCGAGCGCGCCGGCGATGGCGCCGGCGAAAGTGTCGGCGTTGACGTTGTAGGTCTGCCCGTCCGCGCCCTGCGCGACGGGGGCGAGGACAGGGATCAGCTCACGCCCGAGGATCTGCTCGAGCACCGTCATGTCGACCTTGTCGGGCTCGCCGACGAAGCCGAGATCGACGACGTCCTCGTCCGGCTCTGCGCTGTGCGCGCGGTGGACCTTGCGCGCGATCACCATGTTGCCGTCCTTGCCGCAGAGCCCGACCGCGCGGCCGCCCTCGGCGTTGATCCAGCCGACGATGGACTTGTTGATCGAGCCGGCCAGCACCATTTCGACGATCTCGATCGTCGGCTTGTCGGTCACCCTGAGGCCGCCGGAGAACTGCGATTCGATGCCGAGCTTCTTCAGCATCGAGCCGATCTGGGGGCCGCCCCCGTGCACGACGACCGGATTGATGCCCGACTGCTCCAGCAGCACCATGTCCTTGGCGAAGTCGCGGGCCTTCTGCTCGTCGCCCATCGCGTGGCCGCCGTACTTCACCACGACGATCGTGTCGTCGTAGCGCAGCATGTGCGGCAGCGCCTGCATCAGAATCTCGGACTTCTGCTGCGGGGTGGCGTTGAGGGCGTCGGTCATCGTGGCTCCGGAAGGCAGGCGGGCGCGCCCCGCTTCTAGCCGCTCTGGGGGTGAAGCTCAAACGATTTGCCGGTCCGAATAGAGCATTTGACCGCGCGAGGCCTCACGCCGATCCTGCGGAATGGGCGTTCAGCCTGGTGGGCCCGGGGCTTTGGTCGACGGCGGAAGACGATGAAGATTTCGGCTCCGGCGGTCTCGGCGGCGCCGGTCCTCGCCGGCGCAACGGCCGTCGCCGCTCAAGCGCCGCCTCTCTCGCGGCGAAAGCCGGCGAAGCGGAAATCGCCGCTCAATTCGCCGGCGGCGCCCCGGGCGACCTTCAAATAGAAGATTGCGTTCGCTGCTCGTCAATGCGACAGAGCCGGCGTCAAATTGAGCTTTCGCAATGCCCGTCATCATCAACAGCCAGGAAATCCATCCGTTTCTGCCATCGCTCGGCAGTCCGCTGGCGATCGACCGGATGCTCGCCGAGCATCAGGACATCCGCCCGCTCGAGATCGCCATCATCAACCTGATGGCGGACAAGATCTCGACCGAGCGGCAACTGGCGCTGTGGCTCGGCAACACGACGCTGCAGGTCAATCTGAGCTTCGTGGCCACTGACAGCTATGTGCGCGGCGTCGAGTTCGGGGCGCGAGCCCCGGAACACGCCCGCCGATCATATTCTCAAGTTCTACACCGCCTTCAGCGATGTCCGGCGCAAGAAAATCGACGGCCTCATCGTCACCGGGGTCAACGCGCTGAAGCCGCGCGTCGAACAGGAGGAATTCTGGCCGGATGTCGCAGACGTCCTGAAGTGGTCGACGACGCACGCGTTCTCGTCGCTCTTCCTCTGCTGGGGCGCGAAAGCGGCGCTCAAATATTTCCACGACGTCGACAGCCTGAAGTCGGAGCAGAAGCTGTTCGGCCTGTTCGAGCATCGGCTCGTCTCCGACAAAACCGGCCTCCTGTTCGGTTTTCCCGATCTCTTTCCGGTTCCCGTCTCGCGCTGGAAAAGCCCAAAGCGTGAGGACATCCTCGAGGCGCCCGCGCTGGAGATCGTCGCCGATTCGGCGGAAGCCGGCCCCAACATTCTCGTCGAGTCGGAGCCTTGCGACAACGGGCGCGCGCTATTCCCGCGGCGCGCCTACGTGCTGAACCATCCCGAATACGAAACTGAAACCCTCGGCGCCGAATATCGCCGCGACCGCGCCGCCGACCCTGCCTATCCGCTCCCGCGGCACTATTTTCCGGGCGACGACCCGTCGCGCCCCGCCCCCAATCTCTGGCGGCATACCGCGCACATCTACACCAACTGGGTCAGGATGGTCTACGAGGCAACGCCGTACAACATCGACGACATCCCCAATCCAGCTCGGTGATCCCGCCGGTCGTTATTGGCGGGGCGCCGCCCGTCACCGCGAATCCGGCGTTGGTCAGGTTCTCCGCGGCGAGATGGCCGACCTTGCCGAGCCCAAGGACCGCGATTGTCGTGAACCCCATCGACCTCCCCGTCCGTTGGCCAAGAAAGCTGCGATTCGCCCTTCGGCGAATCCGATCGGCGACTCAACCTTTTCAATTGCTTGGGCGCCAAATCCTGCAACTCCGCAAGCTCGGAAATGCGATGGGAGGCACCCGGAGCCGGGTTGACCGAACGCCGCCGGCCGCACGCTTTCGACTCTCGGGCCAGCACTTCCGGGCGCCATTTCCGGGCGCTGAATCAGTCATTTCAAGGCTTAGCGACAGCATTTCCAGCCCCCTTGTGGTTCTCAGCCGGGTCCCGTTAGCGCCCCGCCCTCACCCTGAGGAGCCCGCGAAGCGGGCGTCCCGAAGGGCCTCCCCGAGATGTTCCCCGACGGGCGCGCGTTGGGTGTGTCACGCCTCGCCAGTCGGCAGTCTGCTCCCTTCCCCGCTGTCGCGCCGCTTGCTCATCCGCACGTCTCCCTCACCCACGCTCTTTGCGCGGCCGACGAGGCGCCTCCCCGTCGGGACGCTTCGCCGGCCAATGGTTCCCCGGCTTCTTGGGCTTCTCGATTGACGCCAAACAAAAAGCATAGCACGGATTTCCTTGTCTGTACACTTTTTGTTCTCAAAAAGACACGGGCGAAACACGGGGCGGGCGCCCGGATGCCCGGCTACGTCCGATCATGGCGCAGCATCGTGATTATTGCTTGCAAAGGCAAGGTCGGGAGCAAGCATGAACACCACGAGCGGCTTTCCGGCGATCCGATTGGCGGACGGGCCGGCGAGCGACGATCCCGCCGAGGCGCGGAAGCGCATGCTGAAAGAGCTGGCGGAGCGGCTCGATCAGCATCATGCGTTCGTAAAGGGCCAGTTCGTCGTCTGGAAGGCCGGCCTCAAGAACAAGGTCCGGCCCGACTACGGCGAGCCGGCGATCGTGACCGGGGTCTATCCCTGCCCGATCACCGACCAGAGCGAGGCCTCTTCCGCGAGCCCGTACTTCCAGGAGCCGCTGTCGCTGGTCATCGGCGTCTATCACGAGGACGACCTCGTCGAATTCCGGGTCGACGGCCGCCGCTTCGAGCCGCTGGCGGGGTAAGCCCTGGCCCTCATCGGGCGGCGCGGAAGCGCGCCTCCTTCTCCGCGAAGCGGGGAAGGTGGCCCGAAGGGCCGGATGGGGTGCGGAAAGCAGGGATGGCTCGACGCAGGTTCGGGGTGACCCTCGTGCAATCCGACTCAGAGTTGAGGCAGCGGGCCACACCCCATCCGGCGCTTCGCGCCACCTTCCCCAACAGAGCTGGGGAAGGATAGCGGCCGGCATTCGAGATGTGTGAATGAAACGGCTTCAGGTCCCCGGCTTGCAATGATGCACGTAGAGTGCCGCGACCTGCTCCCGCATGATGTCCTTCAGCGCCGTCGGCGCGAGGACGGCCACGCTCGGCCCCCAAGTCATCAGATGATGGGCGATTTCGAGAAAGCCGCCGGCCCGGAAACGCACCGTCAGCGACCCCTCGGGATCATCCTCGAATCGCTGGGCCGGGTGGAACAGAAAGCCGCGCGCGTCGGGCGCGGCTTCCGGAGCGAAGCGCAACACGACCTCCTCGGGCGGCTCCTGGAAGACGCCGAACGACCGCTCGGCGAACGCTCTCAGATCGAATTCGGGCGGCGGCGCGCCCGGCTCGTCGAGAATTTCGAGGCCAAGAATCTGGTCGAGACGGAAGAGCACCGGCTTTGCGGCGCTCGCCGTCCTGGCGACGAGATAGGTGCGCGGGCCGAACAGGAGACCATAGGGGACGACCTTTCGCCAGCGCGGCGGGCTTCCGTAGTCGAACGTGACCATGCGGCCGGCGAGCAGCGCTTCGCGCAAGGTTTTGAGCGCTTCGGGATCGGCGAGCGGGCGCGGACCGACCCGGAAGGCGAAAGCCTCCGCCGCAAGCTGCGCCTCGACGTCGACCGAAAGGCGGCGGCGGTCGGATTCGCGCAAGGCCGCGCCGATCTTGGCGCCGAGCGAGCGCAGGAGTTTTGCGCGTCCCCGCTCGCGCGCTTCGAGCCCCCGGGCGGCGTTCTCGAGCTCGGCGAGTTCCTCCGCCGAGGGCGCGGCGGCGAACTCGCGAAAGCCGCGCAGCACGAGCCGGAACCTCCGCTTGCGCCCATCCTCGCTGACGTCGAGCGGCGCAAACGCCGCCTCCACCGCGTCCCGCATCCGCTCGGCGGTGCGCCGCGAGCAGGTGGAAAGCTCGGCCATCTCGTCGAGCGTCAGCCCCTCGGCGGAGGCGGCGAGCTCGCGGGCGAGGGAGAGGAGGGCGGCCGGTTTTGCGAGGCGCATGGGTGCGTCCGGTTTTGGCGCAGGAGGGAATGAAGGCGGGTGCATGTCAAGTCGTCGTGGTCGGCCGCGCGCGTTCCACCTCGTTGGGCGTCGTTTTCTAAGGTGGAAATTTGACCTAAATCAAACGTTGGCAAGGGCAAGCAGGATAGGAGTAGTAAGTTTGTGGCCACTTTTTCTTATTGGGAAAAGGGGAGGAGTCAATCAGCTAACTGCAATTTTAAAGGGGAGAAAAAGGGTGGCGGATAATATCTTTAGCATACTTGGAATACAAACACGTGCGGATTGTGTGTCAAACGCTATTGTGTACGCATTCAATGAATCCAATGAATCCAATGAATTCCGTGAATATTGTTTGAACAAGGTCTGCGATAAGGCGCTCAATCACTACGAATCTTGTCGCGCATACGCACGGATTGCGATCTCTGGCCAAAGCGTTCCAGATATAGTTGTTATTTGTCGCAGATTTGAACTCTCGATTGATGGCTTCATTATCGAAAATAAGTTACGCGCTCTCGACTCTGGTCACACCGAGGCATATGCATCTGATGAGACGTGTAATTTTTTGCGAGCGTGTCTCTGCGAGACCGCTCCGTTCGTAAGTTGGTCGTTCGTCTTCCTTACTTTGTTCCCTGACCAAAAACCTAAATCTACAAAATTTGCCCACAAACTGCACAAACTCTTTATCGGAGCGCCGATTTGCCCCGAGGCTAAGTCTCTGGCCGACATATTGATACATGACTGGGCGCGTCTGGTCGAAAAATTCTATGAAAGAGAAGAGGTCCAAGAACATGACCTCGTACTAGATAAGTTGAGTGTCGCAAAAGGTGATCTAGACGGAGGGTGTCTCTCTTATATCAAACTAATGGAGAAGGTTAAACTACCGGCGCTGCTTCAACTTGATGACTATTATCGAGCGAGTGAGAGAGGTAGATATTACTATGGTGCCATCGTTTCAAAGAATCATTGGCACCCTTCAGAAATGTCAAAAACAAATGATGACCATTGGCAACTCGATGGGTCAAGAAATTGCCATATTCATTTTGAGCCACAATACCACGTTTTGAGTGGAAACCTTATATTGTACTTGCATTACGAAGTGTACCCATACCAAACATAGAATCGAATTAGGAACAACATCCCAAGTGGACAGTACGCATCTTACACCGAACGACGTACCCGGTTCTACGCGATGTTAAAAGCAAAATCGGCAACGATCTGGAAGTTCACAATTGGATTCAATATGATTGCTCGAGCCGACGTCGATTTTTCTAGAAATACGTTCGCACAAATAAGAATGTTTATAGAAAATACGTTGTCACAGATTACCGCTAATATTGACGACGTGTTGGAAGAAATTGTCTAGTGGGTTATTCCAACTGGCAGCAAGGGCGAGTTGAGGGTTGACTTGCCTTCCGAAATTGCGACTGCGCGGGGTCGCGCTTGTTCGAGCCAGAGGAGGCCAAAAATGGCGGAAAACACCATACGCCTGCACCCCGATCTCGCGGATCGCATTGTTGAGGAGTTTCGGGGCGAGCGGCGAAAACCGGTCGACGAATGATCTGCCAAGTTCCTGTCGTCGCCGAGCCCGCAGCCAGGTCAAGCCGCCGCCAGTACCGGACTGCCAACCGGTGCCGGCGTTCCGAAACGATTCAGGGGGCACTATTCAAACCATGATCAAGACCAGCGAAGCCGATCCAATCGCGTCGCCGAAGTTGATCTCGGACCGGGCCGGGGAAAAATCGGCGTGACCTTTGCGCCGGGCAAAAACGACAGAGAATTGTTCGGCGGATTCTGGGCGAGGGATCTCGACGAGGATCTCGACGCGATCGCCGTCTGGGGCGCGAAAGCCGTCGTGCCGCTGCTCGAGCCGCGGGAGTTGCGACGGCTCGCGATCACGAGGCTAGGCACCGAAGTCGAGCGCCGGGGGATGGAGTTGCTGCACATGCCCATCCCCGGCGTCAGCACGCCGGGCGCCGCCTTCGAGGCGCAATAGCCGGAGGTCAGCGGGCGCCTCCGATCGCGACTGGACGCGGGCGAGAACATCCTCGTCCATTGCCGCGGCGGCCTCGGGCGGGCCGGAATGATTGCCGCGCGACAGCTGGTCGAGACCGGCGTCGATCCCGACGTCGCGATGAATCGCGTCCGCGCCGTTCGCCCGGGAGCAATCGAGACCAACTCACAAGAACAATGGGTGCGGACGGGGCCGCGACCCTATCGGGTCGCAGACAGCTTCAGTCGACATAAAGTGTAAGCGCCGCGCCCCCTCTCCTGAAACGTGGTGGTCATGCGGCCTTTTTGAGCTCGACGACGAATCCGAGGGATCGGATTCGGTTGGCGAGGCTTCGGGCCGCGCGTTCTGGGTTTCGAGCTCGACGGTAATCGGGTCCGAGGTCTTGGTAGAAGGTTCCGTCCTTGAGCATATGGTAGATGATGCGGAGCATCGCGGCGGCGACGGCGATGATCGCCTTCTTGTGACCGAGGCGCGGTTTGAGGCTGAAGTATCGCGCCCTGAGGCTGGAATTTTTCACCTTCGTCGCCGCCAAGGCCGCCTGGACGAGCACGGGTTTCAGCCAAGGCGCGCCCTTGCGCAGGCGCCTCGAGCGCTTTCGGCCGGCGCTTTCGTCGAGCCGTGGACACATGCCGGCCCAGGAGAGCAGATGGTCGGCCGTGGGGAAGGGGTTCATATCGACGCCGATCTCGGCGATCACGGTTTGGGCGACGTTGTCGCTGACGCCGGGAAGATCGTTCAACCGCTCGGCGGCGCCGCAAAAGGGACCGAGCGCAGCCTCCAGCCGCGCGTCGAACTCCGCGATCGTGGCTTCGATCTGTTCGATCGTCTTCAGATGCTGACCGATCAGGAAGCGATGATGGTCGCGCAAGCGTCCTTCCAACGCGGCGGCGAGTTCCTCGCGCGCGCAGGCGAGCTGGGGATGGCCGAGTTCGGCCAGCCGCCGCGGGTCGCTTTGGCCCGACACGATCGCCATCAAGATGCGCCGGCCGCTCCAGCCCAGGATGTCGGAAATGACCGAGGCCAGCTTGATGTTGGCCTCCTCCAGCGTCGCGTGAATCCGCTGGGTGTGACGGACGATCTCGCGCGTCAGCTCGCGCCGCGTGCGGGTCAGGTCGCGCAGGTCCTGGATCGGCTGCGGCGGCACGAAACTGGCGCGGATCAGCCCGTGGGCGAGAAGATCGGCGATCCAGGTCGCGTCGTTGGCGTCGCTCTTGCGGCCCGGCAGGTTGCGTATGTGCGAGGCGTTGGCGAGAACCAGGCTGAAGTCGTGGCACAGCACGTGCCAGACCGGCTTCCAATAGACGCCCGTCGCCTCCATCGCCACATGCGTGATCTTGGTCTCGGCCAGCCACGCCGACAGCGCCAAAAGGCCCTGCGTCGTGGTCGGGAACCGCCCCAACTCCGATCGAACCTTTCGGCCGGACACAATCCGCCGGCAGGCCACGATCTCCTTCTGATGCACGTCCAATCCCGCGCATCGTCGATGCAACGTCTCCATCGCGCGCTCCCTCGCAAGACAAGGCGGCCGGCGCGATGAACCAGAAAACGGGTGCTCTCTCCTACGGGCTCCGGGCTCGACGGCCAAAACCGCCTCGCCGTGGCGACAATCCAAAGTACGCCTGGGCCATCCGATCAAACTCATCCTCGGGCTCGAAACACCAAGGGGTAAAGCGACCTCTCCACCGGCCGCCGGCACAATAGCCCATAATGGGTATCCCCTTCACTGCCCCTGAGGGACGTGGTACGCTTGTCTGGTGGACACCGCTCGACACCCGGTCGCTGGACTTGATTACCCGCGCACGTTTCAGGCGATGGACGAACGCTTCCGTGACGACGCGGCCTGCCGCGAGTACATCCGTCGTTTGCGCTGGCCTCGGGGATTTACCTGCCCCCATTGCGGAGAGGCGGGGGAGCCATGGGTGATGGCAGGGGGATGGCTGCGGTGTCGGGCCTGCCGCAAACAGACATCGCTGACCGCCGGGACGATCTTCGAGGGCACCCGTAAGCCGTTGCGGACGTGGTTTCTGGCGATGTGGTTCGTCATCAGCCAGAAGAATGAGGTCAGTGCGCTCGGCCTCCAGAGGGAATTGGGGCTTGGCAGCTACGAAACTGCCTGGACCTGGCTGCACAAGCTGCGCCGCGCCATGGTCCGGCCGGGCCGGGACCTGCTGTCTGGTACGATCGAGGTTGATGAAACCTATGTTGGTGGCCCGGAACAGGGTACGCGAGGCCGAGAAACCGAGAGCAAGGCCATCGTCGCCATAGCAGTCGAGAAGAACGGCCGGGGGCTTGGCCGCATCCGCCTTCAGCAGATCGGAGATGTCTCGACAGATAGCCTGCTTCCCTTCGTCCAAGGCGCTGTGGAGCGCGGGGCGATGGTTCACACCGACGGCTGGAGGGGTTATGCCGGACTGGCGGCGGCCGGTTACCAGCATCAGGTCACGGTCCTCAGCGGCGGCTCCGAGCCGGCCCACGAAGTCATGCCGCGCGTCCACCTCGTCGCCTCGCTGCTCAAGCGATGGCTGATCGGTAATCACCAGGGTGGCGTCCAGCATCAACATCTCGACTACTACCTCGACGAATTCACCTTCCGCTTCAATCGCCGCAGATCAAAGGCCCGCGGGCTGCTCTTTCATCGCCTCGCCCAACAAGCCCTCGCCGTTGGACCCGCGCCCTACAACGCCATCGTCAAGCCACCGGGTTCCAGCGACTCCCGGACAACGGGGCAATGAAGGGGATACCCAGTTAGCCCATTTCATCCATCAAGGTGCGCGCAAACGAATGAGAACTCAACCGGCGCTTCGCGCCACCTTCTCCCGATGGGAGAAGGGGTGGCGTCCGAAATTGACGCAACCGCGTGCGATGGAATATCTCCATGACCTGAACCTCCTCACCCCCCCCCGCTCGAGAATGTGACCCACGCAGGCTTGCGCCCGCGCGAGGCCGCGTTCGTTCGAGCCAGAGGAGGCCAAAAATGCCGGAAATCACCATACGCCTGCACCCCGATCTTGCGGATCGCATTTTTGCCGCGGGGCCGGAGGGCGGGTCTCAGCTCGTCAGCCTGTGGCGGCAGGCGGAGCGGCAGTCCGCTCATGCGGGCGGCAGATCGCCTACGCGCCGTCCTGCCGGGCGGGATCGGCTGCGCGATGAGCGTGCGCGCCGGCTACCGGGGCATGGTCGTCGAGGTCCGACCGGCCGGGCACCCTGATCCCGGGCCGCGGCGTCGTCGCCGAGCGGCCGTTCGAGCCGCGGCGGCCGGCGGCGCGGAGGCGGTAGCGTAGCTGGTCGTGCGTCCCTTCCCCGGCTCCGCCGGGGAAGGTGGCCGGCGAAGCCGGCCGGATGGGGTGTGGCCCGCTGCTTCGACGCCGGAAGGCTTGCGCGAGAGAGTGCAGGAAAGCTTGCAGGAGAGGCACTGCGAATCTCATTCGTCGCATCCCTGCTTTCCGCACCCCATCCGGCGCTCCGCGCCACCTTCCCCAGCGGAGCTGGGGAAGGGGTGAGCGCCTACCCCCTGAGCGCTTTGTTCTGCGGATCGTAAGGGCTGTCGGCGATGACGACGGCGCGCCGGGTCTCGCCGAGCACGCTGAGGTCAAGCTCGGTTCCGGCCGCCGCGAATTCCGGCCTGACCATCGCCAGCGCCAGCGACCTGCCGGTCCGCCAGCCATAGCCGCCCGACGTCGTGCGGCCGACCGCCGCGCCATCCTTCGTCACCGGCTCCGAGCCGCGCGCGTCGGCGTCAGTCACGCCCAAGACTTCGAGCGTGACGAGCTTGTTCTCAAAACCCTTGCCGCACCATGTCACCAGCGCGTCGCGGCCGAGGAACGGGCCCTTGTCGAAAGCGACGAACCGGTCGAGCCCGGATTCGAGCGCAGCGTATTCGATCGACAGTTCGCGCCCGACGAGCTTGTAGGATTTCTCCAGCCGCAGCGAATCCATCGCCCGGACGCCGAACGGTTTAATTCCATACGCACTGCCCGCCTCCATCAGGGCGTCGAAGACATAGTTCTGCATTTCGATCGGATGATGCAATTCGTAACCGAGCTCGCCGACGAAATTGACCCTGAGCGCGAGGAGCCCCGCCGCGCCGACCGAGAGACGCCGGGCGCTGAGCCACGGGAGCGCCTTGTCGGAGACGTCGATGTCGGCGACCTTCGCCAACACCTCGCGGGAGCGCGGGCCGGCGAGCACGAGCACGCCGCGCTCAGTCGTCACCTTGTCGAGCCGGACGCCGCCGTCGCCGGGAAGGAGCTTCTCCAAAGAATCGAAATCATGGGTTTCCAGCGCGCCGGCCGAGACGAGATAGAAGCGCTGGGGCGCAAGCCGGGTGAGCGTGAACTCGGCCCGCACGCCGCCGCGCCGAGTGAGGAGATAGGTCAGCGTCACCCGGCCGACCGCCTTCGGGATGCGGTTGGTCAGGATAGAGTTCGAGCCAGCCCTCGGCGCCCGGCCCCGAGACCTCGCACTTGGCGAAGGCCGACATGTCCATGAGGCCGACGTTCTCATGCACGTTGCGGCATTCCGCCCCGACGAAGTCGAAATAGTTCGAACGGCGGAAGCTCCATTTCTCGCGCGGCCGCTCGCCGTCCGCCGCGGCGGGATGGTTCTCGTTCAGCAGCACGTCGGGCTTCATGAGGTCGGCCTCGTCGAGGCCATAGCCTTTCGGCGCGAACCAGTTCGGCCGCTCCCAGCCGTAGACCGAGCCGAATGACGCCCCGAGCTCCTTCATCCGCGAGTAGCAGGGCGTCTGGCGCAGCGGGCGCGCGGCGACCCGCTCTTCGTCCGGATAATGCACGGTGAAGACCCTGGCGTAGGCCTCCTCGTTCTTTTCAACGAGGTAGCCGGTCTGCGCATAGGGGCCGAAGCGGCGCGGATCGACGCCGAGCATGTCGATGGTCGACTCGCCTTCGACGATCCATTCGGCGAGCTGCCAGCCCGCCCCGCCGGCGGCGGTGACGCCGAACGAATGGCCCTCGTTGAGCCAGAAGTTTTTCACGCCCGGCGCAGGGCCGACGATCGGCGATCCGTCCGGCGTATAGGCGATGGCGCCGTTGTAGACCTTCTTCACCCCGACCTCGCCGAAGGCCGGCACGCGCGCGATCGCCGTCTCGATATGCGTCGCCAGGCGATCGAGGTCCTCCGGGAAAAGCTCGTATTCGCTGTCCGCCGAGGGCGCGTCGACATAGCAGGCCGGCGCACCGACCTCGTAGGGCCCGAGCAGCAGGCCGCCCGCCTCCTCGCGCATGTACCAGGACGAATCCGACTCGCGCAGCACCCCCATTTCCGGCAGGCCGCGCGCTTTCCGCGCCATGATCTCGGGATGCGGCTCGGTGACGATGTACTGGTGCTGCACCGGAAGGACCGGGATGTCGATCCCGACCATGCGCCCGGTCTTGCGGGCGAAGTTCCCCGAAGCCGACGCCACGTGCTCGCAGACGATGTCGCCCTTGTCGGTGACGACCTTCCATTCGCCGCTGGCGAGCCGCTCGATCGCCGTCACCGTCGTCTGCCGGTTGATTTCGCCGCCCCGGTCCCGCGCGGCGCGCGCCAGCGCCTGGGTGAGGTCGGCCGGCTGGATGTAGCCGTCCTGAGGATGCTGGATGGCGCCGATGATCCCATCGACGTTGCAGAGCGGCCAGATGTCCTTGATCTCGGCGGCGTCGAGGAACCTCACCTCGATCCCGCCGATCGTGGCGGCGACGCCGGCGTAATAGCGATATTCGTCGAGCCGGTCGCGGGTCAGCGCAAGGCGGATGTTGGAGACCTGGCGCAGCCCGACGTCGAGGCCCGTCTCCTTTTCGAGCGTCTTGTAGAGCGCGACGGAATATTTGTGGATCTGCCCGACCGAGTAGCTGAGGTTGAACAGCGGCAGAAGGCCCGCCGCGTGCCAGGTCGAGCCGGAGGTGAGCTCCCTGCGCTCGACCAGCACGCTGTCCGTCCAGCCTTTCCTGCAGAGATGGTAGAGCGTCGACACGCCGACCACGCCTCCGCCGATCACGACGGCCCGCGCATGCGTTCTCATGGACGCTCCTCAGTCTGCGTTCCCCTCTCCCGCTTGCGGGAGAGGGTGGCCCGAAGGGCCGGGTGAGGGCAAGCGCCCTGCATCGAGACCCTCATCCGGCCGCGCTTCGGCGCGTCCACCTACTCCCGCAAGCGAGAGAGGGAATTCAATACGTCGCGTCCGGCATCGACGCCTTGCGCTTCTCGATGAAGGCGCGGATCGCTTCGTCCTTGCCGGGGTCGAGCGGCGGCGCCTCGTAGTCGGCGAGCATCGCCTTCCACAGGGCGTTGGCCCGGGTCGCCGCGTCCTTCGAGCCCTCCTCCCGCCACTGCTCGACCGAATTGTTGTCGGCGACATTGGAGCGATAGAAGGCCGTCTCGAAATTCGCCTGGGTATGGGCGCAGCCGAGGAAATGCCCGCCCGGCTCGACCTGATGGAAGGCCTCCATCCCCTGCCCGTTCTCGCTGAGGTCGACGCCTCTGGCCAGCACGTGCATCGCCCCGAGCTGGTCGAAGTCGAGCACGAATTTCTCATAAGAGGCCGTGAGCCCGCCCTCGAGCCAGCCCGCGGCGTGCAGCACGAAATTGGCGCCCGCCAGCACCGTCGGAACCAGCGTCTGCGCGCTCTCGTAGGCCGCTTGCGCGTCCGGGATCTTCGAGGCGCAGAGCGAGCCGCCGGTGCGGAACGGCATCTTCATCCGCCGCGCGAGCTGCGCCGCGCCGTAGATCGCCATCGACGCCTCGGGCGTGCCGAAGGTCGGCGCGCCGGACTGCATCGACAGCGTCGAGACGAAGGTCCCGAACACCACCGGCGCGCCAGGACGCGTGAGCTGGCAGAAGGCGGTTCCCGCCATCACTTCGGCGAGCACCTGGGTCAGGGTGCCCGCGACGGTCACCGGGCTCATCGCGCCGGAGAGAATGAACGGCGTGATGACGCAGGCCTGGTTGGCGCGGGCGTAGACCTCCGCCGCGCCGATCATGGTCGAGTCCCAGACGAGCGGCGAATTGGCGTTGATGAGGCTCGTCAGCACCGTGTTCTCTCGAACGAAATCCTCGCCGAACAGCAATTCGCAGATGCGCACGCTGTCCTCGGCGCGCTCGGGCTTGGTCACCGAGCCCATGAACGGCTTGTCGGAATATTTGAGATGCGCATACACCATCTCGAAATGCCGCTTGTTGACCGGCAGATCGACCGGCTCGCAAAGGGTGCCGCCGGAATGGTGGATGTAGGGGCTCATGTACGCGAGCCTGACGAAATTCTGGAAGTCTCGGATCGTGCCGTAACGTCGGCCCTGGTCGAGGTCGTGGACGAAGGGCGAGCCGTAATTCGGCGCGAACACCATCGCGTCGCCGCCGATGAGCACGTTGCGCTCGGGATTGCGGGCGTGCTGCACGAAGCTCGACGGCGCCGTCGCGCAGAGCTGCCGCGCGAGCCCGCGCGGAACGCGCACCCGTTCGCCCTTGACGTCGCAGCCCGCCCCGCGAAAGTGCTCGAGCGCCCGGGGAAAGCCGCGGAACTCGATGCCGATCTCCTCGAGCAGCGTGTCGGCGTTGTGCTCGATGATTTCGAGCCCCTCGGCGCTCAGAATTTCGGTCAGCGGGATCTTGCGCGTGATGTAGGGGACGGATGCGTGCGAGCGCTGGAGGCGGGCGGCGCGCCGCGCCTCGCGTCCCCGACGCGGCTCGCGAGCGGCGGGCATGCCGGGTTCGGTCATAGCGGGTTCGGTCATGCGCATTCCTCGGGCGATGATTGGCGGGCTTACGAGCGATTTTGCGATACCCGCCCGACGATTTGAACCCCGAAAATTGAGGCCCATCGGCCTGGGCTCTGCTCGGACGCTGTCGCTCGCAAGAACTTCAGAGGAAGGCGCCGACCGGCCAAATCAATCTCAAATTGCGGGCAAGGCGCCAACCTTCAACCTCGCCAGGGCTTGCGCGCCCCATGCGGATATGAATCACCCACACTTCACTGGCCTCGACCGTCCAGTAGACGAGCTAAGGATATCGGCCGACGGCAATCCCGCGCGTCGCCCCCTTGCCCGTGGGATGGCCGACGCTTGGATTCTCGCCGATCATGTCGATCGCGCGTTTGATCGCCAGTTTCACATTGCTTGCGCCGCGGGGGCTGCGCTCAACAATATACTTCAGAATGGTTTGCAGGTCATCTTGGGCGCGTCGCGTATAGCGAACGATCATAGACCGTGACGCTTCCAGAGCGCCGCGATCTCTGCTTCGGAAGCAAACTCTCCACGCCTCGCCTGTGCGAGACCTTCTTCAATCGCCGCGGCGGTTTCGCTATCGAGCGGCGTTGAGCCCGCTCGCGCTTCGATACCCCAAAGCAGCATTTCCGCAGTCTCGTCCTGATCCGCCGGCGAGAGCTTACGGACCTCGGCAATCGCACGATCGAGAAGCTTGGTCATCGGCGCATTGTATCAAACTTGCTTCGACCCCGCCAACCCTGGCGATGCAAACGTAAGGCGGACCTCGCTTTCGAACTCGCGACGCGGCGACGGCGACCGCTGCCGCGTCTGCCAGTCCGGCGCGACATAATAGGGCGCGTGGGAGGCGGGAAGCGGCTCGCGCCCGCGGATCATGTCGGCCGCTTTTTCGGCGATCATGATCGTCGGCGCGTTGAGATTTCCGTTGGTGATCGAGGGTATGATCGAGGAATCGACGACGCGCAAGGCCTCGACGCCGATCACGCGCGTCTCAGGGTCGACTACCGCCAGCGGATCGCCGGGAGACCCCATCTTGCACGTGCAGGAGGGATGGTAGGCGCTCTCGACATGGTCGCGCACGAAAGCGTCGATCGCCTCGTCGCCAACGCAAGTCTCGCCCGGCCGGATCTCTCGGCCGCGATAGGGAGCGAAGGCTTCTTGCGCGAAGATCTCGCGGGTGAGCCGCACGCAGTCGCGCATCTCGAGCCAGTCGTCGGGATGGCTCATATAGTTGAACTGAATGAGCGGCGGCTCGGCCGGGTCGGCCGACTTGAGCCGCACCCAGCCCCGGCTCTTCGATCGCATCGGTCCGACATGGGCCTGAAATCCGTGCTCCTTCGCCAGCGCCGAGCCGTCGTAGGCGACCGCCATTGGCAGAAAGTGGAACTGGATGTCGGGATAGCGCACGCCGGCGCGCGAGCGGATGAAGCCCCCGGCCTCAAAATGGTTCGACGCGCCCAGGCCCCGCCCGCGCATGAGCCATTGCAGCCCGACGAGACCCCTGGCGACGAGCCCGGTGTGGCCGTAGAGGGTGATCGGCCGCTTGGAGGCGACCTGGAAGTAGAACTCGAGGTGGTCCTGAAGGTTCTCGCCCACGCCAGGGCGGTCGGCCACCACATCGATCCCGAACGATCGCAGCTCGGCGGCCGGTCCGACGCCCGAAAGCTTCAGGAGTTGCGGCGAATTGATCGGGCCGCCGCTGAGTATGACTTCGCGCCGGGCCCGGACGAAATGATCGCGCCCGTAGCGGCGATAGTGGACGCCGACCGCGCGGCGGCCCTCGAAGGAGAGTTTGCTGGCGAGCGCCTTGGTCATGACGGTCAGATTTGGGCGCTTCATCGCCGGCCTCAGGTAGGCGTTGGCCGTGGACCAGCGCACGCCGTTCTTGACCGTCATGTCGAACCCGCCGAACCCCTCCTGCTGCTCGCCGTTGAGATCGGCGCTCAAGGGGTAGCCGGCTTGCCGTCCGGCCTCGATGAAGGCGTCGTACAGCGGGTTGATCTTCCGGCCGCGCGATGTCGAGATGGGGCCGTCATGCCCGCGATAGGCGTCGTCGGCGTCCCCGCGAAAGCTCTCGGCCCGCCGGAAATAGAGCAGGACGTTGGCATAGCCCCAGCCCTTCGCCCCCTCCTCCGCCCAACGTTCGAAATCGAGCGGATGGCCCCGGACATAGACCAGGCCGTTAATGGACGACGAGCCGCCGAGAACCTTGCCGCGCGGGCAATTAAGACGGCGCCCGCCGAGATGCGGCTCCGGCTCGCTGCGGTAGCCCCAGTTGTAGGTTTTCAAGTTCATCGGGATCGACAGAGCCGCCGGCATCTGGATGACCAGGGACCGGTCAGATCCGCCATACTCGAGCACGAGCACCGTGCTGCGGCCGTCCTCGGTCAGCCGGTCCGCGAGCACGCAGCCCGCCGATCCCGCTCCGACGATGACATAATCGAAGGCCGCCTCGTTCACTGCCGCTCCCGGCTCCTGCCGTTAAAGACCAGGCGCCGGTGTGCGCTGTGCGACGGGCTGCGGCAAGCGCGATGTTGCGCAAGCGCAATCGAAAAATTGCGGCTAAATCGGCTCCGGGCCGCCGCGCGAGATCGCCGCTACCCCGGTGCGCGAGACCTCGACGAGGCCAAGCGGGCGCATCAGCGGCACGAAGTCGTCGATCTTTTGCGGCGCGCCCGTCAGTTCGAAGATGAAGCTCTCGACCGTCGCGTCGATCACCTTGGCCTCAGGCACGCCCGCTCAACAACGCGAAAAGCAGCGACTTGAAGCTGCAGTCGACGTCGACCAGCCCTGCGTCCCGCATCCAACCCATTTGATCTTCGATCGATGCGCAGCGATCGAACGTCATTCGCTCAGCCGCCAGGGCGATCTCGTGATCTGGCACGCCCAGCGCGCGAATGTCTTCGTGCCAAAAGCGTACATATCGGTCCTCTGCTTCTGGCGTGGGGCCCAGCACCTGCTCGGCGTTGAGGAAGAGGCCGCCGGGCGCCAGAGCCGCGTGGATACGGGCGAAGAGGCCCTTTTTCGCCAGGTCCTCGAGGTGATGAATAGCGAGCGCTGAAACGATCGCGTCCCAGGGCCCGGCGAGATCGCAGGTCGCCATGTCTCCGACGCGGAACTGCACGGACGGATGATCGCGGAACCGCTCTCTGGCCTGATCCAGCATGCCGTTTGAGGCATCGATGAGAAGCAGGCTCGCTCTGGGAAAGCGTCCGAGGATGAGGCCTGAGAAGAGGCCCGTCCCGGCGCCGAGGTCGAGGACGCTGAACTCGTCCTTTACCTTCCAGTCCTCGATCAGCCGAAGCCCCGTCCCATAAAAAGCGTCGAAGCACGGAATGAACCGGCGACGCATCGCATCATAGTCGCGGGCATATCGATTGAAGGAGGGAACAGAAGGAACCGGTATGTCCATCATGTCGTCCTTTGACCATTAGATCGGCTCGGGTCCGCGCGAGATCGCGGCAACGCCGGTGCGCGAGACTTCGACGAGGCCGATCGGGCGCATCAGCGACACGAAGTCGTCGATCTTCTGCGGCGCGCCGGTCAGTTCGAAAATGAAGCTCTCGACGGTGGCGTCGATCACCTTGGCGCGAAAGGCTTCCGCGAGGTTCATCGCCTCGACTCGGTTCTCGCCCTTGCCGCGCACCTTGATCATCGCGAGCTCGCGCTCGATCGCGCGCACGGTCAGCGTCAGGTCCTTCACCGAATGGACAGGCACCAGACGCTCGAGCTGATGACGGATCTGCTCGATGGTCTCCGGGGTGCCCGAGGTGACGATGGTGATGCGCGAGAGATGCGTCTCGTGCGCGACCTCGGCGACCGTCAGGCTCTCGATGTTGTAGCCGCGCCCGGAGAAGAGGCCGACCACGCGGGCCAGCACGCCGGGCTCGTTGTCGACCAGCACCGACAGCGTGTGGGTCTCGACATTGGTCTTGACGGGCGCCGACGAATAGGGCGACAGCGGGGCGGTCGGCGTCTTGATCATGTTCATAAACGTCCTCGTCGAAAGAACCGCCGCCCACGCGGCGCGCTCGATATGGGCCTCAGGCCGCGGCGGCGTTCGGCGCCGTCGCGACCCAGCGTTGGAAGAGATCGAAGTCGATGTTGCCGCCCGAGAGCACCAGCCCGACCTTGCGCCCCGCAAGGCGCGCGCGCTCCTTCGTCGCCGCGGCGAGCGCGGCTGCGCCCGCGCCTTCGGCGAGATTGTGGGTGTCGGTCCAATAGACGCGGATCGCCGCGGCGATCTCGTGGTCGCGGACCAGGGTGATTCGCGCCGCCCCCTTGCCGATCACGGCAAGGGCCTCCTCGTCGGGAACGCGCGTCGCCATGCCGTCGGCGAAGGTCTCGGCGCTGTTGGTGCGCACGACATGGCCGGCGGCGAAAGAGAGCGCGTAGGCGGGCGCCGCGGCGGACTGGACGCCGACGATTTCGGTCTTGAGGCCGCAAAGCGTCGCGCGCGGCGATTGAGCCGCAGATTCCCGAGCCCTGGCCGATCGGAACGTAGAGCGCGTCGAGGTCGGGATGATCGCTCATGAGCTCGAGCGCGTAGGTCGCGACGCCGAGCGCGAGATCGCGGTGGAAGGACGGCACAAGGTGCAGCCCCCGCTCCTCGGCGAGCCGCATCGCCTCCTCGCGCGCGGCCTGGAAGTCGGACCCATGCTCGACGAGCTCAGCGCCGAGCGCCCGCATGGCGGCGTTCTTCTCCCGCGAATTGCCGTACGGCACGACGATCGTGACGGCGAGGCCGAAGCGCCGCCCGGCGAAGGCGAGGCTCTGGCCGTGATTGCCGCGCGTCGCTGAGACGAGACCCTTCGTCGCCGGCTCGCGGCGCTTAAGCGCGTCGACATAGGTCAGCCCGCCGCGCACCTTGAAGGCGCCCGTCGGCTGATGGTTCTCGTGCTTGACGACGACCTCGGCGCCGAGGCGCGCCGCAAGCAGCGGCCAGGAAAAGGCCGGCGTCGGACGCAAGGTCCGCAGCACGACCTCATGCGCCTTGCGCGCCTCGTCGAAACTGAACATCGCCCCCGGCTCCGGCGCTCTACACCAACATCTTGCCCTTCTCGTCGATGACGTTGTCGAGTTCGATGCCGGCGTCGTCCTCGAGTTCGGCCAGGATCATCTCGTTGTGCGCCTTGCCCGAAGGGATCATCGGGAAGCAGTTCTCCTTCTGATCGACCAGGCAATCGAAGATGACCGCCTTCGGCGTGTCGATCATCTCCTTGATCGCCGCATCGAGATGGGCCGGGTCGGAGCAGCGGATTCCGTGCGCGCCGTAAGCCTCGGCGAGCTTGACGAAGTCGGGAAGTGAATCGGTGTAGCTCTCCGAGTAGCGGCCGCCGTGCAAGAGCTCCTGCCACTGGCGCACCATGCCCATGTACTGGTTGTTGAGGATCATGATCTTGACCGGCAGACGGTATTGAGCCGCCGTCGACATCTCCTGCATGTTCATCAGGATCGAGGCCTCGCCGGCGACGTCGATCACCAGCGAAGTCGGATGCGCGAGCTGCGTCCCGATCGCCGCCGGCAGGCCGTAGCCCATCGTGCCGAGGCCGCCCGAGGTCATCAGCCGGTTCGGCTCCTCGAAGCCGAAATGCTGGGCGACCCACATCTGATGCTGGCCGACTTCGGTCGTGACGTAGACGTCGCGGCCCCGCGTCAGCGCGTGCAGCCGGCGCAGCGCATGCTGCGGCTTGATGATCTTGTCGGAGTTGCGGAAGCCGAACGAGTTGCGCGCCCGCCAGCCGTCGATCACGCCCCACCACTTGGCGAGCGCCCCCGGGTCCGCGTGAAGCGGACCCGTACGCCACAGCCGCACCATGTCCTCGAGCACATGGGCGCAGTCGCCGACGATGCTGAGGTCGACCTTCACGTTCTTGTTGATCGACGAGGGATCGATGTCGACATGGATCTTCTTCGACTTCGGCGCGAAGGCGTCGAGGCGGCCGGTGATGCGGTCGTCGAAGCGGGCGCCGACGCAGATCATCAGGTCGCAGTCATGCATGGCGTTGTTCGCCTCGAACGACCCGTGCATGCCGAGCATCCCGAGCCATTGCTTGTCGGTCGCAGGATAGGCGCCGAGACCCATCAGCGTCGAGGTGATCGGAAAGCCGGTCGTGCGCACGAGTTCGCGCAACAGAGTCGAGGCGTGCGGGCCGGAGTTGATGACGCCGCCGCCGATGTAGAAGATCGGCTTCTTCGCCGCGACCATCATCTCGATCGCGTGTCGCACCCGCTCGAGGTCGCCCTTGAGCTGCGGATGATAGGTCTTGTGCTGGATGTTCCGCTGGAACGCGTACGGGCCGCTCGCGAACTGCACGTCCTTGGGGATGTCGACGACGACCGGGCCGGGGCGGCCGTGCGAGGCGATGTAGAAAGCCTCGTGCAGGATGCGCGGCAAGTCCTCGACGCGGCGCACCAGATAATTGTGCTTGGTGCAGTTGCGGGTGATGCCGGTCGTGTCGCATTCCTGGAACGCGTCCGAACCGATCAGGTGAGTGGGCACCTGGCCGGTGATGCAGACGAGCGGGATCGAATCCATCAGCGCGTCGGTGAGGCCGGTGATGGCGTTGGTCGCGCCGGGGCCGGAGGTGACGAGAAGGACGCCGACCTTGCCGGAGGAGCGCGCAAAACCCTCGGCGGCGTGCGCCGCGCCCTGCTCGTGGCGCACGAGGATGTGACGGACCTTGTCCTGGTTGAAGATCGCGTCGTAGATCGGCAGCACCGCGCCGCCGGGATAGCCGAAGACGAGCTCGACGCCCTGATCTTTCAGCGCCTCGACCACCATTTCGGCGCCGGTCATGTGCCTGGCCATAATCGCTTCTCTCCGCTTTCGTCCGTCGTTCGGAATTGAAGGCAACAAAAAAGGCCCTCGAGGGGGCCTTGGGCACGCGCTAGCAAACGGCGACAGGGTCTAGGCCTGCCCGCTCTCTAGCGCCAAAGATACGATAAGGGTCGCCACCGATCGCCGCCTCGTTCCCATAATCGGCGCACCGTAATGAACCGAGGCGGCGGCGTCAAGGGCGGCGTCCACAAGTCACCGCTGTTCTGGAATCCACTGGAGGCGCGCTTGGCAGGACGTCCGTCTTTTGACGGGCTGGCGAGCGCGGCTACACTGGTCCCCGCGGCGGACGCGCGGCGATGGATTGAAATCCGGGGCCGGGAGGCGTCGCCGCGATCGCGCGCCCGGGAGCCCCAATGGCAGCCAAGACGATCACCGCCGGCGTCCTCGAGATCGCCTTTGAAGAGCACGGATCTGCGGACGGCTGGCCCTGCATCCTCGGCCACGGCTTTCCCTACGACGTTCACGCCTATTCGGACGCCGCGCGGTTCCTCGCCAAAGCCGGAGCCCGGGTCATCGTCCCCTATTTGCGCGGCTTCGGGCCGACCCGGTTCCTCTCGGCCGAGACTCCGCGCTCGGGCGAGCAGGCGGCGCTTGGCGCGGACCTTCTGGCGCTGATGGACGCGCTTCGCCTCGAGCGCGCGATCTTAGGCGGCTACGACTGGGGCGGGCGCGCCGCCTGCGTCGTTTCGGCGCTCTGGCCCGAGCGCGTCGTCGCGCTCGTCTCCGGCAATTCGTACTCCATCCAGGACATCGCGCGCGCGATGGAGCCGGCGGCGCCGTCGGAGGAAGCCGCGTTCTGGTACCAATATTATTTCCACAGCGAGCGCGGCCGGCGCGGATTGGCGAAGGACCGGCAGGGGATCGCGCGGCTCTTGTGGCGCATGTTGTCGCCGACCTGGGGCTTCGACGAGGCGACGTTCGAGCGCACCGCTCCCGCTTTCGACAACTCCGACTTCGTCGAGGTCGTCATCCACTCCTATCGGCATCGCTACGGGCTCGTCCCGGGAGACCCCGCCTACGCCGGGATCGAGGCGGCGCTCGCGGCGCAGCCCCCGATCGGGGTTTCCGCGATCACCATCGACGGCGACGCCGACGGCGTGAACCCCGGCACCGCCCATCATGCGCAGAAGTTCGTCGGCGCGCACGAGCATCGCGTCTTTCCGGGCGCCGGCCACAATCTACCGCAGGAGCGGCCGCAGGACTTCGCGCGCGCCGTCTTCGACGCGGGCGCGATGGCGCTGGCTTGAACGTGGCGCATCCCCCTCAGTCGGACCCAAGAATTCGCTGCACTTGCGCCAGCAACGCTGGCGCGGCCTCCGCCGCCGTCGTCCAAAGGATGTCGAGGTTGATATCGAAATAAGCATGGACCAGACGGTGTCGCATTCCGATGATCATCGACCACGGAATTTCAGGATGTCGGCCGCGAGTCTCGTCGGTCACCTTGCTTGCCGCCTCGCCAACAATCTGCAATGCGTGAACGAGAGCGAAAACCAGCATTTGGTCGCGATCGAGGTCTTCGCGGCGGCGGCCCTCCGCGAAACGTCCGACGGAAACAAGCGCGTCGGCGATATGGCGGAGCCGAACGCGGTCTTCATACCTCAAATTGAGGCTCCGCCGTGCGACGGACCTCATCGCGAAAGTAACGGCTGAGGTCCTCAGCCGTGCGCAAGTCCACCTTTCGTCCTCCGAGAAGCGGCGCCAGCATGAGCTCGATTTCAGCCATGGTCAGCAGGCTCGGCTTTGCGTCAGGTTCGAATTCGACAAGAAGGTCGACGTCGCTGTCCGGTCGCGCACTTCCGCCTCGGGTCGAGCCGAACAAGGACAGACGCCGGATGCGATAGCGCCGGCACAGCGCGGCCAGCGCCTTCGGATCGGAGAATAGAGCTTCGGCCATCGGTTTCGCGCTCTCGCAGCCGCGTCGACCTCGACGACCCATCGAGATCTCCACGTTCACGAAGCTTGTTTTCGGAACGCTGACTGCTGTCAAGGGGGTATCGTGATCGACGGAGCGTCCGTCGCCTCGGCGCCTTCTCAGCTCTGCATCGCCCCCGGCCCCGGGATCGCGCCGGGCGGGCATTTGCCGAGGATGATCATCCCGGGCACCTCGTCCTTGGTCATGTCCTGGACGCGCCCGGTGCCGACGATCTGGCCGTTCTTCATCACCGTCACGCGGTCGGCGAGATCGAACACGTCGTGGATGTCGTGGCTGATGAGGGAGATGCCCAATCCTTCGGCCTTCGGCCTTGAGCTGCTTGACGAGCTCGCCCACCTGCGCCGTCTCGGCGGGCCCGAGCGCCACTGTTCGCTTCCGGCGGTCAGGATCGACGGCGAGAAGCTCGGGCACAGCGCATTACGCGGTGAAGTTTATCGGGCTGCACGAGCATCGCTGTCCCACGATGCCGGCCACAAATCTGCCGCAGGAGCGGCTGGGCGAATGGGCGCGCGCTGTCGTCGAAGCGCGGGCGATGGAGCTTGACGCTTCAATCGAGCGGGGCCCGAAACCTGGGTCCCGCGCGCTGCATATGCTGCGACATAGTTCGCTTGAGCGCCTTAGGTGCGCTGTTACGGACGCGTATTCAGGGCGCCGCAAAGAGGTTCATCGCCGACCCAAATCGAAAAAAAGCACGTCAAGGAAACAGCGCGCGTTACTTTACCTCTCTGGGGCCCTGCACTATGCAGCCTTTCCCGTACTGTAGCTCAAGCATTTCCTTTGCTTTGCTATAGCTATCAGCCTGAACAGTGACTACGTGAATGCGGCTCTCGCCCTTATGTCTGAAATGAGCTTCCCAAGTCTTTATCGCCAAAGTGCCCTCCTCACGTAACTCGATCCTTCAGCTCTGCATCGCCCCCGGGCCCGGGATCGCGCCGGGCGGGCATTTGCCGAGGATGATCATGCCGAGCACTTCGTCCTTGGTCATGTCCGTCACCCGGCCGGCGCCGACGATCTGGCCGTTCTTCATCACCGTCACGCGGTCGGCGAGGTCGAACACGTCGTGGATGTCGTGGCTGATGAGGAAGATGCCGATGCCCTCGGACTTGAGCTGCTTGACGAGCTCGCCGACCTGCGCCGTTTCGGCCGGCCCCAGCGCCGCCGTCGGCTCATCCATGATGAGGATGCGGGCGTTGAAGTGGATCGCTCTCGCAATCGCGACCGACTGGCGCTGGCCGCCCGAGAGCGCGGTCACCGGGTCTTTGAAGCGGCGAAAATTGGGATTGAGCCGCCCCATCACCTTGCGCGCTTCCGCTTCCATCGAGGCGTCGTCGAGCGTTCCCCAGCGCGTCAAGAGTTCGCGGCCGAGATAGAGGTTCGACGCCGCGTCGACGTTGTCGGCGAGCGCAAGCGTCTGGTAGATCGTCTCGATGCCGTAATGCTTGGCGTCGCGCGGGTTGTTGATGACGGCTTCCTCGCCGTTGATGAAGATGTGCCCGGAGTCGCGCTTGTAGGCGCCCGACAGCACTTTGATGAGGCAGGACTTGCCGGCGCCGTTATGGCCGAGCAGGCCGACGACTTCGCCTGGGTAGAGATCGATCGACGCGTCGTCGACCGCCTTCAGGCCGCCGAAGGCGAGCGAGATGTCCTTCATCTCGACGAGGGGGGTTCGGACCCGAGCGTCCATGGCTTATCCCTTGGCGGTTCTGCGGCGGTAGAAAGTGTCGATGCCGACGGCGCCGACCAGCACCACCCCGACGACCATCTGCTGGAAGGCCGAGTCGAACCCGAGCAGCACCATGCCCGATTGCAGCGACTGGATCACCAGCGCGCCGATGATCGCGCCGTAGATCGTGCCGACGCCGCCTGCCAGCGACGTGCCGCCGATCACCGCCGCGGCGATCGTATAGAGCTCGTCCAACTGGCCGAGCACGTTGGTCGCCGAATCGAGTCGCGCCGAGTTCGATGCAAGCGGCGACTGCTGCGAGCATCCCCATCAGCGCAAACACCAGAACCGTGATTCTCTTGGTGTTGATGCCGGCGAGCTCGGCGGCTTCCGGATTGCCGCCGGTCGCGTAGATGTATCGGCCGAACCGGGTGCGCTTCGCGAGGAAGGTCATCGCGCCGCCGATCACCAGCGCGATCAGCACCGGAATCGCGTAGCCGGTCGAAATGACGAGCCCGCCTTCCGGAACGGGGATGTGATTGGCTTCGGCATAGGTCGCGGCGACGCGCTCGGGCCAGGGATAGGCGTTCATGATCGCAGTCGCGCCGGCGACAACCAAACAACCGACGACGCCGATCAGATATTCCGCCCACATCGGCCGTTGCGGGAAACGGAAGCGCGCCCGCCGCTGCCGCTGGGCGTAAAGGCCGAAGACGATGGCGGCGCTGGCGAGCGCGGCCAGCACCCAGCTCGCCATTGCGCCGATCGAACCATGTGGGCCGCCGCCCATCAGCGCAAAGCGGTCGTCGAGCGGCGCGATGGTCTGGCCCGTCGTCACCCACCACGCTGCGCCGCGCCAGAACAATTGGGCGCCCAGCGTCACAATGAAAGCGGGAATGCCGAGATAGGCGACGAGCGAGCCGTGAGCGGCGCCGATCGCCGCGCCGACCGCGAGCGCGAGGACGACTGCAATAATCCAGATCGCCGGGTTGTCGAGGCCGAGATAGACCGGCAGGATGCGGACCTGCGCGACGCCGATGATCGTCGAGACGAAGCCGATGATCGATCCGACCGACAGGTCGATGTGGCGCATGACGATGACGAGCACCATGCCGGTCGCCATGATTGCGATCGACGACGTCTGGACGCTCAGATTCCAAAGATTGCGGGGCGTCAGGAAGAGGCTCTCGCCGGTTTGAACCTGGGTGTAGACGTTGAAGCCGACCCAGATCAGCGCCAGCGCGCCGATCATGCCCAACATGCGCGTATCGATCTCGGTGGCTCGAAGCAGGCGGCGAATGGCGGGCTCGGTCGGGGCGGAGCTTGTCGCGCCGGGCGCTGCGGAGGTCATGGGCTCTCCCTCGTCTTCCCTTTTGTTCGGCGCCGCGGCGGGCATGGCCGGCGTCGGCGTCTTATTTGAGAAAGCCGCGCCGCCGTGAGAGCGGCGCGGCCTACGTTGGTCTCGCCCTGCCAAGGCGCGGTCAGCTCACTTGCAATACGGGGTCATCTCCGGCTTCACGCCGGCGCAGACTTCCGCCTTGGTGATCCAGCCCTTGTCGACGATCACGTTGAGGTTGTCCTTCGTGACCGCGAGCGGCGTCAGGAGGATGCCGTCGACCTTCACGTGCTTCGGTCCGCCCGAGAAGGGCTTCACGCCGCCGAGGTCGGTGGTGATGTCGCTCCGTTTCTTGCCGTTGGCGAGCGCGATGGCCGCCTCGCCCGAGACCCTGCCGAGGTCGCGCGCGTCCTTCCAGATCGAGACGGTCTGGGTGCCGAGCGCGACGCGGTTGATCGCCGCATGGTCGCCGTCCTGACCGGAGACCGGCACCACGCCGGCGAGTCCCTGCGCCGTGAGCGCGGCGACCGCGCCGCCCGCCATGCCGTCGTTCTCGACGACGGCCGCGTCGACCTTGTTGTTGTTCTTGGTGAGGATCTGCTCCATTTCCTTCTGGGCGTTATCCGGCTTCCACCCGTCGGTGTAGGATTCGCCGACGTCCTTGATCTTTCCGGAGTCCATCGCGGGCTTGAGGACTTCCTTGATGCCGGAGAACAGGAAGTCGGCGTTGGCGTCGCCCTTGTCGCCCTTGATGAAGGCGTAGTTGCCTGCCGGCTTCGCCTTCAGGATTTCCTTCGCCATCATACGGCCGACGCCGATGTTGTCGAAGGTGATGTAGAGCACGTTCGGGCTCTCGATCAGGCGGTCGTAGGCGATGACGGGGATGCCTTCGTCGGTCGCCTTCTTGACCGCCGGCTGAATCGCCTCGTTGTCCATCGCCAGAATGAGCAGGACGTTCGCGCCCTTGGAGATCAGGCTTTCGACGTCGGTCAGTTGCTTGCTCGGCGAAGCCTGCGCGTCGGCGGAGATGTATTTCGCTCCGGCTTTGTCAAGCACCGCCTTGATCGCCGCCTCGTCGGTCTTCCAGCGCTCTTCCTGGAAATTGGACCAGGAGACGCCGACGGTAATGTCCTTCGCCATTGCGGCGAACGACGTCAGGCTCACGGAAGCGAGCAACGTCGCCCCCAGCACCAGTGACTTTGCGGGGTTCATTGATTTTCCTCCACTAAAGGTCCCTCGAGGACCGGTTGAAAACTCTTGGATCGTTGTCTGACCGGACGATCGGGCGGGACCGTCACAGTAACTCCCGATCGAGCGCTGGCGCAACCGGCGGACAAGCCAAACGACCGCGCCCCCGAGACGCGAGCTTCATGCGCCGCGACGCGCCGCCCCGCGCCGCCCCTTCACGGCAGATTGTCCCTCATCACGATATCGATGCGAATCTTCTCCTGCTCGGCCAGAATGGGTTCGTTTCGCGCCAGCGAAAGCAGCACCCGGACGGCCGAGCGCGCTTCGTGGCCCGGATCCTGGGCGATGACCGCGTCCATCGCGCCGCGCAGCAGAGAGCGGCGGGTGAAGGGCGTCAGGTCATGGGCGATGAAGACGACGCCCGTCTCCCGCCCGGCCTCGGCGATCGCCTTGGCGACTCCGGCGGCCGCGGCGCCGACGTTGTAGACGCCGATCAAGTCAGGATGATCGGCAAGGAGCCTCGCCATGAGGGTCTCGCTGACGTCGTCCTGATCGCTTCCCTCAACCGGGCTCAGGACGCTGAAGTGCGGATATTCCAGGCTCATCACCTGATTGAAGCCGAAGATGCGCTCGGCGTGGTCGCGCAGCGACTGCGACCCCGCGACGACCCCGACCTTGCCGGGCCGCGCCCCGAGGAAGCGTCCCATCAGCGAGCCTGCGGTCCGACCGGCGGCGACGTTGTCGATCCCCACATAGTGATGACGGCGGGAGCCGGGGACGTCGGAGACGAGCGTCACGACGATGGTCCCGCCGATGACGAGATCGTCGATCGCCGCGCGCACGCTCTGATGGTCGAGCGCCACCACCGCGATCCCGTCATAGCGTCCGGCCAGGGATTCCAGGGTCTTTGCGAGCGCCGCCGGATTGAAGACGTCGGCCCCGATCGTCTCCACCCTCGCGCGCCGCGCGCCGAGCCAGCCGGACATTTCGCCGACATGGTCGAGAATCGCCCGCATGAACACGTTCGAGCCGTTCGGCATCACGAAGGCGAACGTGCTGGAGCGGCGCCGCGCCAGCTCCGCGCCCGCAGCGGAGGGACGAAATCCATACCGGTCGATCGCCTCGCGCACCCGCCGCGCGGTGTCCTCGCGCACTCCTGCGCGGCCGTGCAACACGCGGTCGAGGGTCGCCACGCTCACTCGCGCCTCCCGAGCGATGTCCTTCAAAGTGAGGTGGCCCGGCGCCATGTCCGTCCTTCTTGCGCTTCCCATAGCAATCAACGCTGAGGCGCGCAACTCAGTTTCGAGGGCGATGGCCCCGTGCGAAAGCGAATGCGCTTGCGACGGCCGCCCCGAACGTGACAAAGAGGCGAAAACGATCCACCGTTCCGCCGGCGAGGCGCGAGGGACATGAAACGAGGCCTGGGAGCTAAGGCCGCGCTCGGCGCGTTCGCCATCCTTGCGGCAGGGGCCGCGTCCGGCGGCAGCTGGGAGGAGCGGGTTTTTTCCTCGCACGTCGATTTCGACTCGGTCGCCGCCGCCGGCCCCGCCGCGCTGCCCGCCCTCATCGAGCGCGGGCGCGAGTTGTTCAAGGCGAAGTTCACCACCGCGGACGGCGCCGGCCGGCCGAGGGCGACGCAGGCGATCATCCCGACCAGGCGCAAGAGCGGCGTCAACCCGCCCTTCAGCCGAACCAGCGGCCCCGATTCGAACTCCTGCTTCGGCTGCCACAACGATCCCATCGAAGGCGGTTCCGGCGACGACGTCTCCAACGCCTTCGTCTCGGAAGGGTTCGAGAGCGCCCAGTTCGACAACACCGACCCCTCGTTCTCCAGCGAGCGCCACACGATCGCGCTGATGGGCGCCGGCCTCGTCGAGTTGCTGGCCCGCGAAATGACGGCCGATCTGCAGGCGATCCGGGCCGAGGCGGTCGCACAGGCGCGCGCCACGGGCGAAGAGCGTCGCGCCGATCTGGTCAGCAAGGGCGTGCGCTTCGGCTGGATCGTCGCCCATCCGGACGGCATGGTCGACCTCAACTCGGTCGACGGGGTCGACGCCGACCTCATCGTCAGGCCCTTCAGCCGCAAGGGCGTGTTTGCGTCGCTGAGGCAGTTCACCATCAACGCCCTCAACGCCCATCACGGCATGGAGGCGGTCGAGCGCTTCGGCGTGCGCTGGACCGGCAGCCACGACTTCGGCGAGAGCGGCGTGCCGGACGCGGTGACGCCCGGCGACGTTTCCGCCCTCGTCGCCTTCCAGGCGACCCTGCCGCCGCCGACGGTGAAATCCGATCTGCCCGACGACTGGCGCGCGGCGGCCGCCGAAGGCGCAAAACAGTTCGACGCGATCGGCTGCCCCTCCTGCCACGTGAAGACGCTGCCGCTGAAGTCGCTCGTCTTCACCGATCCCGCGCCCTACGACATGGCGGGAACGTTGCGGGCCTCCGAGGTCAAGGCGCCGATCCGCCTCGACCTTTCCGCCCTGCCGTTCGCCAGGACGCTCGAAAAGAACGACAGGGGCGAATGGCTGATCCCGCTCATGAGCGATCTGAAGCGCCATCTCGTCGTCGACGACGAGGTCAGCGCGCTCGGCAACGAGCTGCAGGCGCAGCGGTTCGTCGAGCGCGACGTTTTTTTGACGCCGCGGCTCTGGGGCGTCGGCTCGACCGCGCCCTATGGCCACAACGGCCAATTCCGGATGCTCGACGAAATCATCGCGGCGCATGGCGGCGACGCGCGATTTTCGCGCGACGCCTATCTCGCGCTCGATCCCGCCGAGCGCGACAGCGTCGTCGCCTTCCTGCGTTCGCTCGTCATCGAGGCGCCGTGATGCGAACTCTTGTTTGGCTCTTCAGCGCGATCCTCGCCCTCGGCGCCGCGCGCGCCGCCGACGGCGCGGCAAGGCCGGTCGGCGACGTGCCCCTCATGCACGAAGAGGCGGAGACAGCCGGCCTGCACAGCGTCTACGACGGCCCGTGGGAATTCTTCGTCGGCGGCGGCGGCGCCGCCTTCGACTGCGACGGCTCCGGTTTTCCCTCGGTGTTCCTCGCCGGCGGCAAGAATCCGGCAAGACTCTTCGTCAACCGGTCGAAGGCGGGCGGGCCGCTCAAATTCGAGGAGAAGCCGCTCGACATCGGCGCCGATCCGAAGCTGCTCACCAGCGTCATCGGCGCCTATCCGATCGACATCGACGGCGACGGCCATATGGACCTCTTCGTGCTGCGGGTCGGGGGCAATCTTCTCCTCAAAGGCGGGCCGGACTGCACGTTCACGCTCGCCAACAAGGAATGGAATTTCGACGGCGATTTCGGCTGGACGACGTCGTTCGCCGCCGAATGGGAGCCGGGCCAGAAATTCCCGACCCTGGCGATCGGCCATTATGTCGACCGCGACGCGCCCGGCTCGCCCTGGGGCACGTGCGAGGAGAACTCGCTCTATCGGCCGCAGCCCGGCGACAAGCCCGACTATTCGGTGCGCACGCCGCTCGCGCCCGGCTTCTGCGCGCTCTCGATGCTGTTCACCGACTGGAACAAGTCGGGCGTCCCCTCGCTCAGAATCTCCAACGACCGGCAATATTATCGCGGCGGCGAAGAGCAGATGTGGCGCATCGAGCCGGGCGAGACGCCGCGCCCCTACACCCGCGCCGACGGTTGGCGGCATCTGTCGATCTTCGGCATGGGCATCGCGGAAGGCGACATCGACGGCTCGGGCTACCCCGAGTATTTCCTCACCTCGATGGGCGACGAGAAGCTGCAGAAGCTCGATCCGGACGAGGCCGGGCGGGGCGAGCTTCCGGTCTATCGCGACATCGCCGGCGAAGTCGGCGCGACCGCGCACATCCCCTACACCGGCGGGGACAAGCGTCCCTCGACCGCCTGGCACGCCGAATTCGCCGACTTCAACAATTCCGGCCTCCTCGACATCTTCGTCTCCAAGGGGAATCTCTCGCAGATGCCCGACTTCGCCGCCTACGATCCCAGCAACCTCCTGATGGGCCAATGGAACGGCAAGTTCGCCGAAGCCGGCGATCTCGCGGGCATCGCCGGCAATCGAACCGGCCGCGGGGCGCTGATCGCCGATTTCAATCTCGACGGCATGCTCGACATTCTGCAGATCGACCGCGGCTCGAACGTCGCGCTCTTCCGCAACCTCGGCGCCAGATGCGACGACGGATCGACGATTCCGATGGGCAACTGGACGGAGATCCGGCTCATCGAGCCGAACCCCAACCGCAACGCGGTCGGCGCCAAGATTTCGGTCAAGACCGGCGTGCGCACCCAGACCCGCACGGTCGAGGTCGGCGGCGGCGACGCCTCGGGCCACGCGGGCTGGATCCACGTCGGCCTCGGCACGGCCGAACGCGCGGAAATCCGGGTGCAATGGCCGGACGGCGACTGGAGCCCGACCTACCGGGTGTTCGCCAACCAGTTCGTCGTCCTCGACCGCACAAAACCACAGGCGGCCTACTGGTATCCGCGACGGTAGACGCTGGCGCGCCCAGACGGAAACAAACCTTGGGCCGTCTTGCGCCGGCAGTCGCGGGCATTCCAACGACCCTGCGAATCGCCTTTCGCGGCTGAGGGCGATGTGCCAGAGCCGCGCCCGCAAGAAATCTGTCGGCGGGCGCGGTGATCGGTTGCAGGCTGAACGCAATCGGTGCAAAGTTCGGCGCCCACCGATCATCGGAGGTTGATTTGATGCGCGTAGAAAGAGTTCTGCATGCGGCGTCCAAGCGCCTCATCACCATCGGGGACGATGTTCCGCTCACCGACGCCGCGGCGCAGCTTCTGCGAGACCGTGATGCCGATCTCGTGGTCGTGTGCGATGCCGATAAACGAATGGCCGGCGTCATCAGCAAGACGGATGTTGTCCGCGAAATCAGCGACCGTTGTGAAAGCGTGTGTACGACACCCGCGTCGACCGTCATGACGCGGACCGTCGTGTTCTGCCGGCCCGGCGACCTGATGCATGACGTGTGGGCGATGATGAAGGACCGGAGGCTGAAGAACGTACCCGTCTTGGATCGAGAACTCTCGGCCAATCGGCGTGCTCAACGCGCGGGATTTGCTAGAAGTTCTTCTCGAAGAGGTCGAGCATGAGGAGACACTCTTGCGAGATTATGTGATGAACGTTGGTCACCCGCGATTGTGATAGGCAGAGCTAAACACCGCCAAGAGATGGCCTCACCGTCATTCCCAAAGACGCGGGAGCGCTGAGGCGCCCGAGTCTCTTTCCCCTCCGTCGTCGGAAGCTCTGGCCTTCATTGAAGCCGCCTTCATATGGCCTGAACCGTGAAGCGGGGCGATCTGGTCATCGTCTCCCGATTACCGGTTACGGTGACACGCCC
>CAWDTW010000067.1:0-56354 GCA_963805295.1 uncultured Alphaproteobacteria bacterium | reverse complement strand
CACTTTCGTGTCGCTGAGGAACGCGTATTCCGGCACGGCGAGATTGAGCGGCGCCTGGTCCCTGGTGGATGCGCCCCGAAGTGTCGTACATCGAGCCGTGGCACGGGCAGAACCAGCCTTCATACTTGCCCTCGTGCCCGATCGGCACGGAGCCCAGATGGGTGCAGACGCGACGACGATCAGCCACTCCGGCTTCGACGCGCGAGGCGTCAGTCTGGGGATCGCGCAGCTCGCTGAGCTGCATGTTCTGCGCCTCCTCGATCTCCTTCTTCGTCCGGTGACGGACGAACCCCGGGCGCCGCGCCACTTGACAGTGACGATCTGCCCCTCGGGAATTGCCCCGATGTCGACCTCGATCGAGGCCATGGCAAGCGTCGAGCGTCCGGATTTATTTGACGATCAGCGGCCATGCGACGCCGCAACGCCGACGGCGCCCGCGGTGCCCGTGGCGAGGTAAAGGAAATCCCTTCTTTTTGGTCCTTGGATCGTCGTCGCGCTGACCAATTCAACCCCCGACAATGTCGCGAACGCGCGCCGTTCGCAAACGCCGCGCACTCGATTGCGGCCTTTCATGTCCGATCGGCCGCCGATGACTGCGCCAGCGCCGCCGCGCCGAATCGGCAGGAGCTGGTTGGCGCCGGCCGGTAATCGAGGCGGCTTTTCGCATCGATCGTTTTGGATGTCCATAGCAGCAATGTCGCAGCTCCCGGCATTTCGTCGCGTTCGCCCCGGGCGTGCGCCAGGAGAACGCTTCGCTCCAGGCGACAGAGGGTTAAAGGCGCAGGATCATGGTCCAATCGTCCGCGCCGCTCCTCCTGGCTCTCTACGAGCCGGACATCGCCCAGAACGCTGGGGCGATGATGCGCACCTGCGCCTGTCTTGGAGTCGATGCGGCGGTCATCGAGCCGGCGGGCTTTCGCATCGGCGACAGCCGGTTCCGGCGCGCCGGGATGGACTATGTCGACGCTCTGTCGATCGCAAGGCATGATTTCGGGCAAAATTCGAGGCTTGGCGCATCGCCACGGGACGCCGCCTCATGCTCCTGACGACGAAAGGCGAGACGAATTTGTGGGACTTCGCTTTTCGTTGCGGCGACATCATCCTCGTCGGTCGAGAATCCGCCGGAGTGCCGCCAACGTCGCAGGCGCGGCCGATGCGCGGTTGCGCATTCCGATCCGCCCGGCGCTCCGCTCGCTCAACGTGGGCGTCGCTGCGACAATCGCAATGACTGAAGCGCTGCGTCAGATCGGACGGCTGCCGGGAGCAGAAGCGCAGGTGAAAATTCGCAGATCCTCTATGACGGGGGCGTGACAATGACGCCGGGTTAAGTGATTGTCTCGAGGCCAGCCGGCCGGGGCGGCGGAGGAAACAATGAGTAGCGAGACGGTACGCGTTCTGATTGCCGACGATCACCCGCTGGTGGTCGGAGGGCTCCGAGAGGCGGTGCTCGCCGCTGCGCCGGGCGCCGACATCACAGTCGCGCATGATTTCCACAGCATGGCCGCGGCGCTCGAAACCTCGCCGGAAACCGACCTCGTGCTGCTCGACCTGACGATGCCGGGCGTGCGCGGCTTCTCGGGGCTGCTGTTTCTGCGTTCGGAGCGCCCGTCAACCCCGGTCATCGTCGTCTCTGGCAACGAGGACCGCGCGGTGATCCGCCACTGTCTGGAGTTCGGCGCGGCTGGTTTCATTCCGAAATCGAACTCACTGGACACCATGCGGGACGCGATCACGCAGGTGCTCGACGGCGGCAGGTGGACGCCGCCCGATTTCGATCCCAGCGCGCAACCCAACCGTGAATCGAGCGCACTCGCCCGCCGCCTCGCCTCGCTGACTCCGCAGCAGATCCGAGTGCTGATGATGCTGTCGCAGGGCCTGCTCAACAAGCAGATCGCCTATGAACTCAGCGTTTCGGAAGCGACCGTCAAGGCCCACGTATCCGCCATTCTGCAGAAGCTTGGCGTCGAAAGCCGGACCCAGGCGGTCATCCTGGCGACCAAGATCGAAACGGCGCAGGAACTGTCGATTGTGTCGTAGAACCGCCTCGGCCCTCGCACTGCTCTGCCTCGAAGCGCGTTGCAAGCACGGCCTCGCCCATGACCCGTTGAAGGAAGGGCGCCTTTCGACGCCCCTTCTCGAGTTTGTGTGTCTTGCCGTTCAGGCTTTGCCGCGGTTCTGCCGGTTGTCGATCAGCTCCCCGACGACGGCCGGATCGGCGAGCGTCGAGGTGTCGCCCAGCGCGCCGTATTCGTTTTCCGCGATCTTGCGCAGGATGCGGCGCATGATCTTGCCTGAGCGCGTCTTAGGCAGGCCGGGCGCGAACTGGATGAGGTCGGGCGACGCGATCGGCCCGATTTCCTTGCGAACCCAGGCGACCAGTTCCTTGCGCAGCTCCTCGGTTGGTTCGACGCCCGCCATCACCGTGACGTATGCGTAGATGCCCTGGCCCTTGATGTCGTGCGGGTAGCCGACGACCGCAGCTTCGGACACTTTCGGATGAGCGACGAGCGCGCTCTCGACCTCCGCAGTTCCCATGCGATGGCCGGAAACGTTGATGACGTCATCGACACGCCCGGTGATCCAGTAGTAGCCTTCAGTGTCGCGGCGGGCGCCGTCGCCGGTGAAATACTTACCGGGATAGGCGGCGAAATAGGTATTCACAAAGCGCGCATGGTCGCCGAACACGGTGCGGGATTGCCCCGGCCACGAATCGGCGATGACGAGATTGCCCTCGCTGGCGCCCTCCTGGACGTTGCCGGCGGCGTCGACGATCTCCGGGATGACGCCGAAGAAGGGCCGCGTCGCCGAGCCCGGTTTCAGCTTGGTAGCCCCCGGCAGCGGCGTGATGAGAATGCCGCCCGTCTCGGTCTGCCACCACGTGTCGACGATCGGACAGCGATGATCCCCGACGACCCGGCGATACCACTCCCAGGCCTCTGGATTGATCGGCTCGCCGACCGTGCCCAGCAGGCGCAGAGACGCGCGGCTCGTCTTCTTCACCGGCTCCTCGCCCCCGCCCATCAGCGAGCGGATCGCGGTCGGGGCGGTATAGAATATGTTGACCTTGTGTTTGTCGATGACTTCCCAGAAGCGGCTCATCGAGGGGTAATTCGGGATGCCCTCGAACATCAGCGTCGTCGCGCCGTTGGCGAGCGGGCCGTAGACGATGTAACTGTGGCCGGTTACCCAACCGACATCGGCCGTGCACCAGTAGACGTCGCCCTCGTGATAGTCGAAGACGTATTGGTGGGTCATCGCGGTAAAAACGAGATATCCGCCGGTCGTGTGGACGACGCCCTTGGGAGCACCGGTCGAACCGGAGGTGTAAAGGATGAACAGCGGATCCTCGGCGTACATCGGCTCGGGGGGGCAATGCGCGGTCACCGCCTTGACGGCCTCATGCAGCCAGACGTCGCGCCCGTTCTGCCAGTCGACGTCGCCGCCGGTGTTCTTGACGACGATCACGGTCTTGACGCCGCCGGCCTTTTCCAGCGGCGATATCGACATTGGCCTTCAGCGGCACCTTGCGCCCGCCGCGCAAACCTTCGTCCGCGGTGATGACGACTTCTGACTTGGCGTCCGCAATGCGGCCTGCGAGCGAGTCGGCGGAGAAGCCGCCGAACACGACCGAATGGATCGCGCCGATGCGGGCGCAGGCCAGCATCGCGTAGGCCGTCTCGGGGATCATCGGCAGGTAGATCGTGACGCGGTCGCCCTTCTTGACGCCGTGGCCCTTCAGCACGTTGGCGAAATGGCCGACGTGGTCGGCGAGCTCGGCGTAGGTGACGTGCCGGGATTTCGACGGATCGTCGGCTTCCCAGATGATCGCCGTCTGGCTCGCCCGCTTGGGCAAATGGCGATCGATGCAATTGTGAGCGACATTGGTGGTTCCGTCCTCGAACCATTTGATAGACACGTTGTGGGCGTCGAACGTGGTGTTCTTGACCTTGGTGTAGGGCGTGAACCAGTCGATGCGCTTGCCGTGCTCGCCCCAAAATCCCTGCGGATCGTCGACCGAGCGCTTGTACATCTCCTCGTACTTGGCCTCGTTCACCCAGGCGCGCTTCGCCCATTCGGCGGGAACGTCATAAACCTTGTCCGACACGGCCTGCTCCTCCCAAGAGATCCCTCGACGACGGCCCCGCCGGCGCCCGAACGCGATGGACACCGCTTATGCCCCAGGGCGAGGAAGCCCGACAAGCCAGCCAAGGTGATGCTTTGGTCTTAGCCCTTCCGTACGCGCGAATTCGGAGCGGAATTCGTAAACGCTAAACCCCGCCCATTTTGCAGACGAGCGCCCACTCTGCCTCGGTCACCGGCTGGACGGAAAGGCGCGAGTTCGTGACCAACGCCATCGCCGCCAGCCGCTTTTCGGCCTTCACCTCCTCGAGCGTCACCGGGTGCGGCAGCGGGCGCACCGCTCGGATGTCGACCATCCCGAACTTGCCGCTCGCGTCGGTCGGATCGGGCCTGCAGGCCTCGCAGACCTCGACCATCCCGACGATCGCCTTGCCTTCGTTGGAGTGATAGAAAAAGCCCTGCTCGCCGACCTTCATCGCCTGCATGTTGAGCTTGGCGGAATGATTGCGCACGCCGCTCCAGTCCGTGCCCTTCGCGCCGCAGGCAGCGAGTTTCTCGAATGACCAGGCCGAGGGTTCGCTTTTGAAGAGCCAGTGCGCCATCGTCGCCTCACGCGAGAATCTGGCCGACCGCCGGCCGCCAGGGTCTTACGCTCACGCTCTCGAACAGTCCCGCCCGCGAGTACGGGTCTTCGGCCAGAAGGGCAAAGACGTCGTCCTCGTCCTCGCCCTCGAAAACGATCATGGAGCCGACCGGGGTCTCGTGATCCGGAGCGAGCAGCGCGCCTCCGATCTTCACCCTCGCGCCGAGCCCGTTCAAATAGGCGAGATGCGCCGGACGGTTCTCCATCCGTCTGTCCAGGCTCAGCGGCTTGTCGACGCAGGTGGCGATGAACAGCATGGCGCGGCCTCCATTGACCGGCGAGCCTTACGCGACGCGGCCGGCAAATGCAAAATGATCGTCTCATTCCTCGCCTTTTTGCGGACGGCCGAGCAAAGCGCCGACCGCGCCCGCGACATCGAGCGAGCCCTCGATGAGGGCCTCGACGCAATTGGCGATCGGCATGTCGACCTCTCTGGCGCGCGCCATTTCCGTCAGCGCCAAGGCGGTGAAAGCGCCCTCCGCAAGCCTTCCGGCCCTCGCCTCCGCAACGCTCCCGCCCCTGCCCAGCGCGACCCCGAAGGCGAGATTGCGCGACTGCGACGACGTACAGGTCAGAACGAGATCGCCAAGGCCCGAAAGGCCCATCAGGGTCGCGCCCCGCGCGCCGAAGGCCTCGCCGAACCGGCGCAGTTCGGCGAAGCCCCGAGCGGTCAGCGCCGCCATCGCGCTCGCGCCTAGACCGCGGCCGGCGGCGACGCCGCAGGCGATCGCCAGCACGTTCTTGGCTGCTCCGCCGATCTCGACGCCGCGAACGTCGGTCGAGTGGTAGAGCCTGAGGCTCGGCCCATGCAAAAGATGGCAGAGCGAGCGGGCGACGCCTTCGTCCACGCAGGCGAGCGTAACCGCCGTCGGCAGGCCGGCCGCGACGTCGGCGGCGAATGACGGGCCCGACAGGATCGCGGCCGGGCGGTCCGGCGCCGTTTGCCGAAGAACCTCCGTCATGAAGGCGTGGGTGCCGCGCTCGATGCCCTTGGCGCAGGTCACCAAAGGCGCCGATCCCGGCAGAACGGCGAGCCGAGCCGCTGCTTCGCGGGTCGACTGTGCGGGCGCGGCGACCAGCACGGCGCAACAGGGCGCGAGTTCCTCGAGGTCCGCCGTCGCCCTCACCGACGCGGCCAATCGGACCCCCGGCAGCTTGTCGCTCACACGGCTCGCCTCGAAGCCGAGCATACGCTCGGGGTCGCGGCCCCATAGAACGACGTCGCGGCCCGCCGCAGCTGCGGCGTTGGCGAGCGCCATTCCCCAAGCCCCCGCGCCGGCGATGCCGATGACGGTGTCGCCCCTCACGCCTTTTCGCCCCGCATCTCGCTCTCCTGATCTCGAAGGCATGAGGCCATTCTCGCATGGCGCACAAGCCCATAATCCCCGCTCCTAGCCAAAACGTCGCCTTCGGCCTAGTTATGGATAGCGCGCGCCCGATGACGCGTTGGCTCCAAGGATTCTGAACCCGATGCCGGAGATCGACCTTCCGACCGTCATTTTGGCGCTCGTAGCGCTGTTCGTGGTCTTCAAGCTGCGCTCGGTGCTCGGCATGCGCAATGATGAGGGGCGCCCAACGGGCGGCCTGCTCGCCCCGTTACGACGCGCGCCGGGCCCGGCAGGCCCCGCCGTCGCATCAACGGAAGCGCCCGCGGCCGCGCCCGCCCTTCCGCCGCTCGCCGCCGACCGGTGGGAAGCCGTGGCCGAGCCGGATGCCTGGAACGGGCTCGACGCCATCGCCGTGGCGGACAACAGCTTTACGGCGCAGGCGTTTCTGTCCGGCGCCCGCGCGGCCTACGATATGGTGGTCCACGCCTTCGCCGCCGGGGACGGCGCGGCCCTGCGCGGCCTCATGGCGCCGGAGGCTTTCGCCAATTTCGACGCCGCGATTCGCGCCCGCGCCGCAGCCGGCCAGACAATGACGACGACGGTGGTGTCGATCGACTCCGCCAAGATCGCGGGGGCGCAGCTCACCGGTTCGACCGCGCAGGTCGGCGTGCGGTTTGAAAGCAAGCTCGCCTCGGTCACGCGCGACAGCGCTGGCGCCGTCGTCGACGGCTCGCCAACGGAGGTCGCCGACCACGTCGACCTTTGGACCTTCGCGCGCGACGTGCGCTCGCGCGATCCCAACTGGCGGCTGACGGCGACGCAGTCGGAACGCTGACCCTTGACGGCGGAAGCTCCCCGCCTCGAGCCTCTCGATTTTGACAGCCTCGCGGGCTACCGCGACGACGATCACTTGGCGGCGTTCCGCTGCTTCGAGGGCTCGGCCCGCGTGCTCGCCGAAAGCGGGGCTGAGGCGCGCCCGGCCCGAAAGCCCTCGGGCGCGCTCGTCGCGGCCGCGCGCGCAGCGCTCGGCGCTCGCGTGTCGGACCCAGCCGAGGCGCGGCGCTTCTTCGAAACCCGGTTTCGGCCGTTCCGCATCGTCCCCGAAGCGCCGGCCCGTGGCTTCCTGACGGGCTACTACGAGCCGTGCGTCGCCGGCTCGTCCGTCGAAAGCGACGCGTTCCGCTGGCCGATTCTGGCCCGCCCCGCCGATCTCGTGACCCTCGCCCCCGGCGGGGCGCCGCCGGGCTTTCCGGAGGGCGTCAGCTGCGCACGGCGGCGAGGCGACGGTTCGCTCGTCCCCTACGGCGATCGGGAGGCGATCGAGCGCGAAAGCCGACGGCCGATCGTCTGGCTCCGTGACGCCGTCGAGGCCTTTCTCGTTCAGGTCCAGGGCTCCGCCCAGGTGGAGTTCCCGGACGGGCGGCGGGCGCGGGTCGCCTATGACGGGCGCAACGGCCTGCCCTATACGTCGATCGGGCGGATCCTGATCGAGACCGGCGAGATCGCCGAAAGCGCCATGTCGCTCGCAAGCCTCAAGGCCTGGCTGCGCGCCGCCGGCCTCGGCGAAGGCGGGCGCGGCCTCGCCCTCATGCGCCGCAACCGCTCGTTCGTGTTCTTCAGGCTCGTCGAGGACTTCGACCCGGAACTCGGGCCGATCGCGGGGGCCGGCGTCGCATTGATTCCGTTGCGCTCGATCGCCGTCGACCGGGCGCTCTGGAGCTACGGCCTGCCGTTCTGGATCGAGGCGAACCTGCCCTGGGCGGACGCCACGCTGCTGCCGTTCCGCCGCGTCATGATCGCGCAGGACGCCGGCTCGGCGATTGTCGGACCGGCGCGCGCCGACATTTTCTTCGGCGCCGGCGATGAGGCGGGCGCGCGCGCCGGCGCGATCCGCCATCGCGGAGAATTTGCCGTGCTGCTGCCCGTCGGAGACGAGCCGTGAGAGAGGCCCAGCCGCCCCACCGTCTGAGGCGCCTCAGCGACGAGGAGATCGCGCTCTGGACCGAGGTCGCGGGCAGCGTCTCGCGGCGGCGCGGCGCTTGCCTGCCGACGCCCTCTAAGCCCGTTGCTCCCAATCCGCCGGCAGCCCCGGCGCCGGCCGCCGTCAAAGTCCCGCAGGCGGGGCCGGCGCCGCCGCGCGCGCCGCCGCTCGCGCCGATCGAGCGGCGGCTCAAGCGCCAGCTAAAGCGCGGGCGCGGCGCGATCGAAGGCGCGCTCGACCTGCACGGCATGAACCAGGCCGAGGCCCATCAGGCCCTGCGCGGCTTTCTTCGCAATTGTCAGGCGCGAGGGGCGAGGCTCGTCATCGTCATCACCGGCAAGGGCGGCCCGCTCGACGAGCCGGCCCCACTCGGCCAGGAGCGCGGCGTGCTCAGGCGCCTGGCGCCTCACTGGCTGCGCGAGTCCGACCTGCGCCAGGTGGTGCTCGGCTTCGAGGAGGCGGGACGCGCCCACGGCGGGTCGGGGGCGCTTTACGTACGGCTCAGGCGGCCTTGAGGCGGCTTCGAAGACCCGGCGGCGGGAGACCCGCGAATCCGTCGCCGCGCCGGCGATTTCAAGGGCTTAGGCGCCAAAAACTGCAACTTTTGCGGGCTCGCCGTGTTGTCGCTGCGCGCCATGGCCGGTCGGAACCCGGTCAGCGACCCCCGTCACAAGAAGCGCCGCGCACCAGATCTTGTAGGTCCGACCCGTCCGAGCCCATACCATTTCCGCGCGTGGATTCAATCTTTTCAACGCTTTGCCGCGTCATTTCCGGGTTTCCGGGCAGCTCCGCTTTATCGTCAGGCCGCCCCGCCCCGCGACCCCGATGACTGAAAACGACGCGGTTCAAAGGACCGACAAACGGCTTCTCCCGCCTCGCCTTCGCCACGCGCCGCGACCAATCGTTTCCGAACGACATCGGTCGGCGAAACGGCGGCTTCGACGAAACAAGACAACTCGACGGTCTCCCTCGCGATGACGGCGCAAGAACAAATATAGAACATTATCGCACGCTTGGCAAGAAATTGGTTTTGGGCTTGTCGTGAATTTCCGGAGCCCGACGAACCGGACGGGCCCGATTAAGGCACCCGGCTCCCACCTTGGATGTCTGACGGCGAACTTGCCGTACGCGGTCCAACCCGTGGGAGTTTGGGCCGAGGCAAAAATTTCGCTTTACATCCCCTCCACATTACCTAAAGTTAATCTTAGGGGATGATGCAACTTGCGGGGAAGCGGCGTCACCTCCTGTGCCGCGGTAAGGCACTGGGCACGTCAGTCAGGGGAAAATAGGGGGTGCAGCCGTCGGCGAATTCCGCCGACGGCTGTTATCTGTCTCACCTTTTCAAATAGCTAGAGGGATGGCGCGAGCCCGATGCTCGTTGAATCATGCGGTTCCGAATCCCTTGGCGCGAGAGATTGCCTTTAAGGGCGGGCCAACGCAAAAAATCGCCTTCCATCAACGCCACATTAATTGAAGTTAATGTTGGCAGAGGTGATGTGTTATTTTGCCCGGAACAGGGGCCCCTCACAATTGATCAATTAATCGGTTAACCTATTGATTAGCAATACAACGCGCGCCGCGCCTCCCGAAGCGCCACTGGCGATCGTCGGAAACGGGAAACACGCAGATGTCAACGTAATAGCCGGCGCGCTGCCGCAGTAACCACGACAATGCCCAGGCGCTACTTCGTCGTCGTCCGTTCCTGCGCCAGCCGCTGCGCCTCGGCGATCTGGGCGGGCGTCATCATTCTGGCCAGATGATCGCGGTTAGCGAGGGCCCCGGCGTCGCCCTGCGCAGCCGCCAGATTGAGCCACATGTGCGCGAGAATGTAGTTCTGCGTCACGCCCTGGCCCTTGACGTACATCAGGCCGAGAATGGTCTGCGCTTCGACGAAGCCCTTGTCGGCGGCCTTACGGAACCACTTCGCCGCCTCGGCGTCATTCCGCGCCACGCCATGGCCCTGGGCGTACATGAGGCCGAGGTTGGACTGCGCGGCGGCATGATCCTGATCGGCGGCCTTCAGGAACCACTTCGCGGCCTTGGCGTCGCTCTGCGGCACGCCCTGGCCCTTGGCGTACATCACGCCGAGAATGGTCTGTGCTTCGGGGCGCCCCTGATCTGCAGCCCTGCGGTGCCAGTTCGCAGCCTCGGCGTAGTTCTGCGGCACGCCGTGCCCGCCGCCATACATCACGCCGAGAACGAGCTGCGCGACGGCAAGGCCGTGTTCGGCCAGTGGCTGCGCGAGCGCAAAGGCCGTCGCGTAGTCTCCGCGCTGAAGCGCCGCATTGGCGTCCTCGAGAGGCCCCGCAACCGCAGCTCCGGACAGCGCAAAGGAAAAAATCGAGCGCCCGGCCAGCCGCGGGCCGCCGGCGCCAGCCGCAGAAGACCCGCCTGCTTTGATCGCGCGCGAGAGCGTAGACTTGGGCGTTCCGGCCTGTTCCGACGGGGCGGAATGGAGTTGGCTTCGAGAGGACACTGCGCCGTCTCCCGCTGTTCGACGCAACGTGGGCGCAACGCGGTTAAGACCGTCCTAATCCGCCGCGCCCTGGCGCCTTATGCCGACCCGGCGGCCCTCCATGCTTACCATCTGCTTACAGTGAACCATGAACTCGCGCTTGGCCGGCGAAAGATCGGGATTACGGATTGCGGTCCCTCAGTCCTTCGGGATTGCTGAAGTCGGAATTCGGCCGGCGGTAGGTTTCGTCAACCGCGCCGCTTGAGCTCGATGCGGACGTTGGAAATGTCCCCGCCGCGGGGCTGGATGCTGACGGTCTAGTCCGGCCGTCGGTGTGCTTTTTTTTTTTTTGGAAATGTCCCCGCCGCGGGGCTGGATGCTGACGGTCTGTCGGCCGTTGGAGGCAAGCGAGATCGCCGCGGTGAACGTTGGCGCGACGATCTCGCCCTCAAACCGGCCTTCCGAGATGCGACCGGTCATGTGACCTGACAAATCGCGACCGGTTTCCCGCCAATAACCCTGGACCAATTCCCCGGAGGCTTCGGCATAGCTGTGGATGTCGAGCTTGAAGCTTTCGCTGGCGCACACGATCGTCTGATTGAGCGCAGCGCCGCTCTTTCGCCTCCACATATTCCGCACGGCATCGGATCGAACTCGCGATGCCCGTTCGATCCGATAATCTGGCCCCCTCCGGTCCACTCGCCGACGAACCTGTCGAACGGGCTGGCCGCCAGAGCAACCGACTGCGGCGCGGCCAGCCCGACGGCCACGGCGAGGGCCAGCAACGCGTTCCGGCGCGCAGCGCAAAACGAAAACGAGGTGGCAGACATTGTGTGCCCTCTTTCTTGACGTTGGATCAGTCAGACCGGCGTCGGCGCGCGGCGCGCTTGTCCGGCGGCCGAGCCGCAGAAGGAAGGTGACGACAGGCCTCAGGATCAGGAGATCGGCGGCGAGCGCCGCGAGCATCGCGAGCGCGCCCAGCCAGCCGAACAGGCGAAGCGGCGGAAGGTCGGAGAAAACGAGCGCCGCCAGCCCGCAGGCGAGCACGAGAGCGGTCAGGATGAGCGCAGGCCCCATGAGGACCGTCGCCTGCTCGACGGCGATCGCCGGGTCCTCCTGCCTGCGCCTTTTCTGCGTCATGCGGTTGAGGAAGTGGATGGTCGCGCTCAAGCCCAAGCCGAACGAGACCGTCAGCGCGACGACGCCGGAGAATTGCAGTCCCAGAGCCCCGAACAGCCTGAGCAGCGAGCCTGCGGCGACGACAGGAAAGATCCCGGGCATGAGGCAGGCGAGCCCAACGCGGACCGAGCGGAACGCGAGGCCGACAAAGGCGGCGATGAAGGCGAATTCGACGGTCAGAGCCCGGTTGAGCTTGTTGATCATGCCGGCGCTGTTGCGGGCGGCGATCACGGAGAGCCCCGTCACGGCGATCCCGTAGCCCGGATCAGCACTTCGACCGATGCCAGCGCCGCTGATTTCCAGCGTCGAGGCGGCCGCTCGCCGCACCGCCGCTCGTCGGGAACCTGGTCGGCGAGGCGATAGCTCGGCTGGAGGCCGGAATAGACGACGGCGAGGCCGGCGACGACCACGAAGTCCACGAGGCTGAAAAGGGCCGGACGGCTAACCATGCGCCGGGCGATCCAGTCGCAGAAGCGCCGCAGCGTAGCCACTCCCGGATCGGCCACCCTCAAAGTCGCGACCAAGCGCGCCTCGTCACGAATCAGCAGCACGCCGAATGTGGGAACGAGGGAGAGCACCCTTTTCCCAAAAAAAAAAAAAAAAAAAAAAAAAAAAACCCGAACGGGGAGCACGGTGGCCAGCGCGATGGCGGTCGCCAGGAATCCCGCCTCGCCGAAGCCGCGAATAAGGTCGCTCGAGGAGGTGAGAAGTCCGAGCAGCGAAAGGCCGGCCGCGGCGTGAGTGAGGACGCAGGCCGGGCCGACGATGAGGATCGCGTTGCGGAAGGCGGTGCGCTTGTCGCGGCCGGCCATCAGCTGGTCGCGCGCCGCGAACGTAAGCTGCATGCTGTCGGAAAAGCTGATCACCATGATGAGCGGGGTCATCACGTTGAGGAACATGTTGAGGCGAAATCCGAGCCATCCTAGCGCGCCGAGCGCGAACACGATCGCCAGGAGCGGTGGGCCGGCGGCGACCACCATCAGCGACAGGCGGCGGAAGAAAATCCCGCGATCGCGCATCCGAGCGCGAAACCGACGGCGTTGTAGAGGATGCGGTCGCGCTCGAGGGCGTGGCGGATTTCGAGCTGCATGACCGGCACGCCCGTCAGCTCCGCCGCGACGCCGGTCCCTTGCAGGTCCTCGTCCGCGGTCCGGCGGATATCGTTCACGACCGCCTCGAGCTTGCCGCCGTTGACGGCGGAGGGCTCGAGCGAAAGGATGACGACCGCGAGCCGGCCGTCGTCCGAGAGCAGCTTGCCGCGGATGATCTCGTTGCCCTTCACCTGGTCGACCAGCGCATGGTAGGCGCTCCCCTCCGGCAAGGGGTCGGGAAAGAGGGGCTCCGGCATGCCGCCCTCCGGGGCGGGTCGGCGCGCGGAGAACATCGAGAGGACGCCGCGCGTTCCGTCGACGAGCTGCACATCGGTGACCAAGCCGCGCAGCTTCTCGACCAACTCGCGGGCGAGCAGCGATTGGCCGCTCACCACGATCAGGACGTCGTATTCGCTCGACGGGAAATCGCGCGAGACCTGCTCGAATTGTTTGAACGCCGGATCCTCGGAGCGGAACAACTGATTCGACGAGTTGTCCGTCTTAATGCGGTGGATTCCCAGGATGGCAAGAACGGCGATCGCGAGCGCGGCGAGAACCGTCGCCGTCGGCGCCTTGAAAGGAATGAGCGCCAGGCGCTCGATTCCGAGCGCGATGCTGCGCACACGGTCCGGCGGCTCGGCGGTCAGGGCATCGGGATCGACGACCTTCAAGAGCGAGCTCCTTGAACGCCTGGACCCCCCTTTCCCACCTCAGGCCGCGAAGCGCTCTGACAGCACGTCGCGCAACGGGCGTGGGCGACGCCCAGAGAGACGCTCGACCTCGCCCGTGATGATGTCGAACGCGCCGGCCGCCGTCGCCCGCTTGATGTCGACTATCGCATTGACCACCTGTTCAGGCAAGTCGCCGCCTGGGGCAGCGAGGCCTGGAGATCTCCAGACTCAAGGGCTTGCTTCTCCTGCAGTCGCGGCGCTTCGAGACGACAGGCGAGACCATTCAGCCCTCGCGCTCGAAGCCTGCGACCAATCGTGACATTTCAAAGGTTGGGTCGATGTCTCAGGGAAGAATCTCGGCTCTTACCCCGCTCAGCCCGCCGCGCCTCGTTCAGAGACTCACTTCCGCCTCCAGGCTGGCGACGTCGCGAAAGATCGAGGCGACTGCCAGCGTGCGTCCCCCGCGCTTGAAGCGCACCAGGCAATCCTTGCCGGCGATGTCGCCCTCGACGGCGAGTTCGTCCCAAGACTCGGCGTGGCCGACGACGTTGATGGGAATGTCGTAGTGCTGGCTCCAGAAGAACGGCGCCGCGGCGAAGCGCTCGCGGCCTCCCATGAGGTTCAGCGCCGCGATCTGTCCCTGGCGCTCCGCCACGACCCAATGTTCGACCCGAACGGCCTCGCCGCTCAGCGAATTGGGCCAGCGCGCGACGTCGCCCGCGGCGAATATCCCCGGCGCGCTCGTCTCGAGATAAGCGTCGACGGCGACGCCGCGATCCACCTTCAGCCCGGCCGCCTCGGCGAGCTCGACCCGCGGGCGCACGCCGACGCCGGCGACGATGAAATCGGCCTCGATGAGGTTTCCGTCCGATAGCCTGACCTTTCCGCCTTCGAGGGCGCTCGCGATGTTTTGAAGATGGAAGATCACGCCATGCTCCTCATGCAGCGCACGAATGAACTCGGCCATCTGAGGCCCCAGAATGCGCTCCATCGGGCGTTCTTCCGGCGCGACGACATGGACTTCGATGTTTCGGGCGCGCAAGGAAGCCGCGACTTCGAGCCCGATGAAGCTGGCGCCCAGCACCACCGCCCGCCGCGCCGTCCTGGCGCGTTCGATGATGGCCCGGCAGTCCCCGAGCGAGCGCAAAACGAGCACGTCGGACGGCTTTGCCCCCGGAATCGACGGGCGCACCGGTTCGGCGCCGGTCGCCAGAAGAAGCCGATCGAAGCGAATCCTCTCGCCGCCGGCGAGACCGACTTCGCGCGAGCCGACGTCGATGCCGGCGACGGTCGCCCCGAGGCGAAGGTCGATGGCGTTCTCGGAATAGAAGGCGTCCGGGCGAAGCGGGACCCAGTCCTCCGGCGCGCTGCCGGCGAGAGTGTCCTTGGAAAGATTCGGCCGGTCGACCGGCGGGGCGTCGTCGCTGCTGAGCATGACGATGGCGCCCTCATAATTTCGCCGTCGAAGCATCTCCGCGGCGGCGAACCCGGCGCCGCCCCCGCCGACGATCACGATCCTGCTCGGCGCGCCCGGCTTGGCGCGACTTTCAGCGCCCGCCGAAGCGCGCTTCTCGCGCACGAAGACTTTGCCGTCGCGCTGCTCGACAACCCATGAATCGACTGGGCTGAAGGCCGGCGCGTGCAGGGCTTCGCCAGTCCGAAGGTCGAAGCAGGCGTGGTGCCAGGGACAGCGCACCGTGTCGTCGACAATGAGCCCGTCGGCAAGGGGCCCGCCATAGTGGGTGCAGTGAGCGCCGATCGCGAAGACGTCGGCTCCCCGGCGCGCCAGCAGCACCGGCTCGTCGCCGACGCGGCCGACGAGCTTGCCGCCGTCCTGGAGTTCGGCGAGCGAGATTCCTTGCACCAGATCGGGACCGACCGGCCCCGCTTGATCTTCGGCCATTCCTCCCTCCTTCGGCTGCCCTACGCCTCCTTCGCGTTCGCTGAGCGGTCAGATTTCGCCATCAAAGAGACGGACGTAAGGCGGGTGGAGCCGAAACTCCGGCCGAACGCCGTGGGCGAGGAAAAATATGCTCCGGTCGGCAGGCGTTGAGGAGACCGCCCCCGGTCGTCGCGCCCGCAGCGCTCGAAGATGCGGCTCGTCACTCCTGGCACCGATGCGACGATCCTGAAGGCAGCGCCGGCTCCGGCTCCCCGCTCGACGGGTCGCGCGGCTTGACGGGGCAGTGTTGCGACAGGCGCTGCCCGAGCTCCACGAGCATTCGCCAGTTGCGTTGGTCGCAAATCTGGGAATCGAGTTCGGCCTGCACCGACTGGGAGAGCCACCAGCTCATCGACACTTCGCTCATTTGGCCGCTCCCCGGGGGCCAGTCCCCCGCGAGCCTGGCGCAGGCGCCTGGAGGCGGGGGCAGTCTGAGGTCGGGCTCGAAGTTTGGGTTCTCGAACATCCCGAACTTGAAATAGCTCGACCCGATCTGCTTCGGGTCCTCCGGCTCGACGTCATGGTTCAGCAGCCAGAGTTCGCGCTGCGCGTCCGCCGCCTCTTGCGAGCCGTGACCGTCGCGGGTTTCGGTGAGCGCGACCAGCGGCGTGACGACGACCCCGAACACCCGTTCGATTCCCCGAGGGTCCGCGCTGCCGAGCTCCGGCGTGCCGGCTCCGCGGGGCGGGATGAGGGAAGACTGCTCCTCCGGTCCGGGCGCGCGCGAGGCGGGCTCGGAAGGCTTGGGATCGCCGGGGTCGGTCCGCGGTCCGTTCTGCACCCACAAGACGACCGGAACGATTCCGAGGCGCCGCAACTCCTTCGCCACGTCCATCGCGGTCGTCAGGCCCGCATTCTCGAAATAGCCGCCGTCGACGATCCGGCCGCCGATTGCGCGGTCGCCCTCGGCGCGGAGAATTCCCGCCGGCGAGATGATCGGGAACCGCGCCGAGAGCATCGCGGCGGTCGAGAGGCGGATGTCCGGACCGGCGCGCGAATCCGGCAGATCGGTCGTCCCTGCATGGGCCGCCGCGCAGGACTGCCCCGCGACCTTGTCCGGCGGGCACGGTTTCGACAGCATCTCGAACACGTCGAACGCCGCCGGATAGATCGAGAAGCGCCCGGCGGGATGGCCGTCGGTTGCGGGCGCGGCGCGCGTCGAGATCAAGTCCGACGCGATGACGCGGGCTCCGGTCCCGACCGACGTCCCGTTCAGCAGCAGCAGCGGCAGCCAGGCGCCTTCCGGCGCCATTCGCTCCGAAACGAAGCCGAACCGGCGCCGCAAGCCCGAATCCGGCTGTGGGCCGAACGGCGCGCGGAGGTCCTGGACAAGTTGACTCCAAAACGTCGGGATGTCGCCCCGAACGACACGGTCATAGTGGCGCTCCCAGGCGCGCTCCACCAGCGCCGCGCGATCGTCGGAAAAGATCAGCGAGCCCCCGGAGACCGGGTTCGGCGGAGAGAAATTGTCGCGAATGGCGAGACCGACGAACGCGGGCGTCAGGTAGTCGCCGGAAACGAGCGCCTGCAGGCACGCGCGCCAGCTCGACCTCACCGCCTCCGCTGCGGGACCGAACCAATCGTCTGTCGGCCGCATGCACGGCGGCGTCGACTGGCCTCGCCCGAGCGGATCCGACAGCGAATCCGACAACGCGGCGCCAATCGTCGCCGCCCCGAACGAGCCGCCGGACACCCCGGAAATGGCGAAGATCCGGCGCGCGGGAGCGATGGCCCTGCCCTTCGCGTCCGGCAGGTCGCCGGCCCGGTCGAGCAGTTCCCCGATTGCGGTGGCCGCCGCGAATGCGGCGCGGCTCGCCCCGCCTTCCGCGGCGACGATGACGGCGGGCGGACAGCCCCGAGCGTCGCAATTGGCGGCCTTCCATTTTTCGACCGCCGCCTCGATGTCGATCTGCCGCTTGCCGAAATCGTCGGACGCGCTGGCGAGCGTTCGCACGTCGTTGAAGTGCGTGTTGAGCGCGGTCACGCCCAGAGCCAAGACGATCGATAGGGACAGCAGAGGAAAGCAGAACCTGTGGCCCGCCCAGGCGACAAACGTCGCGAGGAACACGAAGCTTCCGAACAGCAACGGCACGATTCCCGCGCGGGGCGCGACGTCGGCCGGAAAGAAGGGCCGGACCAGCGAGGCGAAAAACAGGGCCGAGATCACCACGACATAGACGGCCGCCATCGCCAGGGACACTCTGTTCGACATCCGCCTCGTCAGAAATCGCCGCCCCCACAGGAACCAGACAAAGATCGCCGCAGACAGGATGTCGAGGCCGGCGAGAACATCAATTTGCGTCGCGGCCTCGCGGGCGGGCGCAAGCGCGGGAGTTTGCGCGACGACCCGGTAGCCCTTCCACAGTCCGATCAGAACGGCGACGAAGGGAATGACCGCGAGAAGCCTCGGAATCCATTCGATCCAGCCTCTCAGGTCTCTCCTGACCTCGGAAACCCTGCCTTGGTCGATCTCCGGCCGGACGCGGCATGAGAACATCCAGGCGTCCGAAGAGAGCATGAGCCTCGCGGCGTAGTGGACCGGGAACGCCCAGATCACGACGAGATAGGCGAAAAACAGCAGCCAAAGGCCCCAGGCCTCCGCACCCGAGGGCAGAGCCCCGAACGTCACGTCGGCGAACAGATCGCGCGCCTGGGTCGCCAAAAGGAAGAGCAGCGCCCCGCCGAACGCACTCAGGATGCTGACCCGGCAGGCGACGAGAATCCGAACGACCCAGAGCGCGGTCGACGCCCAGTTCATGACGATCGCCCCCTCCCCGGGCAGGTCTCCGCAAGCGACATCAGGGGCCGGACAAAACGGCGCGCGGCGACCTCAGATATCGGATGCTTTCATGTGGATATTGCGTTGTCAACGGTGATCCCGGGACGCGCCGGCGAGCGGGGCGCGTGGCGAAGCGCGGCGCCGACCCTTCCGATTGACCTCGCCACCCGCCAATGCGAGGAGGGCGCCCGCCGAACGTTGCGAGGGGCGGAATGAGCGCGGGCAAGGTCGAGGTTCTGGGCTTGGGCAATTCGCTGGTCGACATCCTCGCCCATGCGGACGACGCCTATCTCGAGGCCCAGGAGATGGTGAAGGGCGCGATGACGCTGGTCGACGAGGATCGCGCCGAGGCGCTCTACGCCGCCCGCGTCGATCCGCGGGTCATTTCCGGCGGATCGGCCGCCAACACCATCGTCGGCGTCGCCTCGTTCGGGCTCGAAGCCGCCTATATCGGCAAGGTCAAGCATGATCCGCTGGGGCAGACCTTTATCTCCGACATCCGCTCGACCGGCGTTTCGTTCGACACGCCGCCGGCCGAGCACGGGCCCGCGACCGGGCGCTGCTTCGTCTATGTGACGCCGGACGGCGAGCGCACGATGAACACCTATCTCGGCGCGAGCACCTATCTCGCGCCGCCGGACGTCGACGAAGCGCTCGTAAAGGCCGCGCGCGTGGTCTATCTCGAAGGCTACATGTGGGACCGCCCGGCGGCGAAATCGGCCTTCCAGAAGGCGGGCGCAATCGCCCGGGACGCGGGCCGCCGCGTCGCGTTGACGCTCTCGGACTTGTTCTGCGTCGACCGGTTCCGCGGCGAATTCATCGGCCTCATGCGGACGAAGACGGTCAACACGGTCTTCTCCAACACCGACGAGCTATTGTCGCTCTACGAGACGCCTCATTTCGACGAGGCGCTCGACGCGCTTCGCGCCGAGAAGGTGCTCGGCATCGTCACCCGCTCCGCCAAGGGCTGCGTGGTGGTCGAAGGCGACGCGACCTGGGAGGCCCCGGCCTTCCCGATCGGAAAGCTGGTCGACACGACCGGCGCCGGCGACATGTTCGCCGCCGGCTTCCTCGCCGGCCTCGCCCGCGGCGCCGACATGGTCACCTGCGGGCGCCTCGGCGCGCTCGCCGCAGCGGAAATCATCCAGCACCTCGGCGCGCGGCCCAACGTGTCGCTGAAGGCGCTGGCGCAGGAGAAGGGGATCGGGTTCTAGGCGATGAATCCGAGGCCTGCCGCGGGATCGACGGCCGGACCCCATGCGCTCGTTCGGCGCGCCGCTTGGCGCAAGATTCAGCCGGGGGCGCCCGAGCGCGAGTTCCGGCGGCAAACGCCGAGTCCCTGTGGTAGTCTTAAGAGCGGTCGAGGGACGCCATGCCGGAGACGCTGCAACGCGCGGCGATCGAAGGAGCGAACGGCGAAGCGGCCGCCGCGCGCCGGTTTCGCTGACCGGCCTCGTTCGAAGCCGCGCCGAGCCCATCGGATTAAAGGGAGGAGCGTGCAGTCGACGATGATCCCGACCGGGTCGGACGACAAGGTCTTTCCCGTGGTCAAGCTCGCTGCCGTGGTCGCCGCGCTCGAGGCCGAGGGCGTTGCGCCCAGTCAGGCGCTGGAGTTGGTCGGCCTTTCCCACAGCGACCTCATCTCGCCGGCGACGCGCGTTTCCCTCAATCAGATCATGCGATGCTATCGCAACGCCATCCGGCTCGCGCCGGACCCGAGCTTCGCCTATCGCGTCGGCCTGCGGTTCCACGTGTCGACCTATGGAATGTACGGCTTCGCGATCCTCAGCAGCACGAATTTCCGGCAGACGATGCGCTTTGCCGAGCGATACCACCAGCTCGCGACGCCGCTCGCCGCCATCTCTTTCACGGAGGAAGGCGATCGCGGGGAATGGACGATCGCTCCTTTGCCGCATCCGGGCGTCGACGCGGCGCTGTACCGATTTCTGGTCGAACAGCAATTCGGCATTCACGCTTCTCTCCACCGCGACGTCATGGGCTCGTCGTTCGCGCCGCGCGAGCTGAAGGTCGCCTACAAGGAGACCGACGCTTCGCCCGGCCTTTCCGAGATCTGCGGCTGTGCGGCGGCGTTCGGACAGGGGGAAAACAAGTTCGTATTCGATGCGGCCTGGCTGGACGGAGCGCCGAGGCTCGGGAACGACCTCACCTATCTGTCGGTCGTGAACCTGTGCGATCAGCTCATGGAAGAATTCCAGCAGCGCGCCGGCGTCGTCGGCGAGGTTCGGGAGGCGCTTCTCGTCAACCTCGCCCGGCCGACGAGCTTCGACGCCGTCGCAAAGCACATGAGGATGTCGACGCGCACGTTGCGGCGCAGGTTGGCCGCGGAAGAAACCTCCTTTCGAGCGCTCCTGGACGAACTGAGAACGCAGGTCGCGATCAAGTATCTTCGCGATACGGACCTGAACGTCGAGGAGATCGCATGCGCGCTCGGCTTCAGCGAGGCGGCCAATTTCCGGCAGGCGTTTCACCGCTGGACCAAGCGCGCGCCGAACGAATTCCGCCGCGTGGCGCGAACCTGACGCGACGGCCCGTGTCCCGGCGGCCGGCAGGGCGGGCGGCCCGCCAACCCGGGAGGCTCGCCGCGCGGATCCTCGAGCGGAACCGCGAGCCGCCCGTCGACGATGGCCGCGCGCCACCCCCGACATGGCCGAATCCAACCTTTGCCGACTGGTCCGGGCGCGCGAGTTTGCGGGCGGACACGAAAGCAACAGGAGATGACGCCATGCCTCGAAGCCTAGACCAGTTTTCCCAGGACCTTCGTCTCAAGCTCGCAAACGTCCAGAGCAACCTGGACGGCCTGAAAGCCAAGATCGACGGCAAGGCCGAGAACGCGGAGCAGGACGTGCGCAAGCATCTCGACTCCGTGCGCAAGCGGATCGACCAGGCCGCCCCCGGGGTGGCGAAAGCGGAAGCCGAGGTGAAGACTTGGTTCGAAGAGAAGAAGGCGGTCACGAACGAAAAGGTCGCCGAATGGAAGACCAGGCGGGAGACCGCCAAGCTGCAAAACCGGGCCGATCGGGCCGAGCTCTATGCAAGCGCCGCGCTCGACATTTCTCTGGCGGCGGTGGACGAGGCCGAACGGGCGACCCTCGAAGCCTGGCTCGCGCGGCAGGACGCCAACGCGGCGGTTTCTAAATAACAGCCTGTCCACGCCGCGTGTGATTTCGCTTTTCGGCCCCGCACCCCGTGCACGGAGTTGCTCATGCTTTTAGAGCGCCTGCATGGTCCTTAGAAGGTTTTCGCGGGATTTAGAGAGCTTGACTCGCATTGGCTGGCGGGCAACGGCGCCAACGAAAGTGCAGGCCACGGAGTAAAGCATGAAACGTGCGACAGTTCTTCTGCTCACATGCGTCGCTATTGGGGCGCCTGTGAGCGCAAACGCGCAAGTCGCGGGGTCGACGGTCGTCGGCGTCGCCGAGGCGGAATTGCGCGAGGTGGCGACCGGCTGGAGCGCCAAACGTCAAGTGCTCGGCCGCCCCGTCTACAACGACCAGGCCAAGGCCGAGCGCATTGGAAAGATCGACGACATCATCATCTCGCCCGACAAGGCGGTCTCGTATGTCATCATCAACGCCGGCGGCTTCATCGGCGTATTCAAACACGATGTCGCTGTCCCCGTCGCCCAATTGAAAGACGTCGGAGGCAAGCTCGTCCTGCCGGGCGCCACAAAAGAGGCGCTCAAGGCGAGCCCCCCGTTCGAATATGCCCCGCACTGAAAATCGCGTGTTTTGATCCAGCGCAATGCTTCCCGCGGCAATCCAGCGGACAAGTAACAAAAATAGGCAGGAAACGCCATTCAAATCCCGAAGATCGCGTTCCGCTTCGCGCCCTTCGGGGTTCATCCACCGAGTGGCGCAAACTCATTCGAGAGGCGAATCCCATGGCTTCCATCAATTCAGATCTGAGCGACCTGCACCGCGGCGTGAAGGCCGCCTTGAGCGCGCGTTGGGGGCTGCTCATGTTCGAGGGCGTCGCCCTGATCGTTCTCGGCGTCCTTGCCGTCGCGGCGCCGTTCTTCGCGACCATCGCGGTCGAGATTTACATCGGCTGGCTCTTCCTGATCGCCGGCATCGTCGGACTTGTCGCGATGTTTTATGCCGATGACGTCGCGGCCTTCCTGTGGACCCTCGTCACCGCGGCGCTGTCGCTCGGTCTCGGCGTGCTGCTGCTCTATAAGCCCGTCGCCGGCACGGTCACGCTGACGCTGGCGCTGACCGCATTCTTCGCCGCCGAGGGCGTCTTCCAGATTGCGACCTCGCTCGCTTATCGCAAAGTGCTGCCCAAGATCTGGGGCTGGCTGTTGGCAAGCGGCGTCTGCGATCTGATCCTGGTCGCGATCATCGTCTATAGCTGGCCGCTCAGCGCCGCCTGGACGCTCGGTCTATTGGCCGGGGTCAACCTCCTCACCTCGGGTTGGGCGATCGTCATGACCGCGTTCGCCGCGCGCAATGCGGTGCAATCTTTGGCGGGGTCCTTGAAGTGACGTGATCCGAGCCGAGTTCCGGTCCACTCTCGCGGACCGTCCTTTCGGCTTGATCGCAAACCCGGCTCGCCGCCTCGCGCCGTCGGCGTTCGTCTACACCGGCATGCCGCCTCGGTGCGGCGGGCGGCGCCGAGGCCCGCATCCGGTCGCCCGTTCGCTTGTTCAGGCGGATTGCGCCCGAAGAAAGAGCGCGCCGTTCGCCGGGATCGTGAGCGCGGCCGACTGCGCGAAGCCGTCGAGCGGCGGGCCGCTCGCGTAAACGGCGCCGCCGTTGCCGATCGCCCTCGGATTGGGAAAGCCGTCGTAATAGTCCGAATTGAAGAACTCGATCCACTTGCCGTTCCGCGGCAGGCCGACGCCGTAGCCGAACTTCGGCTGCTCGTCGAAGCTCACGACCGCCACGACGTCCCGGCCGGGACTGCCGTCCGCGACCCAGCGATGGACGACGATCACGCGATCGTAGTCATTGACGCGGGACGCGCGCACGCCCTCCGCCGAGAGCGCCGGCTGTCGTTTTCGCAGCGCGATGAGATCGCTCATGAAGCGGCGATAGTCGGCCATCGCCTTGTCGGTCTCGAGCCCCGCCCACCAGATCAGGTGGCCCGGATGGTCCCGTTCGTCGTCGCACCAGAGCTTATCCTCGAGGATCTCCTGGCCCATGAAGAGCGCCGGGATTCCGGGCGCCGCGAACAGGAGCGCCGCCGCCGCGCGGCTGCGGCTCCGCGCGTACCAGGATCGCCGGTCGGCCGGATCGGCGAGCATCGCGACCCGAGCCGCGCCGTCATGCCCGAAGTAGGTGAGGTCCTGGTTTTCGAGACACTGCACCAGACGCCACGCGGCGTCGTAGCCGGCCGGCAGGCCGAGCGCGGCGGCGACGGGGTCGAGCTCGAGCTGACCGCCCTTTCCGCCCGCCGCCTGCGTCAGCAGATCGCGCACCGAATCCCGGAACGCGTCGCCGAGCGCGGCGTCGAAGCCGAGGCCGGCCGGGACCGGCGTGACCGGAAAGGCGCGATCCCAATCCCAATATTCGGCGATCTGGATCGCCGACGGGCGGATGAACCGCATTCTGCTCGTCATGTCCTGGCACAGTTCCACGCCCGCAGGCCGATTGTCCGAGATGACGCTCACCTCGTCGTAGCGGATTCCGTCGATCCGGCATTCCTTCATGAAGGCCGAGGCGTTGTCGACGAGGAATTGCCTGACGTTCGCGTTCCAATAGGCGAACACCAATCCGCCAGCCCAGCCCTGATCGGTGAAGTAGAGGCTGTTGTGCTGATCGCCGTCGTTAAAGCGGTCATAGAAATAGAGGCTCTGCGGGTCGAAGCCTCCGCCGGCGTGATTGTAGACGAGATCGAAGATGACCGCGACGCCGTGCAGGTGGGCGAGATCGATGAGGCATTTCAGCTGATTGACGCCTGGCCGAAGCTCGACGAGCGTGAGCGGCGCCGCGCCGAACCCGGCGAGCATCGCGTTGATCCGCCCGAGATACCATTCGAGATCCGCGTCGTCGCCGGCCTGGAAGCGTAGCTCGGGCGAGAAATAGTCGACGCCGTTGTACCCTTCGCTGAATTCGGTCTCGAATTCCTGGATCGGCAGGAGTTGAATGGCGTTGACGCCGAGGTCGCGCAGGTAGGGAAGACGCGTGGCGACGTCGAGAAAGCGGCCGTCCCGCGAGGCGCGCGCATCGGCGCCGCTTTGATCTACCGCCCACCACGTGCCGACGTGCAGCTGGTAGATGATCAGCTTGCTGAAATTCGGCGCCCTCCAGGCGCCGTCATGCCACGGATAGGCCGCCGGATCGCGAAGGATGCAATAGGACGCCGGGAAATCAGGCGTCAGCGTCAGTTCGCGCGCATAAGGGTCGCGTTTCGGCCCTTGCGAGGCCTGGCCGTCGATCCAGAACAGATACTGGAGCCCCTCGCCGGCGCCGGCCACAAATCCGGCCCATGTCCCGTCCCCGAGCGGGGTCAAGCGGTCGTGGGGGCCTGGAGTCCAGCCCGGCGCGGCCGACTGGCCCAGCGCGTCGCCGGTCACGAGGAAGACTTTGAGCGCGCGCGGCGCCCAGGTGCGAAAGGTCGCGCCGCCCGCGACGAGATTGGCGCCCATCGGCGTCCTGGGGTCGACGAACCGGAACTCGACGGTCATCCGCGCTCTCCTCCGTTGCGGCGCTCGAGGCAGCCGAGCCGGACTTTCAGCCGAGCGGCGAATTCGGGTCAAGATCGGACTGCGCGGACGCCTGGACAAAGCGCCGCGCGGCGAAAGGCGGAGCCGGCCTTGGTTTTGCCGCCCCGTTTCTCGTTCGGACCCTCCGGCTCGCCGGCGATCACGCGATGGCGGACGAGATCTTCAAGCAGTCACACATGGGCCCGGATTTAACGCTAGCCAGTTACAGGGGCCGCCATCCGGAGCCGCAGACCACCGCAGTCGCCTGTTGCGCCGCTGGGCGGCGACTCCCCGGGCGGGAAGAGCCGTGCGCAATTGGCAGGGAATTGCCCGCCTGTTGTCTCGAGCGAGCCGGAGCGACTGAATTCCATGAAAGCAACGCGAAGAGAGGTCCTGGCGCTCGCGGCCGCGGCGACGCTTGGCGCATGGCCGGCAAGCGCCGAGAACGGGAGCCGGTCTGACGCCCCCTCGAACGAAGCGGATCTCGCGGCTTTCGACGAAGTCTGGGAAACCGTGCGCGACCGCTTCTACGATCCGCGTCTGCACGGCCTCGACTGGCAGGCCATGCGCACGCGCTACCGCCCACAGGTTGCGTCCGCACGCTCGCGAGAAGACACGGCCGTCGTCGTCAATGCGATGCTGGGGGAGCTCGGCGCCTCTCACACGCATTACTACACGCCGGAGGAGCCGGCCTATTACCAGCTCGCCGATATTTTCTCCTACGCGCTGCGTCGTCGAGGCCTGGAGCGTATTTTCCCGACGGGCGAGGTGACCTATCCGGGGATCGGCGCGTTCACGAAGGTCGACGATCAGGGCCGAACTTTTATAACGGGGGTGGTGGAAGGCGCGCCCGCGCATCACGCGGGTCTTCTGACCGGCGATGAAATCCTGTCTGCGGAAGACCGCCCGTTTCGTCCGGTCGACTCCTTCCGCGGCAAGGTTGGGGCCACTCTATCGCTTTCGATCCGCCGCACGCCCGCCGGAACGCCACTCGCGATTGGCGTTGCGCCCACCGAAATCCACCCGAACGCGATGTTTCTGCAGGGCCTTGAGGCCAGCGCCCGTGTCATCGCCGGGGGCAATAACGCTCGGATCGGATACGTCCATGTTTGGTCATACGCGGGCGGCAAGTATCAAGCTGCGCTCGAGGACCTGATCGCCGACGGCCCCCTCCGTGACGCCGACGCGCTCGTCTGGGATCTCCGCGACGGATGGGGCGGCGCGCAGCCCGAATATCTCGATCTCTTCAATCCGCGCGCGCCCACAATGCAGGTGACGGACAGAAACGGCAAGACGGGCATGGTCGACGTGAAGTGGCGCAAGCCCGTCGCGATGCTCATCAACGGGGGCACCCGAAGCGGCAAGGAGGTGCTCGCCTATGGGTTCAAGGAATACCGGCTCGGCGAACTCGTCGGCGTCCGCACGGAGGGCGCCGTGCTGGCGGCGACTGCGTTCCTGATCGGCGACGAGGGACTATTGCTGCTCGCGGTCGAAGATGTCCTGGTGGATGGCCGACGCCTGGAAGGAGTGGGCGTCGCCCCGACCATCGAGGCGCCATTCGATCCACGCTATGCCGCAGGCAGCGATCCGCAACTCGATCGGGCCGTTCAAATCCTCTCGCGCAGTTAGGGTAGTTTGCGCTCTCGCGCTGCGGCGCGCGCCCGACTGAGCCAAACGTTCAGGCCCAGTTCGCCACGGCCGCCCCGCGTCGACGGCGCTGATGCGGCCTTTCCTTCACGCGGGCCGCCCTCGCCTCACCGTCTCTGCCCGACCGCCTTCGTCCAGGCGGCCATGCCGCCCTGGATGTGACGGGCCGACGTCAGCCCCTTGTCCTGGGCGGCCTGGACAGCCATGGCGGAGCGCTCGCCGAAGGCGCAGTAGAAGACAATCGTCTTGCCGGACACGGCGAGCTCATGAATGAGGCCGCCCTCGCCGATATTGTCCATGAGCTCGGGATAGGGCGCGTGCAGCGCGCCGGGGATCGCGCCGTATCGGTCGCGTTCGGCTTTTTCCCGCAGGTCGATCAACGCGACGCCCGGCCGGCCGAGCAGCGCTATCGCCTCGGCCGCGGAATAGGCCCAGCCCCGGCGCGCGACCTCCTCCTGATGCAGACCCTGACGCAGGTTGGCGGGCACCGCCACGTCCATCATTTTCGGATTGGGCAGGTTGAGGCCCGCCATCAGCTGGGCGTATTCCTCGGCGTCGCGCACCTGCAGGCGGGGGTTGAAGCGCCGTTCTTCGCCGATGGTGCTGACCGTGTCGCCCTTGTAGTCGTGCGCGGGAAAGACCAGCGTCTCGTCGGGCAGGCGCATGAGGCGCTGCAGGCTCTCGTACTGGGCGCGCGCGTCGCCGTTCTGGAAGTCGGTGCGCCCCGTTCCGCGGATGAGCAGCGTGTCGCCGGTGAAGACGCGGTCGCCGAGCACGAAGCAGTAGGAATTGTCGGTGTGGCCGGGGGTGTAGAGCACGTCGAGGCTGAGGCCCTCGACGGTCAGCCGGTCGCCCTCGGCGATGCGCATCGAGACGACGTCGACCTTGCTCCGCTCGCCCATGACGGTCACGCAATGCGTGCGGTCGCGCAGCGCCCCGAGCCCGGTGATGTGATCGGCGTGCAGATGGGTGTCGGTCGCCTTGACGAGCCTGAGGTCGAGCTCCTCCATCAGCTTGAGGTAGCGGTCGACCTTTTCCAGCACCGGATCGATGACGAGCGCTTCGCCGCCGCGGCGGCTGGCGAGAACGTAGCTGTAGGTGCTCGAGACTCTGTCGAACAATTGCCGGAAGATCATCGGAGCCTCCGTTCGCCCCTGCCCTGGGCCCCCGGCCGCTCGACAGCATATCACATCGGCGCGCTTCAGGCAGCCATTGATTGAAATTCGGGCGGGCGGCTGCGCCCTAACCCTTCCCCCCTCGATCGACCAGGTACTGCTTGAAGTCGACCATCGAGGCGAACTTGATGGTCCCTTCCTGCATCTCGGCTTCGATCGAACCGTCATCGAAGATCATGTAATTGGCGCCGCCCGAGGAATAGCGGCCGATGAGGTGGGGCGGGGCTTCCGGCGTTTCGATCGCGTGCTCGATTTCGCCGAGCGTCGGCAGATGGCCGGAGCGGTTTTCGTTGACCGGCTCCTCCTCCTCCGCGAGAGGTTCGCCGACGGCTTCCTCGGCAGCGGCTTCGTCCGCCGAGGCCTCCGTCTCGAGGGGCGGGGGTTCGGGCGCCTCCTCGGCGGGAGGGGCCTCGCCGGCGGCGGCTTCGGCGCCGTTCGGGGCCTGTCGCATCAGCGCTGTCAGGGCGTCGATGCGGCGAATGACGATCCCGAGGGCGAAGGCGACGATCGCCATCGAGACGCCGATCGCGCCGCCGAGGGCATAGAGAACCCCGATGCCGGTCGGCATGAGGTCGAGGCTCATATACCCGCTCGCGAGACCCGCGATCAGCAGAACGAGGCTGAGGACAAAGACCACAATCGCCATGAAACCCTTCAACTTTTACATTGTGTCGGCAGCGCGGCGACGTGGATCAGCGAGGCTCGCGCGCGCCGAAGATCGCGCTGCCGACCCGAATGGCGGTCGCGCCGAGTTGCACGGCGAGCGGCCAATCCGCGCTCATCCCCATGGAGAGTTCCTTGACGCCATTGCGGGCGGCGATGACGCCGAGCAGCGCGAAATGGGGCGAGGCCTGCTCGCCGGCCGGCGGGATCGCCATCAGCCCGTCGATCGCAAGGCCGTATTTGTCGCGGCAGAGCGCCAGAAAAGCGTCGGCGTCCTCCGGGAGCACGCCCGCCTTCTGAGGCTCGGCCCCGGTGTTGACCTCGACGAACAGGCGCGGCCGCTTGCCGAGCTTCTGGATCTCGTGCGCCAGCGCCACGGCGATCTTTTCCCGGTCGACCGTCTCGATGACGTCGAACGCCTCGACCGCCTCGCGTGCCTTGTTGCTTTGCAGGGGGCCGATGAGATGCAGTTCGATCGACTTGCCGAGGGCGGCGGCGCGGGCGCGCAGGTCGCGCCATTTCGGGATCGCCTCCTGCACCCGGTTCTCGCCGAACCGGGTCTGGCCGCCGAGCGCGATCGTCGGCCAGACGTCGTCGGCGGAAAAGGTCTTGGTGACGGCGACGAGTTCTACCGATTCCGGCGCCCTGCCGCAGTCGCGCGCGCGCTGCGCGATTTGCGTGCGCAGCGCCGCGAGACGGGCGACGGCGCCCAAACGGTCGTCGGGATGGGCGAGATCGGTCAAAGTCGTCTCCTTGTTCGCGAAAATCGCCCGCGAGCGGCGGCGGTCGCGCTCTTCCGCGGGCTCCCTCATGCGACAGAAGCTTGACGCGGAAAAGCCCCTCCCCTATAGACCCGCGACCCAACAAGCCAGGGCCGGACCGACCGGCGGGACGCTTCTGACCGAAGCGGCCCGCTTTCTCGTTTGTCCGGCTCTGTGTGAAATTTCATTGCGAAGGATCGGTGCGATGTCACGCCGCTGCGAGCTGACCGGCAAGGCCGTTCAATCCGGCAACAAGGTCAGCCATTCCAACCGCAAGACGCGCAGGCGCTTCTTGCCCAATCTCGTTCGGGTCACCCTGATCTCGGAGGCGCTCGAGCGCGCGGTGCGGCTTCGCGTCAGCGCCGCGGCGCTTCGCTCGGTCGAGCATCGCGGCGGCCTCGACAACTTCCTCGCCAAGGCCCGCGACGCCGAGCTTTCCGACGGAGCGCTGACGCTGAAGCGCGAGATCGCCAAGAAGCGCGCCGAGACGGAGGCCAAGGCGGCGTAAGGCCGCGGACTTTCGCAATTCACCCCTCAAAGCCGGCCCCGCGACGCCCTCGCCAGGGCGGCTCCGGTTTTATGACGGCGTTCGCATGAGCCCCGCCGCCTCGCGCGCCAGCGCCTCGACGCGGGCGTAGTCGCCGCGTGCGAGAGAATCCTTCGGCAGCATCCACGAGCCGCCGACGCAGGCGACGTTGGGCAGTTTTAGATAATCCGGCGCCTTGCCGAGATCGATGCCCCCGGTCGGGCAGAAGCGCAGGTCGGGCAAGGGCGCGGCGAACGAGGCCAGCAGCCTTGCCCCGCCAACCGCCTCCGCCGGAAACAGTTTTAACGCGCGAAAACCGAGCTCCCTTAGCGCCATGGCCTCAGAGACGGTCGCGCAGCCGGGGAGGAACGGAACGGGCCACCCTGCCGCCGCCTCGGCGAGCGCCGGGGTCGTGCCGGGACTGACGAGAAAGCGCGCGCCCGCCGCGACCGCCTCGTCGATCTGTTCGACCGAAACGATCGTGCCGGCGCCGACGACTGCGTCGGGGACCTCATTGGCGATCGCCCCGATGGCGGCGAGCGCGCTCGGCGTGCGCAGCGTCACCTCGATCGCGTAGAGGCCTCCCGCGACCAGCGCTTTCGCCTGGGCGAGGCCGTCCTCGACGCTCGAGACGGTGAGCACCGGAATGACCGGCGCCAACGCCATGATCGACGCCGTTTCGCCGTCCCGGGAATAATGCGCCATCGTCTGCTCCGAGCGGTTCGCGCGCGCCGAGGCGCGCCCAAGCCTCGCATTAACACGCAAAGCCCTCGCCCGCGAGGCTCGCGCATCGGTTCGAAATCCGCCACGGCGCGCCACTTCGGAATACGTTAGCGGCGCCATATGCCGCCGATTTTTCTCTCTCGTCCATGATGTCGGGCTGCTCATCGCTCCTCATCACGGAGATGAACCCGCACGCGTCCCGGTTCGACGATCCACAGTGCACCCGCGACCGACTGATTCTCGAGGATAGCCAAGAAATCTTGCAGTCGGCCGATGATTCCCTGAAGGGTTGTTCTCGGCCCGACGTCCAACACGACTATTCCAGCACTCCTCTCGGGGGGAAAACGGGTAACCTGGCCGAAATCGCGATCGAGTGTAATGAGCGCTCGCCCCTCAGCCGCGCAGACCTCGAACAATTCCTCGTCGGTGACACCGCGAAGACCCTGATCCCACACGGTCATCACATCATGGCCGGATGCCTTCAGAAGCTCCAGGCCACGGCGCCCGATGTTCTCGTCATGCTTGAGTCTCACGCGACCCGGTCGTTCGAAACTGGTATGATGCGCTCGCGTGCGGCTTCCGCCCCATAGGCGATTGCCGCAAGCACATCTTCATGCACGAGCTGAGGATACTCAGCCAACAGCTCCTCTTCTGTCATTCCATCTGCCAGGAAATCGAGAATCAGCGACACCCAAATCCGCGTGCCTCTAACGCAAGGCTTGCCGCCGCATACTTGGGGGTCGATGGTGATGCGATTCAAGAGCGTGTTCATGGCCGAATTCCTTTCACCATTCATAGCACGGCGTGGCGCCATGTTCGATCTTTGAAGCCGATACGATTGAGACATCGCCCGCAGGCTGCCGGTGTTCGCTGCGGCACCATCGCCGGAGCAGCAAAGTGCCAGATCGAGGATCGTGGCGGCTATGGCGGCCATGGCGCGTCGCGGGTCACCGCATCATAGGCCACAGCGAAACAATAGCGCCCATCTTCATGGCCCACGGCGCGCCACGGAAATTCTGCGCTGATCGCCGTCCGTCGATGTCGATCTGGAAGATTATCATTGAGGACGGGTTCGATGACCAAGAAACTTCCGAAGCGCGGCTTGCCGCCTATGCATCCCGGCGAACTTCTGCGCGAAGAGATTTTGCCGGCGCTTGGTCGGCCGAAGACAGAGATCGCCAAGTTGCTTGGCGTGTCGCGCCAGACACTCTACGACATTCTTGAGGAAAAGCAGCCGGTAACACCAATGATGGCATTGCGGCTCGGGAAGTTGTGCGGAAACGGTCCCGACCTCTGGCTCAATCTGCAGAAGCGCTACGATTTGCGGCGCGCCGAGGAGGCGCTTGGCGAGAAAATCAAAGCCATTCCGACGTTGGAAGTGGCATGACTGTTGCGGTCACCGCTGCATTTCCAAGAAGGCACGGCGGAGGCGCAGCTTTTCGCAAATTTGGACATGCTGGGATACCGCCACGGCGTAACAATAGCGCCCATCTCCATCGGCCGTGGCGCGCCGACCGCGCACGGTCGGCACACGACGAGCGCGCGCAAGCTCAGCTTCGGGTGCTGGCAGAGCGTCCAGATCCGAAAGCGCGGCTTGATGGCGCTCCTCGGCCTCCCACGCCTGACTTGGGGGACGGCGGGCGCTCGTCGAGCCGGACCATCCGGCGACCAGGAACCGACGCCTTCGTCGAAGGCTAGGCGAGAGGATAGGATTTCTAATCCTTTCGGGGCGCCTTTCCGGGCACCGGCGAGGCCGCCGGCGAACCCGTTTTCGAAGCCCCTGGCGCGCTTCCGCCGTCAAAAATCGCTTTTGCCTGTTATCGCCAAAACGCCGCCTGTTATCTCCCTGATAAGGGCAAAATCGCTCCCTGTTACGCTCCTGTTCTTGCGCCTGATCCCGGCGCGCCGCGTTCGCATAAACCATTGCAACCAAACGTTTCTTCTGCCGGGAACCACGCCCGAAAGGGCGCGACGCCCCCTGTTCTTTCCCGGTTAAACAGGGGAATCGCCCATTTCGGCAGGCGACCCGGGCCGCCGTTCTGACCGCCAAGGCGGGGGGCCGCGACCGGTCGCAGGCTCCTCGCGAGGGTCAAGAGATGGCGCCGTCATCGCTCGACCGCCGGTGCCCCGAACGGAACGGCGCCGGAGCTTAAGTCGACTTGAAATCATCCCGCTCTAATGGCGTCGAGGTCATCGAACTCGATCACATACGCCCCTCGCCCGCGGGGCTCGCGCATCGGTTCGAATCGACTAAGCTGGCGGCGTGAACGAGACGATCGACCTTTCGCTCTACAAGGAGGCGCTGCTATTCTTGGCGACAGCCGGCGTCGTCGCGCCGCTGTTCGTTCGGCTGCGCGTCAGCCCGGTGCTCGGCTTCCTGCTCGCGGGAGTGGCCCTCGGCCCCTATTGTCTCGGCCGGCTGGTCGGGCGCGCCCAATGGCTGGGCGCGCTCGCCATCAGCAATGTCGAGACGATCGACCACATCGCCGCCTTCGGCGTGGTCGTGCTCCTGTTCACAATGGGGCTGGAGCTTTCTTTCGAGCGCCTCAGGCGCATGCGCCGGCTGGTGTTCGGGCTGGGTCTGGGCCAGGTGCTCGTCACCACGCTCGTCCTCGGCGCGGCGGCCTGGGGTCTCGGCCTCGCCCCGCCGTCGGCGGTGACGGTCGGCGCCGCGCTGTCGATGTCCTCGACGGCGATCGTGATCCCGGTCTTGGTCGAGAGCAAACGGCTTGGCTCCAGCCTCGGCAGGGCCAGTTTCTCGGTGCTGCTGTTTCAGGATCTCGCGGTCGCGCCGCTGTTGGTGATGACGGCAGCCTTCGCGGGCGGCGCCGGGCACGGGCTGGGCGTGGGGCTCCTTCGCGTCCTCGTGCCAGCGGCGCTGGCGCTGGCCGCTCTCATCCTGTTCGGGCGCGTCGCCCTGCGGCCTCTGTTTCATTTGGTGGCGGAGACGAAGAGCCCCGAATTCTTCATGGCGGCCTGCCTGCTGGTGGTGCTGGGCGCGGGCCTCGCGGCCGCCGCCAGCCGCCTCTCGATGGCGCTCGGCGCCTTCGTCGCCGGGCTCTTGCTCGCGGAGACCGAGTATCGGCGCGAGATCGAGGTGACCATAGCCCCCTTCAGGGGCCTCCTGCTCGGGCTCTTTTTCGTTTCGGTGGGCGCAGAGATCAATCTGCCGCTCCTCTTCTCCGAGCCCGGCCTCATCCTCGGTCTCGTCGCCGCATTGATCGCCATGAAGGGAATGACGCTCATCGCGCTGGCGAAGGGCTTCCGCCTTCCGGCCCGCGTCGGCGTCGAGATGGCGATGCTGCTCGGTCCGGGCGGCGAATTCGCCTTTGTGATGGTCGGCGCGGCGCTCGCCGGGGGGCTCGTCGATCGCCCGCTCGCAACGATCCTTGTCGGCGCCGTCGCGCTCTCGATGCTCACAATTCCGGCCCTGGCGAAGCTCGGGGCGCGCTTCGGCTCGCCGCCCCGCAGCGTGGCGGACGAGACGCCCGAGGAAGCGCCGCCGGAGAGCGAAGAGCGGCGCGTCATCATCGTCGGCTACGGCCGGGTCGGCGCGCTGATCGGCGACATGCTCGACGTGCACGAGATCCCGTTCGTCGCCGTCGATTTGGACGCCCGCCTCGTCGGGCGCGCCCGCGCCGCAGGCAAGCCGGTCTATTATGGCGACGCTTCGCGGCCCGACTACCTGCGCCGCTGTGGACTCGAGACCGCGCGCGCGGTCGTGGTGACGATGGATTTGCCTCGCGCCAACGAAACGGTGGTCGAGACGACGCGGCGGCTGCGCCGCGACGTGACGCTGGTGGCGCGCGCCCGCGACGCCGGTCACGCCCGTACGCTCTACGGGCTCGGCGTCACCGACGCGGTGCCGGAGACGATCGAGGCGAGCCTGCAGCTCTCCGAGGCGGTGCTGGTCGACGTCGGCGTGCCGATGGGCCTGGTCATCGCCTCGATCCACGAGAAGCGCGACGAATACCGCAGGATCCTCGCCGCCGCCGGCGCGCCGGAGCGGCCGCGCTCGACGCGCAGGCCGCGGCGCGGGTGACGAGCCATGGAGCGGACGATCCTGCGGCGTCTCATTCTCGTTCCGCCGACGCTGCTCGCCGTCGTCACCATCGCCTTCGTCCTCATGCGCGCCGCGCCCGGCGGACCGTTCGACCTCGAGCGGCCGCTCGATCCGGCGGCGATGGAGAACCTGAAGCGGGTGTTCCGCCTCGACGAGCCGCTCTGGCGCCAGTATCTCGACTATCTCGCCGCGCTCGCCCGGGGCGATCTGGGGCCGAGTTTCGGCTGGCGCGATTATTCCGTCGGCGAACTGCTCGCCAAGGCGCTGCCGATCTCCTTCGGCCTCGGCGCGTGCGCGCTGATCCTCGCGCTCATCGTCGGCTCGGCGGCCGGCGTGATCGCCGCCGAGCGGCGCGGGAGCGCGCTCGACCGCCTCGTCACGGCGGCGGCGAGCCTCGGCCTCGTCGCGCCCAATTTCGTGCTCGCGCCGCTCGCACAGCTCGTCTTCGGCCTCTGGCTCGGATGGCTGCCGGTCGGCGGCTGGAACGAGGGCGCGCTCGCCAATCGCGTTCTGCCGGTCCTGATCCTCGCCGCGCCGCAGGTTGCGGCGATCGCGCGCCTCACCCGCGCGGCGATGATCGAGGCGCTGGCTTCGCCGGCCTCGCGCACGATGCGCGCCTATGGCCTCGCGCGCCGGACGATCCTCGCCCGCGCCTTTCGCGCCGCGCTCTTGCCGCTGGTCTCCTATCTCGGGCCCGCGGCGGCGGCGCTGACCACCGGCTCGGTCGTGGTCGAGACGATCTTCGGCATTCCCGGCGTCGGGCGCTATTTCGTCGAAGCGGCGCTGAACCGCGACTACACGCTGGCGATGGGCGTCGCCATCCTCGTGGCGACGACGATCATCCTCTTCAACCTCCTCGTCGACGTCGCCTATGCACTGATCGACCCGAGGGTCCGGCGTGACTAGCGCGCCGACCTCGATGCGCGCCGCGGCCGCGCGGTTCGCCCGCAATCCTCCGGCGCTCGCGGCGCTCGTGACGCTTTTCGCGATTGCCGCTTTCTGCGCCTTCGGGCCGCTCCTCGATCCGACGCCCTACGATCGGGCCTTTCCGGTCTACGCCCGGGCCACGCCATCGCTTCGCCCGCATCCGACCGAGACGGAGGCGCGCGCGGCGCTCGCGGGGATCGCCGCCCGCATGCACGCCAGGCTCGACGCCGTGAGCCTCGGGGCGCGCGGCGCGCGCGCGACCCTGACGAGCGCGAGGCCCGTCGACGAGCGCGAGCTCGCCTATTTCGAGCGCTCGGCGGCGTTTCGGCCCGCGAGCGTCGTCGAGCGCGGCGACGACGGGAGGACGCTCATCGTCGAAGCGCCGTTCGAGACTGTCTGGCTCCCCGCCGGCGCCGACGCCAACGGCCGCGATCTCCTGGCGCGCATGATGATCGCCGGGCGCATCTCGCTTCTGGTCGGCGTCCTCGGTTGCGCGGTCGCGGCCTCGATCGGCGTCGCCTGGGGCGCGGTCGCAGGCTACGCGGGCGGGCGGGTCGATGCGGCCATGATGCGGGTCGTCGACATTCTCTACGCCCTGCCCTTCCTCTTCTTCGTCATCCTTCTGGTCGTCGTGTTCGGCCGGAAATTCGTGCTGATCTTCGTCGCGATCGGCGCGGTCGAATGGCTCGACATGGCGCGCATCGTGCGCGGTCAGACGCTGAGCCTGAAGAATCAAGAGTTCGTCGTCGCCGCTCGCGCGTTGGGGATAGCGCCCGCTTCGATCCTCAGCCGCCACATCGCCCCGAACCTCGCCGGTCCGGTCGCAGCGACCTTGGCGCTGCTCGCGCCGCGGGTGATCCTGCTCGAGAGCTTTCTCTCGTTTCTGGGCCTGGGCGTTCAAGAGCCGCTCGCCAGTCTCGGCGTTCTCGTCGCCGACGGCGCGCGCCACATCGAGAGCGCGCCGTGGATGCTCGTCTTTCCCGCCGCGCTCCTGTCGCTGATGCTGCTGGGGTTCAACTTTGTGAGCGAGGGCCTCGCCGACGCGCTCGATCCGCGCGAGCGCTGACATGGACGCGGTCTTTTCGCTCAGCGGACTGACCGTCGCCTACGCCGGCAAAACAGTGGTGCGCGGGATCGACCTCGACGTCGCGCGCGACGAGGTCGTCGGCGTCGTCGGCGAATCCGGTTCCGGCAAGTCGCAGGCCATGCTCGCGGCGCTCGGCCTTCTGGGGCGAAGCGCCGAGGTCGGCGGCTCGGCGCGGCTCGCCGGCGTGGAGCTGATCGGCGCCCCGGAACGGACGCTCGATGCGATGCGCGGCGCACAGGCGACGATCATATTTCAGGAACCGATGAGCGCGCTCGACCCGCTCGCATCGATCGGGTCGCAGATCGTCGCGCCGATGATCGCGCATCGCCGTTTCAGCCGAGCGGAGGCCCGGCGGCGCGCGGCGAGGCTCCTCGAAGACGTGCGGCTCGCGGGCGGGGCGGCGAGGCTTCACGCCTATCCGCACGAACTCTCCGGCGGCGAGCGGCAGCGCGCCATGATCGCCATGGCGATCGCCAACGAGCCTCAACTCGTCATCGCCGACGAGCCGACGACGGCGCTCGACGTGACGGTCGAGGCGCAGATCCTCGATCTCTTATCCGCGCTGCGCCGCCGGCTCGGCGCGGCGCTGATCTTCATCAGCCACGACTTGAAGCTGGTGCGCCGCATCGCCGACCGGGTCTACGTGATGCGCGACGGGGCGATCGTCGAGAGCGGACCGAGCGGCGCCGTGCTGACGCGGCCGGCGAGCGCTTATGCGCGCGTGCTGGTCGCGGCGGAGCCGACGGACGCAAGGGCGCCGGCCCCGGCGGAGACCCCTGTCCTCCTCTCGGTGCGCGGGCTGACCGTCGACTACGGCGGCGGCCCCTTCGCCCGCGCCGCCGCGCGACGCGCGCTCGACGGCGTCGATCTCGACCTCAGGCAAGGCCGCACGCTCGGCGTGGTCGGCGAATCCGGTTCGGGCAAGTCGACGCTGGCGCGCGCGCTTCTCAGGCTCGTCCCCTCGAGAGGCGCGATCCGCTTCGAGGGCCGCGACCTTCAGGCGATGAGCGAACGCGGCTTACGTCCGTTTCGACGGCGCATGCAGATGATCTTTCAGGATCCGTTCGGCTCGCTCTCGCCGCGCCTCAGCGTCGCCGCCATCGTCGCCGAGGGCTTGCGCGCCCACGAGCGGCGGCTCACCTCCGCCGAGCGCGACGAACGCGCGGCCCGGGCGCTCGAAGAGGTTGGTCTCGACCCTGCGGTCCGGTTCCGCACGCCCGACGCCTTTTCCGGCGGCCAGCGCCAGCGCATCGCCATCGCCCGGGCGCTCATCCTGCGTCCGAGCCTCGTCATCCTCGACGAGCCGACCTCGTCGCTCGACCGTCCGGTTCAGCGCGCGATCCTCGATCTGCTCGACGCCCTGCAGGCGCGCCTGGGGTTGACCTACCTCTTCATCAGCCACGATCTCGCGGTCGTGCGCGCCATGGCGGACGACGTGATGGTGATGAGAGGCGGGCGCGTCGTCGAGCGCGGACCGGAGGCCGAGGTGTTCGAGCGGCCGCAAGAGGCCTATACACGGAAGCTGCTCGAGGCGGCGCGGCTCAGGGAGTGAGGCCCGGCGCATGTCTCCCTTCTCCCCACCATAGCCCGTCTTTAGACGGGCGTCCTTCCGGACGCCCTAGGGCGGGAGAGGGGCCGGGGGCATAGGCGCTAGGATAAGGTTGGCAGCGGGTATTGCACCTGTTTTTTTCGCTTTCTTGGCGGCTCCGCGAGGAGGCGATGGAAACGGGCGGCGAGGTTCTTCAGGCATTCGATGGCGATGTGGCCCAGTATCGCCATGCGCAGCATCCAGATGACGGTTTTCTGGACGCGCCAGATCGAGGGAGCGTATTTGAGTTCGAGCAGGTCCTCAGGGGGAAGATTCCAGGACATCCTGGCTATAATCGTCTGTCGCGATGGCGAGGATCAGGTGCGCGTAGATCCAACTTCGCGCGCCCTTTTCGGTTCGGGCCGGCAGGCGGTCGAGGTTCAACAAACTCTTCAATCTCTTGAAGGCGAGTTCGATTTGCCAGCGCAAGCGATACATGGCGAGAATTTCCTCGGCGGGATAGCTCCGGGCGTCCAGGGATGTCGCCAGCACGACGAACTCGGCGGCGATCAGGCTGCGCGGATCGAGGGCCTTGCCTTTCTTGCGCGCCAGGCGCTGCAAACGCTCGCGCTCGGCGCGTGCGGATTGCTCCGATTTGCGGAGGATCACGACCCGCGCTGGCATCGGAGCGCCCGCGCCCTCGACCGAGACGACGATGTCGTCGGTCTGAATTTCCATCGGCATTTTGCGCAGATGCGCGATGAGATCGAACTTTTTGCCGTCGGCCCCGCGCAAACGCAGGGAACTCCAGCGCAGACGGACGACGTAGTCGGCATTCTCGGCTTTCCCGACGCTGGCGACGAAGCGGCGCAAGGCCTTCGCGGAGGAATAATTGCGGTCGCCGAGCCGTATTTCGCCGGCGATGGCGGCGCCCCGGTCGAGCGCTTCGGCGCCATGCTTGTCCGTCAGATCGAAATGGCTGAAACCGCCCGCGCCCAGATCGTAGACCGCGTGCACCCGCCAATCCGTGCCTTTGCTGCCGGGTTTGCTGACGCAACTGCCATCCGAAATCCTGAGAACGCGGCCCGGCCATCGAAAGTCCGAACCCGGCGTCTTGGCCCGCAACATCGACGCCACGATCTCCGAGAGAAACTCGCAAGATTGATGCAGCCGATCGTTGAGCGAGGCGTCGGTCAAATCCGCGACCCGAGCCAGCTGCGCCCAAGCCGCCGTCTCCCGCAGCGACAAGCCGCCAGGACCGCGCGCCAAGGCCAATCGCAACAGCGCCCGCGCGTCCGGCACGCCCCGCCGCCGCCGAAGCGCCCGCGTCGAGAGCGCGAGTTTGTCGAGGTCCAAATCGCCCAGAATATGGTCGACCAGGCTCGACCAGTTTTCGATGAGAGTAGATGCTGATTCGTGCATCTCCCCTACAATCATCCCCAAATTCCAAGTGTCTAGGCCTTATCCTAGCGCATATGCCTCCGAGCCCCCACACTAAATTAGGAACACGCACGTCGTCTGGGTCGTCAAGTGAAAACGCTCAAGGTCCGCGTTCCCACGGTGCTGCCATGGAATGAGTAGATATAGGAGAAGTTGATTGGCTTGCTTGATCAGGCAAAACCGCTGCGGGCGGCAGGTTCCCACGAGGCCTCAGTTTGCTCCTTGAGGCGACAGGGTTCCACGTGGGCCGGCCACAGACACGCTCGAATCTCTGAGTTTAGCTTTCGGCTATCTACCGATGGCCCGGTGATCGGCAAAAAGCCGAAGTCCTGACATTTCGGAGCCGAGAGGCCGGGCTTCACCCGCTCCCGCCGGTCAACGGCACCCCCGGAAAACATGGTCCCGGATGGACCCGGACTATCCCATTCGGTTGGTCACTAGCTGGTCACCCGCAGCCCAAACACGTGTTCGATTTCGGTCGTGCTGGCAGTTAAGTAGTTGATTTTAATGGTGCCGCAAGAGGGAATTCGAACCCCCGACCCCATCATTACGAATGACGTGCTCTACCGGCTGAGCTATTGCGGCACCGCGATCGGACGCGCTCGCTGGCGTTCGATCGGCGCCGCTGTGTATGCCAATTCCCGCCGCTTTGGCAATATGTCGTGGGGAAGGCGTCCGCCGAGGCGCTAGGACCGGGTCGGGGGCTCGCCTAAAGTTCTGGCGAAGGGCGCTCAAGGGCGGCCCGGCGCGAGAGGGAAAGGAGCGTCGCGATGGCGGGACGGTTGGCGGGGAAAGTCGCGGTGCTGACGGCGGCGTCGGCGGGCATCGGCCGCGCGACGGCTGAAGCCTTCGCCGAGGAGGGGGCGCGGGTCGTTGCGACCGACATCGACGTCGACGCCCTCGCCGGCCTCGACGCGGACCGGCGCAAACTCGACGTCCGCTCCGGGGAAGCCGTCGCGGCGCTCGCGCGCGATCTCGGACCGATCGGCGTCCTGTTCAACTGCGCGGGATTCGTCCATCACGGCACTGTGCTCGACTGCTCGGACGAGGACTGGGACTTCTCCTTCGACCTCAACGTCAAGGCGATGCATCGCACGATACGCGCCTTCCTGCCGGGGATGCTGGCGAAGGGCGGCGGCTCGATCGTCAACGTCGCATCGGCCGCGTCCTCCGTGCGCGGCATTCCCAACCGCTACGTCTACGGCGCCTCGAAGGCGGCGGTGATCGGGCTCACCAAGGCGGTGGCGGCCGACTTCATCCGCAACGGGATCCGCTGCAACGCCATCTGCCCCGGAACGGTCGCGAGCCCCTCGCTCGAGCGGCGCATCGAGGCGCTGAGCCGATCGAGCGGCGAGCCCGTCGAAACCGTGCGCCAGGCCTTCGTCGACCGCCAGCCGATGGGCCGGCTCGGCAGGCCGGAGGAAGTCGCCGCGCTCGCGGTCTACCTCGCCTCCGACGAGAGCGCCTTCACCACCGGGCAGATCCACTTGGTCGACGGCGGCTTCGCGCTCTAAGCAGCCAACCAGCGCCGTTGGCGCGCCATTATGAGTGAAAATGGTGGCGGCGCGGGCCGGTTTGTCCGAGTCTCTCCACGGGCGATCGTGTTGAGGCTGACAACTCTGCGGTGGCTTGCGACCCCGATAAGCAGTCTGGCCCGCGCTACATAGAGGTACCATTTTTTGTCGCCCCCGGGAACGGGGAGCACGCGTGGCAGTGTCTCGACTATACCTGCGGCGTCACGGTCGCCTTCCTTTGGGTGGAGGCGAAGATGCAAGTGATCATTGAGCGGTGCGCCGGGTTTGACGTGCATCAGGAGGCGGTCGTTGCCTGCGTCTTGATCGGCGCCCCGGGCGAGCGGCCGAGGAAGCAGGTGCAGACCTTTCGGACGATGACGCGCGATCTGGAAGCGTTGCGGGACTGGCTGCAAGAGCTTGGGGTGACGCAGGTCGGCATGGAGAGCACCGGCGTTTACTGGCGCCCGGTCTATGCCGTGTTGGAAGGGCATTTCGACCTCATCGTCGGCAACGCCCGGCATATCCGTAACGTGCCGGGTCGCAAGACCGATGTGAAGGATGCCGAGTGGATCGCCGATCTGGTCCGCCATGGGCTGATTGCCAAGAGCTTCGTTCCGCCGGCGCCGCAGCGCGAGTTGCGCGAGTTGCTGCGCTATCGCCGCAAGCTGGTGGAGAGCCAGGCGGCCGAGCGCAACCGGCTCCTGAAGCTCCTGGAGACGGCCAACATCAAGCTGGCCAGCGTCGCCAGCGACGTCTTCGGGGTTTCCGGGCGCGCCATGTTGAAGGCTCTGATCGAGGGCAGCGCCTCGGCCGAGGCGATGGCGGACCTTGCCAGAGGGCAATTGCGCCGTAAGCGGGACGATCTGGTTCTGGCGCTCGAAGGGCGGATGGAGGAGCACCATCGTTTCCTACTGGCGACACAACTGCGCCGGCTCGAAGCGGCCGAGCACGATATCGCCGCCCTCGACGACCGCATCGAAGCAAAGCTCGCACCTTACTGCGTTCAGCACGCCCTGCTGATGCAGATCCCTGGCGTCGACTGGGTGGTCGCCGCCGCCCTCATCGCCGAGATCGGTGTCGATATGAGCGTCTTCCTCAGCGTCTACCATCTCGCCGCATGGGCCGGCGTGTGCCCCGGCAACCATGAGAGCGCCGGCAAGCAGAAGAGCGGGCGCGCCCGCAAGGGCAATGTCCATCTGCGCACCATGCTCGTCGGCGCCGCCATTTCCGCCGCGCGGACCAAGGGCAGCTACCTCAAGGACAAGTTCCACCGCCTCAAGGCGCGCCGCGGCGCCATGCGCGCGGCTCTCGCCATCGCTCACAAGATCCTCGTGGCTGCCTATCACATGCTTACCAAGGGCCTGCCCTACCGCGAACTCGGAGAAGCCTACCTCGACCAGATCGCCCAGACCCGAACCGTCGCCAACCTCAAACGACGTATCGAGCGCCTCGGCTACAACGTCACCCTCGAACCAAAGGCCGAGCCCGCATGACCCCACATCCGCGCTGAAGCTATTTTCATGGCAGAATCCGTTCGGTTGACCAACGCATGGGGCTCTGATTCGGTGTCGGCACCAATTCGCAGGGGCAAGACATGGCTGGAAAATCGCCGCTCACGGCAACCGATGAGCAACGCGCCGCGCTTGCGAGGCTTGCCGGCTCACGTGATCGCGGCGAAGCGGACAGGGCGCGCGCCTTGCTGCTGACGCTGACTGGCTGGACCAGTCCGCGGATCGCCGAGGCGTTCGGCGTGCGCGAGGACACGGTTCGCCTCTGGCGCAGTGACTTCGCCGGCGGCGGTATTGAGGCGCTGAAAGCGAACGTGGCCCCCGGCCCAGCCCCGGTGAAGAGTGAAACGGCGTTGCGTGTGGTCACGCCCTTGTTGGAGCAACCTGTGGCCGACCGACGCAACTGGACGATCCCCCGCCTGCGCGCCGAGATCGAAGCGCGTGAGGGTGTTCGCATCAGCCGTTCGCAGCTGTCCAAGGCGTTGCGAAAAAAAGTTCCGTTGGCGGCGACCGCGGCACACGCTGAAGGGACGCCAGATCGCCGGCGAGGTCGAACGGGTCGGCCTGCGCCTGCGATTGCGCAAACAGCAGGCCGAAGCCGGGGACATTGTTCTTCTCTATGGCGACGAGAGCGAGGCGTTGACACATCGCAGGGCGTTGAAATCCCTATCTCGCCCGCGCATGGGCAAAGGCGGGGGCGGACCTGCGTGTGCCGGCCCCGGGACAGGCCAGGAAGGTCGCCATGCTGGGGTCGCTCGATCACGTCACGCGCCAACTCATCGTCCACACCAGCCCGACCAAGCGCAGCAGCGATTTCGTCGCCCATCTCGAGCAACTCGATCGGCTCTTTGGTCCCAGGCCCGGCCAACCCACCAAGCCGGTGGTGCTCGTGGAGGACAATGGCCCGATCCACACGAGCAAGCTCTCGATGGCGGCGCTTGCCGCCCGCGCACACTGGCTCACCGTCGAGTGGCTGCCCAGGTATGCGCCGGAACTCAACGACATCGAGGTGGTCTGGCGCGACCTCAAGGCGCACCACCTGGCGCATCAGACCTTTGCCGACCTTGACGCGCTCGACCGGGCGATCCACCACGCCGTGGATGAACTCAATGCAGAGCGCACGGTGCTTCCGTTGGCCGAACCACGAATCTCTGCCATGAAAATAGCTCTGAGGAATTGGCGTCGTGCGGCCCGCCCCCGTCATTTTCACGCATAATGGCGCGCCCCCCGGGCGCTGGTTGGCTGCTTAGCCCAACTTCCGGCGTGGGCGACTGATTTTTCAGTCGGGCGACCTCACAAGGATAGCTAAGTCATTGGAAATGCCTGAGGCGCGTGGAGGGCGGCGCGCGCGGTTTCAATATAGTGACTACAATATGCTGCCTATCCCTTGCATTCACGGCGCTTCTGTGATTGTTAGTGGGCTATGTACATCCGCAAGTCGATTCGGGGGTACAAGGGCAAGACGTACACCAATTATGTGCTGGTGGAGTCCGTCCACACCGCCAAAGGCCCGCGCCAGAAGACGGTCTGCTCGCTCGGCGACCTGAGCCCGCGACCGGGCGCGGAATGGCTCAAGCTCGCGCGCAAGATCGAAGATGCGCTGGTCGGCCAAGACGATCTGCTCGATGCCGCTGATGGCGAAGTCGCCGACATTGTCCGGCGGGTGCGGGCAAGACGCGCCGACCGCGGCGAGGTTACGCCGGCGCCGTCGTTGTCGCGGACGGCCCGCGGGGCGTTGATCAAGGTCGATCCCTCGCGCGTCACCACCGAGCGCCACCGTGAAGCCGGCCCGGTCCACGTCGGCCATCAGTTCTGGCAGCGCCTCGGCCTCGACCGCATTCTGCGCGACTGCGGGCTGTCCGCCACCGCGCAACGGCTGGCCTGTGCGATGGCGCTCAATCGCTTGATCGCGCCGTGCTCCGAACACGCCATGCCGGATTGGATCCGGCGCACCGCACTCGCCGACATTCTCGGCGTCGACTTCGGTGGGTTGACGGAAGACCCGCTCTACGGGGTGCTCGACAAGCTTTATCCGCACCGCGCCGCCATTGAGGCGGCGCTGGTTGCGCGCGAGCGCAGCCTGTTCAATCTCGACGCAACGATCTATCTCTACGATCTCACCTCGACCTACTTCGAGGGCGAGTGCGCCCGCAACGGCAAGGCCAAGCGCGGCTACTCACGCGATCACCGCGCCGACTGCAAGCAGGTCGTGGTCGGCCTCGTGGTTAGCCGGGAGGGCTTTCCGATCACCCACGAGGTGTTCGCCGGCAACACCCAGGACCGCACGACGCTTGCCGCCATGCTCGATCGCCTCGCCGAGCGCGCCGGCCTGCGGCAAGGCGCAACCGTGGTGGTCGACCGCGGCATGGCCTTCGACGACAACCTCGCCGAGATCACGGACCGCAAGCTGCACTATGTCGTCGCCAGCCGCCAGCCCGAGCGTGACCGCTGGCTGGCCGAGCTCGAGGACACCGACGGCTTCGCCCCGGTGCTGCGCCAGCCTTCGCCGCTCAACCCGGCGCAGAAGAAGACCACGATCGAGATCAAGACCCGCGTCGACGGCGAAAAGACCTACGCGCTGTGCCGCAGCGAGCAGCGCATCGCCAAGGACCGCGCCATCCGCACCAAGCAGGAAGGGCGGCTGCGCGCGGATCTCGACAGGCTCGCCAAGCGCGTCGCCGAGAAAAAACTGGTCAAGGCCGAGAAGGTCAACCAGGCGATCGGACGCTTGAAGGAGCGCTACCCCCGCGTCGCGCGCTACTTCGATCTCTCCTACGACGCGCAGACCGCGACCCTCCAAGCCCAGTTCAATGCCGACAAGTATGCCAAGGCCGAACGGCTCGACGGCTGCTATCCGATCAAGACCGATCGCAACGATCTCTCAGGCGACGAGCTCTGGCGCATCTACATCCTGCTGACCCGCGCCGAGAACGCCTTCCGCGATATGAAATCGCCGCTCGCCGAGCGGCCGATCTTCCATCACACCGAGCGCCGCACCGAAGCCCACATCTTTCTCTGCGTGCTCGCCTACCATCTGTTGATCGCCATCGAGAGGACTTTGCTCGACCAGGGCATCCATTCCTCCTGGCCGACCGTGCGCGACACCCTCGAGAGCCACCAAATCTGCACCATCGTCCTGCCAGCCGACGACGGCTCCTGCCTGCGCATCCGCAAGGCCGCAACCCCGGAGCCCGACGTCCTCGACCTCTACCGCTGCCTCGACCTCTCACCGCGCATCATGAAGCCGCAACAGACATGGACCCCAGTCCATAGTGACTAACAAATGTCCTATCTTATTGAAATAAAAGTACTCTGCCATGAAAATAGCTTCAGCGCGGATGTGGGGTCATGCGGGCTCGGCCTTTGGTTCGAGGGTGACGTTGTAGCCGAGGCGCTCGATACGTCGTTTGAGGTTGGCGACGGTTCGGGTCTGGGCGATCTGGTCGAGGTAGGCTTCTCCGAGTTCGCGGTAGGGCAGGCCCTTGGTAAGCATGTGATAGGCAGCCACGAGGATCTTGTGAGCGATGGCGAGAGCCGCGCGCATGGCGCCGCGGCGCGCCTTGAGGCGGTGGAACTTGTCCTTGAGGTAGCTGCCCTTGGTCCGCGCGGCGGAAATGGCGGCGCCGACGAGCATGGTGCGCAGATGGACATTGCCCTTGCGGGCGCGCCCGCTCTTCTGCTTGCCGGCGCTCTCATGGTTGCCGGGGCACACGCCGGCCCATGCGGCGAGATGGTAGACGCTGAGGAAGACGCTCATATCGACACCGATCTCGGCGATGAGGGCGGCGGCGACCACCCAGTCGACGCCAGGGATCTGCATCAGCAGGGCGTGCTGAACGCAGTAAGGTGCGAGCTTTGCTTCGATGCGGTCGTCGAGGGCGGCGATATCGTGCTCGGCCGCTTCGAGCCGGCGCAGTTGTGTCGCCAGTAGGAAACGATGGTGCTCCTCCATCCGCCCTTCGAGCGCCAGAACCAGATCGTCCCGCTTACGGCGCAATTGCCCTCTGGCAAGGTCCGCCATCGCCTCGGCCGAGGCGCTGCCCTCGATCAGAGCCTTCAACATGGCGCGCCCGGAAACCCCGAAGACGTCGCTGGCGACGCTGGCCAGCTTGATGTTGGCCGTCTCCAGGAGCTTCAGGAGCCGGTTGCGCTCGGCCGCCTGGCTCTCCACCAGCTTGCGGCGATAGCGCAGCAACTCGCGCAACTCGCGCTGCGGCGCCGGCGGAACGAAGCTCTTGGCAATCAGCCCATGGCGGACCAGATCGGCGATCCACTCGGCATCCTTCACATCGGTCTTGCGACCCGGCACGTTACGGATATGCCGGGCGTTGCCGACGATGAGGTCGAAATGCCCTTCCAACACGGCATAGACCGGGCGCCAGTAAACGCCGGTGCTCTCCATGCCGACCTGCGTCACCCCAAGCTCTTGCAGCCAGTCCCGCAACGCTTCCAGATCGCGCGTCATCGTCCGAAAGGTCTGCACCTGCTTCCTCGGCCGCTCGCCCGGCGCGCCGATCAAGACGCAGGCAACGACCGCCTCCTGATGCACGTCAAACCCGGCGCACCGCTCAATGATCACTTGCATCTTCGCCTCCATCCAAAGGAAGGCGACCGTGACGCCGCAGGTATAGTCGAGACACTGCCACGCGTGCTCCCCGTTCCCGGGGGCGACAAAAAATGGTACCTCTATGTAGCGCGGGCCAGACTGCTTATCGGGGTCGCAAGCCACCGCAGAGTTGTCAGCCTCAACACGATCGCCCGTGGAGAGACTCGGACAAACCGGCCCGCGCCGCCACCATTTTCACTCATAATGGCGCGCCAACGGCGCTGGTTGGCTGCTTAGAAAAGTGCGGAAGTTGGGCTAGCGTCGAATCGAAAGGCAGGCCGGTGGAGCGTGAGGGACCGGCTTCGTTCGAAGCGCGTGACGGCCCGTCGACAGTGTGATATCCACCATTGATAGATATCACCTCCGACAGGAGAGCTCGCTCGTGTCCAAGACCGCAAAGATCTTCATGCACGGCCGCAGCCAGGCGGTGTGGCTGCCGAAGGAGTTCCGCCTCGCCGGCAAGGAAGCGCGGGTGAGCGAGGTCGGCGACAAAGTGATTCTGGAGCCGATCGAAAATCCGCCGTTCGACGTCAAGGCTTGGCGCGCCAAGCTCGACGCCCGCGGCGCCCGCGACTTTTATCCTGACGGCCTACCCGAAGAGATTCCGGTCCTGCCCGATGACGGGATTTCGTTTGATTGACGGCGTCCATGTTCTCTGCCTTGACTCGAACGTCGTCCTTTTTCACCATGAACCTGCGGCGGCCGAAAATCGCCGAACGGTTGGAGGCGGAACTCGCCGCGGGAACCCGGCTGATGGCGCCGGCGAAGGGAACGCCGATCGCGGCGTCAATGACACGCTCATCGCCGCCCAGGCGCGCCGGCGCGGCGCGACGCTCGTCACCACGAACACGAGCGCGTGCCGGGGCTCTTGGTGACGGATTGGGGGACATGACTGCGGCGAGGCGCAGCCGCGATGCGGTCGAGGCCCGGCCTCGGCCCGAAAGCGTCGCACGGGCCTTGCGCTTCGGCGATATCATACCTATGATATCCGCACTGCCGTGATAGGGTGGAGCTCATGCGCGTCACAAAATGGGGAAACAGTCTCGGCGTTCGGTTGCCCAAGCAGATCGTGGAGGACATGGGACTTCGCGCGGGGGACGAACTGCGCGTCGTTCAGACGGTCGACGGAACACTCTCGATCGACAAGGGCCGACGCCGCGAACGGGCGGCGCGGAGGCTGGCGTCGAGGGCGAGCAAGCCGTCGACGCAGGCGCGATCCGAACGCGAATGAGCTGAAGAGGGCTGACGGCTCTCCGGGATGCGAACGCGCACGTCCGCGCAACCGCGCGGCAGGAACGGTCGCTCGCCTCCGGGCGGACGCCTCGCGCTGTGATCAGAGTTGAGACTGCAGCGGTTCCGCGAGTCTGCGAAATGGCCCTGCGCCTTGGTGATATCATCCATATGATATCCGCCGACTTGCGATAGGGTCTTGATATCATGCGCGTGGCGAAATGGGGCAACAGCCTCGCGGTCCGGTTGCCCAAGAAGATTGTGGACGACATGGGCCTCAGCGTGGGCGACGAAGTGAACCTTGTCCAGGCGGCAGCCCGCGCGATCTCGATCGAGAAGGACCGGCGGCGTGAGCAGGCGTTGGAGCGGCTGGCGTCGATGTGGATCCCTCTGCCCGCCGATTACAAGTTCGACCGCGAAGAAGCCAACGAACGTTGACAGCAAAGTCACGCGGGTTGACGGGCGCGCCGGCGACGTGATATCTATCTCTGGTAGATATCGCCTCGCCAGCGGGAGGAGAGCGCTTAAAGTGACCGCCACCGCGAAAATATTCATGCATGGGCGCAGCCAGGCCGTACGTCTGCCGAAGGAGTTTCGCTTGCCCGGCAAGGAGGTGCGGGTGAGCAAGGTCGGGGACAAGGTGATCCTGGAGCCGATCCACGACAAACCGCCATTCGACGCGCAGGCGTTCTGGGCGAAGATCGACGCCTTGGGCGGCGAGGATTTGTTTCGCGACGGCCCGCCGGAGGACCCGCCAGCGTCACCCGATCCGCGCAAGTTCTTCGAAGAATGATCTGCCTCGACACCAACGTCGTTATCAGCCTCATCAACCGGCGAAATCCGACAGTCCGCGATCGTTTCGAGGCGCAGATGGCGCTCGGCGCGCCGATCGTGCTTCCCGCCATTTGCCTATTCGAGATGCGGTACGGCCACGCCAAGAGTCATCGCCGCGCCGCATCCGACCGTCAACTCGACCTTTTTCTCGCACGCGGCATTTCCGTGGCCGCCTTCGACGCCGAGGACGCCGCCCACGCTTGGGAGATTCGCGCGCACCTGGAAGCGAACGGAGCGCCGATCGGCGCCTATGACACGCTGATCGCCGCCCAGGCGCGCAGGCGCGGCGCAACGCTGGTGACCGCGAATACACGCGAATTTGAGCGCGTGCCCGGGCTATTGGTCATGGACTGGGCGGCATGAGCGGTTCGCGAGGCTCTTGTTGAGGAAAGAGCTTGAAGTCGCGTGATATCTTGCCCATGATATCGTGGCAGACCATGGATATCATTGGAGGACGTTCATGCGTGTCTCGAAATGGGGGAACAGCCTCGCGGTCCGGCTCCCCAAGGAACTTGTGGCCGCCATGAAGCTGAAATCCGGCGACGAGCTCGAGATCGTCGCGACCGGCGATCGGCGCTGCGAGATTTCCAAACGCGACAGACGCGAGGAGTTCCTCGAGGCTCTCGAAGCAGTTCCGGTTCGAACTGCCGCCCGACTACAAATTCGACCGCGACGAAGCGAACGAGCGGTGACCGCTTTCTTCGACACGAACATCCTCGTCTATGCGTTCGCCAGTCGCGAACCGAAGCGGGACACGGCGCAGGGCGTCCTTGCGCTGGGCGGTGTGATCAGCGTGCAGGTCGTCAACGAGTTCGCCAACGTCCTTCGAAAAAAGCAGCGGCAGGAATGGTCGCGGATCGAAGCGGCGCTGACGGTCGTGGAGAGATGGTTCGAGACGATCCCGCCGCTCACCCTCGATACGCATCGAGCGGCGATCGCCCTCGCGCGCGACAGCGGAATCGGCATCTACGACGCGCTCATCGTCGCCGCCGCGATCGAGGCCGGCTGTGACCGGCTCTACAGCGAGGATCTGCAGGACGGCCGCCGGTTCGGCGGCTGCGTCGTCGTCAATCCGTTTCGGGAAGGCGGCGTTTGAGCGAGTGTCAGTAAACGCCGACGTTAGCGTCATTGCGAGGAGCGCAAGCGACGAAGCAATCCAGAAGATCGTAGGGCGGCGGCTGTTGTCCTGCATTGCGTCGTTCCGCTGACAACAATGCCGTCAGACGGGCGACTTGTATTTCCGCTCGGCGTACGAGAGATTTCCTTCTCCTTTCCAACCGCGCGAATCGACGCCGACCCTGTGACCAACAGCGCCTTTCATCCCGAGGACATCGCCCGCGCGGCGATCGATCGGAACTTGGGCGTTTGCGGCTGGGTCGTGCAGAGCCGGTCCGAGATGAACGTCGGCGCCGCGCAAGGCGTCGCTGTGCGTGAATTCCAGACCGATTCCGGGCCGGTCGATTACGCGGTGTTCGTCGATTGCCGGCTTTGTGGCGTCATCGAAGCAAAGCCGGAAGGAACGACCCTGTCGGGTTTTTCCGAGCAGGCCGACCGCTACATGGCGGGAGCGCCGGACTATCTGGTTCGCGAGGCGGGACAGGTCCGCTTTGAATATGTCGCGTCGCCGACCGAAATCCTGTTTCGCGACCACGCCGATCCCGCGCCGGTCTCGCGCCGGGTCTTCGCTTTTCATCGCCCGGAGACGCTCGCGCGCTGGCTGAGAGAGCCCACGACCCTGCGCCGGCGCCTCCAGGCGATGCCGCCGCTCAATGCGGAGGGCTTACGCGCCTGTCAGATCGAGGCCGTGAACGGCGTTGAGGGATCGCTGGCGCAAAACCATCCGCGCGCGCTGGTGCAGATGGCGACCGGCGCAGGCAAGACTTACGCGGCTGCGACGCTGTCCTACCGGCTACTTGCGCACGCGGGCTTCCGCCGCATCCTCTTTCTTGCCGATCGCGCCAATCTCGTGCGCCAGGCGCGCGACGAATATCTCGCCTATCGGCCGCCGGGGACGGGCCGCTCCTTCGCCGAGCTTTACAACGTCCAGAAGCTCGGGCCGTCCGGGCTCGACGAGGGCGCGCAGGTCGTCATTGCCACAATCCAGCGCGTCTACGCGGCGCTGACCGGCGCGCCGTTGACGGAGGAGGACGAGGAGGCCTCGTCGTTCGAGCGCGGCGGCCAAGAAGGCGAAAAGGTCGTCGCCTATAATCCCGGCTTCCCGATCGAGAGCTTCGACCTCATCGTCACCGACGAGTGCCATCGATCGATCTACGGCACGTGGCGGCAGGTGCTCGACTATTTCGACGCGTTCATCCTCGGCCTCACGGCGACGCCGTCGCTGCACACGATGGGCTTCTTCGGCCGCAACCTCGTCGCGCAATATCCTTACGAGCGCTCGGTGGTCGATGGGGTCAACGTCGGCTTCGAGGTGTTCCGCATCCGCACGGAAATCGGCGAGCGCGGCGCGACGGTGAAGGCAGGCTATGATCTGCCCATCCGCGACAAACGCACCCGCGCCGAGCGCTACGAGACGCTGGCCGAGGATTGAACTGGACCCCGGATTTAGGACCATTGGCTAAGGTGTGAAATGTCCTGCTCTGTCGCAACCGATGGAGCGAGAATAATAATTCTTTATGACGAAGTCACGCAAGAAGTTTGATGCGGCGTTCAAGGCGAAGATTGCGCTCGAGGCGCTGCGGGAGGATGCGACGGTTCCGGAACTGGCGAAGCGGCACGGGGTGCATCCGAACCAGATTTATGCCTGGAAGAAGCAGGTTCTCGACAACGTCGCGAGCCTATTCGCGCGAGGGGCGAGCGGTTCGGGCGATGGCGAGGAGGAGCGCGAGCGTGAGACGGCCAAGCTTTACGCCAAGATCGGCCAACTGACGGTCGAACGGGATTTCTTGGCCAGGAGGCCGGGTCGATGAGCGCGACCGATCGAAGGGCGATGGTCGAACGGCCTGGCAAGGACCTGTCGGTGCGCCGCCGATGCGCGCTTGTGGGTATGGCGCGCTCGGCGGTCTACCGTCCCAAGCCCGTCACCGGGGCGGACGATCTGGCGGTGATGCGCCGCATCGACGAACTGCATCTCGAACTTCCGTTCTACGGCTCGCGGCGAATGACCTTCGAACTCAACAAGGAAGGCCGCGGGGTCAACCGCAAGCGAGTGCGGCGGTTGATGCGGGTGATGGGGATCGAGGCGCTGGTTCCACGCCCCGGCACGAGCAAAGCCGTGCCCGGGCACAAGATATACCCCTACCTGCTGCGCGGCCTGAAGATTGTCGAGCCGAACCACGTGTGGGCGGCCGACGTGACCTACATCCCGATGGCGTGCGGCTTCCTCTATCTGGTGGCGATCATCGACTGGGCCAGCCGTGCGGTTCTGGCATGGCGGCTGTCGAACACCAACGATGCGAGCTTCTGTGCGGCGGCGCTGGAGGAGGCGCTGCTTCGGTTCGGAAAGCCGCGGATTTTCAATACCGATCAGGGCTCCACTTTCACCGCCGAGGCTTTCGCCGGCAAGCTCGCGGCGGCCGGCGTCGCGATTTCGATGGACGGACGCGGCCGCTTCATGGACAACATATTCATCGAACGGCTGTGGCGCTCCATCAAGTATGAAGAGGTGCATCTGAAAGCTTACGCCGACGGCCGCGAGGCGCGGGCCGGCATCGGTTCCTGGATGACTTTTTACAATTTTCGACGCCCTCACCAGGCGATGAACAACCAGATGCCGATGGCGGTGTGGCGCGCCGGGATGGACAAAATCGAGGCGGCGGCGAGCGCTGTGGATATGCCGCTTCGCTTGGACAACGCAAACGCGTTGCCCACATACCCACAGCAGAAGCAGAAGCAGCAAGAAGCGGCTTAATTCTTGAAGGACAAGGGCAGGCAAGAGTACACCTTAAATCCAAGGACCCGTGGTCCCACGAATGGGGTCCAGTTCAGACCTGGGGCCATTGGCACCCGAACCGCTGGTGGTGGCGCCACCATCATCCCTACTATTACGGCCCGCCATTGCTGGATTAACCACTGGGGTTATCGCCACTGCCGATGGTGGTGACGGACTGAAGTCTGCGGCCGACGCCCGGGCGTCGGCCGAATGCGGAGCGGGGGCGGTCAAAACTCTCGACCCCGCCACTGGCTCGGCCAGTCGTCCTCCGCGCCGCCGCCGAGGCGCGGAGCGCTTGCCGATCACGCAGTTCGGAAGAGGCGTTCGCCGATGAATTCTCCCTCGGCGACGCCCCCGGGGCAAGCGAAGACGCCGCTGCCGATATGGGTGGTGAACTGGTTCAGCATATCGAGCTTCGACATCCGGTCGAAGATCGTGATGAATCCGGTGCGTGGATCGCGCTGGTAAGAGACGAAGAGCAGGCCCGCGTCATATTCGAGCCCCTGCCGCCATGGCGGCCAGCGCTCGGCGGTGAAACTCGCGCCGTCATTGTAGGAGAAGCCGCGGCGCAGGATCCGCGCGCCGTCGTTGGCCGCCGCGGCGGCCATCCGGACATGGGCGTTTTGGGCAATTGCCGGCTTGCCGGTCGCGTCGAGCGCGGCGAGATCGAGCGGATCGAATTCGGCTTTGCCGCCGAGCGGGGCGCCGGAATATTTGTGACGGCCGATCGTCTGCTCCTGAAAATCGACCGGGGTTCGGTCCCAATGCTCGAGCGCGATGCGGATTTTGCGGACCACGAGGTAGCTTCCGCCTTGCATCCAGTCAGGCCCTTCCTCGCCGACCCAAACCACGGCGTCGAGGTCTTTTGGCTGCTCTGTTCCGTCTTTGAACCCCATCAGGTTGCGCGGCGTGTTTTCGCCCGCGGATGGCGCAAATCCCGCCTGGGTCCAGCGCAAAGTCGCATTGCCGTATGCGAGACGAACGAGTTGCCGCACGGCGTGAAAAGCGATCTGGGGGTCGTCCGCACAAGCCTGGATAGACAAGTCGCCGCCGGTATGGCCCGGTTGGAGCTGGTCGCCGTTGAATTTCGGGAGATCGACCAAAGCGTCCGGCCGCGATGACGCCCAGCCGAACCGATCTTTGCCGTCCTTGACAAAGAGCCCGGCGCCGAAGCCGAAGGTCAGGGTGAGCCGGGCGGCGCCGAGGTCGAGCGCTTCGCCGCTGTCGGCTGCGGGCAGGCTGACATCGGCGTCGATGGGGCGGGCCGTCTCTCCGCGCGTCATTCGCGCCGCCGCAGCAGTCCACGTGCGCATGAGGTCGGCGACGTCGCCGGGGCCTTTCGCGGCGACATCCAGCGCGGCGAAGTAGGTGAAACCCTGCTGCGCCGTCGCGACGCCGCCCTGATGGGCGCCCCAGAACGGCTCGATCGCCGGACGTTTCGACTGACCCGCCGCCTCGGCTGCGTCCGCGCTCTTGCCCGAGCCGGCGAGGGCCAGCCCTGCGGCCCCTGCGAGAAACACGCGCCGCGAAGCGCGAACGGATTTGTCGCCGGAGCCGGTCATTGCGCCAGGACGAGCGTGTTCAACTCGTCTTCCACATAATAGAAGCCGGAGCCGGATGGCGTCATGGCGATCCCGAAGAGATCGCCGCTGCCAGGAGGCGTTTGCGCCTTGTTTTCATCGACCCAGATCGCCGAGAGCTGTTTCCCGGTCGCGGGATCGACCTCGACGACCTGACCGTTCTGGGCGTTCGTGACGATGAGGTTGCCGTTCGGCGCCGTCATCATCGCGAGCGGCCGCTGCAACAGCCCGTCTTGCGTGACGATTCGGCCGACGCCGGCGGAGGTCGTTCGCGTGGTGGCGTGGCGGATCGCGTTGATGCGGTTGCCGATCGCGTCGGACACGTAGAGCGTGTCGTCCTTGCCGAGCTGCAGCCCCGTGGGTCCGACCAGGAAGGCGTCCTTGTCGGCCTGCGCGCCGAAGCCGCTGCCGATCACCGTCTGGCTCTTGACGACGGGCGGCTTGCCGTCGGGGACGGCGAGTTCGAGCCTCAGCACGGTCGACAGTTTCACCACCGGCGCATCGCTGGTCGGCTCGCCGAGATCGAAGCCGGCGTTGCTGACGAAGAGCGTGGCGGCGCGGCCATTGTCGATCGTCGCCATATTGCCCCAAGGCGCATTGATGTTCGGCCCGGCGATGACGCCGGCGACCTTGCCGTGCGAATCGAGAATGAGGACGCAGCCCGCGCCCTTCGTCTTCGTCGTGCCGTCCTCGCTGGGCGCGCTGCCGACGATGACCCAGCCGGACTTCAGCATGGTCATCGCCGTGGTCAGCCCGATGCCCCCGGGACATTGCGACAAATGCCGCGGCAGTTCGGCGAACACCGAAAGCTTCTTCGTCGAAGGATTATAGTCGACGATCGTGGTGCCGAGGCCTTGAAGGTTCTTGTCGTTATTGAAGTTCGTGACGAGCACGTCGTCCTTCTCGATCGCGCCGCTCGAAACCGTCGCGACGACGATCGCGTAGGGGTTCTGGTCGCCGTTGGCGGGAACCGTCGTGCTCAAGGTCGTGTCGCTGTGGATCGAGGCCAGGAAGCCCTCGGCCGCATGCGCCGCGGCGAGGTTGGCGAGGCCGAGCGACAGCCATGGCGCGGCAGCGAGCAAGGCGGATCGAGCGAGGCCCTTCGGCAAGGCGGACCTAAAGGCAATGATCATGGACGCTGTTCCCCTCAGGAGGATGTCGCGACGTCGGGGCGTCCTCCGCCCGCGAGGGCGCCGAGCCGCCGACCGCCAAACCGGCGAAAATCGCCAGCGATGCGATGGCGGCAAGTCTACCGCATCGATGTAAATTCGACGCCGATCCAAACATTGAACGCCCTCTAAAAAGTCTTCATCGCCGCCGTGGCCGCCGGCCGGCCAAGCTGTGACTGGCAAGCTGTAACAGGGTTGTCGGATATCAAGCCCGCGTCGAAGGGACAATGACCGGGGGCACACTTTAGAAACGATTCAAACTGGGATCCGCCGCCGCCGTCCCGTCAAAGTCGAGATGGTTGTTTTCGGCGGGACTTGTTTCTTGCCTATCGGCTCTTGCGGCATTCGTTCGTTACGGTGCGTAAGCGCGACCGCTTCATCAGCGCCGTCGGCGTCGTCGCGGCTCGCCGCCACGAGGCTCGGGCAGGGCAGGAGCGCGCGGGAGGCGGTCCATTCCGCTCCGGCGAGGCGCCCGAGCCCCGCTTCGTCCGGCGGAGGGACGAGGAACGCGCCGCGCACGTCCGCGCCGTCGAGCGCGTGCGCGGCCCCGGCAATCGCCGCGGCGCCGAGGCCGTGCCCGATGAAGAAGGCCGGCCGCCTCGCCTCGCCGGATGAGTTCTCATTCGCTTGCGCGCACCTTGATGGATGAGAAGGCGGCTTGACCACCC
>CAWDTW010000066.1:0-78117 GCA_963805295.1 uncultured Alphaproteobacteria bacterium | reverse complement strand
GTTCGCAACGTGAGAGTTCGTAATCCTTCCTCGACCGGTCGCCTGTCGGCGACGAGCCGAGGCACCTTCGCCGCTATCAACTGCATATGGCGCAGCAGCAGGCCAGCCCCTCGACGATCAACTCCGCCATCCACGCGCGGCGAGTCTTCTTCCATCGTGACGCTCGGAAAGCCGACCTCGTCCGCCTCTGCAGCACCGTGACCGAGCCGTGCAAGTCGCCGGTCTCGTTCTGAGCCAGGAGGAGGTGGCATGTCTCCAGGCGGCCGAGCTTCAAGAACAAGGCCGCGCTCAGCGCTCGCCCTATGGCGCGGGCCTCAGGCGTGTCGGAGGTCGCCCGACCTGAGGTGTCCTGAGCATCCAACAGTGGGCGCATGATGCTCCGGGTCGAGCAGGGCAAGGGACAGCGGGACGCGACGTGATGCTGTCGCCTCAACTGCTCCAGCTCCGCGCGAATGGTGGAAGGTGGTGCGGCCGCAGGTCTGCCGTTCCCCGGCGAGAACCCGATCAATCCTGTGACCGCGCGTCAGCTCAACCGCGCCGTCACCGCTGCCGAAGACCTGGCTGGAGTTCCCAAGCGCGTTTCCTCCTATACGCTCCGCACAGCTTTCTCGCGACCCACCTGCTCGAACAGGGCGTCGACATCGCGCCATCCAGGGCGTTGTTGGGGGCACGCCAAGCTCGAGACCGAACCGCGCTCTACACCCGCGTCGCCATCAATACGGTCCGCGACATCAAGAGCCCGCTGGACCGGCTGGGCGTCAGCTGACGAAGAAAACGCCGCCCGCCTGACCACGGCCGCGTGGCGCGGCCTCCCCTCGAGGTCGCCGACGTCTTTCGCGCCCATGGGGCGGCATGGCGGAAGGCCAACGCTGGTCACGCGAGCCTCGCCCAGTCGAAGGTCATGTCGGCGATCGAGACCTGTCGCACAGCCGCGCTCGGCGGCCACGTCGAGCGCTGCGAGGACTGCGCGCACGAGCGCGTCGCATACAACTCCTGCCGGAATCGTCACTGCCCGAAGTGCCAGGCGCGCCGCCGCGCGGCAATGGCTCGAAGACCGCGAGGCGGAGCTTCTGCCGGTTCCCTACTATCACGTCGTCTTCACCCTGCCGGCCGCGATCGGCGCCGTCGCGTTCCAGAACAAGGCCGCCGTCTACGACCTCCTCTTCAGGACCGCCGCCGAGACGCTGACCACGATCGCCGCGGACCCAAGCATCTCGGCGCGCGCATCGGCCTCACCGCCGTACTGCACACCTGGGGCTCGGCGCTGACCCACCATCCGCACGTCCACGTCATCGTTCCCGGCGGCGGCCTGTCGCCGGATGGTTCGCGCTGGATCGCCTGCAAGCCCGGCTTCTTCCTGCCCGTGCGCGTGCTCTCCCGCCTGTTCCGCCGCCTCTTTCTCGAAGGGCTCGCGGCCCTGCATGCCGCCGGACGCCTCGCCTTCTTCGGCGACCTCGCCCCGCTCGCCGACAAGAGCGCCTTCGACGCCGCCCTCGCGCCGCTGCGCCGCTCCGAGTGGGTCGTCTACGCCAAGAGACCGTTCGCCGGACCGAAGGCCGTCCTCGCCTACCTGTCGCGCTACACCCACCGCGTCGCGATCTCGAACGCCCGGCTCATCGCGCTCAACGAGAAGGGCGTCACCTTCAAATGGAAGGACTACCGCATCAAAGGACGCGACCGGCTCAAGACCATGACGCTCGACGCCCACGAGTTCATCCGCCGCTTTCTCCTGCACGTGCTGCCGAGCGGCTTCCACCGCATCCGCCACTACGGCCTGTTCGCCGGCCCGGTTCGCGCTCAGAACATCGAGCGCGCCCGACAACTGCTCGCCGCGACGGAGAATGCGCCCCAGCCCTCGTGCGCCGGGGCCGACAGTCAGGCCGATCACCTTTCGCCTGCGCGCCGCTGCCCGTGTTGCGGCGGCCGCATGATCGTCGTCGAGACGTTCGGCGGCCCGCGCCCCGCGCGATCGCCATCCCCGAGCCGGATCAGGATCGACACCTCATGACCGTCGCCATCCATCCCGCCTCGCACCGTCGATCGCCTCCGCCTCCAGCCGCGCGCCGGAACAAGAGCGCAATGTCCGCGGGAGGTCGCCAATCCTCCTTCGACCGATGCGAACGCCTCGCTCCCGCCCATCGTCGCCATCGAAAACAGCCGCCGTCGTCCCTTCCGCTGAAAACTCCGAGCGCCGCCGGCCGCCGACGCCTCGCTCGCCAGCCGTCCGCGTTCCTCAAATCCCCATAGGCGCGCTCGAAAAACAGCCCCCAACCTCCCCGCGGTTTCCTCCTTGGGAGGCTTTCGAGCGCCGGCCCCGGCGCCTGCAGCACCGTCCGCAAAGGGCCGGCGCCCGAAACCCTTCACCAAAGGCGGGCTTTCGCTGCCACCGATTGAACGTCGCGGATCGACGTAAAGCAGTCATCGCGGATCGTGACCTTGGACTTCGCAGTTGGGGGAATTGTGTTGAAAAACTCCGCTTGAGCGCGACCGGCGTCGCTGATTCACTTCTGGCGAGGGGAGATTTGGCCGATAGCGGGCGAACGGAAAGCGATGCAAGAGGCGCTCTTTGATGACTTCAGCCTCGAACGGAACGTCCCGGGCGATCACATGCTTCACAAGATCGATCAGTTCGTCGATCTGTCCGGCATTCGGGCTCACGTTCACTGGCAACGGCGTACGGCGCGATCCGCTAGCCGCATTTGAGCGAATTTCGATCGGCGACGCTTGACCGGGCGTGCCGGTCCCCTCAGACATACGTATTTCAATCGTGCTGCCGACTGGGGAATAGCATCGACGATGTCTGACGCCTCGGACGCGATCCGGCCTCAGCGGCGCGAACCGCGCTCGGTTCAGCACTATATCGACGAACTCCCGATGTGGGCCGACGGCACGAGCCTGTCGTCGGTGCCGATGACCTTGATGCAATGGCGCATCTGGGCGCTCGCAGCTTGTGGCAAGTTCTTCGTCGGGTTCATCATTTTCGTCACCGGCGTCACGCTGCCGCTGATCTCGCGCGAGTTCGGCATCCCGCCGGGCGAATACGGCCTGATCAGCGCGGCCAGCTTGCTCGGCATCTTGATCGGCGCCGCGGGCCTCGGCGGTCTCTCCGACTATTTCGGCCGCAAGACCATGTTCATCGCTGAGATGTTCATTTTCTTGGCGTTTCTGGTGGTGCTGGTCGTCAGCAACAATTTCGCGCTGTTGATCTTCTGCCTGTTCGGGCTTGGGCTGGCGCTGGGCTGCGACTATCCGACCGCGCATTTGATCATCTCAGAAAATATCTGCACGGCGAGCCGAGGCAGGCTGGTGCTGGCCGCCTACACGTTCCAGGCCGTCGGCGCGCTCAGCGGCACCGCCATCGGCTTTGCCGTCCTGACCATCCTTGCCAAGCTCGACGCCTGGCGATGGATGTACGGCGTTGCCATCCTCCCCGCCTTGGCCGTCACGATCGGCCGTTTTTCCATCACGGAAAGCGCCAATTGGCTGCACATCCGCGGCGCCCATGACCGCGCGGAGGCAGAGGTGGGGCGCCTCCTAAGCCGCGCGCCGCCTTACCCCCGCGCGATTGCGCTGCGTCGCGAGAGCGCCGCCGCGACCGAGCGGCCCGCCAAATCGACCGGCTACGCCGCGCTGTTCCGCAGGGATACGCGACGCGCAACCCTACTGGCCTGCCTGCCCTGGTTTCTGCAGGACATCGGCGGCTCCGGCATCGGCATTTTCACGCCGACGATTCTGGGACTCGCCTTCGGCGGCCAGGTCGACCATATCCGCAGCGTGAGCGACCTCATATTGACCGACATTTTTGCCGCCGAAGGCGCCGCGCTGATCTCCGTGCTGCTGATCCTCGGCATCGTCGTCGCAATGTTCCTGACCGACCGGGTCGGCCGCATCCGGTTGCAGGTCACCAGCTTTTTAGGTTGCTCGGTCGGCATGTTAATCGCCGCGATATCGAGCGATTTCTCGATCGACCAGCAGATTCCGCTGCTCTTCGCCGGCTTCATGCTTTTCAACTTCATGACCAATCTCGGTCCGAGCTCGCACACCTATCTGATCGCCGGCGAGGTGTTCCCGACCGAAATCCGCGCCACCGGCGCTGGCTTCGCCGCCGCCGTCGGCAAGGCGGGCGCCGTCGCCGCCGCCTACTTTTTTCCGATCCTGATCCTGCAGCTCGGCCCGAGCCCGCTGCTCTATATTCTCGCCGGCACGTCCTTGCTCGGCGCCCTCGTCACCTTGGCCGTGCGGATCGAGACCGCCGGCGTGAGGCTCGACAAGATCGGCCAAGGGAGCTCATAGCGATGCCCGGCCCCGTCGCTCTCAACGAGCGGTCCCTCGGAGCGTCCTCCGAATGAAGAGCCCCGTTACCTACCCGGGCAAGCTGCTCGCGCTTCTGCTCCTTGCCTGTCTCGGCGTCGCCTCTCGGGCGGCTTTTCCTGTTCTCGCCGCGGACATCTCTCTAAGCGAGACCGGATCGACACTGCTGCTGCCGCTGTTCACGATCTGGGTGGCCGAATACGGGCAGAAACATTCCGGCGTTACGATCTCGCTCGCGGGCACCGGCTCGGAGGCCGGAATCCGGCAGGCTATGTCCGGCGCCGTGGAGATCGGCGCTTCCGACGCCTACATGTCAGACGACCTAATCCACGACCACCCGGATATGCTGAACATCGCGTTGGCGATTGCGGCCCAGACCATCAATTACAATCTGCCGGGCCTCGCCGCGCAAAACCTCAAGCTCGACGGCCCGACCATCGCCGGCATCTACACCGGCGCCATCCGTAACTGGGACGCGCCGCAGATCGTCAAGCTGAATCCCGGCCTCGCTCTGCCGCATCATCAGATCATCCCGGTTCACCGCGCCGACGGGTCTGGCGACACTTTCGCGCTGACCGAATTCCTGAGCTTCTCAACCCCGGCCTGGGAGAACAGCCTCTATTACGGAACGTCGATAAAATGGCCTGAAGTCCGCGACGCCATCGCGGCGACGGGCAACGCCGGCATGTTGGAGGCGATCAAGGCGACGCCTTACGCGGTCGGCTATCTCGGCATTGCCTTCAGCGAAGCCGTCGCCGCCGCGGGCCTCGGAACCGCCGCGTTGAAAAACAGCGATGGCCGCGCGGTGCTGCCAAGGGAGGCGACCATTTCCGCGGCGGCCGCCGTGCTCGGCCCGCGAACGCCGGAAGACGAACGCCTGGCGCTCGCCTTCGCGCAGGGCGAAAATTCCTATCCGCTGGTCACCTACGAATACGCGATCGTCTCCAAATACCAGCGCGACGCGGCGACTGCCGCCGCTCTCCGGAAATTCTTGCTCTGGTGCATCGAGCCTTCGGAGGACAAGGCGGCCCTTCTCGCAAAAGTCCATTTCATCCCCTTGCCGCCGCATACCTGGGACCTAAGCCAGGCGCAGATCCAATTGATAACTGGGCCGCGTTAGGAAGCGGACGATAAAAGGCGTCAAGGGGTCGCGGCGACCGAGAGGTTAGCGCAAGCCGGCGGTACTATCCTGCGGAAGGGCGCGCGCTCCGCCGCGCCGGAGGCGACGCGGGCTCCGATTAGGCGCAACAGAACAGCGCGAAGCCACGGACAATCAGCGCCTCACTGCTTCACCGAAACAGGCTCGCCGCGCATGTTCGGCGGCACGTCGAGCGAGCATCTCCGCACATACACCCTCTTCTTAATTCTTTGTCGCGAATGTCCCCTTTGGGTCGATTTAACCCGGTCGTCAGCCGGCAGCGAATGGCCGCTCTTTGCGCGATTGCCGTCATCCACTGCGTTGTCTGCGCGCGGCTGGAATCTCCCCGATTGCGAGACCGCTCGGGCATGTCCTGGATTGGCGCTCGCGGCCCCTCGCAGCCATGCGAAAATCGGGGATCACCGGCGTCAACAACTGCGCGGTCACTATAGAGGCAACTCATGCGACTGCTTCGCAGTTTGACCCGGCGCGTTCGTCGTGACGTTTTGCACGCCCTTGATGCGCCTCAAGGCGCTCGGGCTGAACGCCCCATCCGGCTGGCGCTCTCTCGGTTATTTCTAGACGAACTATAGCGCAGCACGGGCATGATACTTCAGCCCAACGAGGCCTCGCCGGCGACAAGAGGCTTTCCTCGGGCGGCTTGCGCCTGTCGCCTCGATGCGTTACATGTAACATAAGTCAGGGGAAAGGCATGATCATGGCGTCTTCATCCGCAGCCCGGGTCCGCAAGCGGCGCGCCGCGCTGCGCGAGGCGGGCCTAAGGCCGGTGCAAATCTGGGTTCCCGACACGAGGCGTCCGGGATTTGCCGAGGAATGCCGGCGCCAATCCCGGCTCTCCGCCGCGTCCGACCTCGGCGACCCGGATTTGGCGGCGTTCCTCGAGGGCGCGCTCGCCGACGTCGAAGGCTGGACCGGGCAATGACATGCAGCGCGGAGATTTCGTCACCGTTTCGGTTCAGGGCGATTTCGGCAAGCCGCGTCCGGCGCTGATCGTCCAGGCTGACGCGTTCGCCGACCACGCGACCGCGACAATTCTGCTCGTCTCCAGCGCGCTTGTCGACGCGCCGCTGCTGCGCCTCACCGTTCAGCCGCATGCCGCGAACGGCTTGCGGAGGCCCTCGCAGATCATGATCGACAAGACGATGACGATCACGCGGACCAGGATCGGCGAGGCCTTCGGCCGCCTCGACGGCGACGCGATGGTCGAGGTCGAACGGCGCCTCGCGGTGTTTCTCGGAATCGCGAAATAGGGCGACGAATCATGAAAGCCGTCCGACAAGCGGATCGAGGAGGCGACGATCCTCGACCGCCATCTCGCCGCGCTCGGGATGAATTGAGGGGGCATCCGAGCGCCGAAAGCCGGCGGCCCGGCTGAATCCGCCCTTCGCGCAAGCTGGATCGCCACGTCGCTTCGCTGCTCGCGATGACGAGCCCGTGAGATGCGGCTTCCTACCCCTCGGCCAGCCGCTCCGTCGCCTTCGCAATTCGCCGGACCGCGCCCACGTCGATGAAGGCGGCGAGTTCCGCGTGCGCTTTTCGCCACTCGACGAGCGCCGATTCGAGGCGTCGGGCGCCTTCCTCGGTCAGCCAAACGGCCCGGCGGCGGGAGTTGTTTTCGTCGGCCGCCATTTCGACCAGCCCTTCGCGCTCCAGCACCTGCAGATTGCGCGACAGCGTCGACGGATCGAGGCCGGCGGCTCGCGCGAGCGCGCCCAGCGAATCGTCGCTCGCGGCGGCGATCTGCGCCATGAGCGCGAACTGAGCCACGCCGAGATCCGACGCCTTCATATGGTCGGTCAAGAACTGGGTCAGCCTGCGTGCGGCGAGCCGCGCGTTCGAGACGGCGCAGGCCTCGATCGCCGCGCGCGCGTCGGTCACGAGCTTCTTTTTCGGCAGAGGCCTTGCATCGCGGGTCATTCCATGCATATACAATACTTGTATCTGCAATGGAAGAGAGAGACGATCATGCTCGACGTTCCAAAACCTCGCTACGGCGTCGTCGATCCCAAAGCCACTGCGGCCTTGACCGGCAGGGAGGTGTTGCAAGCCATCATTGCCGGCGAATTGCCGGCGCCGCCGATGGCGAAGACCCTCGACTTTGCGCTGGTTGAAGTCGGCGAAGGATCGGCGGTGTTCGAAGGCGAGCCGGGCGAAGCCTTCCTCAATCCGATGGGGGCGGTGCATGGGGGTTGGGCGCTGACCCTCGTCGACAGCGCGACGGGGTGCGCCGGCATGTCGCTGCTGCCGCCGGGCGGCCGCTACACGACGCTCGAAACCAAGGTGAATTTCTCGCGGCCGATCACCAAGGACATCGGCCGGGTCCGCACCGAGGCGCGGGTCGTCTCCCGGGGCCGGCGAATCCTTTCCACGGAGGCGCGGGTGACCGACGCCAGGGGGCGCATTCTCGCGCACGGGACCTCAACGCTGATGGTCCTGAACGAGGGCGCGCTTCGGTAGCGCCGGTTCCTCCGGGGGCGACCCCAGTCATGCGGACGACGTCCGACGAAGTCGACCGATGGCTGGAGCCGCGGCGGTTCCCTGCAGGCCTCGCGCCGAAAGTCGAGGCTCGCTTCTGCCTGCGGGGCGAACGCCTCGCACGCGTTCAGCACGCCAACGCCAGTTGCTCGCCGTCCGGCGCCATCAGAGAACGCTCGATGCCGAGTCCAACCCGGAACGCCTCCAGGCGCCCGCTGTTGCGGGCGTCGAACAGGCCGGCATAGGTCATGCCCCCGCCAAGATGCTGAGGCCTTCCGATGATCTGCGGCTCACAGCCTGCGGATTTCAGGACTCTGTATATTGTCTGTTAGTCTGACGGCCGCAGAGCCAAAGCCTGTGCTTTCCATTCCGACCGCCCTAGCAGCCTGTCGGACTTAAACGTTAAGCCATCGATTTCATTGGAGTTCATGTTTCTGGCGAGAAAAATAAAACTCAATGATATCAATATGTTATCGGTCAAGCGGACTTCGAGTCCGACAGGCTGCTAGGCCAACCCGTGAGCTGACGCCACGCTACGTTCGCTTGACGCCGACAGCACAAGGGGCGGGGAACTTCACATGAACTGGTTCGTCTAACAAATCGCCCCGGCGCCGAGCCTTCAGGCCGAGCGCGGCCTCCCGCTCTCGTGTTCGGCATGGCCTTGGGAGCGCCTGCAATCGGTGGAGAGCGCGGAGTTCCAAAAAAACGCTCCCTTGAATCTCGTTTTGTTCACGTTACGACCTCCCCAGATTTGGCTATTGGCAGCCATGTGAGTCTTCGTTAGCGTCTGTCGCCGGAGCAACACAACGGTTTAGAAACGCAACGCATTAGTTTTGAGGTAAAGCGAGGCATCAGTGTCAGGGTCAGAGATTTTGAAGTTGGTTCAAATTGAATTGACCAGAGCTCGTAACATGGCGGAGCACCTCGCGGAGCGCGCCGATGATGGTTTTCTTCTGTACCTGATTGACATGGCCATCTTGGAGGTGAAGCGCAAAGCTCGCTCCGGTTGCGCTGTTGCAGAACGATCCACCGCGCCGAGCCAATATTCAGAGCACAGCAATGGCGGCTAACCTCGAACTCGCCCCAGGCTAAAACTCCTCGTCTTGAAGCGTCGACAGTTCCCGGACCAAATTGACGACCGCCTCGCGGAGCGCGGCCCGCCTGATGCTCAGAAAGGCGCGCATCAGGCGATGCCCCTCCTCGGGATTTGGCCGCGAAGAGTGTCCGGACTGGTCCCGTTGACCGCCGTGGAGAGGAGCACCCGCAGGGCCAGCGGAGAACGTCTCGTTTTGTGCCATTGCGACCCCCAAACTAGCATAAAGCTAACGTACAAAAACACTTCGATTTACGGACCGCGAACGCCGATGCGCATCATCCCCGGGTAGCATGGAGCGCGCAAAGTCTGCTGTTCACACTTAAGCACAGGTTTGAAATTTGCGCTACGACCAAACCGGTGGGCGATGGCGGTCGCGCCGACGGTCCGCCGCGCGCCTCGTAGCGACAGACCGTTGCGCCTTTGTCGTAAGCCCCAAATGGCTGAGGCGCTGCGCGATTAGCGGTTCTTTGGGTTTCTCGGCGATTGCCGAACGCGATGACAGAGGCGCGTCGACTCGAACCGCCGAGGCTCCCAACGTCCGCGCCCCTGCGCGTGGATCTGCCGCATCGTCGGCCGCAGTCGGCTCTTGAAGGCGCTGTAATGCTCGCAGAATTGACTGTAGCCGAACCCGTCCGGATGCGCCGCCCGGTACTCCTCGCACAACAGCGCCAGGGTGACCCCGTTGCGGCGCAACTCCTTATCGACACCCGTCCAGTCGGGCGTCGGGCGGGCCTGCGCCAGCGCGGCCGGCGGCGGCGGGAACAGCAGAAGCTCGCAGCCCCATCGTCGAGGGTCTCAGGCAAGGGCCAGACAAGGCCCGCCGCGCGCGCTCGCTGGGGGTAGGAGTTCACGGAAGCATTGCTGAGCGACAGCGAGCGCGCGATCATGCGCTCGCTCAGTCCGCTCTCGGACCTCAAACGCAGGACATCGCGGATTTTCGACAATCTCTCGGTTGGCATGGACCCCTCGCTGTTGGACGAGGACCCATAGGCCGTTGGGATTGTCGGCGGAGGCGCCGCAACGTCTCGTCAACCAATGTCCGCCAGGCCATGCGAATTGCCGCTCAAACCGCTTGCCAGGCCGCCGCGCGTCCTCCGCGAATTGAGCGTCGCCGATTCCGGCCTGTTTCGTCCCCCCTTCATTCGCTCCCGTTCCGGTTTGAGCCGCCCTTGCCGCGCGCCGCCGGAACATGGCGTCAACCATGGCTTGACGTCCCGCCGCCTCGCCGACGATCCTGTCTCGCCTTTTGACGGCGGGCGTGAGCGATTCGCGGAAGTCGCTGATTCTCCCCCGCTTTGTCCGCCGGATGATCCTTCGATCCCGCATTGAGGCAGGCGGGGAGAGCGGCGGTTGAGGATGGATTGACCTCGACGCGGCCCTGACGCCGTTTTTGCGCAGATTCGACTCGCTTTTGTCGCGAAACCGAGTCCCGTTTCGGGTGGCTCCGATTCGTACCCGCTTTGTTTTTGTCCTGATCGCCGCGGCTCATCATGGCGCCGGCCGCCGCGCCTCGACAGCGGCCGGTTCAGGCTTTACAGGCTTTAAGAGCGTAAACCAGCCTTTGCCGGAGTCCCTGTTGTCCGCTGCGCCTTCCGTAATCCGTCAGACTGGCGACGACGGAATTGTTCTGTCGCTGGCGGGAGCTTGGATCGTCGGCGCCGGCAGGGCTTTGGAGACGAGCGCCGCCTCGCTGATGTCGGGCGCGCGAGACGCAAAGAGCGCGATCATCGATCTGACCGCGGTCGAGCGCATGGACACGGCCGGCGCCTGGGTGATCGATCGCGCCCGCGCCGAGCTGACGGAGGCGGGGGTCTCCGCGGCCTATCGCGGCGCGCGGCCTGAACACGCCCTGCTGCTTCGGGAGGCCGGATACCGGCCTTTGGAGCCGCCCGAGAACAGCCGCCCTTCCCACGCGCTCACGTTGCTGGCCGCGGTCGGCGAGAGCGTCTACACGTCGGCCGCGGACCTCGTCGACCTCGTCGACTTTCTGGGCGAGGTCGTCGTGATGTGGGCGCGCCTCGCCCCGCATCCGATGCGCTGGCGCTGGACCTCGATGGTCTATCACCTCGAGATGTATTCGTTGCGCAGCGTGCCCATCATCGCGCTGATCAACTTTCTGGTCGGGGCGATCGTCTCCCAGCAGGGCATATTCCAGCTGGCGCGCTTCGGCGCCTCGCCCTATGCGGTCAATCTGGTCGGCGTGCTGGGCCTGAGGGAGCTCGGCGTGCTGATGACCTCGATCATGATCGCCGGCCGGACCGGCTCCGCGATCACCGCCGAGATCGGCTCGATGAAAATGCGCGAGGAGATCGACGCTCTGAGGGTGATGGCGCTCGATCCGCTCGAGGTCCTGATCATGCCGCGCCTGGTCGCGCTGGCGATCGCCCTGCCGGTGCTGACCTTGATCGCCGACATGTCCGAGCTCGCCGGCGGACTCGATTGTCAGCTGGCTGTACGCCGGTATGGCGCCGCAGGTGTTCATCTCGCGCTTGCAGAGCGCCATCGCGACCGAAACGTTCCTGGTCGGCCTCATCAAGGCGCCCTTCATGGCGGTGATGATCGGCCTCATCGCGTCGACCGAGGGCATGGAGGTGCGCGGCTCCGCCGAGTTGCTTGGACGTTGCGTCACCGCGTCGGTGGTCAAGTCGATCTTCATGGTCATCGTCATGGACGGCGTGTTCGCCATGTTCTTTACCGCGGTGGACTATTGAACGCGCGCCGCCCATCGACGCTGGAGGGAAGGCGCGAGCCCGTCATCCGCGTGCGCGGCGTCAAGGTGGGTTTCGGCGAGCGGCTCGTCTTGGACGGGCTCGATCTCGATCTCTATCGCGGCGAAGTGCTCGGCTTCGTCGGCGCCTCGGGCGCCGGCAAGTCGGTGCTGACCCGGACCATATTGGGGCTTCTCCACAAGCAGGCGGGCATGATCGAAGTCTTCGGCTACGACATCGACAAGCTCGGCCCCCAAGAGCGGCTCCTCATCGGCGAGCGTTGGGGCGTCCTCTTTCAGGAGGGGGCGCTGTTTTCGAGCCTCACGGTCCGGCAGAACATTCAGACGCCGTTGCGGGAGCATACCGACCTGTCCCAGGGCACGCTCGACGGCCTCGCGGCGCAAAAGCTGGCGCTGGTGGGCCTTCCGGAGGATGCGGCCGACAAATACCCCTCCGAGCTGTCGGGCGGCATGACGAAGCGCGCCTCGCTGGCGAGGGCGCTCGCGCTCGATCCCGAGATCGTCTTTCTCGACGAGCCGACCTCCGGGCTCGATCCGATTTCGGCCGGCGACTTCGACGATCTGATCGGCACGTTGCAAAAGACGCTCGGGCTGACCGTCTTCATGGTCACCCACGATCTCGACAGCCTTTACGCCATCTGCGACCGCGTCGCGGTCCTCGGCCACGGCAAGGTCTCGGCAGTTGGTCCGATTGACCAACTTCTGTTATCCGAAGATCCTTGGATCAAATCCTATTTTCACGGCAAGAGGGGCGTGGTCCGCGCCGGGGCGGCCGGGGAGCGGCGCGCTGAGCGCGCCGGGGACGATCTGACCCAGGACGCGAGGCGCTGAACGCAATGGAGACGCGAGCCAATTTCGTCGTGATCGGCGCCTTCACGCTGGGGGCGGTGGTCGCCGCCTTCTTGTTCGTCATGTGGATCGCCGGCTACGGCGCGACGGGCACGCACAGACACTATCAGATCATCTTCAACGGCTCGGTCTCCGGCCTCTCCAACGGGGCGCTCGTTCTCTTCAACGGCCTCAAGGTCGGCGAGGTGACGAGTCTCGGCTTCGTGCCGGGCTACCCGAGCCAGGTCGTCGCCGATATCGACGTGACCAACGCGAGCGCGCCGATCAACTCGGACACCAAGGCGCAGCTCGAGACGCAGGGTCTGACGGGCTCGGCCGCGGTCGCGCTCATCGGCGGAGAGAAGGGCAAAGGGGAGCTGACCGGCAACCCGCCGATCATCCCCTCCCTGCCTTCGGCGACGCTCGGGGACTTGCAGACGAAGGCCGGGTACGTCCTCGATCTCGCCAACAAGCTGCTGGTCGACAACGCCCAGCCGCTCCATCAGACGATCGAGAACGCGCAAACCTTCTCGATGGCGCTCGCCCACAACGCCCCGGACGTCGACGCCGCGCTGAAGGGCGTGGCCAATCTCGGCAAGACGATCGAGCCGCTCGCCGCCCGCCTGCAGACCCTCTCCAACGACGCCGATCGCCTGGTGAAGGCGATCGACACGGAGAAGGTGCGCTCCGTGGTCGACAACGCCGACACGTTCAGCAAGGCGCTGGCCTCGAGCTCGGGCGACTACCGGACGCTCATGCGCGACGGCGCGGCGCTTGTCACCAAGCTCAACGACTTTTCGAAGAAGCTGGACGCGGCGATCGCCGACGTCGACGCCCTGGTGAAAGCGGTCGACCCGCACAAGGTCGCCGGGATCGTCGATTCGGTGAGCGACGTCGCGACCACCGTCCGCGAGAACCGGGGCAATATCGACGCGACCATCAAGAACGCGACCGAGCTGACGGCCAAGCTGAACGATTCGGCCGACAAGATCGACAGCGTGATGACGAGCGCGCAGGGCTTCTTCGGCTCTCCGGGAACCAAGGGCGCGGTCGAGCAGGTGAGCGAGGCGGCGCAGTCGATCAAGAAGCTGGCCGACGATGCCGACGTCCGGGTGAAGGAGATTTCGGTCGGCCTCAACCGCTTCAGCAATTCGGGCCTGCGGCAGTACGAGGCGCTCGCCATCCAGGGACAGCGCGTGCTCGACGACATCGACCGCACGGTGCGCTCTTTCGAGCGAAATCCGAACCAGCTCATCTTCGGCGCGAAGCCTTCGCTGCCCGAATATCGCGGCGGCGAATGATGCCAAAAGCCGGGGGGCCGTTCCGAAGCCGTTCGAGGGCCGGCGCAGCCGCGGCGCTGGCGTTGGCGCTTGCGCTCGCGGCCTGCGCCGGGGCGCCCTCGACGGTCTATGACCTGACCGCGTCGAGCCCGCCCGCGGCTCGCCCGTTCCGGGCGCAACTGCGGATCGACCAGCCGGTGGCGACGCTCGACCTCGACAGCGAGCGCATTCTGGTGCGCGACGGGCTCACTCTGGCCTTGTTGCCCGGCGGACGATGGCCCGAGCAGCTGTCGTCGCTGTTTCGCACGCGACTTTGCGCAGAGCTTCCAGAACGCCGGGCTCGCCCGCTCGCTCGACGGCGGCGCTGCGGCGGCCGACTACGCACTCGACCTCGACATCCGCGCCTTCGAACTGGACGCCGGGATGTCGCAGGCGCATGTCGACGTCGTCGCCAAGATCGTCGCGCTGAACAGCGGACGCGTCGCCGACGTGGAGATTTTCACCGCGCGCGAGCCCGTCGCCTCGACCGACGCCGCGGCCGTCGTCGCCGCGCTCGATCGGGCGTCGGCGACGGTCTTGACGCGGATCGTCCAGTTCGTCGCCCGGCGGCTGTGAGCCGGTCGAGGGGCGCAGGCCCCTTCGGCGTCATGGAGCTTGGAGCCTGCCCGCGGGAACGATATACGCTCGCAAGCCGTCGCCGGGCGGGGCGGCGCGCAGAAGAGCCGCAATCGAGGATTTCAGGGATGATCGCAGACGCCGTCGCTTCCGAAACGCTGTTCCACTCGATCGTCCGCCACGGCGTCGACTCCATCCTCGCCGGGAGCGTGACCGAAAAGCCCTATCCGCATCTCGTATTCGAGAAATTTTTCTCCGACGACGTGTATCGGAAGCTCATCGGCAACTGGCCCGACATCGACCGGTACGTCGACCTCAACGGCGCGCGCACCCGCAAGCAATATACGCTGTGGGACCGGCGGGTCGAGGCGGGCGATCCGGCGCGCACGGCGCTGTGGCGCGCCGTGTCCGATGCGCTTTCCGCGCCGGAAATCCAGGCGGCGCTGCGCGAGCGCCTGAAGAAGGGGCTCGAAATCCGGGCGAAAGGGAGCGGCGAAGGCTGGCCGCTGCCGATGCACCCGCAGCCCGTCCTCTACGCCGACTTCGACGGCTATGCGATCAAGCCGCACCCCGACACGCGCCGCAAGGTGCTGACCATGCTCATCTACATGCCTGAGGACGAGAGCCAGCGGGACCTCGGCACCACCGTCTACAAAATCTCGCCGATGGGCGTCTTCGCCTGGAAGTCCTATGGCCTCGTCAAGGAAAAGACCGCGGCCTTCCTGCCCAACACCGGCTTCGCCTTCGTCGTCATCCACCCCGCCCACAGCCTCCTGCACACGAGCTGGCACGGCCGCGAGACGATCTCGCTCGACAACGCCAAGCCGCGCATGACGATCCTTAACACCTATTACGCCAAGCCGCCGAAGGACGGCGAGGTCGAGAGCGAGTATCGGTGAAGGCCACGCTCGCGGGCGCGGGGCGAACGGCGATCTTCAAACGACTGTCGTATAAACCGCTCAAATGCGTCAAGTTGCGCGATCCGGTGTCCCCCGGGCGCCACCAGCACAATCGCGTCGGGTCAGAAAGCGGCGACCTTTTCAAATCGCGCAGACGGATACCCGATGGAGCGCGGTCGATCCGAGCGCCCCTGCCACGAAGTGCAGTCCTCAGTGTTCCGCCTCGCTTTAGAGGGCGCCGCACGGTCAATTCCAAATCCCACGCCAAGCCCCTGGCATTGTTACCAGGGACGTGCTTCATTTTCGACTTCGCGGCACGAGCTAAACAGGACGCCCGGATGTCGACAGCAACGAACAACGCACGTCTCCAGCCCGTGATCGCCCCCCTCGCCGAACGCGAATTACCGGAGGCCGAACGCATTGTCCGGGTGGCGTTCGGCACGTTTCTCGGCGCTCCCGATCCGGAAACGTTCTGGGCGGATCGCGACTATGTTTACGGACGCTCGCGGGCGCCGCATGTCGCCGCCTTCGGCGCCACCCTCGACGACGCCCTGGTCGGCTCAAACTTCGCGACGAAATGGGGCAGCGTCGGCTTTTTCGGACCCCTCACGGTTCGTCCCGAACTGCACGACCGCGGAATCGCCCAGGCTTTGCTCGCCAAAACTGTCGATCAGTTTGACGCCTGGGGGACCACGCACAGCGGGCTCTTCACTTTTGCGCAGAGCGCCAAACACGTCGCCCTCTACCAGAGGTTCGGGTTCTACCCACGATTTCTGACCGCGCTCATGTCCGCGCCGGCGCAGCGGTCCGGGCCGGTCCCGGGCGCGTCCCGGTTCAGCGCCCTTACAGGCGAGGGCAAGGCCGAAGCTTTGCGCGCCAGCCGGGAGGTGACGGACAGCCTCTATCCCGGCCTCGACTTGTCCGAGGAAATCGCCGCAGCGGACGCCCAGGGCCTCGGCGACACGGTGCTGGTCGAGGGCCCCGGAGGGCTGGCGGCCTTCGCGATCTGCCACCATGGCCCCCTGAGCGAGGCCGGCGAGGGATTCTGCTTCATCAAGTTCGGCGCCGTACGCGCGACGCCGTCGGCGGACAAGGACTACGGACGCTTGCTGGACCCCGCCGAGTTGCTCGCGGCCTCCGCCGGCATGCCGAACCTCCTGGCCGGCGCGAATCTCGCGCGGCAGGAGGCCTATCGACATCTGGCTGCGCGCGGCTTCCGCTCGGCGTTTCAGGGCGTCAACATGCACAAGCATAACGAGCCGGGTTATTGCCGCCCGGGGGTCTATATCATCGACGACTGGCGTTAGCGCCTGCCGGGCAGATGAAAGATCAGCGGGCTGTGCGCGGCGCAAGCGAGCGCGCCAGTGCAGCGGCTTCGGGCGTGAAGACGTCGCGATCGGGCATGACGTCCTCCCGGAATTGGCGGGCAAGAAAAAGCGGCGGCCTGCGCCGCCGCTTTGAGGCATGGCCGGGGGCGTCGTTCGCCCGCGCCCTCGGGCCCTTCAACGCTCAGAAGAGGCCGAGCGCGTTCTGGCTGGAGCTGACGAGCAGGTTCTTCGTCTGCTGATAATGATCGAGGATCATCTTGTGGGTCTCGCGGCCGAAGCCCGAGGCCTTGTAGCCGCCGAACGCCGCATGGGCCGGGTAGACGTGATAGCAGTTCGTCCACACGCGCCCCGCCTGGATCGCGCGGCCCGGCGCGGCGCCGTCTCGTCGCCTGAAGGCCGATCGGCTCGGCGTCCGAGTTTCCGGCTGATCCATGATTGTCGGCGAAAGGACGGGCGGCCCGAGGCCTCAACCCGCGCCGCGCCGCTCCTCGATGAACCGCGCGACCATCGCCTCCGGCATGGCGTGGGCGAAGAGCCAGCCCTGCCCCTCGGCGCAGCCCCCGTGCCTCAACTCTTCGAGCTGCTCCGCGCTCTCGATCCCTTCGGCGACGCAGGGGAGTTCGAGGCGCCGGGCCATGTCGACGATGGCTCGGGTGAGGTTTGCGATCTTCGGGTCGAGGCAGAGCCTCTCGATGAAGCTCTTGTCGATCTTGATCCTGTCGAGCGCCAGATCGCGCACCTGGGCGAGGCTCGAATACCCGGCGCCGAAATCGTCGAGCGCGACCCGCACGCCCGCCGCGCGCAAGGTCTCGATCGTCGAACGGGCGGCATCGAGATTCTTCATGATCGCGGTTTCGGTCAGCTCGATCTCGAACCGGGTCGGAGGAAAGCCGAACTCCCTGAGCGCTGCGACGATGTCCGATCCGACGCTCGGCTTCGAGAGCTGCCCGGCCGAGAGGTTGAACGATAGCGAGAGGTCGGCCGGCCAGCGCGACGCGGCCGTCGCCGCCTTGCGCAGGAGATCGCGCGACAGCTCGTCGATGAGCCCGATCTGTTCGGCGACAGGGATGAAGACCGACGGCTCGATCGCGCCGAGGCGCGGGTCGGTCCAGCGCGCAAGCGACTCGAAGCCGCTGACGCGGCCCGTCGCGAGATCGACGATCGGCTGGAAGAATACCGCGATCGCGTCCTCGGCGACCGCCCGGTGCAGCGCCTGTTCGAGCGTCGCGCGGGCGATCGCGGCGCTTTCGTCGGTCCTGTCGAAGACGCCGACGCCGCCCGGCCCGTTCGCCTTCGCCCGGTAGAGCGCGACGTCCGCCAGGCGGATGAGCTGGTCCGCCCGGTCGCCCGAGGCAGGGAAGAGCGCGAAGCCCGCGGTGCACTGGAGATGAACGGTCAGCTGGTCGACGACGAACGGCGCGGCGAAGACCGACTTCAGGTCTCGCCCGAGCGCCAGCGCCTCCCGTTCGGCAGCGACGCCCTCGCACAGAATCGCGAATTCGTCGCCGCCCATTCTGGCCGCGTGGCCCCGTCCCCGCATCGCCGCGGCGAGACGGTCGGCCACCTGTTTGAGGATCTCGTCGCCGACCGGATGGCCGTGAATGTCGTTGATCGGCTTGAACCCGTCGAGATCGAGCAGTCCCAACGCGAAGGGCGGGCCGCCCGCGCCGCCCGCCTCGACCCGCGAGGAAAGCAGCGACTGGATCCAGCGCCTGTTCGGCAGCGACGTCAGATAGTCGGAGTAGGCGATAGCGGTCGCGGCCTCTCTGGCGTCCTCCGCCGCGCGATGCTTTTCGGCGATGATGAAACGGGAACGGACGATGTCGGCGAAAGCGCGATAATTCTCAGTCAGCATGACGATGACGAGACAGGAGATGACGAGCAGCAGGGCGGCGAACCAGAACGTCAGGCCGTCGCCCCCGCGAAGCAGCGCGGCGATCAGCGGCGCGCTCGCGGCGAAGACGACAAGAACCGCCGCATGGGCGAGGCGGGTGAGACAGAACGCGCCCGCGGCGGTGGCGAACCAGATGCCGAACACCAACAGGGAGCGCTCCAGGTCGTCGGTTTGCGGCAGGGCGACGGCCGCGATCAGCGACAAGACGAGAGCGAGCGCCGGCCCGAAGACGGTAGCGAGCCGAATGTCGCGCCGCATGACGTCGAGGCTCCGGCTGCCGGCGCGCTTGCGCACCCGCAGCCAGTAGGCCATCACAAGGACCGCGATCGTCATGAGCGCGCCGGGGAGGGCGACCGTCGAGAGAGGCGAGGACGCGCCTCGGGCAGCGATGGCGAGGGTCGCCGCCGCCGTGATCTCCGCGCCGTAGAAATAGGGCGCCGTTCGGGCGAGCGACCGGTATTGCTCGCGGATGAGGACGGCGTCCAGGTCGCTCTCGCAGGAATCGGCGATGGCCGCCGACCCCCGGCGCCGGAAAGCGCGGGGCGAAAGATCGAACAAAGCCATGTCGCGGCCCGCAAAGAAACACTTGTCGTGAACGAGCGGCAGGCGGACCTCCGCCCGCGGAACGCTTTCGCGTCCCGCGGCGCGAACGTAACGGAACATCCGTAAAGCGCGCCTTTACGGCGGCGATAAATATCGACCGTTCGCAGGAATTGGCCATGCGAGCGCCGGAGGCCGGGCGCGACGTCTCGACGCGTTGGCGCTTGGACCGTCGAGCGATGGATCATAGGAGAAGCGCCGCCTTTTGCCTCGCCGCGCGGGTCCGATAAGCTGAGCGCCAAAGACAGGGGGCGCCGCATGGCCGGCTTCGTCGATCCGACCAGGGAAACCTTCTCCGCCTTCCGCGCCAACAACCGCGAAGGTCCCATCCACATGCTGAACCTCGTCCGCCTGCGCGAGCGCGCGGCCTATCCGGACGGGCGCGCGGCGACCGGCGCGGAAGCCTATGCGGCCTACGGGCGCGAGAGCCTGCCCGTCTTCAGCCGGCTCGGCGGCTCGATCGTCTGGCGCGGCAGGTTCGAGCTCATGCTGATCGGCCCGCCGGACGAGCGCTGGGACCTGTGCTTCATCGCCGAGTACCCGAGCGTCGCCGCCTTCGTCGAGATGATCCGCGATCCCGTCTATCGCGAGGCGGTCAAGCATCGGCAGGCGGCGGTCGAGGATTCGCGCCTTGTCCGGCTCATGCCCGGCGCAGCCGGGGTCGGCTTCGGCTGAAATCCGCTGCGTCCGCGGAGCGGGGCGCTAGTCGGCCGCGTCAACTAATTCCCAACCTTTGATCGATTCACTGCCTTCGGCACCCTTAAAGGACGGAGGCGAGGATGGCTGCGCGGGAAGTTGCGGTAAAGAAGTACGTCGTTCGACTGAGCGCTGAGGAGCGCGAACGGCTTGAGGCGCTGAGGACCAAGGGAAAGATTCCGCCGAGGCGGCTGACGAAGGCGCTGATTTTGTTGAAGGCGGACGTCTCGGACGCGGGTGAGGGTTGGAGCGACAGCGAGATCATCAGGGCCTTAGATACGACCAAGTCGATGGTTTACTGCGTGCGAAAGCAACTGGTTGATGAGGGGTTGGACGCGGTGCTGAGCCGCAAAGTCCGGGAGAGGCCGCCGGTGGCGCGGATTTTCGACGGCGAGAAGGAAGCCAAACTGATCGCCCTGGCGTGTTCCCAGCCTCCGGAAGGCTTTGCGCGCTGGAGCTTGCGGCTCTTGGAGGAGAGGGTCGTCGAACTCAATATTGTCGAGCGCGCCAGCGACAGCACGATTGGTCGCGTACTAAAAAAAACATTGTCCAGCCTCACCGCAAGAAGTGCTGGGTCATTCCGCCTGAGGCGAATAGCGCCTTCGTAGCGGCGATGGAGGACGTGCTGGCTGTTTACATGCGGCCGCATGATCCCGAGCGACCACTGGTCTGTCTGGACGAGACGTCAAAGCAGTTGGTCGCAGAGACGCGCACGCCGATCCCGATGAAGCCGGGAAGCCCCGCTCGTCACGACTATGAATATGAGCGCCACGGCGTCGCCAACCTCTTCATGATGTTCGCTCCCCTCGAAGGCTGGCGATACGTCAAAGTGACCGACCGCCACACGGCCATCGACTACGCGCACGTCTTAAGGGACATTTCCGACACCCACTTTGCCGATGCCAAGATCATCACTTTGCTCCAGGACAACCTGAACATCCACGCCAAGTCTTCTCTCTACGAAGCCTTCCCTGCGGCCGAGGCTCGCCGCCTCGTCAACCGCTTCGAATGGGTCTACACGCCCAAGCATGGCTCCTGGCTCGATCTGGCAGAATCCGAACTCGCCGTCCTGACTTCTCAGTGCCTCGATCGGCGCATCCCAGACCACAAAACCCTCAGCCGCGAGGTCGGCGCCTGGGTCAAACACCGCAACCTCCGCCACGCCAAGGCCAACTGGCGCTTCACCACCGATGACGCCCGCATCAAGCTCAAGCACCTATACCCCGTGCTTTAGATGAATTGGCCGACTAGAGCGAAATCCCTAGGCCCAGGTTTCGAGGAAATTCCCGAACTCGTCGGCCGCGACCGGCTTGCTCAAGTGGAAGCCCTGGATCTCGTCTCAGTTGTTTTCGCGCAGGAACGCGACCTGCTCGGGCGTCTCGGCCCCTTCGGCAATGACCCGGAGATTGAGTCTCTGGCCCATGGAAATCACGGCTGTCGCACATTGTTAGTCTGTCAAGTAAAGCATTAAGGAATTGAATGAAGCGTCGTCGAAATATCCGATCGACGGCTCAGCCCAGGACGGCGGTCCAATTCAGGGGCCGAAAATCTCGATCGTCACGATCAGCGCGAGCGCGGCGAAAATGACGACTTTGACCCTCCCGCGAATATTGTCGGGCAGGGTCGTGATGACGCCGGCCGAGAGCCCCAGCACGACCACCCCCATCAGAAGTTCCCAGAACTCCATGTGGAAAAGGGCGTCGAGAAGTTCGGCGAAGGACTCGGAAAGCCTACGCGAGACGAACTGAACGAAGTCCCCCATGAATCTGCTCCAGGCGACAGCCAGGATTTTGGTTACGCCGAAACAGACGAACTCTAAAGCGAAGTCGCTAATTAAGCCTTACAGGCCGGAGGCAGACTTTGCCAGTTCATCGTCTTCGCCGACGGCGAACGCCAGGGTTCGAATCCCGCCGAGCCCGACTGGTCGAGAACCGAGTGGGCTTCGGCATCGGCTTCGACGGTTTCGCATCCGGTCGGGCTCGCCGTCATGGCTGGCCAAGACTCCCGGGGTCAGGGGACCGAAGGCGATGCGAGAGGGGTCGCGAGAGGACTGTCTGTGGCGCGATCGCGCGAGTCCGGCCTTCGATCTGGCGGCGTCGACCGTCTCATTCAGGCAACCCGGCCTTGCGCAGCCCGTCAAGATATCGCTCAAATGCTTCGCCTTCGCGGAAGGGCGGGCGGTGACGCCACACGCTGATCGTGAAGCCAGGGTGGAGACGCAACACCTCGCGCGCGGCGACGCGCGCCTCGTCCATCTTGCCCAGGTGCGCGTAGCTTATGGCGAGAAGCCGCTGTCCCTCGGACGGATCCTGCATCCGCTTGACCGTCGCTACCACGTCGGGATAGCGCCCCAGGGAATCGTAGGCGGTGGCGAGATACCAGAGATACACATCGGGATAGTACGGATTGAGCCGCATCGCCTTTTCCAGCAGCTCGACCGACTTCGCGCCCTGGCCGACGTAGACCAGCGCGTCGGCATATTCGGCGATAATATCGCTGTCGTTCGGATTGAGCGCGATCGCTTGCTGGTATTCGGCAAGCGCGTCGTCGTGCCGCTTGCAGTACAAAAGGGCGCAGCCGAGCTCGGCGAAGCCGCGAGCGTCCAGTCGGTCGAGCTTCTTGGCGATCCGGGCGAGGGCGATGGCGGCTTCGAGCGACTCCTCCGGCTTGGCCGACCACGCATAACGCCAATCGAGGTTGTGGGTCCGCGACATCGCGCTATGAGCGCGGCTGTATTGCGGAAAGATGTCGATCGCCTCCTCGAACAGGCGGCGCGCATGCGCATTGGCTTCCTTGTTGAACTGAAGGACAAGGCGTTGCCCGCGCACCAGAAGCCCATAGGCGCGCATATCGCGCGGATAGGCCGATTCCTGCCGCCATTCCGCAAATTCGATCTGGACCGAAAGGCGTGCGGCGACCGCGCCGGCGATCTCGTCCTGGAGGTCGAACAAGTCTTCGAGGTCGGCGCTGAAGCGGTCGGACCAGAGCGCGCTTTCGGACGCGGCGTCGATCAGCTCGACTGCGATTCGAAGGCGTTTACCAGCCCTGCGCAAGCTGCCGCTGAGAATGTAGCGCACGCCCAATCGCCGTTGGACTTCCTGCGCGGGCGTGGCCTTGAGATCAAACAGGAAGGCGGAATGCCGCGCGATCACCATCAGACTGCGAAACCGGGTCAGGTTGGCGATGATGTCCTCGGCGATGCCCTCGCACAGATGGTCGTTGCGCGGATCGCCCGAAAGATTGGAGAGCGCGAGCACGGCGATGGTCGGAGCGCGAACGGGCGCGAGTTCGGGCTGTGGAGGCGGGCGCGCCTCGCTGAGCGTCCGGGGCGCCGGCGCATCCGACCGCTCGACCGCGAAAACCTCCGTCAGCTCCGAGATGTTTTTCAGTTTTTGCGGACCCAACGAACGCAACATCACGCCGGAGACTTCGCCCACCGCGGAGCGTATTCCTGCGGTGACGAGGATGCAGTTAGGCTCTCCGAGCGCCTGGATCCGCGCCGCCACATTGACGCAATGTCCGAGCACGTTTCCTTCGTGCACCGCGACTTGGCCGAGGTTCAGTCCGATGCGGAACTGGATCGGCTCCCCATCGCCCCAAGCCGATTGGTCGCGAAACTCCGCCTGAATCTGGACCGCGAATCGGAGGGCCCGATCGGCGCTGTCGAACAAGGCGAGGATGCCGTCGCCCGAGACATTGACGACCTGGCCGCCATAATCGCCGACCAGCGCCTTGAAAAGCTCGATCGCTCGCACGGCCTGGAGCCAGTTGCCGGCCTCGTCCTGCTCGAGGCGCTTGCTGTACTCGACCATGTCGGCGAACATGACGGCAGCAAGTTTTTTAGGCTTCTCCAATTGATCCCGAGATGTCATGGGGGGTCCCCCGATTCCATGCGTCTCGCCGATATCCCGACGGTTCGAGGTGCGATACTATCGCAGGCGGGCTTCGGAGGAAACAAGTGTTCGCAAGAATTGGGCCATGTTTTGGGGAGGATGAGCTGAGAGAGGATAACGTGAGGCCGCCCGAAGTCGAAACGACCGGACGCCCGGAGGGCCCCATGACGAACGAGGCCCGGGCACAGCCCAAATTCTCGTTACGGCCGGCGAAATTGGACGATTATCCTTTTGCGCTCGCCCTCTTTCTCGACGGCTCCGAGGGGCATCTGAAAAAGATCGGACGGTGGGACGAACGGCGGGTCGTCTCGCGGTTCAAGCGCGCCTACAAACGGGAAAAGGCGCGAATCATTTGCGCCGGAGGAGCGGATGTCGGCTGGATTCAGATCGAGGAATTCGTCGGCCGGCTGCACTTGCGCCAGTTGCATCTGATCGCCCGCGTCCGTGGCCGCGGGATCGGCACGCGGCTGATCGAAGATCTCCACGAACGCGGGGTGCGCCTCGGCAAGCCGGTGACGCTCGACGTCATCCACGGCAATCCCGCCAAGGCGCTTTATCTCCGGCTGGGGTTTCGGCCGACCGGGGAGGACTTGGACAAAACGCACATGATCTGGCGGTTGCCGCGCCAGTCGAAACGCGAGATCGCGCGAGAACCTTCCGCGCCGGACGGCCGGGATTGATTGCCCGGTCGCCCGGATATTCGGATGTGCGACCGCCGCCGGTTCAGCGTCGAACGCCGGCGCCGCTGACTCCCGCCCCACTGACGCCTGCGCCGCTCACGCCCGCGCCACTGACGCCGGCGCCGCTGCGCACTTCGAGGCCGGCGCCGCTGCGATCGGACCGATCGGCGCCGGAGCGAAGTGACGCAAGCAGCAGAATCTGCTCGAACGGTCCCGCCTCTGTGTCGAATCGAATCGAGAAGTCGCCCTTTTCATATTCCCAATAAACTAGGTCTTTGTCGCTATCTGACTTGGAGAATTCCCATTCCCTAGCCGCAACCCCGGACTCATCTATGTCAGTCCGGGCCGTGCCGTCGACTTTTGTTCCGCCTCCGTGAACGAGGAACATCGAGGGAACTGGTAATGTATAAACCGAACCCTGGTAGCTGAACGCATATATTCTAGCAAAACGCGGGTTTCCCGTAGCGAGCTGCTGCTGCAAGAAATTGTTATTTCCAGGTCCAGCGGTCGTATCGTTATTGAATACAATACTAGAAACGACACGGCCATAAAGCTTGATACTCGATGGCGTCAGTAATGTCTCAGGCATCACGCCCTCCTGTAAATTCCTTCGAGCGAATCAACCAGCAATCCCAGCCGCGATCGCCCGTTCGCGGTAACTCATTCTCGGCAGCCATTCGGCCACGTCCGGCGTGATCGTGCGGGCGGAGTGCGTGTGGCTGCGCGCATCCGGCGGCGCGAGCCGCGGGCCGACACTGACCCGGCCGATCTCACGCCAGTCGAAGCTCTCGACGATCGCGCGGCGATAGCGCCCGCCGCTCATGAGATCGTCCGTCTCGACAAAGGCCTCGGCAACTTGCTCGTAAGTGAAATAATCGGCGGACAGCCGGTTCCACGTCTCCGCCAACGCAAAACCCATGAAGTCGCGGGCTTCGACCAGGGCGGCGCGGAACCCGTCGTACTGAGCGGCGAAGGCGGCGGCGAAAATCGGCTGAACCACCGAGGCGGTTTCGGGGTGGCTGCGGACCCGCCGCGTCGCTTCCGCGACATCGCGCGGGATCAGCCCGCGCTCGACCAGGATTTCCTGAAAAATATCGACGGTTATGTCGAAGATCGCGCCGGTCAGCGGCTGCGACAGCGCGTGCTCGTCCGCCCAACCCGCCGAAAACTCCGAGAGCCTCACGTCGTTGCTGGCCAGCCGAATCTGCTCGTTGGGCGAAAGCTCGGCGAACCGGTCGAGCTCGTTGAACGTGTAGAGATTGCCGCTCGTCTCCCGGAGAAGGTGCATGAGCAGGGATTCGAAGTGCAGCCCGGCGATCAGCGCCGTCGTGTCGGCCCCAGATTCCTGAAAACCGAAATACTCGCCTTGCTGGGTCGTCGGGGTCGGGACGCCGATCGTCGAATAGAGGATGAGATGGCCGAGTTCGTGCGCGATGACGTCGAAATTGAGCGCGAAGGACGCACGTCTTCCGTCCGGGAACCGGTGCGCGCCCACTTCCATGAAGCCGTAGCCGGCATAGGCGTTGTCGAGGCCCGGCAAGATGACGATTTCGAGCCGCGGGTAGTCGGGCGCGAAATGCCAATCGATCCGCCGGCCGAAATAACGCTCCCAAATGTCCAGCACAAAACGCACGGTGCCGAACACATGCGCTTCGGCGAATTCCGGCGTCCCCTCCGGGATGGCATCGAAATGGCCTTCGGCGTCCGGATGGACGGGCCGGAACACCGCCCCTTTCCAAGGCGGCAGATCAAGATGGGGTGTGCCCAAGGGGCCAGGATTCACGCCGTAGGCAAAACGCTTGCCGATCGGGTTGACGAGATGCATCCGTTCATCGGACGGGCCCGGTCCGACAGCGCCTGGAGGATCGGAAACGCACACCGTCTCCGGAGGCCATTCCGGATGGACGTACGGCGGCTTTGGGTAAAGCCGGAACCTGACGCCTCCCCCGCAGCAGCTCATCTTCGCCGCCCCGCAAATATATTTAGCAAACAATATGGTTAGCAAATAACAAATTTCCGCTTTCGTCAAGCGCTTTGATCGCCCCGCTCCGCATCGAGATACAGCCGCTCGCGAAGCAGCGCCGCGTCGAAGTCCGCGGCATCGGCAAACCCGAGCCGACGCGCGAAATCCTCCACGTCGTCGGGCAGCGGCCGCCGGAGACGATGCTCGAAATACCACAGCCGCAGCGCAACGATCCGCGCACCCGATGGCGCCCCGCCGACTCCGGCAGAAGAAGCAGCGAGCACGTCGCTTTTCCTGCGCGCCCGTTCGGCGAGCCGCTCATAAGCGCCGCTCAACCGCAGCTCATCGAAGAGATGGAGCTCGAGCGCGGCTCTCGACCGATCGCGGAAGATTTCGAGTCTGGTTTCCTCAACGACCAACCGTTCCATCGATGCCGCAGTCGAGATCGTTGCGGGCCATCCAGCGATCGAGGTCGGCCCGCGCGAACAGGCCGAGCCCGGCGCGGATGTCCGTCAGGGTCGCCTGCAAGCTCTCGCGCGCAGGCGAGGGACCCATCGGCCCGGCGCCGCTTACGGCGACCCTGCGCAACAGGGCCATGGCCTCGGCGCGCGCGTAGGCCTCGGGACCCTCGAGCCTCAGCTCCTCGACGACGCGCTGTTGCGGGGAAGAGCCGGGATTCTCGTGGCCGGCGTCGAATCGACGGACAAAATCGTCCCAGAAATGCGTCCATTCAAAATTGAACTTCGGTCGCATCTCGTTGGGTTGGTCGGGCGTCTCCCGCATCGCCGCCAACATCTCCAGCGCATCCGCGCGCTTCTGATCGACGCGTCCGCCAGGCAACCATTCGCTCAACGCCCCCCGTTCCGATTCGGCGACGCCCTGCGTCGCGGCGCCCCTTAGCAACGCCTCCCAACCGCGCTGCGAAAAGAACATCGACTTTGCGAAGGCTTCCAGCCCGCGGCGCGAACTCGCACGGAGAACCCCCTCGGCCTCGGCGCGCGCCAACGTCGCGCGAATATTGACCATCGCCTCGGAGGCCTGGAGGTGGCCGAGTTCGGCAGGACCATGGACGACGGCCACTTCATCGTCGTCTTCGAGCTCGCCGTCGCGGAACGCCTCGAAAATGCGGCCGACGCCGCGCATACCGAAGGCGTGCAATTCCGCGGCGCGCAGGGCGCCCATGCTCGCGCTGCCGAAGACGGGAATGCCTTGCGAAATCGCCCACAAAATCTCCTTGTGCCAGACCGACGGGGCGCCGGAGAAAAATCCGTCGATGATTCCGATCGCCCGCGGTCGAAGTTGCGCGGCGCGATAAACGTCGCCCTGGACGACTGGCGGCAGGCAAACGACCTCCCCGCTCGCGGCGATGTCCTCGGCCGGCAGCGTCGGGCCCACGAAGACGACGATCGTCATGCGCGCCGCTCTTGCATGGCCCGCGCGCGCACGCCCGGCGTGTAGATCTCGGGGAAGTGATCGAAGCCCTCGAGGCCGGGCGCAACGACGCGCACGACCGGAACGCCGAACTCGCTCCGCGTCAGATCGACCGCGATGATTTGTCGAATGCCCGCCGAGCCCAGGCGGTCGACAAGCCAGGCGACCTCCGCTTCGAATGTTTCGAAGTCGAAGCTTCCGACCGACGCGAAGTCGCGCGGCCGGCCGACAGGCCGCATCATCGCTCGCGCCCGCGCGTTCTTCGCGGCAAGCGTCGCCAAATGATAGTCGGCGTGTGCGATATCCTCGCGCGAGCCCACGATATAGGTGGTGCGGACCTGGGCCGCCTCGGTCGTCGCGCGGAGCAACGCGATCTTCCGAGTCGGATGGCATCCGGCGCCGACGCCGACGTGGCCGATCTCGCCTGTCCGATCCAGCGCGAAGCATTGGAACGCCGGCACGCCGACGTCGGTCGTGACGTCCCAGACAGCCACGTCGATTTGCGCCCTCTCGAAAAGCTCCAGCACCGCAAGGCATTCCGCATCGTCGACCGTTGCGAGAGCGAGACGCCTTCGGTCCTGCTCGGTCGCTGGGCTTTGGCGCCAAAGAGCTGTCGCGTCACGCTCGATCAGCTCGCACAACGCGTGGCTCGTCGCCTCCAGAATGTGGTTGCCGGACGCGAGACCGTTCGTGCTGCCGGCGAAGCAGCCGCTCACCGGCGGCCCGCAGACGGTCGATTGGGCGTGGACCAACTCGAACGGCGCCCAAACGGCGTCGCCGTCCGCCAAGTTTCGCCCCTCCACCCACAGCATAGGCGCATCAGCGTCAAAACGGCTGTCGGGGATGCGCGGCAAGAGATCGACCTCGGCGGTTTTCACGTCCTTGCTCAATTCGGCGAAGCTCGCGAACCGAAGCGGCAGTCGAACGTGTTCGGCGTGCCAGGTCTCGATCGCCTCCATGACGCCCGAGGCCTTGGCCGACGCCAGGTCGATCCCCTTGCCGTGGAATACGGCGGTCGACCGGGCGTTCGGGCGGCACACCATGACGACCGGGATGCCGGTCCGATCGAGGCCGGTGAGGTTGGCGATGCGGGTGATGCCGAATGTGGCCGCCAACGACATGACCCGGGCAACCGTATCCTGCGGCGCCAGGACGCGGTCAGTGCCTACGCGGTAAGTCTTGGAACCCTGGCCGACGTCGCCAAATCCACGCACCTGCCCCCGCAATCGCCCTGCTCCCAATCCTAGAACGCCGGGCGGCCGCAAACCCCGGCTTCGCCGATCGACCGCTCGAACGACTGTCGAATTTGGTCTGGACCTTTGATCGGCGCCTTAACGTAAATCCCAGGCCGTGAGACGTTAAGCCGTGAGGCGAAGAAAGTCGACGATTGCCGCGACTCGCCGTCGTTCGATCCGTGCGCGCTCCCGAATGCGAATGCCCAGATCAGGCGCCGATGAGTGCATCGTCGAGGGGGCCGGCGAACAGCTTTCCACCGAAGTTGATCGCGGCATCCGGCGGCGGCATGACCCGCCGCCGTCCATGGAGCGTCCCGCCACTTTTTCGCTACAAGTCGAGCGACCGCTTCCCCCGTGGCGGCGCGATGAATTGGGCGTCCGTCAACAAATCGGACCAAGCAATGCGCGCTGAATTCCTCGACCGCCGTGGGACGGCGGGTCCAGACCGTCCTCTCGTCCGGGCGTGACAGGTCTTGCTCAGGCGAAAGCGCAATCCGCCGAGGCGGCGTTGCACAGTTTCATATCGTGGGGCATCCATCGCACGGCGCCAACATTCTCTTTTGGAAACATGAAAGTCATGCTACTATCTTGATTGTCAACGCGATCGAAGTCGGCGACGCGCGTGCGACCGCGAACGGCTTCATTCCGGCGCGCGCGAGGGTGCACGGCAATTTGCGCGCGGTGTTTGTCGAGGGAAAGGGGGGCGCACAAAGAATTCTTTGGCGAATGCCTGGCGCATGGCTCCCCGCCGACCACGCGCGTCGCGCCTGTCATCCGCAGGGCGCCTCGCCGCAAGCGAAGGGTTTCGAAGGATGGGCAATCGTGCGGCGGGCGCCGCCGGTCGCGACGGTTGCGAGGCGGAGTCGGAGCTTGGGGATTCCCGCCCGGACCTGCGGTCCGCCGGGAACGGCCCCATTTGCAGGGCGACGCTAAACGGGGTCGCAAGCCTCTGAAAAACAAGGGGCCCGCCGCTAAAGCGGCGCTAGGCCGCGATAAAGCCGGCGCGTTCAGTCCTCGCCGAGATCCTCGAACGCCCCGCGGTCGACGCCGTTGCCGACGAGGATCTCGCGCTTTCCCGCGTGGTTCGGGGCGCCGACCACGCCCTCCTTCTCCATCCGCTCGACCAGCGAGGCGGCCTTGTTGTAGCCGACCGAGAGGCGGCGCTGGATGTAGCTCGTCGAGACTTTCCGGTCGCGCAGCACGATGTTGACCGCGCGGTCGTAATAGTCGGCCGATTCCTCCGCGTCCATCGAGCCGGGCGAGGGCAGGGGGCCGTCGCCGTCTTCGCCCGACTCGTCCTCCTCGGTGATGGCGTGCAAATATTCGGGCTGGCCTTGCTTCTTGAGGTGGGCCACGACCTTCTCGACCTCGTCGTCCGAGACAAAGGGGCCGTGCACGCGCGAGATGCGCCCGCCGCCCGCCATATAGAGCATGTCGCCCTGGCCGAGCAGCTGTTCGGCCCCCTGCTCGCCGAGGATGGTGCGGCTGTCGATCTTGCTCGTCACCTGGAAGGAGATGCGGGTCGGGAAGTTCGCCTTGATCGTGCCGGTGATGACGTCGACCGAGGGGCGCTGGGTCGCCATGATGAGGTGGATGCCGGCCGCGCGCGCCATTTGCGCCAGGCGCTGGATCGCCCCTTCGATATCCTTGCCGGCGACCATCATCAGGTCCGCCATTTCGTCGACGACGACGACGATGGTGGGCAACTCCTCGAGCGCCAGCTCCTCGTGCTCGTAGATCGCCTCGCCCGTCTCGCGGTCGAAGCCGGTCTGCACGGTGCGGCTGAGCCTCTCGCCCTTGGCGCGCGCTTCGGCGACGCGCGCGTTGAAACCGTCGACGTTGCGCACGCCGACCTTCGACATCTTCTTGTAGCGGTCCTCCATCTCGCGCACCGCCCATTTGAGCGCCACGACGGCCTTCTTCGGGTCGGTGACGACGGGGGTCAGCAGATGCGGGATCCCGTCATAGGCCGAGAGCTCCAGCATCTTCGGATCGACCATGATGAGCCGGCACTGCTCGGGCTTCAGGCGGTAGACGAGCGACAGGATCATGGTGTTGATCGCAACCGACTTGCCCGAGCCGGTGGTGCCTGCGACCAGGAGGTGCGGCATCCGGGCGAGGTCGACGATCACCGGCTCGCCGCCGATCGTCTTGCCGAGCGCGATGGCGAGGCGGTGCTTCGACTTCTCGAAATCCTCGCTCGCCAGCAACTCGCGCAGATAGACGAGCTCGCGGCGCTGGTTCGGCAGCTCGATGCCGATCGCGTTGCGGCCCTGCACCACCGCGACGCGGGCGGAGACGGCCGACATGGAGCGGGCGATGTCGTCGGCGAGGCCGATCACGCGTGACGACTTGATGCCGGGCGCGGGCTCGAGCTCATAAAGGGTGACGACCGGGCCTGGCCGCACGTTCATGATCTCCCCCTTGACGCCGAAATCGTCGAGCACCCCTTCGAGCAGTCGCGCGTTCTGCTCCAGCGCGTCGGTCGAAATCCTGCTCGACGCCTTCTTTGGTTCGGCGAGCACGGCCAGCGGAGGCATCGTCCACTCGCCGCGCGGCGAGAAGGCGAACTTCATCTGGGCGTCCGCCGCTGCACGGGCGCCGGGCTTGAGCGCGCCGGCAGGCGAGGCGACGCGTGCCGAGCCCGGCGAGGCGGCAGGCGCGGACGCGGTGGTCTTCGCCCGCGGAGCGTAGGCCGCCGGCTCGGTCAGTCCGCCGTCGTCGGCGCGCAATCCGAACCACGGCGGACGAGGCTCGAACGTCGCCGCCTCGCGCGCTATGCCGGCGGCGGCCTTGGCCGCGGATTTGGGACGGCGGCGGATCAGCCGGCGCAGCGCGGCTTTGGCCGTCAAAAGCGCGTGGATGGCGGCGCCGATCGACACCATGCCGATGCCGGGCTCGTCATCCGCCTCCTCGTCGTCGAAGCGGGCCTGGGCGCGGGCGTTCTGGGCCGCCTTCTGCGGCGCGTCCTCGGCATGCGCGCGGTGGGCGAAGCCGACGCCTGAGGCCGCGGTGAGGGTGAGGATCGCGAGCGTGGCGAACCCCGCGCCGGTCGCGGCCATGCCCCAGGTCGAGCCGGCGACCAGACGCCGCGGCAGGGCGAGGAGCGCGTCGCCGACGACCCCGCCGAGGCCGGTCGGCAGCGGCCAGCTCCCCGGCGCCGGAAGGAGCGAAGCGAGGGCCGCCGCCGCCGCCACGCCGGCGAGATAAAGGCCCACCTTCACGCGCGGCCGCTCGAGCCGCCGCTCGGTCAAGAGACGCCAGCCCCAATAGGCGGGCGGCGGGAGTGCGGCGATGCAGGCGAGACCGAGCATCTGCATGGCGATGTCGGCGGCAATCGCGCCCGGCGCGCCCAACAGGTTGTGGATTGGCGCGTTGGTCGCGTGATTGAGACTGGGATCGGCGACCGACCAGGTCAGCAGGGCGACGCTGAGAGCGGCGACGCCGGCGAGCGCGGCGAGTTCCACGATCTCGGCCGCCCGGCGCTTCGGAAATTCTCGCACCGACGTCGGCAAATAGTCGAAAACCGAGAAAGTCGTGGTACGCATCGCAGACTCGCCCGCTCGAGCGGCGAGACGGTCGCGCGCCGCGTGTCTTCGACCCTATGCAGGCCGAGTTAACGCGCGCCTAACCATTACAAACCCTTTCGTGGCTTCACGCCGCTTCACGCGTAGGCCATTGAAAAAATAAAGTTTTCCTCTCTTGAGCTTATCGTGGCTTCACGCCATATTTCGCCTGTTATCGGCCCGTTCAAGGATGGACCAGCGGGTGGGTCGCGATTGGGAACAGGAACAAAATGAGTCGGACGATCTCGACCGCGCTGCAGGCCGCGAACGCGAAGCCCGGCGTCCACAAGGTCGCCGGCGCGCCAGGGCTCTACCTCAAAGTCGGCGGCGCCGACGCGGCGTCATGGTTCTGGCGGTATCGACTCGGCGGCAAGCGACGCGAGATCGGCTTGGGATCGCGCGACGCCGTGAGCTTGGCGGACGCGCGCAAGCGAGTGACCGCGCTCGCGGCCCTGCGCGACAAGGGCGTCGACCCGATTGTAGAGCGGCGGCGCGAGCGCGCGGAAAACTTGGCCAAGTCCCGTGCCGCGCAGCCAATCGCTTTCCGCCAGATGGCTGAAGCCTATTTGGAGGCGCACGCGGCGTCCTGGCGGCACCGTTACGCTCGCCAGGGTTGGCTCAATCCGCTCGTCGCTTACGCCTTCCCGGTAATCGGCGACTTGCCGCTCGATCAGACCTAGCTTTCTCATGTCCTCGCGGTGATGGACGCCGCCGAACAAGCCGGCGCCCAGGAGACGGCGCGGCGGGTCCGGGGGCGCATCGAACGGGTGATCAACGCCGCGATGGCGAAAGGCCGCTGCGACGCCGCGCGACGCAACCCGGCCGACGCGAAATTGATCGCCGCGACGCGCCCGACGCGGCGTAGCCCAGGCGCCCGACCGCACTATCGCGCCGTCAGGGTCGACGGCGCGCCGGAAGTCTTTCGGGCGCTTGCATGCCAGGATGGCAGCGCGTTCTCGGCGTGGGTCTTCATGATCGCCACCGCCGCGAGGCCCAGCGAGGCGCTCGGCGCGCGATGGCAGGAAGTTGATGTCGATCGCAGACTGTGGACGCTTCCCGCGGCGAGGATGAAAAGCGCCCGTGAGCACGTCGTGCCGTTGTCCACGGCGGCGCTCGCGGTGCTCGAGCGGCAGGCGTGCGTTCGCGCCGGCGACGCAATCTTTCCTGGCCGCAGCGGGTCGCCGCTCTCTTACAACAGCTTCGCCACGGCGCCGGCCAAGGCCGGGATCGACGCTGCATGTCCGCATGGCTGGCGAAGTGTTTTCCGCGATTGGGCAGGCGACATCGGCGAGATTTCCCGCGATCTCGCCGAGGCGGCGCTGGCGCATAGTCTCGGCGCAACCGAAGGCGCCTATCGCCGACTGACCGCGGTCGAGCGGCGGCGCGCGGTGATGGAGGCTTACGCTCGCTGGCTCAACGATGACAACGCCAAAGTCGTCGCCTTCCCGACAAGAAAACCGCCTGAGCCGGCACCGATGCGCATGGACGAGGAACTGCCGCTCTACGACGAGCAGGGCGCGCGGCGCGCTTACATTGAAAGCCGCCTCAAACGCGGCGCCGCCGCGCCGGCGGTCCTCGACGCGCTCGGCGAAAGCTAACGGGAGGCCGCCGCATTGGCAGAGGACGTTGTCTTTCGTGATGCGAAAGCATCAGATAAGCAAGGAGTTTGATATCATCCAGTTTGAGATCGACGAGGCATTTGTTCAAGGGCCGGATAATCGCTTGCGCAACCAGCTCATGGGATGCATGCACGCCCACAACGAGCTCACCGTCCTCAATCGTGTTTGCATGTTTGGAGCCGGCTCAGGAATCCTGACCCCGTTCGGGTGAAAATCGTCGAAGGCGATGTACTCGATACAGGCGCGTTGCGCGCCGCTATGCAAGGCCAGGATGTGGTCTACGCCAATCTTGCCGGCGACATGGCGCGGCAGGCCGCACAACCATCGACGCTATGCACGCCGTGGGCCTGAAACGGCTGATTTTCGTCAGACTGGGTATCCCCTTCATTGCCCCGTTGTCCGGGAGTCGCTGGAACCCGGTGGCTTGACGATGGCGTTGTAGGGCGCGGGTCCAACGGCGAGGGCTTGTTGGGCGAGGCGATGAAAGAGCAGCCCGCGGGCCTTTGATCTGCGGCGATTGAAGCGGAAGGTGAATTCGTCGAGGTAGTAGTCGAGATGTTGATGCTGGACGCCACCCTGGTGATTACCGATCAGCCATCGCTTGAGCAGCGAGGCGACGAGGTGGACGCGCGGCATGACTTCGTGGGCCGGCTCGGAGCCGCCGCTGAGGACCGTGACCTGATGCTGGTAACCGGCCGCCGCCAGTCCGGCATAACCCCTCCAGCCGTCGGTGTGAACCATCGCCCCGCGCTCCACAGCGCCTTGGACGAAGGGAAGCAGGCTATCTGTCGAGACATCTCCGATCTGCTGAAGGCGGATGCGGCCAAGCCCCCGGCCGTTCTTCTCGACTGCTATGGCGACGATGGCCTTGCTCTCGGTTTCTCGGCCTCGCGTACCCTGTTCCGGGCCACCAACATAGGTTTCATCAACCTCGATCGTACCAGACAGCAGGTCCCGGCCCGGCCGGACCATGGCGCGGCGCAGCTTGTGCAGCCAGGTCCAGGCAGTTTCGTAGCTGCCAAGCCCCAATTCCCTCTGGAGGCCGAGCGCACTGACCTCATTCTTCTGGCTGATGACGAACCACATCGCCAGAAACCACGTCCGCAACGGCTTACGGGTGCCCTCGAAGATCGTCCCGGCGGTCAGCGATGTCTGTTTGCGGCAGGCCCGACACCGCAGCCATCCCCCTGCCATCACCCATGGCTCCCCCGCCTCTCCGCAATGGGGGCAGGTGAATCCCCGAGGCCAGCGCAAACGACGGATGTACTCGCGGCAGGCCGCGTCGTCACGGAAGCGTTCGTCCATCGCCTGAAACGTGCGCGGGTAATCAAGTCCAGCGACCGGGTGTCGAGCGGTGTCCACCAGACAAGCGTACCACGTCCCTCAGGGGCAGTGAAGGGGATACCCATTTTCGTCAGTTCAATGGGCATCTACGGCGAAGTCCCCGCAGAGACGTATCGAAGCATCCTGGACCCATACCGAGACTCGGCGGCCTAAATCGAGAATTCAGACCTAGCAGCCTGTCGGACTCGGGGTGCCTCTGATCGCTAACATATTGATATCATTGCAGTTTTCCGTTAGGCACGAAAAAGCAAACTGCAATTAAATCAATGACTTAGAGTTTAAGTCCGACAGGCTGCTAGACTACACCATTCTCCGGCCGGGATGGTTCACGCACGACAAAAACGGTCAGCTACTGAGCCTCTTGCAAAATTCATCGACGCGGCGAATTTTCCCTGTGTTCGCGGGGCGGAGGGGCCGGCGCTCAGGCCGGCGCGGGCCTGAGCTGCGTGACGCGGAGTATTTGATCGACCGCGAGTGCCACCACGCCGAACATGAGGTGGCATTTGACCTTGATCGCGCCGCGCACGCGCACGGACCGTGCGCCGAATTCATCCTTCAGTCGGGCGTTGACGGGTTCGGCCAGGGTGCGAAAATCAAAAATCACGTCGTCCGGATCGGGCATATGGATGAGTTTCATGCGCTCGACTTCTTTGGCCCATTCGGCCTTGGCTTCGTGCTGGGCGCGAAAGTTGCGATCGATGATCGGCGCATGGCCGAGCGCCTTGCTGTGGTCATGGATGGCGGCGGCGTCGTAGGCCGCATCCATTAGATCGTAGAGATAGGAGACGCGGGCGCCGGTCATGGTCATCAAGGGAATGGCGACCTGACTGTCGTGGACGGAAGCCGAGGTCAGTACGCAGGAGACCGGGATTTGGCCGCAGGCGACATCCAGATGCAGTTTGTAGCCGATCCAGGTTTCCTTGTAGCCCTTGCTGTTCTTCTTGGAGCCGACATCGCACGCGGTGGGCAGATCGGCGAGCATCTGATCGAGGTTCTGCGTGGTCTGCCGTTCGAGGCGCGTCGGCTCGGGTTTTGGCCGTTCCTCGTCCTTGCGCGGGCGTCCGCGCTTGCGCGTCGGCTGAGCGCCATCGGGCGGCGGCGGATCCCCCTTATTGTCGTTCGGCTCCGTCTTGACCGGCTTCTCGCGCGCCTCGATCTCGGTCGCGTCGCGCGCGATCACGCCGACGATGCGCCCGCCGAGCGAGCGCTCGATCAGCGCCGCGTGCATCTTGTCGGGCAGATCGCCCTGCGCAAACTCCGCGAAGGCGCGGGAAAAGGTAGCTTCCGATGGCACTTGCGAGCGTCGTTCCCAACCGAGAATGCGACGCAGCGACCTGTCGACATCGAGGCGCTCGATCAGAGCGGTGGTGGTAGGAACGCCCAGCACCGCCTTGGCGACGAAAGCCCTGGCGAGGGCGCGGCGATCGTCAGGCGGGCGGCCGGCGCCTCGGGGCGGTTCGGGAACGAAGGCCTCGAGGCCGATCACGTCGAGGGTCGTGACGAGCCGCCCGAGCGCTTCGGTCATCGGGTCGACTTCCTCGCGAAGCCAAGGAAACAGATAGCCCTGGATGTGGTTCCAGCGCGCTTTCATAGCGTCGAGAGGATCGTCGGTCATTGCTGTTGCTAGGGATCAGGACGATAGAATCGACACTATATAGAAATCTTTCTCACAGTAAAGCGGAATATTTTAGAATATTGCCTTGACAACCGTTGGATGGAGTCTAAATATATTGCCTCGATTTGAGAGGGGTTATGAGAGGCGTTCCAAATAAATTTGCAACTGGCTCTACTGGATCACGCAGAAGGGCGAGCGGCCGCTCTTCTGCCTGCCCGCACTCTCATGACTGCCGGGACAGACGCCGGCCCAGGCCGCCAAGTGATAGACGCTAAAGAATACGCTCATGTCCACGCCGATCTCGGCGATCAGCACGGCCGCAACCAGCCAGTCGACGCCCGGAATCTGCATCAGGAGCGCGTGCTGCGTGCAATAGGGCTCAAGCCGCTCGCCGATGCGCAGGTCAAGCGCTGTGATGTCCGCCTCGATCGCTTCGAGCCGGCGCAGCTGCATCGCCAGGAGGAAGCGGTGATGCTCCTCGATCCGCCCGTCGAGCGCAAGCTGGTGGAGAGCCAAGCGGCCGAACGCAACCGGCTCCTGAAGCTCCTGGAGACCGCCAACATCAAGCTGGCGAGCGTCGCCAGCGATGTCTTCGGCGTGTCCGGCCGCGCGATGCTTCGGGCGCTGATCGCCAGGATGAGATCGGCGCGCTTGCGGCGCAACTGGCCCTTGGCGAGATCCGCCATTGCCTCGGCCGAGGCCTCGCCCTCGGCGGTAGCGCAACAACTCGCGCAGCTCCCGCAGCGGCCGGGGCGGCACGAAGCTCTTGGCGATCAGGCCGTGCCGCACCAGATCGGCGATCCACTCGGAATCCTTCACGTCGGTCTTGCGCCCCGGCACGTTGCGGATGTGCCGGGCGTTGCCGACGATCAGCTCGAAATGCCCCTCCAGGACGGCATAGACCGGGCGCCAGTAGACGCCCGTGCTCTCCATCCCAACGTGCGTCACTCCCGCTGCCCACAGCCAGTCCCGCAACGCTTCGAGGTCCCGCGTCACGGTGCGAAACGTCCGCACCTCCTTGTTCGGTTGCGCCCCAGGCGCGCCGACCAGAAGGCACGCCACGACCGTCTCCTGATGCACGTCCAGACCACAGCACCGCTCAATGATCGCTTGCATCATCGCCTCCTTCCGTCAGAAGGCGACCGTGGCGCTGCAGGTACGTTTGCCATGCGTGCTCCCCCGTTCCCGAGGGCGACAAAGAATGGTACCTCTATGCAGCGCGGGCCGGACTGCTTATCGGGGTTGCTAGCCACCGCAGAGATGTCAGCCTCGACACGATCGCCCGTTGCGAGGCTCCGACAAACCGGCCCGCGCCGCCACCATTTTCATCTATAATGGCGCGCCGCAGGCCCTGGTTGGCTGCTTAGTTTTACTGCGTCACAAGTTCTCACGCCGCGAGCGCCTGGCGATCGGCGCGGCGCAACAGGGACATCGTGAGAGCGTATCGACGAGCGCGACCACCAATCGTCTGCGCATCGTCGCGATGGAGTTCGGTACGTGACGCGCGGTTCGCAGTGGCAGGGCGTCGGGATCCGTCACCGTGGGGAACGGCAGGTTCTTCGCACCGCGCAATGGGACGAGGTCCTGAGGGGGGAATCGTCTCCCTCTCGGAGACCAGGAATCCGTAGGCCGCGATGCACAACGTGGCGTGATGATGGAAGCCGCGCCAACCTCGCCCTTCGAAGTGACCGAGCCCGACCTCTTGCTTCAGTTCCTGATAATCGCGCTCGATACGCCAGCGCAGTTTGGCGATGTCCACCAATTTGCGGAAAGCAATATTCTTCGGAAGCTTCGAGAACCAGTATTTGGTGGGTTTCTCCTCGCCTTCGGGCCACTCGACCAACAGCCACTCTTCCGGCCGAGGCTCGGTGAGAGTGTAGTCTCGATGCGCGGCGCGAACGCGCACGCGGGCGAAGCGAGACGACAGCCGCTCGCAGCTGCCCTCGCGCCACGTGATCTTGCGCCAAGCGCGCCTGGGCAAGCCGAGAGCGAGTTCTTCGACCGAGATCGGTTTATGCCCGTCGTCGCGACGGAGGCGCTTCGCTCGCCGGCCGCGGCCAGACCATGTCTTCGGCGGCGGCGGCTCCGTGTCGGATGTCCACACCGTGGTGTTCGGTAAGATTCCGGCGACATAGGTCAACGCGAGGGCGCTGACGCCCGCACGCAGTTGCGTGTTGCAGCCGTAGCCCGCGTCCATCAGCACCACGCCGCGCGGGAGCCCCGCCTCGCAGGCCGCTTCGATCTGCTCGAGGGCGATCTGGGGTTTGGTTCGGAACTCGATCTCCTCGGGCACGCCGACCTTGCGCCGACGTTCCTCGTCGCTCGCCCACTCCTTCGGCAGATAGAGGCGCCAAGCAACCGGTAGGCTGGCATGGTGATTGGCGAGAGACAGCGATACGGCGACCTGGCAATTGTCCTGCTTGCCGAGCTGGCCGCAGTATTGGCCAGCGACGCCTACCGAATGCTTGCCTTGTTTGGGAAAGCCGGTGTCGTCGATGATCCACGCTTCGATCGGCCCGTGGCTCTCGATCGCCGGCAGGACCGTCGCTCCGACCTTGGTCAACACCTTCTCGTCCGACCACGGTGACTTGCCGACGAAATGGAGCAACGACTGATGCTGCGCCGCGGTCCTCTCCGGCGCCGTCACCGCCGCCATCGGCTCGACGCTCTTGCGCTCGCCGGGCATGATCAGGCCCAGGCAATAATCACGCAACGGGCCGGCGCGGTCCGCGTGGCCGATCACACTCACGAGTGCTCGGACATATGCCGCAAATCGCGACTCGCTGCCGTCTGTCGATCGCCTGGCCATCTCACAGCCCCCTTCACGCTGATGATCGAATCTCGCCTCGTAGCTGATTCGCAGCGCAGGTGGCCCGCGACTTTCTGACTCAGGTTCCGCCTGAAATTTTCTGACTCAGTAAGATTAGCGTGCATGAGGGCGAGTTCCGGCGGATTGACGAGCTTGAGGCCGGGGATGCGCGTTTCGGTGGCGGTGATCGTCGGTTGCGCCAACTTGCGATCGCCCGGCGGACGCCTTCAATGCTGATCTCCGGCAGGATTGCGCCGGCAGGTGCCCCGAGCGTGCCTTTGATCGCGGCCCCGGGCGACCTCGGGTGACGCATGCAGTAGTCTCTCCGCGGGCACACATGCAGCGGGGCGCGGTCAGGGCGGCGACGTTCGTCAAGGAGCGCCCGCACGGCGAGTCACCAAGCCCCGCAGCGGCATGAGGAGGTGCACCAACTCGTGCAGCCGGCGTCATCAAGCCGGGCCTCGGTCAGCCTGCGCCAGGCCTTGACAGCTCGCAGATAGCACGCAGCGTATTAAATCCGTCTGCATTTTTGTTTATGCAATTCCATTATTCATTCATTACAAAATATATCCCAAGATTATACAGAACACACCATGTACAACATCTGGAGTGTTGGCCATTCTAACCATCTCTTTAGTGTATAATTTGGGGCTACGCGAACGAAGAAGTAGTCGTACTTGGTATAAATTTGGACAAATAACCCATTGTTGCCCCCCATTTGTCCAACCACCAAGACTAAACAACAGCTGGCTTTTGTTCACCAGCTCACGCATCCCCTCATTCAGGCGGGGCCGAAGGTTTGTGTGAAAGCGTTGTTTTGGTTTAGGAATTCTTCGTATTTTTCAACAAGCGGTCTCAAGCGTTGCTCGGGCATGTTGGGGATGAGATCGTAGAGCAGGCAGCCCTGGCGAAACAGCGAATGGACGCGGCGTTTGATCGTGCTGGTTCTGAGCGATCGGTCCATGCCGAGGCTTTCGCCGGCCGCGCCGAGCAGGGTCAGGAGGAGGATCGCCAAGGCGTTGAGCAGCAGCAGACGGTCGCGCCGTTGCGGATCGCCGATGCGCAGGACGCTCAGGCCCATGCCGAAACGCAAATCCTTGGTGTCGCGGAACCCCGGCTCGATCGTCCATCGTTTGGCGTAGAGGTTGACGATCTGGGAGGCGCTCGCGGTCGCATCGCTGGCGGCCAGATGCCAAGCCTCCTTCATCCCCTTGGCGTGGACGCAGACCGCCGCGCCGACCTTGTGGCGGGCGGCGGTGAGTTCGGCGCCGCGCAGAAGGCGCGCGCGCCCTTTCTTGCCGACCCAGTCGGCGGCCAGGCGCGTCTCACCGTCCGCCGCGGTCACATGAACGTTGCCGCGAAAGCGGATGACGTAGCCGAAGCCGAGGCTTTCGAGGAATTCGAACAGTTTGACGTCGCCGAAGCCGCGATCGGCCAGGATCGTCACCGCCACGCCCTCGGGCAGGATCGCCTTCAAACGCGTCAGGCAGAGGTCTTCGAAGTCGTTGCGCCGGTCCTTCAGTTCGTCCTTGTCGACCGTCAGCCACAGGAGCGGCGTCGCCCGGCCGTGGCGCGTGATGAGGTTCAAAGCGAGCGTGGCCTGATTGTCGGCGTCGAAATCGGTCCAATCCATCGCCACGACGATCGCCTTGCGCTGGCCCACGACCTCGCGCGCCCATGGCGCGAACAGGTCCCCTACGACGACCCCGGCGTTGCTCAGCAGGCGATCGACCTGTTTGATCGCGTGTCTGTCCATCAGACCGCGCGCTTGCGCCAGCGCGTGCCCGATGACCGAAACGGCCAACGACGCCCCCGTCAGAACCCCCAACGTCCCATTGGCCAGCGAAAGAATCCGCTTGGCGTGCAAGCTCCCCGAAAACGCGCGCTTCAGAAAATCATGAACCAATTCCATCTGATCGATCGACTTGCGCATCCCCGCCTGCCCGCACGATTCGCCACATCGCCATGCGCGAGAATCAAAAATTCAGGCGTTTTCGAGTCCTTCAAAATGAGGGGATTCGTGAGGTTCACCAGTGCAGGCCGAGCCAAGAGAGGGCGTCAAGACGGTAACCGAATACATCATCAGCGACTCGGTTATTCATTATTCATAACGAAATATATCACAATAGACGCACTGACCAAAACGTATATAGCTTTGGTAGTGTTGGGAATCTGGACAAACTCTAGTGTATAAGTCGGCAAAGTGACCAAAGAGGTAGATGTTCTTGGGGTTGTTGTTCTCCCCCCTTTGTCCAACCTACCAGGAATATATAGCCGTATATCTTTGTCCGCCACTGCAGGCTTGAGCCAAGAGAGGGTGTCAAGATGGCTACCGAATACATCGTCGGCGACTCGATTGTTGCGTGTCTAACCCTGAAGGCTCCGCCTCCGCCAGCGACGCTTCCAGTGCGGAGCCCAAGTTCGGGAGCCTGTCACGACTGCTCGGGGCGGTGTGCTCGCCGCACGAGGACGACGTCAAGCTCTTCGACGGCCGCGCGTACCGTCCATACTATGCCAACAACCGGGACCCTAAGACCAGCTGTTCCTGGACCGAGACCGAAGACGGCGGCGGATACGGCCAGGTCATCCTGGAATGGGCCGATCAGCCCAAGATGCGGGTTCGCGTCGCGGTCAAGCTGCGCGTCGCCAAGGACGGCCGCTGGGCCTGGCTCACCGTCGACTATAATCCGACCAGTTTGACCGTCGGGAACAACGTCGGCCGCCTTCATCGATCCGCAAACGGGCGTGGCGCACATCTGGCCCTCCTCGAGTTGGGCGGCGATGACGCGCGCCTTTCGCCTGGGCTTCGAATTTCTCGAGGCCATGAGCGAACCCAAATCCCTGTTCGATGCCGAAACGAAGCTCGTCATCGAGCGCGGCCACTTCCACCTGGTTAGCGTGCAATATGCGGCGACCAAGGCCGTGACGAACGTGACTGATTTTCTGCAGGTGGGGACCCTTATTTACGGGCAGACCATCGCGCGGGGTCGGGGGATCATCGACAACGCTAGCAGCCTGTCGGACTCGGGGTGCCTCTGATCGCCAACATATTGATATCATTGCAGTTTTCCGTTAGGCACGAAAAAGCAAACTACAATTACATCAATGACTTAGAGTTTAAGTCCGACAGCCTGCTAGGCACCTCGGCCTGCGATTCAAGCCGTTCCACCCCCCGGACCAGGACCCCCATGAGAACTGGTTGAGCGGCTTCATGCTCCAAAAGCTGCACGGCAAGAAGCTGCACCTGTCCGTGGCGTTCTACGACAAGGTCGTCCGCCTGCAGCAGATGCATCAGGAGGGGACCTTGTCGCTCGTCGAGGCCCAGACCGTCGATCGAAGCGTCCGGGAGGACATCACCGCGCACTCCTCGTTCGTCCTGTCCATCGTCGCCGCCGCGCGGGAGAAGCTCGCGAACATGAGCGAGGCCGACCAGAAGTTCTTCGACTTCTTGTCCCCGGAGGAGTTCCTGCGGGACACGCCGCAGCCCACGGTGTGGTGGCTTCAGCGGGCGATCTACTTGCTGTCGCACCGGCGCGAGGAGGGCCGCTGGGTGCGTTACTCGTTCGGAACCTGGCTGGTGCCCTTCGTCGAGCAGGAGGTGCTGCATCTTGACGTCGTCGCGGGCATCACGACGCGGGGCTACCACGCGCTGCTCGCGCTCGACGACTAAGGTCGCCGTCGCCTGGCGCTCGGACCCAACGCCGGGCGCGGACAACTGGGCGGGACGGCTGGCCCGGGTCGCCGGCTGCACCCGGTCCACCGTCTACAATCGGCGCGCCAAGTGGCGGCGGGTCTACGGCATCGACATCGCCTCCCCGCTGCAGATGTACAGTGATATATTGTATTTCTGACACAACAGCCTCGCCGAGCCGCAGAGCATCACCGCGCTTATGGTGGCGGTCGATCAGGAGGACGGCGACGAGGCCGTTCGGCTGCACGGGGAAGCGATTGCCGACTTCGAACGGAAGCGCGTCGAGATCGTCAACCCGGCGCTCGTGCGGCGACCGCGCGCGATGGAGCTGAAGCTGCCTCCGATCGCCTCGCCCGAAGTGGACGAGTTCGACGACCTGCCGCCCGACTTCGACGATGTCGATGTGGACGAGGCCGTGCCCCCGAGGCCCGTCTCGGCAAGACCGGTTATCGCGCCTGCTTCAGCAAAACCGGCCGCTCCTCAGGTCAGGCAAGGACAAAGTCCGGGAAGAAGCTCGTCCTGCGGGCCATGCCCAGCCCGCCGCCGCCGACCGGGAAGGTCGTCCTGCGGGCCATGCCCAGCCCGCCACCGCCGGACGAGCAGAAGGTCAGGGTGCATGCCCTGCGCCTCCCACCCCCGCCGACCGAGCAGAAGAAGGTCAGGGTGCATGCCCTGCGCAGCCCGCCGCCGCCAACCGGGAAGGTCGTCCTGCGGGCCATGCCCAGCTCGCCGCCGCCGCCGACCGGGAGGAAGGTCACCTTGCGGGTCATGCCCAGCCCACCGCCGCCGTCAACCGGAAGCAAGGTCGTCCTGCGGGCCATGCCCAGCCCGCCGCCGCCGCCAACCGGGAACAAGGTCATCCTGCGGGCCATGCGCCGCCCGCCGCCGCCGCCAACCGAGAAGAAGGTCGTCTTCCGGGCCAGCCGCAGCCCGCCGCCTCCGACAACGCCGTCGATTGGGCCGCGAGCGGAGTGATCTTCGCACCGCAACACTCCGCCCAACCGCGGTCGGTCACGACCCGAATGCAGTAGTTCGAATTCGGGACCGCCTCGCGGTTCGCCCTGAAGCCCCGGCGCTCAGAACGCGATGGTGTGTTTGTCGTAGTCCGCACTATCAGAGGCATTCGCGGCAGGGACTCGCGTGATCCAGCTGTGACTCGCGTGATCCAGCTGCCACCTTGAGATGGCGTGGAAGGCAGGATTGGGCAGGACAGCTGCCTTCCAGCATCGCCCGGGAACGACAAAGGTCCGCCCATGGACTAAACCGCTCGCGCGGTAGGGGCGGCGAGCGAGCGGAGAGGGCGCGGGGGTAAGGACCCACGAGAAAGCGCGGCCCTGTCTCAAGATCGTGGGGTTCAACCCCATGCGAGACAGGAGCTTTCCATGTCCAAGAAACCCGTCAGCCCGCTGCGTCAGCGCTTGATCGACGACATGACGTCGCGCCGGTTCAGCGAAGACACGAAGAGGGACTACGTTCGCAACGTGAAGAAGTTCGCAACCTTCCTCGACCGGTCGCCGGGTACGGCGACGAGCGAGGACCTTCGCCGCTATCAACTGCATATGGCGCAGCAGCAGGCCAGCCCCTCGACGATCAACTCCGCCATCACGGCGCTGCGGTTCTTTTTCACCGTGACGCTCGAAAAGCCCGACCTCGTTCGTCCTCTGAGGACCGTGACCGAGCCGCGCAAGGCGCCGGTCGTCCTGAGCCAGGAGGAGGTGGCACGTCTCCTCCAGGCCGCGCCGAGCCTCAAGTACAAGGCCGCGCTCAGCGTCGCCTACGGCGCGGGCCTCAGGGTGTCAGAGGTCGCCCACCTGAAGGTGTCCGACATCGACAGTGGGCGCATGATGCTCCGGGTCGAGCAGGGCAAGGGACAGCGGGATCGCGATGTGATGCTGTCGCCCCAACTGCTCCAGCTCCTGCGCGAATGGTGGAAGGCGGCGCGGCCGCAGGTCTGGCTGTTTCCCGGCCAGAACCCGATCAATCCTGTGACCGCGCGTCAGCTCAACCGCGCCGTCACCGCCGCCAAAGACCTGGCTGGAATCTCCAAGCGCGTTTCTCCCCATACGCTCCGGCACAGCTTTGCGACCCACCTGCTCGAACAGGGCGTCGACATTCGCGTGATCCAGGTGTTGTTGGGGCACGCCAAGCTCGAGACGACCGCGCTCTACACCCGCGTCGCCATCAATACGGTCCGCGACATCAAGAGCCCGCTGGACCGGCTGGGCGTCAGCCTGACGAAGAAAACGCCGCCCGCCTGACCACGGCCGCGTGGCGCGGCCTCCCCTCGAGGTCGCCGACGTCTTTCGCGCTCATGGGGCGGCATGGCGGAAGGCCAACGCTGGTCACGCGAGCCTCGCCCAGTTGAAGGTGATGTCGGCGATCGAGACCTGTCGCACAGCCGCGCTCGGCGGCCACGTCGAGCGCTGCGAGGACTGCGCGCACGAGCGCGTCGCATACAACTCCTGCCGGAATCGTCACTGCCCGAAGTGCCAGGCGGCCGCCGCGCGGCAATGGCTCGAAGACCGCGAGGCGGAGCTTCTGCCGGTTCCCTACTATCACGTCGTCTTCACCCTGCCGGCCGCGATCGGCGCCGTCGCGTTCCAGAACAAGGCGGCCGTCTACGACCTCCTGTTCAGGACCGCCGCCGAGACGCTGACCACGATCGCCGCGGACCCGAAGCATCTCGGCGCGCGCATCGGCCTCACCGCCGTACTGCACACCTGGGGCTCGGCGCTGACCCACCATCCGCACGTCCACGTCATCGTTCCCGGCGGCGGCCTGTCGCCGGATGGTTCGCGCTGGATCGCCTGCAAGCCCGGCTTCTTCCTGCCCGTGCGCGTGCTCTCCCGCCTGTTCCGCCGCCTCTTTCTCGAAGGGCTCGCGGCCCTGCATGCCGCCGGACGCCTCGCCTTCTTCGGCGACCTCGCCCCGCTCGCCGACAAGAGCGCCTTCGACGCCGCCCTCGCGCCGCTGCGCCGCTCCGAGTGGGTCGTCTACGCCAAGAGACCGTTCGCCGGACCGAAGGCCGTCCTCGCCTACCTGTCGCGCTACACCCACCGCGTCGCGATCTCGAACGCCCGGCTCATCGCGCTCAACGAGAAGGGCGTCACCTTCAAATGGAAGGACTACCGCATCAAAGGACGCGACCGGCTCAAGACCATGACGCTCGACGCCCACGAGTTCATCCGCCGCTTTCTCCTGCACGTGCTGCCGAGCGGCTTCCACCGCATCCGCCACTACGGCCTGTTCGCCGGCCCGGTTCGCGCTCAGAACATCGAGCGCGCCCGACAACTGCTCGCCGCGACGGAGAATGCGCCCCAGCCCTCGTGCGCCGGGGCCGACAGTCAGGCCGATCACCTTTCGCCTGCGCGCCGCTGCCCGTGTTGCGGCGGCCGCATGATCGTCGTCGAGACGTTCGGCGGCCCGCGCCCCGCGCGATCGCCATCCCCGAGCCGGATCAGGATCGACACCTCATGACCGTCGCCATCCATCCCGCCTCGCACCGTCGATCGCCTCCGCCTCCAGCCGCGCGCCGGAACAAGAGCGCAATGTCCGCGGGAGGTCGCCAATCCTCCTTCGACCGATGCGAACGCCTCGCTCCCGCCCATCGTCGCCATCGAAAACAGCCGCCGTCGTCCCTTCCGCTGAAAACTCCGAGCGCCGCCGGCCGCCGACGCCTCGCTCGCCAGCCGTCCGCGTTCCTCAAATCCCCATAGGCGCGCTCGAAAAACAGCCCCCAACCTCCCCGCGGTTTCCTCCTTGGGAGGCTTTCGAGCGCCGGCCCCGGCGCCTGCAGCACCGTCCGCAAAAGGGCCGGCGCCCGAAACCCTTCACCCAAGCGGCCATCGCGCACTGAGCGACCAAAGCCAGAGCGCGGCGTCGTCGAAACTCGTGGATTTTTGAGCCCTTTGCGGAGCCGAAGCGGCTGTAGCGGCGCCGACCGTACTTGATCGCGAAATAGTCCTGTCAAGCTCTCCTCGCGGCGACCGGCACGCTCGTCGCATCTGGCTACCGCCATCGCCTGGGCTTGCATCCGCGGCGGCGCTCGCGGCCACTTCAACACCGTCGTCGACCTCGTCAATCGGCTGGAAAGCGAAGCCCGTGGCGGTCGGCAGGGGCAGCTCGCCGATTACCTGACCCGGCTCGATGTTGTCGTGCTCGACGAAGTCCTTCCGCTTATTGACCCGAGCCCTTGACTAATTCGTTCGAACGAACTATATATCGGCTTCGTGCTCTCCACCTACGGCTTCGGCTGGAGCAGATCTCCATCTTATTCGGTCGAACGAACTTTACGGTGGTCATAATGGCCAAACCAACAAATTCGAGGCTCCTGGACGTGGCGATCGAGCATTTCGGCCGGTTTGGGCTGAATGGAGCCAGCACAAGAGCGATCGCGAAAGACGCGGGCACGCCCATGTCCGCGATCACCTATCACTTCGGCGGCAAGGACGGTCTCTATCTCGCCGCGGCTCGCCACATCGGCGCGCAGATGGCGGACCGGCTTGCACCGGCCATCGCCGAAGCCGACCGAGCCCGCGGAGACGCCGACGATCCGCTAGCCGCCCGTCAGGCGCTCCATGCCATCTACACTCACGTGGCGAAGGTCTTGACGAGCGCGAACACAGCCTCGCTCGCCCGATTCATCGTGCGAGAGCAGGCCGATCCGACAGAGGCGTTCACGCTTATCTACGACGGCATGATGGCGCCCTTGCTCGCGCGCGTTGTCATCCTGCTAACCATCGTTGCGAACGGAAAGCTCGACGACAGCGAGGCCCGGCTGCGGGCGGTCGCGCTCCTGGGCCAGGTGCTCGTGTTCCGTGTCGCGCGCGAGACCGCGTTGCGAGCGGTCGGCTGGACGGACATCGGTCCGGACGAGCTGGAGATCATCCAGCGCATCATCGCCGATCATCTGCGGGCGGTGCTCGACCGGTTGTCGAGATAAGCCGCCGATGAACCTCCGCCGCATCATCCCCATTCTTGGCCTTGCAGCGATCGTCATTGCGGCGGTTGGCGCCCACGGATTCGGCCTGCTTGGGGGAAGGCGTGAGACCGGCCTGACGCTCAGCGGCAATGTCGATATCCGGCAGGTGGACCTTGGTTTCCGTGTCGGCGGCCGCATCGCCGACATTCCCTTTGATGAAGGCGCGCATGTCTCGGCCGGCGCGGTGCTGGCGCGGCTCGACGCAGCACCCTACGAAGCCTCGGCGGCCTCAGCCCGCGCGCAGGTCAGCGTCAACGCAGCGGAACTCGCCAAGCAGCGCAACGGCAACCGGCCGCAGGACATCGCACAGGCGGTTGCGCTCCTGGACCAGGACCAGGCAACGCTCTCCCAAACCAAGGCGGAATTCGAACGTGACGCGACCCTCGTTAGAACCGATGAGGTTAGTAGATCCAGTTACGATCTTGCCCGCGAAGCCTACCAGACGGCGCAGGGGGAAGGTCGCGGCCGCGGCTGAGGCGCTCTCACTGCAACGGGCAGGCGCCCGGCAGGAGGATATCGACACCGCTGCCGCCCAGCTTAGCGTCGCCAAGGCGCAAAGCGACAAGGCGGACACCGATCTCACCGACACGGTGCTGCGTGCGCCCAACGATGGCGTGATCCTGACCCGCGCGCGTGAGCCCGGCGCCATCGTCCAGTCCGGCGACACCGTGCTGACGCTGACTATCGACCGGCCCATGCGCGTGCTGGCCTACATCGACGAGCCCGATCTTTATCGCATCTCGCCGGGCATGCACGTACTGGTCACGACGGACGGCAACCCCAGGACCTATCACGGCACGATCGGCTTCATTTCGCCGACGGCCGAGTTCACCCCCAAGACGGTACAAACCACGGCCCTGCGCACGGACCTCGTTTACCGCATGCGCGTCATTATCGAGGATCCCGACGACGGGCTGGGCCAAGGCGCGCCGGTCAGCGTCGCGGCGCCTGACGCCCGCCCCGGCACGGGAAGCTGAGCATGGCCGAGCCCGTCGCCATCGCAGAGGAAATCGTCAAGCGCTTCGCCGGCACGCCGAAACCGGCGCTCGATGGCGTCTCCATCACGATCGCACCGGGCAAGATGACGGGCCTGGTCGGGCCTGACGGCGCCGGCAAAACGACGCTGATCCGCATCCTCGCCGGACTGATCGATCCCGATGCCGGCAGGACGCAGGTATTCGGCCTGCCGGCCGTCGCCACCGATCGCAGCCGCATCGGCTACATGCCGCAGCGCTTCGGGCTCTATGAAGATCTGACGGTCATCGAGAATCTACGCCTCTATGCCGATCTGCGCGGCCTGCCCAAGGAAGAACGCGAGGCGAGCTTCGCCCGGTTGCTCGAATTCACCGACCTCAAGCGCTTCACCGATCGCCTGGCGGGCAAGCTCTCAAGAGGCATGAAGCAGAAGCTCGGATTGGCCTGTGCGATGGTGCGGGATCCGACGTTGCTGCTCCTTGATGAGCCCGGCGTCGGAGTCGATCCGGTGTCACGGCGCGAGCTGTGGAGCATGGTCAAGGGTCTCGCCGATACCGGCATCGGGGTCCTGTGGTCCACCGCCTATCTCGACGAGGCGGAGAAATGCGACACCGTCACGCTGCTCAACGATGGGAAATGCCTGCATGCCGGGCCGCCGGCCGAACTGACGGACGCGCTGCGGGACCGTGTGCTGCGCATCTTCCTGCCGGCGGGCGACCGGCGGGCGCTGCTGCGGCGCGCGCTCGACGCGCCGATGGTCGCCGACGGCGCCGTCCAGGGCGCATCGATCCGGCTGATGCTGAAGTCGGGGGCGGCGCACCCCTCGGCCGTTCAGCTTGGCGTCCCGGCTGACGCAGAGATACGGGCGGCCCGGCCGAGGTTCGAGGATGCGTTCGTCGATATGTTGGGCGGTGGCCCGCCTGGCACCTCACCGCTCGCGAACGCCTACCGCACCATCCCCGAGACGGACCGGCCGGCGATCGAAGCGAAAGGGCTGACCAAGCGGTTCGGGACGTTCACCGCGGCGGATGCGATCCGCTTCACGGTCGGTCGCGGCGAAATCTTCGGCTTGCTCGGCCCCAATGGAGCGGGCAAGTCGACCACCTTCAAGATGCTCTGCGGGCTGCTCACCCCGAGCGACGGTACGGGGGCGGTGGCCGGATTCGACCTGCGCCGCGCCAGAAGCGACGCGCGCCAGTCACTCGGTTACATGGCGCAGAAATTCTCGCTCTACGGCGATCTCTCAGTCAGCCAAAACCTCGACTTCTTCGCCGTGGCCTATGGTCTCGAAGGCGCCGCCGCGCATGAGGTGGTCGAGCGGGCCATCTCGGTATTCCACCTCGAACGCTACCTCAAGGACAACAGCGGCACCATGCCGCTCGGCTACAAGCAGCGCCTCGCGCTCGCCTGCGCCGTGCTCCACCAGCCGCCGGTGCTGTTCCTCGACGAGCCGACCTCGGGCGTCGACCCGATCGTGCGCCGCGAATTCTGGACGCATATCAATGGGCTCGTGGAAAAGGGCGTCACCGTCCTCGTCACCACCCATTTCATGGACGAAGCCGAATATTGCGATCGCGCGACCCTGATCTATCGCGGCCGACAGATCGCAACCGGCACACCCGACGAACTCAAGGCAAGGGCCGGGCGCGAGGACGCGACGATGGAGGATGCCTTCGTCACGCTGATCCATGAGAGCGAGCCCGCTCAGGACAAGGCGGCCGCATGAACTCGAAACCCGCCTCATCCGTCTCGGCGCGCCGCTTCGTTGCCCTGCTTTCGAAGGAGACGCGCCAGATCCTGCGCGATCCGTCCACCGGGCTGATCGCCTTCGTCTTGCCGCTGATCCTTTTGTTCCTGTTCGGCTATGGCGTGAATCTCGACACGGGGCGCACTTGGGGTCGCTCGAGAGCTTGAAGCTGCGCGTCAGGTGCGGCTTGAGCCCATGCGCCGCCCAGATGCGCTGCACGCTCGAATGGCTGAGACCGACCGCCTTGGCCATCTTGCGCAGAGACCAGTGCGTGCCGCCCGGCGGCTTCTCGTGCAGCGTCTTGTTGACGACCCGCTCGACCGTCGCGGCGTCCAAAGGCGGCTTGCGGCCAGGACGAGTGGCGTCGCGTTCGAGCCCCGCAGCGCCGCGCGCAAGATAGCGCTCACGCCATCGATCGACGGTTCGTTTGGTCTTGCCGGTCGCCCGAACGGTCTCCCTCACGCCGGCCCCTTGCGCCCACATCAAGACGATCCGCGCCCGCCAAACCAGCTTCTGCGGCGTGTTTCGGCCCGCCACCCAGCCTTCCAGCCGCGCCCGATCCTCAGGAGACAACCAGATGCAATGATTCGTTTTCCATCCCCCTCGACTCGCACGATCGCGCGCCGCTGGGAATCCTTCCGTTAGTTACGGTACACTAGAGAAACCTACGACTTCCCGGTCGCCGCGTGGGGTCGAAGCGTTAAAGACACAACACTAGTGAACGTCGGACACAGTCATATCTTTTCGCCGACGTCTCTCCGTTCAACGGTGAGCGAACGGAGTGTCAGGGCTGGCAGTAGCTCGCCCAAGCGGCCATGAGCTCGCGGCGCTTTTCGAGTACGTCCGTGCGTCGGTAGGCGCGCTCGACCTGATTGCCGACCTGACGAGGCGCGCACCCGGCGCCGGCCGCCGAGCAGGTAGCTTTCGATATGACCGCTCACGATCAGGACGTAAAGCGTGCGGCACGACGTGCCCAGTATCCGGGCCTTCTGCGCCAGGGTGGGATCGGGCGGCGGGAAGCCGAACTGCTCCGCGTCTTTCACAAACCAAGCTCCAACTGACACGCCCGGTCGTCCGGGCGAAGAAACGGGTCGGTTTTCTTTTTGTCAGGTGGAGTTGTGCTGAGCAGCGGCTCAGCTTCATGACAGCACAAGCCCGCACGCTGCGCAATAGGCTGTCTTCACACTTGTCAATGTGGGATGGACGGAGGGCTGGGAAAGTCACTGCCTCCGATATTAAGTCATTGAAAAATAACGCTGTATTTCGCTATTGGCAATGTGCGCCTAACCTTAACTCCCCGTAGCGGTGCCCTCAGCTTTTCCTGAAGGCTTCTTCGGGGCGGCCGACGCAAAAAATGGACGCCTGGAAAGGCGTCCAAGGTTCCGCGGGAGGTACGAAAACCCGGCGGCCGGAGCCGCCGGGGCGTTGCTTATTGGACCACTTCGCCGTGCAGGGCATAGTCGAGACCGTCGCGCTCGACGTCGTCGGAGACGCGCAGACCAATCACCGCCTTAATGATGGCGAGGATGATCAGGGTGACAACCGCGTCGTAGACGACGACCGTGACGATGCCGATGCACTGGTTGATCACCTGGCCGGGGTTGCCCTCGATGAGGCCGGCGGTGCCGCCGTACTCCTGGATCGCGAACACACCGGTCAGCAGCGCGCCGATCGCTCCGCCGACTCCGTGGACGCCGAAGCAGTCGAGCGCGTCGTCATAGCCGAAGGCGTGCTTGAGGGCGGTCGCGCCGAGGTAGCAGCCGACGCCGCAGGCGACGCCGATCACCATCGCGCCGATCGGACCGACGAAGCCGGACGCAGGCGTAATGGCGACGAGGCCGGCGACCGCGCCCGAGGCGATGCCGATGACCGTCGGCTTGCCGCGGTGAATCCACTCGACGAACATCCAGGTCAGGGCCGCGACGGCGGTTGCGATCTGGGTGACTGTCATCGCCATGCCGGCCTGCACGCCCGCGCTGACGGCGGAGCCCGCGTTGAAGCCGAACCAGCCGACCCACAGCAGGGCGGCGCCGATGAAGGTCAGGACCATGTTGTGGCCCGGGCCCGTGTCGCGACGCTTGCCGACCATGATCGCGGCGACGAGACCGGCGACGCCTGCGTCGATATGCACGACCGTGCCGCCGGCGAAATCGAGGACCTTGACCCACGCCTGATCGTTGCTCGAGTTGAAGATGCCGTCGGGACCCCACAGCCAGTGGGCGACCGGGGCGTAGACGAAGATCGCCCACAGGCCCATGAACCACAGCATGGCGGAGAACTTCATGCGTTCCGCGAAGGCGCCGGCGATGAGCGCGGGCGTGATGATCGCGAAGGTCATCTGGAAGCACATGTAAACGGTCTCGGGGATCGTCGGCGCGAGCGGGTTGGGATTGCCGATGCCGCCGTTGTTGATGTCGCTGAGGATGCCTTGCAGGAACGCGCGGCTCAGTCCGCCGACAAAGGGCGTGCCGGTCGTGAACGACATCGAATAGGTGACGAGGGCGTACACCACGGTCACCAGGCAGGTGACGGCGAAGCTGGTCATCACGGTGTCGCCGACGTTCTTCTTGCGCACCATGCCGCCGTAGAAGAGCCCGAGACCCGGGATCGTCATCATCAGCACGAGCGCGACCGAAGTCAGCATCCACGCGGTGTCGCCGCCGCTCGGCGTGCAGTTCGCCAGCACGGCGGGGACGGCGGGGACCGCGGCGTACTTGTCGGTCGCAGGGATCGCGGCGACGGCCCCCGCGCAAGCCGGGATGGGCGGCGGGGTGGGCTTTGCCGCCGCGGCGGGCGCAGGCGCCGCCGGCGCAGCGGGAGCCGCCGCGGCCGGCGCCTCCGTCGTCGCGGGGGCGGTGGTCTGGGCATGGGTGGCGACGGGCGCGGCGAAGCCGACGAAGGCGGCTATCGCCAGCGCCGGAGCGAGGCCGGAAATTATTCTCGTCATTTTCATGGTTCAGGAACTCCGATCTGGAAAGGGAAGGGGCGCGTCGTCAGAGCGCGTCTTTGTCCTTCTCGCCCGTGCGGATCCGAACCGCTGAGTTGAGGTCGTAGACGAAGATTTTGCCGTCGCCGATTTGGCCCGTGCGGGCCGCCGCCACGATCGCGTCGACCACCTTGTCGGCGACGTCGGCGTTGACCGCGACTTCGATTTTGAGCTTGGGCAGGAAACTCACCGCATATTCCGCGCCGCGATAGATTTCCGTATGGCCCTTCTGCCGGCCGTATCCCTTGACTTCCGTTACCGTCAGGCCGTGCACGCCGATGGCGGTGAGCGCGTCGCGCACCTCCTCCAGCTTGAACGGCTTTATGATCGCCATCACAATTTTCATTGGCCTCGCCCTAATTTGACGCGCCGCGTCTGTTTTTAGACCGCGCCGGCGTCTGCGGTGAAGTCGGAGCGCGAAGACGCCCCGCCGTGTCCGGCCTTACAAGCGCCGTGCCATGCCAGGAGAAGCGCCCAGGCGCCTGAAAGTCGCGGAGGTTTTCCGCCGCCGCCGCCGCCGCGCCGGGCCAAATGCGGCCATTTGTCGGCGAGGATCGGCTAGCAATTAGGCGCCTAAAAAATAAGACAAAGTGCCTAAACGTCACGGCGCTGCCGCATCAAGCCTTCCTGGGCGACGCTGGCGATGAGCGTCCCGTCCCGCGCATAGAGGAGGCCGCGCACCAGTCCGGTCGCGCCGGCGGCGTTCGGACTGTCCTGGACATAGAGCAACCATTCGTCGGCGCGAGCAGCCCGGTGGAACCAGAGCGCATGATCGAGGCTCGCGATCTGGATGCGGTGGTCGTAGATCGTCAGCCCGTGCGGGCCGAGCGCCGTATCCAAGAGCGACATGTCCGACAGATAGAGCAGCGCGGCGCGATGGATGGCCGGGTCGTCCGGCAGGCGCTCGCCGATCCGCGTCCACAGGGTCTGGCGCGGCTCGCGCTTGGCCCCGGGGGCGTAGCGGCCGAGCTCGATCGGGCGGAAGTCGATCGGCCAGATCGTGTCCAGCATTCCCTTCATTCGATAGCGCGCCGGACCCTCGAGCCGTTCGATCGCCTGACGCGGGTCGGGGCAGGCCTCGGGCGGCGGCGCGAGCGGGCATCGGGGCGGCGTGGTCGAAGCCGGGCTCCTGCTAGTGGAACGAGGCCACCATGGCGAAGATCGCCTCGCCCTTCTGGCGGGCGACGACCCGGCGGGTGGTGAAGCTGCGGCCGTCCCTCAGCCGCTCGACCTCGAACAGGATCGGCTCGCGCGGATCGCCGCCGAGCAGGAAATAGGCGTGCAGCGAGTGCGGGTCGCGGCCGAGCAACCGTGCGCTCCGCGGCGACCAAGGCCTGCGCCAGCACCTGCCCGCCAAAAACGCGTTTCCAGCCGCTGCGCGGCGAAAGTCCGGCGAAGCGATCCTCGCCCTTCGGCGTAAGATCGAACAGCGCGACGAGTTCGTCAGCGGTCATGGGCTCTGGTCCGGTTGCGCCGACGATCGTGAAGTTTTGGACGGCGCGCGTCAATGCACGCGCGCCGCGGGCCCCATGGTAAATCCCCTCTGTGGGAAGGCGGAGCACGCAGCGAGCCTTCGCGATCGCGCCGCAAGGACTTCATTGCCGAACTCCATCCGCGGGCCGCGCAGGACGCGGAACGGGGCGGCCATTTTCGGGCGCGTTTCGTGCGATTCCAAAGGCTTGCGGCGCCATTCCCGGGCGACACGCATTCGGCCTGTCCGCTGCCGATCGAAGAAGGCAAGCCGCGGGCTTGCGGATCGACCGGCCCGGAGGGGCGCCATTTCCGGGCGCGGATTCAATCTTTTCAAGCCTTTGCGGCGCCATTTCCGGGCGACCGCAGCTCCCAGGGCAAGCCGGCGCGTGACGCTTGCGCTGAGGAGAGCATGGGCCTGCTTCCATCGCGTCCGGCCTCTTCAAAAACGCGGCAAGCGCGCGCCAATTGCGCGGCAAATAGCTTCCCAAGCCCCCAAAACCCCTTCCATCTCCTTCAATTTCCTTCACTTTCTTTCCGCGAATTAAGGACTATCAATGGCTTGCGCGGGCTTCTGGCCAAAAAAATTTCTTTGCCTCGCTTCCCGGCCCGGCGGCGAATTGGACACGGACGCCGGCGGGCAGGGATGATCCAAGAGTGACGAACGCCAAGCTGACAAGCTCCACCTTGGGAGTTACGGACCTCGCGCATTTGCGTCAGGCCCTCGTGGGCGCCGAGCTCGACGACGCCGCCCCTTCGCCAAGCGTGCGGCGCACCGCTGCCAGACTGATCGGTTGCGCACGGCGGCGGCCAATCCTTTCGAGGGAAGCGAACAACTCGATGGTTTCCTTGAGAAGGCGGCTTGAGAACGAATATAGAACAAATTCGCTGACCTGGCAAGGAATTATTGATTTTTCTGGCGCGGCGGCCACGGCGCCGGTTTGGCCCGGTCCCGATGTCGGCCATGCGTTCGTGCTGCCTTCGGCCACCGCGCGGCACAACCCTCGACGCGGCCGGGTATGCGCAAGTTCGCGCCGAGGCGTTCCTCAACGCCAACGCCACGGGATTTACGGGATCACGGAATTCACGGAATTCACGGAATTCACGGAATTACCAATTACGGGGACATGATACCAATTGCATAATATCGCGGTCCGGTTATGCTGGCCCATGGCTCGTCTTTCCCGCATCACCGTTCCCGGCTCGCCCCATCACGTGACGTGAGCGGGGCAATCGTCGACAGGCGCTGTTTGCCGAGCCGGGCGATTATGCCCTCTATCGCGACCTCATCGCCGAGCGCTGTCGCGCCAACCGCGTCGCCTGCTGGGCCTATTGCCTCATGCCCAACCACGTTCATCTCGTCCTGACCCCCGCCGACGCGGACGCCCTTCCCCGGGCGGTGGGGGAGGCGCATCGGCGCTTCACCGCGTTCGTCAACGCGCGCGCCCGCACGACCGGCCATCTGTTCCAGGGGCGGTTCGCCTCGTTCGCGATGGACGACGCCCATTTCCTCAACGCGCTGCGCACTCTCGCGTTCAATCCGGTTCGCGCCCGGCTGGCCGCGTCTCCTGAAGCGTGGCCGTGGTCGAGCGTGCGCGCGCATCTTTAGGGGCGCGACGACGCGCTGGTCGAGGTCGGCCCGGCGCTTGAGCGAGCGCCGCGCTTCGCCGATCTGCTGGAACTGTCGCTCGACGAGCAGGCGGCGCTCGACGGATTCGAGACCCTCAGCCCCAACGGGCGCCCGCTCGGCGCTCAGGACTTCATCGCGATGGTCGAGATGAAGCTCGGCCGCAAGGTCCGCCCGGGCAAGCGGGGGAGAAAGCCGCAAGGAGGGCGGATGGATTGATATGGGGAATTCGTAACATGTCCCCGTAATGCATGTAATGCATGGTAATGCATGGGGTAATGCATGGTAATGCATGGTAATGCATGAATGCAATGTAATCATTAACTCATGGTAATGCATGTCCTTATAGCTCGCGCCCTCCTGCAGGCGGGCGAAAATGCGCTGGAGGCGCAGCGCGCGGGCGGCGGGCGAAAGCGCCGGGCGCGTGGAGCGGAGTTCTGCCAAATCGGTCATCGGGCGCCTTTCTGATGGAGAACAAATCTAGAACCCGACATTGGTCAAGAATTTTCACTCTTCGCGCGATGGGAAACTGTCCCCGCCGATCCGACGCCGGGAGAGAACGCGGCCGACGGGCGCTAAAGAGACGCGGCGCCAAGCGGGCGCGGCGGCGCGGCGCCGGCGCGCCGCGGACGGCGCCTGGAGGCCGTCGCCGACCGCCGCTCCAGGGCAAAATAACAGGCGATGACAAGCGAATAACAGGCGAATAACAGGCGAATAACAGGTCGATAATTCGCGCTTATCAGGCAGATAACAGGTGAGCGAAACGGGAGAACCGGGCACCGCGAAAATCGCACATGAGGCGTTGGAGGTATGCGGACTGCGCATGGGGACTAAGGGATATGATACGCACTGCATGATATCGCAGCCCGGTCATGCTGGCCCGATGGCTCGTCTTTCCCGCATCACCGTCGCCGATATCCTGGAATTGTCGCTCGACCAGCAGGCGCGGTTCGACGGGTTCGTGACCCGCAGGGCGAACGGGTGCCCGCTCGACGTTGCGGACTTCATTGCGATGGTCGAGATGAAGCTCGGTCCCAAGGTTCGGCCGAGCGAGCGGGGGCGCAAGCCGCACGCCGGAAGATGGATTGATATGAGATATTCATATCATGTCCCCGTAATGCCGGTAATGCCGCGGTAATGCCGAATGCCGTAGGGATAAACCCTGTTGAATTCACGCACATCCTCTTCAAGCGTTTGGAGCGGATTGCTGACGGACGCGAAATGCGAAAACAGCTCCAACGTGCAGCGATACTCTCTCCAGAATCCGCGCTGCCGGGAGCACGTAGCCGCCATAATATGTTCCCGACCCGCCGTACAACGCCATGGCGCCCCCGGCCGCCTCGCCTTCGTAGACCGTGATATTCCCCGCCGGGACCTTGGCGTCCCGAATAAGATAACTGGCTGCGGCGAGTGACGCGATTCCCGACCCCACGAGGTGAGCCTTCATGGCCTCCTCCCCCTTGTTCTTGGACTTAACGGTTTCGTACCACTGCCTCGCTCAAGCCGCCTTGATCTCGCGCAACTCCTGAGGTGAAATTGGTTTGGGATTACGGTGGTATACCTTGATCATCTGAGGAGGCGAAAATCCTTGGGTGAAATTATACGGAAATTATCTGTGACCGAATTGGACAATTCGGCCCATCTCCTGGGAACCTGATCGCGCAGGAAATCCAGGGTCGCTTCGGCGAACTGCGCGCATGTTTCGTAGCATTTGTTATGCGTGACGCTTTTGTGCATCGCGCCCCACAACCGCTCGATCGGGTTTAGATGCGGGCAGTAGGTCGGCAGGAAATGCAGCTTGATGCGGCATCCGGGCCGCGACAGCCATTCGCTCACCAGCTTGGCGTGGTGATAGCGCGCGTTGTCCAGAAACACGTGGATGCACACCATCAGGGGGTACAACGCTTCCAGCGATTCCAGCAGCCGAATCGTCGATATCGCGTCGATCGTTTCGGCTTCGATCATCCGGGTCTGACCGCTTTCCAGATTGATCGCGCCGTGGACGTTGATGCGTTCGCGCCCGCTCGTCTGTTCGATCGCCAGCTTCTGTTCCTTTGGCGCCCAGCAGCCCACGGGCCGCGCCGCATGGGTGGGATGCACCGCGTCCACGAACACCACGACCTCGTCGTCGCCCATGGAATTCAATGTGTTTTCGTAGCTCTCGATGAACGCCTTCTGCGTCTTCTCGTCGAGCTTGCGGGAAATGACTTCGGGCTTGTGATATTCGAGCCCCAGGCGATGCAGCAGCGCGATCAGCCCAGAGCGGCTTTCGTACACAAGCCCGAATTCCTTGGCGATCCAGGCGCCGACTTGCCGCGTCGAGCGCGGCAAGGTCGTCGCGACCCAGATCTTGAGGGCCTCGGCCTGATCGGCGCTCATCTTGCCCGAACTGCCGCCCATGTCGAAGCGGGTCAGGCCGTCGAGCCCGCTCTGTTCGAACAACTCGTACCAGCCGCGGATGGTGTCGTCGTCAAACAGCAGAACCCGGGCTACTTGCTGGCAACTCATGCCGTCGTCCAGCAGCACCAGGGCGTTGGCCCGCCGCGTCACGCGACCGGGAGATAAACCATCGCGAGCCAACGCGATCAGCGCCTTGCGATCCTCTTCGCTCAGAAACCCGCCTCGAAATTATGCAGCCATCCGAATCCGACCGATCTCCAAACGCAAGCTTTTTCCCGACTTCTCAATGAGTCGAGGTATAGCGTAATCAATCCCCAATCTAGCATATTCAAACCGCCAATTTCCTCGCTTTGGGATACCAGGGACACAGGTAGGTGAGGGATCCGGGGCATAGGCGCTAGGATAAGGTTGGCAGCGGGTATTGCACCTGTTTTTTTCGCTTTCTTGGCGGCTCCGCGAGGAGGCGATGGAAACGGGCGGCGAGGTTCTTCAGGCATTCGATGGCGATGTGGCCCAGTATCGCCATGCGCAGCATCCAGATGACGGTTTTCTGGACGCGCCAGATCGAGGGAGCGTATTTGAGTTCGAGCAGGTCCTCAGGGGGGAGATTCCAGGACATCCTGGCTATAATCGTCTGTCGCGATGGCGAGGATCAGGTGCGCGTAGATCCAACTTCGCGCGCCCTTTTCGGTTCGGGCCGGCAGGCGGTCGAGGTTCAACAGACTCTTCAATCTCTTGAAGGCGAGTTCGATTTGCCAGCGCAAGCGATACATGGCGAGAATTTCCTCGGCGGGATAGCTCCGGGCGTCCAGGGATGTCGCCAGCACGACGAACTCGGCGGCGATCAGGCTGCGCGGATCGAGGGCCTTGCCTTTCTTGCGCGCCAGGCGCTGCAAACGCTCGCGCTCGGCGCGTGCGGATTGCTCCGATTTGCGGAGGATCACGACCCGCGCTGGCATCGGAGCGCCCGCGCCCTCGACCGAGACGACGATGTCGTCGGTCTGAATTTCCATCGGCATTTTGCGCAGATGCGCGATGAGATCGAACTTTTTGCCGTCGGCCCCGCGCAAACGCAGGGAACTCCAGCGCAGACGGACGACGTAGTCGGCATTCTCGGCTTTCCCGACGCTGGCGACGAAGCGGCGCAAGGCCTTCGCGGAGGAATAATTGCGGTCGCCGAGCCGTATTTCGCCGGCGATGGCGGCGCCCGGTCGAGCGCTTCGGCGCCATGCTTGTCCGTCAGATCGAAATGGCTGAAACCGCCCGCGCCCAGATCGTAGACCGCGTGCACCCGCCAATCCGTGCCTTTGCTGCCGGGTTTGCTGACGCAACTGCCATCCGAAATCCTGAGAACGCGGCCCGGCCATCGAAAGTCCGAACCCGGCGTCTTGGCCCGCAACATCGACGCCACGATCTCCGAGAGAAACTCGCAAGATTGATGCAGCCGATCGTTGAGCGAGGCGTCGGTCAGATCCGCGACCCGAGCCAGCTGCGCCCAAGCCGCCGTCTCCCGCAGCGACAAGCCGCCAGGACCGCGCGCCAAGGCCAATCGCAACAGCGCCCGCGCGTCCGGCACGCCCCGCCGCCGCCGAAGCGCCCGCGTCGAGAGCGCGAGTTTGTCGAGGTCCAAATCGCCCAGAATATGGTCGACCAGGCTCGACCAGTTTTCGATGAGAGTAGATGCTGATTCGTGCATCTCCCCTACAAATCATACCCAGATTCCAAGTGTCTAGGCCTTATCCTAGCGCATATGGGGAGGCAGGGGCCGCGATATAACGCAATGTGCACCATGTCCCCTTTACCATAATGCAATGTGTATCATGTCCCCGTTATCCGGTTATCCGGTTATCCGGTTATCCGTTATCCCGGTTATCCCGTATCCCGAACACGACCTGCACATGGTGAAAGTGAAGATGAAAACCTCCGGCGGCTTCCGAACCTTCGCCGGCGCATGCTGCTTCGCCAGCCTCCGCTCGGTCGTCTCCACCGCCGCAAACCCGCCTGAAACATCCTAAAGAAGACCCTCGCCACCCCCTCATCCAACGTTCTTGCTCACGTTCAACGTGAAGGGCGTCTGGGTAAGCGCCGGCGCGCCGACGACGGTCGCGGCCTGCTTCACATTGGCGCCGTCGGCAGCCGTGCCGGCGTTGGCCGGCGCCGTGCAACCCGTAAACGCGTTCGTCGCGGCGTTCAGGCCCGTGTAGGCGACAAGCTGGGTTCCGTTGCTGATCGTGTCCACGAGCAGATGGCCCGAGGGCTCGAAGCCGGCGGTTCCGCCGTTCGCCACCGTGAGCGTGAACGCCGTCGTCTTCAGCGCCTGCTTGCCCTCGGCGGTGGTGGCTGCGACCGCGCCGTCGGTCGGCGGGGGCGTGGGTGTGGACGAACTGCGCCATGGCCTCGGCCGAGGCGCCCGTGCCGTCGTTCGGGTCGCCGATTTCGTTGATCTCGCCGTCGCCGCCATAGACGTTCGGGATCTTCAGCGTGGAGGTGAGATCGAGCGGATCCAATCCCAGTCCAAAATCCTGGGCGACTGATCCTCGGCGATCGCCTGGTGCGCGGTGCGACCGGAGGCGCGCGTCGGGAACACCTCGACCTCGCCGATGCCCGCCGGCTGCAGGACGGCGTTCGCGAGATAGGCGTGATAGCTCATGCCCGTGACATGCTCGATGACCGCGCCGAGCAGCAGATAGCCGTAGTTCGAATAAGCCGAGTCCGTCCCCGGCGGGAACTGCAGCGGCTGACCATACATGTAAGTCGCTATGTCGCGCTTGCTGGACACGACATGTCCGAGCGCCTGACCGATCTGCCGCATGCTGTAAGTCGGATCGAGCGCCGCCGGATAATTGGGATTTCGGCCGTCGTTGTAACCGCCCTGGTAGTCGAGCAGTTGTTGCACCGTGATCGTGTGTAATTGCTCACCCCATTTCCGCGTGATGGGTGCGGCGAATTAACTCAGGGGAGGTCGAGGGACTGGCGTGGCTGCGACAAATCTGAATCGTTGGGTCCATGTCTGCGGGCCCCGACCTTTCGAGCCTCTCGCACGCGCAGAAGGACGCGTTGATCGCCGCATTGATGGCGCAGGTCGCCTCTCTGACGGCTCGGGTCGCCGAGCTTGAGGCGAAGCTGGGCCTGCCGCCCAAGACGCCTGATAATTCCAGCGTTCCGCCGTCGAAGGGTCAGAAGCCGTCGGAATCTTCGGCGCCCAAGGCCAAGGCCAAGCCGCACGCCGGGGCGCATCGTCCGCTTCATCCCAACCCGACCACGACGCGCGAAGTCTTGGCCCGCCGCTGCCAAGGCTGCGGGACGGATGTGTCCGACGCCGCGCAAAGCCTATGCGAGAGTTATGATCGGGTCGAAATCCCCGAGATCCAGCCCGACGTGACGCGGGTTTCTTTATATGGCGGCGTTTGCCCCTGCTGCGCCAGGCGCTTCAAGGCCGAGCCCCCGCAGGGATTGGAGCCGGGGTCGCCGTTCGGGCCGAACCTGCGCGCCTTCGTGGTTTATCTGCGCTCCGTTCAGGGGATTCCGCTGGCGCGATTGAGCCATGTGCTGCGCGACTTGTTCGGCCTGGAGATCAGCGAGGGCGCGCTGGTCAACATTCTTTCCGCCAGCCGGAAGCCCTTCGCGGCGCAGACCAGCCTGATCAAGGCGCGGCTGATGGCCGGCACGGCGCTGGCCTCGGATGAAACCGGCATGAGGGTCGGCAAGGCGAATTGGTGGCTGTGGGTGTTCCATCATCGCGACAGCGCCGTCTTCGTCGCCGACAACCATCGCTCCAAGGCGGTGGTGGAGGCCTTCCTGGGCGATTGGCGCCCGGATTATTGGATTTCGGACCGCTATGGCGGCCAGATGGGCTGGGCCAAGCGCGAGCATCAGGTCTGTCTTGCCCATCTCATCCGCGACGTCCAATACGCCGTCGACGAAGGCGACGCGGTGTTCGCGCCGGGCATGAAGGGCCTGCTCAAGCGCGCCTGCGCCATCGGGCGGCGACGCGACGCTCTGGCCGATAGCACGCTCAAAATCTACGAGGCCGATCTGAACCGCCGGCTCGACCGCCTGATGAGCCTGATCCCGACCCACAAAGCCGGCGGCAAGCTTCAGAAAATCATCAAGAAGGTCCGCCGCCATCTGTTCGTCTTCGTGACCAACCGCGACCTCACCGCGACCAACAACGGCTCGGAGAGGGCGCTGCGCCCCTGCGCGGTCTACCGCAAGATCACCAACGGCTTTCGCAGCCAATGGGCGCCGCGCTCTACGCCGATATCCGATCCGTCGTCGAAACCGCACGGCGAAGATCGATCCGAGCCATCGACGCCATCCGCCTCACCCTCGAAGGCCGCCCCCTCCCTTGGGCAACTTGAAAACGCAAACGGGGACGTGAGCAATTACCATCCAAGCCATCGACGCCGAACGCCGTCCTTGCGAGTTGCGTTTTGCCCGAATAATCGATCGAATATTCTTCATAGGTCACCATTCCAGTTACACCAGTGGTCGTATGGGCTCTGGTAAAAACTAGGCAGGTCTTGGTTCCAATATCCGGGCAATATCCGCTCGCCCCGACGGTAACAGTGACTGAGCTGTTGCAGGTCCGCGCCGTCCACGGCAACGTCACTTTCACGGACGGATCGCCCGGGCCGTTTACTGCATTGAGACCGCTCATAACCATCCAATCGCAAGACCCAATTGTGTAGGGCGTTGGCGTCTGGTAAAATGTATCCCACACGGTAACAGCGAAATCTGCGGTCTGGGTTGACCACGTCCGGTTATACACATAGGACACGGGAAGGGTGCAGAACGACTTCTGGCCGGTGCTCGCAAAAGTCTCGGCGTTCTGCAGCCAGTTCGCGTCGAGCAGAGGGCCCATAAAGCTGCCATAGTTATCGATATCCCAGAAAGCTATGATGTCGAGCCCGCCTGGCGTGATGTAGTTGTTGTTGTTGGCCTGACACAGAGTCTGGGTATTATACGCCAAAACCATTTGTTTGACGTTTGGAAACAGTGCTTTCATATTGCCAAAAGGGTTGGCGCTTGTGCAACAAGAGTTATAGTCCTCCTCTGAGGCGAAATCTTCCTTAAGCCCTGCCTGCAGCATAGTAAGATGGAGCGGAGCGCTGCCGTCGTCTCCTATAGTAAGTCCGAACATCACGCCCGGATATTTCGTGTGGATGTAGTTGTAGACGATGTTAACCCGACTTCGCGGATTCGTAGTTGGAGAGGCCGGATTGGGTATTTTTTCGAACGTCTAAGTAATTGATTTTGAATGCGTGGGGTATCGTCGACATCTTCAAATATCCTCAAATCGGCCTGTAGTGAAGACTATTTAGGAAGGACCCGGATTCTCAGGGAGTTGTTTTTATGTTTTAATCGTCGCCGTCATGTTCCTGCGACGAATCGAACGACGGAAGAACGGCAAGACGCATTTGTATTGGAGCGTCGTCGAGAACAAGCGTCTCGATGATGGCCGGGTGGTGCAGCGGCACGTTCTGTACTTGGGCGAGATCAATTCGTCGCAGGCGCAGGCTTGGCGCAAGGCGGTCGAGGTGTTCGACGCGGAGGCGGGCGGCTCCCGGACGCTCGCCTTGTTCCCCGAGGATCGCTGCGAGGCCGCGGCGGACGACGCCTCGGTGGTGCGGCTGCGCCTATCTGAACTTCGCCTGCATCGTCCACGTCAATGGGGCGCCTGCTGGCTGGCCGGCCTCTTGTGGCGAGACCTGCAACTCGACCGGTTCTGGGCCGAACGTCTGCCCGTGAGCCGGAAACGAACGCGCTGGGACCAAATCCTGCAAGTCCTGGTCACCTACCGGCTGATCGAACCCGGCAGCGAGTGGCGGCTGCATCGCGAGTGGTTCGGCAGGAGCGCCATGGCCGATCTGTTGGGATCGGACTTCGGCCTGGCCGAGGCTCACAAGCTCTATGCCTGCCACGACTTGTTGCTCGCTCACAAGGACGCGCTGTTCTCGCATCTGACCGGGCGCTGGCGCGATCTCTTCAACGCCGATTTCGACGTGCTGCTCTACGATCTGACCAGCACCTATTTCGAGATCAACGCCTCGGATCTGCCCGAGGGCGACAAACGTCGCCACGGCTACAGCCGCGACAAGCGGCCCGATTGCCCGCAACTGGTGATCGCCCTGGTGGTAACGACCGAAGGCCTGCCGCTGGCCTACGAAGTCCTGCCCGGCAACACCGCCGACAGCAAGACGTTGCGGATGTTTCTTTCCAAGATCGAAAAGCAATATGGGAAGGCGCGGCGCGTCTGGGTGATGGATCGCGGCGTGCCCACCGAGGCGGTTCTGGCCGAGATGCGGGCCAGCGATCCGCCGGTGCAATATCTCGTCGGAACGCCCAAGGGGCGGCTGAACCGCTTGGAAAAGCATCTGATCGAGAAGCCCTGGCGGAAGGCGCGCGAAGGCGTCGAGGTCAAATTGCTCGCCCAGGACGACGAACTCTACGTCTTCGCCCAGAGCGAGGATCGCCTCGCCAAGGAGCGCGCGATGCGCCGGCGGCAGTTGAAATGGCTGTGGGCGCGGCTCGGCAAGCTCGCCGCCATGAACGTCTCGCGCGAAGAGATGCTGATGAAGCTGGGAGCGGCGCGCTCGAAAGCGCCGACCGCGTGGCGCCTGGTCGATGTCACGCTCGACGAACAGAGCGCCGCGCTGACCTTCTCCCTCAATCGCAAGAAACTGCGGATCGCGAGGCGGCGGGAAGGGCGCTATCTCCTGCGCACCAATCTGACCGACAACGATCCGGCCGTCTTATGGCAGTATTACATTCAACTCGTCGCCGTCGAGGAGGCCTTCAAGAACCTGAAGGGCGACCTGGCGATCCGCCCGATCTTCCATCAGGACGAAAAGCCGCGTCGAAGCCCATATCTTCATCGCCTTCCTCGCCTATTGCCTGCAGATCACCCTGACGCGCCGACTCCATGCCTTGGCCTCTGGACTGACCGCCCGCAGCGCGCTCGAAAAATTCGCCGCCGTCCAAATGATCGACGTCCATCTGCCCACGACCGACGGGCGCGAGATCGTGCTCACTCGATACACCCAACCCGAGCCCGAACTGCAACTGCTGATCAACCAGCTGAAACTCGCTTTGCCAGCTCAGCCGCCGCCCAAAATCAGCGCCGCCGCCCTCGCCCAAGTCACTCCTCGTAGTGAAGACCTTTCAGCCTAAATCGTTGATTCAGCATACCCCAAGTCCAAGATTTTGCCCCAATCCGCGAAGACGGGTTAAAGCCGGCGACGTTGTAGGCGACGCTAAATGGGCTTTTGGCGGTGTTCGCGGGGTCGCAAGGCGCTGACCACGGCTCGTCAACGTAGAAGTACGTCGCGCCCGCGGCGACGGCATTGTCGATAAACCGCTCTAGGGCTGACAGAGGGCCGATAACAGCGCCGGGATCGGTTCCGTTAGAGCACGACGTGAGCGTATTATTCTGCGCCCACTGCGCTGTGTATCCCCCAAGTCCTTCGAATACCTTATAGCCGGCCTTGATGATGGCTGAGCCCTGCGTGGTCGGAGTGGCTCCGGGCCCGAGGATCGTGATGCCGGGATGCGGGCCGCTCTGCAGGAACGCATTCAGAGGACCCGTGGCCGAGTCGTCATGCCAAAAGAGGACGAATTGCGCGCCTGTTGACGGCGGCGCGTCAGCCGTCAAAGCATCCGCAATAACGTAGGCGTTATACGGATTACTGAGCCAGTTGCAAAATTATTTGGAACGCCTCTCATAACCCCTCTCAAATCGAGGCAATATATTTAGAATCCATCCAACGGTTGTCAAGGCAATATTCTAAAATATTCCGCTTTACTGTGAGAAATATTTCTATATAGTGTCGATTCTATCGTCCTGAACCCTAGCAACAGCAATGACCGACGATCCTCTCGACGCTATGAAAGCGCGCTGGAACCACATCCAGGGCTATCTGTTTCCTTGGCTTCGCGAGGAAGTCGACCCGATGACCGAAGCGCTCGGGCGGCTCGTCACGACCCTCGACGTGATCGGCCTCGAGGCCTTCGTTCCCGAACCGCCCCGAGGCGCCGGCCGCCCGCCTGACGATCGCCGCGCCCTCGCCAGGGCTTTCGTCGCCAAGGCGGTGCTGGGCGTTCCTACCACCACCGCTCTGATCGAGCGCCTCGATGTCGACAAGTCGCTGCGTCGCATTCTCGGTTGGGAACGACGCGCGCAAGTGCCGTCGGAAGCTACCTTTTCCCGCGCCTTCGCGGAGTTTGCGCAGGGCGATCTGCCCGACAAGATGCACGCGGCGCTGATCGAGCGCTCGCTCGGCGGGCGCATCGTCGGCGTGATCGCGCGCGAGCCACGAAGAATCAATCGGGGGTTCGACGCCGTTGTCATGAGCGGAAGGCGAAACGGGAGCGCGCGTCAACGCGAGCGCATTTTCCGGCCCTGCGTGGTCGAAGACCCTGCATGTGCGCTAAGCTCCTCGAACGGAAACCGGGAGATCTCCTGCCTTGGCCGCGCGTGAGTTGAGCGGTCCGCATCGGGAAGGCGACGAGCCGAAGACGACGACGCACGGGGTCGAGGGGTCAGACTCCGCCTGAGTTGCCGTGAAGCGGACGAACGATGCCGGGCGACCGGCCGAGGAGTTCGTGGGGCCAAGGGCGGGGGCCAAGGAGAACGCGGGACAGGACGGCAAGCCCCGGACGCCGAGCCGGCAAGACGTGTCCCACGGCCTCAACCGCGTGCGGCAAGTTCGCCGTCAGACATCCAAGGTGGGAGCCGGATGCCTTAATCGGGCCCGTCCGGTTCTGTGCGGGGGGCGCTCAGCAATGAGCGTCCCTACCGCGATCTGGCTTTTTTTCCCGGTTGGTTGCGAGCGATTGTCCTGGTCTCGATTGCCAATACTATAAATGAGCATGTGTCGCCGTTTTCGCTTCGGTTCGGGCCGCTTAGGCGGAGCTTCCCTCTTTCGACCTGCGCAACCCATTGTTCCAGCTTGATAAGATCAAGCTGGATGGGTGTGTTACTGGGTACAGGTGATGCCCAGGAGGTCGAAGGCTTTTGTCTGGATGTGTGTCGGCCGTGTGGTGATTGTGAAGGGGAAGTCGGGCGCGAGGGCGGTCGCGACGGTGTTTTTGGTGATGGTGGCGAGGTCGTGAAGCAGGGTGTGGAAGCTGTGGACGGGGAGACCATCGTCGGTTCGGCCTGTGGTCTGCTTGGCGAGGGCGGCGGGCGATCGCTCAGCCTTTGCGACCGGGCTCTTGCGGAGCGCCTCGGCGGCCTCCTTGTCGGTGTCGTCGTAGAGCATGGGGGCCAGGCGCTGGCGCATGTGCCATTCGAGATAATAGGCGAGCATGCAGAGGAAGACGTGGGCGCGCACGCGGTCTTCGAGCCAGTGGTAGACCGGCCGGACATGGAGGTCGACGGTCTTGATCGACCGGATGGCGTGCTCGACCAGGCTCAGGGATTTGTAGCTTTTGACGGTTTTGCTGTCGTCGAGCGCGGTTTCGGGCAGGCTGGTGCGCACGGCGTAGAGGCCGTCGAGGGCGGCCTCCTCAGCGATCGCGGCGGTCTTGCGGGCGAAGGCGAAGGACGTGTCGGTGATGTCGAGCGCGAAGTGCTTGGCCATTTTATGCTTGCCGATGACGGCGCCGACGGCGAGGCCGATCTCGGCTTTTCCCTGAGCGGCTCGCGCTTGCGCCGCACCGCGGCGGCAATGGGGGCGAGATCGCGTTCCGTGGCGCGCAGCAGGTCCTCGCGCTTGCGGGCGCGCTCGGCGGCGAGCGCGGCGTTGCGGCACAGGATGAGGCGCTCGCCCGGGAAGTCGGGCGAGGTGATGGTCGCCATATCGCGGTCATCGAACAACGACATCTGGAAGGCGCCGCCGTCGAGCAGCCCGCGGATCGCCGGCGCCCTGAGCGCGGTGATCCAGTCGAGCCCGGCCGGCTGGATGTCCTCGGCGATCCGGGCGTCGGTGATCATGCCTCTGTCACCCACCAGGACCACGTGGTCGAGGCCGAAGCGCTGCTTCAGCTTGGCGACCTGTGAGCCGAGCGTCGCCGGGTCGCCGGTCGAGCCCTCGAAGACCTCGACGGCGACGGGGCAGCCGTCGGGGGCGCAGAGCAAGCCGTAGACGATCTGGAGCTTGCCCTTCTTGCCGTCGCGGTTGTAGCCGAACCGGGCGAGCGGGCAGCAGCGGCCCTCCATGTAGCTCGAGGTCACGTCGTAGAGCACCAGCGTCCCGCCAGAGAGGTGGCGCTTGGCGAGCATGGCCTCGATCGCCGGCTGGCGGACCGCGAGCCAGTCGAGCGCCGCGTAGAGCTCCTCTTCGTCGACGATCCCGAGGCCGAGCTCGTCCCCCAGGCTGGAGGCGGCGGTCTCGGGCGACAGCGCGCGGGCCGCGGCAAGCTTGGAGGACGGATCGAGGATGCGGCTGACGGCGAGCGCCAGGACGAGGTCGCGGCGGCGGTTGCCGTCCGGCCCGATCAGCCGGTCGAGACCGATCCTGCGCGCCGTGCCCAGCGCCGCGGCCACGTGCCCGTGCGGCAGGGAGCGAATGATGCTGATCGCCTCCTTCTCGCTCGGGATGACCGTGCCGCCCTTGAGCAGCGCCTTGAAGCCGGCGATCCGCTCGCTGGGCCAGTCCGACAGGTTGAGCAACGTGCGCTTCCTGACCTTCCCGCCTTCGCGATAGCTCTCGCGCAGGAGGATGGCGGGGGGTGAATCGCGGTTGGGGACCAATTCGATGTACATGGGGCAACAATAAGCCTGACCGCACCACAACACAACATAAAATCAGCCAATTACATGGGTACACATCAAGACCAATATCTCGAAATCTCGCCGAAATATCAATCGCCTGTGTAATCGGAAAGAGGGAAGCTCCGCTTAGGCCCGCCAGACCGTGACAACGTCCGCCGCAGCGCAAAGTCAGTGCCACTCGGCCTGGTGGCGTTCGTGGGCGTCGGTCAGGCCGTCGCGGAAGTAGCGTTTGTAGTAGTCGATCTCGAGGTGGTGCGCCTGCAGCCATATGCCGGGCACGAAAATGGCGTCGCAGTGAGCCGGAAACCGGCCGTGCGTGTCGTAGATATAGGTGCAAATATCCTTCACGCAGTCGATCACGTCCTGAGAATAGACCGCCGCCTCTTTGAGATACGTCTCGCCGTAAGAAGCGTTGTAAATCTTCTTGAACAGAGACTGATCTTGATAGATGCCTGAAGGTCCGAATTTTCCCGCGACGACGGCGTCGACCGCCTCGACCATGCTGTTGTAATTCGGCGGAGTCATCGCCTTGATCAGATGCTCGCCCTTGTGGCGAAGCCCGATCGGATTGGTGCGCAGATCCGCGTATTTCGGCAGGGGAACCTGCCAGCGCAGCACATCCATGAGCCGCCAGCGGGGCGTCACGATGTCGAAGCCGAGCATCGGGCCGAAAACGGCGGTGTACTTTGGATCGCCGAGCGCCACCGGCGGCCCGATCGAGCCGTGGATCCAGGCGCCGAGCCCCATTGCGTCGGCGGTCAGGAAGAGGTTCTGCAAGAGAAGGTCCGCCTCGATCTGCGTCCTAAGCGAACCGATGACGCCGAGCGGAAGCTTCGAGTCCTTGTTGAGAAAGCCGCTCTTCACCCACTTCTTGACGCCGGCGAGCTGGTAGAAGTTTCGATCGTCGACGATCGTGGGCCGCGTGCCGTCCGGTTCGGTCAGGATATACATCATGCCGTTGATGTACTGGCGCGAAAGGTCGACGACCGGAAAGAGGATAGTCGTTCCGGGCAGGTTCGACAGGAACCGATTGGAGTCCGTATAGGCTGGAAAGTCTCGATTGCCGTTTGGCGTGTCGAGCCGCTGATCGAGCACCTTCACCTTCGCCTGCGCCGCGCGGGCGATCAGATTGTCCTGCGTGAAGACATTCTCGCCTTCGGGCGGGGGCGGCAGATGGCGCAGGAAATAGGTGCCGCTGTCATTGATCAGGAAGAAATAGGTGCCTTGCGCATTGTCCGGGCTGCCCGAGGTGCGCCCGAACATCGTGGTGTTCGGCTTGGCCATGATCGGCCGCTGCGTCTTGGGGTCCTGGAAAGGGCGGTCGGGCATGGTGAGCCCCGTGCAGCCCGTGACCGCGATCAAAACCGCCTCTTCCAGTTCCGACAGCGGCTCGCGCGGGCTGCTCGATTGATAGGTCATCGTCCCTGCGAGGATCGAGGCGCCCTGGCTCACCCGGTGCGTGCGCCGCCGCCAGATGGTCTCGAGAAGGCCGCGCTTCATGAGCGCTTCCAAGCCTGCGTTCGGCATAGTTCAAGCCCTCGGAACGATCGGCCGCCATGGCGCGAAAGCGCTGCCGCTGTCAGGGAACAGTGGCGCAAGTTCGGGGCAGTGGCGTTGGATGACGGTCTTCATCCCGTTGTTGGCGACCCAATCTATGCCGAGCGGCGAATAGACCTCCGGCCGGAAGTCGACGTTCAAGAAGCGGTCGCTCTGCAGCCTGCGCGAGGCCATGAGGATGAAGATCCGGAAGGCCGTGTCGCTGAAGCCGAAGCCCTCCGGCGGGGTCTCGGCGTAAAGCCCGACCATCGTGTCGACGTGGTCGATGTCCTTGTAGATGTCGCGCAATAGGCGCACGTCCTCAGGGTCGGGCGCCAGGTCTTCCCATCGACTGATGCGCGGCTTGTGTAGAGCGGCCCGGAAATCGTTGTAGCGCGGCACGCCGCGCCGGCGCGTGCGCGCCAGATCCACCACTGAAAGGTCGATGATCTCGCCGTCGCGTTCAAAGTTCATCAGGGAGTTCGGGAAATTGTGCAGCGTGATCGCGCCCGGATAGGCCGTCCCAAACGCATACAGGACGTCTTTCAATCCCTTCTCCCGCATGACACCGTCCGTATTGTTCCCCTGTATGTCGAGGAAAGTCAGGTCGGCGAGTTTCTTGCCCGTCGCGCTGTCGAAGAAGCAGTAGTCGTCCGGAATAAGCGGATGCATGCGATAGACGGTGACGAAGTCTTCCGTCAGGCTATAGGGCGCGCCGTTATGGTCGGGCGTCGTTTGCGGGATGCCCTTCAAGCCATGGGCGTCGATCAGCCACAGACCCGCCTTGAAGAACCAGTTGTTTGGCGGTCCGTTCCAGTTGGTGTTCATGCCGATTTCGAGCGCTTGCGTGCCCAGGATCGCAGGCGTCCACTCGATGGTGTGGATCTTGGCGATGAGCGCTGCCACGATCAGCCTCGCGGTCTGGAAGATGCGCTCGTCGCTCCAGTCGCGGTAGGCTTTGCGCAGTTCGTCGCACAGCACATTGTGTTCGCGTGCGAACAAAGTGTGCATGGCTGAGAGGCCGAGCCACCAGTTCTGATTGAACCCGGTCGCTTCGAACCCGGTCACGTCGAGCGGCAGGTAGCCGCCCTCCAGACGGATCTTGGCGCCGTCGCGGAGCTTCCTCGTCTTGGTCAGCACGTCGCCGTAGAGCTGCGAAGCGTCCCACCAATGCGTCTCGGTGTTCTGGAAGTAGATCGGCGGACGGTCCGCCAACGGCGAGACGAAGCCGGTGTTGCCTGAGATGCGCATCACCAGCTCTTCCTTGCCACCGACGATGCTTTGCCAGGTCATGCCCCGCGGCAGCGGGACGACGACGTCGTCCACGCCGAGCGCATGGCGCGCATGGTTCACCCAATCGTGGACCTGAAACTGGATCCAGGCGGCGGCCAGAATGTTGAGGGAGCTCGCAGGGATGAACAACTTGCGCTGCAGGAGCTGGCGGGAGACGGTAATCAGGTCTGGCGTGTCGAACAGATCCGGGCGCAGGATCGGCGGCATGTTGCGGCCGAAGGCGGCGCCGGCCGCGCCCATCTCCGGCGAAGAGAGGTCGTTGTAGCGCCCGTCGTCGTCACGGCTGTGGCGGACCGCCTCGGGGACCGGAGACGGCAGGGATCTGGCTTCCGGAGGCGCCTCGCGGATCTCGGTTTCGATCAGATTCTTGCGCCGGAGCGCGAACCGGAAGGCGTCCAGGTTCAGGAGGCTTAGTTGCAGCGGCAGCTTATGCCAGGGAATGACCTCATTGATCGTCGAAAACACGGCCGGGATGATCGCCTGCATGACCCGATTTCGCAGCGGGACGACGGTCAGAAAGCGGTATCTCAGCCGATGCGCGGAGCTAGCGTCGTAGGCGGCCTTACGCGCCCGATTCAGGTTGCCGAGCGGGCGGAACTCGTCGGTCGTATTCCACGGGTTGAAGGCCAGCTCTTCGATGAGGCGGCCGTCGGCGAAGGTTTGGACCGCGGTCGCGGCCGGCTTGTGGATGATGAGGGTCGCCACCTTCCATGGCGGCGAGGCCTGCTCGGTCCACTCCACCGCCGTGTCCTCGATCGGCGTGCTCGTCTCGTCGATGAAAAACTGCGCCAGAATATCGAACCGCACATCGCCCTGCGCCAGCCGGTTCGCGAACTCGGACGAGAGGAAGTCGGGGTCGTTCGCTCTTGGCGTGGGCGGGGGCGAGGCGCCAGCCGCCGGCCGAAACTGGTAACGGACGGCAGCCTCGCCCCAACGTATGGCGCCACGGCTCCAGTAGGTCTCGAGCGCGAGGCTTGCCGTTTGGCGACGCGCGCGAAGCACATTGTTCACCATTCGAGCCGTCTCAGACGGGCCAAACTGCAAGACAAGACCGATCAGCCCGAACAGGCGGCCAATTGGCCCCCCGGCCGTGGCCTTGGCGAAGGCGACGAACTGACGGGCGTTGCGCGCATGGGAGACCGGGTAGCTAGTCGCGAGTAGATCGTGCGTCGTGCGCTCGTCCACAGTAACGCGCACCGCAATGCCGCGAAGATCGCGCTTGTGGTCGGACTGGCTCATACCGTCCGCATTCGAAAGCCGGACGATCGCCGGATGGCGCTTGCCGGGCTGAGCGAAGCCGCAGCAGAGCGCAGGCGGCAAATCGTCGACGAAGCAGAGCTCGGCGTTCGCGGCGTCGTAGACAGGCTTTGCGTGAAACGCGCGCGCGACGACAGGCGCTTTGGCGCCCTGCTTGTTCTTCAGCTGCACCTGCATGATGTCGACGGCCAGCTTGTCGAAAAGCAGGCGTTCGACCTCGGGCCCGCCGCCCTCGTATTGCTCGCGCCAGACCGTATTCACAGGTGGAGCCTCTCGCCGATCGTCTCTGCGACGCCCGCCAGGACTCCGTGCGGCGAAGGACTGTAGTGAGGCAAGGCGAGCCTCGTGATGTGGGCGTTGATGATGGTCGGCTTTCCGGAGGCGAGCGCCGCCTCCAGCGCCGCGTCGAAATCGTCGAGGTTGTCGACGTTGTGGCCGGCGGCGCCACAGGCCGCCGCGTAAGCGGTCCAGTCTGGATTTTCGAAATCGACCAGTCCGGACTCGCCGAACGCCGACACCTGGTAGATCTTGATCAGCTTGAATTCGCCGTCATTGAAGATGATCCAGATCACCGGCAGGCCGTACTGGACCGCGGTCATCAGCTCGAAGCCCGATAGGTTGTAGCCGCCGTCGCCGCAGCCGACGATCACCGGCCTGTCGGGGAAGGCTAACTTCAGTCCGATGGCGCCGTTGATGTGTCCGGCCATTGGGCCGAAGCTTCCTGGCTTGCGGAACCGCTGCCCGCCGTTGAGCTTGAGGTAGAAGCCGAGCCAGGCGGCGTGAGCCCCCGCGTCGGCGAGGACGATGGCGTCCTGTGGCAGGCGCTTCGACAGCGCTTGCACCAACTGGCCCGGATGGATGTGTCCATCCAGGTGAAGAATTTGGTCCTTCGCATAATCGTGCCGCGCCGGCCGCCATTCGCCTGGCGGAGCGCCGATCCGGGTCAGTTCGACGTTGAGCGCGTCGAGGGCGAGCTTGGCGTCGGCGATGATCGCGTAGTCGGCCTTGTAGACCTTATCGATCTCGTCGGCCGAGATGTTGATGTGGACGAGCGTCTTGGCGTCGAGGAGATCCGAGCGGAAATCGAACGTCGCGTGCTGTGCGAACGAGTTGCCAACCGCGAGAATCACCTCGGCGTCGAGGAAGGCTTTCCACGCCTCGTTCTGCCCGCTGTCGCAGAAGAGGCCGACCGACAGTTCGCTGTCGTCGCTGATCGCGCCCTTGCCGTCGAGCGTGGTCACGAACGGGATCGACCAACGATCGAGCAGGGACTTCAACTGCTGCTCCGCGCCGCTGCGGAGGACCCCAAATCCTATCAGGGCAAGGACCTTCTTCCTCTTCGTCAGCGCGGACGCCAAGGCGGCGGCCGTGTCGGCGACCCGGGCGGGTTCCGGCAGGACCGGCGACACGGCCAAACGGATGTCGCGGTAGTCCTTGACCGCCTCGCCCGCATAGGTGAGGTCGTCCGGCACATGGATGTGCACGGGGCCCGGCCGGCCCTCGAACGCAAGATTGACCGCCTGCTCCAACAGATCGCAAGTCTTGCTGATGTCCGTCAGCAGGAACGAATCCTTGGTCGTGGCGGCGAACATGGCTTGGGAGTTCGGCGTGCGGCTTCGACCCGAGGTCTCGTTGAGCGCGCCCTTTCCTTGCCATCGCATCGCAGAATACCCGGAAATCGCCAGCACCGGATAGGAATCCGACATCGCCACCGCGAGCCCCGAAAACAGATTGAACGCGCCCGGTCCCGCTGTGGCGAAGCAGAATCCAAGCTGGTTCGTATACATGGCGTGGCCGCAGGCCATGAACGCCGCCGCCTGTTCGTGCCGTGTGATCACGGGCCGCATCGATCTGGAATGTTTCAGCGCCAACATTAGGGCGCCGTCGCTTTCACCTGCGCCTCCAAACGCCGCCGTGACGCCAATGCCTTCGAGACCTTTGACGATTGCTTCGTACACGCGCATGGGCGAGGTCCCCCGAGTTCGGTCTACGCGGCCGAAAGCGCTATCAATTACCGCAGTTCAACTGCGGACAATATTCTCGAACCAAAAAAGCCATCGAGCGGCCTGGCGGATGTTCTTCGTCCGACAGCGATCGCCGCCGAGAGGCCGCATTGGCGCGGCGTCGGCGCCTCTCGGAGCCGAATGAACTCTAGTCGCCTGCGGCGCACGCTCGCAAGGGCGATTTGCGTCAGATCGCCAAAAATGGGGAGCCGCCTTTCGGCTCCCTCGTCTTGCGTTCATGGAGGAACTGAGCAAAGTCCGGCGGACAACTTACGTGACGCTCGGCAAGGACGCGACTCGCGACAAGTTCGGCGCAGCCTGTTCGGTTCGCGGCGCGGTATCGATCATGCGTTTTGGTCATGACGACGTCGCGAACTCCGTGGCGGGCGCAATTTTGTATTGTCTATGCGGCGGCGCGCAATTGTCGACCGCAATTGGTTTTTGGATGAGGTGAGAGCAGGGGCGAAGTGGTTTCGTTTTCAGACGGGGCCGGAGAGGAAATCCCGGGCGGAAGAGGCGAAACGGGGCCTCGAAATGCTCGACAGCCAATGACGGCGATTGCAGCCGCAACCGCGCACTGAAATCGAGACCGGTTGCTCCATCAGTCCGACCAACTTCGTCTGCGAATGACGACGCAGGGGCGGCGGTTGTCCCTCTGGCCGGCGCGGGGGCCGTATTGGCCACCAACTGGAAGTGGGCGACTTGAGCAGACGTGACGTTGCCGACGCCGAGATGGCGGATCAGACCTTGTCTCCGCGGCTCCGCGAGCGCGGTGAACGGCTCCTCGATCGATCCTTCCCTCGGTTCGTGGAACCGCCCCATGAGCCGCAGATTGACGACGTCCAGGACGTCGACGCCCAGGTTCCGCGGGTTGTCGTGGACGGCGCGAACGGGGTCTGCGGACGCCGTCGCCGGGATCCACGAGGCGTCCTCGCCGCGCACCGCGCCGACCTTGGTCACGATCATGAGGTCGTCCGGATAGGGCTGAAGCGCCTCTCGGATCAGCTGGTTGGTGATGTGCGGGCCGTAGAAAGAGGCCATAATTCGACCCGCCAGCAGTCAAATTCTCATGTAATATCCAATACTTGATACGTGGCGGTGGACGCAGTCCCGCGAAACTGGTCTGCAGGTCAAAACTCCCTGCTAACAGTGAGATTAACAGGGAGATTCGCAAAAAGTGAGGTCACTCGTGGTGATGTAAGGCGAAAAAATAGCGCAAAATCAACCTGTTGGGAGGAAACTCCCTAACCTAGCCCAACTTCCGCACTTTTCTAAGCAGCCGACCAGCGCCGTTGGCGCGCCATTATGAGTGAAAATGGTGGCGGCGCGGGCCGCACGACGCCAATTCCTCAGAGCTATTTTCATGGCAG
>CAWDTW010000065.1:0-24286 GCA_963805295.1 uncultured Alphaproteobacteria bacterium | reverse complement strand
AGACTCGCGAGAGAACGTTGAGCAGGCCGGCTCATCTTCGCAGCAGCCTTCGGCCCCAGATGGCCTTCATCGGCGGGAGCGAATGCGACTGCTGCTTCAACGAGATCGCGGCGCGACCATTGACGAGTTGATCGATGCGACGGGGTGGCTTCCGCACACGACGCGCGCAGCGCTCACCGCGCTGCGCAAGCGCGGCTTCGCGCTGGCGATCGATCGGTCTGAGAAAAAGCGGGGATCGATCTATCGCATCGAAAAGGATCTTGCCGCCGAGAACAGCGCGGCGACTCGCTCCGATGTCGGGCAGGCCGACTCCGAGACTCCCTCGAAGAAGGTCCATCGCCACGTAAAATCCAAAGCGCGTTGAGCGGCGCGATGCCGATGCGGCGACATCTGACGCTGCTGGCGGAGTCGCCTCTCGCTGGCGCTGCGATCGGGACGAGGCAACGTCCCTCAGCGATCTGATCGCGGGCCTCTCTAGACAGTTCCGCCCTGAGGGGCAGTGCGTCTTGCAATCCTCGGAAACTACTCACGCGATTGCTGCCGGCTATGACTTGATGCCTGGCAGCCTGTTGGCCGGCTTGGAAGCCCTCCCCATGTTCGCTCAGTCGCCGCTCGGCCGGTTCGTCGAATGGAGGGCCAACGCCCTCCCGGTCGCGCTTCCCTTGCTCGCGGCGATCGGCGTCCTGATAGCCCCGTTGCGCTCACGGAGGCTCAAACGGAAGCTGAAGGCCTTCATTGCAGCGGCGAGAGAAGCCCCACCGCCGCGTCCGCGCGAGACGCTAGTCAGGCAAGGTCACAATCATATATAGGCCCCATAAAAAGCCCCGGCCAATTGCTGGTCGGGGCTGCGCCGGATCGGACACCAAGCTTCTCTGACGCACTTTGCTGTAGAACTGGGTCCACACCACGGCACCCTGATACGCTATCCCTGTTCCGCCGCGGAATCAATGGGCATCTCGGGTAGTGTCTCAGTTTGAAATTTGGTCGTCTTGACAGCCGTCGCGCCGGCCGGTGGGACCTGCTATGCTTAGCGGAAAGCAGGAGCGCGTGATGGCGGAATTGGCTGGTCCGTTACGGGTCATGAAGATCGCGATTCAGACCGCAAGGATCGCCTATCCTGACTACGAACGAGCGAGCGGTACTAAATGGCCCGGTATGCACCTTGATCCTGCAGAGGCTCAGCTGTTCGCGTTCGCGGCCCTAAGAGCTTTGGATGGAGCGGGTTTTGAGATCGTCCCGAAGAAAGATAGGTCCAACGCCCACCGGACCTAAAGGCGAGAAGCGTCCCGCCGACGTGAGCGCGCGCCCCGGCCAGCAAGAGGCTCAGCGATGAGGCGCGCGAACGCCGTACACCCCGCACCGGCTGACAGCCGGAGGACTTTTTTCGTCATCCTCTATTCCGCCAGTGGTCCTCGCGCCTCGACACCGCCTTAGCAGCTTCCTTCTCGGCCTCGCGTCGGGTCGCATATGAATGCGGGGACCGTACATGAATTTGGCTGCCCTCACAGACTGCCCAGCGGTATCGCAATTCCCGCAGGGGGTCCGCCATAATCTTGAAGGTGAACGGGTGAACTTCGACCATGATCGCATTGTGCGGCAAAAGCGTCTTGGTAGCTAGGGGCGAAATTCGGCCGCCTTATTGCGGTGGCGGCGGGCTCTAGGCTCCTGGAAGGCGATACCTCGCATCGCGAGGGTCTTGATGAGGGCCTAAGTCGCCCCAGACACTGCCGGCTTAGTCCCCTTCGATGCGGCCCTCGATGCGAGCGCCTCGGCAAGGACGTCGCCCTGACGCCGATCGCCGACGCGATCGAAGCCAATCTGGGCCGCAGACCGACGCAGCTTTCGGCCGACGCCGGCTACTGCTCCGACGCCAACCTCGCGGCGTTGGAGGGCCGCGGCATCGACGCTTACGTCGCGCCGGGACGGGCCAAGCACGCCAGCGCGGGAGAAGGCGGCGGCGCGCGCATCGCCGCCATGCGCGAGAAGATCAAGGCCGGCGGCCACGGCAGCCCTTATCGCTTGCGCAAGCAATTGCCCGAGCCGGTGTTCGGCCAGATCAAGCAAGCGCGCGGCTTTTGTCAGTTCCTGCTGCGCGGGGTCGAAAAGGTCGCCGCAGAATGGGGTTGTCCCGATCGACCGGGCCAATCAGGACAAGAAGCCATTCCTGTGTGGTTCAATCCGAGCCGGATGCATATCTGGACCCGCCTCGAGCCCTCGGCGATCGGCAAGACGGGTTACGGCGTCTATCCCGACGGGATGGTCGAGCAGGACGGTCAGGTCGGCCAGCTCCTGAAGAAGCTCGACGACCTCGGCATCGCCAAGGATACGATCGTGATCTACACCTCCGATAACGGCGCCGAGGTCTTCTCCTGGCCCACGGCGGCACCACGCCATTCCGGGGCGAGAAGAATTCCAACTGGGAGGGCGCCTATCGAGCGCCGGCGATGGTGCGCTGGTTTCGGTGTGAGCATCGCAAGCGCGGTGCGCTGGGTGACGCGTTACAACACGGGGCAGATTTCGCCTTCGCCTTCAGGGGGCGATCGGCGGTCCGGCCGTATCGAGGGCAGCGCGACTATTTGCTCGGCTTGATCCGCCGCACGCCGGACATCACGCGCCTGGCGGCCGCATTGCGCGACAGCCCGCCCAAAACGACCGCCTCCACCACCCGCTTGCGAAGATCATCGGAAAGCGCCACAGAAGCGCACGCGCTCGAGGTCAAGTCAGACGCTGAGGCCTGCTCCAAACAAAGCTGTGACTAAAACCGGCGCAGGCTGAGACTGCGCTTGACGCAATGGGCGTGCCTTTGCTGCTTGGAGCAGTTCCGCTCGCCTGCTGCTGAGTCGTGGTGCTGTGGTCGGCAAATCGAGGGCCTCTCGACGCGATTGCCATTTTTTGCTCCCCGCCGAAATGAGGTCGCAGCAACTGCGACAGACTTGATCACGCGATTTGGTCTTCGCGCGCACGACGAAGCCTCGTATTTGGCTGAACTTTCCGCGCAAATGCATTCCGCAGGCACAGGGTGCTCTATGAGCTGGTGGTCCGCGAGATAGACGCGAGCTTTGTCGAGGCGCAAAAGCGACTGGGCCTTCGTCAAAGCGCATCGGATACGGCGCGCCCTGCCGTACCCCTACGCGAAGGACACGAAGTCGGCGACGGCGCCCGCGATTGTGATGAATGACCCGGAAAAGCGACCGATGGCTCGGTGCGATTCAGGGACGATCGCAAATGGGCTTTTGCTTGAACAGCATTCGACCTACGAACGCGCCGAACGCGATAAGGGCAGAGCCGCCGATGAGAGGATCGTGCGCGATCATTGCCACGGTCGTGGTCAAGTCCGATGTCATTGCCGTTTCCACCCGCGGCGTCTAGTCGACGCCTCGAATTTCCATGGCGCATCAAATCGAGCCTCAACCGACGCGTCAAGGTTCGAACCTTCCGTTTTGAGACGCCCTCAATCGGTGCGAGGCTTCGGCTGGGCGCGTGACGGCCGTGTCTTTTTTCATCGCGGGCACGTCGCTCGTCTGGAGCCCGAGCATCCCCATTACGCTGGTCGTGCTGGCGATCGCGCACAGCTCAAGTCGGGCAAACATGTATGTGCACGGTGCCGTTGGCCCTTCCCGCGTTGTCGCAATCCGCGCTTCGAAAGGACGCAAGTCCGATGATGTGAACCTCCGACCCTTCGGCTGGCGCAGGACGCGCAGCGTCTCCTTGTCGAGGCTGCCAAGCGCGGCGGCCTGAATGCGGTAGGTCAACACCTTCAGGAACAGCCACCGCGGCAAATGGGCGGGAGGGGTTCCTCCAGTGGAGTGCTCAGTTCATCCTGCATGGTGGCTGTTTTGGCGCGCTCGACAGGATGAAACTGGGCACTGCTATGTCATTGCGGGGCCTTCGCAGATCAGCGAATTGGTGGGAAGCTCCGCGCCGTGCACGTGCACGAGGCTGGCGCGTCTGGCGTCGCAAGGCTTTTGCGTCGGCCCGCGATGCAACGCGAGAAAGCGCTGGGACCTGACGCCAGCCGGGCGCGCCCATGCCGCAGCAGCCGCTCCGGTCATCCTCGACAATCTCGACAAGCGCATCCTTGTCGCGCTCGCCTTGGCGCCCCTGCGGCTGATGGCGCTGGCCCTGCGGATCGAGACGTGCCCTTTAACGGCCAAGCGGAGGGTCAACTTGCTGATCGCACGAAGTCTGGTCAGCGAAGCCGGCGGGCGGTTCGCGATCAGCGCTAAGGGGCGCGAGGTTCTCGGCGAAGGCGCGCCGAGGCCTTGGATCAACGTCGCCGCCGTATCCGCAGCGGCGTCGAAAGACGTAGCCGCGCGTCTGAGCACGAAACGCCTCGACGACACGAGCGCCGCCGAGAGCTCGAGGCGCGGCTCCATGGCGGCGGCGAAGGCGCTGGCGACCGCGCGGTTGAACCGGAGTCCGGCGTTCAACAGGATGCCGCTGACCGGGTAGACGCGCCTTCGCGCGTGGCCGTCGTGCTATGGTGGGCCAGTGGAGCGCGGACGGCTGGCCAGCCGCGCGTCGGGCAAAGGACACGCCCGGCCTTCGCGCTCCCGTCCGTCCAGTGTCCCGAAGGCGCGGAGTCCAAGCGCCATGCTCGACCGCAGCAAACCACCCGAACCGGATCGCCCGCTTGGTCCGCGACTACGCGTCTTCTCTTTCACTGGCGGGGTCTTGATCGGCCCGCCAGTGGAACGACCCTTGCCGCCTCCCTTGCCCTTGCCCGCCCCCGGCTTCCCGCCGCGCAACTGTCCGCGCGTTCCCTTGGCCAGCTTCCCCGCAGCCCGTTCCTCAGGCACGACGAGATCGTGCGGGCATGGGCTGAAGCGCTCGGCGGTCATTGATGGAGACCCTGCAACGGCTTCGCCGGGTGCTCTGGTGGCCGCCGACCAAAACGAAGAGGAAATTTGATGCGCATCACCCTACGCATCGACTATCTCGACATCGACGGCGCCGTCGTCTTCAGTGACCCGGTCACTTGCGCCGAGGACGAGGCGAAGCCCCTGCGCGACATCGAGGACGACGACCGCGTGTGGGATGTCGTTTTTTTCGGCTTGGAAGACGAAGACAGCACCGAGATCGTCGAGCTTCGCCGCGTCTCGCGCGTCACGGAGGTCGACGGGGAGCCTTAAAGCCGCCTCTTGCCCGCCGGCCCGGACAGCGCGACAGTAGTGCGAGGACGACGGAGGTTTTCAATGTCACTGCAAAGCAGTCTCGACCGGCTCGACGCAATCATCAATCGGCGGGCGAGCGCCGAGGAAGCGGAACCGGACCGCGCGGACGCCTCGCTGGCCGACGCCCGCCGCCAACGGCAGCGCGCCAACGCCGAGCGACGCAACGAGATCGCCTCGACGTACGACGACGCCTTCCGGTCGTTCGGCACGCAGGTCCCGGAGCCGGTCGACGACGAACCGGCCGAAAATTTCAGGAAACGGCTGTTCAACCGGCTGGCGCGCAGGCTCGCGCCCGATCATGAACTGGCGCAAATTCGCGCCGACGATGTCAGTTCGTCGCCGGTCGTGTTCGACCGTTTCGAGGTCATGCTCCTCGACGCAGCCCAGCAGGAAGGCCTGAAGCCGAGCGTCGAAAACCTGCCCGACGACGGCATGGTCATGCGCGTGCGCGCCGATGCGAAACACCGGCGTGAAGTTCAACGAATTTTTCGGCAGGGAGAGTTTCGTCAAGGGCCTCACCCGTCCCGGTCGAAGGGTGGCGTGCATCCTCAATCCGAAAGACAACTCCGTCACCTGGGGGCGGCCCGCTCGCCAGACAATCGACGTTTATCCGGTGATGCGATCATCCGCAAAGGAGCATCGAGATGGGTGAGACGGAAGTTCGGTCGCCTTGGTCGCCGGGCCGCCGCCCTTGCCGGGGCTGCGGACAAGGTGGCCGCTGTCCACCCGGCTCGGGCTCGAGCGGCTGCCGGGAGACTCGCCTCGCCGGGGATGTGGGTCGGACCGGGTCAGCTTGCATTCCCGATCGGCGCGATCCCTCGCGCATCGCCCATACGATCGCCGACATGATCCGCGCCCGAGTGTTCGCGATCTGCTGCGGCTACGAGGACGCCGACGAGCTCGACGTGCTGCGCTGCGATCCGGCGTTTAAGATCGCCCGCGGCCGGCTGCCCGCCCGCGGTCGCGATCTGTGTTCGCAGCCGACCCTGTCGCGGCTCGAGAACGCGCCGGGGCTGAAGGACGTGATCCGCCTGACCTATGCGCTCGTCGACCAATGGATGGCGTCCTACGCAACGCCGCCGTCTCTTGAGCCGAACCGTCGCGCTCATCGGGCCGACCTCCTCGATTGCGTAGTCACCTCTCGCCCACGCTTCCGGAAAAATCTCGACGAGATAGGCGCGGAGTTCCTCGAGGGTGAAAGGACGGGACTTCGGATCGGTCATCGGCGGGCCTGCGGCGGGCGACGAGGTTAGCGGGCGCACGCCGGGGCGGTAAAGAGGCCGCAGCCGCCACTCTCGCTTCGCGGCGCGGGGCGCGCGACGTGACCGTGGGTCCGGGCACGGCGAAATCGCAATACCGGGAAACGGCGGGTTGCAGGGGCGTATCGGCGCCGGCGCTCCGCCGTCGCGGCCGTCGCCCGACGTCTTGCGGATTGGCGGCCGAATTGCTGCGGCCGCTGGTCGCGTCCGCCTTGAATATCCGCAATCGGGAACTAGTTTTCATATGAAGGCGTTAAACGCCGAGAATTCAAGGCGTTCATCGACGCCGCGTGATACGGAGGAGGTTTCGATGGCTATGGAGCTTTCGTGGCGTCCCGGCAAGAGCGTACAAGACTGGGTCAACTTGGTGTGCGGCGTGCTGCTGTTCATCTCGCCCTGGGCCCTGAGCTTTTCCGGGGACATGCTTGCGGCGAGAACCGCATGGGTCGGCGGCATCGTGATCGCGGTCATGGCGGTTGCGGCGCTCGTACAGTTCGCCGAGTGGGAGGACTGGGTGGCGCTGATCGCCGGCGTGCTGATGATCATCGCGCCCTGGGTGCTGGGCTTCGCCGCGATGCATTACGCGGCCGGGGCTTTCGTCGTGCTCGGGCTCATCGTGGCGATCGCGTCCATTTCGGAAATCTGGATCGTCCATCATCCCACCGCGACGGCCGGGTGATCGCTAGGCGATAGACGATGTGAAGGGAGCGGGCCGCCGCCCCGTTCCCTTCAGTCGATGAACTCGATTCCCGCGGTCTCGGCCGCGGACCAGACGAGGCGGGCTTTGCGCGCCTCGTAGGCGCTTTCGCCGTCGCGGATTCTCAGTTCGAAGGTTCTTCGGCAAGCGGTAGAGGCCGTAGCCGAGGAGGCGCGCGCCGAGGGGAGAGACGTTGCGCAGCGTCACGTGCTTTTACCCGCGAGAAATAAACTCATTTCTCATTCCGACCGGGTCGCGATACTGGCCGGCCAGGCTCTTGGCGGCGCGCCGCAAAGCTCGTCTTGCAGATTTAACCAAAACTCGTCCCACTGGTCTGCATAATTTACGAGAAAGTGTTGGGTACTGGATCGGCCGGCTTTGCAGAAACTGCTCATTGATGTCCAGGCCAGACGGATCGACGTCATCGTCGTCTATAAGGTCGATCGGCTGACCCGATCGCTCGCCGACTTCGCCAAGCTGGTCGAGACGTTCGACGCCCATGGCGTCTCCTTCGTCTCGGTGACTCAGTCCTTCAACACCACCACCAGCATGGGACGTCTGACTCTCAACGTGCTGCTGTCCTTCGCCCAGTTCGAGCGGGAGGTCACGGGCGAGCGGATTCGGGACAAGATCGCCGCTTCGAAAAAGAAGGGAATGTGGATGGGCGGCGTGGTTCCGCTGGGCTATCGGGTCGAGGATCGCGCTCTGCGTAGGCCGGTCTGACTTTACGGTTACCACGCATCGCAAGGGCCGAACGCCGAGAAAGGACTGGCGTTCGGTTCGAAAGAGAGCGTGTGTAGGGACGGCAGCCGGGCGGAATAAGCCGCACGGTTGACCCTATGCCCCGGCGGTCGCGCCGAACCGGGGCTCGTGTCAGTGAGGGGCCTGGATTGGCCGGGCCCGTCAAGACGCGAAGGGTTTATCCATGTCCATCAAGCTCACCGACACGCAGCTCATGATGCTGAGCGCCGCTGCGCAGCGCAACGATCGTTATCTTGTCGCCGAAATCAGGCTCGCGCGCCGACAGCCATAATTGCGGCCCCGAGGTTCTCGACTGGTGTCGGGCCAACGGCGTCGACTCCATCTTCGGCGTTGCGCCGACCCCGACCTTGCGCCGGCGGGTTCAAGTGCTCGAGGCCAGCACGAAGGCGCGCTTCGAGGCCGCGCTGGGAGACGGCAAGGTCCGCCGCTTCAAGGAATTCCTCGACGGCGTCCAAAGCTGGAGCTGCGTCGAGCGGATCATCGCCTGGGTCGAAGTCGGCGCGGAAGGGCCCGATGCGCATTTCAAACGTGATGGTGGCAAAGGATCAGCTGACAACATGAGGGCCGGCGGACTCTTCCGGCCCATTCACCACAATCGCGCGTCCTGCGCAGAAAGGACTGGCTATCCCTTCGGCGTCGAGCATTGTGTCGTCGTCAGACGCGGCGGCGGCAAGGATCAGCTGACAACATCAGGGCCGGCGAACTCTTCCGGCTCATTCACCACAATCGTGCGCCCTGTGCAGAAAGGACTGGCTTTCCGTTCGGCGTGGAGCATTGTGTCGTCGTCAGACGCGGCGCGCATGATGCGCGGGTGACCCAACCGCCCCTTCGGCTTCAGCCGATCCGGGGCTCGTCCCAGTGGGGGGCTCGGATCGACCGGGCCTCCGGGATGAGTTCTCATTCGCTTGCACGCACCTTGATGGATGAGAAGGCGGCTTGACCACCCCCTCACATGGGGCGTTTCCAGTCAAGCTCAATCATTTCGGCATTGTGCATGCTCCTTTGGCGTTTGGATCCGAAGCGTGAGCCCGTCTTTGCCATGCAGCCCTGACGACCGCATCACCTCACATCCGGTCGAGCTTGTGGGCTCGGACCATAATCCCTCATGCTCGAGGGCATCGGGCTCGGGTTGGCGGGACCATCCTTTTTCACGGCGTGTTTCAGCCCGGGGGTTGATCCGCGGTCGCCGCCCGCCCGGATCCGGCGAAGCCGTCGCGTTCAGCTTCGCTGGAATGGGGTTAAGTCATTAAGCCATCGTTGGAGTGTTGGAGTGGGGTTGAGTCATCGGGTCATGCCGTCTTGAACACGGCGCCCTCGGGAACGACGCCTTGGGTGACATAGCGCCACAAGGCGACGAGGAGTTTGCGGGCCAGCGCGACGATGGCGATCCGGCGGAATTCGTCCCTTCCCGGCGCCGACCCGCGCCTGAAACCAGCGGCTCAGCGCCGAGTCCGGCTGGTGACGCAACCAGAACCAGGCCAGCTCGATCATGGTCTTGCGCAGGCGGCGATTGCCCGACTTCGAGATGCCCTGATCCCGTTCGACGCCGCCGCTCTGCCAGGGACTGGGCGCCAATCCGCCGTAAGCCGCCACCTGGCGTCGGTTGCCGAAGCTGCGAAACAACAATTCCAGCCAGAGGAGCGAGGCGAACTCGGGGCCCAAGCCTTTGAGCTTGAGAAGCAGGGCGGCGGGGTTGTTGGGCTCCTCGGCGTCCGTGCGGATGAGCGCGTCGCGGGCGCGTTCGACCGCAGCCAGTTGCGTCGTCACCAGCGCGATCCGATCGAGCTCCCGGCGGATTTCCGCCTTCAGCATCGGCGGCAGCTCGCGGCCGTCGCCGGTTCGCAGCGCCTCGAGTTGTTCGAAACGATCGCGCCGAAGCGGATTGTAATCCCGGACGCCTTGGCCGCTGAGCAGGCCCCGGACCCGATTGGTATGCTGAATGCGTTCCTTGAGCAGCGTGCCGCGCTCGCGCGTCAGCCGCCGGCGATCCTCGTCTTCCGGGCTCGGCGCCCGAACCATCGAACAGACCCGCCGCTCGCCGCGAGCCCAGGCCATCAGCGTCCGCAACAGCGTCTCGCCGTCGATCGCATCGGTCTTGGCCCGCCGATGCCGCCGGGCGACCGCGATCGAAGCCGCATCGACGACGTGGCTCTCGATCCCGTTGGCGAGCAGCAAGCGATGAATCCAAAACCCGTCCAATCCCGCTTCCTGAATGACGACCGTTTTGACCGGCACGCCATGGCGCTGCTCGGCCTTCGCCCTCGACCGCGAAAGAAGGTCGAGCAGGCAGGCGCCGTCCCCACCCTCAACCACATGCTTGGAAAACTTCTTGCTGCCCGGACTGTTGATCGTCACAACCCATTTCGATTTGCTCAATTCGAGCGAGGCGAACAACGTGATATCATTCGCGCGGACGGTGGTCGCGACAGCGGTCGCGGAGCTGACAGACTGCATCGGTTGCCTCCATGCTGGTGTGGAAGCTCAGCCTACCAAGTCAGGCCGCCGTCCACCCGCATAGGATCTTTTCAGGAGAGAGGAAGGGTTGGATCATGAGCGTCAAACTTACCGATGCGCAGCTTGTGATGATGAGCGCGGCGGCGCAGCGCGAAGACCACTGCTTAGCAGCGCCCGAGACGATGAAGGGCGCGGTTGTCAGTAAAGCTGGCGCCAAGCTCGTTAAGCTTGGTTTTGCCCGCGAGATCCACGCAAAATCTGGAACGCCGCTCTGGCGTCGCGACGAAATCGGGCGGAGCTTTGCGCTTAAATTGACGGCGGCCGGGTTGAAAGCGATCGCCGTCGACGAGGGACCGCAAGACGAGCCCGGCGAGGCGTCGCAGCCTCAGCTTCTTCCTGAGGCGAAGAATGGCGTCAGTCGGGATGACGTCGGTCGACACGCCCCTACGGCCGCTCCTCGAGACGGCAGCAAGCTGGCGCTGATGATCGAGCTGCTGCGCCGAGCCGACGGCGCAACCATCATCGATCTGACCCAGGCGACGGGATGGCTTGCGCACACGACGCGGGCAGCGATTACCGGGCTGCGCAAGCGGGGATATGCCGTGACCCGCGAGCGGAGCGACGCTGGGGAGTCTGTCTACCGGATCTCGGGCGCCCCTGACGGTAGCGGAGATCGTGTGGCAGTCCAGACGCAGGCAGTGGACGGCCGCCGAGCCCCCAAGCCCAAGACGAAACGGGCGGCATGATCGGCATGGGCCGCGCGGAAGCCAAATCCGGGCAGGCAGCGAAGCGTCCGATGGCGACGACGTCTGGGGCTTCGCTGCCGCGCAATGTCTCTGTTCTGCCGATCGTGGCGGATCTCGAGGGCCGCGATCTCGATGGACTGCGCCGTCAATGGCGCGCCCATTTAGGCGGCGAAGCGCCTGCCCATCTCCCGCGCTGGCTCTTGATGAGGGTGCTCGCCTATCGACTCCAGTCGAACGCTTTCGGCGGTCTCGACAAATCGATCCGGCGGAACCTTCGCTCCGAGAAGGACGATGGCGCCGGCGTCCCCTTTGACAGGCGCGCCCCGAAGACTCGGCAGGGCGTCGCACTGAAGGCCGGCGCGCTGCTGGTTCGTGAATGGAAGGGCCGGCTCGAACGAGTCATGATCCTGGAGGAGGGCTTCGCCTGGAATGGCCAGACTTTTGGCAGCCTATCCCAGATCGCCAAGGCGATGACGGGGACCAACTGGAACGGCCATCGCTTTTTCGGGCTTCGGCAGGCAAGAGTTGACGCTGCGGGTCGCGGAAGGGATCGCCGAAAGGGCGAGGCGAGCGCCGGCGCGAGGAAAGCGCATGACGCCTCGCTAGGAAGCCCGCCCCGATGAAGAACCTGACAACCAAGCGGGGCTTGCGATGTGCGATCTACACGCGCGTCTCGACCGACCAAGGGCTCGAGCAGGACTTCAATTCCCTCGACGCTCAGCGTGAGGCGTCCGAGGCATACGTCAAGAGCCAGGCTCACGAGGGCTGGCGGTTGGTCCGGGACCGTTACGACGATGGCGGCTTTTCCGGCGGCTCGATGGATCGGCCAGCCTTGCAGAAACTGCTCATCGACGTGCAGGCCAGACGGATCGACGTCATCGTCGTCTATAAGGTCGATCGGCTGACCCGATCGCTCGCCGACTTCGCCAAGCTGGTCGAGACGTTCGACGCCCATGGCGTCTCCTTCGTCTCGGTGACTCAGTCCTTCAACACCACCACCAGCATGGGACGTCTGACTCTCAACGTGCTGCTGTCCTTCGCCCAGTTCGAGCGGGAGGTCACGGGCGAGCGGATTCGGGACAAGATCGCCGCTTCGAAAAAGAAGGGAATGTGGATGGGCGGCGTGGTTCCACTGGGCTATCGGGTCGAGGACCGCGGTCTGCACATCGTCGATGATCATGCAGCGATCGTGCGCTCCCTGTTCCGGCGCTATCTCGAAGCGGGAAGCGTCGTCTGCCTCAAGCAATCCCTCGACGCCGAGAGTTTGCGGATTCCGATTCGCATCGATGGCGCAGGCCGCTCGACCGGCGGCGGCCCGTTCAGCCGGGGGCACATCTACAAACTCTTGTCGAACCCGATCTATGTCGGCCGCATCGCCCATAAAGGCCAAGTCCACGAAGGCCAGCATCCGTCGATCGTCGATCAGGACCTTTGGGATCGGGTTCAACAAAGCCTGCGCGAACATCTGGGCTCCGCTAGGACGAAGAGAACACGTCAATCGTCCGAAGCTCTGCTGGCGGGAAAGCTTTTCGACGATCGGGGCAACCGGATGAGCCCGACCTGGGCGAGGAAGGGGCCCAAGCGCTGGCGCTATTACGTCTCGCAGGCAGCTCTGCAGGGCGACAAGAGCAAAGCGGGATCGATCGCCCGCGTTCCCGCCGCCGAGGTCGAAGCGCTCGTCATTGAAGCCGTCGGCAAGCTGTCCGCAGACCGTCCCGCCTCGCAAGCCGACATTCGTGACAAGATTGATCGTGTCGCGATCGGCGGCACGGCGATCCAGATCCGACTGTCAGAGGTTGCAGAGGGAGACGACAGCGTGAAGACTTTGACGCTTCCGTGGACGGCGCCGTCGCCTTATCGCAGGCGCGAGATCATCCAAGGCGCGAGCGACGCAACGACTGGCGCCCGCCCGATGCGCGCTAACGCGCGCGCGATCCTGATCGAAGCCCTCGGCAACGCCCATCGCTGGCTGGACGAACTTCTGTCCGACCCCCGCCAGACTCTGGAGACGCTCGCATCGCGAGAAGGCAAGACCGAGCGATCGATCCGGATGACCGTGTCGCTCGCTTTCCTTGCGCCAGATATCGTTAAGGCGGCCGTCGAAGGACGCCTGCCGCGCGGGTACGGCCTCAAGCGTCTCATTGATCTTCCGTTGGCGTGGCCCGACCCATGGCGAACGCTTGGAACTCGAGACGCCGGCGCGGGCGTGAAGAACGCTCCACCCTTGCTCGGTGGTTTTCCGCTCCAGGGGCTAGAGCGGTATCCGAACGGACTGAATTGGTTGGGGGATTCCCGAATCAGTTAGTTTCTGATTGATCATTCACGCCGCGAGAGGGAGGCGGCGGGGATGGCTGTTTCCGACGATCTTCGCGAGCGCGTGGTTGAGGCGGTGGTCTTGGGCGGGTTGTCGCGCAATCAGGCGGCCGCGCGTTTCAAAGTGAGCGTAGCGAGCGCGGTGCGCTGGGTGAAGCGGTTCCAAACCACGGGCGAAATTTCACCGGCGCCTTCTGGCGGCGACCGCCGCTCCGGCCGGATCGAGGCGCATCACGACTATCTCTTGGGCCTGGTCCGGCGCAGCCCGGACCTCACGCTGCTCGAGATCCGGGAGCGGCTGATCGCCAATTGTGGCGAGCGCTTTGCGGTCTCCGTGCTGTGGCGCTTCTTCGACCGTCACGCGATCACCTTTAAAAAAAACGGCGCATGCCGAGGAGCAACAACGCGCAGACGTCCAAAATCGACGCTGGGAATGGTTCGCGGGGCAGCTCGATCTCGATCCGACGAAACTCGTTTTCATTGACGAGACCGGAGCCTCCACCAATCTCGCGCGCAAAAGCGGACGTTGCCGGCGCGGGCGCCGCTTGCGGGCGGCCATCCCGCACAGTCACTACAAAACGGTGACTTTGGTCGCCGGCCTTCGCCTTCGCGGCCTGACAGCGGCAAAGACTTTCGACGGACCGATCAACGCCGCCCTGTTCGAGGATTGGCTGGAGACATGCCTCGTCCCCACGCTCTCGCCCGGCGAGGTCGTCGTCATGGACAATCTCCCGGCTCACAAGGGGCCACGGGTCGAGCAACTCATCAAGGCGGCGGGCGCGGAGTTGCGATATCTCCCAGCCTACAGTCCTGATATGAACCCCATCGAAAAAGCCTTCTCCAAGCTCAAAGCCTTCCTGCGCAAAATCGCCGAACGGACCGTCGCGGGCCTCATGCGCGCCCTCGAAACCTGCGCCGAAATCTTCAAGCCCTCGCAATGTACAAATTACTTCAAATCCTGTGGTTATGAGCACGATACAGGATGATCGGATTCCGCTCTAATTGATAGCGCCCATTGCTCCTGCCCCGCGCCCGGCATTCTTGCTCATTTGTGAGCGAGCATCCAGGGTCAGAATACCCGCCGCCCACCCTCGGTCGGACGGGACAAACCCAAAACAACACCATCTTTGGAAACGGAATTTTTCGGCCGGAGACTTTCGGCCGGATTCGAGCGCAAAAAGCAGACAAACCCGCAAAATGGCCGCCGTAGACCGTGCTCGGCCAATCTAACGCTTTATAATGTCGCAGGATTTTGCAACCGGGGAAACCGCCGCCGCTCGTGCGGACTACCTGGTGGAGCTGAGGGGATTCGAACCCTCAACCGCCAGTCTAGGTGAGGTTGCTTTGCTACGCGACCCGATCTCGCGGCCCTTCCGGTCGCTGCAAACTGGCGCCGACGTCTCCTTTGTCGAGCGCAGGGCCCCGTTCCACCGGCGGAACGTCGGCTAGCATCAATCCTGCGTCCTTCAGCGCTTCGATGTCCGGTAAATCGCGCAGTGACTCGAACCCGAATTCAACCAAAAACTTTTCCGTCGTCACATAGGCGTAGGGCGCGCCGAGTTTCGGGCTGCGAGGACCTGCGGCGATGAGGCCCTCCTCGCGCAGCGCAGCGATCAGGTCGCGCGAGATCTCCCGCCCGAACATTTCTGAGAGTTCTCCGCGCGTCACCGGCTGGAACATGGCGACCGCCATCAGCACCCCGGCCTCGAGTTTTGTCAGCTGCTTGGCGTCTGCCGGGATGTCGAAGGCGACGCGCACCGCCGACCCGAACGCCGGCCGGGTGTGGAGGGTAAAGCCCTCCCCTGCCCTCACCAGCTCGATCGGCCGCCCGCGAAGATCCTCGCGCAGGTCGTCGAGCAGGAGCTCGAGGGCGCAGTCGCGGCCGACGACGCGGGCGAGGATTTCTCGGGTTACGGGCTTCGGCGCGGCGAACAGCACCGCCTCGACCCGCGCCTTCCATTCGCGCCAGCGCAATTCCGATGGCAGGTCGGCGAGCTCGCGGTCGAAGTCGGGCTCGGGGTTGGACTTTCGCGCCATCGGATCAGAGCCCGTAGAGGCGGAAGGTTGAGCGTCCGGTGAGCTCACGGGCCGCGCCAAGCGCGACCAGGCGCTCGAACAAGCGCCGGCGGCCGCGGTCGCTGAGCCCCGCGATGGGCGCCGCGGCGGAGACGGCGTCGTCGGCGAGCAGCGCCTCGATGGCGCCCGCCTTCCCCTTGGCGCGCAGTTTTGGCGCGGCGTCCGCGAGCCGGTCCGCCCGGCGCGACAGGTCCTGGGCGAGGTCGAGGGCGGCGAGCGCCGCGCGTGCATAAGCGAGCGCCACGAGCTTCATCCAGCCGGCTTCGCCCGGGCGCGGCCGCCGTCCCTCGCCTGTGGCGCGGCGCAAGAAAAGCTCGCTGGCGAGGAGCGGCAGCGGCGTTGGCCAGCCGAGGTTCCTGGACAGCGCGGCGTCGGCAGCCCAAATCGCGAGCGGCTCCGCGTCCGCCCGTAGGGTCGTAACCGCTGCGGCGGCCGCGGCGGCGACGACCGGGGCCGGGCGACCGCGCCCGCCCGCCTCTTTGAGCGCCGCGGCGAGCTCCGCCGCCTGCTTGAGGTCGATCGGCGCCTGCAGGTCGGCGGCGACCGCGGCGAGGCGCTCGGGGCGGAAGGGGTCACCGGGCCCGGCTAGCGCACGGAAGGCGGAATACACCCGGCCCGCCGGCCCGAGCTCCTGGCCGGGTTTGGCGAGGGCGATTGCGTCGCGCAGCGCCGCCTCGTCCTCCCGCCGGTTGAGCAGGTGTGACGACACGGCGGCGGCGCTTTTGAGCGCCATGCGGCGGCGCCACACCCCGGCCCATGGCGGGGCGGATCGGACGACCGAATCGAGGGCGGAGAGGGCCGCCCCGGCGTAAAACAGGGCCTCGGCCTCGGAATTCTCGCGAAAAGACCCGCTAAGGCGCGCCCAGGCGGGCGCGCGGGGCGATTCGAAGGGGACGGGCTCGGCGCGAATCATCCCGGAAATGGTAGCCTACGGCGGCGCTTATGACCATCATTTGGAGGCGAAAGCGCCCCAGGTGTCGAGGGAAAAGCATGTCCGATAAGCTTGGCTTATCGGACGCATTTTCATGGGCGGCAAAACTGGGATATGTTCTTGTTGTGTTCTTGCTTCCGGAGCGGATTTCATGAGACTGAAGCTCCTAAACCCGAAATAAGCGGTTCCCAATGACCCCCGACGCTCGCGAAAACACCTCCGGAGGCCCAGACCAGGCGCCCCGCCGCACCCCAGCTGGTCGTCGAAGATGCCAGCACGCGCGGCGGCGCGAAATCGCTCTCGTTTCCGGCGACCCCTGTCGCGGCCCTCGGATCGCTGGAAACGCGCCCCCGGGCGCCGATTTTCGCGCCCTTTTGGCCTTGGGATCGATGCATTCCGGTCCTCGGATGGCTGGACCGCCGACCCTGGATCGGTGGACTCCCCCGTCCTCGTTCCGCCCGCGGGCAGGCGCCGCTGCGCTGACGCTCGCGCCGAAAAACGAAGGACGCCAAAGTCTTTTGTAGCCCGCGCGGCGGCAGTTGTTACCGGAGGAACCGCCCGCGTCGAACCCGTCGAAGCGACACGCCCGTCGGCAGCGTCGCCATTCTTCACTGCCGACGTATTCCAGCGATCCGGTGGCAAATTCCACCGATCTAGGAGAATCCACGCAATTTGGGTCAGAGAAAAGTGTTAGGAATCAACCGATCCGAGTCCACCGATCTTGAGTAAACGACAGTGGGAATCGCCGATTGTCGCGGCCTTCAGATCGCTGGAAAGGCCCGCCGGACGTCGATTTTTGCGCTCTTTCGTCCTCGGATCGATGGGCGCCGGCGCCGCGAGTTCGCCAAAGGTCATCGCCTCGATGTCGGCGAGGCTGATCCCCGTCCGTTCGGCCAACCGGGCCCCCTCCCCTGCCCCGAGGCCCTGCCGATCAGCGCGGCGAAATGGTCGTCATTGCGCCACGGCGGCAAAGCGAAGACCCGCCCGCAGCGCGGCGATCGCCGCCTCGAGGGCGAACGACCGCCCGCTGTCGACCCTCTCGGCGATCCCCATCGCCATGCGCCAGGCCGCCTCGATGACGCCCTGATCCTTCGGCCGGCCGCCCTCCCCTTGCCCCGCCGGCAAGGTCCCGCCCGCGCCGCGCGCAGACCGCTGCGCTCGCCCGTCATGGAGGCGAAAGGCGACCTGTAGCCGACCGCAGCCATGCGGGCAGCGGTCGGACAGGAGCGTCCTGTGCAACGGGCAGAGGCAGCGCTCGGCGAGCGTCGAGTCCGCGCGCAGGCGGGCGTCGCACCCGGCGGCCCGCCGCCGGGCGCGAAGCCCCGAGGGAGCCCGGCGGACCGGCGAAGCTGCAGCCGGGTGCCCGCCAGTCGCAACAATTCGGGCCAAACCGCGCGTAAACGCCCGGCCGCAGCCCGGCCGGCCAGCCTTGCAGCGCCACGCGCAGGCATTCGCGCCTGCTCAACGACAGGACTCCGCGCCCGCGCGAGCCGTCCCGACCGAGACGATGGACAACGCGAGCAAGGCGATCTAGAAAGGTAGACGAACTTGCGAAAGGCGAGAAAGGCCCCGGCCGATGAGCCTGAACATCAAGGACCCTGAGGCCCACCGGCTCGCACAACGGATCGCGCGCGCAACTGGCGAGACGATGACTCACGTCGTCACCGAGGCCCTGCGCGAACGGCTGGACAAGATCGAGCGGCGAAGCGCGCGGGCGAGCGTCGAGGAGCTGCTGGCGATCGCCGACCGGGCTGCGGCGCACGTCAAGCGCCCCTACCTGGACCACGCCGAGCTGCTGTACGACGAGCGCGGCCTTCCCAAATGATCGTCGACACTTCGGCCTTCGTCGCCATCCTCTACCGCGAGCCGGAGGCAGGAGCCTTCGTCGAACGGATTCACGCCGCCGACGTCTGCCGCGTCAGCGTCGCGAACTATGTCGAACTGTCGATAGTGATCGAAAGCCAGCTCGGTCCCGAAGGCATGCGCCAGGCCGAAGCCTTCTTCCGACGCGCCGGCGTCGTCGTCGAACCGGTCACCCTCGAGCACGGCGAACTGGCCCGGCAGGCCTTTCGCGACTTCGGCAAGGGCCGCCACCAGGCGGGTCTGAATTTCGGCGACTGTTTTTCCTATGCGCTCGCCAAAGCGACGGGCGAAGCCCTCCTGTTCAAGGGCGCCGATTTCGCCCTGACCGACATCAGGCCCGCATGAGCAGGCCCCCTGCCCTGCCAGAGCCAGAACATTCGGGCGAGGCCCCCCTCCCCCCTCCCCTCACGAACTCGAGCCGCTCGTCGAGACCGCCCGGGCCTCGGCTTAAGGTCCGCCGACCCCGAGTGCGTCGGCCTCTATCTGGCCGCGCTCGCCTCCAGCTCCCAGGGCGCGGGCGGCCGGCCGCGCACGGTCGCCACCATCGAGCGTCGGCTCTCGGCACTCGCGTGGAATTTCCCCCAGCGCGCCCTGCCCTTCGACCGCAAGGACCGCCATGTGGCGACCGTGCTCGCGGGCGTTCGCCGCACCCATGGCCGGCCGCCGGTCGAGAAGGAGGCGCTCCTGCCGGAGCAGGTCGTCGCCATGCTGGACGCCCTGCCCCCTTCGGATCGGCGCAACCTGCGCGACCGGGCGATCCTGCTCCTCGGCTTCGCCGGCGGCCTGCGCCGCTCGGAAGGCCTCGTCTGCAGTCCCGAGGACTCGCTCGAAGGCTCCGGCTGGCCCGAGTTCTTCGACGACGGCGTGCTCCTCACCCTGCGCGGCAAAACCGGCTGGCGCGAGGTCGAGATCGGCCGCGGCTCGAGCGAGCGCACCTGCCCGGTCGCCGCGCTCGAGGCTTGGCTGAAATTCGCGCGCATCGCCCGCGGGCCGATATTCCGGGCGGTGGTCGGGCGCGAGGTCGGATCCGAGAATCTCAACGACCGCCACGTCGCGCGCCTGGTCAAGCGCCTGGCGATCGCCGCCGGCGTCCGCGGCGACCTCTCCGAGCGCGAGCGGAAGGGGAAATTCGCCGGGCACTCGCTGCGCGCCGGGCTCGCCTCGTCGGCCGAGATCGACGAACGCTACGTGCAGAAGCATCTCGGCCACGCCTCGGCGGAAATGACCCGCCGCTATCAGCGGCGCCGCGACCGCTTCCGGGTCAACCTGACCAAGGCTGCGGGCCTGTAAAATCTCCCGAATCCCAACGCGCCGTCTGAGACGGCTCGGAGAGGGTGGGGCGGTAGCCCGCCCCAATCGGGCGCAGCGCCCAGGTTCGCGGGCGAGGCGGACAACTCGGTAGCGGCCGCGGTCGCCGGTCTTGCCAGCCCTTCTTCAACGTGCGGCTAGGAGGGGGCTGGCGATTCACCGCCGCTCCTCCGAGCGCGCGATTTCAGATTGGCTTTGAGCTGCGCGATCACCAACGGGCCCGTTGCGAACGCCCCCTGCCGGGCCTTTGCTGTCAACGCCCTCAGATAGCCGCCGGGGCTGGAAATGCTGTCGACGCGCTGCAGGATCGCAGCCATGGCGATGGCCGCATCGCGCCTCCCCATCGCGTCGACCGCCGCGCGCCACGCGTCCGGCGACACGCCGAGCATGGGCCGAACGGCTTCCGCCGCCGCCACGAAGTCCACGGGGCCCCGAATGCCGTTTGGGGCATAGTCCTGGATGCTCGGAAACGCTGAGAGCAGGGTGGGAAGAGGGAAGGGGGCTCGCGCCGGTTCCGGCTGCGCTGTTGGTTCCGGAGAGGCTGCGCCGGTCGACCCGGCCTGATTGCAGGCTGGTTCAAGATCGTTTTTATCTGGGGTTTGAATTTGTATGTGTCGCCCATTCTGGGAGTCTTTGCCGCCCATTTCTCTTTCTTCGACTTTCACATCGAGCGCCGACTCGACCTCGATGGCCAAGTCTTCCAGATCGCGCGCCAGCGGCCCGAGATCGGCAGCGGCCGCATTGCGAACCTTTGCCGCCGCCAGCGGCCGCAGCCGCAGCGTGAGCGCCTCCCAGGCATGCTCCGGCTTGGTCTCCATCCCGGTGGCGATCAGCGCGGCCGCGTCGCGACGCAGGATCGAAATCTTCTCGCGGAGGAGGGCGCACTCTCGAAGCTCGGCGCGCCGCTCCGCTGCGCGCGCCTCGATTTCGGCCGCCCGTGCGACCAGAGGCGCGAGATCAAAGCCGAAGGCTTCGCCGATTTCGCCCTCCGAGGTCTTGCGCGCGTAGCGCTTGCCATTGGGGCTGTCGCGCCGGACGATCAGACCCGCGGCGACCAAAGACGCGAGGTGACGGCGAAGCGTCGACGGCGGCATGCCGTTCGCGCGGATCTCGAGCTCGCGGCTCGATGGAAAAACCACGATCGTCGGACTGTCCGCCTCGAGCGACAGCGCCGTCTCGGGGTGAAAGGTGAGGAGGGCGTGCAGGACGGTCAGCGAGCGATCGCCGAGGCCATAGAAGCGGCACGTTTCCGAGAGAGCTCGGAAGACGCGCCATTTGTGCACGGGCTCTTTGCCTCCCCCGGACTTCTCGGCGAAGGCGCGGGTCTCGATCTGGGTTGCGATCAGGCCAAGCGAGGTCGATCGCCGCCCGAAGGGCGTCGTTGAGCGTGTCGTCATCGGTGCGGATCCTTTGAGGCAAAGGAAATCCGCCCGCCGGAACGGCGCGAACTCTTGACAGCGATTCGCGGAAGTGGTTCTGTCTGTCTTGCTACAGAACTGACAGGGCTTCCGAGACGGCGACGTTTCGGGGGCCTTTTTCTTTTGCGATTGCTCCTTAGTTCGGGTTCAACTCAGGTTACGTGAAAGCGCTTGGTCCTCAGCGACCGTCGAGCCATTCGTCGCACAAAGCGCTAAGGCGATTCTCGAGCCAGTCGGTGAATGTAATGCCATCGGATCGCGGAGATCCGGCGGATGGGACAGTCAGCGTAAGCCCCCCCTTGGACGATCGGCGGATTGCACCAAGGGGATTCCGTCCCGGCCAACAAGTACCTTTGGTTTCGCGGGCTGGACGGAAGGCTGTGTCGCGGTCAGCGCATCGAACATACGCTGGAACCGCTCGTTGCTCTGCAGGTCGGAACGTTTTTTCTGCAGCACGGCCACCCAGGCATTTGGTGCGTTTTCAAAGGCCATAGCGAGAGCCTGCCAGCGCGGCTGTCCGATTTAGGGCGCGCGGCCTATAGCAAAAATAGCTTCCTCCGGAATGGCGCTTGGGATCGCGATCATACGAGACACTGCGGTCTCTGACGTAGCGAGCGCAGCGGCGATCTTGACACCCTTCATGCCGCCGCTTTCAGCCGCCAGGCGTAGACAGCCTTCTCAATGAAGGAGGTGTCCTTTCTCTCGTTATTTTCTTGGCCCTGAATGACGAGGGCCTCCTCCTGAGAAATTTCGAGAATGATGCACCGAACCCTGAGACCGCATGCCTTGACCGCCGCTAGGCGACGGTGACCAAAGACGGCGATATAACGACCCTGCACGTTGGAATTGGGGCGAACAAGGATAGGCACACGCTGCCCGCTTTCAGCGATGCTCTGCGCCAATCGAGCTTCTTCTGGAGAGTCTGGCTCTTCAAACCGATCCCTGATCGGCGAAGGGTTAATCAGATCAGGATCCAACTCGACGACGCGTTCTGAGCCCGAAAGGGCCCGTTCAAGCTCTTTCTGTAGTCCTTCGACGCGTGAGTGTTATCGCGCGCCTGCCCGAGCGCGCGGCCGATCGTGCCTATCGCAGGGATTTGGGCCGCGACTGCTTGCGGGGCAGTGGACCGGCCGCGATCCTCGGGGCGACAGGAGCTAGAACGTTCTTGCGGCTCACCGTCGTTCCTACAATGTCGTGAAAAAGAGCAATCTTGCGAGCTCGCAAGATTTTCCAGTCGAGCGACACGAAGGAACTCTGGCAGCCCCTTAGGCCCCGACGACAGTTTCTCTCGGCTTCTTGCGAGTGGTAGAATTCTCAGCGTGCACGCGGCTGTCGTCATTGGCGACCCCATGCAGTTCGGATGAGGCCAATATTTTCCGTTGACCCGTTAACGCTCTCCAGCGCTCGATCGTAGGTGCTCCTCGTGAATTGCGTCCGTTCGACCTCGTAAATGGTCTGGCTCGTTAGGCCGGCATCCGAAATCGCAGTCGACTTAAGTGTCGGATTGTGCAGGACTCGCTGTGTAAAAAGGGCGCGCAGAAACGCTGCCATCTGGGCCTGCGGACCATCGCTGGGTTCGAAGCGCGTCAGAAGTAACGCACCCAATCGTAGTTCAGCTTCGTTCCCAGCGCCTTGCTGACCGCCCGGAGGAGTTGGCTCAGCATTCGGGTGAACTGTCCCATGCTCATCACATCGAGCATCTGCGGATGCACGGTGATGAGGACCGACGTCGCTGCGAAGAGCGCAGACAGTGTCAGGTAGCCCAGTTGAGGCGGGCAATCGACGATGACGACGTCGTATTGGCTCTCGACGGACGCAAGACTGGCCGAAATCTGCTCGAAAAACCCCGCGCGTATCTCCGAAGTTGACTTCGACATCATCGCTCGAGGAAGTTCGTGCTCGAACTCCATTAACTCGAGACCGGCCGGAACGAGATCAAGGTTTGGAATGTACGTGGTGCGGATAATCGAGGAGAGCGGCGCGCGCTCGCCTTCGTACCGAATCGCTCCATAAAGACTTTGCCCGGTCCGACCGACGCCTCCGGGGCGACGCCGAACAGCGTTGTGAGACTCGCCTGCGGATCGAGATCAATCGCTAGGGTTCGATATCCGTGCAACGCCAGATATTGGGAGAAGTTCACCGCAGTTGTGGTCTTGGCTGAGCCACCCTTAAAGTTAACGACCGCGTTGCATTGAAGATGCTCGCCGTTTCTCCTCACCGGAACAAACTTTCCCGGCGTGCGCGAGCGAGCCTCCATTATTTGTCGAAGCTGGGCGAGGTCCTTGAGACTGTAAGACCGACGACTCTGTCCGGGCTCGGTTAGACCGGGCATCGCGGCCGCGGTTTGTCGAAGGTAGCTATCAGTGACGCCCAGCAGTCGCATCGTTTCTCCGGGCGACAGTTTCCGGAATTCTTTCGAAGCAATTGGCGGAAAGCTTGCGACCCGGTGGGATGCGAGTTGCTCCAGCAAAGATCCGAATCGCCTTCGAGGAGGTCATCGGCGGAGAGTGGATTGATTTCCGCTTGGATGTTCATCTGCGGTTCCGGCGCTCGAACTGCCCGATAATCGGAACTATATCCCTAATCGTCTGATTCTGCCGAGGTGCGCAAGAAGTTTTTGGTTAACGAAGTCTTTCCCCTGCGGAAAGCAAAGGGCGATCATTGCGGATGGTGCCAACCGCATTGGCTCAGCTGAGAGTACGATGAGAGGCGCGGACCATGGCGCTCGTGCATTCCAACGATCGCGCTGGCGGCAAGAGCCTGACTGGCAATGCCCCTACACGTTACGTCAACGAACCCTCGTCGGCATCCCACCCTTTGACCCGCTACCCACCGGGCGCGTACCGAGATGCGATGGAATTTCGCCCGCAAGAACATGAGCCTGGGCGACGGTGAGGTTGTTGCCATCGATCTTTTCTGGATCCGAAGACTGAACATCGACCGAAAGTCGCCGCGTCTCCGCCTCAATCATGATCCGCTTCACGAGATGCCTCCCAGGCGTCGACGAGATGTTAAGGCGAAATACGAGGCCTTGCCACGACAGCATCCGTAGATGCTCATCCCTCGCGAGCCACGACAGAATTCGTGACGATCCTACGGAGGCCCGAAGCCTTCCCGCGGCGCGTGTCTCGGTCCAGCAGAGGCGACACCTCATTACAGGTTTTCCCTGGACTGTTGCTGTGTCGGGGCTGGCGATCTTGCCGAGCTTGCGCGCTGACCCCCGCAGAGCCGCCAGCAGCCCCGCGGCTCCATCCCCGAGATGAGTGTGCGGATGTCGCCGTCGCT
>CAWDTW010000064.1:0-61045 GCA_963805295.1 uncultured Alphaproteobacteria bacterium | reverse complement strand
TTTCCCTGGTCGGCGATCCAGCCGCGCATGGCGGGCTCGACGGTGAGGAATTCGTTCCGGACGAGGATCTGCCCCTCCCCGGGCCGGACGACAGGGGTCTCGTCAATGGCGAAATTCCCGGCTTGCGCGATCCCGGTCGGCCGGGAGACCAGAACCACCTGACGATTGATCATCCGGGCCTCGCGCCAAATGCTTCGCTCATGCGTTCGCAAGGCAGCTTGGCCACATAGCCGCCGGCTGGCAAGGACATGATCGGGGCCGTCTGACTGGCATTGATAAAGGCTGGCGGCCTCTCCGACGTCGCGCGACGACGGCCTCAAACAAGTCGGCTACCGGAGGAACGCGTATGGACGCGCCGAGCATGGACTTCACACGTGCAGGGAGCCTCGAAGAGCTGAAGGCGAAGGGCCGGCTCGTCTTGCATGGGCCCGATCGCCCCATCCTTGTCGTGTATGACCGTGGGCGCGTCTTCGCCCTCGACAACCGATGCCCGCACATGGGCTTCCCGCTCGACCGGGGCAGCGTCGAGGACGGTATCCTGACCTCACATGGGGTGTTTCCGGTCAAGCTCATCCGTTCGCGCCGGCCGTTGGCGTGTCACCCGCGAAGCGGGGCGAAGCGCAGCGGAGCAGGGAGCGAAGCGACCTTGACGCGCCGGCGGCCGGATACACTGTCACGAGCGAGCGCGCCCCTGCGCGCTTGTGGCTGCCTCTGTGGTCTTTGCTGCGCTCATTCATTTTGGCATTGCGCATCTCCTTTTGAGTTCGGGTTCGGAGCGTGAGCCCGTCTTTCGCATGCAGCCTTGACGGCCGCATCACCTCACATCCGGTCCAGCTTTAGGGGCTCGGACCATAATCCCTCATGCTCGAGGGCGTCGGGCTCGGGTTGGCGGGGACCATCCTGTCAAACGGCGTGTTTCAGCCAGGCAAATCAGCCGCGGTCACCGCCCGCCCGGATCCGGCGAAGCCGTCGCGTTCAGCTTCGCTGGAATGGGGTTAAGTTATTAAGCCATCGTTGGAGTGTTGGAGTGGGGTTGAGTCATCGGGTCATGCCGTCTTGAACACGGCGCCCTCGGGAACGACGCCTTGGGTGACATAGCGCCACAAGGCGACGAGGAGTTTGCGGGCCAGCGCGACGATGGCGATCCGGCGGATTCGTCCCTTCCCGGCGCCGACCCGCGCCTGAAACCAGCGGCTCAACGCCGAGTCCGGCTGATGACGCAGCCAGAACCAGGCAAGCTCGATCATGGTCTTGCGCAGGCGGCGATTGCCCGACTTCGAGATGCCCTGATCCCGTTCGACGCCGCCGCTCTGCCAGGGACTGCGCGCCAATCCGCCGTAAGCCGCCACCTGGCGTCGGTTGCCGAAGCTGCGAAACAACGATTCCAGCCAGAGGAGCGAGGCGAACTCGGGGCCCAAGCCTTTGAGCTTGAGAAGCAGGGCGGCGGGGTTGTTGGGCTCCTCGGCGTCCGTGCGGACGAGCGCGTCGCGGGCGCGTTCGACCGCAGCCAGTTGCGTCGTCACCAGCGCGATCCGATCGAGCTCCCGGCGGATTTCCGCCTTCAGCATCGGCGGCAGCTCACGGCCGTCGCCGGTTGCAGCGCCTCGAGTTGTTCGAAACGATCGCGCCGAAGCGGATTGTAATCCCCGATGCCTTGGCCGCTGAGCAGGCCCCTGACCCGATTGGTATGCTGAATGCGTTCCTTGAGCAGCGTGCCGCGCTCGCGCGTCAGCCGCCGGCGATCCTCTTCTTCCGGGCTCGGCGCCCGAACCATCGAACAGACCCGCCGTTCGCCGCGCGCCCAGGCCATCAGCGTCCGCAACAGCGTCTCGCCGTCGATCGAATTGGTCTTGGCCCGCCGATGCCGCCGGTTAACCGCGATCGAAGCCGCATCGACCACGTGGCTCTCGATCCCGTCGGCGAGCAGCAGGCGATGGATCCAAAATCCGTCCAATCCCGCTTCCTGAATGACCACCGTTTTGATCGGCACGCCAAAGCGCTGCTCGGCCTTCGCCCTCGACCGCGAAAGAAGGTCGAGCAGGCCGGCGCCGTCTCCGCCCTCGACCACATGCTTGGAAAACTTCTCGCTGCCCGGACTGTTGATCGTCACAACCCATTTCGATTTGCTCAATTCGAGCGAGGCGAACAGCGTGATATCGTTAGCGCGGGCGGTGGTCGCGACACCGGTCGCGGAGCTGACAGACTGCATCGATTGCCTCCATGCTGGTGTGGAAGCTCAGCCTACCAAGTCAGGCCGCCGTCCACCCGCATAGGATCTGTCACTGGCACCACGTGTCGATTTGCAGTTCATGATGAGACTCGAGGCTCCAACGCAAAATCTGGGCACTCCATGTGGGATGCCGGTCTCACATGAAGTGCCATCAGCGCTTCACGCGAACGCTCATCGAAGCGAGCCTCGCATCGCTCTGCCTCAGATCAGCGTGAGTCTCCCTGGGCGGCGACGGGAAGCACAGTGCCGGAACCTCAGGGTCGATGGACCCGTCAACGAATCCCAGGTGAAGTACACAAATGTACCAGGCCAGTCCCACATGAAGTGCACGACCGTGGTCACGAGTTCCAACTAAGCTATTGAACCTCCGTGACTTGCTAGTCCCATCATGAAGTGCAAATCGACACTCGGAACGTTCGACCTTCGCGGAATTGCGTCTCCCTGCGCGGTCTTCGCCCTGCAGGAGACTTGAACCGTGTCGTCGTCGAACTCTTGACCGCTGCGCGCGCCTCCCCCCTCGACGGCGGCTCGCCGGTTCGCAAGCAGACGATCCGCGAGGCGCCTGCGCCCGCCTACTTAACCTCGATCCGTTGGATCATTTTCCAGATGGCGTCGATTTGGACTCCTTTCTTGGTGGGGAAGTAATTGTCGCCGGCGTAGCCCCACCAATTCCAGCAACCCTTTGGATTGGAAAAGGTCATCGCGCGAGCCTGGGGATACAGCACGAGAATGTTGTTGGCCTCGGCCACCTCGTTGACGCCGATCTTGGTGTAGAATGTGTCGCCGAGCTTTTCGACCGACTGCTCGCATCCGTGCAGAACCACGTGCAGCCGACAGGGCTGCGCGGTGCCTGGTTCGCAAGCCTTGGGCACGTAGAGATACCCCGTGTCGAAGAGCCCATTCAGCGCGGTTTCGCCGTCCGGGACGAATTCCTTCTGGTCGAAGGCGACGATGCGCCCGGCCGCGGACGGCGCGGCCGGCTTCAAATTCGGCCCGTAGATCGCCCTCAGTTCGGCGTACGCCTGATCGTAGCCGCAATTGTCGATGTAGGGCGACTGGGTCAGGTTGCAGGCTTGGCAGCAAGTGTTGGTCACCCAGGAATGTCCGGCGTTCGCCGCTGGACCGCTGCGGTCGACGGACGCGATGTTCTCTCCCGGCACGCCGAGCGCCCTGTACAGCGCCACGCCGGTCTCGACCGTCTTCTCGGGGACGACGCTGTCCGATCCGCCGGTGAAGAAATAGACCTTGGATCGCGCAAGATTGGAGAGGGGATCAATCCAGCCCTTGGCTTCGATCTGCTTCGCCTGATCGGCGTAGGCCGCGACGTCCCTGAGGGTTGCTGGCAGCAGCATGCAGTCCCAGACGGCCTGCGTCATCAATGCCCGAACGCCGTCATCCTCGACGGCTTCGACCGCGCAGCCGTAGAGCCCGCCGGCGACCATCGCCACGCCCATGACGTCCGCAGAATGGGCGATGTGAAACTGGTTCGCCATGAACGCGCCGGACGAGATGCCGGCGACAGAGATTTGCGCCGGATCGACCGGATAGGGACCGAGCGCATCGGCCGCCTTCGACGGGACGACCCCAAGCGCAAACATAATTACGAGCGCAGGAATTAGCCGCATCGCAAGTCCTCCAATTTTTCCGGGTTCGAGGCCGTCAACAGCGCGCGCCCCTTGAAGTTGTCGTGGCCGGCCAAGGTGATGAGCATAGTATGCTCAACGTTGTGGTAGAGGGCGTCGCTATTGCCGATGCATTCTAGCCCGCATTATGCATCGCTTTGACGACAACGAGGCCGAGTGATGAACCCCCGCGGCAGACCATTCCCGAAGGGCATTTCCGGACCCCGGTGGCCGACCGAAAGAATTGCGCGACGTGAACGAGTTAGCGCGCTCGCACGCGCCCAAGGCGATTGAGATGCTGGCCGAGATCATGTGACGCGCGCCTCTCACTTGGCGACGAAGCAGTTGCCGCCGTCGTTTTTGAGTTTGCGCAAAGAGCCGAAGCGTCGGCCCTGGACAAGTCGACGACACGCAATCGGTAGACAGTCTCGCCGTCGACAATGGCCTTCTGTACGCCGATCTTCGATCCGTGGAGCGTGGACGCATATTTGGCGTTGAGTCGCCTGAGATCGCTCTTGGCGTCGGCTTCAGATTTTGGCGCTGCCATTTGTACGGCCCAGCCAGTCGACGCGGCGGCGGTCTGATCGAGGCGCTGCTGGGCGGGAGGAGCCTGAGGCCCAAGCAGGTCGCCGAGGGAATGCAGCATACGGTCAAAGGACTGTTGTGCGCCTTCGGCGGGCGTCACTGGAGCGGCGACAGGCTCAGCGGCAGCTTGCGGGGTATCAGGCCCGCCTGCCGGCTTCTCAGACTTAGCGGGCATCCCAGGCGGAATTGATTGGCTCCGCGTCTCCGCCTCTGCGCTCGTGATCGCCTCGGATTTGGCGAAGACAACCGGGGCCGGAGATTTGCCGTGACGTTTCGTCAGCAAGACGAGCCTTGGAATCGAAGATTGAGCAGTCCCGACCGCGTCATTCGCAGCCTCTAGCGCCGGCCTAGGAGGCGGTATCGGCACGTCGGCCGAAGACCAGGATTTGGTCGACGCCGCAGTGAATGTCGCAATCGGCGTTCCACCGGGCCGCAACGATATGGTTCGGGCCGGCTTGGGATCGGGAGGTTGCGCCGGCGGGGGGGCCTGCTGCGCCGTTACGGGCGAGGCATCGACCTTCGTCGTTCCCGAGTGTCCAGCCGCTGGCGTGATCCCGCCGGCGGCTGCCGACGCTCCGGCAGGTGGAGGGGCACTACCGAGCGACGCCTGCGTGCTCAGATCGACCGGTTGTTCCTTGACCACCTTGACCTGCGTCGACTCCGCGCTGTCCTTACTGAAATGCCTACCGGCGTCGCCCCCATTCAATATGTATACCGACCCTACTACAGCGACACCGGCAAACGCGACGGCCGGAGCGATCAGTTTCCAGGCTTGTGAACGGGTTTCTGTTGCCTGCCGGGCTAAGCCCTGCTCCCACCACACCCGAAAGTCGTCAACGTCAACAGCTGGCAAGGCATTGTCACACTCGCCAAGAATAGGCCATTTTCGGTGGATTTCGCGCCGACGTCGAGGGCCCCAAGTGATTGATTTTCCTTAGTGCGGTCCTTGAGTGCGCAGTGGCGTTGACAAGTAAAATGCGCGAACGTGACAAAGCCCGTCGAAGTGGACGAAACCTGGATCGGCGGCCGCACACGCGGCGAAGGCCGAGGCGTGCACCACAAAGTTCTGGTCGCCTGCGCCGTCGAGGTGCGCCATCGCAAGCCTGGAACCGCGCGGGACAAGCGAAACGATGGGCGCTATGCGGGGCGCGTGCGGCTGGCGGTCGCCGCTGACCGAAGCGCCAAATCCCTTTGCGGATTTGTCGATGGCGCGGTCGCTCCGGGGACGTTGATCGTCACGGACGACTGGAGCGGTTACGCCGACCTGCGCAAGCGCGGTTACGATCACCACGCCATTGCCGAATGTGGTGATTCCGAAGTGACCGAAGAGTTTTTGCCCATCATCCATCTCGTCTTCGCGAATCTCAAGACATGGTTGACCGGCATCCATCACGGGGTCGGCGAACGGCATCTACAAGCCTACCTCAACGAATTCACGTTTCGGTTCAACCGGCGCTTCTACCCGTTCAACGCCTTCCGTTCGTTGCTCGGCATCGCTAGCGACGCAAAGGCGCCGACCTATGCCCAGCTTTATTCCGGCGACTGGAATCACCCTACATCTAGCGGGTGTATGCGTTAACCGGATAGGCATGGTTTGATCTTGGCGACCCCGCCCGGATTGATGCCGCGATCAACGGCATTTCGTGGTGCTCAATGTTGCCGGTCCGTTTTCGGCGACGTCGCGTCCGATGGCGGACGCCTGTCTGCGCAATCGGGTTCACTACCTCGACATCACCGGCGAAATTGACGTCTACGAGGCCCTCGCCGCGCGGGGTGCCGATGCCAAGGCGCGACGCGTCATGCTCCTGCCCGGTGTCGGCTTCGACGTCGTGCCGAGCGACTGCCTTGCCGCGCATTTGAAGCGCCGGCTCCCGGGCGCAAATGACCGTTCGGGCTTCCTGCCAATGACCGTCTTCCGCGCCGTTTGCGCAAGCGGTTCAATACGCGATCTGTGAGACCCTTTCGATCCGGCCCGGGAAGCCGGCCCTGCGAATGGCAAAAGGAACCGCGCCTCGAGCCGCTCGTCCGAAGCCGATCCCTTCGACGTGGGTGGGGAGCGACTTGGAAACCCGACGGGCTGTCTATCGGGGCCCCTCAGGCCTCCTTCTTGAGGCAATTCCCCGCGCTCGCCGCGAGTACGAAATTGCTCGCGCGACCCCAATGCCCATAAGAGAGAGGCGGGTGTCGCGCTGCGCTTCACACCACAATGTCCAGTGATATCCCGTGTCCAGAATACCGAGCGATGAGGATGGCGGAAGATTCGAAAACTCCCAAGCGAAGGCGCCTTACCTCCGCGTGGTGGCGCGCGAGCGCTCATTTCGCGGCCGGAGTTGACGCTCGCGTATGTCGTCAAGATCGGTATCTTCGGTCGAGTTCGGCATATTGCGTTGGGACGGTCGGCGACGTGCCACAAATCCCCTGCCCTCTTCCGTCAGAGGCGGGAAATTGCGAACTTCGATCTGGCGTTTCTTGCTCGACGCCGCGCTCAAGAGCGGATCGCCTAGGGGGCGTCGGAAAGCGCGAGGGCGAAGGCGGAGGACTAAGAGTTGTGGCACCCGTCGTGGTCGCCGCCCAAGCGGCCCTTTCTCGCGCAAAGTCTCTGCCTGCCCACCGCTAGAGCCTTCGCCAAAGCAATCAATCTTCACTCTCCGCGCTCGAGGCGCATGCACCGTGCGCTTGAACCCCGTTTCCCGATGTACGCAGCATCGAGTGCGGCCGTGGCATAAGCGGCGCGGGCAGCCGCTGCAGAAGATGTTTGAAACGGACCGTGAGTCTTAAATCCGGGATCGCCGCAGAGCCCAAGTCCATGCATCCGTATTTTCCGATACGCCGCGGTCGAGAAAATTCAACCGAACACGATGGCCACAGCGGTGCGCGAAAGTCTGATCCCGTACCTCACTGCAGGCGAGGGGGCGATGCAATTCGACGCCGGCGTAAAGTCGTCGCAACTCGTCGGCGTTCATTACTCGCCCCTCCCTTGATCAGCTCGCCGAGTGGCAATTCTTGAAACGTGTTTTCATCCTTAAGCGAGACCGCCGCTGGGCTGCGGTAGAGCAAGGTTGCGGTTAGCCGCGGCTAATTCGTGCACAGGCCGCCATTTTTTCGCGCCGCCCGGCAGGCAAGTTAGCCGCGGCTAATTGCTCTGGGCTTCAAAAATCGGGATGTCGGCGAACCACGCGCCCGTCGTAAGCTCTGCTGGGCGCTTTCTGATGTTAGGGCCGATAGCAGGCCGATAGCCCCGATGGTTTGCTGTTTAACGGTGAAGGCGTAAGCTTGCTGCAAAAAGGGTTGGGATGCCCCTGCCTGAATTGAGGCAGGAAAACGGGCTTCCGGTTTGCGCCGGTAGCCCCTAGGGAACATCCCGATGCACAGACTATCCGCACCTGAGCGTACGCGCGAGGAGCTTCGCGCTTTGATGAACGGCGAGTTGCGGAGGGCGACGGGGCGGAGCGATCTGGTGCGGCTGGCGCCGCGGCTGATCGTCGAGGAGGCGCTCGAAGGCGAGGTCGCCGACGCGCTGGGGCGCGAACGCTATTCGCGCGGCGAGGGCGAGAGGGCTGGCTATCGGAACCGCTATCGCACCGGCGAGGTCAAAACGGCGGAGGGCGTGCGGGAACCGTTCGTCTCGGGGGTGCCGGCGGCGCCTTCGGGCCGCACCCAGGCGCCATCGACACGACATCGAGACGGCTTCACCACTCCCGAAGGCTTTTGTCGCGCGCGGCGGTGAGCGAGATCACCGAGCGGCTGTGGGCGGAGACGAGGCCCTTTCCAAGCGCGATCTCTCGGAGCACCCGATCGCCTATCTCTATGTTGACGGCATTGCCGAACGCCTCCGTCCGGGACAAAAACGGGAGGCTGTGCTCGCAGTCTGGGGGCATCGGCGCCGATGGATGCAAGGTCCTGCTGGCGGTGATGGCCGGTTCGAAGGAGGACGTCGAGACCGTGCGGGCCTTCTTCCAGGACCTGCGAGCACGAGCCTGGGCGGTCCCTTGCTCGTCGTCTCCGACGGCGCGGCGCGGATCATTCGGGCGATCGAGGAGTGCTTTCCCCGCTCGGCGCGCCAGCGCTGCCAGGCCCCCTGCCTGCACAACCTCGGCATCAAAGTCTCGGCCGATCTGTGGCCGGAGTTCAAGGCCCGCGTCACCGCCTCCTGACAGATGCCGTCGCGAACGATCGCCCGCGATCTGGCGAGCCGAATCCTCGCCGACTGCGCCGCGGTCGCGCCGAGCGCGGTCGCCTGCTTTGACGACGATTTCGAGGCGTGCATCGCGCACCTGCGCCTGCCCGGCACTCATCGGCGCGTGACGCGAACGACGAACCTGTTGGAACGGCTGTTTGGCCAGGAGCGCCGGCGTCTGAAGATCGTCCCGAACGGCCTCGGCGAGAAGCCGGTGTTGGAGCTGATGTTCGGCGCTCTGATCCGTGCCGCCGAGCGATGGCGCGGATTGCGCTTCACCGAGTTCGAGCTTCGTCAGCTCGCCGCGCTCCAAAAGGGACTCGCCGAGGAATATGAGGCCTCAATGATATCGCCAGCACGGTCATCCCAACCGCGCTTTTCCAGCAAATCGACCCCTTGACCCTGATTAACTTGTCGTTAACACAAAAATCCTTGCCGCGAATCGCGAATTAGTGCTTTTTCTCTACACGCGGGAAAAAGCCGAATATTCGCGAAACTCCGCAGATAGAAATTTAGACGACATGGGCGGCCAGATGGCGAAGGCACCGATGAAGGAAGGGAGGGCTCCCCCACGGGCGCTCAAAGATCTAATTCAACGGCATGGCGCTGAGTTGTCCAGCCAGTTGCAGGCCCATCATCGAAACACGTTTCCGCCAGAGGCGGAAAAAGTAATCCGTCATTTTAGTCCCGCGGAGACCGCTCGCCTGATTGGCATCCACGAGGGGTATCTGCGCCAAATCACAGCTGAAGGAAAGGGGTTCTCGCCGGCCACTAGGAACGGGCGCCGCAGTTATTCCGTCAATGATATTCATGAGATCCGAAAGCAGCTTGACCAGGGAGCTCGCGGGTCTCGCCGTTATCGCCCTCACCGCGTCGAGGGCGAGCAACTGCAGGTCATTACAGTAATGAATTTCAAGGGCGGCAGCGGAAAGACGACCACGGCGGCGCATTTGGCCCAGTATCTTGCGCTTCATGCGTATCGTGTTCTCGCTATTGACCTCGATCCGCAAGCAAGTCTGTCGGCCTTGTTTGGTCAACAACCCGAGCTCGACGTCGGTCCAAATGAGACTCTGTACGGGGCGATCCGATACGATCAACAGAAGAGGCCAATTGCGGAGGTCGTTCGCGGGACTTACATCCCCGATCTTCATCTTATTCCTGCAAATTTAGAATTGATGGAATTCGAGCACGATACGCCTCGAGCTCTGATGAGTCGGTTGCCAGGTGACACGTTGTTTTTTGCGCGAATTGGTCAAGCGATCGCGCAATGTCAGAATCTGTATGACGTTGTCATCATCGATTGCCCGCCGCAGCTAGGATATCTGACGCTTTCCGCACTAACGGCCGCGACGGCCGTATTGATCACGATTCATCCGCAGATGTTGGACGTGATGTCGATGGGCCAGTTTCTGCAAATGACCGGCGATCTGCTAGATGAAGTTTCTCGCGCGGGGGCATCGACCACTTATAGCTGGATGAAATACCTGATTACGCGAATTCGAGCCCGGCGATGGGCCGCAAAATCAAATGCTGGCCTTTCTCCGCTCAATCTTCGGCGAGCACGTACTCATTCATCCGATGCTTAAATCAACGGCAATTTCTGACGCTGGCCTGACCAATCAAACTATTTTCGAAGTGGAGCGGCAGCAGTTCACGAAATCGACCTATGACCGAGCTTTGGAATCAATCAATAACGTAAGCGGAGAGATTGGATTTTCGACGAATTCCACAATGCGCTGCGCGGCCGATCGCGCGACGTTGAGGCGGTGTTGGCAAGATCTTGGGTTTCAGGCCGTCGAGCAGATGATCGACCTGCTCGGCCTTGCGGCCGACATCCCGGCTGTTTCCCGTCGGCGCGCGTAATGCGCCCAGGATGCTTCCGTAGAAATGGGCGAGCCCGGCGCCCTTGCGCGTCTGGACCACCCACACCCGCTGCGACTCGGAGGTTTTCAGATGCGCGACGGCGAACCGCTCGGCGATCATCGTCTTGCCGTTGGCGTAGGGCCCGACCAGCATCAGGCCGCGAGTCCGTAACGCCGGCGGCCGCGCCAGCAATTCGTTCAGCCGCTCGAGCGCCTGCCTGGCGCCGTGATGTCCGATCCAACGCGGCGCCCGGATATAGCCGATCCGGTCCTCCAGGCTGCGGTCGAGATACGAGCGAACATAATCGAGGAGATGGTCGGCCATCTCACCAATCCTCGACCGGCAGCCGGCGTTTTTCGCGGATCGGGCGCTCGGCTGGAACGGCAGGCGTCGGCGGGCGCATGCCTTCATAGGGCTTGCCAGCCTCCGCCGCGTGAGTCCGGCGCACGGCGTCGCGCAGTTCGACTTTCGAAGGCTTCGATCCACCGACGATCTCGGCGATCTGACGCCGCAAGGTCACCTTCTCCGCGTCCGATCGCGCGTTCGCGGCGCGTCGACGAGCACGGTCGCCTTCGTGCTCCCACAGCGTCATCGGAGCGAGCCACCCATCGCGCCGTCCAACGGACCGAAACTCCCGCGTCTCCGGATCCCGGACATAGATGTGGCTGATGTCGCGGGGGTCGAATTGCACCTCGAGCCGACCCAGACGGTCCCGCCGCGGGACCAGACCGCCCAGCCACGGCGAATAATAGTCCAACGCGAACAAGCTGACGCCTTGCGGCGAAAGCCGCCGCTCCGCCCCGGGCAGGAAAGCCAGCACGACCCGCGCCGCGTCGTCCGCGAAACCTGGAAGATCTGGGGTGTGTTGCGCCCATTCCGCCGCCGGCGCCTTCAACGTCTTCGCATTCTGCTGCAGGTTGTGGTCGATCACCGCGAGCGCCACGCACCGCTCGAGGTCGGCGAAACTCAGCCGAGCGCGCCGTTGTGCGGGATAGCCATCGCGGTCCGCTACGGATCGACCCGTCGACCCCGGGTGCATCGCGAGTACGGCATTGAGCTTCCCAAGGAGCCGTTCGACCACCCCGCCCTCATGGACCCGCCCGCGATCGCGGTAGCGAATGCGGATGCCGTAGTCCTCGCAGCCGCGCTGGAAAGCGCGCCCTTTGAACTCTTTCGCGGAGTTGGTGACGAGCAGCCGCGGTCGTCCGAACATCGGCCAGCGATGCTCGATGCCGCGCGCGGCCAACCAATCCTCCTTCGGGCACATCGTTTGCGCGAGGCATAGGGCGACGGACAGCGCCGACGGCTTTTCGAGGGTCAGGCAGAACCCGAGTATGCTGCGCGTCGCCACATCCGCGACGAGGGTCAGGTACGCCCTGCCGACGAAGACGCCTTCGCCCTCCACGACCTCCACGAAGTTGATGTCTGTGCGTGTGATCGATCTGACAAACCTCGAGCGGCTTCGACGCGCGGATATATCCGGGTCTCGGCTTGAGCCGCAGCAGATGCTTCGGGTTCGCCGACCGCTTCTTGGCGATTTCTTCAGGGCTGAACAGTGACGGAATGCGGCGGTCGATAGCGACATAGGAGGGCGCGGCGAGCCCGGCCTCCTCGCAACGGGCGCGGATTTCGGCCACGACAGGCGCGAGCGGCGGTGCCTCCAGCGTCAGCCATTGCGCTCGCAAGGTCTCGGCGATGACTCTCTCGACGTCATCGTGAAGCCGCTTCTTCCTCGCGCCGTTCGTGCGCGGCAGCAGCGACGACACTCGCCGGTCGACGCGATAGCGCGCCAGCAAACGATAGACATGCCGGGTCGAGAGGCGCAGCTCGGCGGCCGCTCGATCGACCGCCGCTCGATGCAACCCTGCCTCATCGAGAATCCTGTCGAGTTCGTGCGCGATGCGGCGCGCAGCGAGCCATGCCTCGTTCGACGGCGGCGAAGACGCAGAGATCGTTGTTCGGGTTTGCGATCGGTTCGGCAAATCGTGCTGTCAGTGACATCGTTAGCCAAAAATTTCACCCAGTTTAGCCTCTAAACCTAAATAAAATATGATTATTTTGTCACTGACATTGGTAAGCAAAAGCGACAGCCGCCGAGGACGCACTGTCGCGGTTGGACGAGCGGTTGCGCGTCAGTCCCATTCGCGAGGGTTGGATCGCCCGGACGCATTTTATCGACGCCTGCGCCAGCGCGTGGATCGACGGCGAACTCGTCCATATCGAAGACCTCGTCTTACACGGCGCGAGTATGGATATTCGATCGCCGACCCGCGAACTGACCCGCACCCATGCGGTCTTGAGGGCGCGGCGGCGCATCGTCCGTGAAGCGCCGCAATGGGCTCTCTCGCCCTCGGGCTTGAATGCGTTGATCGGGCGAGCAGCCGTATCCGAGCCAGAAGGGCAGGGGGCGCAGCACGCCCAGGAGGAAGAGGTCGATGCGTTTCATGAGGAGGGGCTCGCGCCATACGAAAACGCGGACGATGGTCCTCTCGCGGGCCACCTTGCCGGGGTCGAGGCGATCAGCCAACGCACGAACCGGCTTTTGTCCGAATTGGCCGCGCGTCCGCCTGGAAGTCGCGATCCGATCGTCTATGATCTCGACTGGGACGAAAATGCGCGCATGGCTTCGTGGCGCCAGGCCGTCGAGGCTACTGTGAACACACCGTCGTTGCTCGCGGCCGCGATCGCACTCCTCGCTTGGGAGGAGATCGACCCGTTGCAACACAAAGCCTGGCTGGGCAGGCTCCTGGTCGGCGCAATCCTCAGGGGTCGTTCTCGAACTCTGTCGCATCTTCTTTGCGTGAACACGGGTCTTCGCGAGATCGCACGCGATCGCCGGCGTGCACGAGACTCGACGACGAGGCTCGTGGCCCTTCTCGACGGTTTCGCGGAGGCGGCGAGGTGGGGGATGAAAGAGCATGACCGATGGCTGCTCGCTCGCCGTCGGCTCGATCGGAGAGTGGTCGGCCGGCGTTCGAACTCGAGCCTGCCCGCGCTTGCGGATCTCGTCGTCGCGCGACCAATCCTGTCCGCAGGACTAATTGCCCGGGAGCTCAAAGTGACCCCGCGCGCCGCGCAAGATCTCGTGGCCGAGCTCGATCTGCGAGAGATGACGGGCAGGGGGAGATATCGCGCCTGGGGGATATTATGAGTACTGCGGGAACCGCTCCAAAATTGACAAGGTGGCCACTGTCGGTTGGCAGCTAATTGTAAGAATGCGACCGTTTCTAACGCTTTGGGCATTTAATTATGAGAACTCCCAGTGCGATAACCTTTTCTTCTTAGCAGCTTAGGAGGAAACGGCGGCTGTCATTCGGCGCGGGGTCCCGACGCCGAAATCGGGCTCGATATCGGCGATCTCGCCAATCCTGTGACGGTCGCACCAGGCGAAGAACCGGACGCAGGCATGATAATACGCCATGCGGGTGTTTTTGTTGCGGATGGTGGCGGCGAAGAATTCGAGGAAGCGGCGGGCGGCTTGGTCGCCGGCGGCGGCGATCACGCGCGGCACCAGAATGGCCCGAACTAACGGAACTGCTTTTTATTACACATAAGGAAATTTACGAGGTGTCGGAAAACCATCTTTCTCGGCTTTCCGTCATCATTCTCATTCCGACACGGTATTTCGGCTAGGATTTCTGGGCGATTTGGCCTGATGGAGAGCCGTAGGGCAGAGTGCGCGGAAAACACATGATTTCCGTCACCCCCAGGAGGCCGCAGCAATTGGCCCAGAATTCGTAACATATTGATTTTACTGTACCGGGATTTAAAGCGTTCCCGCTATGTCCGCTTATGGGTAGTTAGAGGCACTTTCGTTAGTTGAGGCCAGAACAGTTATTGTAGGCAGTGCGACGGCGGCCTGTCCAATGGCAATGCCCGCTCGCCCACCGACACGTTCAAGTTTCTGACCCTTGAGGAGCTCGCCGGCTGTTCGCCGCTGTGCGGGCCAGACCCCAAGTGGTGGCTGGTGACACGACTGTTGGCAATGGGCCTCAAGGAACCGTGGACATGCTACCACATCGCATGTTCATGATTTCGTCCAAGATGTCGGATATCTGTGTCCCGATAATGCGCTGATGCCGGATCGCAGCGCGGGACGCGCAGCACGCCGGCGACCTGGCCGCAGAGCGGGCGAAGACTGAGGCCGATCGGGCGAAGGCAGGGTACAGGGGGCCTAAGGCGACGCCCAAAAATAGCCGATTCGGAATTTGCGATTTTACTGGCATCGGCTGTTTAGCGGATTCCCGAGTGCGAGGCGAGCGTCTATATCGTGATGATGATAGACGAATCATCCCTGCGCGTCCGGTTTGACGCGCTTCGGCCTTCGCTGGACGAGCGACGCCGGCGGTTGAGCGCGGCGGCGGAGGCGAAGGCGGCGGGCTACGGCGGGATTGCGGCGGTCGCGCGCGCGACGAAGGTCGCCCGGAGCACGATTGGGCGCGGTCTGAAGGACTTGCGGAACCCCGGCTCCTTGACGGGAGAGGTGCGGCGCAAGGGCGGGGGCACTCCTCGGTTGACGGTCAAGGACCCGACGCTGTTGGAGGACTTGCAACGATTGCTCGAGCCGGCGACGATGGGCGACCCGATGCGGCCGTTGCGATGGGTCTCCAAGAGCCACGACAAGCTGGCGACGGCGCTTCGCGCCATGGGTCACAAAGTGAGTTCCTCGACCATTCCCAAGCTGCTGGAGGAACTGAAATATTGTCGCCATTCCAACCGCAAGACCAAGGAAGCCGGCAAACATCCTGATCGCGACGCCCAGTTCGAATATATCAACGCGAAGGTCGAGGCGTTTCAGGCGGCCGGCGAACCCGTGATATCGATCGACGCGAAGAAGAAGGAATTGCTGGGCGAATTCAAGAACGGCGGTAGCGACTATGGGCCGCAGGGCGAACCGATCGAGGTCAACGCTCACGATTTCGAGGACAAGGAGTTGGGCAAGGTCGTCCCTTACGGGGTCTACGACATCGGCGCCAACCTCGGCTATGTCAGCCTCGGAATCGACCACGACACCGGGGAGTTCGCCGTCAACGCCGTCCGATGCTGGCTCGATCAGATGGGTTGGAAGCTCTATCCCGGGATGAGGCGCCTGATGATCACGGCCGACGGCGGCGGCTCCAATGGTTCACGGCTGCGGCTCTGGAAGTTGGCCCTCCAACAACTCGCGGACGAAACCGGTCTGATCATTCAGGTTTGCCACTATCCGCCAGGGACTTCGAAGTGGAACAAGATCGAGCATCGCATGTTCTGCCACATCACGCAGAACTGGCGCGCGACGCCACTCCTCAGCCTCCTCATCGTCATCGAACTGATCGCCAACACCACGACGAAAACCGGTCTCAAAATCCGCTGCGAACTCGATAGCAACACCTATCCAAAGGGCATCAAGGTCTCGGACGCGGAAATGGCGACCCTCAACATGACCCGAGACTCATTCCATCCAGAATGGAACTACAGCATCTCGCCGAGGTTTCACGAAATGAAGCAATAGTTTTTGGGCATCGCCTAAGGCGGATGGGGCCAGATGAAGTCGTCGGCGCGGCCAACGTGCGGTTCGGCCGTCTGACCCAGACGCAGGGCATGCGCCTCGTCGCCGAGGTCGGCGCTTGCGGCGCCTACAGTGTCGAGCAGCTCGCCGTGAGCGGATGACGGACGGGTCGTCAGGGACATGATTGCGCCCGCGGCCAGCTTCGGAGCAGATGCGGGGCCGCCGGCGCGGAGCTTGTCCGCCCCCATCTCGCGTCGAATCTCGGCGTTGATGTCGTCAGCTTCCTGTTTAACGTCCGGCGGCAGAGCCGCGATGTCGCCTTGAGGCTTTGTCTTGTCGAAGACGTGTCGAATGTCCGTCTCGAGAAATTGGGCAAGTTTGCGCGATCCCGCTTTGGTGAAAGAGATGCCATTCGGGCCGGAGCGCAGTTTCGTGTTTTGTCCATCGACGTCCGGCCCGAAGGCGGCGTATTGCCCGCTCTGGTCGGCGAGCGCGTCCCAGATATCGATAAACTTCCCGCCGGCCTTCTCGACGTGCTCGCGGAAGATCTCATTTAGCGCAATCACCTGCGCGTTGAAGCGCTCGTCGCTCATCGGCGGCAGACCGACCCAAAAGACCGGGATGTGAGCATCGCGGAACGGCGCGATTAGGTTCTCGACTCGTTGCCCGTAGACGGCGCGCCATCTGTCGCCGAGCGGATCGAGTAAATCGGCGCCGTCATTCAGCGGCTGAAGATCGTTGATGCCGATCATGACGACCGCGACGTCGATTTTTTGCTTGCGCGCGGCGAGATCGCGCGCCGCCTTAGGCCAGTCGTAATAGTCGTCCCGGGTGAGCCCCGACAGATCGCGCGCGGCGTCGGAAATCGAGATCTCCGGCTTGTCGGCGAAAACATCGGTCAGACCTTGGGACGCGAGTATGGCGAGGCTGTCGCCGAGGACGGCGACGAAAAACGTCGGATGGACCGGCGCGCGCGTCGCCAGCGTTGAAACGAAGTCCTGTTCCTTTTTTCGCGGTTTGTGCGCGCGAACCCCGCGAACCCTCAGCGGCGCATTCGGCCGGGGCGCAGGTTGTGGGGGCGCCTTAATGCCGAAAAGATTCTGCAGGAAACCTGGAAATCCGCCCGTATCCTGCGCGCGCGAAGCTGGAACGGCCAGAATCCAGCAACACAACCCCAAAACCGCGATCCGCGCGATGAGCGCAAATGACGCTGAGCCGTGCGGCGACAATTGACCTCCGTTGCTCATCCTTTTTTCCCCGCCGAGCCCCAAGAGCGCCTCGGGTCACCTTGCGGCGTCGATCCGCTTCAGCAACGACAAATCAGCATCGCCGTCCGGCGTCAGGCCGTTGTCATCCTGGTATTTACGAACGGCGGAGCGCAGCGACTCTCCGACCATTCCGTCGATCTCGCCGGGATTATAACCCTCACATGGGGTGCTTCCAGTCAAGCTCATTCATTTCGTCATTTCACTTTCTCCTGGGCGTTTGGATCCGAAGCGTGAGCCCGTCTTTGCCATGCAGCCCTGATGACCGCATCACCTCACATCCGGTCGAGCTTGTGGGCTCGGACCATAATCCCTCGTGCTCGAGGGCATCGGGCTCGGGTTGGCGGGACCATCCTTTTTCACGGCGTGTTTCAGCCCGGGGGTTGATCCGCGGTCGCCGCCCGCCCGGATCCGGCGAAGCCGTCGCGTTCAGCTTCGCTGGAATGGGGTTAAGTCGTTAAGTCATCGTTGGAGTGCAGGAGTGGGATTGAGCCATCGGGTCATGCCGTCTTGAACACGGCGCCCTCGGGAACGACGCCTTGGGTGACATAGCGCCACAGGGCGACGAGGAGTTTGCGGGCCAGCGCGACGATGGCGATCCGGCGGATTCGTCCCTTCCCGGCGCCGACCCGCGCCTGAAACCAGCGGCTCAACGCCGAGTTCCGGCTGGTGACGCAGCCAGAACCAGGCAAGCTCGATCATCGTCTTGCGCAGGCGGCGGTTGCCCGACTTCGAGATGCCCTGATCCCGTTCGACGCCGCCGCTCTGCCAGGGGCTGGGCGCCAATCCGCCGTAAGCCGCCACCTGGCGTCGGTTGCCGAAGCTGCGGAACAACGATTCCAGCCAGAGGAGCGAGGCGAACTCAGGGCCCAAGCCCTTGAACCTGAGGAGCAGGGCGGCGGGGTTGTTCGGCTCCTCGGCTTCTGTGCGGATGAGCGCGTCGCGGGCCCGTTCGACCGCAGCCAGTTGCGTCGTCGCTAGCGCGATCCGATCGAGTTCCCGGCGGATTTCCGCCTTCAGCATCGGCGGCAGCTCGCGACCGTCGCCGGTTCGCAGCGCCTCCAGTCGTTCGACACGATCGCGCCGAAGCGGATTGTAATCCCGGACGCCTTGGCCGCTGAGCAGGCCCCGGACCCGATTGGTATGCTGAATGCGTTCCTTCAGCAGCGTGCCGCGCTCGCGCGTCAGGCGCCGGCGATCCTCGTCTTCCGGGCTCGGCGCCCGAACCATCGAACAGACCCGCCGCTCGCCGCGCGCCCAGGCCATCAGCGTCCGCAACAGCGTCTCGCCGTCGATCGCATCGGTCTTGGCCCGCCGATGCCGCCGGGCGACCGCGATCGAAGCCGCATCGACGACGTGGCTCTCGATCCCGTTGGCGAGCAGCAAGCGATGAATCCAAAACCCGTCCAATCCCGCTTCCTGAATGACGACCGTTTTGACCGGCGCCCCATAGCGCTGCTCGGCCTTCGCCCTCGATCGCGAAAGAAGGTCGAGCAGGCAGGCGCCGTCCCCGCCCTCGACCACGTGCTTGGAAAACTTCTCGCTGCCCGGACTGTTGATCGTCACAACCCATTTCGATTTGCTCAATTCGAGCGAGGCGAACAACGTGATATCATTCGCGCGGACGGTGGTCGCGACAGCGGTCGCAGAGGTGACAGACTTCATTGGTTGCCTCCATGCTGGTGTGGAAGCTCAGCCTACCAAGTCAGGCCGCCGTCCACCCGCATAGGATCTTTTTCTTGAGGTCGAGTTGCAGTATTCGGACCTGAATTTCATCAAGAGGCCGGTCCTTCTTCGGCCAATTCGTCACCAGGCGTCCTGCCCTCGATGGCGTCGCCGAGCAGGGCGGCTGCCAGCGCGTAGGTCGCGACATGCACGCTCTCGATCGTTGTGAGCTGTGTGACGCCCTTCGCCTCAAGCCAGTCGAAGAATTCCGCCGCAGCGCGCGCATAGGCGCGCCGCGTGTGCGGATTCCTGATCTGCGCGGTGAAGAATTCGAGGAAGCGATAGGATGCGCGCGCGCCGGCGGCGGGCTCGAGCACATGCGCCGCGGCGTCCAGCAGTTGAGCGAACAGAGCGTTCTGTTTTTCGACGGGCCATTGAAGATCGCGCTGGCAGAGGCGGAAGCCCGGGCAGGCGGACCGGGCGCGCGCCGTGCTTTTGACGCTGGCTGGTTGGACCAGCTCCAAGATCGCGGAGGCGTTTGGCGTGCGCGAAGATACGGTTCGCCTGTGGCGCAGCGACTTCACCGCCGGCGGTGTCGCAGCGCTGAAGACCAGCATCGCGCCAGGCCCGCCTCCGGTGAAGGGTGAAGCCGCCTTGCGCGTCGTCACCCCCTTGCTGGAAGAACCTGTGGCCGACCGGCGCAACTGGACGATCCCCCGCCTTCGCGCCGAGATCGAAGCGCGCGAGGGCGTGCGCATCAGCCGTTCGCAACTGTCCAAGGCCTTGCGAAAAAAAAGTTCCGCTGGCGGCGGCCCCGGCACACGCTGAAGGGACGTCAGACGGAAAGCGAGGTGGAACGGGTGGGCCTGCGCCTGCAACTGCGCAAACAGCAGGCCGAAGCGGGCGACATTGTTCTTCTCTACGGCGATGAGAGCGAGGCGCTGATGCATCCCTATCTCGCCCGCGCCTGGGCGAAGTCGGGGGCGGAGTTGCGGGTGCCGGCGCCGGGGCAGGCCAAGAAGGTCGCGATGCTGAGGTCGCTCGATTGCGTCACGCGCCAACTCATCGTCCATACCAGCCCGACCAAGCGCAGCAGCGATTTCATCGCCCATCTGGAGCAACTCGACCGTCTCTTTGGACCGCAGCCCGGGCGACAGGCCAAACTGGTCGTGCTGGTCGAGGACAATGGTCCGATCCACACCAGCAAACGCTCGCTCGCCGCCCTGGCCGCCGGCGCACACTGGCTCACCGTCGAGTGGCTGCCGAAATACGCCCCCGAACTCAATGAAATCGAGCTGGTCTGGCGTGATCTTAAGGCCCATCACCTCGCTTACCAGACCTTCACAGACGTCGCCGCACTCGACCAAGCCATCCATGACGCCGTCATCGATCTCAACCGCGAGCGCATCCCCAATCCGTTGGCCATGCCAAGAATCTCTGCCATGAAAATCGCATATGAGGTGTTGGCGTTATGCGGCCTGCGCATGGGTTCGAGGTGACGCTCCGCCGCCATTTTCAGGCATAATGGCGCGCCCCCCGGACGCTGGTTGGCTGCTTAGGCGATGCCCAAAAACTATTGCTTCATTTCGTGAAACCTCGGCGAGATGCTGTAGTTCCATTCTGGATGGAATGAGTTTCGGGTCATGTTGAGGGTCGCCATTTCCGCGTCCGAGACCTTGATGCCCTTTGGATAGGTGTTGCTATCGAGTTCGCAGCGGATTTTGAGACCGGTTTTCGTCGTGGTGTTGGCGATCAGTTCGATGACGATGAGGAGGCTGAGGAGTGGCGTCGCGCGCCAGTTCTGCGTGATGTGGCAGAACATGCGATGCTCGATCTTGTTCCACTTCGAAGTCCCTGGCGGATAGTGGCAAACCTGAATGATCAGACCGGTTTCGTCCGCGAGTTGTTGGAGGGCCAACTTCCAGAGCCGCAGCCGTGAACCATTGGAGCCGCCGCCGTCGGCCGTGATCATCAGGCGCCTCATCCCGGGATAGAGCTTCCAACCCATCTGATCGAGCCAGCATCGGACGGCGTTGACGGCGAACTCCCCGGTGTCGTGGTCGATTCCGAGGCTGACATAGCCGAGGTTGGCGCCGATGTCGTAGACCCCGTAAGGGACGACCTTGCCCAACTCCTTGTCCTCGAAATCGTGAGCGTTGACCTCGATCGGTTCGCCCTGCGGCCCATAGTCGCTACCGCCGTTCTTGAATTCGCCCAGCAATTCCTTCTTCTTCGCGTCGATCGATATCACGGGTTCGCCGGCCGCCTGAAACGCCTCGACCTTCGCGTTGATATATTCGAACTGGGCGTCGCGATCAGGATGTTTGCCGGCTTCCTTGGTCTTGCGGTTGGAATGGCGACAATATTTCAGTTCCTCCAGCAGCTTGGGAATGGTCGAGGAACTCACTTTGTGACCCATGGCGCGAAGCGCCGTCGCCAGCTTGTCGTGGCTCTTGGAGACCCATCGCAACGGCCGCATCGGGTCGCCCATCGTCGCCGGCTCGAGCAATCGTTGCAAGTCCTCCAACAGCGTCGGGTCCTTGACCGTCAACCGAGGAGTGCCCCCGCCCTTGCGCCGCACCTCTCCCGTCAAGGAGCCGGGGTTCCGCAAGTCCTTCAGACCGCGCCCAATCGTGCTCCGGGCGACCTTCGTCGCGCGCGCGACCGCCGCAATCCCGCCGTAGCCCGCCGCCTTCGCCTCCGCCGCCGCGCTCAACCGCCGGCGTCGCTCGTCCAGCGAAGGCCGAAGCGCGTCAAACCGGACGCGCAGGGATGATTCGTCTATCATCATCACGATATAGACGCTCGCCTCGCACTCGGGAATCCGCTAAACAGCCGATGCCAGTAAACTCGCAAATTCCGAATCGGCTATTTTTGGGCGTCGCCTTAGTTGGAGCCGCGCCTCACCGGGCGACAGGCGAAATCGCGTCGAGGACGAATACCAGGATAGCCCACGTCGAACATGCCGAGCAGTCCGATAATGCAGAGCGATAGCGCTCCCTCTCGCCCGTATCGGCTTCGTTTGGCGTAACGCGCGCCGATACGATGCTTATCAGGCCGAGCGCCACCGGCGTTGCCTGCCTACGCAATGCGGGACGCAAACCATAACGCTTTGATCGCCCGGAACCCTCCTGCAGCCACGATCCAATTTCGTCCATGGGCAGCAGGCACGCCGGTCTTTGACGCACCAGGCGCTCAATGGCCGCGTCGCTGGAAACGTCGCCCGATCCGAGTAAATGGCTCATGCCGCCGAGCGGGTCGACGAACAGGTTCTTGGCGGCCTTCAGCGGGGCGTCCTTGCCCGTGGCTGTGCTTGCCAGCCCGACAAGGTATAGGTTCGGCGATAGCCCCAAAACTCCGCCTGGCAACTTGACACTTTACGTCACAAAGTGCGGAGAGTTCGGTGCCGAGCCATGGGAAAAGGGGCAAAACCGCGCGGGCGACAGCCACGGGAGTGTCAACCTGCACCTATGCCGAATCCAGGTGGTTTGGGACGATCCCGAGGCGTTCGATGGGGCATCGGGTCCGCCGGACGCCCCATTTTTGCCAGCCTATACCCTGGACACGGGCATTCGGCTCGACTCCAATACGTGTCCAGGAGGCCCGGGCGAGGTCCCCTACGGCGAGGTCAACGCTTATCCCGGAAACACTCGTTTCGTCTCGGGGAATGGTTGGAACTCGGTCGGCTGAGTTGGGAGTTGCCGCGCACGATTCCGGGCGGATTCTATTGGGAGGCGGTGATGCGGGTTCATGAAGCCATTGTCGCGGTGCTCAGGGATGTCGGCGTCGATGTCATCTTCGGCGGCGCCGGCGAGGAGTTGATGGGCATGCAGATCGCAGTCGCCCAGGCCGAGGGGGTGCGGGGGATCATCCCCAAGCACGAGCAGAACGCGTCGTTCATGGCCTGCGGCTACGCCCTGTTCAGCGGCAAGCTCGGTGTCTGCTTCTCGACCGCCGGCCCTGGCGCGTTCAACCTGATGTCGGGCGTGTGCGTGGCGCTGAACGGTTCCCTTCCGCTGATCGCGATCACCGGCTATGCGACCATGGCTTATGACGGGCGCGGCCAGGCGAACGAGACATCGGGGCTCGTGCGCACCCCCAATTCCAGAATGGTCTGGGATGCCGTTGTCAAGAAGGACGCGACGACCGGCGAGCCGGCCAATTATCTGATCACGAAGGTCGAGGACGTCGTCCCGATCATGCACAAGGCGGTCGAGGTCGCCCTGACCGGGCGGCCGGGCCCGGTCCAGGTCGCGGTCGCGTGGAACATCACCGCCCCGACTTTCCAGGTCACCAACTACAGCCCGCCCCAGATCGACAGGCGGCCGGTGGCGCCCAATCCGGCCGAGATCGAAAGCGCCGCCGCTTTCCTCGCCGAAGCCATCGGCGCCGGCAAGCAGACGGTGCTGTGGGCCGGCTATGGCGCGATCCGCGCCGGCGCTGGGCCCGAGGTTCGCACCTTCATGGAGCGCTACCAGGTGCCGCTGGTCACGACGATGGACGGCAAGGGAATTGTCGCCGAGGACCACCCGCTGGCGATGGGCCTGTTCTGCGACTCCGGCCACAAATCGGCATGGGAGGTGTTTCTCGATTCCGACGTGGTGGTCGCGCTCGGCAACTCCTTCTCTCAGCACGGCACGTTCGACTTCCGCCCGGACCTGTTCGAGAACCGCAAGCTCGTCTGCATCAACGTCGACCCGGAGGAGCTCGACAAGTACTACAAGGCGAATTACGGCATCGTCGGCGACGCCAAGCTGGCCATGGCGGCGCTGCTCAAGGCGCTGGACGGCCGCGTCGGGCCGGTGACGCCCAAATCGTTCCGCGGGGCCGATTTCGACCTCCAGAGGGTGGTGGACCCGGTGGTGGACCTCACCCCCAAGATCCATCCCGGGCGGATGATCGAGGCAATCTCACGGATGCTGCCGGAACGCGGCGTCGTCATCGCCGACGTCGGCGTCCATATGGCCTGGGCCGCTTATTATCTCGCCCTCAGGGACGGCCAGAACTTCCGCAAGCCGCCCAGCTACGGGCCGATGGCGATGGGCACCAGTGGCGCGTTGGGGGTGAAATGTGCGGAGCCCGACCGGACCGTGATCGCGACCGTCGGCGACGGTTGCTATCTGATGTCGGGCTTCGAGCTGACCACCGCAGTCCAGCACAACATCGCGGTGATCTGGGTGATCTTCAACGACGGCGAGTACAAGCTGATCAAGCTCTCTCAGCTCTCCATCTACAAAGAGACCGCGCTGATCTCGTTCGACAATCCCGACTATGTCGCCTTTGCCCACGCCTGCGGCGCCGACGGTTATGCGGTCGACACTCAGCACGACTTCGAGAAGGCGCTCGCCGCCGCCCTGGCGTCGGGGCGGCCGACCCTGATCGACGCCAAGATCAGCCGCGTCGACCTGCCGCATTTCAGCGAGAATCCCGAAGGCGTCCTCGCCGGCATCTGGGACCGGGTGACGAAACGGGATCCGTCGCGCCATGACATCGGGGAGTAGCGGACCGACACTTAATTTTACTGCGTCACAAGTTCTCACGCCGCGAGCGCCTGGCGATCGGCGCGGCGCAACAGGGACATCGTGAGAGCGTATCGACGAGCGCGACCACCAATCGTCTGCGCATCGTCGCGATGGAGTTCGGTACGTGACGCGCGGTTCGCAGTGGCAGGGCGTCGGGATCCGTCACCGTGGGGAACGGCAGGTTCTTCGCACCGCGCAATGGGACGAGGTCCTGAGGGGGGAATCGTCTCCCTCTCGGAGACCAGGAATCCGTAGGCCGCGATGCACAACGTGGCGTGATGATGGAAGCCGCGCCAACCTCGCCCTTCGAAGTGACCGAGCCCGACCTCTTGCTTCAGTTCCTGATAATCGCGCTCGATACGCCAGCGCAGTTTGGCGATGTCCACCAATTTGCGGAAAGCAATATTCTTCGGAAGCGTCGAGAACCAGTATTTGGTGGGTTTCTCCTCGCCTTCGGGCCACTCGACCAACAGCCACTCTTCCGGCCGAGGCTCGGTGAGAGTGTAGTCTCGATGCGCGGCGCGAACGCGCACGCGGGCGAAGCGAGACGACAGCCGCTCGCAGCTGCCCTCGCGCCACGTGATCTTGCGCCAAGCGCGCCTGGGCAAGCCGAGAGCGAGTTCTTCGACCGAGATCGGTTTATGCCCGTCGTCGCGACGGAGGCGCTTCGCTCGCCGGCCGCGGCCAGACCATGTCTTCGGCGGCGGCGGCTCCGTGTCGGATGTCCACACCGCGGTGTTCGGTAAGATTCCGGCGACATAGGTCAACGCGAGGGCGCTGACGCCCGCACGCAGTTGCGTGTTGCAGCCGTAGCCCGCGTCCATCAGCACCACGCCGCGCGGGAGCCCCGCCTCGCAGGCCGCTTCGATCTGCTCGAGGGCGATCTGGGGTTTGGTTCGGAACTCGATCTCCTCGGGCACGCCGACCTTGCGCCGACGTTCCTCGTCGCTCGCCCACTCCTTCGGCAGATAGAGGCGCCAAGCAACCGGTAGGCTGGCATGGTGATTGGCGAGAGACAGCGATACGGCGACCTGGCAATTGTCCTGCTTGCCGAGCTGGCCGCAGTATTGGCCAGCGACGCCTACCGAATGCTTGCCTTGTTTGGGAAAGCCGGTGTCGTCGATGATCCACGCTTCGATCGGCCCGTGGCTCTCGATCGCCGGCAGGACCGTCTCTCCGACCTTGGTCAACACCTTCTCGTCCGACCACGGTGACTTGCCGACGAAATGGAGCAACGACTGATGCTGCGCCGCGGTCCTCTCCGGCGCCGTCACCGCCGCCATCGGCTCGACGCTCTTGCGCTCGCCGGGCATGATCAGGCCCAGGCAATAATCACGCAACGGGCCGGCGCGGTCCGCGTGGCCGATCACACTCACGAGTGCTCGGACATATGCCGCAAATCGCGACTCGCTGCCGTCTGTCGATCGCCTGGCCATCTCACAGCCCCCTTCACGCTGATGATCGAATCTCGCCTCGTAGCTGATTTCGCAGCGCAGGTGGCCCGCGACTTTCTAACTCAGGTTCCGCCTGAAATTTTCTGACTCAGTAAGATTAAGGAGCTGACGCAAAATTAGTTGGTCAAATTTTCGGGCTCCAGCCTATGAAACGGACGGGAAATGCATCGGCGTGGGCCAACTAGCCCGGATTATGCATTGCGGGTTGGCGGGTGTGGCGTAAATAGCTGATTTCGTGTATAATTTGGTTGTCTAAGCCGATTCGCGCGATTTCAGCGAGGCCGCACCTGCCATGAACGATCCTATGTTGCCGTTGCCTGGGTTGTCACCTGTTTCGGGCAAGCGCGTCGAGGTCAAGTTTGACGGCGGCTTGCTGTCGTCGGATGGCGGCGTTCTGGCGTTGGGCGAGGTCGACCAGCGCCTTCGCGTCGCCGATCGGCTCGCCGCCTGCATGGTGGACCGGCGCGCGCCCGATCAGATCACCCACAGCCTTGCCGACATCATCCGCTTTCGGCTGCTGATGATCGCGGCGGGCTATGAGGACGGCAACGACGCCAATTGCCTGCGGAGCGATCCGATGTTCAAGATGGCGCTCGATCTGACGCCGTCGGATCGCGAACTGTGCTCGCAGTCGACGATCTCGCGGTTGGAAAATCTGCCGGAGGTTCGCGCCCTGTTGCGGATGGGTCGCGCGATGGTCGATCTCTATTGCGAGTCCTTTCACAAGGTTCCCAAACGGATCACCCTCGACATCGACGACACGTTCGACGCGGTCCATGGCGGGCAGCAGTTGCGGTTGTTCAACGCGCATTACGACGAATACGGCTTTCAGCCCATCGTCGTGTTCGACGGCGAGGGCCGCTTCGTCACTGCCGTGCTTCGTCCCGCCAAGCGGCCGAGCGGCAAGGAGATCAAACCCTTCCTCCGCCGGCTGTTGCGCGCGATCCGAGCCCATTGGCCCAACACTGAGATCCTGCTGCGCGCCGACAGCCACTACTGCGGCCCCGAGGTTCTCGACTGGTGTCGGGCGAGCGGCCTCGATTACATCTTCGGCGTCGCGCCGACTACGACGTTGCGCCGGCATGTCGAAAGTCTCGAAGCCAGTGTAAAGGCACGGTTCGAAGCCGCGCCCAGAGACGGCAAGCTTCGTCGTTTCAAAGAGTTCTTCGACGGCGCGCAAAGCTGGAGCCGGGTCGAGCGGATCATCGCCCGGGTCGAAGCGGGCGCGGAAGGATCAGACACGCGCTTCGTCGTCACCAATCTGAACAAGCGCAACGCTCGCGTGCTCTACGAAGACGTCTATTGCCGGCGCGGCCAGGCCGAAAACCACATCAAATTCTGGAAGACGCATCTGGCGTCGGATCGCACCTCATGCACCAAGGCGACCGCCAATCAGTTTCGGCTTTTCCTGCACGCCGGCGCCTACTGGCTGATGTGGGGGCTGCGCGCATCGATGCCCAGGCGTTCGATGTGGCGCGTTGCCCAATTCGACACGTTGCGCCTGCGCCTCGTCAAGATCGCCGCCCGCGTCGTCGAGATGAAAACCATGATCCGCGTCCATCTGCCGACGTCATGCCCCGGCCAGGAAATCCTGCGTTTCGCCCTCCAGCGCATCCCGCGCCTCGTCACTTGAAACACGGGGCGTGAACGTCCCCGAACGTCAAACCCATCCCTTCAACCCGCAAACCCCTCCACCCGTTTCAGGCCCAAAGCCGGAGACGATGCCGCGCGTCCGCGAGCAAGCGCGGTTCCGAAAAATCACCAGAACGCGCCGCCGAAAACGTCACGGCGCTGCATAATGCGGGCTAATATCTTGGGAGTTCCCCCGGCTTTGCCGGGGTGGGTGCGTCCGTGATGTTGTCTTGTCAGGGGGGTGAAAGTCCAACCGATGTGAAGTCGTGACACATGTAGCCGAAGGCAACTGCGTCGTCGCGAGACGGGGTGGGGAGCAGCCGGAGGCGAACGAACAGCCCGCAGGACGACGAACCCGTTTCGGCGGCGTGGCGCGGCGAGCCTGCTCACTCATGGCGAAGCCTGGGTCATGAGACCCGCCGGGCGCGTTGAGACGACTGCGAAAACGACGCTCGGGCCCATAACGTGGTTGGGGGCGGGATGTTCGGACGGCGAGACAAAGGAAGCGGAGAGACCTGCGCGGCGTGTGCGAGCCGGGCAGGAGTCAGAGCCCGCATACTACCGCTGTGGTCTGCGTCCGGAAGGGACGGACCGCGAGAGGACGGGGCAACATAAACCCGTGCGAGGGAAGGTGGGCAGGAAGGGGATGCGCGATGAACGGGTCGAGGCAACAGACCGTCGGGAGTGCCGACGAGGCTACACAAGGCGGAGAGGCTCGACGTGACTTTACGTGGGTCGAAGCCTCGATCTGGACGGAACGCATGCTGTCGGCGCTGGGCAACGGCGTCAAAGGCGGCAAATGGTTCAGTTTGATGGATAAGGTGTTCGCGCCCAAGACGCTGGCGGCGGCCTGGACGAAGGTCCGGGCCAACAGAGGCGCGGCGGGCGTGGATGGGCAAAGCATCGAGCGGTTCGCGGCGAAGGCCGAAGATTATCTGGCCGAGCTGTCGGCGGCGCTGCGGGAGGGATCATACCACCCGCAAGCCGTCAAACGGGTCGACATCCCCAAGGGCGATGGAAGAACGAGGCCGCTGGGCATTCCGACGGTCAAGGATCGCATCGTCCAGCAGGCTGTCCGGCTCGTGATCGAACCGATTTTCGAAACGCGGTTCCGCGACGGGAGCTACGGCTTCCGACCGGGACGCGGATGCCATGACGCGCTGCGGGAAGTCGATCGGCTGATCACGGACGGCTACGCCCACGTCGTAGACGCGGACTTGGCCGGCTATTTCGATTCGATCCCGCATGATCGGCTGTTGGCGCGGGTCGAGGAGAAGGTCAGCGATGGCCGGGTTCTCGATCTGATCCGCGGCTGGCTGAAGGCCGACATCCTGAAAGGGCTGGAGAGGTGGACGCCGGCACGCGGCTCGCCGCAAGGCGCGGTGATCAGCCCGCTGCTGGCCAACATCTACCTCGACCCGCTGGATGCGGCGATGGCCGAACGCGGGCGCCGCATGGTGCGGTATGCGGACGACTTCGTCATCCTGTGCCGGACACGCGAGGAGGCGGACGCCGCCCTCGCGGAGGTGCGCGCCTGGGTGGGCGAAAACGGCCTCGCGCTGCACCCCGAAAAGACGCATGTCGGCGACTGCCGGCAGCCGGGGCAAGGGTTCGAGTTCCTCGGCTACCGTTTCGAAGCCGGCCAGCGTCACGTGCGCCAGAAGAGCCTGAACAAGTTCAAGGACAGCATAAGGGAGAAGACGCGGCGCACACGCGGCGACAGCCTCGCCTGCGCCGTGAAGGATCTCAACCCGCTGTTGCGCGGCTGGTTCGGCTACTTCAAATATGCCCATCACACCACCTTCGGCAAGCTCGACGGGTTTGTCAGGCGGCGGCTGCGCGCCGTCCTGCGCAAGCAGGAAAAGCGCCCAGGGCGGGGCGTCTGCCGCGCCGACCATCAACGCTGGCCAAATGCCTTCTTCGCAGAAGCCGGGCTGTTCGCGCTTCACACGGCCTGGTTATCAGCGAGACAGTCTCGATGAAGAAACCACCGACCGGAGAGCCGTATGCGGGAAAACCGCCCGTACGGTTCGGAGGGAGGGGTCGGCGAAAGCCGATCCCTACCCCTATCAGTAGCAGTTTGACCCTACTTAAACACCGACTTTTTTCAAGTTGTTGATTTCACGGGCAATTCGGCGAAATTCGGCAAAACGTGGCACCACGCCTCCGAAAATCGAATACTTGCGGTTTACATTGGCTTTCGCGCCACCTGAGCCACGCGCTTCGATTGAAGAAGGCTTAAAGGGTGCCGCGAATAGGCAGAGAATGACCCTTCCCTGACCGAACAGCACCACAAAATCATAGCTGTGACCCACAATCAAGGCTGTAAGTGCAATAGACGTGGCACTACAGTTTGCCAAAAGCCCCCATCAGCATCAATGATATCAGTATGTTGCAGGCGAGAGGCCTCGTTTACTGTTCAAGTAGGGTTTGACATTTCCGGCAGTAGCCGTGCGAACGCGGCTGGATTTGCTCGGAAGGAAGAACGAGACGCGACAGCCTAGTCTTCCGCTTTCGGTTGGCGTGGAAGAAAGGGCGTTGTGCTTTACGGGAACCTTAACGTGTCAGGTATTCTTTCGTAGCGTGACTTTCAGAATGAGGAACCGGGGCCGCGTAAGCGGCCCTCCAAGCCGCTTTGAGCGGCTCAAATCCTAGAGCGGAATCCGATCATCCTGTATCGTGCTCATAACCACAGGATTTGAAGTAATTTGTACATTGCGAGGGCTTGAAGATTTCGGCGCAGGTTTCGAGGGCGCGCATGAGGCCCGCGACGGTCCGTTCGGCGATTTTGCGCAGGAAGGCTTTGAGCTTGGAGAAGGCTTTTTCGATGGGGTTCATATCAGGACTGTAGGCTGGGAGATATCGCAACTCCGCGCCCGCCGCCTTGATGAGTTGCTCGACCCGCGGCCCCTTGTGAGCCGGGAGATTGTCCATGACGACGACCTCGCCGGGCGAGAGCGTGGGGACGAGGCATGTCTCCAGCCAATCCTCGAACCGGGCGGCGTTGATCGGTCCGTCGAAAGTCTTTGCCGCTGTCAGGCCGCGAAGGCGAAGGCCGGCGACCAAAGTCACCGTTTTGTAGTGACTGTGCGGGATGGCCGCCCGCAAGCGGCGCCCGCGCCGGCAACGTCCGCTTTTGCGCGCGAGATTGGTGGAGGCTCCGGTCTCGTCAATGAAAACGAGTTTCGTCGGATCGAGATCGAGTTGCCCCGCGAACCATTCCCGGCGTCGACTTTGCACGTCCGCGCGTTGTTGCTCCTCGGCATGCGCCGTTTTTTTTAAAGGTGATCGCGTGACGGTCGAAGAAGCGCCACAGCACGGAGACCGCAAAGCGCTCGCCGCAATTGGCGATCAGCCGCTCCTGGATCTCGAGCAGCGTCTTGTCCGGGCTGCGCCGGATCAGGCCCAACAGATAGTCGTGATGCGCCTCGATCCGGCCGGAGCGTCGGTCGCCGCCACAAGGCGCCGGCGAAATTTCGCCCGTGGTCTTGAACCGCTTCACCCAGCGCACTGCGCTCGCTATGCTCACTTTGAAATGCGCGGCCGCCTGATTGCGCGACAACCCGCCCAAGACCACCGCCTCAACCACGCGCTCGCGAAGATCGTCGGAAACAGCCATCCCCGCCGCCTCCCTCTCGCGGCGTGAATGATCCATCAGAAACTAACTGATTCGGGAATCCCCCAACCGATTCAGTCCGTTCGGATACCGCTCTAAAGCCCCCGGCTTTGCCGGGGGATACTTACATTTCCTGGGCAAACGCGGCCCCAGGTCAGTGAACTTCTTGATCGGCCATTCGCGGTGGACGACAGAAAAGTTGCGATGATCCCCGAACAGCGTCAGACCTGAACGCCGGCGACCGCTCCCAAGGCGGCCTTAACGTCCGACCACTTTGGTTCTGGAGCGTCCGCCTCAAACAGGCCCGTCGCAGCGAGCGCAGTCTCGAACTCGATTTGCCGTTCACGCCCGACTTGATCGCGCGGCAGGAACTTGGACTTGAAATAGACGGGGGCCGTCTCCGGCTCGCGCCGGTCCGCGAACACCTTTAGGCGACCAAGGTCGACTTTGACGCGTTCGGTAACGAAGGGCACGAAGTTCTCCATGTCGTCGCAGGTGAGCATAGCGACGCGAGGAGCCTCGAGGTCGATGTCGACAAGATCGCAACCGGCGACTCCTCCTTGTAGCACCTCGGCGCAGCCGACGAACACCCGCAAGCGGGCAGGCAGGCGGGGCAGCGTTGACGACAGGAACCGCAACTTTTTCGTACCCCGCAGCACGCCGAGCCCGGCGGTGGCTGCGGCTTTCGCGTCGCTGCCAATCGCCGCCCGATCGCGCCGCCGAACAGCGCTGGCTCGTCACCGGGCTGTGGTCCGAGCAGGCGGTCGGCATCATCGGCGGCGAGCCCAAATGCTGCAAATCCTTCCTCGCCCTCGACCTCGCCGTCGCAGTCGCGGCCGGCGTTCCGTGCCTGCGTCGCTTCGGCGTGCCACGCGCCGGCCGCGTTCTGCTCTATGCCGCCGAGGACGCGCTCCACATCGTGCGCCGGCGGCTCGACGGCATCTGCGCCGCCGCCGGCCTCGTCCTCGCCGATCTCGACGTTCAGGTCATCACCGCACCCACCGTGCGACTGGATCTCGCGGCCGACCGCAGAAGCCTCGATGCGACCGTCGCCGAATTGCGCCCGCGCCTGCTCGTGCTCGATCCCTTCGTGCGTCTGCATCGCATCGATGAGAACGCCAGCGGCGAGGTGGCGCCGCTGCTCGCCTATCTGCGAGAGCTGCAGCGCCGCCACGCCATCGCCGTCATCGTCGTCCACCACGCCAAGAAGGGTGCCGGCCACGTCCGCGCCGGCCAAGCCTTGCGCGGCTCCTCCGAGTTCCATGCCTGGGGCGATTCCAACCTCTACCTCCGCCGCAACCGCGACCCCCGCGACGGCGGCGATATCACCCTGACCGTCGAGCACCGCGCCGCTCCGGCGATGCCCAGCGTGACACTCGAACTCGCTCAACGCGCCAACGCTCTCGCGCTCGAGGTCATCGAACCGCGCATGCCACAAACGCCAGCGCCCAGTTCCGTAGACGAGCGCATCACTGCCGCGCTCACCGATGTCAACCGCCCGCTGCCGTTCGCCGAGCTGCGCGCGCGCTGCCGCGTCCGCACCGCCACCCTTATATGGGGCGAGAATTGTCAAGCGGTTTGCGATGCGGACAGGCGAAGTCGTTCCGCGCTTCGGCGGTGGATGCGCTGTCGCGCGGCTTTGACCGCTGCGCGCGGATCAGGCCCCGTCAGTCATGGACTTCGACGGCGCGAGTCCGGCGCCATGCGCCGGATCGCAGCGTCGAAGTCCATGACGAGACCAAGCCGCGTCGGCGCGGCGCCGTCACCCGAAGGGCCGAAGCGCAGCGGAGGAGGCGCGTCAGCGCCTTGCACGGCGACGGGTCGACGTGGCGCTCTCGAAGGCAGAGCGCCAGAGCGGCGGGTTGCCTCGTCGGTGGGATGGGGCCTCGCTTCGGCCGGGGGGCCTGCCCCCGATAACCTTATATCCGGTCGGCGCGCTTGCGCCGGTCCATAATCCTGCGTGCAGGAGGTCGCGAGGCCCGGGATGGACCGGACCAATCTCTACCTCGGGGTTTTTGACCCCAGGGGTGGCGGCGGTCACGGGTCCCATCCCGGGCGAGGCGAACGGCCGACGAGACCGCTCGCGTTCTTTATCGGCTCAGGCGCGCTTCAAGACCGCCCCCTCGGGAATGACGCCGGTCTCCAGGTAGCGCCACAGGGCGACCGCGAGTTTGCGCGCCACGGCGACGATGGCGATGCGCCGGATGCGCCCCTTCTGATCGCCGAGGCGCTCACGGAACCACTTGGAGAGCGCGCTGTCGGGCTGGTGATGCAGCCACAGCCAGGACAGTTCGATCATCGCTTTGCGCGCCCGCGGGTTGCCGGCCTTGGCGATCCCCTGGTCGCGCGCCATGTCGCCGCTTTGAAAGGGAGACGGGGCCAAGCCGATATACTGCCCGACGCCGCGTCGGTTGTGAAAGGTTCGATAATAGACCTCGCCGGCGAGCACCGTGCTGAAATGGACGCCGATGCTCTTGAGCTTGTAGAGCTGGGCGATCTTGGTCTGCACATGGCTCGGCGGCGACGCGGCCGCGTTCGCCGGTGTGGCCTTCCTGCGCGCGACGATCGCCGCCTTCATCTCCGCTTCGACCTCGGCGATGTCGTCGATGATCGCGGCCAGGCGACGGCATTGGCGGGCGAGCTCCGCCTTCAGCCTCGGCATGATCGGCAAAGCCGCCAGGCGCTGCAGTCGATCCGACGCCATCGGGTCGAAATCGCGGACGCCCTGGGCGAACAGCAGCGCCTTCACCCGGTTGCGGTGGGCGGTCTGTTCCTTGACCAGCCGCTCGTACTCGCGATGCGGGCGCTTGGCGTCTTCTTCCGCTTCGCTCGGAACCGCGACCACCCGGCAGGCGTCGAGCTCGCTCCGCACAAGACGCGCCAGGGTCCGCACCAGCTTGTCGACGTCCACCCCGTCCGACTTGGCGCGGCGTGCCCGGCGGTCGACTGCGACGCTCGCCGGATCGATCTCGTAGACGTCGTAGCCCGCCGTCGTCAGCGCGCGGTGCAGCCAGTGGCCGTCGCGTCCGGCCTCGAAGCACACGTGAACCTTGACCGGAAGGCCGCTTCGCTTCTCCTCGCCGGCGCCGAGGCGGCTCAACAGCGCCAGCAAGCCGTCGAGGTCGCCGCCCTCCACCTGATGCCGGCCAACCGTCCACTTCTGCGGCGTGCCGACCCCTACCAGCCACTTCGATCGACTCAGTTCCAACGCGACGAAAACCGAGGCAAACTCCGTCTTGGCGACGGGCGCAATCTGCTGAATAAGCATGATCGATCCTATGTTCGGGTTTGGACGCTTCGACTATAGGCGTCGAAGCGCCCGTCGCCTCATAGGATCTCTACGAGCGCCTCGCTGCCCTGATCGCCGCCGGCCGACTCGACAGATCCGAGGAGGGCTATCGCCTCGCCGGTCGCTGACCGCGCACGCACGATAATTAAACCCGGAACACAGCGACAATCGGCGCGATATCGTGCCGCTGCCCGCTTCCGCTTCCCGGCCTCCCTACAGCGTGCGGGAACGGGAAGTGGGAAGTCCCTCAAGACCTCTCCGAGCTGCGTTCTGGGCGCAAGATGAGGACCACCGGCCGACCGGCTCTCGCGTTCCATCCTTTTGTTCGATCGGCGCCATCCTTCCGTCCCGACCTGCGCGCAGCCCGTGCCGGCGCGCGCAGCGGCGGTCAAGGATGGCCCGTCTTCGGGCCACCGCGTCAGCGGCGCGCAGTGTCCTTGACGGCCGCGAGCACGACGGCATGCTCGATCGTGTCGGGGCTGCGATCTCTCTATGCAACAAACAAACCATCAAAAGGCGTCCGCGAAAGACCATCAAAAAAAGAACTCATGCTCACCTGCACTTGTCGGGCTCGCGATCAGGAGCGAAGACCGCATTCATCGCCATGCGAGTTGAGAGGTCGAGGCCGATGCGCCTTCCCATACTGCGCGCTATCGCCAACGCGATCAGATTCCACTCCCGGGCAGTTGCCGACGAACTGGCGGTGTGTTCGCGCCAACGTGCCTCTGCGTAGGCGTCGTCGCCGAGGAGACGAACAAGTTCGTCGGCCTCAGTCTCAATTCTCTCGCTCCGCTCGCGCCGGCGACGCAACCACCGCCGCATCTCTTACCCCCTGACCTTGGAGACATTCCCCTGACACAGCGCGACGCATGGGTGCAATCGCGCCGGAACAAGCATGCCTGACCGGCGAAGTGATGAAAGCCTCGGGCCGAAGCGCCTCTGCAAGACCGAAGATTGCGCTGAGCCACCCTCAGCTCACGTGTTCCGGCGCATATAGCGCTCCGTGCTTGCCGCCCGCGAGGAGGCGAAGTGTCGCGGATCCGGGCCGATGGTGTAGATCCCGACAAACACACCATCGGGTCGTGGGCGCCAGAGCCCCGGCATGAGGCGCGAGGCCCAGAGCCTCAGCATGAGCGAGCCGCGAGGCGGTCGCGAATTCGAATCAGCGCATCCGGGTCGGGACCGCCGTGATGGGACGGCGTCATGCGGTTCGAAGACGCTGCCGTGAACGGCCGGAATGCGCAAATAGCGGTCGTTCAGCGAACGGATCGATTCGACCCAAGACACGCTTTCGCTCCCCTGATACAGAGCGTTCCTGCCACGCCGCTGGACACGTCTCCGCTTGGCGATTACGCTATATATCCATGTGGAGCGCGGCCATGGACGTGGCGGGGTGGCTTCGCGGTCTCGGCCTCGACCAATACGAGGCGAATTTCCTGGACAACAAGATCGATGCGGACGTGCTGCCGCAGCTGACGGCGGACGACCTCAAGGAAATCGGCGTCTCAGCGGTCGGCGATCGGCGCAGGCTGCTCGCCGCAATCGCCGCCCTGTCGGGCCCAACGCCTTCTGCGAACGCGTTTGCCTCCTCGCCCAAGCCTGCGCCGGGCAAGGGTCTTCAGATACCGGCGGAGCGGCGGCCGATCACTGTGATGTTCTGCGATCTTGTCGGCTCGACGGGTCTTGCGGCGAGACTGGACGCGGAGGACTGGCGCAATCTGGTCGGCGCCTATCTCGACGAGGCCTCGGCCGCGGTGACGGGCCTCGGCGGGCACGTGCTGAAGAAGCTCGGAGACGGACTGATGGCGCTCTTCGGCTATCCGCAGGCGCAGGAGAACGACGCCGAGCGCGCGGTCCGCGCCGCGCTTGCTATCCAGCGGGCGCTCAGCGAACTCAACGCCAGGAACGTCGGCAGAGGCGCGCCGGCGCTCGCCGCGCGCATCGGGTTGGAATCCGGGCAGGTCGTGGTGGACGCGACCGGCGAAGTGTTCGGCGAGGCGCCCAACGTCGCGGCGCGGGTGCAGGCGGCGGCCGAACCGGGGGCGGTGCTCGTCACGGCGAGCGTGCAGCGGCAGACGGCCGGGCTGTTCGTCGCCGAAGACCGCGGCGCGCATGACCTCAAGGGCGTGCCGGCGCCGGTCACGCTCTATCGCATCGTGCGCGCGAGCGGCGGCGGCCGGCGCGGCGGCGGGCGCGCGCTGACCCCGCTGGTCGGGCGGGAGGACGAACTCGCGCAGATCATGCGCCGGTGGGCGCGCGCGCTTCAAGGCGAGGGGCAGTTCGTCCAGATCGTCGGCGAGCCAGGCATCGGCAAGTCACGCCTTATCGAGGAGTTCCGCGCAAAACTCGTCGATACACCGCACACCTGGGTCGAATGGGCCGCCTCGCAGCTCCTGCAGAACACGCCTCTTCACCCGCTCGCCGAATGGGGACGGTTGCGCTTCGGCGGCGCCGACGCGTCCGACGAGCAGAAACTCGCCGATCTCGAGAACACTTTGCGGCTGATCGGTCTCGACGTGGCCGAATATGCGCCCCTGCTCGCGCCGCTGTTCGACGTCTCGCTGCCTGAGGACCGGCGCGCGAGATTCGCGCCAGAGGAATTGCGACGTCGGCAACTGGCTGCGATGACGGCCTTGTTCCTGGCGGGCGCCCGATCGCAGCCGGTCGTGCTCGCCTTCGAAGACCTGCACTGGGCCGACCCGACTTCGCTCGATCTGTTGAGGGCGCTCGTAGAACGCGGCGCCCAGGCGCCGCTTCTCATCGTAGCGACGACCCGGCCGGAGTTCCGCCCAGACTGGAGCCTGCGCTCGCACCACAGCGTTATTTCGCTCGCGCCGCTCGACCGTGCGCAAGTGCGGCGCATGGTCGGCGAGATCGCAAGCCGGCATGCGCTCTCCGACGAGATGATCGATGGAGTGGGCGAGCGAACCGGCGGCGTCCCGCTGTTCATCGAGGAGGTGACGCAACTCCTGCTCGAGCGCAACGCGCAGGGCGGAGCACAGGCGATCCCGCCGACGCTCCAGCAATCGCTCGCCGCGCGGCTCGACCGGCTCGGCGAAGCGCGCGAAGTCGCGCAGATCGGCGCGGTGCTGGGGCGCGAGTTTTCTTACGCGCTGCTGCGCGACGTGTCGTCATCCGCCCCCGGATTCGACGAGCTGCGCCTGCAAGCCGCGCTCGACCGCCTCACGGAAGCCGACCTCCTGTTCGTAGACGGCGCCCCTCCGACCGTCGCCTACCGTTTCAAGCACGCGCTGATCCAGGACGCGGCCTATGACAGCCTGCTCAAGAGCCGCCGCCAAGCGCTTCACCGCCGCACGGCCGAGGCGTTGCGCGACGCGAACGCCGAGCCCGAGGCGATCGCCCATCATTTCACTGAAGCGAGCCTCGACGATCTCGCCATCGAGTGGTGGGGCAAGGCGGGCGACCAGGCCCTCCGCCGCTCGGCCTTCCAGGAGGCGATCGCCCATCTCGGCAAGGCGATCGGGATGGCGGACAGGGCGGACGCGACGGGACGGCGGGTGCCGGGCGGCTCGGCCGCTCCCAGCCAGCGACTGACGCAATTGCAGGTGGCCTATGGCAACGCGGCCATCGCGGCGCGCGGCTACGGCGCGCCGGAAACCACGGAAGCCTTCGCCAGAGCCCGTGAGGCGGCATCCGGAGACAACGACGCGCCGGGGCGGTTGGCGGCCGACTACGGCCTATGGGTCGGCGGCTACGTGCGAGGCGAGTTGACCTCGATGCGGGCGCACGCGGCGGCTTTCCTCCGCGACGTCGAGGCAATGCCCGATTCGGGCGAGGCCGGCGTTGCGCATCGGGTCCAAGGAACCACCCATCAGTTCGCGGGAGAATATATCGAAGCGAGACATCATCTGGAACGCGCGCTCGCGCTGTTCCAACCTGGTCGCGACGACGATCTGGCCTTTCGCTTCGGGCATGACGCTGGCGTCGCGGCCCTGGTCTATCTGTCGATGGTGTTATGGCCCCTCGGCGAAGTCGATCGAGCGATTTCGCTCATCGACCGCATGCAGACGCGGATGGCGGGCACAAGCCATATTGGTACGCATGGGATGGGAGAGACACACGCGGCCTTGTTCGAATTGATGCGCGGCCACCGCGCTCGTGCCGCACTGCACGCCCTCGAACTCGCTGATATCACGCGCGAGCGCGACCTTCCAATGTTTCATGCGTTTAGTGTGTTCCTTGAGGGCTGGGCGGCGTCGCAAAGCGGCGCTCCGGCCCAACGGCTCGAGGACATGCGCCTTGGCGCAGAACTGCTGCGCGAGCAGAATGTCCTGAATTTCGACGGGCTCTTGAAGATCGCGCTGGCTGAGGCCGAAGCCCGGGCGGGCGATCCCGACCGCGCGGTCGCCATCCTCGACGAAGCGCTGGCGACGTGCGACCGCACCGGATATCGCGCGTTCGAAGCAGAGCTGCATCGGGCGCGCGGCGAAATCCTGCTCCAGCGCGACCCCGCGAACTCCGCGCCCGCGGAGGAAGCCTTCCTGACCGCCATCGCCGTCGCGAGGCAGCAAGCCACGCGCAGCTTTCAACTGCGCGCCGCGCTCGCCCTCGCCAAGCTTTATCGCGCGACCGGCCGCGACGCCGACGCCCACGCCGTTCTCGCGCCGGCGCTGGAAGGCTTTTCGCCGACGCCCGAAATGCCGGAGCTCGCCGAGGCGCAGGCGCTGCTAGAGGGCTGACGCAAGCCGGCGAGGTCAAAGCGCAAGCCTCCCGGCGCCAGCGACTAACGCAATTGCAATCGGCCTACGGTAATGCGCTCTTCGCGGCGCGCGGTTCCGGCGTCGTTGGTTTTCCCCAACCTCGTCGTCCCCGGTTGCGATCCGCTATGACCGCTTTACGTCGATTCGCGACGTTCGATTGCTTGGAATAAGTGTTGCGCGCCGGGTCGAGCTGACGCGTTCGAAGTTTCTTTCAGGAACGGTCGGTCCTGGCGCATCCGTCGCGTTCCGCCATCGACCGCAATCTGGCGCATTGCTCTCGTTCGTCGTGCCGGTCGATCGGCGGGGGTCCGCCCTGAGCGGACCTTGGGTGCACGCGATGGACGGTGCTGTCGCGATTTTGGTTGGAATTTGGTTTTTTGGCGTGTCTCCAGCACGGCGAAATTAGCCGACGCTTTGGATTGAACATTTTGCATACGGGTCAATTTGATGGCTACACCGGATCTGCGTCGATCACTTGACGCTGTGGCGGGCGTCGCGCGATGGCGACCGAAATCGGATGCTTGCGCCAGGCTGCGCGGTTGCCGGTACATGCACCACTGACCGAGGGCGGAACCCAGTGAGCCACAGGCGGTAGTCGCATTCGACGCTGCCGCGCGTATTCCTTCCGTGCATGTCCTCCCGCGAGCCGGAACAGAAAGGCTACATCATGCGCTTCGTCATGAACCCCGATATGGTTTACCAGTACCCGATCTGGGCTGTCGGTCTACTGCTTGTGGGCGCCGCTGTGTTCGGCGCTGCGCTGCTTGAACTCTTCGCGCGCCGACTGCTGCCGATCGAGCTTCGACAGCGGCACAACGACGTGGCAGCCGCGATCTTCTCTATCATCGGGGTGACGTACGCCGTTCTATTGACCTTTGTCGCCATGCTTGCATGGGAAGGCTTCAATAGGGCCAACGCGGCCAGCTATGCCGAGGCTACAGTAATTGGGGACGTCTACCATCTGTCAGCCGGTTTTGCGGATCCCGAAAAGTCGTCGATCCGAAACGAGATCCTCGAGTATGCGCGACGTGTTGCGACTGTCGAATGGCCGGCGCAGGCGGAAGGACGCATGGTCGATCAGGACTCGATCTACCTCAGCGGATTGAACAAGATGGCGCTCACTCTTCATCCGTCCGGCCAAGCAGATGGCGACTTGCATTCGCTTCTGATTCAGGCGGTTGAGCGGTTATGGGACGCGAGACAAGAGAGACTGCTCGCTGCGCAGACCACCATTCCGGGCATCGTTTGGTTCGTGCTGATCGTCGGCGGGGCTCTGACGGTCGCCTTCGGTTCGTTCCTTGGCGCCCCGAGCCTGTGGATGCAGCTTGCGATGTCGGCTGTGTTGGCCGCCTCTGGCGTCCTGGTGCTGATCCTGATTATCGCCCTCAGCAACCCATTCCGCGGCGATTTCCGGGTCTCGGCCGCGCCATTCGAGCATGCGCTGTCGCGGATGGAAGCCTCGGCGGGACAACAATAATTCCGAGCGACCATGCCGCGCCGACTGGTAATCCCCATGCCAATGCGGCTAACGGATCGCTCTGGCTTGAAGTGGCCCCGCGCCAACACGGCGAGACACGTTCTCTCGCTCAGAGCGCCGAATGATCCTTCACGGCATTTTCGAGAGCCGGTTTGAGTCCGAAGAAGCGCTCGTCGACGGCTGCGGGATTCTTGCGGTTGAGCGCGACCATTTGGGCCCGCGCTTCGCCGCCTCGGACGACCTCGAACGCGTTCGCTTCGATGCCTTGGACGACGGCGTCGGCGACAGCCGTGGCAGGTTCGCGTGCGAAACCGAGCTCGGGTCCGGCCCGGTTCGATTTCATCATAGGGGTGTCGGTCCCGCCGGGGTAAACGGTCAGCACGTGAACGTCTTCGCCCTTGAGCTCGCGTCTGAGCGCCTCGCCAAAGTGGGCGAGACCGGCCTTCGTGGCGGCGTACGTCGCGTAGAACGGAGCGCCGATCAGGGCGATGCCGGACGAGACATTCACCACCATCGCGTCGCCGCTCGCGCGCAGCGCGGGGAGCACGGCGCGCGTCAGCAGGATCGGCGCGACGAGATCGACATCTATCATGGCCTGCAGTTCGGCTTCGGGCGTGTTCTCGAGGCGTCCGGCTCTCACGCCGCCCGCGTTGTTGACCAGGATGTCGAGACCTCCGAGCGCTTCGAGAGCGTGTCTGATCGTCGCGGCGCGGCCGTCAGAACTCGCGACGTTGGCCGCGACGCTCCAGGCATGCGAATAGTTTTCCCGCAGCTCCTGGACCGCCTTCGCGAGAGCGTCGGGCCGCCGGCCCGCGATGACGACTTTCGCGCCCTTGGCCAGAAAAGCGTGCGCGAGCGCGAGGCCGATGCCGCTCGACCCGCCAGTGTCGAGGACTCGCTTACCGTTGATGTTCATGCCTGTGCCACCATGAGCTTGTCCTGGGTCCTGTTTTCGAAGTCGTTGGCGTCGTGGCGCTCGTGGAGCTGCTTTGACGGATCGCCGCTCGTACGGTTGACCATGCGGCCGCGCTTCACTGCCGGCCGCGCGAGAATGGTGTCAGCCCAGCGCTGGACGTTCTTGTAGTCTTGCACCGACAGGAAGTCCGCCGCCCCGTACTGCCACCCTTTGACGAGGCCGCCGTACCAGGGGAACACCGCGATGTCGGCGATCGTGTACTCCGTTCCAGCGAGGTACTCGCTCTCGGCCAAACGACGATCCAGTACGTCGAGCTGGCGCTTCACCTCCATGGCGAAGCGATCGATCGCATATTCGATCTTAATCGGGGCATAGGCGTAGAAGTGGCCGAAGCCGCCGCCGAGATAGGGCGCGCTGCCCATCTGCCAGAATAGCCAGTTCAGCGTTTCTATGCGGGGCGCTACGTCCTTCGAGAGAAAAGCTCCGAACTTCTCCGCCAGATACAGCAGGATCGAGCCGGATTCGAATACGCGGATCGGTTTCGGTCCGCTGCGGTCCAGCAGCGCCGGGATCTTCGAGTTCGGGTTGATCGCCATGAAGCCGCTGCCGAACTGATCGCCTTGCCCGATGTTGATCAGCCAAGCGTCATACTCGGCGCCGACATGGCCGAGCGCCAGCAGCTCTTCGAGCATGATCGTGACCTTCACGCCGTTAGGCGTGCCGAGCGAATAGAGTTGCATCGGGTGGCGGCCGATGGACAGCTCCTTTTCATGCGTCGGACCGGCGATCGGCCGGTTGATGTTCGCAAAGGCGCCGCCGCTGGGCTTGGACCAGGTCCAGACCTTCGGGGGCGTATAAGTCGCGGAATCGTTCATGTTCGTCTCCGGAAAAGCGTGCGGGCGGTTCAGGCCGCCGGGGGATAGTTGGACGGGAACAATGCGCGCAGCGTCTCTTCGTCTCTGACCGTCTTGAAGGGGTGATCCTTGCCGACCGCCCGGGCTCGCGCGACCGCCGGGCGCGCGTCGACGGTCTCGAAAAGCCGCTTGAGATTAGGGAACGGAGCGAGCGGATCGTCCGCGCCCTTTCGTACGCGCGAGGCCCGGTCGAGCCATCCCCAGGCTGAAATGTCGGCGATCGTGTACGTGTCGCCGACGATGTAGGCCCGTCCTTCGAGATGGTCGTTCAGCACCTGATAATGGCGCTCCGCCTCGCGGCGATAGCGGTTGACGGCGTAATCGAGCCCTTCAGGCGCGGCGAACTGGAAGTGTACGGCCTGACCTGAGAACGGCCCAAGGCCGGAGGCGATGAAGAGCAGCCACGAGAGCAACTCCGGCCGGTCTTCAGGAGAGCCCAGGAATTTGCGGGTTTTCTCAGCGAGGTAGATGAGGATAGCCGTGGAGTCGAAGAGGCGCACCGCCTTTCCGTCGGGACCTTCGGTGTCCACAATCGCCGGAACCTTGCCGTTGGGGTTGATCGCGCGAAAGGCGGGCGTGTGCTGCTCGCCTTTGCTCGTGTCGACCAGGATCGTCTCGTAGGGAAGTCCCGACTCCTCCAGGAAGAGGGCGATCTTCGCGGGGTTCGGGGTGGGATGATAGTAGAAGCGTATCATTCCGGAATCCTTTTTTCGCGGCCGAGGCCGGCGCGCTGCCCAAAACGCGGCCACGTGGTGCTGACCGCCGCTGGTGTCCAGGCGAGAGAGCAAATTCTGCGGCAGCGCACAGACGCGCTATCTCTCGGCCGAATGCGCTTTCGACTTGATGTAGGCGACCAGACCCGCGACATCTTCCGGAACGAGACGCCCATCGCGCCGGATGAGTAGAGCGCTGTGACAATCGCGCCGTCGGGGGCGAGAACGAAGCCGGTCGACTGAAGGTATCGGGGCTCGGCGTTCACCTAGGCGCCGGTCGCAGCAGCGACTGCGTCGGCGTCCGCGCCGAAGCCGACCGGATAATGGATCCTGTGCTTGTCGACGAGAGCCGCGGTCGTCGCCTCGTCGTCCACGGAAAACGCCGCCACCTTGACGCCGCCATCAGCGAGCCTGGCGCTCAGCCGCTCGAACGCGGCGAGTTGCGCGTTGCAGTAGGGACACCAGGCTCCACGATAGATCAAGATCACCCCGAATGAGCCCTTGAGGTCCTCGGGTAGGTTGAGCGTCCCGCCACCGACCTTGGCGATGGAGAGGCGCTGAAAGGGGTCGCCGTTGTGCAGAAGCGGCATCTGAGTCTCCCGATATGGACTGAATGGTCCAATCCTGTCGACCAAAAAGTGGACTGTCAAGTCCAATTATGGTATCGAAACCGTCATGAAGCCAGGTAAGCCGAACACTCGCCGGCTCACCGCGCGCGGCGCCGCCATGCGGGAGCGGATCGTCTCCGCGGCGGCCGACCTCGTGTGGGCGCAGGGCGCCGGCGAGACGAGCCTCGACGACGTCATGGAGAAGAGTGGCGCCAGCAAGTCCCAGCTCTACCATTACTTCGCCGACAAGGACGCGCTTTTGCGCGAGGCCGCGGCGCTCCAGACGAAGCGCGTGCTCGCGACGCACGGGCAATTGCTCGACTCGCTCGACGCGCTGCGCCGGTGGCGGGACGCGGTCCTTGCGCTGAACAGTCAGGACGGCTGCCCTCTGGGCGCGCTAGTCTACCAGTTGCCGGAGAGCGCCAAACGCGCGCGAACAGTCGTCGGAGACGGGTTCGAGGCGTGGCGCATGCAGGTCGAGAAGGGACTCGTCAAGATGCGGGATCGCGGCGAGCTATCGCGCGACGCCAGCCCTGCCGACATCGCGCTCGCCATCCTGACCGCCTTGCAGGGCGGCCTGCTGCTTTCGAAAGGCGAAAAGTCCAATCGGCCATTAGAAGTGGCGTTCGAGATGGCGCTCGCCTACGTGGCGGCGCACGATCCACGGGCAGCCGGCGAACGCAAGCCAATTCGGACCGGCTGAGGTCGAAAAAGAGCGGAGTTAGCCCATTGGCGGGATCACTGAGGCGGCAGGTCCCGAATCGCATAGTGCTTTCCTCTTTCGAGGAGAGAAGCCCGCGAGCAGGCTTTCGGATCAACGACCGTTCCTGGCGCAACCGTCACGTTCCGCCATCGCCCGCAATCTGGCCGATCGGTCTCGTTCGTCATGGCGATCGATCGGGCGGAGCCGCCCGAAGCGGACAATGCGGACATTTGTGAGCGCGTGGGGAAACATCGACCAGGTGGGCGAGACTCCGGCTACAGCCCGGACTCGATAGCCCGGAGCAGCCGGAAGCGCATCTCGCCGTCATTGCTCGCGAGCGAGATCACGAAACGGACCTGCCCATGGCTTGAGGTGTCGGCATAGCCGGCGAGCGTGCGGACTCCCTCCATGGTGCCGGTCTTGTTCATACCGCCGTCATGGCCGCGGAGCAGGTCGGCATGGGGCGCGAAGAGCTCCAGCACTTTGGCGAGGCCGCGGGCGGTGAAGCGGTTGTTGCGGCTGATGCCCGAGCCCTCCTCAAGATGGATAGCCGCAGCGAGGCCGTGCGCGGCGAGCATCTCGTTCGCTGCCTGGAGCGACTTCTCGAGGCTTACCGGCCCCCCCAGGCGGTGCCCGCCGATCTCTAGGAAGACCTGGTTGGCGATGTAGTTGTTCGAGGCGCGGAGCAGCGCAACGAGGACCTCCGAAAGGGTACGCGACTGTCGGTGAACGTAGACCGGCTCCAGTCCCTCGGGTACGGTTCCGGTCGAGATCTTGCCCTTCACGCTGCCGCCGGCACGCTCGATGAACGCGGCGATCAGCTCGCCGGCATATTGGAGGCTCACCGTGGGGTCCTGGCTCAGGCTGATGCGACCGCTTCCGCTAGGGCCCCGCGCCCGGAACTGGGTAATCGCGAGCGGGGTGATCGGGGTCTGCTTCTCGGCGGAGCGGACCTTGTTGCCGCTGCGCACGGCGTAGACAGTGTTGAAATTCACCGCCAGCGCGGAGTTCAGCGCATTGTAGGCCTCGTCGGTATCCTCGATGCCCGGGATACGGAGGTTCGAAGGATAGTAGCTCGCGTCGAGCACGATGCCGGTGATCGGCTCCTTGCCAACCGCTGCGACCAGATCGGTCGCGAGTGGAGCCAGCTCCTCCGAGATCAGGAAAGGATCGCCGCCTCCGCGCACGTAGAGCACCCGTTTGTCGTCGAGATAGAAGCGGGTCTCGAAGCGGTAGTCGCCGCCCAGGACCTCCATCGCCAGCCAAGCCGTCACGATCTTGGTGACTGAGGCCGGGACGAAGGGCTCATCAGCATTCTGGGCCACCAGCTCGTTGCCCTCGGCATCCAGCACGAGCACCAACGCCGACGGAGTGAGGGCCGCGACCTTCTCCTTGACGCCGGCCAGGGCCGGAGCGGGTAGCAGGAGCAAAGCGAGGGCGAGCAGGCGAGACCACATGGCGACTCCAGCGCGGGCGCAGCGTCTGCAACTTGCGGACCTATCTAGTGATACTCAAGCGTTAAGTCAGTCAGATCGCAGAATTTCCACTTGTGGCGCAACCTACGCGTTCAGCCTCAGACCGCTTTCTGGCGCATCGCTCTCGTTCGTCTCGCCCCTCGATCGGAGGGTATCCGCCCTGAGCGGGCATCGATCAACTCGCCGGCAGAACATCGCGAAGGACGGATTGCGATCATTCGAAGGTGCCGCCCGGGGCGACCGCAATGCGCTAAATAGCAGTCATTCCCCGACGGCGTGGCTTCTCGCTGGCGCGGCAAGCCGCTGTGGCCGCCATGCGCGACGCGCGGGCGCCGTATTCGGCCCGCCGCAAATCGAGATGGAAGGTTTATCCCCTGCGTTGACCCTTGATCCTCTCGCCAGGGCCGACGCTTTCCGCCAACCTTCTCCTCCGCTGTTCCTGATTCGCCATGGGTTTGGCCATGACCAAGAAGCCGACCAAAGCCCGCAAGGTCTTGGAAAAGCCGCAAATTCTGGGCTGGAAGACCAGCGATTCAGACGAGATCGAGTTGCGCCGGTGGCGGGGGCGAACCGAGATCGCGAAAATCGAGGCGCTTGAGCCGAAGCTGGGCCCGTCTGGGACTTTCCGGGCGAGCTCGAGCGCGGGCGGTCCCTATGAAGTGGAGATTCGCGATCTCGCGGGCCGAACCAATTCCTGCAGCTGCGTCGACCAACGCGTCAACGGTCTTGGGACCTGCAAGCATATCGAGGGCGTGCTGTTCGCGCTGAGAAAAAAGCTCGGCGCGCGCGCCTTCGCCGCTGCGGCGACGAGAGGCTCGCCGCGCGTCGAAGTCTTTCTTCGGCGCGATGGAGTTCCGGCTCCTTCGCTTGGCGGATCGGCTCCGAGCGCCGAGGCGCACGCCTTTCTTGATCCCTTCCTCGACGAGGGCGGCAGGCTCGTATCCGATCCGGAGGCAGTGGCGCGGCTCCTCCTCGCGGCGCCCGGCGCGCCGGCCTACATCCGGATCTCGCGCCATTTCGGCCCCTGGATTGAGCGCGAGAGGCGGCTCGCGGCCCGCGAGAAGGCGCGGGAGAAATTCCTCGCCGCGGTCGGGGCGGGCCGAGCCAGCTTCGATGTGGTCAAGCTGCCGCTCCTGCCCTATCAGCGCGAGGGCGCGGCCCATCTCGCCTTTCACGAACGTGCGCTTCTTGCCGACGAGATGGGGCTCGGCAAGACCGTGCAGGCCATCGCCGCCTGCGAGATTCTGGCGCGGGAGAAGGGCGTCGAGCGCGTGCTCGTGGTGTCACCCACCTCCGTCAAGGCCGAATGGGAAGAGCAGATCGCCCGCTTCACGAATCGGGCCGCGCGTTTTGTCGCGGGTCTCTATTCGGAGCGGCTCAAACTCTATGAAAAGCCGGCCTTCTTCACCCTCGTCAATTACGAGCAGGTGGTGCGCGACGCGGACGACATCAACCGTCTCTTGAAGCCGGATGTGGTGATCCTGGACGAGGCCCAGCGCATCAAGAATTGGCACACCAAGACGGCGCGGCGCGTGAAATCGCTCGCTTCGCCTTACGCCTTCGTCCTCACCGGCACGCCGCTCGAGAACCGCATCGACGAGACCTATTCCATCGTGCAGTATCTCGATCCCGAGATCTTCGGCCCTCTGTTCCGCTTCAACCGCGATTTCTACGATCTCGACGAGCGCGGACGGCCGGCAGGCTACAAGAACCTCGACGAGATGCATCGGCGCCTTAGCGGCGTGATGCTGCGCCGGCGGAAGCGCGACGTCGAGGACGAACTGCCAGATCGCACCGAAAAGACGTTCTTCGTGCCGATGGCGGAGGAGCAGGCTCAGCGCTACGGCGATTACGAATATCTGGCCCGAAAACTCGCCTCTATTGCCCAGCGCCGCCCGCTCACCCAGGAGGAGTTCGAGCGCCTGCAGCGATATCTCGCCTGCATGCGCATGATCTGCGACACCCCGGCCATACTCGATCCCGAATGCCGGGTCTGCCCCAAGCTCGAAGAGCTCGAAGGCGTGTTGGGCGAGCTTCTGGAGGAGCCGTCGCGCAAGATCGTCGTCTTTTCGGAATGGGTGAAGATGCTGGAGTTCGCGCGCGGGCTCGCCGACGAAATGGGCGTCGATTGCGCCTGGCATACCGGCGACGTGCCCCAGCTCAAGCGCCGCGCCGAGATCGCCCGGTTCCGCGAGGATCCGGCCTGCCAGCTGTTCCTCTCCTCGGATGCGGGCGCCACCGGCCTCAATCTCCAAATGGCGAACGCCGTCATCAATCTCGACCTGCCGTGGAATCCCGCCAAGCTCGAGCAGCGCATCGCGCGGGCATGGCGAAAGGGTCAGAAGAGCGCGGTGACGGTCGTCAATTTCGTCACCGAAAATTCCATCGAACATTCGATCCTGCATCTCCTCTCGCACAAGCAGGCGCTCGCCGACGGCGTGCTCGACGGGGCGGCCGATTTCTCCAAGATCGCGATGCCGTCGGGCCGCGCTGCGATGATCGAGCGCATGCAGGCCATGCTGGGCGGAGGCGAGCCGATCCGGATCAAGTCGCTCCCGCCCGAGGAGGCTCTGGTCGAAGACATGAAGGCGCGCCATGGCGCGCGGCTCGTCCATGCCGAGCTCAGGGCCCAGCGCCTCCTTCTCGTCCTCGATGCGGAACCGCCGCTCGTCGCCGCCGAGCAGACGCGGCTGGCCGCTTCGACGCCAAGCGCGGAAGTTCTCGATCGCGCGGCTTGGCAGATGCTGCAGCGGCTCTCGGAGGCCGGGCTGATCGGCTTTACGGAGGCGCGCGCGCGCATTCTCCACCAGAGCGAAACGAACGGGGCGAACGGCGCCAACGGGCAAGACATGGCGAGGTCGAATCCGCCCCGCGGATTGCCTGACCGGCGAGTGGAGGCGCGTCTGCCGTGAAGCGCGCCGGGATGGCAGCCTGGCTGCACGAGGCCAAGGGCCCGAATGCGCGCGCCTTGTCCCCGAGGGCCAAGACTAATGGAACATCGCGGCGAGCTGGAAGGCCGGGCGCTTTCTCGTCTTGCGCGCGATCGCGGCGGCGACGCTGCTCCAGTCCCTGACCATCATCTGGCTGCTCGCTTCTTCGGCCCGCCGGCATGCGTCGGCGTACGCCCCGGCGCCCAAGCCCAAAATGAGCGCTTCCGCCTCGAAGTCGATTCCAAGCCGCAATTCGTGCGAACGTTGCCGAGTTCGACATCTTTCACGCCTCCCCCGAACGCTGCCCCTCTCGGGCAGCGCGGGACATTCAACACGAAGCGTCATGCTGCGCCGTGACGGCGATCACAGCGCCCTTCGGGAGGCGGCCAACCAAGGTGCCACGGCGCCCGGTTCTTCATCGAGACGCGCCTTCAGCGCCGAGAGCGTAGCGCCGTATCGGCGAACCGTAGAGCGAGGTGGGCGCAATTTTCATCCCTGCGCACCACACCCTTCGCCACGCGCTCAACGACGCAGGGCCCTTCATTGAGATCGAGACCGAAAACGGTCCTCGCGCCTTCCTGCTGAAGACAGAGATCGCCCGAATTGACCCGCGCGACAGGGTCGAGCCAGCCGCCGGAGATCGCGCCAACGAGCGGAGCCGTTTCGACGCAAACGACGCGCGCGTCGTTCTCGGCGTCGCCGCCGACGCGACGGAGCAGGAAATTCACGCGGCCTGGCGCGATCTGGCCAAAGCTTATCACCCGGATCGGCTTGCTGCGTTTGGCTTGCCCGATGAAATGCTTCGTCACGCAGACCGCGTGTTAGCTCGGATCAGCGCGGCCTTTCAACGCCTCAAGAATGACGCGAGCGCGCAAAGCGGGTGAACCAACGCCTACTGTCGGTTCACGCGGCCGTCCACAACAACAGCGCCTCACTTCCGCTACACGCTTCACGCACTCAGAGACGAAGCGTGTTTCGGACGTGACGAGATGGGACCACAAGATTAGTCCGCGCAGGGACTTCCAAACCTCGAGCCGCCAAATCAAGTTCGTGTGACAACGCCGTCAGATGACATCCGGTGGCGAAGCGAGGAAATCAGGCCTGTCGCGATGGTTCTGTCAGCGCGCCTATCGAGTGGTCGACACGCCGACAGAAGGCCGAGCTCCGCCCGAGTACCGCGCTTGGAACCGTCATCGCAATGACTGCAATGCGCAAATAGCGGTCATGTCTGAGGGTGTGGCGAACGCGGGAAATCGACCCCTTGCGGTCGAACCGGAACGGAGTGTGTTTCGGCGAGGGGTCCGAGCGCCGATCGGCGTGATAAGCCTTTGAACCGGTGCGGGTAGGCAGGGTCAACTCGCTGAGCCTATTTACACTACGCGTTCGCCCGCGTCGGCGCGCGGTCGGCTCTCGGCCGCGCTCGCCGAGCGCGACTACAGGCTTGCGCTCCATGAGACACGATCTTGCGCTCACTGAGAAGACGGCGCCGCCGCGGGGACCCTATGACACCGCCCGCCTGATCGGCGCGCATGGGGCGCGCTGGCGCGCAAACTCATGGTTAAATCATGCAGACGCGGATCGTCGGCGCGACCGAAGACCGTGCCGTGATAGGCGAGGATGCAGGTCGCGTACGCTTGGCGCTCTGGCTGGCTACGCCTCTGTTCACCGGCGCCGCCATCATGGCTCAGGAGCTCGGCGCCTTCAGGCTCTACGCCCCCTACTTCTCGATCTACGTCTGGGGCAGCATGATATCGGTCGTGATGGCGGCGCTCGCCCTGGGCTATGCGCCGGGCGGTCGGATCGCCGATCGCAGCCGAACCGACTTTCCTCTTTACGGTATGCTTCTCGGCAGCGCGCTCTACCAACTTGGCGTCCTCTTCGCCGTTCGTTCCGTGCTTCCCGCCTTTGCGAACATGGGAGACTTCACCGGGACCGCGCTCGCCAGCCTGTTCGTCTTCGCTCCGCCAATGACGGCGATGGCCACAGCTTGCCCCTTCCTGATCCGACTGCTGGCGCGTTCGGGACGGGTCGGAGCGTTGGCCGGAAAGATCTATGCGCTTTCCACAATCGGCGGCATCGCCGGAGTTCTCGCGACGAGTTTCTTCCTGGTGCCGCAACTCGGGACGCAAAAAACGTTGGAGGCGATCTGTCTTTTGTCAGCGGCGACGGCCGCGTCCGGTTTGGCGCTCCATGCCCGCTCTGCGGTGATGGCGCTCGGTCTGATCGCGGGCGCGCTGCCGTTCGCGCCGCCGCCGGTCTTTAGTGGCGACACGGTCTGGGCGGAGGACTCGCCCTATAACTTCGTGCGCGTGGTCCGCAAAGGCGGGTGGTTGATCCTCAAACTGAACGGCGATGGCGCGCACACCATTCGAGACCAAGGCGGCGGCTGGACGGGTCACTACTTCGACGATTTTGCCCTGGGGCACTTGCTCGCGCCGGCCGAATCTCTCCTGGTGCTAGCCTCGGCGGCGGCGGCTCAATCGCCTCCACAAGGCTCACCGCGCCAGAAGTCATGGTCGACGCTGTGGAGATCGATCCGAAGGTGGTCGAGGCGGCCGATCGCTATTTCGGATTGAGCTCCGCGGACGGCAGGCTCCAGGTTCATGTCGCCGATGCGCGTCCCTGGCTCGCGGGAAATCGGCACCGGTACGACCTCGTGCACGTCGATCTTTATCAGGGCGGGCCTTACATCCCGTTTTACCTCGCCACCGTCGAGTTCTTCCAGGCTGTTCGTGCGCACATGTCCCCCGACGGCGTATTGATGATGAATTTGTTCGACGACGGTCCACGGCAGGAGCTGCTGGTCTCGATCCTCGCAACGTTGGAGCGGGTCTTTCCCTCTGTTGTTGTCCTTTCGGTCGGCTACGGCAACCGCATGCTCCTCGCTTTTCCAAAGGAAACTTCGAAAGACGCCATTCGCGACCGGCTTGCAAATTTCGACGGCGATCAGGCGGTCAAACGCCTCGCAAAACGCGCGGCGCAGCAGATCACCGATGTCGAGGCGCCGGACGGAACCGTCGTCTTCACCGACGATTATGCGCCCATAGAAGAGCTCACGCGGCGCATGCTGAACGGGGGCTGAGGCGCCGCGACAGCTCTGACGCGATCCCGAACGCGCCAGCTCGAGCACGGCTTCGACCCGCTCCTCGTAGGTGGCGCGGGCTCGCTTCGCCGGCGGAATTGGCTTAGCGATAGCTTGCGCGCTTCAGGCGAACGCTGGCCCAAGGGGACGGCGATGCGGATCCGTTTTTCCACCGACGACCTGCCGGTGCAGGACCGCGTGAGGTTCTGGTGTGATTACTTCGCCCAGCAGGCGCACAGCTTCACGCCGGGCGAGGTTCCGGACGCCTCCCGGTTCCGCGCCGAGGCCAAGGGGCACGCCGCCGGCGATTTTGCGCTCATTAACATCGAGGCCGGACTCGAGAAGGCCCGCCGGACCGCCGCCGACGTCGCCAGGGACAAGACGGAGGCGTTTTTTGTCCGCCGATTCCGCCGCCCGCTCGTCTGGAAGGCCGCCCCCCTGAGCACCCCGGTCGACCTCGCGTTCGAGACCGGCGATTTCTGCGTAAGCGCGACCGAATGGCGCTTCGACGCCGAATTGAAAGGCGGCGCCAGGTTCGGGATGCTCATCATCCCGAACGCCGCGCTCTCGCCGCTCCTGGCGGGGGGCCGCCTCGCTCGCCCATTCCGGCTGCCGGCCGCCTCGCCGCTCGGTCGCTGCTCGGCGCTGCTGTCGACGCTGCGGCCGCGCAGGTTCCGCTCCTTTCCGACGAGCTCGGCGAAGGCGTCCTGTGCAACCTCTGCGGCCTCGCTGCGCTCGCCTCCGGCGCCTCAGAGGAGGGCGAGAGCGGGGGCGCGACTCGCTCAAGGCGGCGCGGCTCGCGGCGGTCAAGCGGCATATTGATCTCAATCTGGCCGATCCCGGCCTAACTCCCGGCAGCGCCCCCGCCGCGCTTGGCGTCTCGGTGCGCCAGCTGCATCGGCTGTTCGAGCCGACCTTGAGCAGTTTCGCGCGCTATGTGCTGCGCCAGCGGCTGCTCAGGTGCCGCGACGCGGTCGCCGGCGCGACCGGAACCGGCCGGTCGGTGGTGGACATCGCTTTCGGTTGGGGCTTCAACAGCATGGCGACGTTTTATCGCGCCTTCGCCGGCGAGTTCGGGGCAGCGCCGGTCGCGCTGCGCGAGGCGTCCCGTGGCGGCGACTGAGCGAAAGCCGGGGAGGGGCGGCCTCCCGGAGCGGCGCGCGTGCGGCGCGCGACGGAGGAGAATGATGAATCCGGCAGAGCAAGAACTCGTCCGCACGACCTTCGCCAGGCTCGCGGTGATGCCGGATGTCGCGGGGGCGCTATTTTACGAGCGGCTGTTCGCCGACCACCCGAACCTCCAGCCGCTGTTCAAGCACGACATGCGGATTCAGGGCGTCAAGCTCATGACGATGCTCGCCATGGTCGTCTACAACCTGCATGAGCCCGGCCAGGTCCTGCCGGCGATCCGCGATCTCGGCGTCCGGCACGTCGGCTACGGCGTCAAGCTCTCCGATTACGACGCGCTGAAAGAGGCGCTGCTCTGGACGCTCGAGCAGGCGCTCGGGGAAGACTTCACGCCCGCGGTCCGGGACGCCTGGGCCGTCTGCTACGACGAACTCGCCGGCGAGATGAAGGCGGCCGCGAGCGGCGTCTGACGGCTTGATGCGTCATCGCGGCTCCTTTTGCGCGCAATGAGACATCTTTTTGCGCTGAGCGAGAAGATTCGGAGCGACGGTTCCCTCAATCTCCCGGCTGTCGAAGCAGCGCGGGCGGGCGGGCTCGGGCTCGTCCCGTTAGGCGGCTCGAGCCCGCATTCGCGCCAAGGGGAGAAAGAGAAAATGGACCACGACCAACAGGCGCTTGTGCGCGCAACCTTCGCCAAAATCGCGCCGATATCCGATCTGGCGGCCGCGATGTTCTATGAGAAGCTGTTCGCCATCGATCCGGCCTTGCGGCCGCTGTTCAAGAACGACATGAAGAAGCAGGGCGCCATGCTGATGGCGGTGCTCGCGACGGCCGTCGGAAATCTCCATCGTTTGGACCAGATCTTGCCGACCGTGCGCGAGCTGGGGCGGCGACATGTGCGATACGGGGTCAAGGACAGGGACTACGACACGGTCGCGGTCGCGCTGCTTTCGACGCTGAGAGCGGCGCTCCGCGATGAGTTCACGCCCCCGGTCGAGAGCGCCTGGACTGCCTGCTATCTGGCGCTCGCCGGCGAGATGAAGGCGGCGGCTGCCGCCGTCGCCGAAACCGGCTCATTGCTCGCGGCGGCCGAATAATTGCCTCAACGCCGTCAAACTGACTGCGGCGATTTCGTTGAGCGTCATCGCCGCAAGAGCAGGGGTGGGCGGCGCCCGGCGAAATTGCCCCGGTTAGGCGATGCCCAAAAACTATTGCTTCATTTCGTGAAACCTCGGCGAGATGCTGTAGTTCCATTCTGGATGGAATGAGTCTCGGGTCATGTTGAGGGTCGCCATTTCCGCGTCCGAGACCTTGATGCCCTTTGGATAGGTGTTGCTATCGAGTTCGCAGCGGATTTTGAGACCGGTTTTCGTCGTGGTGTTGGCGATCAGTTCGATGACGATGAGGAGGCTGAGGAGTGGCGTCGCGCGCCAGTTCTGCGTGATGTGGCAGAACATGCGATGCTCGATCTTGTTCCACTGTGTGCTGCAGAAACATGTGAGGAAAGGAGTAATGCCCCGGAATCATATGGAAGCTGATTGAAAGATGATGGACGGCCCATCGGCATCGACTTTCAGGAGTAGGTGTCAAACCACCCCAAGCCGCTGCGGTTAAGAGTCGCGGTGGTGAGCGTTGGGGCTAAAGCTCGGGGACTACCTGTGCTGGTAGGTGTCAGAGAGACGAGCGCAAGCAAACCTTCCGCTGACGCGTCGTTAGGATCAAGTTGTCGTCGAAACCAGAGGCGAGTGGAACTTCTGGGAGAAGCCTGCCGGGAGCCCTGATTACTGGGCAGGTGGCGACCGGCGTAAAGGGGGCGTGAATTTGACACAGGCTTTCAATCGGAACTGTAGGAACCAGTCGCTTCAATGCCAAGGGAGAAGTGCAAGTGGTTGAAGCCACGAGGCGAGCGTACCGACGTGGAGCACTGGGGCGGACCGGTCCGTACGAGCGATGAAGACCCGGTAATGGGGTCGGAGCAAAGGGATCGGGTCAGGTGGTTGATTCAACGTGCAACCGGAAACGGGATGAAGCGATGGATGCAACGAAGATGAAGCCGTTCAATATTGACAAGAGGCTAGTGTACGACGGCTACAAAGCGGTCAAAGCCAATGCGGGTGCAGCCGGAGTTGATAAGCAGACGCTTGAGGAATTCGACAAAGATCTGATGAGAAACCTCTATAAGATCTGGAATCGGATGAGTTCTGGCTGCTACTTTCCACCACCGGTACGCGCTGTCGCCATTCCTAAAAAGACGGGCGGACAGCGCATTTTAGGTGTGCCCACAGTGGCGGATCGTGTGGCTCAAATGGTGGTGAAGCAAGTCTTGGAAAGGACGCTGGAACCCCTCTTCATGGCGGATTCCTACGGTTATCGACCCAACAAGTCGGCGTTGGATGCCATAGCAACCACGAGCCGGCGATGCCGGCAGCATGACTGGGTTTTAGAGTTCGACATCCGCGGCCTGTTTGATAACATTGACCACACGTTGCTCATGCGCGCCGTTCGCAAACACGTAAAGTGCACATGGGTCCTTCTGTACATCGAGAGGTGGCTGAAGGCGCCGATGGAACTTGAGGAAGGAAGGCGGGTGGAAAGAACCCGTGGAACTCCTCAAGGCGGTGTTGTCAGCCCAGTGCTGGCGAATCTGTTCATGCACTACGCGTTTGATGCTTGGATGGCGCGAGAGTATCCGGACCTTCCATGGTGCCGGTATGCAGATGATGGATTGGTGCACTGCCGAACGGAAGCCGAAGCTCTTGCTATGAAAGCAGCGCTGGCAACCCGGCTGGCGGAATGCCATCTAGAAATGCATCCCGAAAAGACCAAGATCGTCTACTGCAAGGACGGGCGACGCACAGGCCATTATCCGAATACGAAGTTTGACTTCCTCGGATACTGCTTCAGGACAAAGGCAGCCATAAATCGTAATCGCAAATTGTTTACGGGATATGGACCTCAAGCCAGCGCGTCATCACTCAAAGCCATGCGGCAGAAAATCCGGGAGCTAAAACTACGCACACGCACACATGTGCGGTTGACGGATATCGCCCGAGATATCAACCCAATCCTACAGGGTTGGTTGAACTACTATGGCCGTTACTCCCCAGCAGCACTGCATTCGGTGTGGAAGTACGTCAACGCCACATTAATCGCGTGGGCGATGCGTAAGTACAAGCGCTATGCAGGACGCAAAATACAGGCTGGCCAAATGATTGGTTCCATTGCCAACAAGCGGCGCAGACTGTTCGTACATTGGCATCAAAGCAGTATCGGCGCGTTTGCCTGATGGGAGCGGTGTGAGTCGAGAACTCACGCACCGTTCTGCGAGAGGCTGGAGGTGCAATTCCTTCGGCCTACTCCCCTCGAAGTCCCTGGCGGATAGTGGCAAACCTGAATGATCAGACCGGTTTCGTCCGCGAGTTGTTGGAGGGCCAACTTCCAGAGCCGCAGCCGTGAACCATTGGAGCCGCCGCCGTCGGCCGTGATCATCAGGCGCCTCATCCCGGGATAGAGCTTCCAACCCATCTGATCGAGCCAGCATCGGACGGCGTTGACGGCGAACTCCCCGGTGTCGTGGTCGATTCCGAGGCTGACATAGCCGAGGTTGGCGCCGATGTCGTAGACCCCGTAAGGGACGACCTTGCCCAACTCCTTGTCCTCGAAATCGTGAGCGTTGACCTCGATCGGTTCGCCCTGCGGCCCATAGTCGCTACCGCCGTTCTTGAATTCGCCCAGCAATTCCTTCTTCTTCGCGTCGATCGATATCACGGGTTCGCCGGCCGCCTGAAACGCCTCGACCTTCGCGTTGATATATTCGAACTGGGCGTCGCGATCAGGATGTTTGCCGGCTTCCTTGGTCTTGCGGTTGGAATGGCGACAATATTTCAGTTCCTCCAGCAGCTTGGGAATGGTCGAGGAACTCACTTTGTGACCCATGGCGCGAAGCGCCGTCGCCAGCTTGTCGTGGCTCTTGGAGACCCATCGCAACGGCCGCATCGGGTGTGCGCCGTGAGAAGGCGGCGCTTTCCAGTGGGTGCAAGTCCCACCCGGCCAACCGCTCCAGCCGGAAGCAACCGGAGCAGTCATGGAGGTAACAAAATGGCTGAAGCCTTCGGTGTAGCGGGTCACGAATAGGTGACAGCGCGAGTGTGCGGGCCGCAACGCGAGTGAACGCTGAGCAAGCCTCGAAAAGGACGATGTGCAGGCCGACCCGACAACCCTTTCGGGGAAGGCTGATACGGCAGGGCGCGATGAGCGAAGAATACGCCCGGCCGCTGCACCGGGGTAGTGGCGGCAGCACGCACACAAGGAAAGCGCACGCAACACGGGAAGCCCCAAAGCGTGGTTAGGTCAGCAATGACAGGACCAACTGGACGCCCGTGAGGGACAGGCCGGGCGCTCTGGGGTGGCGGAGAGGTCCGTAGTACCGCGGAAACCGGGTAACTCTGGTGGAGGGAAGGGACCTCAGTTCAAGACAGACGCAGAACGTGGCGAAGGACATGGAGATTGGGAAACCTATCAACTCCGGAAAGTGTTCAGAAACTGCCGAGGGCGTTGCACGCGAAAGACGGCGTGAGGTCTTGTCCGAGAGCCGGATGCGGGAAATCTGCACGTCCGGTTCGATGAGCGGGGTGTGGAAACGGAGCTACGGCTGAGCCACTAAGGCACCGCCAGACGAAAGGGGCGGGAACAGACATGCTCGGCCTAACGCCACCGCGCCACACCTCGACTTTACCGCCCATCGTCGCCGGCTCGAGCAATCGTTGCAAGTCCTCCAACAGCGTCGGGTCCTTGACCGTCAACCGAGGAGTGCCCCCGCCCTTGCGCCGCACCTCTCCCGTCAAGGAGCCGGGGTTCCGCAAGTCCTTCAGACCGCGCCCAATCGTGCTCCGGGCGACCTTCGTCGCGCGCGCGACCGCCGCAATCCCGCCGTAGCCCGCCGCCTTCGCCTCCGCCGCCGCGCTCAACCGCCGGCGTCGCTCGTCCAGCGAAGGCCGAAGCGCGTCAAACCGGACGCGCAGGGATGATTCGTCTATCATCATCACGATATAGACGCTCGCCTCGCACTCGGGAATCCGCTAAACAGCCGATGCCAGTAAAATCGCAAATTCCGAATCGGCTATTTTTGGGCGTCGCCTGAGGTCAGAGATGACAGGACCAACCGGACGCCCGTGAGGGACAGGCCGGGCGCTCTGGGGTGGCGGAGAGGTTCGTAGTACCGCGGAAACCGGGTAACTCCGGCGGAGGGAAGGGACCTCAGTTCAAGACAGACGCAGAACGTGGCGAAGGACATGGAGATTGGGCAACCTATCAACTCCACATGATGTTCAGAAGCTGCCGATGGCGTCGCACGCGAAAGACGGCGTGAGGTCTTGTCCGAGAGCCGGATGCGGGGTGCGAGAGGAAAGCTGGAATGAGCTTGCCAGTGAAAGTCTGGTCCGTTCAAAGCCGAGCAGGCGGGACGGGAGCGAGTTTTGCGGGCGTCGCGGCGACGCGGGGTCCGAAGCGTAGACAGCGGTTGGACGGGGTGTGGAATTCATTCCCGAAATCGGCATGTCGCGGAGGCAGAGCTGGCGCCCGCACCAGCGAAAGCAGCACATCGGGTTTCGTCATGCGAGAGACCGGATGCTCCGCCGGGGGCTTGGACCACGTCACGGCCAAAAGGCCCATTCCGGAACCTATGAGACCCATCAGCGTCCGCCGGTGGTCTCCGGCGGGGGCGGCGAACGAGGGACGACCATAGTTCGCCGCATCGCGGATGGGAGTCGGACCGCTCCATACTATCGATGAAGTCGCCGAAGGAAACGAGGCGATGGAGAAAAGGGAGCGGCAGGAAGGGATCACGACGGGGCAGGCGAAGGGCCGGACACAGCGCTGGCAACCCTTGCAGCCGAACCTCGCGCGTGTGAACGAGGCGGCCAGACGATCGGCCCGCCTCGGGTCCCTTCTGAAGAGCCCACTGCGGTAACGCCGCACGGTGGGATCTGTGGGGGCGAAAGCCAGCAATGGCTGAGCTACCCGACAAATCTGCCTGTCCGGTTCGATGAGCGGGGTGTGGAAACGGAGCTACGGCTGAGCCACTAAGGCACCGCCAGACGAAAGGGGCGGGAACAGACATGCTCAGCCTAACGTCACCGCGCCACACCTCAACTCTACCAATTCGCGATGTTGCCTCGAACGTCTCAAACGTGCTAAATAGTGGTCATACGTCGAGGGCACCGCGTATGACCGCTCTCCGACCCAAGGCACCGGGGGTCGCGCGGGAGTTCAATTGATGTCGGGCGATAGCTCCTCCGGGTCAACTTTGGTGTTTACCTCCTCTTTAGGAATATTGACGCAAGGTTATTTGGGCTGGGGGATGAAGCAAACCGGACGGCAAATCGCGTTCGACGAGGATCAAATGGGCGTTTCCCGGTTCCGACCAGCACCACATCATTGTCGAGGAAATTGAGCGCCGACTGCGCGCGGAACAAACGGGCTGTCCAAATTGGCGCGCCTAACTGAGACGCACGACGTCACGGCCGTCGACGCCGAAGCCTTGCCAGCTGTTGACGTTGACGACTTTCGGGTGTGGTGGGAGCAGGGCTTAGCCCGGCCAGCGGAACAGAAACCCGTTCACAAGCCTGGAAACTGATCGCTCCGGCCGTCGCGTTTGCCGGTGTCGCTGTAGTAGGGTCGGTATACATATTGAATGGGGGCGACGCCGGTAGGCATTTCAGTAAGGACAGCGCGAAGTCGACGCAGGTCAAGGTGGTCAAGGAACAACCGGTCGATCTGAGCACGCAGGCGTCGCTCGGTAGTGCCCCTCCACCTGCCGGAGCGTCGGCAGCCGCCGGCGGGATCACGCCAGCGGCTGGACACTCGGGAACGACGAAGGTCGATGCCTCGCCCGTAGCGGCGCAGCAGGCCCCCCCGCCGGCGCAACCTCCCGATCCTATGCCGGCCCGAACCATATCGTTGCGGCCCGGTGGAACGCCGATTGCGACATTCACTGCGGCGTAGAGATAATCCTGGTCTTCGGCCGACGTGCCGATACCGCCTCCTAGGCCGGCGCTAGAGGCTGCGAATGACGCGGTCGGGACTGCTGATCTTTGAATTCGAAAGCTCGTCTTGCTGACGAAACGTCACGGCAAATCTCCGGCCCCGGTTGTCTTCGCCAAATCCGAGGCGATCGCGAGCGCAGAGGCGGAGACGCGGAGCCAATGAATTCCGCCTGCGACGCCCGCTAAGTCTGAGAAGCCGGCAGGCGGGCCTGATACCCCGCAGGCTGCCGCTGAGCCTGTCGCCGCTCCCAGTGACGCCCGCCGAAGGCGCACAACAGTCCTTTGACCGTATGCTGCATTCCCTCGGCGACCTGCTTGGGCCTCAGGCTCCTCCCGCCCAGCAGCGCCTCGATCAGACCGCCGCCGCGTCGACTGGCTGGGCCGTACAAATGGCAGCGCCAAAATCTGAAGCCGACGCCAAGAGCGATCTCGGGCGCATCCAACGCCAAATATGCGTCCACGCTCCACGGATCGAAGATCGGCGTACAGAAGGCCATTGTCGACGGCGAGACTGTCTACCGATTGCGTGTCGTGGGACTTCTCCAGGCCAGACGCTTCGGCTCTTTGCGCGGAACCGAAAAACGACGGCGGCAACTGCTTCGTCGCCAAGTGAGAGGCGCGCGTCACATGATCTCGGCCAGCATCTCAATCGCCTTGGGCGCGTGCGAGCGCGCTAACTCGTTCACGTCGCGCAATTCTTTCGGTCGGCCACCGGGGTCCGGAAATGCCCTTCGGGAATGGTCTGCCGCGAGGGGTCGTCGCAGCTCGGCCTCGTTGTCGTCAAAGCGATGCATAATGCGGGCTAGAATGCATCGGCGATAGCGACGCCCTCTACCACAACGTTGAGCATACTATGCTCATCACCTTGGCCGGCCACGACAACTTCAAGGGGCGCGCGCTGTTGACGGCCTCGAACCCGGAAAAATT